>NZ_JBHTRZ010000022.1:0-4496 GCF_042795335.1 Streptomyces sp. NPDC056479 | reverse complement strand
CTGTACGAAACAACCAGCCCCCGGAGGAGATCGCCCGTGACCACGCTCGCCCCACCCACGGCCGACCCACCGCGAGAAGAGTCCCCCCATCCCTCCACCCGCCCCGGGCTAGCCCTCGCCGGGGCGGCGTTGTGCGTGCTGGCCGCCGTACTGCTCGGCTTCGCCGCCAACCTCACCGTCGTAGGCCACCTCCAGCACGTCCGCGACCAGCAGACCGCGTACGACGAGCTGCGCCGCCAACTCGCCCTGGGCATCGCACCCGTCGGCCAGCGCGACTACGAGGGCAAGCCGGTCCAGGCCGGCGCACCCCTGGCACTCCTGCGGATCAGGGCGCTCGACGTCAAGGAGGTCGTCGCCGAAGGGACCACGTCCGAGGTGCTGATGTCGGGCCCGGGCCACCGCCGCGACACCCCACTCCCCGGCCAGGCCGGCACCGCGGTCATCATGGGCCGCCAGTGGGCCTACGGCAGCCCCTTCAACGACCTGCACAACCTCCCCACCGGCACCCGCATCGAACTGACCACCGGCCAGGGCAAGTCCGTCTACGAGGTCACAGGCCTGCGCCGGGCCGGCGACGAACTGCCCGCCCCGATCACCGACGGCCAGGGCCGGCTCACCCTCATCACCGCCACCGGAGCGCCGTACACCCCGAACGGCGTGCTCCGCGTCGACGCCAAGCTGATCACCCCGGTCCAGCCCAACCCACCGCGCGAGCTGCGCGCCGGCTGGATCACGCCGGCCGAGGAGGCACTCGGCACCGACGACGGCGCCTGGCTGGCGGTCTTCCTGTGGACACAGGGCCTGCTGCTCGCCGCCCTGCTCACCGTGGTCGCGTACCGCGTCTGGGGCCGCTGGCAGACCTGGATCTGCGCGGGCCCCCTCCTCGCCGCCCTCGGCCTCGCGGACGCCCAGGCCATCACCGCACTGCTGCCGAACCTGCTCTGATCCCGAACCGCCCCCCCCCACAACCAAAGGGAGTTGACCTCAGGCAATGTCCAGCCCCGACCTCACCGACACGCTGCCCCAGCCCCGAACCGCCACCGACCGCAAGACCACCGACCGACCCCCCGGCCGGGCCACCGCGGCAACCCTCCGAGCCGACTCCGTCTCCGCCTGGTTCGCCGACCACAAGGTCCTCGACCGCGTCTCGCTCACCATGCCCGCCCACCAGGTCACCGCCCTCATCGGACCCTCCGGCTGCGGCAAGTCGACCTTCCTGCGCATCCTCAACCGGATGCACGAACTGATCGCCTCCGCCTCCCTCTCCGGCCGAGTCATGCTCGACGACGAGGACATCTACGACCGGGGCCGGCGCATCACCCACGCCCGCCGCCAGATCGGCATGGTCTTCCAGAAGCCCAACCCGTTCCCCGCCATGTCGATCTACGACAACGTCGTCGCGGGCCTGAAGCTCAACGCCATCAAGGCCACCCGCGACGGCAGGGACGACCTGGTCGAGGAGTGCCTCACCAAGGCCGGCCTGTGGAACGAGGCCAAGGACCGCCTCCGCCAGCCCGGCGGCGCGCTCTCCGGCGGCCAGCAGCAACGCCTGTGCATCGCCCGGTCGTTGGCGGTACGACCCCGGGTGCTGCTCATGGACGAGCCGTGCTCGGCACTCGACCCGACCTCGACCCGGCGCATCGAGGAGACCATCGCCGAGCTGAAGTCCGAGGTCACCATCGTCATCGTCACCCACAACATGCAACAGGCGGCCCGCGTCTCCGACACCTGCGCCTTCTTCCTCGCCTCGCACGGCACGCCCGGCGTCATCGTCGAACACGGCGACACCGAGGCGATGTTCAACTCGCCGCAGGACGAGCGGACCTCGGACTATGTGAACGGACGGTTCGGGTGAGCGGGGGAGGCGCGGGCCCACGGGGCGCCCTGGCCGTCGTACCGATCGCGCTGGCCCTGCTCACCGGGTGCGGTGCGTACCCCGGCGGTGCGACCGGGCCGATGGCGGCGGTCGCGACCCCCTCCCCGGCCAAGGTGCCCACCCCGACCGCACCGGCTCCCCCCACGCCCGCCTCCAAGGCCCCGTCCCCCACCGTGCCGCGTACGTCCGTCCCGCCCGCTCCGACCTCCACGTCGCCCGGCACCCCGGCCCGCCCCTCCTCGCCCCGGCCCTCCGACGACCGCGTACGCGGACCCGACCTCTCCCGCGGTTCTTCGTCCCCCGCCGCCCGCCCCACGAGCCCGGCCCCCGGCATGAAGTCGGCGCCGGACCAGAGCGAGCACCCCGCCCGCACCACGATCCGCATCGGCACCTGGTCCGCCCCCGTCGTGCGCGGCGGACAGGACGAGGTCGACGCCTGCCGGGACGCCGTGCAGTGGGCCGGGCCCGAGATCGGGACCGAGGATGGGTACGAGATGCGTACGGTCGTGATCGTCGGCCACGACCACTGCGGGTTCGACCGCTTCGCGACCCTGCCGGTCGGCAGCACCGTCACGGTCAGCGGCCCGCGCGGCAACTGGCGCTACGAGGTGTACGCCAACTACGTCACCCCGGGCCGTGGCGCCCCGGCCGCCGGGCTCTACTGGGGCGACCTCACCCTTCAGTCGTGCGTGGGACCGGACACGGGGTTCAGCTATCTCACGCGGGTCTGAACCCCGCGCCCGGCCCGGGCGCGGCATCCCGCTTCAGATGTGAAGGGGGCGCGGGACACCTGGGGGCGGATGCCTCCGAGGGGGGACAAGGAGCGCATCCGTACTGCTGTTCCAGCATGCGGCGGGCGGGACGGGAGTGGGCAGCCGGGGAGCATGCGGCAACCCAACACCCCGTGAACCGCTCCGCGTCCGGGTCCCAGGGCACCCTGTCGATCAGGAAGTCGTCGTACCGCTCAGATGCCCGCCGCCGCCGAGAGGTCCCGCTTGATCGTCGCCAGCAGGTCCGCCGCCTTGGCACGGGCGGCCGGGAGGCCGGCGTGCGTCGCGACCGGGACGACGACCTCCAGGTAGCACTTCAGCTTGGGCTCCGTGCCGCTGGGGCGGACGATGACACGGGCGCCCTCGAGCGTGTAGCGCAGCCCGTCGGTGGGCGGGAGGGTGTCGGTGCCCTTCGTGAGGTCCTCGGCGCGGGTGATGGCGAGGCCGGCGAGCTCGGTGGGCGGCTGCTCGCGCAGCCGGCTCATGGCGTTCGCGATGACCGACAGGTCCTGGACGCGGACCGAGAGCTGGTCCGTGGCGTGCAGGCCGTGCTCCACGGCGAGGTCGTCCAGGAGGTCGAGTAGCGTGCGCCCCTCGGCCTTGAGGACGGAGGCCAGCTCGGTGATCAGCAGGGCGGCCGTGATGCCGTCCTTGTCGCGTACGCCGTCGGGGTCGACGCAGTAGCCGAGGGCCTCCTCGTAGCCGTAGCGCAGGCCGTCGACGCGGGCGATCCACTTGAAGCCGGTGAGGGTCTCCTCGTAGGGGAGGTTCGCCTTCTCCGCGATACGGCCGAGGAGCGAGGAGGAGACGATCGACTCGGCGAAGGTGCCCTGTGCTCCGCGGTTCACCAGGTGGGCGGCGAGGAGGGAGCCCACCTCGTCGCCGCGGAGCATCCGCCAGTCCCCTGTGTCCTCGCCGTCCTTGACGGCCACGGCGCAGCGGTCGGCGTCGGGGTCGTTGGCGATGACCAGGTCGGGGTCCGTCTCGCGGGCCTTGGCGAAGGCCAGGTCCATCGCGCCGGGCTCTTCCGGGTTGGGGAAGGCGACCGTGGGGAAGTCCGGGTCGGGGTCGGCCTGCTCGGTGACCAGGGCGGGGGCGGGGAAGCCGGCGCGATCGAAGGCGGCGAGGAGGACGTCCTTGCCGACGCCGTGCAACGCTGTGTACACCGTGCGGGCGGTGCGCGGGGAGTCGGGGGCGAGGACCGCGTCCGTGCGGGCGAGGTAGGCGTCGAGGACGCTGTCGTCGAGGGTCTCCCAGCCTTCGGCCGGGCGGGGGACGGCGATGAGGGACGGGACCGCGGCGATCTCCTGCGCGATGTCGATGTCCGCGGGCGGGACGATCTGGGAGCCGTCGCCGAGGTAGACCTTGTAGCCGTTGTCGCGGGGCGGGTTGTGGCTGGCGGTGACCTCTACGCCGGCTGCGGCGCCGAGGTGCCTTATCGCGTACGCGAGGACCGGGGTGGGGAGCGGGCGGGGGAGTACGGCGGCGCGCAGGCCCGCGCCGGTCATGACGGCGGCCGTGTCGCGGGCGAAGTCCTCCGACTTGTGGCGGGCGTCGTAGCCGATGACGACGAGGCCGCCGTCCTGGCCCTGCTTCTTGAGGTACGCGGCGAGACCGGCGGCGGCGCGGATGACGACCGTGCGGTTCATGCGCATCGGGCCGGCGCCGATTTCGCCTCGCAGGCCCGCGGTGCCGAACTGGAGGGTGCCGCTGAAGCGGTCCGCGAGCTCGTCGAGGTCGCCGGATTCGATGAGCTTGGCGAGCTCGTCACGGGTCTCCGGGTCGGGGTCCTCGGCGAGCCATGTCTGGGCCCGGGCGATGAGGTCGTCGTGCACGTCGGGTCAGCCTCT
>NZ_JBHTRZ010000021.1:0-2500 GCF_042795335.1 Streptomyces sp. NPDC056479 | reverse complement strand
GGTCTACGACCACGTACTCATTCGCCCTATTCAGACTCGCTTTCGCTGCGGCTCCGCATCTTCTGCTTAACCTTGCACGGGATCGTAACTCGCCGGTTCATTCTACAAAAGGCACGCCATCACCCGTTAACGGGCTCTGACTACTTGTAGGCACACGGTTTCAGGATCTCTTTCACTCCCCTTCCGGGGTGCTTTTCACCTTTCCCTCACGGTACTGGTTCACTATCGGTCACTAGGGAGTATTTAGCCTTGGGAGATGGTCCTCCCGGATTCCGACGGAATTTCACGTGTTCCGCCGTACTCAGGATCCACTCAGGAGAGAACGAAGTTTTGACTACAGGGCTGTTACCTCCTATGGCGGGCCTTTCCAGACCTCTTCATCTACCTCGTTCCTTTGTAACTCCGTACAGAGTGTCCTACAACCCCAAGAGGCAAGCCTCTTGGTTTGGGCTGGTCCCGTTTCGCTCGCCGCTACTCAGGGAATCGCATTTGCTTTCTCTTCCTCCGGGTACTTAGATGTTTCAGTTCCCCGGGTCTGCCTTCTCATATCCTATGTATTCAGATATGGATACCACTCCATTACGAGTGGTGGGTTTCCCCATTCGGAAATCTCCGGATCAAAGCTTGCTTACAGCTCCCCGAAGCATATCGGTGTTCGTCCCGTCCTTCATCGGCTCCTAGTGCCAAGGCATCCACCGTGCGCCCTTTCTAACTTAACCGTTAAAAAGAATCACTACGTGATATCTTGCATTACTAATTGAATGTGAATTACTTCTGTTATCTAGTTTTCAAAGAACAACATCTCGAAGAATCAAATGATCCTTCAAAACTAAACAAGACAGGGAACGTTCTGTTTATAAGACCCAAGGTCTTATATTCCGTTAAAATCCTTAGAAAGGAGGTGATCCAGCCGCACCTTCCGATACGGCTACCTTGTTACGACTTCACCCCAATCATCTGTCCCACCTTCGGCGGCTGGCTCCTAAAAGGTTACCTCACCGACTTCGGGTGTTACAAACTCTCGTGGTGTGACGGGCGGTGTGTACAAGGCCCGGGAACGTATTCACCGCGGCATGCTGATCCGCGATTACTAGCGATTCCGGCTTCATGTAGGCGAGTTGCAGCCTACAATCCGAACTGAGAATGGCTTTATGGGATTCGCTTACCTTCGCAGGTTTGCAGCCCTTTGTACCATCCATTGTAGCACGTGTGTAGCCCAGGTCATAAGGGGCATGATGATTTGACGTCATCCCCACCTTCCTCCGGTTTGTCACCGGCAGTCACCTTAGAGTGCCCAACTGAATGCTGGCAACTAAGATCAAGGGTTGCGCTCGTTGCGGGACTTAACCCAACATCTCACGACACGAGCTGACGACAACCATGCACCACCTGTCACTCTGCCCCCGAAGGGGACGTCCTATCTCTAGGATTGTCAGAGGATGTCAAGACCTGGTAAGGTTCTTCGCGTTGCTTCGAATTAAACCACATGCTCCACCGCTTGTGCGGGCCCCCGTCAATTCCTTTGAGTTTCAGTCTTGCGACCGTACTCCCCAGGCGGAGTGCTTAATGCGTTAGCTGCAGCACTAAGGGGCGGAAACCCCCTAACACTTAGCACTCATCGTTTACGGCGTGGACTACCAGGGTATCTAATCCTGTTCGCTCCCCACGCTTTCGCTCCTCAGCGTCAGTTACAGACCAGAGAGTCGCCTTCGCCACTGGTGTTCCTCCACATCTCTACGCATTTCACCGCTACACGTGGAATTCCACTCTCCTCTTCTGCACTCAAGTTCCCCAGTTTCCAATGACCCTCCACGGTTGAGCCGTGGGCTTTCACATCAGACTTAAGAAACCACCTGCGAGCCCTTTACGCCCAATAATTCCGGACAACGCTTGCCACCTACGTATTACCGCGGCTGCTGGCACGTAGTTAGCCGTGGCTTTCTGGTTAGGTACCGTCAAGGTGCCGCCCTATTTGAACGGCACTTGTTCTTCCCTAACAACAGAGCTTTACGATCCGAAAACCTTCATCACTCACGCGGCGTTGCTCCGTCAGACTTTCGTCCATTGCGGAAGATTCCCTACTGCTGCCTCCCGTAGGAGTCTGGGCCGTGTCTCAGTCCCAGTGTGGCCGATCACCCTCTCAGGTCGGCTACGCATCGTTGCCTTGGTGAGCCGTTACCTCACCAACTAGCTAATGCGCCGCGGGTCCATCTGTAAGTGGTAGCCGAAGCCACCTTTTATGTCTGAACCATGCGGTTCAAACAACCATCCGGTATTAGCCCCGGTTTCCCGGAGTTATCCCAGTCTTACAGGCAGGTTACCCACGTGTTACTCACCCGTCCGCCGCTAACATCAGGGAGCAAGCTCCCATCTGTCCGCTCGACTTGCATGTATTAGGCACGCCGCCAGCGTTCGTCCTGAGCCAGGCGACCGAGTCGACCGGGGTCCACTCCTGCGGCTTGTAGTCGTTGGTGAGGCCGAGGGCGGCGTACTCCAGGGA
>NZ_JBHTRZ010000020.1:1877-5193 GCF_042795335.1 Streptomyces sp. NPDC056479 | reverse complement strand
GGGGGTGTGGGGCTGTTCGTGGTTTCAGAACCAACACAGTGGACGCGAGCAACTGAGGACAAGCCCTCGGCCTATTAGTACCGGTCACCTCCACACATTACTGTGCTTCCAGATCCGGCCTATCAACCCAGTCGTCTACTGGGAGCCTTACCCCATCAAGTGGGTGGGAATACTCATCTCGAAGCAGGCTTCCCGCTTAGATGCTTTCAGCGGTTATCCCTCCCGAACGTAGCCAACCAGCCATGCCCTTGGCAGAACAACTGGCACACCAGAGGTTCGTCCGTCCCGGTCCTCTCGTACTAGGGACAGCCCTTCTCAATATTCCTGCGCGCGCAGCGGATAGGGACCGAACTGTCTCACGACGTTCTAAACCCAGCTCGCGTACCGCTTTAATGGGCGAACAGCCCAACCCTTGGGACCGACTCCAGCCCCAGGATGCGACGAGCCGACATCGAGGTGCCAAACCATCCCGTCGATATGGACTCTTGGGGAAGATCAGCCTGTTATCCCCGGGGTACCTTTTATCCGTTGAGCGACGGCGCTTCCACAAGCCACCGCCGGGTCACTAGTCCCGACTTTCGTCCCTGCTCGACCCGTCGGTCTCACAGTCAAGCTCCCTTGTGCACTTACACTCAACACCTGATTGCCAACCAGGCTGAGGGAACCTTTGGGCGCCTCCGTTACTCTTTAGGAGGCAACCGCCCCAGTTAAACTACCCATCAGACACTGTCCCTGATCCGGATCACGGACCCAGGTTAGACATCCAGCACGACCAGACTGGTATTTCAACGACGACTCCCCCTGAACTGGCGTCCAGAGTTCACAGTCTCCCAGCTATCCTACACAAGCCGAACCGAACACCAATATCAAACTGTAGTAAAGGTCCCGGGGTCTTTCCGTCCTGCTGCGCGAAACGAGCATCTTTACTCGTAGTGCAATTTCACCGGGCCTATGGTTGAGACAGTCGAGAAGTCGTTACGCCATTCGTGCAGGTCGGAACTTACCCGACAAGGAATTTCGCTACCTTAGGATGGTTATAGTTACCACCGCCGTTTACTGGCGCTTAAGTTCTCAGCTTCGCCACCCCGAAGAGTGACTAACCGGTCCCCTTAACGTTCCAGCACCGGGCAGGCGTCAGTCCGTATACATCGCCTTACGGCTTCGCACGGACCTGTGTTTTTAGTAAACAGTCGCTTCTCGCTGGTCTCTGCGGCCACCCCCAGCTCATGGAGAAAATCCAATCACCGGTGATGGCCCCCCTTCTCCCGAAGTTACGGGGGCATTTTGCCGAGTTCCTTAACCATAGTTCACCCGAACGCCTCGGTATTCTCTACCTGACCACCTGAGTCGGTTTAGGGTACGGGCCGCCATGAAACTCGCTAGAGGCTTTTCTCGACAGCATAGGATCATCCACTTCGCCACAATCGGCTCGGCATCAGGTCTCAGCCTCATGTGCGACGGATTTACCTATCGCACGGCCTACACCCTTACCCCGGGACAACCACCGCCCGGGATGGACTACCTTCCTGCGTCACCCCATCACTCACCTACTACAAGTCTGGTCCGTCGGCTCCACCACTCCCCTTTGCCCGAAGGCTCCAGGGCGGCTTCACGGACTTAGCATCGCCTGGTTCGATGTTTGACGCTTCACAGCGGGTACCGGAATATCAACCGGTTATCCATCGACTACGCCTGTCGGCCTCGCCTTAGGTCCCGACTTACCCTGGGCAGATCAGCTTGACCCAGGAACCCTTAGTCAATCGGCGCACACGTTTCTCACGTGTGAATCGCTACTCATGCCTGCATTCTCACTCGTGAACCGTCCACCACTGCCTTCCGGCGCGGCTTCACCCGGCACACGACGCTCCCCTACCCATCACGATCCCCGTTGGGGGTATATATCGCAATGACACGACTTCGGCGGTACGCTTGAGCCCCGCTACATTGTCGGCGCGGAATCACTAGACCAGTGAGCTATTACGCACTCTTTCAAGGGTGGCTGCTTCTAAGCCAACCTCCTGGTTGTCTGTGCGACTCCACATCCTTTCCCACTTAGCGTACGCTTAGGGGCCTTAGTCGATGCTCTGGGCTGTTTCCCTCTCGACCATGGAGCTTATCCCCCACAGTCTCACTGCCGCGCTCTCACTTACCGGCATTCGGAGTTTGGCTAAGGTCAGTAACCCGGTAGGGCCCATCGCCTATCCAGTGCTCTACCTCCGGCAAGAAACACACGACGCTGCACCTAAATGCATTTCGGGGAGAACCAGCTATCACGGAGTTTGATTGGCCTTTCACCCCTAACCACAGGTCATCCCCCAGGTTTTCAACCCTGGTGGGTTCGGTCCTCCACGAAGTCTTACCTCCGCTTCAACCTGCCCATGGCTAGATCACTCCGCTTCGGGTCTTGAGCGCGCTACTATATCGCCCTATTCGGACTCGCTTTCGCTACGGCTTCCCCACACGGGTTAACCTCGCAACACACCGCAAACTCGCAGGCTCATTCTTCAAAAGGCACGCAGTCACGAGACATCAGCAAGCTGATGTCCGACGCTCCCACGGCTTGTAGGCACACGGTTTCAGGTACTATTTCACTCCCCTCCCGGGGTACTTTTCACCATTCCCTCACGGTACTATCCGCTATCGGTCACCAGGGAATATTTAGGCTTAGCGGGTGGTCCCGCCAGATTCACACGGGATTTCTCGGGCCCCGTGCTACTTGGGTGTCTCTCAAACGAGCCGCTGACGTTTCGACTACGGGGGTCTTACCCTCTACGCCGGACCTTTCGCATGTCCTTCGCCTACATCAACGGTTTCTGACTCGTCCCACGGCCGGCAGACCGTGAAAGAGAGATCCCACAACCCCGTATACGCAACCCCTGCCGGGTCTCACACGTATACGGTTTAGCCTCATCCAGTTTCGCTCGCCACTACTCCCGGAATCACGGTTGTTTTCTCTTCCTGCGGGTACTGAGATGTTTCACTTCCCCGCGTTCCCTCCACTTGCCCTATGTGTTCAGGCAAGGGTGACAGCCCATGACGACTGCCGGGTTTCCCCATTCGGACACCCCCGGATCAAAGCCTGGTTGACGACTCCCCGGGGCCTATCGTGGCCTCCCACGTCCTTCATCGGTTCCTGGTGCCAAGGCATCCACCGTGCGCCCTTAAAAACTTGGCCACAGATGCTCGCGTCCACTGTGCAGTTCTCAAACAACGACCAGTACACCGTCACACACCACACTCGTGATGCTTCACCGGCGCCGGCACTGAGGTCGGGATCAAATCCGTACCCTCAGACACCCAACAGCGTGCCCGGCAC
>NZ_JBHTRZ010000019.1:0-10899 GCF_042795335.1 Streptomyces sp. NPDC056479 | reverse complement strand
GGAGTGAGAGCGTGATACGACCAGGACAAGACAGCGCGCACGTCGGCAGCCGCATCGCAGCCGCTCAGCGCGCCGAGGCGGCCCTGGCCGCCGCCCAGTTCCCCGGCGAGAGCCGCCAGGGGGAAGGCCGAGCGGACCAGCGCCCGCGCGGCCGCGACGGACAGGGCCAGCGGCAGGCCGGCGCAGTGTCCGATGATCTCATCGACGGCTGCCGGCTCGGCGGCGACCCGGCCGGCGCCCAGCCTGCGTGCGAGGAATTCACGCGCCTCCGCGACGGTGAGCGCGTTGAGGTGGACCGGGCGGGCCCCGTCGGTGGCGATCAGGCCGGACAGCCGGTTCCTGCTGGTGACGATCACCATGCAGCCGGGGCTCGCGGGAAGCAGCGGGCGCACCTGCCGGGCGTCGCGGGCGTTGTCGAGCACGAGCAGCACCTGCCGCCCTGCCAGTCGCGTGCGATACCAGGCCGCGAGAGCGTCGGCATCCTGCGGCAAGCCCATGGGATCGCACCCCAACGACTCCAAAACCGTGCGCAGGGCCCGATCCGGGGAGAGGGGCAGTCCAGCCGGGCCGAAACCCCTGAGGTTGATGTACAGCTGGCCGTCAGGGAAGCACGCGGCAACGCGGTGCGCCCAGTGCACCGCGAACGTGCTCTTGCCCACTCCGGCCATGCCGGTGATGACGCCCACCCCGACCTGAGCGGGTAACCCGTCCTCCCCGTCGAGCATCAGATCGACCTGGGCGAGCTGCTCCGCACGCCCCACAAAAGCCGGCAGATCGACGGGAAGCTGTGCGGGCGCCGGCCGGCGGGGCGCCGGCTGCAGTGCGTGCGGGTGTGCGGCTGCCCGCGGCGTGGTCAGCGCGACGTCCGCCCGCAGGATGCGCTCATACATGTTCCGCAGCTCAGGTCCCGGATCGATCCCCATCTCCTCGGCGAGGAGCGAACGGGCCTCGCTGAAGGTCATCAGTGCCTCGGCCTGCCGCCCTGACCGGTACAGGGCGAGCATCAGCATCTCCCTGAACCGTTCATCCAGCGGATGCTCGGCCACCAGAGCGGCCAGCTCCCGTGCGATGTCCGCGTGCTCGCCCAGGTCGAGCCGGACCGCGAAAGCCGCTTCCAGGGCCGAAAGCCGCAGCCGTGCAAGCCAGTTGCGCTGCGCCTGGGCGTACTCCCCGCGGATACCGGCCAGCGCTGTCCCCTGCCAGCGAGCGACGGCGTCTTTCAGGTACCGGGCAGCGGCCCTGGCGTCGTCGTCGCGCCGCGCCCGGTCCGCCCGCGCAACCAGATCACGGAAAGCGCTCAGGTCACACGAGTCGGGACAGACGGACATCTGATAGCCGCCCCCCACGGAAACAATCGCCGACGGCCCGAGCAGCTGACGCAGCCGATACACATAGGTGCGCAGCGAACTCACCGCCGAACCCGGCGACCCGGTGCCCCAGACGGCGTCCACCAGCGCCTCAACTGAAACCTGCGCGCCCTCGCCGAGCAAAAGCACGGCGAGAACCGCACGCTGCTTCGGAGGCCCGAGGTCAACCTCGTCCGACCCGCGCCAGGCACGGACCGGCCCCAGAACAGCGAAGCGCAGCTGCTCCCCCACTCACGTTCCCCCCTGCCCGTACCGCCTGCCGTGCCATCCACCGGAGTCTGCTCGGGGCCATGGATGACATCGCGGCGGGCCGTCGGCGGGGCTGCCTGCGACGCTACGACCCACCGACCGGATGAACCATGACCGGGCGTCCGCAGAACCTGCGCGATCGTCCAAGACGTCACCGGCGGCCCCGCAGCGCTGAGACGGCCCCGGCCCCCGCCCAGGAGACGCTCACAGGGAAGCGGAAGCCGACGAGGCCGGAAATAGACAGCCATCACCTTCCCCGAACCGCGGGCCGGCCGTGGCATCCCCGACGACCACGACTTCCAAGCCCTGCCCGACGAGCTCGCCCAGGCGGCCCTCGACACAGAGACCGGCTGCCACGCCGGCAAGCAGAACCTGCGAGATGCCGCGCTCGCGCAACCGAAGAACGAGGTCGTACGACTCCGGCCCAACGATCCTGTGCGGCCAGGCGATGACGGCCGTACCGTCCAGGATGTGCTCCCGTACCCCGGGCAGGAAGCCGGCCTCCGGAGCCGGTGAATGCGTCGAGGAGGAAGGCCCTCAGCGCCTGAACATACCGACGCAGTACATGTACTGCTCGACAGGGCCGCCGAACTGCCAGGCGTCGTCAGACGGGTAGTAGTAGTGAGGCGAGACTAGGTGGCCTTCACCCTGGCCAGGATGATCCGGCACCACAAGGCCCACGCCCGCAGCGCCGAACGACACCGCACCCACCCCTCCAGCGCAGCCCGCTCCTCATCCGACAGCCTCAACCCGGACTCCGGCCCCCCAGCCCGCGCAGGCCCACACATCTGAACAGAATTCCTGACCCAGAAGATCAGCGTGTGCCGAAAGCGCCCGCAGCACGGTGGCCCTGGGGCGGACCCCCACCCCTGCGCCGTCAACTACCCGGAGAAACGACGACTTCCAGCGCCCGGGGCATCGGATAGGCGCGCTCCGCAGGAAACAGCCGCCGCGCCCTGGCGGCGTGCCCGGTCTGTATCAGTGCCGACGCCTTGCGGATCCGGGGGTCAGATCGGTGAGATTGACGATCCAGTCGTCACTGAACGTGCGGATCAGATGGCGGCCGATACCGACCTGGATGCTGTAGTGGTTCAGAGCCGCTCCGCGCGGCGAGCGCTCCGGGTCCCACTGGACATGCACGGCAGCCCGCGCCACCGCCGCCGGATCGGCGGTCGTCAGCACGGCCCGGGACAGAGCCTCCTCCCAGCCCTCCCGAGTCATCCGCACCGCAAGAACACGTTCCTGACCAGCCTTACGGGCCCAGTTACGGCGGTGCATCAGCCACATCAACGACGGCTTGATCCACGTCATTCGGTCAAACGAGAACGGCGCAACAAAGCGACCCGCCCGCAGCGCCCCCTCAGCAATCACAGGCGCATACGCCTGATACACCACGATCGAGCGAGCATCATAGTCGGCACGAACCTGATATCGGGGCGTCATGCCCCACACCCTGCCACCCAGCCCACCAGCCCAACCAACCGATATTGCCTTAGAACGGCTAACACAATGAGTCGGGGTGGTGGAAGTCCGGCTGTTGTCACGGAGGCAACCCTCGGGTGCCCTTGCGGACCGTGCCTTTGAACTCCGCGGTCAACAGGTTCTTCGCGCCTCTGAAATCGGCGCCGGTCAGGTCCGCGTCGGTGAAGTCCGCGTCGCGGAGATCGACCTGTCTCAAGTCCGCTCCGCGCAGGATGGCCTGGGTCAGGCTGGCACGGACGAGACTGGCCCGCTGCAGACGGGCATCCTCCAATGCGGCTCTTGTCAGGTCCGTCTCGTCGAAGTGCGCCCTCGCCGCCTGGATCCGCCTCAGGTGGCGTGCTCGAGGTGCGACCGACTCAGGTCGGCATCAGTCAGGTCGGCGTCCGCCAACTCAGCCTGGTTCAGAGTTGCTTCCTGCAGAATTGTGCGCGCCATGACCGCCCCGACCAGATGGGCATGCTCCAAGTCCGCGCTGAATAGGTCAGCGTCGCTGAAGTCGGCCTCCGGGAAATTGATACCGATCACGTGTTGGCGGGCCCGGTCCCACATCCCCATGTAGATCAGGTTGCGGAGGCGGACGTTGCGCAGGTTGAAGTCGCCGCGACCGTCACGCGTGGGATCCCGGTTGGCCAGTACCGTCATGGCCGCCTGGACGTCCGCGGCGGGGCGGGCATCAGCTGAGCCGCCCGGCTGCCCGTGAGTGTGCTCACGGACGTAGGCCGTCAGCAGGGTGACGACGGTGGGGTGGTCGTGCGGCGAATCTCGCATGAGGCGCTCCAGGCCGTAGATGCCGCCGAGGCGGACGTCCACGGCCGGCGAGGAGAGGTTGCCGATTGCTGCATTGAACCGGCCGGTGACCTGCCCACGCTCGGCGATCCGCAACTGTTCGCCGGACTGCTCGACCGAAACCCAGGTGAACAGCAAGGCGGCAAGAGCTGCGATCCCCGGTAGCGATGCCGCCGCCAGCGCCGCCCACTGCAGGCGGTTTCCCTCCGTATGGTCGCCCGTGCGAGGACGTGCCCGCCTTTGGCTTCCGTGACGTGCGCCGCGGTGAGAGATTCGGCGCAGCTGCGCCAGGGTGCTCAGCCTGGTCATACGGGCCATGGAACCCCGAAACCAGGGAGGATCGGCGTTCTGGCAGCGCGGCGGACGACAGCTTCGGGCGAACGGCCGAATTCTCACCCGGATCCGCTAACACAGTGAGCGGATCTGGCGCAGGGTGATCAGGCAGCAGGCGAGGTTGAGGAAGGCTACGTGGATATCAGCCCTGCGTTCCCAGCGCACACGCAGGCGCCGGAAGCCATGCAGCCACGCGAACGTGCGCTCTACGACCCAGCGGTATCGGCCCAGTCCACTGCCATGGGGTGTGCCCCGGCGGGCCACGACAGGGAGAATCCTGCGCGCGCGGATCCGCTCGCGCCGATGTTCGTGACGTACTCGTACTGGCCCCATTCCGAGCAGGTCTGCCGCTGCGTCGCTGATCCAGGCGTCGTCCAGGGCCGCATCGTCGTCGTTGGCCCATGCCTGGACGATTCGGTCCAGTGGCGGACGTTGAGGCCACTGGCACCGTACTTGCCGAACTCGATGTTGCGTTCAGGCATGGCTTCCGGTCCTCTGCATGGTGATCAACCAGGGTCCTTTGCGTGATCGAGGTCTGTCCGGATTCATCCGGTGATGCCGAAGGCGGTCAGGGGCCTTCGCCAGTCGTGGGCGGCGTGACGTAGGGCGGAGGCGATGTTGGTGTGGCCGTCCTGACGGTGGACGCCGATGGCGAGGTTGCACAGGCTGGCCATGATGCGCGGGAGAGGGAGGTGGAGGACTCGCGTCGTATCTGGTGATCAGGAGGCATCAGATCTGCCAGTGTCTGTCCCAGGGAATCACCGACGCGAGATACGTGCCCATGTCGTTGAGGATCGCCGGTTCCGGCAGCCGTAGCAGACCGAATCCGGCCCCCGCCAGCAGGCCGTACAGAATGACCTTGCGTCCCTCTCGCCCCATCCCGCAGGCCCTGCTAGCCCCGAGATACAGCGTGGTGACCAGAAGGGCGGTCACCCCGAAGTACACCCGCAGCTTCCAGTCCTCGGGCGGGTCCGGAGCCATGCAGGCGGTCCCGAACGCGTTGGCCGCCACCGCCACGGCGAACGGCAGGACGGCGAGAAGGGCGATGAAGGGCAGCCGGAGCAGCGCGGTCAGCACCCAGTCGACCGCAGTGCGCACCGCGTCCACGACGACCCGCGCGAACTCGGTCAGGCCATCGGCGACGACCCGCGTGAGGTCGGCCGAGCGGACGGCGATGCGCACGCTCACGTCCCACGCGACCTCACCGAAAGCCAGAAGGCGATGGCGCGGATGAAGGCTCAGGCTCCGTGCGAGAGCGAGTCTCACATCGCTCCCAGTGCCCTGCCGGGCGGTGATGGCCGTGGCCCGGCGTGCGGCGAGCAGACGCAGCCTGCCCGAGAGGGTCTCGGTCTCGGCCAGCAGCGTCAGCTGGGACCGGGCGCCGGCTTGGCTCAACTGCGTGATGAGTTCACGACGCTCGCCGTCGTCCCGTGTGCCGTCGAGGATCATCGCGCTGACCGTGTCGGACCACCAGGGCGATGTGTCCGGTGCGGGGAGTCCTCCCGCGGGTACCGGAAGCCACCACGAGGCCGTGTACTCCAGCAGCAGGCTGCGTGCGCCCTGCAACAAGTCGGGGTCGTTCAGCAGGTCCGTCAGAGCCGCCTGGGTCCCGGTCCGGGGCTCGGGGGACGACGGCAGCCGGTGCGCGGCGGAGCGCCGGACCTCGATCGTGGCGGAGTGATCGTTGAGGATCGACAACAGCATGTCCGTGATGTGGCGGCCCTTCACGGCCGGTACATATTCCAGGGCCTGCATCTTCAGCGCGGAACTCGCCTCGGGATCCGCAGCGGCGGCCACCAGCAGCCGCTCGCGCCGCTTGGCGTTCTGGACGGCTTGTGCCGCATCGATCCGCAACTGCACGGGCAGCCCCGGATCTTGGCCCAGGCCGCCGAGCACGGCGTCCGCGCGTGGACCTCGGTAGGACGGTGACTGAAGCAGGCTGAGGGCCCGGATGGAGTCGTTCGGAGGCGGTCCGCCACGGATCAGTTCCGCCAGCGACGCCGTGATCGTCTCGGCATACCTTCCGTCCAGGTTCTCGGCCGCCAGGATCCGCGCATCGCTCGAGGCGCCGGTGTCGGTCAACCGGGCCAGGAGGGCTTCGGGGCCCTCCGGAAGCTGAAGCCGGAGCATGGTCCTGGCGGCGTCGAACCAGGCCGCCGAGGCGGTTTCGGGGCCCCTCGCGATCTTGATTAGGATTGCTTTCCCGTACGCCTCACCTCGTCGGACCAGTTCCTCTGCGGCCGGGATGGCGTTGCGGGCAGTGGAGTCGGTCGCCATGGCGCGCAGAACGTCGATGCCACGACGGTCTCCGAGGTCGGCGAGGCCACAGGCCGCGTTCAGCCGATGGTCCGTACTTCGGTGGTGCTCCGCCGTTTCGGCGAGGATCTTGACGCCCCGCTCGTCCCCCATCCGGACCAGGGCGACCGCCGCCTCGTGGTCCAGGGCGAGGGCGGCGCCGTGCAGCACGGAGATGGCCGTGTCCCGAGCTTCCTCGTCGACCACCGAGCCGTCGGCGACGAGGGTGGCGATGAAGGTCGCGCCGCTGTCACGCACCGCCAGTCGGCGGAGTGTCGACTGGAGTCCGCGCTGCTTCTTCTTCTGCTGCCCCCAGGCGTCGATCAGGAAGCGGACCACGGAGGTCGCCGCCGGATCGTAGCCGCGCGCGAGGCCCAGGGCCCAGGAAGGCCATCGTGGGTCGTGGCCGAAGACCCGGCGGAACTCCCTGGTGCTGAGCCGGGGGTTCCCGGCGATCCGTCGCGCGGTGAGGTACTCGGCGAAGGTCTGGTGGATGAAGTCGAAGTCGTTGCGCCGCTGGCGCAACAGTCCGCTGGCACGGAGGAGTTCGGGAAGCGCGTAGGCAGACACGTCGGCCCAGACTGTCTCCGATATCTCCTTGGGCCTGTCAGCGGCCGACCATGCGGTCAGGAGCTTCACGGCCGATCCCACGGTGCGGTTGTGGCGCTCGTAGGCGAGACGCTCGATCAGGCCGGGCAACATCTTGCGAAGACCGTGCAGCGCGGCGACGCCCTCGTCTGCGTGCTCTTCGGCAGTCTTGTGCTCAAGCTTGAGCCACGGTGAATCCCTCCGCTTCCAGCGTTTGCCGTGCTGGGTCGCCTCGACGAACGCCTCGTACACGGCGCTGCGGCCGCGGGGCAGCGGTTTGTTCTCGTCCTCCTTGAAGAGCTGGCACAGCATGGAGGCCATCAGCGGTGTCCGGGCCGGATCCGTCATCCCGGAGGCTTCCAGACGATGCTGGAAGCGATCCGCCGCATCGCGCGGATCGCTCACCTTCAGGGCCGTCAGCCAGCGCGTGGCGAACTCGGACAGCTGACGCGGGTCCAGCGGCAGCAGGTCGAACCTGCGCAGGTCGGTGGGCAGTTCTTCGGTCGGCAGAGGGCGCGTCGTCACCAGGAAGCGGTAGTTGTCGCCCACACTCAGCTCCCGCAGTGCGGTGATCCTCTCGATCACCCTCTTGCGGGCCTCCCGGCCGCCCACCTCGTCGAGCCCGTCGACGAGTACCAGCCAGCGCGTGGCCGGTACCGGGGGCCCGCCGAACCACTCGGGAGGCCAGCCCTGGGCCGAGGGAGCCAGGATCTCGTTCTTCACGGCTTCGGCGATCGCGGCCAGCGGAAAGTCCTTGTCCAGGTCCCGGGCGTCCACCCGGACGGGAACCAGGTCGTGCCAGTCCGGGTCCTTCCACTGGGCGGCCACCTCGGTGACGGCGTGCCGGAGCAGGCTCGACTTGCCCGAGCCGGGGGCACCGATCAGCAGGATGTCCTCGCCGAGCCCGAACAGATCCTTGGCCGGGATCCGCTCGTTCTCCGTGGTGCCCGGTTCCTCAGCGGACTCCTCCGAGCCGACGCTCGGGCTCACGTACACCATGGACAGGGTCTTGGGAGGCTCTCCCTCGATCATCGGATACGGGTGCTGTCCATCGGCCGCCTTGCGGGCGCCCTTCAGATAGTCCAGCAGCAGAGGGGTCGGTTGCCGCCATCCGCCGGCCTCCAGTTGGCCGGGGCTCAGCCGCCACGGCCAGTCGCCCTTGACGGCCGCCCGGTCAGCTCCTGGGGGGCAGCGCGCCAGGATCTCCGCCACCGGCACCAGGTGGACGCTGGTCTTGAGGTTGGAGGTGCTCACCATGCCGCACACCGCGCCGGTACGGAGGTTGATCATGGCGCTGCCGCTGTACCCCTCACCCAGCTCCCCTTCCGCGTGCGGCAGCCAGGGCGCGCCCGGCCGGTCGCTGTGCCGATCTGTGCCCTTGTAGCGCAGGGTTTCGGTCTGGCCGAGGAAGCCGCGGACCGGATGGCCGTACGTCCACAGGCCGTCGTCGATCTCGACCTTGCTCGACGTGAGGACCGGCTGGAGGGCTGGGGCGGGGGTGCCGGAGGTGTTGACGATGCGCAGCAGGACGAGGTCGAGCCCACCCTCGCGGTCCCGGACGTAGGAGCCGGCCACCGGCTCCAGGGTCAGGTCCCGGTCGAGGGCGACGACTCGGCCGCGTACCTGCTTCGGCAGCGCGCGCTCATCCTTGGCGACGACGTGCGCGCAGGTCGCGACCAGGCGGTCGGCGATGACGAATCCGGTGCCTATGTTGCCAGAGGGCGGTTCGAGCCGTACGGTCGCCGCCTTGAGTAGTCCCTCCCAGCCGGTCAGCTCGGCCGGGATCACGGAGTCGGCGGCTGCTCCCATTCCAGCTCCACCGTGAAGGCCGACGAGGTACGCGCCTTGCCGACCACGGCGACGACAGATCCAGATTCGAGCGCGAACTCGCAGCCGAACTGGACCCGCACGCGCGTGGCTTCGCTCTGCCGCAGCTGGGTCACCACGGCCCGTGCAGTGCTTGTCAGCCCTTCCAGGGCCTCGTCCAGCCGCCGCCGAACCCGCCCCGAGACCTCCCGCTCGTCGCCGTACCTGCTGTCCAGCTCTTGTACGGCCATGTAGACCCGCTGCCCGTCCACGTCGAGCAGGACCAGACGGTCGTCCGAGCCGTCCATGCGAACCGCGTCCTGCACGCTTCCCCCATACCCCTATGACTCCCCTTCGGGGAGTAGCGAGAGACATACCCAGCGTAGCGGCAACTCGCCCCGGAATTCAGTCGCTTGGGGATTTGGAAGCAGGTTGAAGTACTCGGATTATCCGGCGTCGTTGTATGCCCTGGCCACGGGCCGTTTCGTGATCATGTTTCGTCCGGAGTGCCGTGCCGTCTCGTCTTTGGAGGGGACATCCCGGTTCGGGCAGGGGGCGGACGCAGTGCAGGCGCGGTCTCAATGATCATGTGAGTGTCGAAGTCCCATGTACACCTGTCGAGTCCGTGCCTGCTCCTGCATCTTCTCCCATGCCCACCGCGCTGGCCCAACTGAGCCGGGCTGCCGCGCCCATCCCGCTGGCGGACGCGGTCGCACTGTCCGGTTTCCTGGATCTGGTGCCCGACCCGCGAGGCGTCCGTGGCCGCCGCTACCGGTTGTCCGCCCTGGTCGCCGCGGCCGCGGCGAGTGTCCTGGCCGGTGCCCGCTCGTTCACCGCAATCACGGAATGGATAGGCGACGTCCCCGCGTGGGCCTGCCGCGTTCTCGGCTTCCCCGCCGACCCGCTCTCCGGCACCGTGTCCGTCCCGCACCCCCACACCCTGCGCCGTCTGCTCGTCCAACTCGACGGCAACGCTCTGGACCGGGCGATCGGCGCCTTCCTCACCGCCCGCGCCGCCCCGGCCGGTCCCGGACTGCGGGCGATCGCCGTTGACGGCAAGGCCCTGCGCGGCTCGCGCACCCACGTCACCGGGCACGTCACCCTGCTCGCCGCGATGGACCACACCGGTCACGTCCTGGCCCAGCGCCGGGTCACCGACAAGAGCAACGAGATCCCCGCCTTCCGGCCCCTGCTGGACAGCGTCGACCTGACCGGCACGGTCATCACCGCCGACGCGCTGCACACCCAGCACGCTCACGGCACATACCTCCGCGAGCGCGGTGCCCACTACATCGCCCAGGTCAAGGCCAACCACCCCGGCCTGTTCGACAGGGTCCGCCGCCTGCCCTGGCGCGAGATCACGCTCGACCACTACGACCGCACCCGGGCCCACCACCGCCTGGAGATCCGGCGGCTGAAGACCGCCGCCTTCGCCCACCTCGAATACCCCGATGCCCGCCAGGCCCTGCAAGTCGTGCGCTGGAGGAAGAACTTCACCACCGGCAAGCTCACCATCGAGCGCCTCTACCTGATCACCAGCCTGCCGCCCGGCGAGGTTACCGGCGCCCAGCTCGCCAGCTGGATCAGAGGGCACTGGAAGATCGAAAACCTTCTGCACCACGTCCGCGACCGCACGTTCCGCGAGGACGACTCCAAGATCCATGTCGGCCATCTCCCGCGCGTCATGGCCGGCCTGCGTAACCTCGCCGTCGGCGTCCACCGTCAGGACGGCCACACCAACATCGCCTCCGCCCTACGTCACACCGCCCGCGACTGGCGAAGGCCCCTGGCCGCCCTCGGCATCACCGGATGAATCCGGACAGACCTCGATCACGCAAGGGACCCTGATTGTGAAATTGAAGTGCAATGCGCCCATCTGTGGGCGAGGCATCCCATAGAGCGAGTGGACCGCGGCGCGGGAGTGCCGGCCGCTGTGCTCGTGCGTCGATGCGCCACCCGACGAATACAGCCTCCGTCGGCACGCGCACCTCGT
>NZ_JBHTRZ010000018.1:0-20465 GCF_042795335.1 Streptomyces sp. NPDC056479 | reverse complement strand
GGGCCGGGGTGGGGGGTGTCCGTCCTCGGTCGGGCGGTTGCCGTCGGGCAGGGAGGCGGGCGTTTGTTGACGCCCGCCGCTGCGGGCGGACACCCCCCACCCCGGCCCCTTGCCGCCGTACGCGGGTGCCGGCGGTGGGGGTACGCCGCCGCCTCTACCGGGGGCGCTTCGGTGGGCGCCCCCGGTGTGCGGTTTCAGTGGTGCCGGGGGGTGTCGCCGCCGAAGGTCAGCAGGCCCTTGCGGCGGATGTGGAGGGTGAGGGCCGCGCCCGCGCAGAGGAGTGCCAGGGCCGTCAGGGCGATGGTGCCGATCTGGGCGCCTGTGGAGGCCATCGAGCCGGTGCCTGTGTCGCCGCCGGTGACGCCGCCGGTGCCCGTGCCGCCGGTGCCCGTGCCGCCGGTGTCCGTGCCGCCGGTGTCTGCGCCGGTCGAGTCGGACGGGGTCGGCTCGGGGCTCTCGTCGGTCTCGCCGGTCGTGAAGGCGAAGTCGACCGCGTGGCCGTCCGTCTTGTCCTCGGCCAGTGTCAGCACGTGGTCGCCGTCCGCGATGTCCTCGGGGACGGTGAACGCGTACTTCTCGACCGCCCCTTCGGCGGTGGCCTTGGCGTTCTCGAAGGTCTCCTCGCTGTCGGCGAGGGTGACCTCGACGGTGGCGTCGGCCGTGTAGCCGCGGGCGGTGATGGTCACCTTCTGGCCGGGGGTGAGGTGGGGGTTCGCGTCGAGGGTGTTGCCGTCCTCGTCGGTCACCTCCAGGTCGGCCGGGTCGGTGGGGTCGGGTGAGGGCTCCTCGTCGCTGGCCGCGAAGTCGAAGCTCGCGCGGTGGTTGGCCGAGCCGGCCTCGTCGAAGAACACGTTGGTGTCGCCGGTGATCGTGCGGTCGGGGACCGTGTACTCGTAGCCGGCGACGGTTCCTTCGGCGTTCGCGGTCGCGTCCGTGAAGGTCGCGCCGGTCGTCGGGGACTGGGACACCTTGACCGTGGCCCCCGGGGTGAAGCCCTGCACGGTGATCTTCACCTTCTGGCCGATGGCGAGCTTCGGCTTGTCCCCGAGGGCGTTGCCGTCGGCGTCCTTTGCGGTGAGGAGGTAGCCGATGCCGACCGGGTCGCTGCCGGTGGCGTCGCCGTAGGCGTCGGGGTCGGCGGACTTGAAGGCGGCCGTGTAGGTGTGGGGGCCGCCGATCGACGGGGCCTTGATGGTGAGTTCGGCCTTGCCGCCGGTCACCTCGGCCGTGCCGAGCGAGGTCGCGCCCTCCTTGAACTCCACGGTGCCCGTCGCGGCGGGCGGCGTCAGCGTGGCGGTCAGCTTGAGGTCGCCGTTGACGGCCACACCGTCGGTCGCGCTCAGGGTGAGGGTCGTGGCCTGCTGCTCCAGCAGCGTCCAGGTGTCGCCCGCCACCCGGACCTTGGCGAGGAAGCGGGGCGAGGTGAGGCCGCTGCGGCAGGAGAGACCCAGCGTGTACGTGCCGTCGAGGGGCCCGGTGGGGACGAACGCCTTCAGCGCCGCCTCCAGGGTCCTCGGGGTGGGCAGCGCCTTGAGGTTCACCGTGAACGGCTCCGTGCCGGTCGGGATCGTCGACTCGGAGACGGCGATGGGAACCCCGACGCTGGGGTTCGACGGCCGGTACACCCACAGGTACGGGGTGTTCGGGGTGGTCGTCTGGTCCGCGCAGCCGGCGCTCGACGTGGCGGAGGTGGCCGGCGGGTCGGTCGCGATCTTCCCCGTGGCCGGGCTGAGCGTGAACTTGCCGAGGTCCGTGGCGGCCGCGCTGGCCCGGCCGGCGAAGGAGAGCACGCCGGCCAGGGCGGCGCACAGCAGCGCACAGCACGTCAACAGCGCCACTGGCGAGCGGAGTTGTGCGAGTCGGTGGTTCATTGCGGTGGTCCCCCCACGGGGTTCGGATGGTGGATGGATACGCCGCGAGGGCCGGGCACCCAGAGGGCGCCCGGCCTGTGCGGGGTTACTGCGCGGCGATCAGTTCTCGCCCTTGAGGCCGGTGCTGCCGCAGTCGGCGACCGTGCCGAAGCCGTAGAGCTCGGTCGTGAAGGCGTCCTGGCAGACCTTGGAGTCGGCGCCCACGAAGGTGTCGGCGATGACGGCCTCGTTCAGCCGCGCGGTCTCGACGACGTTGTAGACGGGACGGCTGTACTGGCCGCCGTCGATGGTGGTGAGGACGGTGGCACCGTGCACGTCCTCGATCAGACCGCCGGTCTGGGCGGTGTACTTCGCCACGGAGTACGGGGCGATGTGCGCGGTGGAGGTGACCGCCCGGCCGTCGTGCTCCTGCATGGTGCCGACGCAGGAGCCCAGGGTCGGGTTGCCGATCTGGGTCAGGAAGAAGCTGCGGGTGCCGGACCCGCTCTGCGGGATCAGCGGGGTGACGGGGTTGCCGTTCACCGAGGTCAGGGTGCACTCGTAGATGGCCTTGAGCTGGGCCGTGGTGAAGTTCACGCCGCTGAGCGGGCTGTTGGAGCGGGCCGCCACGGTGAGCTTGTCCGACGCGAACGGGATCCAGGTCAGGTCGGTGCCGGCGGTCACGACACCGCGCGAGGAGCGGGCGAAGTCCAGGCAGCCGGCGCCGGTGTCGATGTCGTTGTTCAGCGCGGTGATGCCCTGCGAGGAGCCGTTCGGGCGGGCGAGGGAACAGCCGGCCGCACGGGTCTTGACGGGGGAGGTGCCGGTCGCGTCGTACGAGGCGATCAGCGTGCCGCCGTCGATGGAGTCGCCGAGGCCGTTGAGGACGTCCTGGGTCGTGTCGGAACCGACACCGGCGAGGACGCGGAAGTCACCCGCGGCCGGGTCCGCCGAGGCGACGGGCGCCATCACGCTGAGGCTCAGGGCGGCGGCACCGACGACGGCACCGGCGAAAGCACGGGATTTGACGTTCACTTCAGTTCTCCTCCGCAGAAAACGGATTGCGACGGATTGCGGGCGATGCACGGCAGAACAATTCCGCGGTTCAACCGAGGCGGCCACCAATTCCAGCCGCCCATCAGGTTACGAGTCCCTTGCCTAGGTGAATCCAAGGGAATTCACTGAATTGTGCGGGAATTCCCCGGGGTTGCCGGTCGCCCGCACCCCGGGGAATTCCGGAATCTGGGTGGGAACGGTCAGCCGCTGCCCGCTCCGCGCAGCGAGAGCCGCAGCATGACCGGACCTGCGAGCGCCGCCACGCCGCCCGCGATCAGTACGCCGAGCAGCACCCAGCGGATCAGCCCGAGCACCTCGGAGGGGGTGGGCCCGCCGGACTGGGCCACGTTCTGCTTCGCCGGGTCGGTCTCCGTCGGTGCCGCGGTGGCCGAGGAGGCTGAGGAGGCCGAGGAGGAGTCCGCCGTCCCTGGAGCGGTCGTATCGCCTGTCGTGCCCGTCGCGTCGCCGCCGGTCAGACCGCCGCCGCCGGTGCCGCCTGAGAGGCCGCTGACGGCCGTGCCGCCTCCGCCGTCGGTTCCGGGCGGGACGGTGGACGGTGTGTCGCCGGCGCCGGCCACGCCCTTCTCCAGCTGTCCGGCCGCCTTCTCCGCCTGCTGACGCAGCGCCGCGGGCAGCGGGGCGTACCCGCGGGGCAGTTGGCCGCTCGCGGTGCCCGGGGTCTGGCCCTGGCCGGCCGCGTACCGGATGGCCTTGGCGTAGTCCTGCCGTGCCGCCTTGGCCTGGTCCAGCGAGGCCGCCGCGTAGACCACGGCGGTCAGCGGGTAGGCGCCGTCCTTCATCTTCGCCGGATCGGGCTTCTTGACGCCGGACACGTCCGAGTCAGGCATCTGCGCGACCGCCTTGAGCAGGGAGGCGTCGCTCGGCTTGACGTAGTCGCCGTCGGCGTTGGGCAGGGCGGCGGTGTTGAGCTGGTAGCGCACGGCGGAGACGTTGTCCACGACGCCGAACTGACGCTGGCTCACCGGGGTCGGGCGCTCGACGGTCGCCCATTTCGTGATGCTCTGATTCGCGGTGCACTCGAAGGCGGTGCCGATGTCACCACGGCGGATCTTCACCGCCGACTCGTGCATGTCGAGCGCGTACGGCACCACTTCCTGCCCGGTGCGCTTCATGGTGAGCCCGGCGGCCCCGCCGCTGCACGCGACGGTCGTGGGGGTCAGGTCGGCCTTGGGGAAGTAGTCCGTGGCATCCGAGATCACCCCGTCCTGAAGGTATTCCGGGTTGACCTTCATGCCCCAGGAGTCCTTCTCCCCCGCCAGGAACTTCCGCGCGTCGGGGTCCGCGAGAATGTACTCCCACATCATGCGGGCGGAGTCGGTGTTCTCCGACGTGACGACCAGGCCGATCGGCGAATTGAAGTCGTGGCCCTTGAAATCGGGATTGAGCTTCAGGAATTCCGGGTCGCCGCCGATGTATCGCGGATTTCCGGAAAGGTGGTCGGGTACGGGTTCCTGGGACGAGACGAGGGATCCGGCGTACGACTGGGTGAGCGCCTTGGCCAGCAGTCGCTGGTTGAGTTTGAGCTCCTTCAGGGGTGTGTAGTTGAAGGACTCCTTCTCGTACATCCAGACGAAACCGATCGCCAGGCCGCTGACGGCGACGGGCCCGTGGACCACCTGGGCCGCCCCCTCGGCCGGCCGCACCGGATCCAGGGTCATGGCGAGCCCCGCCGAGAAGTCGCTCGGCGCCATGATGGTCTCCCTGGCGACCTCCTCGCCGGACTGCGTATAGGTGAACCGGTGGGTGCCGGTCCGGCACAGCTCGCTCTGCCATGACGTGACCGCGTCGGTGGCCAGCTCGGAGCCCATGATCACGCGCTCCGGCTTGTCGGGGTCGCAGCTGTCCGTGACCGGCTCGAAGTCGAGGCGGAAGACGATCCGCTGCTCCCAGTTGGACTTGCTGAGCGCCGAGGTGAGGGTCGTGCGGTTGACGTCCGAGGTGCCGTCGGGCTCGTGCTCCCCCCGGGGCACCACGACCAGCCAGCAGGGCCGGACCTGCCCGCCCGACGTGGTGCGCGCCCCGCAGCCCAGGTACTCCGATTCCAGCGCGGACTTCATCTCGAAGACCGCCTCGCCCGCGCCGCCCCCGTCATTGGGCAGCCAGGACAGGGAGTTGGTGTCCCCGGCGCTGAAGTAGGTGGTGTCGAGCCTCGACGTGGTCGCGGGTCCGGTCACCGGCCGGAACGGGGCGAAGGTGCTGCCGAACTCGTCCGTGGCGAAGTCGTCCGTCTCCAGGGGATCGGACGCGGGCGCGACCTGCCGGCCGGTGCCGGGCGGGATCCTGGCCTCGTTCCCGAACTCGCACCGCGTCCGGTCCGGCCCCTTGGCCGGGTCGTCGCCCCAGCACTGCATGATCTGCAGGAAGTTGAACAGGCCCCGTGTCGGCGCGGGCCTGCCGCCCGTCCACGACACCCTGACGCCCTGCCACCGCAGCCCCTTGGTCTGGTGCACGGTGACCTTGAGGCCGGAGAAGTCGTCGTACCTGCCCTTCGCCCCGCTCTTGGTGACCGCCGAGCTCTCGGCCGTGGCCGCCCGCGCCTGGTCCGCCCCGTCGGGCAGCGGCAGCAGGGCGAGGACGACTGCGGCGAGCAGGGCGCCCACGCCCACGGCGGCCCGTCGGTGCCCGGGAGGTGCCCCCGCTCTCGGGTTCCCTGTCCGTATCGGCGATCGCATCAGAACTCCCCCTTGCGGCGGTTGCGTGCCGCGAGGGCCCGCGCGGTGAGCGGCGGTCCTATGACCACCGCGACGAGCAGGACGGCGGACAGCGCCATCAGGGCGCCGCGCAGCCCGAAGGCGTTGCCGGAGGCGAGGCTGACCGGGTTGGCGGCGACGGAGGTGTCGCCGGCGCCCGTCCCGGCGGCGCTGACCAGCTCACCGGTGTCGGGGTCGATCACCCCGCCGGAGGAGCCCCCGGCCGCGGCACCCCCGGTCGTGTCGGGCTGCCCGTCCCCGTCGGCGTCGGCCGTGGCACCGCTGCCGCCGGAGCCGCCCGTGGCGCCCGCACCGCCGCCGGAGCCGCCGGACCCCGAGCCGCCGGTGGACGAACCCGAGCCCCCGGAGCCGCCGTTGCCGCCGCCCTGCGCACCCGGCTTGACGGGCGTATCGGTGCCCGCGGCGCCGGCGGTGCCGTCCGAGCACTGGGTGGACCCCTTCTTGTCGCAGGACTTGGGGAAGGGGGCGTTCTTGATCAGGGTGTTCACGCCGCCCGAGAAGGTCGGGTTGCGGCAGTCGTTGATGTTGATGGAGCCGGTGGGCGCGCCGGGCACCTTGCGCAGCTGGTCGAAGCCGGCCTGGACGAGATTCTTCGGCAGCGGTGAATAGCCGAGCTGTTCTGCCTGCTGCTGCCCGTCGCACAGGAAGTAACGGCCGAACGTGCCCAGCGAGTTGCCCTTGGCCTTGGTGAAGCCGGCCTCCTCCTTGGTGGGCATGATCATGTAGCTGTAGCTGGACAGCGGGTAGGTGCGGGCGTCCGCGTTGGCGTAGACCTTGTCGAGGATCTGGGTCAGGTAGTTGACCGACCTCGGGTTGTCGTTGATCTCGGCCTTGGTGAGGGCCACGGCCACGCTCGCGGCGGTCGGCTCGACGTAGTAGTTGTCCTTGTTGAGCACCTTGGCCACGGGGAAGCCGGTGTTCTTGGCGTAGGAGTACTCGACGTAGGTGATGGCGCCCTCGCCGGAGGGCTGGCGGACATGGCCGGAGACACCGAGCGAGCCCGACTTGGAGACCATCGCGGAGCCGCTGAGCAGCGGGTAGTTGGAGGTCATGCCGCAGTTGCCGGAGCCCCGGCCGGTGCGGGAGCAGTAGTCGGCCCACACCGGGCCGTGCTCCTTGGACAGCCAGGTGGTGAACTGGGCGCTCGTGCCGGAGCCGTCGGAGCGCACGACCGGGACGATCGCGCGGGCCGGCAGGGTCAGGCCCGGGTTGTCGGAGCGGATCGCGGCGTCGTTCCAGCGCGTGATCTTCCCGGTGAAGATCTTGGCGATGGTGCCGCCGGACAGGCGGAGGTTGGTCACCATCCTGCCGTTGATCTTGAGGTTGTACATGAACGCCGTACCGCCGGCGACGATCGGCATGTAGGCGTAGCCGCGCCGCGGCGGCTGGTCCGTGATGCCCTGCTCCTTCAGGCCGTACGGGATCTCGGAGACCGCGAAGTCGACGGTGTTGTTCCTGAACTGCTCACGGCCCTGCGAGGAGCCGTTGGCCGTGAAGTTGACCGTCATGCCGTAGTTGGCCTTGACGTTGCGGACCCACTGTTGGACGGCGTTGGCGCTCCAGGTGGATCCGGAGCCGGTGATCTTGGCGTAGGAAGCGGCTGCGGCCGGCGGTGTGTTGACGGCGAGCAGCGCGCACAGCAGTGACAGCACGGTGGCCGCCAGACGGAAGCGAGTGGCGGGTTTCACGACGGACTCCCGGGTTGCGTACGGAGGTTGACGGGCTGGTCGTTGGAGACGGCGGGGTGGGCCGGACGGGGGCCGCGCTCGGCGAAGCGACGCGCGTCACGCCGTGAGGCGAGCACCCGCCGGTGTTCCTGGCGGCGGCTCAACTGCCCCGGCCCACGGCCGCCGACGATGCGTGCCGCCACGAACAGCAGCAGCACCAGCACCATGAGCAGCGATGCCGTACCGAAGCCGCGGGCGACCATGGTGGGCTCGGGCGACCTGACGAACTCGAAGGTCGCCAGCGGCAGGGAGACCATGTGGCCGTGCAGCGGATCGAGGTTGAGCTCGTTGGTGAAGCCCGCGGTCAGCAGCACCGGGGAGGTCTCGCCGATGCCCCGCGCGGTGCCGAGGATCACCGAGGTGGTCAGGCCCGAGCGGCAGGTCGGCAGGACGACGTGCCAGACCGTGCGCCAGCGTGACGTACCCATGGCGTACGCGGCCTCGCGCAGGGTGCCGGGCACCAGACGGATGACGACGTCCGCGGCGCGGATGATGATCGGCAGCATCATCACGGACAGGGCGAGCGAGGCGGCGATGCCGGACTGGTCCATGCCGAGGCCCAGGATCACGGTCGCGTAGATGAACAGACCCGCCACGATCGATGGCAACGCTGTCATGGCTTCGACGATGGTGCGTACGAACCGGGCGAAGGGGCCCGGCACCTCGTTGAGGAACACCGCGCAGACCAGCCCGGCCGGAACGGTGATCAGCAGGGCGACGGTGATCTGGATGAGCGTGCCCGCCGCCGCGTGCAGGGCACCGCCGACGGTGAGCGGCTCCAGGGGGCCCGCGAGCGACATGTCCTCGGTGAAGAAGTTCAGGTGCACCAGGGCCCGGCGGCCCTCGACGAGGGCGTACACCACCACGATCGTCAGGATGGCCACCATCAGCACACCCATCGACCGCACCACCGCCGCCGCGATCCGGTCGACCACGGCCGGGCCGTCCTCGTCGAAGGACACCAGCAGCGCGTACACCAGCAGGAACAGGCCGTACGCCGTGACGACGAAGCCGACGGCGCCGTTGAACGGCAGCAGCCGCCCGAACAGCAGCCAGGTCAGCGACAGCGCGGCGGCGGCCGCGCCGAGCACGGCGTAGACGTCGGTGCTGCGCAGCGCGGTGAGGGCGCGCCGGCGCTCACCGCCGGGTGCGGCGGCCCGCACCGGGCCCGGCAGCGTCGTGCGCGGCCGCTGCGGCGCCTCGGGGGCAAGGGTCATGGGGGCTCTTTCCGGTGTACGGGGTGTACGGGGGCCGGGGTGTACGGGGGCCGGAGTCGAAGGCGTGGGAGGGCGAAGGCGTAAGGGCAGGCGCCCGTCAGGCGTCGCTCGACGCGCCCGAGCGGGACCGGGCGACGATCGAGGAGGCGGCGAAGTTGACGATCAGGGTCATCACGAACAGCGCGAAGCCGGCCGCCATCAGCGCGGACATGCCGAACTGGCTGGCCTCGCCGTAGCGCAGGGCGATCAGCGAGGAGACCGAGCTGGTGCCGGACTGCAGGACGTGCCACTGGATGTCGAAGGTCAGCGAGATGATCATGAAGACGGCGATCGTCTCGCCGAGCGCGCGGCCGAGACCCAGCATCGTGCCGCCGATCATGCCGCCCCGCCCGAACGGCAGGACGACGGAGCGGATCATGCCCCAGCGGGTCGCGCCCAGCGCGTAGGCGCCCTCGCGCTCACCCGCCGGGGCCTGGGAGAAGACCTCGCGCATGATCGAGCAGATGATGGGCGCGATCATCATGCCGACGACGAGACCGGCGATGAAGGTCGAGGAGGTGTAGACGCTGGGCGGTGCGAGCGGGTCGTCGGGGTCGGCACCCCGGACGTCGAAGACCGGGATCCAGCCGAAGTAGGTGGCGATCCAGCGGGCGGTCGGCAGCACCCGGTCCTGGAGGAGGAACACCCCCCACAGGCCGTAGACCACGGACGGCACCGCCGCCATCAGGTCCACGACGCTGATCAGCGTCCGGCGCAGCCGGGGCGGGGCGTACTCGGAGATGTACAGGGCCGCCCCGGTGGCCAGCGGTACGGCCACGCACACCGCGACGGCGGCGATCAGGACGGTGCCGACCAGCACGGCCGCGATGCCGAACCGCCCGGCGTCCGGTGCCCAGGCGGCGGTGGTCAGGAACGACCAGCCGGCCCGGTCCAGCGCCAGCCACGCTCGGTACAGCAGGAAGCCGCCGACGAGCAGCATCACGGTCAGGACCAGCCCGCCGCCGGAGCGCAGCACCGCACGGAAGACACGGTCGGGCAGCCCCGGATCCGCGTACAGCCGCCGGGGCACGTCGCTTTCGACGGCTCCGGCGGCTGTGGCGGTCACGGGCTGCGGCTGTCTGGATCTTCTGAGCGAAGGCACGTTCCCGACACTCCGGGGCATCGGTTGACATGCTCATCCCGAGGCGTGAACGAGAGGTTCCCTGGGGGCAACTTCCGGCACGGCCGACGGCTCAGGTCTCGCCCCACAACTCCGGTCCCGGGTAAGCCAGTTCGGGGAGCATCGCCCGGAACCGCTCATAGGAGGACCGGCATGTCGCATGCCGCTCGTACGTACGGGCCGATCCGGCCAGATGGGAACCCGAGGCGTCCCACACCGCCCACACCCACCCGCCGCCCTCGACGCTGTGCTGCACACCGCCGGCCATGTCGTCATGGCGCCGGCAGAGCCGTAAGAACGCCTCACGGCACCGATTGTGCGTGTCGTGCGAAGTCAGCGACACGGCCACCGAGCGCCCATTGGACGCCACGAGCCGCCAGCCGAATCCCCCCTCACCGTTGATGTCGATCTGGCATCTCATGCCCACCACCGCGACAGCGGATCTTCCCGCCTCGCCGGACCGTTCCATGTCCCCACCCCCGCCGCCCATGGACGAGTAAACGTGCAGGTAAGGCGTTAGGGGGCGGCACCAGCAATCTAATGAGGCGGGGCAGGCAAAGACCCGACAAAGTACCTGCCGGTCGCACGCTTCATGTCGAAGTAGCCCCTCGGCAACCCCTAGGACAGCTCCCGAGAAAGCGCTCACCGCACGGAGTGGACAACGTTGCCAATTAGGGGCGGAACCCGGTGCTTGGGGGCCTTAAGGGACGGCACGGCGCCCCCGGCCGCCAGGGTGGCTCGCGGGCCGCTCAGGCCACCGCAAGCAGAATCATCAGGCCACCGCAAAGAGAATCATCAGGCCACCGCCAGCAGAATCACCAGCAGCACGGCCCCGGCGACGGCCGGCCCCGCCACCTCATAGGCCCAGCGCACGGTCACCTCGCCCTGCGCGGACTCCGCCTGCCCCCGGTCCTCCAGCAGCTCACGCAGGTCGTCCATGACCTTGTCGGTCTCGGCCCGCATCGGCCCGTCCGCGTCCACGTCCCCGCGCGGCGCCCCGAACCCGAGCCCGCCGAACCCCCCTCCGCCGCCGAAGCCCGCACCGCCGCCCCCGCTCCGCTCACCGCGCGCGGCGGCGCTGCGCTGCGAAGCGGCCCGCGCCGTGCGCCGCGCCGCCTTCTTGCGGGCCCGCAGCGAGACCGGGACCGCCCAGAGCTGGAACTTGCTGCCGGACTTGGTGACGACCTCGTTCGAGTAGCCGGACCGCAGCCCCGCGATCTGCCCCCAGGGCAGCACGATCACGCGGAGCGGGTTGCGGATGCGCAGCCGTTCCTGGTTGGCGTACACCGCCGGGCGCAGGGTGAAGGCGGCCACCACCGGCACGATGAGGATCAGCGCGGCGAGCGCCAGCCACTGGGTGCGGCCCTCGCCGCGCACCAGGGCGTCGATGCCGAGCCAGAGCCCGAGGCCCAGCAGCAGGACGCCTCCGACGATGCCCATGGGCGAGCGGTAGACCCGGTCCTTCGACAAGGGGTCCGGGGTGGGGGGCTGATGCTCGGGGGTCGTCATGGGGCCGATTGTGCCGCATGGCCGCACCGCCCGGCCGGTCACCCATTCGCCGTGGGGCTGTGCTCGGTGCGCGGGTGCGGGTCGGGTGTGGCCGGGAGCGCAGTTCCCCGCGCCCCTGAGGGTGCGGCGGTTCCCCCGACTTTCCGGTCATCCACCTTCTCGGGGTGTACAGCCGCTACGCGCGTAGATATGCTCGTCTGGTGACCATGCCCACCAATGCATCTGCCGCAGCTCACGCACTCACGGACGTCGCCGCGTCCGACAGCACGCTGCGCCGCTTCCTCCACGGGCTGCCGGGTGTCGACGCGGTCGGCCTGGAGGGGCGGGCCGCGTCCCTCGGTACCCGTTCCATCAAGACGACCGCCAAGGCGTACGCCATCGACCTCGCCATCTCGATGGTCGACCTGACGACGCTGGAAGGCGCGGACACCCCGGGCAAGGTCCGGGCGCTCGGCGCCAAGGCGGTCCACCCCGACCCCACCGACCGTACGACCCCGCCGACCGCGGCCGTCTGCGTCTACCCCGACATGGTGGCCACCGCCAAGGAGGCCGTCGCCGGGTCGACCGTGAAGGTCGCCTCCGTCGCCACCGCCTTCCCCGCGGGCCGCGCGCCCCTGGAGGTGAAGCTGGCGGACGTCCGTGAGGCCGTCGCCGCCGGCGCCGACGAGATCGACATGGTCATCGACCGCGGCGCCTTCCTCGCGGGGAAGTACATGAAGGTGTACGACGAGATCGTCGCCGTGAAGGAGGCCAGCGGGGCGGCCCGCCTCAAGGTCATCTTCGAGACCGGCGAGCTGTCGACGTACGACAACATCCGGCGGGCGAGCTGGCTCGGCATGCTGGGCGGAGCCGACTTCATCAAGACGTCCACCGGCAAGGTCGCCGTGAACGCCACCCCTGCGAACACCCTGCTTATGCTGGAAGCGGTGCGCGACTTCCGCGCCCAGACCGGCATCCAGGTGGGTGTGAAGCCGGCCGGCGGGATCCGGACGACCAAGGACGCCGTCAAGTTCCTCGTCCTGGTCAACGAGACCGCCGGTGAGGACTGGCTGGACAACCACTGGTTCCGCTTCGGCGCCTCCTCGCTGCTGAACGACCTGCTCATGCAGCGTCAGAAGCTGGCCACCGGCCGCTACTCCGGCCCCGACTACGTGACGGTGGACTGATCACCATGGCTTCGGTATTCGAATACGCACCGGCCCCCGAGTCCCGCGCGATCGTCGACATCGCGCCGTCGTACGGCCTGTTCATCGACGGTGAGTTCGTGGAGGCGGCCGACGGCAAGGTCTTCAAGACCGTCTCGCCGTCCACCGAGGAGGTCCTCGCCGAGATCGCCCAGGCCGGCGAGGCGGACGTGGACCGCGCGGTGAAGGCCGCCCGCAAGGCCTTCGAGAAGTGGTCGGCGCTGCCCGGCTCCGAGCGCGCGAAGTACCTGTTCCGCATCGCCCGGATCGTCCAGGAGCGCAGCCGAGAGCTGGCCGTCCTGGAGACCCTGGACAACGGCAAGCCGATCAAGGAGACCCGCGACGCCGACCTCCCCCTGGTCGCCGCGCACTTCTTCTACTACGCGGGCTGGGCCGACAAGCTCGACCACGCCGGCTACGGTGCGAACCCCCAGCCCCTGGGCGTCGCGGGCCAGGTCATCCCGTGGAACTTCCCGCTGCTGATGCTGGCCTGGAAGATCGCGCCCGCGCTCGCCACCGGCAACACGGTGGTGCTCAAGCCCGCCGAGACGACCCCCCTCTCCGCGCTCTTCTTCGCGGACATCTGCCGCCAGGCGGGCCTGCCCAAGGGCGTCGTCAACATCCTTCCCGGATACGGCGACGCCGGCGCCGCGGTCGTCGCGCACCCGGACGTGAACAAGGTCGCCTTCACCGGCTCCACGGCCGTCGGCAAGGAGATCGCGCGCACGATCGCCGGCAGCCGCAAGAAGGTCACCCTGGAGCTCGGCGGCAAGGGCGCCAACATCGTCTTCGACGACGCCCCGATCGACCAGGCGGTCGAGGGGATCGTCAACGGGATCTTCTTCAACCAGGGCCAGGTCTGCTGCGCCGGCAGCCGGCTGCTGGTCCAGGAGTCGATCGAGGAGGAGCTGCTGGAGTCCCTCAAGCGCAGGCTCTCCACGCTGCGCCTCGGCGACCCGCTCGACAAGAACACCGACATCGGCGCGATCAACTCCGAGGAGCAGCTCTCCCGCATCACCACGCTCGTGGAGCAGGGCGAGTCGGAGGGCGCCGAGCGCTGGTCGCCGGCCTGTGACATCCCGGAGAGCGGCTACTGGTTCGCCCCGACGCTGTTCACGAACGTCACCCAGGCGCACCGGGTCGCCCGCGACGAGATCTTCGGCCCGGTGCTGTCGGTCCTGACCTTCCGTACGCCGGACGAGGCCGTCGCCAAGGCCAACAACACCCCGTACGGCCTGTCGGCGGGCATCTGGACGGAGAAGGGGTCGAGGATCCTGGCCGTTGCCAACAAGCTCCGCGCCGGCGTCGTCTGGTCCAACACGTTCAACAAGTTCGACCCGACGTCGCCGTTCGGCGGCTACAAGGAGTCGGGCTTCGGCCGCGAGGGCGGCCGCCACGGCCTGGAGGCGTACCTCGATGTCTGACGCGACCCGACTCTCCGTCTTCAAGACCTACAAGCTGTACGTCGGGGGCAAGTTCCCCCGCTCCGAGAGCGGCCGGGTGTACGAAGTGACCGACTCGAAGGGCAACTGGCTGGCCAACGCGCCCCTCTCCTCCCGCAAGGACGCCCGGGACGCGGTGGTCGCCGCGCGCAAGGCGTTCGGCGCGTGGTCGGGGGCGACGGCGTACAACCGCGGTCAGATCCTCTACCGCGTCGCCGAGATGCTGGAGGGCCGGCGCGAGCAGTACGTCCGCGAAGTCGCCGACGCCGAAGGCCTGTCCAAGTCGAAGTCGGCGGCGCAGGTCGACGCGGCGATCGACCGCTGGGTCTGGTACGCCGGCTGGACGGACAAGATCGCCCAGATCGTGGGCGGCGGCAACCCCGTCGCGGGCCCGTTCTTCAACCTGTCCTCCCCCGAGCCGACGGGCGTGGTCGCGATCGTGGCCCCGCAGGAGTCCTCCTTCCTGGGCCTGGTCTCGGTCGTCGCCCCGGTGATCGCGACGGGCAACACCGCGATCGTGGTGGCGTCCGAGAAGTCCCCGCTCCCGGCGCTGTCGCTGGGTGAGGTGCTCGCCACCTCCGACCTGCCCGGCGGTGTCGTCAACGTCCTGTCCGGCCGTACGGCGGAGATCGCGACGCCGCTGGCCGCGCACCAGGACGTCAACGCGATCGATCTGGCCGGCGCCGACGAGGTACTGGCGAAGGAGCTGGAGATCGCCGCGGCGGACAACCTCAAGCGCGTCCTGCGTCCACAGCCTGTGGATTACACGGCCGCTCCCGGGATCGACCGCATGACGGCGTTCCTGGAGACCAAGACCGTCTGGCACCCGACGGGTTCGCTCGGCGCGTCGGGCTCCTCGTACTGAGGCCGGACCCCTCGAACCGGAGAGCCGCGTTCCCCCTCCGTCCAGGGGGAGCGCGGCTCTCTGCCACCGCGCCGACACCCAGGGTGCCGAGGTGAACGCGAGATGTAGTCGAGGTGTGACGCGCACTGCAAACGCGGTACGCCGGGTCGTATCCGGGCCGGGCGATGCCTCACACTGGTGTCCCGTGAGTTCCCCATCGCCCATACCGACGCGAGTCGTGCTGCTCTGCGGCCCCTCCGGCTCCGGCAAGTCCCTGCTCGCCGCCCGCTCCGGTCTTCCGGTACTGCGGCTCGACGACTTCTACAAAGAGGCCGACGACCCGACCCTGCCCCAGGTCCCCGGGAGCTCCGACATCGACTGGGACCACCCCGGCTCATGGGACGCCGACACGGCCGTCGCGGCGATCACGGAACTGTGCCGCACGAGCCGTACGCAGGTGCCCCTCTACGACATCTCCCTGAGCGCCCGCACCGGCGAGGAGACCGTCGACATCGGCCGCACCCCGCTCTTCATCGCGGAGGGCATCTTCGCGGCCGAGATAGTGACGCGCTGCCGGGAACTCGGCGTACTGGCCGACGCGCTGTGCCTGAGCCGCGGCCCGGTCCGGACCTTCCGCCGCCGCTTCCTGCGCGACCTGAAGGAGGGCCGCAAGTCGGTGCCCTTCCTCCTGCGCCGCGGCTGGCGCCTGATGCGCCTGGAGCGCTCGATCATCGCCCACCAGACATCCCTGGGCGCCCACGCCTGCGACCGCGACGAGGCACTCGGACGTCTCACCGCGGCTGCTGCGGGCCGCCGCCCGGCGGCGACTCCGGCCGGCTGAACGAACTCGGCGACCACTCCGTCGTAGGACCGTAGAAACGGTCCCGCGGAAAGGAAGCCGATGACCACAGCCCTCCGTACCCTCCGACGTCCGCTCCTGGCGGCCCTCCTCCTCACCGCGGCCGTCGGCTGCGGCGAGGGGGAGGGCGGCGTGGAGCCCGGCGGTGCGGCCGAGGCTTCCTGTGCGTATGTGGTGACGTACGCCGACCGCTCCTATCTGGACGTCGGAGGCAGCGACTTCACCGTCGGGGAGAGGCTGGGCACCGCCACGGTCCCTGGGTGCGACGACACCCCGAACGCCCCCGGGGGCGCCGTCCCCGAGGGCAGGATCACCGCGTACGCGGTCGAGGGCATGGACCCGTCCGTCGCCATCGCAGTGGGCGACACGCCCGCCGAGGCGACCCTGATGAAGGTCCGCTGACCGCACGGCGAAGCGGGACTGGACGGACCCCCCGGCCCTCCAGCCCCGCTCTCGTTGTGCTCCACCCGTTTCCCCCGTGGTGGAGCGTCCCCCGTTTCCCCCGTGCTTCCCCCGGTGTTTCCCCCACGGGCCCCCGTCGGTCCCCCGACCCCCGTGGGTCCCCCCACTTGCTACCGCTCCCCCGCGGTCCCCCCGGACCTTCAGGCGACAAGCTCCCCGAAGGCGTCCTCCTCGTCACGGCCGAAGCTGAGGACCTCGTCCTCGCGCAGCCGGCGGAGCGACCGCCAGATGCTGGACTTCACCGTGCCGACACTGATGTCGAGGATCTCCGCGATCTCCGGGTCGGTGCGGCCCTCGTAGTAACGAAGGACCAGCATCGTCCGCTGGAGTTCGGGCAGCCGGGCCAGCGCCTGCCACAGGACCGCGCGCAGCTCGGTGCCGCGCATCGCGTCCGTGTCGCCGGGCGTCTCCGGCAGCTCCTCGGTCGGGTACTCGTTCAGCTTGCGGCGGCGCCACGCGCTGATGTGCAGGTTGGTCATCGTCCGCCGCAGGTAACCCCCGACGGCGGCCTTGTCACTGATCCGGTCCCAGGCCTTGTACGTCGAGAACAGCGCGCTCTGCAGCAGGTCCTCGGCCTCGAAGCGGTCACCGGTCAGGTGGTAGGCGGTTGCGTACAGGGAGGCGCGGCGCTCCTGGACGTAGGCGGTGAACTCCGCCTCCGACAGCGAGCGACGACGCTCCCCCGAGTCCTCCCTGTACGCGGCTCCCCCGTGCGTTTCCCCCGTGAAACCGTCAACCACCGTCATGAACGCGGTGTGCTGACGCCCGGTGCCGCGAGCGCACCCCCGCCCGCTCACGGCACCGGACTTCTCCGAACCCCGGCCCCCGTTCACGTCGTGCAGACGCGTGATCACTGCGCTGGTGCTGGTGCCGTGCAGCGTGTTCATCTCGCGCCCCCCGTCGTGGACTTCCGGTGTTCTGCTTGGTGCGTCCTGCTGTGTTGCGTCCTGCTGTCTTGCCTGTGCCGAAAAGCTTGCCGGGGCACCTTCATGGCCGTGTCCGCCGACTGTCACAGACCTGTCACAGGGGCCTGTGCCAGAGCCCGCTCCCAGCACCGGCACAGAACGAGCACAGACAACAGCGCTACGCGCACGTATCCCTACTGCTCGTACAGGTGTCGAAAGACCACCCCCGCATGGGCCAGAATGACCCCCGTGCCTTCCCTGTTGCTGATCGAGGACGACGACGCCATCCGTACGGCCCTGGAGCTCTCACTGACTCGCCAGGGACACCGTGTGGCCACCGCTGCCACCGGCGAGGACGGTCTGAAACTGCTGCGTGAGCAGCGGCCGGACCTGATCGTGCTGGACGTGATGCTGCCCGGTATCGACGGCTTCGAGGTGTGCCGCCGTATCCGGCGCACCGACCAGCTGCCGATCATCCTGCTGACCGCGCGCAACGACGACATCGACATCGTGGTCGGACTGGAGTCCGGCGCGGACGACTACATCGTCAAACCCGTGCAGGGGCGGGTCCTGGACGCCCGCATCCGTGCCGTGCTGCGACGCGGGGAACGCGAGTCGAACGACGCCGCGACCTACGGCAGCCTGGTCATCGACCGTGCGGCCATGACCGTCACCAAGAACGGCGAGGACCTCCAGCTCACCCCGACCGAGCTGCGCCTGCTGCTCGAACTGAGCCGCCGCCCGGGCCAGGCCCTGTCCCGCCAGCAGCTGCTGCGCCTGGTCTGGGAGCACGACTACCTCGGCGACTCCCGCCTCGTGGACGCCTGCGTCCAGCGACTGCGCGCCAAGGTCGAGGACGTCCCGTCCTCCCCCACCCTCATCCGTACCGTCCGTGGTGTCGGCTACCGCCTGGACGCGCCTCAGTGACAGAAGCGCAAGGGGGGTTCCGCGGCTGGGTCGCGGCTCGCAAGGGAGTGTGGTCGAGGCTGCGTTTCACCAGTCTGCGCCTCCGCCTGGTGGTCGTGTTCGGCCTCGTCGCACTCACGGCCGCCGTGTCCGCGTCCGGCATCGCCTACTGGCTCAACCGCGAGGCGGTTCTGACCCGCACCCAGGACGCGGTGCTGCGCGACTTCGAGCAGGAGATGCAGAACCGCGCCGGCCTGCTGCCCGAGGACCCCACGCAGGACGAACTCCAGCACACCGCCGGCCAGATGGCCAACAGCAGCCAGCGCTTCAGCGTGCTCCTCGTCGCCCAGGACGCCGAGGGCAAGCCCGCCTACGGCAGCTCCGGCGGCCTGGACGGCTTCACCCTCACGGACGTACCGAAGTCCCTGCGCACGGCGGTGAACGAGAAGCAGCAGGTCAACTCCTCCAACAAGGCCGAGTACCACCTGTACTGGCAGCGGATGGTCGAGGACGACACCCCGTATCTGATCGCCGGCACGAAGGTCAACGGCGGCGGTCCGACCGGCTACATGCTCAAGTCCCTGGAGCAGGAGGCCAAGGACCTCAACTCCCTCGCCTGGTCGCTCGGCATCGCCACCGGCCTCGCCCTGATCGGCTCCGCACTGCTCGCGCAGGCCGCCGCCACGACCGTACTGAAGCCGGTGCAGCGCCTCGGCGTCGCCGCCCGCCGCCTCGGCGAGGGCAAGCTGGACACCCGTCTGCGCGTCTCCGGCACGGACGAACTGGCCGATCTGTCCCGGACGTTCAACAACGCCGCCGCGGCGCTGGAGAAGCGGGTCGACGACATGGCCGCGCGCGACGAGGCGTCCCGCCGCTTCGTGGCCGACATGTCCCACGAACTGCGCACCCCGCTCACCGCGATCACCGCCGTCACCGAGGTCCTCGAGGAGGAGCTGGAGGCCGAGTCCGGCTCGATGGACCCCATGATCGAGCCCGCCGTACGCCTCGTGGTCAGCGAGACCCGCCGGCTGAACGACCTGGTCGAGAACCTGATGGAGGTCACCCGCTTCGACGCGGGCACGGCCCGCCTCGTCCTCGACGCCGTCGACCTCGCCGACCAGATCACCGCCTGCATCGACGCCCGGGCCTGGCTGGACGCGGTCGACCTGGACGCCGAGCGCGGCATCATGACCCGCCTCGACCCCCGCCGCCTCGACGTCATCCTGGCCAACCTGATCGGCAACGCCCTCAAGCACGGCGGCTCCCCGGTCCGGGTCTCGGTCGGCTACACGCCCGACTCGGTCGTCATCGAGGTCCGGGACCACGGCCCCGGCATCCCCGAGGACGTACTCCCCCACGTCTTCGACCGCTTCTACAAGGCCAGCGCCTCCCGCCCCCGCTCCGAGGGCAGCGGCCTGGGCCTGTCCATCGCCCTGGAGAACGCCCACATCCACGGCGGCGAGATCACCGCCGCCAACTCCCCCGAGGGCGGCGCGGTCTTCACCCTGACCCTGCCCAGGGACACCTCGGAACCGGAACAGCAGAACGGCAAGAACGCCGACGACGAGAAGAGGGGAGACGCCTGATGTACAAGCTCGGCCACCGTCTCCTGGCCCTCTCCGCCCTCTCGGCCGCCGTGCTCTCCGGCTGCGGCATACGCCCCACCGAGGTCCCCACCGACTTCGGCCCGGCCCCCTCCCGCGTGCGCTGCTCCCTCTCCGAACCGGACATCTCGACGCAGGCCGCGCGAGGTCTACCCGTGCAGGTCTTCCTGCTGTGCGGCTCACAACTGGTCGCCGTGGACCGCACCGTACGCGTACCGGACGGCACGGCGGACTCGGCCCGACGCGTCCTGGTGGCCCAGGGCCTGCTCGACCAACTCGAGGCGACACCGTCCGCCACCGAGAAGGAGGCGGGCTACACCACGGACGTCAGAGGCGCGATGGGCGTGACGGGCCCACGCCGCGACGACCCGGAAGAGACCCTCCGCCTGAGCACCCCGCCCAACAACCTCACGTCCTACGCCCTGGCCCAGATCGTCTGCACCTTCTCGGACTCATCGGCCGCAGAGGGCGACGGCTCGGTGATCCTGGGCGGCCCCACCCAGGACCCCCCACGCCGCTACGAGTGCACGGACGAGGTCCGCACCAGACCAGGCAGCAACGAGCCCCCGTCAACCGAGGTAACGGACGCCTGACCCCACGCACCGCAAGCCGCGTACGGCGCAAGGCCCTCTGCCGGACCGGGCCCCAACGCACCCGCGCTCGCGCACGGCGGCAAGGGACTCCGCCAGGGTGGGACCCGAACGCACCCGTACACGACGGCAAGGGGCCATGCCGGACCGGGCCCCGAACGCACCCGCGCTCGCGCACGGCGGCAAGGGACTCCGCCGGAGTCGCCCCCACCGGGCCGGCAGTCGCGTACGGCGGCAAGGGGCCATGCCGGACCGGGCCCCGAACGCACCCGCGGTCGCGCACGGCGGCAAGGGACTCCGCCGGAGTCGCCCCCACCGGGCCGGCAGTCGCGTACGGCGGCAAGGGGCCGTGCCGGGGGGTGTCCGCCCGCAGCGGCGGGCGTCAACGAAGAGCACCTCTCTGCCCGACGGCAACCGCC
>NZ_JBHTRZ010000017.1:0-30200 GCF_042795335.1 Streptomyces sp. NPDC056479 | reverse complement strand
TTTCCCTTTCCGGCGGTTCCGACTTTATCAGATCCTTTCGGGCCTGACCCCCAGTCAGCGGGGCTTGTCCTCCCGGCCGTTGGGCCGTTCCGACGAGTGAGACTTTAGCGGATTCCTCGCTCCCGAGCTAATCGGGGGCTGCGTTCTCTCGAACGCGGTTTCCTCATTCCGCAATTACACATGCCAATGAGACGACGGCAGACAGATCGACTGTCGTCGAATAGTGGTTGGTACTTGCGGAGTGGTTGTCCGGGGACCGACCGGAGTCGGCGCTCACGTCGGACAACTCGGAGAACACTACGTAGCGGGATGGGGCGTGTCAACTTCACTCCGATGGGGCGTGTCAACTTCACTCCGAGTGGCACCCCACGGGCGTAGGCTGGGACTCATGACAACGCGTACGTGCACCCAACTGTGGTGGGCCGCCTGAAGGCGGCCGTAGTCACGTATGCACTCAACGGCCGCCGCCTCGGCGGCCGTTCTCGTTTCTCCCTCCAGAGCTCCTGAGGGTCGGCCGGCCGGGGACGGCGGCCTCGACCAGGAGGTGGAGTAGAGATGACGCGAGTCTTCAGCGGGGTCAAGCCGACCGGGCATCTGACGCTGGGGAACTACCTGGGGGCCATGCGGCGGTGGGCTGCCGTGGACCAGCACCAGGCCGACGCGCTGTTCTGCATCGTCGATCTGCATGCGCTGACCGTGGACCACGATCCGGCGCGGGTGCGCAGGCTGAGTCGGCAGGCGGCGACGTTGTTGCTGGCGTCAGGGCTGGATCCGGAGCTGTGCACCGTCTTCGTACAGAGTCATGTGGACGAGCACGCGCGGCTGTCGTACGTGCTGGAGTGCGTGGCCACCGACGGCGAGATGCGGCGGATGATCCAGTACAAGGAGAAGGCCGCGCGGGAGCGGGGGCGTGGTGGGAGTGTGCGGCTGTCGCTGCTGACGTATCCCGTGCTGATGGCGGCGGACATCCTGGCGTACGGGACCGACCAGGTGCCGGTCGGGGACGATCAGACGCAGCATGTGGAGCTCGCTCGGGATCTCGCGGTGCGGTTCAACCAGCGGTACGGGCATACGTTCGTGGTGCCTCGGGCCACTCCTCCGCAGGTCGCGGCTCGCGTCATGAATCTCCAGGACCCGGCTTCGAAGATGGGCAAGAGCGATGACTCCGGGCCGGGGATCGTCTATCTGCTCGACGAGCCGGACGTGGTGCGGAAGAAGGTCATGCGGGCCGTGACCGACAGCGGCCGGGAGGTCGTGTACGACCGGGCCGCGCAGCCGGGGGTGGCGAATCTGCTGGAGATCCTGGCTGCCTGTACGGGTGGGAACCCATCGGAGCTGAGCGGTGTATATGAGTCGTACGGCGCTTTGAAGTCAGCCACTGCGGAGGCCGTGGTCGAGGTCCTCAGGCCCGTGCAGGAGAGGCACAGGGAGCTGTGCGCGGATCCTGGCTATGTGGAGGGGGTGCTGCGGGATGGTGCGGAGCGGGCTCGGGCGATGGCTCGGCCGACCGTCGATGCCGCGTATCGGGCGATCGGACTGCTGCCGGCGGCAGCGAGTGCGCCGGCGACCGCTGATATCGGGGTGACTGCGTAGGGGTGGGCTGGGCCGCCCCCTGGGCAGGGGGCGGCCGGGCGTCACTTGGTGCCGGAGGCCAGCTCGCGGCTGCGGTCGCGGGCGGCTTCGAGGGCGGCGATGAGGGCGGCTCGGACGCCGTGGTTCTCGAGTTCGCGGATGGCGTTGATGGTGGTGCCGGCGGGGGACGTCACGTTCTCGCGGAGCTTGACGGGGTGTTCCCCGCTGTCGCGGAGCATCGTCGCGGCGCCGATCGCGGACTGGACGATCAGGTCGTGCGCCTTGTCGCGGGGCAGTCCGAGGAGGATGCCGGCGTCGGTCATGGCTTCGACCAGGTAGAAGAAGTACGCCGGGCCGGAGCCGGAGAGGGCGGTGCAGGCGTCCTGCTGGGACTCGGGGACGCGGAGCGTCTTGCCCACGGCGCCGAAGATCTCCTCCGCATGGGCGAGGTCGGCTTCGCTGGCGTGGCTGCCGGCGGAGATGACGGACATCGCCTCGTCGACGAGGGCGGGGGTGTTCGTCATGACGCGGACGACCGGGGTGCCGGCGGTGAGGCGCTCCTCGAAGAAGGAGGTGGGGATGCCCGCGGCTCCGCTGATGACCAGGCGGTCGGTGGGGATGTGCGGGGCGAGCTCGTCGAGGAGGGTGCCCATGTCCTGCGGCTTGACCGTGAGGATCAGGGTGTCGGCCGTCTTGGCGGCTTCCGCGTTGGTGACCGGGGTGACTCCGTAGCGGGAGCGGAGTTCTTCGGCTCGTTCAGCGCGGCGGGCCGTCACCAGGAGGTCGGCCGGGACCCAGCCGCCGCGGATCATTCCGCTGAGCAGGGCTTCGCCGATCTTGCCGGTGCCGAGGACTGCGACTTTCTGAGTCATGGCTGGGGTGCCCTCCGGGGGTTGCGTCTTCCGGATTCATCCTCCCACCGGGGTCTCCTTTCGAGGCGGCGTGTCCGGTGGGCGGACGAGTGGGGCGCCGGGCGCGGACCCCGCGGCGGTCATGTCGTCCTGCGTCGCAGGGTCGCCGCGCCCAGACCCAGGACCAGCAGGGCGCAGCCCGCCACGATCAGGGCGTCGCGGACGAAGTTGGCGGTCATGTCGGTGTGCTTGAGGACCTCGTTCATGCCGTCGACCGCATAGGACATGGGGAGGACGTTGGAGATGGCCTCGAGGGCGGGGTGCATGTTGTCGCGGGCGGTGAAGAGGCCGCAGAGGAGGAGCTGGGGGAAGATCACGGCCGGCATGAACTGGACGGCCTGGAATTCGGAGGCCGCGAAGGCCGAGACGAAGAGACCGAGTGCGGTGCCGAGCAGCGCGTCGAGCAGGGCCACGAGCAGAAGCAGCCAGGGGCTGCCGGTGACGTCCAGGCCGAGGAACCAGAGGGCCAGTCCTGTCGCCAGGGCTGACTGGACGATCGCGAGGGCGCCGAAGGCGAGGGCGTAGCCGGCGATCAGGTCGCCCTTGCCCAGGGGCATGGCGAGGAGGCGTTCGAGGGTGCCCGAGGTGCGTTCGCGCAGGGTGGCGATGGAGGTGACCAGGAACATCGTGATCAGCGGGAAGATCCCGAGGAGGGAGGCGCCGATGTTGTCGAAGGTGCGCGGGCTGCCGTCGAAGACATAGCGCAGCAGGAACAGCATCACGCAGGGGACGAGCAGCATCAGCGCGATGGTGCGCGGGTCGTGGAACAGCTGTCGCAGAACCCGGGCGGCGGTGGCGGTGGTGCGGGCGAGGTTCAGGGGGCCGGTCGGGGCGGGCCGGAGGGTGGTGGTCGGGCTTGTCGTGGTCATCGTGTGGTCTCCTTCGCGCGGGAGGCGGCGACCGCCTCGTCGACCAGGTGCAGGAAGGCCGCCTCGACCGTCTCGGAGTTGGTGCGGGTGCGCAGGGCGTCCGGGCTGTCGTCGGCGAGGATCTGGCCCTCGCGCATCAGGAGGAGGCGGTGGCAGCGCTCGGCCTCGTCCATGACGTGGGAGGAGATGAGGAGGGTGGCGCCGCGGGAGGCGGCGATGTCGTGGAAGAGGGTCCAGAGGTCGCGGCGCAGGACCGGGTCGAGGCCGACGGTCGGCTCGTCCAGGACCAGGAGTTCGGGGGTGCCGAGGAGTGCGACGGCCAGGGAGACGCGGCTGCGCTGGCCGCCGGAGAGATTGCCGGCCAGGGAGTCGGCGTGGCTGGTGAGGTCCACGTCGGCGATGGCGCGGGTGACGTTCTCCTGGCGGCGGTCGGCGGCCGTGTGGCCCGGGTCGAGGATCGCGGCGAAGTAGGCGAGGTTCTGGCGAATGGTCAGGTCGTCGTAGACGGAGGGGGCTTGGGTGACGTAGCCGATGCGGGTGCGCAGGGTGGGGTGGCCGGCGGGGCGACCGAGGACGTCGAGGGTGCCGGTGACCTTGGCCTGGGTGCCGACGATCGACCGCATGAGAGTCGTCTTGCCGCAGCCGGACGGGCCGAGCAGCCCGGTGATCTGGCCACGTGGGACGGTGAAGTCGAGGTCGCGGAGTACCTGGCGGGGGCCGCGTACGACGTTCAGGGCCTCGGCTCGGACGGCGGGGATTCGGGCGGCGGGAGTGTCGGGAGGTTCGGAGCGGGCGGTCGAGTAATTCATCATGCGATGAATAATCCTCCGACGGGGCTATGCCGTCAACCGTCGAGGTGGGGTGGTGGGCGGGGCTGCGCTGGGGCGTGCGGTGAGGGTCGCGGGCAGGGAGCGCGGGCGGGGTTCGTGCCTGGGGACATGACTCGCCCGCCCTCGTCGGCGGGGGGGGGCGAGGGCGGGCGGCTGTTTGTGATCGAGGTCGGGCGGAGTGGGGGTCAGGAGGGGGTGGCCGCTTGGGCTGGGGTTACGGCTACAAGGAGGTCCACGTCGTAGGTCTCTTCGATGATTCCGTCCGGGAAGGCGTCGAGGAGGTGCTGCTTCTCCTCGGTGAGGAAGGCGGTGCTCGCCTCCGTGCCGTGGACCAGGAAGATCGAGTGGCTGCCGATGTTGGCCAGGTGCGTGTCGACCGGGACGCGGCGGCTCCAGCGGACCTTGCGGCGGGTGAAGTCGAGGGTGCCGGTGGGGTCGCTGAGGGCGGCTTGGGCGCCGCTGCCGTTCTGTTCGACGGCGGGGTGGGCGCCGAAGCGGCGGTCGATTCGGTCCGCCTGCGCGACGTGCCACGGGATGTCGAGCGGGGTGGTGTTCCACCACAGGGCCAGCGCACCGCCGGGACGCAGCACGCGGAGGGCCTCCGGCACGGAGTGGGCGGGGTCGGTCCAGTGCCACGCCTGGGCGTAGGTGATGAAGTCGGCGGAGGCGGTGGTCAGGGGGAGGGTGTCGCCGTTGCCGCGGACGATCGGTAGGTCGGGGTGGGCGGTGCGGAACTGTGCCGCCATGCCCTCGCCGGGTTCCACGGCGAGTACGTCGGCGCCGCGTCCGTGGAGCTGGCCGGTGGCTATGCCCGTGCCCGCGCCGACGTCGATGACGCGGGCGCCGGTGAGGGGGCGGCCGGCGAGTTCCTCGATCGCGTCGAAGAGGGCGGGCGGGTAGGAGGGGCGGTTCGCGGCGTACTGGGCTGCGGCGGCGTTGAAGGAGCGCGCGCGGTCGGAGTGGGAAGGGGCGGTCATACGGACATGGTGGCCTTGGCCGGTGGGGTGTGCACCGAGTTTTGGCTAGGGGTTGTCGGCCGGTGCCCTCCCTGGCCGGGGGCTTGTGTAGCGCCTGCGGTGTGGTGGGTGGGTCGGGGCCGTGCCGGGGGGTGTTCGTCCTCGGTCGGGCGGTTGCCGTCGGGCAGAGAGGTGCTCTTCGTTGACGCCCGCCGCTGCGGGCGGACACCCCCCGGCACGGCCCCTTCCCGCCGTACGCGACTGCCGGCCCAGTGGGGACCCGCATCATCCAGCCCGTCCGGCGTTTGAGGACGAGGCCCCTTCAGGGCCGACGCGGGGGGGGCGACCGGTTACGTGCGACGTCGCTTCTTCGAAGGGTTGCCCGTGCGACGAGTTGTGCGGGACTCGTGTTGTTTGCGGGCCTGGTCGTATTCCTCGCGGTGGAGCTTTTCGCCGGGGGCCTCGAAGAGGGAGCGGAAGAAGTAGGCGAGGAGGGAGCCGACGAAGCCGATGGTCAGCAGGCCGCGGAGGGAGGCCTGGTGGTGGACGTCGGGGCGTTTGCTGAAGCCCTCCCAGGTGTGGCGGAAAGCCAGCGCGCTGCACACGGCGAACATCACGACGACCAGGATGGTGACGAAGCTGCCGATGGCGGCGATCTGGATGCCCTCGTAGGCGAAGCGCAGGACCAGGCAGGAGATGGCCGCGGTGGCGAGGGACCCGGCGGATACGGCGATGCGGCGGGCGGTGTAGCCGTGGTCGTGGTCGACCCAGGTCGTGCCGAAGAAACGAAGGGGCTCGGGGCGGGGGCCCGTGGAGCCCGCGGGGGTGGCCGGGGTGCCGTTCTTCTCGCTCACTCGTCGATTATGGCTCCGGCGTGGCCGCGGGCTCCCTATGGGTTCCGGAGAACCGGACGGTCAGGGGTCAGGAGCAACGCGGACGGACGTAGCCGTCGCTGCCCGTGTTCACATAGGCGTCCGCGACGAACTCGCCGTCGTCGATGTTGTCCCAGATGTTGGACGTGCCGTAGGGACCGCTCACGTTCGTGCCCGGCGTCTGGCAGAAGATCGGCACCCTGGCGCCCTCGGGCAGGATGCGGACGACGGAGTACTGGGTGCCGGGGCCCCTGCGGACGTTCAGGCGGACGCCCGGCGCGACCTGGTAGTAGCGCACCGCCGTGGCCGTAGCCGCCATGGTCGTGACGGCCTCCGCCTCCACGCCCCCACCCTCGTCGGCTCTCTCGACCTCTTCAACTCGGTCAGCGGACATGATCGAACCTCCCCCGTTGATCCCCATGACTGCCATGGGGTCCCGTTGATTCCCCTAAATCACGCCACGCACACATGTGCGCGTTGGGAACACGGAGGCTAGCAAGCCGCCTCTGTCTCGTACGAGTCATCGACTAGGCTCCGTGCGTCGCGCGCGCGGACGAACAGCACGGGGGTGTTCCCATGGCGCCACAGCAGAACGCCGGAGCGGGCGCGGAAGCGGAACTTCCCGAGTACGCCGGTCACTACCGCCTGGAGTCACGTCTGGGCTCCGGCGGCATGGGCGTCGTCCATCTGGCCCGCAGCACCTCGGGCATGCAGCTCGCGGTGAAGGTCGTGCATGCCGAGTTCGCCAGGGATCCCGAGTTCAGAGGGCGGTTCCGGCAGGAGGTGGGTGCGGCGCGCAAGGTCAGCGGGGCCTTCACCGCGCCCGTCGTGGACGCCGATCCGGAGGCCGAACGGCCCTGGATGGCCACGCTGTTCATACCCGGCCCGACCCTCTCCGACCAGGTGAAGCGGAACGGCCCGATGGACCCGGCGCAGCTCCGCCGGCTGATGGCCGGGCTGGCCGAGGCGCTGCGCGACATACACCGGGTCGGCGTCGTGCACCGGGATCTGAAGCCGAGCAACGTGCTGCTCGCCGAGGACGGCCCGAAGGTCATCGACTTCGGTATATCTCGGCCAAAGGACAGTGAACTGCGGACCGAGACGGGGAAGTTGATCGGTACGCCGCCGTTCATGGCACCGGAGCAGTTCCGGCGCCCGCGCGAGGTCGGGCCGGCCGCCGACATCTTCGCGCTCGGGTCGGTGTTGGTGCATGCGGCCACGGGACGGGGGCCGTTCGACTCGGACAGTCCGTACGTCGTCGCCTACCAGGTCGTCCATGACGAGCCGGACCTGACCGGCCTGCCGGCCAATCTCGCCCCGCTCGTGGTGCGGTGTCTCGCCAAGGAGCCCGAGGACCGGCCCACGCCCGATGAGTTGATGCGGGAACTGCGATCGGTGGCGGCGTCGTACGACACACAGGCGTTCATCCCGGCGCAGCGGGCCGGTGGGAAGCAGCCCGAGCCGGAATCGGAGCCAGGTGCCGACGAGGGGGACGGAAAGGACGAGGAGCCCGAACGGCCGTCCAGGAGGCGCAGACCGCTGCTCATCGCGGCCGCGGCCGTCGGAGTCGCCACCCTGGTCGCGCTGGCCTCGGTGCGGCTTTTCGGCGGTGGGGATCCGGCGCCGCGGCAGGAGAACCCGCGGACCGCGTCGGCCGCTTTCGGCGGGTGGGCGGTGGCGCCGGCGCCCAAGAAGGGCGCGCCCCAGTGTTCGTACGGGGCGGGGAAGGTGCTGTGCGCGCAGAGCGGGCTCGTCTACGCGCTGGACCCGCTGGACGGGAGGCTGCTGTGGCGGCACCCCGTCGATGCGTCGCATGTGAGCGGACCACCGTTCATGGCGGGCGGCCTCGTGCACCCGTGGGCGGAGCCCGGAAGCCGGCTGGAGGCGCTCGACCCCGCGACGGGCAAGGCGCGTTGGCAGCGGGACATGCCGGCTGCCGCCACGTCCTCGGCCGTCGGCGGCATGCTGCTGCTCACCGGCGCCGACGGCACGGTCACCGGTGTGGACGGCGCTTCCGGCGACACGAAGTGGAGCCGCACGGTGCCGGGGCACACGGAGCCGTACTTCGTCTCCTTCGCCGGAGATCCGCTGGCCTACGCGACGCGGACGTCCGAAGACGGGTCGAGCACCCGGGTCACGGCGCTGGACCCGGCCACGGGTGACGTGCGCTGGGACGCACGGCTGAAGGGGACGCTGGAGCTCGTCGGCACATCGGACGGGTCGGCGTTCCTCGTCGCCGTGGACGGGATCTACAGCGACACCAGGGCCGTGATCCGCTACTCCCCCGCCGACCGGACATCGCAGCGCGTGCCGTTGCCCCTGCCGGTCAGCCAGGCGCACGGCACCGTGCGCGGGAACGTCGTGTATCTCGTGGGCGACGGCGGCTCGCTGGTCGCCGTCGACATGGCGGCGCGCAAGCAGCTGTGGAGCCTGCCGACGTCCGTGCTCCGTACGTCGTCGCCGGTCACCGACGGCCGGTATGTGTATCTCAGCGCCCCCGACGGCCGGCTCCTGGCCGTGGACGCCCGCAGCGGCCGGCTCCTGGGCGAGACCCCGGTCCGGCTCGGCGTGAACCCCGACAGGCTGACGCCCGACCTGCCGGAACCCGTGCTCGTCGACGGCCGCGTCTACGCGAGCGCGCCCGACGGCACCGTCTTCGCCGTCGACGGCCGGGATCCCGCCGCCTGGTGACGCCGTACACACGACGGGGCCGCCCCCGCATCGGCAGGAGGCGGCCCCGTGCTGTGAAGCCTCAGCCCAGCTTGCTCACGTCGCGCACCGCGCCCTTGTCCGCGCTGGTCGCCATCGCCGCGTAGGCGCGCAGGGCGGCCGACACCTTGCGCTCGCGGTTGCGGGGGGCGTACGCCCCGTCCAGCGCCTGCTCGCGGCGGGCCAGCTCGGCGTCGTCGACCAGGAGCTCGATCGAGCGGTTCGGGATGTCGATGCGGATACGGTCGCCGTCCTCGACGAGCGCGATCGTGCCGCCGGACGCGGCCTCCGGGGAGGCGTGGCCGATGGACAGACCCGAGGTGCCGCCGGAGAAGCGGCCGTCGGTGATCAGGGCACAGGTCTTGCCGAGGCCGCGGCCCTTGAGGAAGGACGTCGGGTAGAGCATCTCCTGCATGCCCGGGCCGCCCTTCGGACCCTCGTAGCGGATGACGACGACATCGCCGTCCGTCACCTGCTTGTTGAGGATCTTCTCGACGGCCTCCTCCTGCGACTCGCAGACGACCGCAGGACCCTCGAAGGTCCAGATGGACTCGTCGACACCCGCCGTCTTCACGACACATCCGTCGACGGCGAGGTTGCCCTTGAGGACCGCCAGACCGCCGTCCTTGGAGTACGCGTGCTCGACGCTGCGGATGCAGCCGCCCTCGGCGTCCTCGTCGAGCGCCTCCCAGCGCTCGGACTGCGAGAAGGCCTCCGCCGACCGGACGCATCCGGGAGCGGCGTGCCACATCTCGACGGCCTCCGGCGAGGGCGAGCCGCCGCGCACGTCCCAGATCTTCAGCCAGTCCGACAGGGACGGGCTGTGGACGGCGTGCACGTCCTCGTTGAGCAGGCCGCCGCGGTGCAGCTCGCCCAGCAGCGCGGGGATGCCGCCGGCGCGGTGCACGTCCTCCATGTAGTACGTGCGGTCCTTGGCGACGTTGGGCGCGACCTTCGCCAGGCACGGAACCCTGCGGCTGACCTCGTTGATCTGCTCCAGACCGAACGGGACGCCTGCCTCCTGGGCGGCGGCCAGCAGGTGCAGGATCGTGTTGGTCGAGCCGCCCATCGCGATGTCGAGGGCCATGGCGTTCTCGAAGGCCGCGAAGGTGGCGACGTTGCGCGGGAGGACCGTCTCGTCGTCCTGCTCGTAGTAGCGGCGGGTGATGTCCATGACCGTGCGGGCCGCGTTCTCGTACAGGGCCTTGCGAGCCGTGTGCGTGGCGAGGACGGAGCCGTTGCCGGGCAGGGAGAGGCCGATGGCCTCGGTCAGGCAGTTCATCGAGTTGGCGGTGAACATGCCGGAACACGAACCGCAGGTCGGACAGGCGTTCTCCTCGATACGGAGGATGTCCTCGTCCGAGATCTTGTCGTTCACGGCGTCGGAGATCGCGTCGACCAGGTCGAGCGTGCGGACCGTGCCGTCCACCAGCGTGGCGCGGCCGGACTCCATGGGGCCGCCGGAGACGAAGACGGTGGGGATGTTGAGCCGCAGGGCGGCGTTCAGCATCCCCGGGGTGATCTTGTCGCAGTTGGAGATGCAGATCAGGGCGTCGGCGCAGTGGGCCTCGACCATGTACTCCACACTGTCCGCGATGAGATCCCGGGACGGCAGGGAGTACAGCATGCCGCCGTGGCCCATCGCGATGCCGTCGTCGACGGCGATGGTGTTGAACTCGCGCGGGATGCCGCCGGCCTCCCGGATCGCCTCGCTGACGATCCGGCCGACGGGCTGGAGGTGGGTGTGGCCGGGCACGAACTCGGTGAAGGAGTTCGCCACCGCGATGATCGGCTTCCGGCCGATGTCCGCACCGGGTACACCGGAGGCGCGCATAAGGGCGCGGGCGCCCGCCATGTTGCGGCCGTGGGTGACTGTGCGGGACCTCAGCTCGGGCATCGTCGCTCGCTCCTTCAGGGACTGCAGGGACTGCGATCAGAGACTTCTGACTGCTAACGAGCGTACGCCGGTCATCCAGAGAGCGGGACGAGGTGTCCGCAATCCGGGACGAACGTCTCGCACATCAGCTGCCGGAAGGGTCCCGCCCGGTCAGATGCCCCTGCACCACGGGTGCCACGCGCGCGATGATCTGCTCCACGTCCGCCGAGGCGACCGGCTCGATCTTGATGACGTACCGCAGCATCGCGATGCCCACCAGCTGCGAGGCCGCGAGCTCGGCGCGCAGTTCCGCGTCCGGGGCGTCGATCTCGCCGGCGATGCGCCGCAGCAGCTGTGCGGAGACCAGCCGGCGGAAGACCGAGGCGGCGGCCTCGTTGTTGACCGCGGACCGGACGATGGCGAGCAGCGGCTTGCGGGACACCGGGTTCTCCCAGAGCCCGAAGATGAGGCGGGTCATACGCTCGCCGACATCCTCGACGGGCCCTTCCAGCACCACGTCCCGCACCTTCAGGGCGGGCGCGAAGGCGACCTCCACCGCCGCCTCGAAGACCTGCTCCTTGGTGCCGAAGTAGTGGTGCACGAGGGCGGAGTCCACGCCGGCCGACTTGGCGATGCCGCGCACGGACGTCTTCTCGTATCCCCGCTCGGAGAACTCCTCACGGGCCGCGTTCAGGATGCGGTCGCGGGTGTCGGCGGATTCGGTACGAGGGGGCCGGCCGCGGCGTCGGGAGCTCATGCCGCCGGAGGTGGTGCCGCTCACCGTCGGGGCACCTTCACCGCCGAGGCCAGATGCAGCCGCGTGAAGGCGAGGGCCTCGGCGAGGTCGGCCTCGCGTTCGGCGCCGGACATCGCGCGGCGGGTGTTGACCTCGATGACGACATGACCGTCGAAGCCGGTCAGCGCGAGCCGCTCCAGCACCTCGGCGCAGGGCTGCGTGCCGCGCCCGGGGACGAGGTGCTCGTCCTTCGCAGACCCCCGCCCGTCCGCGAGGTGAACATGCCCGAGCCGGTCCCCCATCCGATCGATCATCTGGACCGCATCCGTCCGCGCGGTCGACGTATGGCTGAGATCGATCGTGAAATGCCGGTAGTCGTCCTTCGTCACGTCCCAGTCGGGGGCGTAGGCGAGCATCTCGCGGTCGCGGTAGCGCCAGGGGTACATGTTCTCGACGGCGAACCGCACATCCGTCTCGTTGGCCATCCGCCAGATACCGGCGACGAAGTCCCGGGCGTACTGGCGCTGCCAGCGGAACGGCGGGTGCACCACGACCGTGGAGGCCCCGAGCTTCTCGGCGGCGGCCTGGGCGCGCTGCAGCTTGGTCCATGGATCGGTGGACCACACACGCTGTGTGATCAGCAGACAGGGGGCGTGGATGGCGAGGATCGGGATCCGGTGATAGTCGCTGAGCCTGCGCAGCGCCTCCATGTCCTGGCTGACCGGGTCGGTCCACACCATGACCTCGACACCGTCGTACCCGAGGCGCGCGGCGATCTCGAAGGCCGTCGCCGTCGACTCCGGATAGACGGAGGCCGTCGACAGAGCGACCTTCGCATCCGGGATGCGCACCACTGGTTCTGCCACGAGGGACAGCGTACGGGGCGCCATGGAACCCCGTGGAACCGATGACCACACACCGCCCGGCAGCCACCACAACCGGCCACACGTACGAACTGGGCGTATGCCGAGCGGAAGGGGGCGAGCAGTGTGGCGGGCTTCACGCACTCAGGCCCGCACCCGCGTACGGCGGCAAGGGGCCGTGCCGGGGGTGTCCGCCCGCAGCGGCGGGCGTCAACGCAGGGCACCCTTCTGAGCCACGGCAACCGCCCGACCGAGGACGGACACCCCCCGGCACGGCCCCGACCCACCCCCACACCGCAGGCACCAGGCGAACCCCCACTCACCGAAGCGGGCCGCCGCAGGCATCGACAGCCCAACCGCCGGAGGCACCCGTCACCCCACAGCCAGCTGATCCAACTTCCGCAAGATCACACCCTCCCGCAGCGCCCAAGGACAAACCTCCAGCGTCTCCACTCCGAACAGGTCCATCGCCCCCTCGGCCACCAGCGCCCCCGCCAGCAACTGTCCCGCACGCCCCTCGGAGACCCCCGGCAGCTCCGCCCGCTGCTCCACCGTCATCCCGGCCAGCCGCGGCACCCACGCCTCCAGCGACTCCCGCTTCAGCTCTCGCTGTGTGTACAGCCCCTCCGCCGAGCGCGCCGCACCGGCGATCCGGGCCAGCTGCTTGAACGTCTTGGACGTGGCGACCACATGTTCGGGCGCACCGAAGCGGCTGAATTCGCCCACCGTACGTGCGATCTGGGCCCGCACATGCCGCCGCAGCGCCCGTATGTCCTCCGCCTCCGGCGGATCCCCCGGCAGCCACCCCGCGGTCAGCCGCCCCGCCCCCAGCGGCAGCGACGCCGCCGCGTCCGGCTCCTCGTCGATGCCGTACGCGATCTCCAGGGACCCGCCCCCGATGTCGAGCACCAGCAGCTTCCCGGCCGACCACCCGAACCACCGCCGAGCCGCGAGAAAGGTCAGCCGAGCCTCTTCCGCACCGGTGAGAACCTGCAGCTCGACCCCGGTCTCGGCCTTCACGCGGGCGAGAACGTCATCGGCGTTGGTCGCCTCCCGCACCGCGGACGTCGCGAACGGCAGGACTTCCTCGACACCCTTGTCCTCGGCGGCCTGCAGCGCCTCGTGCACGACGCCGATCAGCCGGTCGACACCGTGGGGACCGATGGCCCCGCTGTCGTCGAGGAGTTGCGCCAGCCGCAGTTCGGCCTTGTGCGAGTGTGCGGGCAACGGCCGCGCGCCAGGGTGTGCATCCACCACCAGCAGATGCACCGTGTTAGATCCCACGTCGAGGACACCGAGTCTCATGTACGGAACGCTACTGCCACCTGGGCGATCCTCCGTCCTCGAAGTCGCAGGTACGGACGCCGTACTCTGGACCCGTGCCAAAGACGAAAAAGGCGAAGGACGACAAGTCGGCCAAACCCGGCAAGGGTTCTTCGCAGACGAAGGCAGCCATGAAGTCGAAGAAGTCCAAGACGGGCTCCCAGGAGCCGGACGAGAAGGGCCTCGACTTCGCGCGCGCATGGGTGGAGTTCCCTGATCCGGCGGACGACGAGCAGATCTTCCGCTGTGATCTGACATGGCTGACCTCCCGTTGGAACTGCATCTTCGGCAGCGGCTGCCAGGGCATTCAGGCAGGCCGGGCGGACGACGGCTGCTGCACGCTGGGGGCGCACTTCTCGGACGAGGACGACGAGAAGCGGGTCGCCGAGCATGTGGCGAGACTCACGCCGGAGATCTGGCAGCACCACGACGAGGGCACGGAGCACGGCTGGATCTCGGAGGACGAGGACGGCGACCGCCAGACCCGTCCCTTCCAGGGCTCGTGCATCTTCCAGAACCGCCCCGGTTTCGCGGGCGGCGCGGGCTGCTCGCTGCACATCCTGGCCCTGAAGGAGGGCCGCGAGCCGCTGGAGACCAAGCCGGACGTCTGCTGGCAGCTGCCGGTGCGACGGACCTACGACTGGATCGACCGGCCCGACGACACCCGTGTGCTCCAGGTGTCGATCGGCGAGTACGACCGCCGCGGCTGGGGTCCGGGCGGCCATGACCTGCACTGGTGGTGCACGTCGGCGACCTCGGCGCACGGCGCGGGCGACCCGGTCTATGTGTCCTACCGGGCGGAGCTGACGGAACTGATGGGCAAGGCGGGCTACGACCGCCTGGTCGAGCTGTGCGAGGAGCGACTGGCCTCGCAGCTCCCGTTGCTGGCACCGCATCCGGCGGATCCCGTCGGATAGGCGGGCCCGCAGCGGCAGGCCCACCACGGCCTAGGACCCCGACGGGCTCGGCTCCCCGCTCCCACTGGGCGGCGGCGTCGAGCTCACCGGGTCCGACGGCCCGGACGGCGACGGTTCGGGCGACGAGGGCGGCGGATCGCTGGACGGCGGATCGCTGGGCGTGGGGTCACCGGGGGTGGGATCGGACGGAGCCGGGCTCGTCGGCGTCGGATCCGGCCCGGACGACGAGGGCGGCGGATCGCTCGGCGTCCCGGGGTCGGTCGGATCGCCGGGATGGGGGCCGGGTCCGGGGCCGTGTCCCGGCTCGGAGGGGCCGGGGGCGGTGCCGTAGCCCTCGATGGTGACCACGGCGCCGACCGGTGAGACCGCCACGCGCGCGCTCCAGTACCCGGACGGCTCGCGCAGCTGATCGACGTACACCTTGATCGTCAACGACTCGCCGGGCGCGAGCGTTCCCGCCGACCGGCTCAGATAGAGCCAGTGCGCCCCGGTGCTCGCCGACCACCGCACCGGCGCCCGCCCCGTCGCCCTGAGCGTGACGAGGGTGGTGTCGCCGCTGCTGTCGGCCGCCACCTCCAGCTGTCCGGCGCCCGCCCCGCGCGCGCCGACGCTGACGACCTCGACGAGAACGTCCTGGCCCTGCCGCTCGCCGAAGTGGCCGCCGGACCTGGGGCTGGCGTTGCCGGCGTTCTCGTAGCCGCTGCCCGCGGCCTCCCCGTCGAGTGCGCCGGGGCCGTGCGCCTCGCTCGCGCTGGCGGCGCCGCCGTCGACGCCGTCGCCGGCCGGGCCGCCCCGGTAGGCGGCCCACAGGGCGAGGACCGGGGCGGCGACGACGGTCGCGACGACGGTCGTCGTCACGGCACGCGCGCGTAGCCGGGCCCTGCGGGCGGCACGATCCTTCGGGTCCATCGGAAAGCCGCGCCGGTCGAAGCGCGGCACGGCGGTGCCCTTCGCGCGCGGGTGGTGCGCGAGGGCCATGTGCAGGGCCGCGCGGGGCGCCTCGAGGACCGGCAGTTCGGCTGGGGTGACGGCCGCGCCGGGCCACCGGCCGGGGATCGCGCGCTCGGCGGTGCGGCGGCACCGCGGGCAGTCGTCGACGTGCCGGACCAGTTCGCGGCGCAGGGCCGTGCCGAGCACGACCTGGTGGTCGCCGGTCAGCCGGGCGACGCTGGGACAGGCGCCGGTCTCGACGACGGCGAGGGCCGCGCGGGTGCGCTCGACCTCGCAGGCGGCGGAGGCGAGGAGTTCGCGGGCGGCGGCGAGGTCCAGCCCCAGGACGGCGGCGACCTCGCCCGCGGCGAGGTGGTGGCGTACGGCGAGTTCGAGGGCCTCGCGCTGCTCCGGGGTGGTGCCGGCGGCCTCCGGCCAGGCGAGCAGGGCCAGTTCGCGGCGCCGCTCCTCCTGGACCTCCTCGGAGACGGACGGGCCCGCGGCCCGCGCCCCAGTCGGCGGGTGCGCGCCGTGCCGGCCCGCCGCATGGCTGCCCAGACGTTTCTGCTTGGCCTCGGCCAGCTTGCGCAGACACGCCCAGCGGGCCAGCGCGTACAGCCAGGGCCGCCGGTCGGCCGGGGCCTCCGGGACGCGCTGCCCGCGCCGCTCGGCGAGCGCGAGGACGTCACCGAGGGCCGCGGTCGCGGCGTCGTGGTCGCACAGGACGGACAGGCAGTAGGTGAACAGCCCGTCCAGATAAGGCTCGTAGCGCGCGGGCGGCCGCTGCGCCAACGTACGCGCCGCCGCACGATCACGCGCCTCCCGGTGCGCCCGATGCGCGCCGGCGGTGCGGGGCGAGGTCTCCGGAGTGCTGCTCTTCATTGGTGGACCGTAGGCGGCTCGGGGTGGCGCCTTCCGCCTGCTTGAGCAGTTTTAATCCATACGGGTGAAACGATCCCTCAATGGGGTACAGGAAGGCGGGATTCCGTGTCTTGTGCATGACGAGTGGCCCCTCCGCGGCAGTCCGAAGGTGCGCTGTGTACAGGGCCGTAGGGCGTTGTCAGTGGGCTCGGCTACGGTTCATCGCATGGCTGCCCGTACCAAGTCCACGAAGGACCGCCCGTCCTACCGCTGCACGGAGTGCGGCTGGCAGACGGCCAAGTGGCTCGGCCGCTGCCCCGAGTGCCAGGCGTGGGGGACGGTCGAGGAGTACGGCACGCCCGCTGTGCGTACGACGACGCCCGGGCGGGTGACCAATTCCGCGGTGCCCATCGGGCAGATCGACGGACGGCAGGCGACCGCCCGGTCCAGCGGCGTGCCCGAGCTGGACCGTGTGCTCGGCGGCGGCTTGGTGCCCGGCGCGGTGGTGCTCCTGGCGGGCGAACCCGGCGTCGGCAAGTCCACGCTGCTGCTGGACGTGGCGGCCAAGTCGGCGAGCGACGAGCACCGCACGCTCTACGTCACCGGTGAGGAGTCGGCGAGCCAGGTGCGGCTGCGCGCGGACCGCATCGGCGCCATCGACGACCATCTGTATCTCGCGGCCGAGACCGATCTGGCCGCCGTGCTCGGCCACTTGGACGCGGTGAAGCCGTCGCTGCTGATCCTCGACTCCGTGCAGACCGTGGCCTCGCCGGAGATCGACGGCGCGCCCGGTGGCATGGCGCAGGTCCGGGAAGTGGCCGGTGCGCTCATCCGCGCCTCCAAGGACCGCGGGATGTCCACCCTCCTCGTGGGCCACGTCACCAAGGACGGCGCCATCGCCGGACCCCGCCTCCTGGAGCACCTCGTGGACGTGGTGCTCCACTTCGAGGGCGACCGTCACGCGCGCCTCCGTCTCGTACGAGGCGTCAAGAACCGCTACGGCACGACGGACGAGGTCGGCTGCTTCGAACTGCATGATGAGGGCATCACGGGCCTTGCCGACCCAAGCGGACTTTTCCTGACCCGTCGTGACGAACCGGTCCCCGGCACCTGCCTGACGGTCACCCTGGAGGGCCGCCGCCCCCTGGTGGCCGAGGTCCAGGCGCTCACCGTCGACTCGCAGATCCCCTCGCCCCGCCGCACGACGTCCGGCCTGGAGACCTCGCGTGTGTCGATGATGCTCGCGGTCCTGGAGCAGCGTGGCCGGATCAGCGCGCTCGGCAAGCGGGACATCTACTCCGCCACGGTCGGCGGGGTGAAGCTCTCGGAGCCCGCGGCGGACCTCGCCGTCGCCCTCGCGCTGGCTTCCGCCGCGAGTGACACACCCCTCCCCAAGAACCTCGTCGCGATCGGCGAGGTGGGCCTCGCGGGCGAGGTCAGACGGGTCACGGGCGTGCAGCGCAGGCTCGCCGAAGCGCACCGGCTGGGCTTCACGCACGCCCTCGTACCGGGCGACCCGGGCAAGATCCCTCCGGGCATGAAGGTGCTGGAAGTGGCCGACATAGGAGACGCGCTCCGAGTGCTTCCGCGCTCGCGTCGACGAGAGGCCCCACGGGACGACGAGGACCGCCGGTAGACTTTGCCCTGGTCTCGCCCGTCCGTACGAACCGAATGTGCGAAACGGGAGCGCCTGAAGAACCTGCGACCGGAGGAGTGCAGTGGCAGCCAACGACCGGGCGTCAGCTCCCGGAAAGTCCGGCGGGAGTTCCGGTGCCGATGGCCTGATGCGCGCCTCCCTGAGCGCGGTGGCTCCCGGCACGGCCCTGCGGGACGGACTGGAGCGGGTGCTTCGCGGCAACACCGGCGGACTCATCGTCCTCGGCTTCGACAAGACCGTCGAGACGATGTGTACGGGCGGATTCGTCCTGGATGTCGAGTTCGCGGCGACGCGTCTGCGGGAGCTGTGCAAGCTCGACGGCGGCATCGTGCTGTCGTCGGACCTGTCGAAGATCCTGCGCGCGGGCGTGCAGTTCGTGCCGGACGCGACGATCCCCACGGAGGAGACGGGCACCCGGCACCGCACGGCCGACCGGGTCAGCAAGCAGGTCGGTTTCCCCGTCGTCTCCGTCTCCCAGTCCATGCGGCTGATCGCGCTGTACGTCGACGGCCAGCGCCGCGTCCTGGAGGACTCCGCGGCGATCCTCTCCCGCGCCAACCAGGCCCTGGCGACCCTGGAGCGCTACAAGCTCCGCCTGGACGAGGTCGCGGGCACGTTGTCGGCGCTGGAGATCGAGGACCTGGTGACGGTCCGCGATGTCTCGGCGGTGGCCCAGCGTCTGGAGATGGTCCGGCGCATCGCGACCGAGATCGCCGAATACGTGGTCGAGCTGGGCACCGACGGACGCCTTCTCGCCCTCCAGCTGGACGAGTTGATCGCCGGCGTGGAGCCCGAGCGCGAGCTCGTGGTGCGTGACTACGTCCCCGAGCCCACGGCCAAGCGCTCCCGCACGGTCGATGAGGCGCTGTACGAGCTGGACGCCCTCACCCACGCAGAGCTCCTGGAACTGTCCACGGTGGCAAGGGCGTTGGGCTACACCGGCTCTCCGGAGGCGCTGGACTCGGCGGTCTCCCCGCGCGGCTTCCGCCTCCTGGCCAAGGTCCCCCGACTCCCCGGCGCGATCATCGACCGCCTGGTGGAGCACTTCGGCGGCCTGCAGAAGCTGCTCGCCGCCAGCGTGGACGACCTCCAGACGGTGGACGGCGTCGGCGAGGCCCGGGCCCGCAGCGTCCGGGAGGGGCTGTCGCGACTCGCGGAGAGCTCGATCCTGGAGCGGTACGTCTAGCCGGGCGGCACGTCTGGCTAGTCGTTCTCCAGCACGAACGACGTCTGGGCCGTCCCGAACCCCGGCGTCTTCGCCTCCACCAGATACGTGCCCGCCCCGGCCGCCCCGGCGGCGGGCGTCGTGCACTGCGGGGCGCTGGCCTTGCGGTCCCACTTCACGGTGTACGTGATGCTCTCGCCGGCCGGTACCCGGAACCGCAGGCTGGCGGCGGCCTCGGGGCAGTCGGCGGAGGACCAGAGGGCGTCCTCGGAACCCGCCTGGGTGATCGTCACCACCGCGTTCTTCGGGCCGAGGTCGACCTTGCAGTCGTAGGTGGAGGAGTTCTTCGCGGTCAGCAGCAGGGCGGGCGTCTCGCCGGGGTCGTACGCGTTGTTCCGGCTGTGCACCGTCACCTTCACCTGGCCCGAGACACAGTCGGGCAGCGAGGAGCCGTCGGCGACGGTGTCGTCCGCGCCGACACCACCGCCTGAGCCGCCACCGGCGGAACCGCTGCCGGACCCTTCCGACCCGCCGGACGAACCGTCCCCGGACCCGTCGCCGTCCCCGGAGCCGTCTCCCGACCCCCCGGAGTCCCCGCCGGCGGTCGACTCGTCGCGTCCGCCCGGCGCCTGACTGATCGCCGGCCCCGAACCCGACGGGCCCGGCGTGATCGTCGAGGGCGCGGGATTCTTGCCGTCGGATCCGCCCGCGTCGTTCTTGCCGCCTCCGCCGCCCGAGACGAGCACCCAGGCGATCAGCAGCGCCAACAGGGTGAAAACAGACAGCAGTACGGCCCTCCGTCGCCAGTAGATGGAGGAGGGAAGCGGCCCGACCGGATTGCGCAGAGATCCCACGGCGCAAACCTTACGAGAGATCGGCGTGCCATTCGGCTCCACCCGCCGCCCGGACGACAACTTTTCCGGATCATCATCCCGGAAACCGTCGGGTACGCCGGCCGCGCAACCCCTTGCCTCGCGCCCGTCGCCCGCCTCCGCGACGACCTCGGTCTCGCCGCCGCTCGCCAGGAACGGCCAGCCGTCCGCCGTGTGGACGTTCCCTCCGGACGACGCTTCGAGCGGGGACGCGGGCCTCGGCCATACCCGCCCGCGGCCGCCAACGCACCGGCACCCGCCGCCTACCCACCCCGCCGCCCTCGACATGGCAGGATCGGAAAGCCATGACTGCGCCCACGAAGCCCCCGCACGCCCACACCGACGCCAACTCCGCCGGCCCCCTCGGTCAGCCGCTGCACGGCAGTGTCATCGACTGGTTCGAGGAGAACGCCCGCGACCTCCCCTGGCGGCGCCCCGAGGCCGGACCCTGGGGCGTGATGGTCAGTGAGTTCATGCTCCAGCAGACGCCCGTGAGCCGTGTCCTGCCCGTCTACGAGCAGTGGCTGGCCCGCTGGCCCCGCCCCGCCGACCTGGCCAAGGAGGCCCCCGGCGAAGCCGTCCGCGCCTGGGGCCGGCTCGGCTACCCTCGCCGCGCCCTGCGGCTGCACGGAGCCGCCGTCGCCATAGCGGAACGGCACGGCGGGGACGTACCGACCGACCATGCCCAGCTCCTCGCGCTGCCCGGCATCGGCGAGTACACGGCGGCCGCCGTGGCGTCCTTCGCGTACGGACAGCGGCATCCCGTGCTGGACACCAACGTCCGCCGGGTCATCGCCCGCGCCGTCACCGGCGTGCAGTACCCGCCGAACGCCACGACCGCCGCCGAGCGCAAGCTCGCCCGCGCCCTGCTCCCCGACGAGGAACGCACCGCCGCCCGCTGGGCCGCGGCCTCCATGGAGCTCGGCGCGCTGGTGTGCACCGCGAAGAACGAGTCGTGCCAGCGCTGCCCGATCGCCGCGCAGTGCGCCTGGCGGCTCGCGGGCAAGCCGGAGCACGACGGCCCGCCGCGCCGCGGCCAGACGTACGCCGGGACCGACCGTCAGGTACGCGGCAAGCTGCTCGCCGTACTGCGGGACGCCCATGTGCCCGTTCCGCAGGCCGCTCTGGACCGGGTGTGGCACGAACCGGTGCAGCGCGCCCGTGCCTTGGACGGCCTCGTCTCCGACGGGCTGGTCGAGCCGCTGCCCGGCGGGATGTACCGGCTGCCGTCTAGCTGACGCACAGTCAGATCACAGCCGTAGGGCCTTCGCAACACACGATGCACAGCCTCCGCACGGCCATAAATCGCCCAAATCGATACATACCAACCCCAAGTCCCCAGCCGTTTTACCCCTTTCCTGAATCCGTTACACAACCGACGGACAGCCGAGCGCTGGCCGCAGGCTGCTTCGGACAGCCCCGTGACAACGCCTCCGTAGCTTCATTTCCGTACCCGACAGGCGGGGACGACTACGAACCACAGGCAGTGGCACCGACGGCGAACGAGCCGGCCGGGGACGGGGAATCGGGAGGCGGTCAACATGGCGCAGGGCGAGGTGCTCGAGTTCGAGGAGTACGTCCGCACTCGGCAGGACGCGCTGTTGCGCAGCGCCCGCCGGCTGGTCCCGGACCCGGTCGACGCGCAGGATCTGCTCCAGACGGCGCTGGTGCGGACGTACCACCGCTGGGACGGCATCGCGGACAAGCGGCTCGCGGACGCCTACCTGCGCCGCGTGATGATCAACACGCGGACCGAGTGGTGGCGGGCGCGCAAGCTGGAGGAAGTGCCGACCGAGCAGCTCCCGGACGCGTCCGTCGACGACGCCACCGAGCAGCACGCGGACCGCGCCCTGCTGATGGACATCATGAAGGTTCTCGCTCCGAAGCAACGCAGCGTCGTCGTGCTGCGACACTGGGAGCAGATGTCCACGGAGGAGACGGCCGCCGCCCTCGGCATGTCGGCCGGAACGGTCAAGAGCACGCTGCACCGGGCGCTCGCCCGGCTCCGCGAGGAGCTGGAGAGCCGCGATCTGGACGCACGCGCGCTGGAGCGTGAGGAGCGGGAGCGTTGCGCGGCCTAGGCACGACGACGGGCGGCACCGGGCACACCGACCGGGGTGACGGGGCCACGGACGGGGAGTCCGGGGACACCGGCTCCGCGCATTCCGGGCCCGGGCCCGGCCGGGGCATCTATCAGGCGGCGTTCACGGCGATGGCCGTGGTCGTCGCCCTCGCCCTTTTCGTCTCCGGCTGTGCCACCGGCGGCACCGGCGCCCGTGACGAGGGGCCCGCGCACGCCGACATGGCGGGCGGCAAGGCGGTCCCGTCGTCGGCCTCGCCCTCACCCTCGCCCGTCCCGGACCGGACGGAGGCCGTCCGGCTGGTCAAGGCGGACCCCGTGGTCTCGGCGGAGGTCAAGCGCGAGCTGAAGCCCTGTGTGTCCGACGACTACCCGATCGACGTGTCGTACGGCGAGCTGACCGGCGCGCCGGCGGACGACATCGTGGTCAACGTCCTGTCCTGCGGCGACTCGGTCGGGGTCGCCTCGTACGTGTATCGCGAGCGGGACGGCTCGTACCAGAATGTGTTCAAGTCGGAGGAGCCCCCGGTCTACGCCGAGATCGACCGCGGCTACCTTGTGGTGACCAAGCAGGTGTACGCCAAGGACGACGCGCTGTCGAACCCGTCCAGCGAGGACGTGACCTCGTACCTGTGGACCTCCGACCGCTTCGTCCGGAAGTACAGCACCCGCACCGACTACGGCTCCCTCGGCGACGACGCTTCGCCGGCGCCGGACGGCTGAGACCGCCTGGACGTGAACGCTTCGGACGCTCCATGCGTCTGACGAGTGGACACGTCCTGCGCGACCGAGAAGCATCCGACGCACCACTGGCAGCACACGAGGACTGAGAGCACCGGGATGGCAGACCAGACCCACGTCCTGTTCGTCGAGGACGACGACGTCATCCGCGAGGCCACCCAGCTCGCCCTGGAGCGGGACGGCTTCGCGGTCACCGCCATGCCCGACGGGCTGTCGGGCCTGGAGGCGTTCCGGGCGGACCGGCCCGACATCGCGTTGCTGGACGTCATGGTCCCGGGCCTTGACGGGGTCAGTCTGTGCCGCCGTATCCGCGACGAGTCGACCGTGCCGGTGATCATGCTGTCGGCGCGCGCCGACTCGATCGATGTGGTGCTGGGTCTGGAGGCGGGTGCGGACGACTACGTGACCAAGCCGTTCGACGGTGCGGTGCTGGTCGCGCGGATCCGGGCGGTGCTGCGCCGGTTCGGGCACGCGAGCGGTCCCGACCGGGGGGACGAGGCGGATCCCACGGCCAACGGCGGCCCGCTGGCCTTCGGTGACCTGGAGGTCGACACCGAGGGCATGGAGGTGCGCCGGGGCGGTGCGCCCGTCGCGCTCACGCCGACCGAGATGCGACTGCTGCTGGAGTTCTCCTCGGCGCCGGGCACCGTGCTGTCGCGGGACAAGCTGCTGGAGCGGGTGTGGGACTACGGCTGGGGCGGGGACACCCGTGTCGTCGACGTCCATGTGCAGCGGCTGCGGACGAAGATCGGCCAGGACCGCATCGAGACCGTCCGTGGCTTCGGCTACAAGCTGAAGGCCTGAGCGGGGCGGGTATGCGGGGGATGTTCAGACGCCCGGCCACTTCCGGCGCGGGGAGAGTCGGCCTCACCGACCCGGCGCGGGTCGCGGGGCAGGGCACGGGGGTCCGGATGGGTTCGCTCGCCGGTGGCCGTACGCGCCCGCGCGTGGGCGGCCGTATCGCCATCCGTACGGGACTGCGGTGGAAGCTGAGCGCGGCGATCGCGCTGGTCGGCGCGCTGGTGGCGGTCGTGCTGAGCCTGGTGGTGCACAACCAGGCCCGGGTCTCGATGCTGGACAGCGCGCGTGACCTCGCGGACGAGCGCATCCAGATCGCCCAGCGCAGCTACGAGCAGTCCAAGCGGCTGAACTTCCCCAACCTCACGATCGACGACCCGGAGCTGCCGGCGGCGCTGCGGGACAGGGTCGAGGAGGGCCGGCGGGCGACGTATGTGACCGACTCGCCGAGCGGGGCGCCCGACATCTGGGCGGCCGTGCCGCTCAACAACGGGCATGTCCTGTCGCTGCGCACCGGCTTCACCGACCGCAGCGACCACATCCTCAACCGCCTCGACCAGGCCATGATCATCGGGTCCATCGCGGTGGTGCTCGGCGGCAGCGCGCTCGGGGTGCTCATCGGCGGGCAGCTGTCGCGCCGGCTGCGCAAGGCGGCGGCCGCGGCGAACCAGGTCGCGAGCGGGGAGCCGGATGTGCGGGTGCGGGACGCGATCGGGGGTGTCGTACGGGACGAGACCGACGACCTCGCGAGTGCGGTGGACGCCATGGCGGACGCGCTCCAGCAGCGGCTGGAGGCGGAACGCCGGGTCACCGCGGACATCGCGCACGAGCTGCGCACGCCGGTGACCGGACTGCTCACGGCGGCCGAGCTGCTGCCGCCCGGCCGGCCCACCGAGCTGGTCCTGGACCGGGCGAAGGCCATGCGCACGCTGGTCGAGGACGTCCTGGAGGTGGCCCGGCTGGACAGCGCCTCGGAGCGGGCCGAGCTGCAGGACATCCTGCTGGGCGAGTTCGTCAGCCGGCGGGTCGCGGCCAAGGATCCCGCGATCGAGGTGCGGGTCGTCCATGAGTCGGAGGTCACGACCGACCCTCGGCGCCTGGAGCGGGTGCTGTTCAATCTGCTGGCCAACGCGGCACGCCACGGCCGGCCGCCGATCCAGGTCACGGTCGAGGGCCGGGTCATCCGGGTCCGCGACCACGGCCCCGGGTTCCCCGAGGACCTGCTCGCCGACGGCCCGAGCCGCTTCCGCACGGGCAGCAGCGACCGCGCGGGCCACGGGCACGGTCTCGGTCTGACCATCGCGGCAGGTCAGGCCCGGGTTCTCGGTGCCCGGCTGACCTTCCGCAACATTCGCCCGGCGGGCTCCCCGGACCATGTGCCGGCTGAGGGCGCGGTGGCCGTTCTGTGGCTTCCGGAGCACGCGCCGACGGCCACGGGGAGCTACCCGATGCTGCCGTAGCCCGGGGCCTCGGTTCTCAGTCGAACGACTTGGAGAAGTCGAGCTCCGCGCTGCGCTCGGTCAGCGAGTACCAGTTGCCGTTGTCGTCGCGGAAGATCGCCTCGATGCCGTACGGCCGCTCCTGCGGCTCCTGGATGAACTCCACCCCGCGTGCCCTGAAGGTCTCGTAGTCCCCCCGGCAGTCGTCGGTGTGGAACGCCCCGGCCCCGATGACCCCCTTGGCCACGAGCTTCTTCAGCGCCTCGGAGGACTCGGGGTCGAGACCGGGCCCGTCCAGGCTCATGAGCGCGAGCTCGACGTCGGGCTGCCCCTTGGCGCCCACGGTGATCCACTTCATGTCGCCCATGGACAGGTCGTTGCGCACCTCGAAGCCGATCTTCTCGGTGAAGAACGCCTTGGTGCGCTGCTGGTCGAACGTCCATACGGTGGTGATGCCCAGGCCCTTGATCATGAGCTGCTCTCCCCTTTTATCGCCCTGCGGTTCCTTCCGTCACGTTAGGCAGAGGCCCTGTCAGGGCGCTTCTCCAGAGTTGCTCTCCCGCGTCTGCCGGTCCTCCCGCTGCCGGAAGCCCCCGGCCCACAGCATCGCGTAGCACCCCGGTATCAGAGCGGCACCACGTCCGACGTGCTTCTCCCGGTACTCGCTCGGTGACAGCCCGGTCCGCGCCTTGAACTTCGCCGAGAACGTCCCGAGGCTGCTGAAGCCGACCAGATGACAGATCTCGGTGACGGTCAGATTGGCCACCCGCAGATACTCCTCGGCCCGCTCGATGCGCCGATGCGTCAGGTACTGCCCCGGGGTCTCGCCGTACACCGCCTTGAAGGCCCGCACGAAGTGATACCGCGAGTACCCGGCGTGCGCGGCCACGGCGTCCAGGTCGAGCTCAGGATCGGCCCAGTCCCGGTCCATGGCGTCCTTGGCCAGCCGAAGCTGCCGCACCTTGTCCATGCAGCCGATGGTGGCACGCCCCACTGACAGGACCCCCGGGCGGCGATCCACCCGGGGGTCCTGCACTCACCAGTAGGGTCCTGCGGCTTCGGACCGGCCTAGACGGCGTCCGCCTCCGCCTTCGGCCCCGCCCCCTTGAGCGGGACCTCCTTCACGAACACGGCCGCCGCCAGGGACAGCACGGCGATCACGGCTCCGAGGAGGAATGCGGAGTGCGTGCCCGCCGACACCGCGTGCTGGTAGGCCTCCCGTGCCGCCTCCGGCAGCTTCGCGAGGCTCGCCGCGTCCAGCTGCGCCGACTGCTCGGTCACCTTCGAGCCCAGCGCACCGGCCCGCTCGGTCATGACGTCCTGGACCCGGTTGTTGAACAGCGCGCCCATGATCGCGACACCGAACGAGGAGCCGAGCGTACGGAAGAGCGTGGTGGACGAGGACGCGACGCCCATGTCCTTCATCTCGACGCTGTTCTGCGCGACCAGCATGGTGATCTGCATCAGACAGCCCATGCCGAAGCCGACCACGGCCATGAACACACCGGACATGACCCGGCTCGTCCCGGTGTCCATCGTCGACAGCAGATACAGCCCGACGACCATCAGCACACTGCCGAGCACCGGGAACACCTTGTACCGCCCGGTGTTCGTGGTCACCCGCCCGGCGACCATCGAGGTGACCAGCATCGCGCCGAGCATCGGCAGCAGCAGGAGTCCGGAGTTCGTGGCGGAGGCGCCCTGCACCGACTGCTGGTACAGCGGCAGGAACAGCGTCGCGCCGAACATCACGAACCCGGTGATGAAGCCGATCACGGACATCAGCGTGAAGTTCCGGCTGCGGAAGATGTGCAGCGGGACCACCGGTTCCGCGGCCCTGGTCTGCCAGTACACGAACCCGGCCAGCGCGGCGACGCCGATCCCGATCAACTCCATGATCCGTGCGGACGTCCAGGCGTACTCCGTACCGCCCCATGTGGTCACCAGCACGATCGCGGTGATTCCCACGGTCAGCAGCGCGGCGCCCAGATAGTCGATCTGCGCCTTCGCCCGCTTCTTCGGCAGGTGCAGTACGGCACTGATCGCGGCGAGCGCGACGACGCCGAGCGGCAGGTTGATGTAGAACGCCCAGCGCCAGCCCCAGTGGTCGGTGATGGTGCCGCCGACCAGCGGCCCGCCGATCATGGCCAGTGCCATGACGCCGGCCATCATGCCCTGGTACTTGCCGCGCTCCCGCGGCGGAATCAGGTCGCCGATGATCGCCATGACGCCGACCATCAGACCGCCGGCGCCCAGCCCCTGGACGGCCCGGAACGCGATCAGCTGTCCCATGTCCTGGGCCATGCCGCTGAGCGCGGACCCGATCAGGAACAGCACGATCGACGACATGAAGACGCCCTTGCGCCCGTACATGTCGCCGAGCTTGCCCCACAGCGGAGTGGAGGCCGCGGTGGCCAAGGTGTACGCCGTGACGACCCACGACAGATGCTCGAGGCCGCCGAGCTCACCGACGATCGTCGGCATCGCGGTGCCCACGATCATGTTGTCGAGCATCGCCAGCATCATCGTGATCATCAACGCGAGCAGTACGACCCGTACGCTCCTGGGTTTCTCGGCCGGATCCGCCTGCTTCGCTTGATCCGCCGGCCCCGTGTCCACTGCCAGTGTCTCCGCCATGGTCCCTCTCCCCCAGCTACTTACTTGCCGCCCGGCTAGTTGCCTACACTGAAGGAAGGTAGGCGCGTAACTAGCCGGGCGTCAAGTAAGTTTTGCGGAAAGCCAAGGAGTAAGAGGATGGGTGGCACCATGGACGGCACCAAGCAGCGGCGCCGCGGGAACACCCGCCAGCGCATCCAGGACGTGGCCCTCGAGCTCTTCGCCGAGCAGGGCTACGAGAAGACCTCCCTGCGCGAGATCGCCGAGCGCCTGGACGTCACGAAAGCGGCCCTCTACTACCACTTCAAGACCAAGGAAGAGATCATCGTCAGCCTCTTCGAGGATCTGACGCAGCCGATCGAGGACCTGATCGAGTGGGGCAGGCAGCAGCCGCACACGCTGGACACGAAGCAGGAGATCGTCCGCCGCTACAGCGAGGCCCTGGCCGGCGCGTCCCCCCTGTTCCGCTTCATGCAGGAGAACCAGGCGACCGTCCGCGAACTGAGCATCGGCGAGACGTTCAAGGACCGGATGCTCGGCATGCGGGACATCATCATCGACCCCGACGCCGACCTGGTCGACCAGGTGCGCTGCATCAGCGCGCTGTTCACCATGCACGCCGGGATGTTCGTGCTGAAGGACCTCGAAGGCGACCCCGAGGAGAAGCGCAAGGCCATCCTCGAGGTCGCCACGGATCTGATCACCCAGGCGCACAAGGGCGCCTGACGGGCTCAGTGCCTCAGATCGACAGACCCTTGGCCCGAAGGAAGGCCACGGGGTCGATCGCGGTGCCGTAGTTGGCGGCCTTGCGGATCTCGAAGTGCAGATGCGGACCGCTGGAGTTACCGGTGTTGCCGGACTTGGCTATGTTCTGACCGGTCTTGACGACCTGGCCGACCTTCACGTCGATGCGCGACAGGTGGGCGTACTGGGAGAACGTGCCGTTGCCGTGCTTGATCACGATGGCGTTGCCGTACGCGGGACCGTCACCGGCGCCGTTGCCGCCGGCCTTGACGACGGTGCCGCCGTGGGCGGCCACGACCTGAGTGCCGGTCGGGACGGCGAAGTCCTGACCGCTGTGGGTGGACTGCCACATGCCGCCGGCCTGCGCGAAGCTGGCGGACTTCGTGTACTTCTTCACCGGCTTGACCCAGGAGACGGCCTTCTTGGCGGGGGCCTTCTTCGCGGTCGCCTTCTTCGCGGCGACGGTCTGGGCCTGAACGGCGGCGGGAGCAGCGGGGGCGGAGGTCATCTCAGCAGCGACCGCGCCTCCGGCGCCCAGTGCGACCGATGCTCCCAGTCCGGCGGCCAGCACAGCAGCACGGGTGCGGAACGCGGACGTACGGGGCGAACGGAACGAGAAGCGCGGGGACATTCGAAACCTCACGGGAACGACGACAGGGAAAACCACCCGACACATGCGGTCGCCGGATGGCCATCCCTTGGTAACCCCGCTCGCCACGAACCCACAAACCCCCCTATCTACGACGTGCGCTAGTACTCCGACCCAAAAATCCCCGCACCTTGACAGATCACGTAATACGGACGAACCAGCGCCGATGCTAAATCGCTCAACCCTGTTTGGGGATTTACGTCCGTTTTGCCCTCACGGCCGCTTTCCACTATTCCCGCTAGTAACGGACAAATCGCCTGTGCCTCATGTCACCGCCCAGCGCAATCAGAAGACCCCGGAATGTGACGGGCGCTACGCCACCGCTCTCTCCGACGAGGGGGCTCAGGTGGAGGGTGAGTGATCGTCAGAAATATGTGACGCACATCTCTAGCGACTTACCGCCCAGTAACCCTAGCTTTCCCCTCACGCCACCCCCACCCACGAACATGCACGCGATAACAAAACAGCGCACGTGACGTGAGAGGACCCCCACACATGACGCTTCGCCGCCCCTGGGCGCGCCGTATCGCGGTCGGTACCGTCTCCGCGGCAGCCCTCGTGGCCCTCGCGGTCCCCGCCGAAGCCGCGACGACCGCCACCGCGACGAGCACCTCGACCGCCACCACCACGGCCGCCGCCGAGGACGTCGACTACGACACCTGGCAGAAGGACACCCGGGCGGTGATGGACCAGGCGCTGCCCTATCTGAAGCAGCGGATCGCCAACACCAAGCCGGGTGAGAAGCAGGCGATCGTCTTCGACATCGACAACACCACCCTGGAGACGGACTTCGGCTTCAGCTACCCCCAGCCGGCCAACAAGCCGGTCCAGGAGGTCGCCAAGTACGCCCAGGAGCACGGCGTCTCCCTGTTCTTCGTCACCGCCCGCCCGGGCATCATCTACACGGTGACCGACTACAACCTCAAGTACGTCGGCTACAAGGTCTCCGGCCTGTACGTGCGCGGCTTCTTCGACCTGTTCAAGAACGTCGGCGACTACAAGACGGCCCAGCGCGTCGACATCGAGAACAAGGGCTACACGATCATCGCGAACGTCGGCAACAGCGCCACCGACCTCTCGGGCGGCCACGCCGAGAAGACGTACAAACTGCCGGACTACAACGGTCAGTTGTCCTGATCCACCGGGCGCGAGGTCACGCTTGAGCGGACCGCCGACGCGCACGTCGTGGGGCCGGTACCTTCGAGTACCGGCCC
>NZ_JBHTRZ010000016.1:0-66423 GCF_042795335.1 Streptomyces sp. NPDC056479 | reverse complement strand
CGCCCGCAGCGGCGGGCGTCAACGAAGAGCACCTCTCTGCCCGACGGCAACCGCCCGACCGAGGACGGACACCCCCCGGCACGGCCCCGACCCACAAACCACCCGCAGGCGCTACCCGCACCCCCACCGAACCCGCACAGGCGCCGCAGGCACCCCGCACACAACGCGAAAGCCCCGCCCCTCACACAAGGGACGGGACTCCGCAGAACAACGACCGACCGCGTCAGCCGATCTCGGTACCCGTGGCGGACAGCGCCTCGGTCACCGGCTGGAAGAACGTCTCACCACCGGAGGTGCAGTCACCACTGCCCCCGGACGTGAGCCCGATCGCCTTGTCACCGGAGAACAGCGACCCGCCACTGTCACCCGGCTCGGCGCAGACGTCGGTCTGGATCAGCCCGTTGACGATGTCACCGTTGCCGTAGTTCACGGTGGCGTCGAGCCCGGTGACCTTGCCGTCGTGCACCTGCGTGGTCGACCCGCTACGGGTGACCTCCATCCCGACGGTGGCCTCCGCGGCCCCGCTGATGGCCTGCGAGGACCCGTTGTAGAGGTTCACCTCGCTCGGGTGATCGACCTCGGCCGTGTACTTGACCAGCCCGTAGTCGTTGTCCGGGAAGCTGGACGTCTCGTTGGTGCCGATCGCGTTGCCGTCCGCGTCCGACCAGTCCGTGATGCCCTCGGTGCAGTGCCCGGCGGTCAGGAAGAACGGCTCGCCGCCCTTGACCACGTTGAAGCCGAGCGAGCAACGCCCGCTGCCACCGGTGATCGCGTCACCACCCGCGACGAAGGGCTTGAACTCCCCCTTCGACCGCTTCAGTTCCGCCTTGGCACCCAGCCCGTCGACGACCTTGCCGAGCTTGGCCCACTCGGCCTTGGAGACCGTACGGTCAGCCGTGACGACGACCTTGTTGGTCGAAGGGTCCGTCACCCAGGCGGTGCCGGGAATGGTCGCGTCCTGCTTCAGCGTCGTACGCGCGCTCTTCAGCTCGGCGAGCGAGTTCTCGACGACCCGCGCCGTGGCGCCGGCGGCCTCGACCGCGTCGGCGGCGGCGTCGTCAAGGACGTTCACCACGAGGTTCTTGGTCTGCGTGTCGTAGTACGTGCCCGCGGCGTCACCGCCGAGGTCCTTCGCCAGCGTCGAGGCGAGCTTTCCGGCCGCAGAGATCGACAGGGTCTTCGGCGCGGACGCCTCAGGCGTCTCACTGGCGTTCGCACTCTGCAAGGTCACTCCCGCGGCAACCAGTGCGGCGATGCCCGCACCTGCCACGGCTGCACGCCGCTTGGGTATGCGTCGGTGCTTCAACTCACGTCCTCCTGTGGGGGGGTCGGCCCGAGAGGTTGTGGGGACCTCGCCGGACCGGAAGGCGTACGGCCACGGGGGCGACACACAACAAAAGTCACACCCGCGCCGGTTGAACAAGGTTCACTATTCCTAGGTTCGAAGGGAGCACACAAGGTCGACTTCCGGACGCGCGTAGAACACGGTTGCGCGCCCCTTCCGTCTTGACCGTGCACAGTCACGCCCGCTCACTTCGCTCAGCAAACACCGCAAGCGAGCGAACCATAAGCAGCGTGTGAGGTCTATGCCTGTCTCAAAATCGCCCCATCAGGGTCCGGATCCAAGCGAGGTCAGCCAGGGGGAAGTTCGTCCCGTCCCGTCCGCGATTCAACAGATGCGGGCCGTTGTGCTCCGGCATCCACCTCCTGCCCAGAGGTCGCGACCTGCGCCCCTTTTTCCAGAAATCGCAGCAATTCAACCGGAATCGGCAACACCAACGTGGAGTTCTTCTCGGCCGCCACCGCCATCACCGTCTGCAGCAACCGCAACTGAAGGGCCGCCGGCGCATCGGCCATCTGATGCGCGGCCTCGGCCAGCTTCTTGGAGGCCTGAAGTTCGGCGTCGGCGTTGATCACCCGCGCCCGCCGCTCCCGGTCGGCCTCCGCCTGCCGCGCCATCGACCGCTTCATGGTCTCGGGCAGGGACACATCCTTGATCTCCACCCGGTCGATCGTCACGCCCCACTCGACGGCCGGGCTGTCGATCATCAACTCCAGCCCCTGGTTGAGCTTTTCGCGACTGGACAGCAGATCGTCCAGCTCGCTCTTGCCGATGATGGACCGCAGTGACGTCTGCGCCATCTGCGAGACCGCGAACCGGTAGTCCTCCACCCGCACGATCGCCTCGGCCGGCGCGGTCACCTTGAAGTAGACGACGGCGTCGACCCGCACGGTGACGTTGTCACGCGTGATGCCCTCCTGCGCGGGAATGGGCATCGTCACGATCTGCATGTTCACTTTGCGCAGTTTGTCGACACCCGGCACGATCATCGTGAACCCGGGCCCGCGCACTTGGGATCGGAGCTTCCCGAGACGGAAGACCACCCCCCGTTCGTACTGCTTGACGACCCGCGCGGCCGCCGCCACATACACCACTCCGGCGGACGCGAGCGTCACTCCCGCCGCCACCAGCTCCTCGACCATCAGCGACCCCCGGGGTCCGACGTGGGCGCATTACAGGGGAGTTATGCCTGTACGTCGACGGTAACCCCGGGCGCGACCAAGGGCGAGCCCCCGCACGACAGTTGCGTGCGGGGGCTCACATGCTGCTGGCTGCTGTTCAGGCCGTACCGGTACCGCTGTGCGGCCGGACGTCAGTAGACGCTGACGCCGTACGCGCTGAGGGCCTCGGTGACCGGCTGGAAGAAGGTCGTACCACCGGAGGTGCAGTTGCCGCTGCCACCGGAGGTCAGACCGTACGCGGTGCCGTTGCTGCCGTAGAGCGAGCCGCCGGAGTCGCCGGGCTCGGCGCAGACGGTGGTTTGGATCAGACCGCCGACGACGTCGCCGCCACCGTAGTTGACGCTCACGTTGAGGGCGGTGACCCGGCCGCTGTGCGTGCCGGTGGTGGAGCCGTCACGGATGACGGTGGTGCCCACGCTCGGTGTGGCCGCGCGGGTGATGTCCACGCCGTTCGCGGTACCGGGCCGGCTGACGGAACCGGAGTACCGCACGATGCCGTAGTCGTTGCCCGGGAAGCTGGAGCCGGCGGTCGAGCCGATGACCGTGGTGTGCCCGGAGTTGGACCACCAGGTGCCCGCACCGTCGGTGCAGTGGCCGGCCGTGAGGAAGTACTGGGCGCCGCTGCTGTCCTGGACGTTGAAGCCGAGCGAGCAGCGCCAGCTACTCGCATAGATGGCGTCGCCGCCCTGGATGAACTTGCTGAACTTGCCGGCGGTGCGCTTGATCGTGAGCGCGTCGGCGTTGGCGCCGGCCTGCTCCTTGATCTTCGCTATCTCCGCCTGGGAGACCGTGGAGTCGACGGTCACCGTGACACGGTTGGTCTTGCTGTCGACGGCCCAGGCGGTGCCCGGGATGTCGGCCTTCAGCACGGAGCCGCTGGCGCTCTTGAGCTGGGCGGCGCTGAAGGTGTCGGGAGTCTCCGCGGCGGTCGCGTTGGGGATCGCGATCGCGGCTGCGGCCACGAGGCCGGTGGATACGGCGATCAGCCGGGTCCGTCTCGTAATGCCACTGCGGGGGATGGTGCGCTTGATCCTCACTTGTCGTTCCCTCCAAGGGAAGTCGGGGGCCCGCGTGGGGTCGGGGCCCGTGAGGCGCAGTCAGAAGGGGAGAATGTCCGGATTCCGAACACGCCGTGCCCCTGACAAGCGCTGAGGGGAATATTCGGCCGAACGACCGGTAGGCGCAAGGGCGCCTTTCGGCCGTCAATCTTTGAACCATCTGCGTGAGTTGGCCGCTCCTGCCCCGGTCAGAGCCGGTCGGCGCAGGTTGCGTGCACACGCCGCGTACGCCCCACGCCCTTTCGCGCACCAACACGACCGGCCGAAGCTCCCCGTACGCGCCCCGCGCCCGGCTCGCCCCTCGTCCCCGTCGGCCACCCGCTCCCCCGGGATGTCCGGAAGTCGTCGTCCCTAGCAGCCGTCGCAGGGGCAGCAGCAGTCGCAGCCGTCACAGTCGCAGTCCCGGCAGCAGCCCTCGCGCTTCTTGCGGGACCACGGGCCCTCGTACTCCTTGGCACAGCACAGCTTGCAGGTGCAGCACAGCAGCCAGAACATCCCGCAGCCGGCCCAGAACCCGCGCCGTCCCTTCGGCGGCTGAGGCGCGGGCCCACCGCCGAACCCACCGAAGTCACCACCGCCACCGCCACCACCGCCGGGCGCTCCCCCGCCGCCGGCGTACGGATTCCCGCCGGCGTACGGATTCCCGCCCGTGCCATAAGGATTCTGCGGTGCCCCGTACGGCCCCTGCTGCGGCGGCTGTCCATAGGGCCCGGGGCCGGGCTGGTGGGACGAGCAGGTCGGCACGGTGCCGAACGCCCGGTCCACCGAGCGCCGCAGCTCGTGCACGAGAAGCAGATGGGCGAGCCCCGGATCCGTGAACTCGACCTCGCGCAGCGCCAACCGCACCCCGTGCACGGCGTCGTCGGCGAGCCGTCGCGCCTCGGCGAGCGAGGTCCCGGTCGCGGTGAGCGGGTTGTACGCACCCGACTCGGCGTCGGCCGCCCGGTCCTCCACGGCGTCCAGGAGGTGCGCCAGCCGCCCGAACAGGCGCCCGGCCTCGGCAAGCGGCGCGGCATTGCCCGGCCGTCCGGCCAGGATCGCGGTGTGCGCGAAGGCCGCGGCGGTCGCCGTCTCGGTCGGTTCGGTCACGGCGAGGATCGAGGTGCCGAGCCCGGCCAGCGCCTCGATGCCCAGCTGCCGGTCCACGGCGTCGACGAGTACGGCGGTGTCGAACCCGACGGCCGAGCCGCCACGGGCACCCGCCGCACCCCAGCCGGCGGCCACCCGGCGCGCGGCGAGCGCCACCGGCCTGCGGGCCAGCAGACCGTCACCGTCGGCCACATGGTCACGCACCTTGGCCGAGGCGAGCACCAGCGAGACGGCGGCGGCGAGCCGAGCGCCCTCACCCTGTGCGACGGACGCGGTGCGCATTCCGCGCAACGGGCACGGTCCCGCCGTACGCCGCAGTCCCTTGCCCTGCTCTGCCTGAGCCTCCGTCAGGACGGAGATCAGCAGCCCGTCGTAGTTGGTGACGATCCGTGCGAACTGACCGTGGTCCCCGCGCAATGAGAGGCACAGTCCGCACAAATGCGCCATCCATTGGCCCGCGAGGTTCTCTCCGAGTCGATGACGACAAGGCCTGACGATTCCGAACACGACGCTCCCCCGAGGTTCTTACGACGTTCCGACGACGCTGAGCTGCCGCATCGTACCGACCGCGTCCCGATCGCCACAGCGGTCTCGTTCACCCGTACGCACCCCGCATCACCCATACGCCGTGAAGAATCATATTTCACTCTCGGTCAGCAGCCGTACGTGGCATGCCCCTTGGGGGACACGGGCTCTCGACGTATTCGCTGTGCACCAGTACCGTCACAAACCCCCCGCGCGGCGTCTATCCACTTGGCGCGACGTCCGCATCATGGATGACCATAGGGATGCGGAACGCAAGAAAGACCGCTCTGAGAGGAGGCGTCCATGGGATCGGTGCGCAAGGCGAGTGCCTGGCTGGGCCTCGTTGACGACAACGATGACGAGCGTTACTACGACGACGAGTACTCCGAAGGGACCGAGCCCGGGGATGCCTGGGTCACGGACCCGCGGGTCAAGGTGGCCACGGACGTCGCCGAGGAGAAGGGCCGCCGCATCGGCACGGTCACCCCGGACAGCTTCCGGGACGCCCGCGCCATCGGCGAGCTGTTCCGGGACGGGGTCCCGGTCATCATGAACCTCACGGCCATGGAGCCGGCCGACGCCAAGCGCGTCGTCGACTTCGCGGCGGGGCTCATCTTCGGTCTGCGCGGCTCGATCGACCGCGTGTCCAACCGGGTGTTCCTGCTGACCCCGGCCGACACGGAGATCATCAGCGGCGAGCGGGCGGCTCACCGCGAGGACGGCTTCTACAACCAGAGCTGAGGCAGGGCCGCTCACCGGCCCTGCCCCCTGGTGGGGTTCAGCGGAAGGCGTCGAGCCCGGTGAGCGCCTTGCCCAGCACGAGCTGGTGCATCTCGACGGTGCCCTCGTAGGTGAGCACCGACTCGAGGTTGTTCGCGTGCCGCATCACGGGATATTCGAGCGAGATCCCGTTGGCACCGAGAATCGTCCGCGCCGTACGGCAGATGTCGATGGCCTCGCGGACGTTGTTGAGCTTGCCGAAGCTGACCTGCTCGGGACGCAGGCGGCCGGCGTCCATGCGCCGCCCCAGATGGTGGGCGAGCAGAATCCCCTTGTGCAGTTCGAGCGCCATGTCGGCGAGCTTGGCCTGGGTGAGCTGGAAGCCCCCGATCGGCCGGCCGAACTGCTCCCGCGACTTCGCGTAGTCGACAGCGGCCTCGAAACAGGACCGCGCCGCGCCCATGGCACCCCACACGATCCCGTACCGGGCGTGCGAGAGACAGCTGAGCGGCCCCTTCAGCCCGACGACCTCGGGCAGCACGGCATCGGCGGGCAGCCGTACGTCGTCGAGGACGAGTTCACTGGTGACGGAGGCGCGCAGCGACAGCTTGTGCTTGATCTCCGGGGCGGAGAACCCGGCGCTGTCGGTCGGCACGACGAACCCGCGCAACCCGTCGTCGCTCTGCGCCCACACGACGGCGACCCCGGCGACGGATCCGTTAGTGATCCACATCTTCCGCCCGTTGAGCACCCAGTCGGAGCCGTCCCGCTTGGCGTACGTCCGCATGGACGCCGGGTCGGAGCCATGGTCGGGTTCGGTCAGCCCGAAGCACCCGATGACCTCACCGGAGGCCATGCGAGGCAGCCAGGCCTGCTTCTGCTCCTCGCTCCCGAAGCGATGAATGGCGTACATGGCGAGGGAACCCTGCACGGAGACCAGGGAGCGGATCCCGGAGTCGGCGGCCTCCAGCTCCAGACAGGCGAGCCCGTACTGCACGGCGGAGGCCCCGGCGCACCCGTATCCCTCGAGTGACATTCCGAGCGCACCGATCTGCCCGAGCTCCCGCGCCAGCTCCCGGATCCCCGGCAGCTCACCCGTCTCGTACCACTCGGCGACATACGGCAGGACCCGATCCGCCGCCCACGCCCGTACGGTCCCCCGGACGGCCAGATCCTCGGGCTCCAGGAGATCGTCGATGCCGAGGGGGTCGGCGGGATCGAACGGGGGCAACTTCGAGGACGCGGACATGCAGGACCCTCCGGCAACGACGAAAACTAGCGCCGCTAGTTACGACTGTGGGCCAGACGCTACGACGCAGTGTCCCGCACGTCCAGTACGCACCGGGCACCGCTACGGGAGAAGCCCGGTCAGGCGGAGACGCGTGACTCCGCGACTTCCCTCGGCTTCGGCAACTCCACGGCAGGGGACTCGCACTGCATGGTCCGCGGCAACCGCAACGCCATCACCGCCCCCAGCAGCAACAACCCCGCGCTCACGAGCAACGTCACATGCAGCCCGTGCACGAACGCCTGCCGGGCCGCATGGTGCAGGGCCATCCCCGCCGACCCGCCCAGCTGCGCGGCGACCTCGTACGCCTCGCCCAGCGAGTGCGAGGCCGCCGTGGAGGCCGACGCCGGCACCCCCGACACGGACGTCAGCCCGGGGGCGTAAGCGGCGTTCATCACGCTGCCCAGCAACGCGATCCCGATCCCGGCGCCCAGCTGGTACGACGTCTCACCGATCGCGGCCGCCCCACCGGCCTGCTCCGGCGGAGCCTCGCTCAGCATCGACTCGTACGCCCCGAAGAGCGTCGTCTCCAGCCCGAAGCCGAGCAGGACGAAGCCGAAGAGCAGCAGGCCCGGATTGTCCTCGGCGCCCATGGCGGTCAGCACCACCACGGCGACGGCCGTCAGACAGAACCCGCCGCACACCATCCGCCGCGGCCCGAAGCGCCGCAGCATGCGCGCTCCCGCGAGCCCGGACGCCATCGCCGCGAACGTCAGCGGCAGCAGCCGTAGCCCCGTCTCCAGCGGCGAAAGGCCGAGCACCAGCTGGAGATACTGCGCCGCGATCAGTTCGAGCCCGACCAGCGCGAGCATCGCCAGCACGATGCACCCGACCGACGTACTGAACGCCGGTCGCGCGAACATGCCCAGGTCCACCAGCGGATACGCCCGCCGCTTCTGCCGTCGCACGAAGAGCACCAGCAGCACCGCGCCGAGCACCAGCGGCACCAGGGTGAGCAGGCTGGCCACCGGTTCCCCGCCGCCGAGCCGCTTCACGCCCAGCACGACGCCGAACAGCCCGGCCGCCGCGAGCAGCGCGCCGACCACGTCCCAGGGCCCCTTGCCGTCACCCTTGGACTCGGGCAGCAGCAGCCGGCCCACCGGAAGGCTGATCAGCATCAGCGGGATGTTGACGAGGAAGACCGAGCCCCACCAGAAGTGCTCGAGGAGGAATCCGCCGATCAGCGGACCGACCGCCGCGCCGACCGCGGCCACCGCGCTCCAGATGCCGATAGCGAGGGCCCGCTCGCGCCGGTCGGGGAAGACCTGGCGCAGGATCGACAGGGTCGCGGGCATGATCATCGCGCCGCCGACCCCGAGCAGGGCGCGGGCCAGGATCAGCACCTGTGGGTCGTGCGCCAGGGCCGCGAGGCCGGAGGCGATGCCGAAGAGGCCGTATCCCAGAAGCAGGACACGTCTGCGGCCCACCCGGTCACCGAGCGTGCCGAAGAGGATCAGCAGCGAGGCGCAGACGAGCGGATAGATGTCGACGATCCAGAGCAGTTCTATCGCGCCGGGCCGGAGGTCCTCGGTGACGGCGGGTACCGCCACATGGAGCACCGTGGCGTCCACCGCGACGAGCAGCAGGCTGGCGCAGAGGACGACGAGGACGACCCAGCGGTTGGCACCGGCCCCGGCCGCCCGACGGCGCAGTGCAGCGGCAGCCGTGGTCGTCCCGGACATGTACGTACCTCCCAGATGTTCCCTCGCCCTCGGCGGGCACACGGGGTGGGGACTCCCCGCGACTCGGCCGGAGAAGAGCGGTGGTCTCCGGCCCGCGCAATCAAGGGCGAGTGACTCGTCAGAGTACGCGAGTCCGCGTCCGTGCCGAGTGGCGGACCTCTCAGAGGCCACACGAGCGCGTGTGGCGTACGCCACACCATCCGGCCCCGGACCGGTGAGCTCCGGGAGAATTCCACCCAATGATTCGGTGAACGAATTCATAAGCAGCGAAAAACGAACGAACAGAATGATCAAAGGAATTGAAGGATGCGGCGCCGGATGATTACGGATTCCTTGGAAATAAACCTCCTGCTGAGAGGAATCCCACATCACATCGTCATCACAAAGCCGTGGAATCGCCGTTGAACTGCGCTCACTCGCTGTAACGTCGATTGCGTGTGTACCGAACGAAAGCTGACCCGTCTGGACCGGGTCTTCGCCAGGCTGGACCGGGAGCCGGAACGCCCGGCCCACATCGATGTGCCGCGGATGACGCGGCACCGGGTCGTGCTGTTCGCCGCGACCCTGGCCTTCTACGGGGCCATCGTGTGGGCCGTCCTCATCACCTCGTGGCTGGTCCGGCTGGACTGGCAGGTCATGTTCTTCCGGCCGTACCAGCAGTGGGCCGAGATCCACGCGTTCGTCGACTACTACGTGGTGCTCGGCCAGCGCGGCCCGACCGCCGTGATGGTCGCGGCCTGGCTGGGCTGGCGGTCCTGGCGGCAGCACACCCTGCGGCCGCTGCTCGCGCTCGGTGTCTCCCTGCTTCTGCTGAACATCACCGTCGGCGCCGCCAAGCTCGGCATGGGCCGCCTCGGACCGCACTACGCGACCACCATCGGCTCGAACGAGATGTGGCTGGGCGGCGATATATTTCCCAGCGGCCACACCGCCAACGCCGTGGTGACCTGGGGAATCCTGGCCTATCTGGCCTCGACCCCGAGAGCGCGCCGCTGGCTGTCGGCCCTGTCGGCGGTGACCTCGCTGGGCGTCGGCCTGTCCACCGTCTACCTCGGTACGCACTGGCTGAGCGACGTACTGCTCGGCTGGGCCGCCGGTCTGCTGATCCTGCTCGCCCTGCCGTGGTTCGAGCCGCTGATCGCCCGCTGCGAGACCCTGATCCTCGATCTGCGCGACCGCCGGCGCGCACGCCGGGCCATTTCCGTTCCGGTGGCACCCACCCCGGTCGAGGCCCCGGTGCTGCTCAAGCCGCTGGCCACGGCCGGTGACGAGGAGGCCGCAGCGCGCGAGGCGACCACCGCGGCCCGTTCCGCCCGGCCGACTACGTACCACCTGGGGCCCGGCTCGCACACGGCCCGCGTGGAGCGCGCACCGGTCACCCCGGCCGGCAAGCGCCGCCCGCCGCACACGGAGCGCGCCACCCGCGGAGGGGCCCCCACAGCCCGCCCCCTGACGGGCGGCTGACCACCACATACCGCGGGTCCGGTACACACGACCACCCGTATGGCGCAGGCCCCGGTCCCTTTCTGGGAACCGGGGCCTTCGTCGTGTGTCAGCCCTTCCAGGCCCTCGCCACCTGGCCGTCCTTCACCTCGAAGTTCAGGCGACCGCTGCGGTATTCCATGGTGATGATCGCCCCCGGCGGCAGTGAACGCACCGTCGACCACCCACGGTCACGGGCGAGTCGCTCGGCCCTGTCGGCGTCGAGACCGACATACGCGTCCGGGTTGTCCTGGGGTTCCGCGGGGGGTTTCGGAATGGGTGCCATGCGGCCAACGCTAGGGCCTCGCGCGGGGATCGGGCCAGAGCCGACCGGGATCCTTTATAGCGGCCATCCGGGTCACACATCCCTCTCCGGTCACGCTTTTGTCACAGAATCACGACACGCGTTTCGGTCACTTCGACATCGACGGACAGTCACACGGACGAGGGATTCTCTGAGCCTTCCGCAGGCATTCGATCGTAATTCCGCGTGTCGCGCCGACGGGCCCGACGGCCCGGCGCAAAAGTTCCCGAGAAACTGCCTCCGGACTCCTTTTCCCCTCGATTCCGCGCGGGCCACGGGAGCCGGTGCCACACAGGAAGTACATGGTTCCACCACAGAACCTCCGTACGCCCTCTGTCGGAGCGCCGCCGACGCGAGCATCATGGCGTGAGCTCGCGTCGGCGCGTGCGACGCGGGCTTCAGCGGGCCCGGGACGCGACGAGCGAAGGGGCGAGCGAGCGATGGGGACGCAGACCGCACAGGCGACGGCACGGCCCATGCGGAGCAAGCCGCCCGGCGGCCGCGTGGTCGTCGACTGGCTGACCACCACCGACCACAAGAAGATCGGCCATCTCTACCTGATCACGTCGTTCGGGTTCTTTCTGGCCGGCGGTGTCATGGCCCTGCTGATGCGGGCCGAGCTGGCCCGGCCCGGGATGCAGATCCTGAGCAACGAGCAGTTCAATCAGCTGTTCACCATGCACGGCACGATCATGCTGCTGCTGTTCGCGACCCCGACCTTCGCGGGCTTCGCCAACGAGCTGATGCCGCTGCAGATCGGCGCTCCGGACGTGGCCTTCCCACGGCTGAACATGTTCTCGTACTGGCTGTTCCTGTTCGGCGGGCTGATCGTGATGGGCTCGCTGATCGTGCCGGACGGGCCGGCCGCCTACGGCTGGTTCGCCTACGCGCCGCTCAACAGCCTGGAGCGCTCCCCCGGCGTCGGCCCCGACCTGTGGATCATGGGTCTGGCGCTGGCCGGGTTCGGCACGATCCTCGGCGCGGTCAACTTCATCACCACGATCATCGGGATGCGCGCCCCCGGCATGACGATGTTCCGGATGCCGATCTTCGTGTGGAACACCCTGTTCACGTCGATCCTGATCCTGATGGCGTTCCCGGTGCTGGCGGCCGCGCTGCTGGTGCTGGAGGCGGACCGCCGGTTCGGCTCGGTGGTGTTCGAGGCGGCCAACGGCGGGGCGTTGCTGTGGCAGCACCTGTTCTGGTTCTTCGGTCATCCCGAGGTCTACATCATCGCGCTGCCGTTCTTCGGCATCATCACGGAGATCATCCCGGTCTTCAGCCGCAAGCCGATCTTCGGCTATCTGACGCTGATCGGGGCGACGATGGCGATCACCGGTCTGTCGATCGTGGTGTGGGCGCACCACATGTTCGTCACGGGCGCGGTGCTGCTGCCCTTCTTCTCGTTCATGAGCTTCCTGATCGCGGTGCCGACGGGCGTGAAGTTCTTCAACTGGACCGGAACCATGATCAAGGGCTCGCTGTCCTTCGAGACGCCGATGCTGTGGGCGACGGGCTTCCTGGTGACGTTCCTGTTCGGCGGTCTGACCGGGGTGATCCTGGCCTCCCCGCCGATGGACTTCCATGTCTCCGACTCGTACTTCGTCGTGGCCCACTTCCACTACGTCGTCTTCGGCACGGTCGTCTTCGCGATCTTCGCCGGCTTCCACTTCTGGTGGCCCAAGTTCACCGGGAAGATGCTCGACGAACGGCTCGGCAAGATCCACTTCTGGACACTGTTCATCGGCTTCCACACCACGTTCCTGGTGCAGCACTGGCTGGGCGCGGAGGGCATGCCCCGCCGGTACGCCGACTATCTCGCCGCCGATGGCTTCACCGCGCTGAACACGGTCTCGACGATCGGCGCGTTCCTGCTCGGCCTGTCGACGCTGCCGTTCCTCTACAACGTCTGGAAGACCGCCAAGTACGGCAAGAAGGTCGAGGTCGACGACCCCTGGGGCTACGGCCGCTCCCTGGAGTGGGCGACCTCCTGCCCGCCCCCGCGGCACAACTTCACGACGCTGCCGAAGATCCGCTCCGAGTCCCCGGCGTTCGATCTGCACCACCCGGACCACGCTCTGGAGGCTCCGCAGCCCGAGCCAAAGAGCGAGCAAGCCGGCCGTGAGCCGTCCTGATCGCCTCCATGAGCTCGGCCGGCTCCAGGACCTCGAACTCGAAGCCCATCAGCATCACATGGATCACCATCACATCGAGGCTTCCGGCGCCCGTGCGCAGCAGGCAGCTGCCGGGCCCCTCCGCCTCCAGCTGCCCGGCCGAGGGCGAGACGCTCCCGGCCGCCACCTCCAGGGGCACCAGCAGCCGGATGACGGCCTGCGCGGCGTACGCGCGCGTGGAGACGCCCCTGGAGACGTACGCGGCGAGGTCCTCGGCGGGCGGCGTGCGCGGGGCGAAGCGAGGGCCGTGCGGCGGTTTGGGGGTGACGCGGTCGACGCGGAACGTCCGCCAGTCGTCGCGGTCGAGGTCCCAGGCGACCAGGTACCAGCGGCGCTCGCTGCACACCAGACGGTGCGGTTCGACGCTACGGCGGGTGGGGGCGCCCTCGTGGTCGCGGTACTCGAACCGCAGGCGCTCGGAGTCCCGGCAGAGGTTGGCGAGCTCGGTGAGGACGGCCGGGTCGACGGCTGAGGGCTCCGGGCCGCGCAGCATCGGCACGGTGAAGGCGTTCAGGGCGCCGACGCGGCGGCGCAGCCGGTTCGGCAGGACCTGCTCCAGCTTGGCGAGGGCCCGCACCGACGTCTCGCCGATGCCCTCGATGCCCTGGCCCGCGGCGGTGCGCAGACCGACGGCGACGGCGACCGCCTCGTCGTCGTCCAGCAGCAGGGGCGGCAACTCGGCGCCGGCGCCCAGTTGGTAGCCGCCGCCGGTACCGGGGCTGGCGTTGACCGGGTAGCCGAGTTCGCGCAGTCGGTCGACATCACGGCGCACGGTGCGCGGGGTCACGCCCAGGCGGTCGGCCAGTTCGGCGCCGGACCAGTCCCGGTGGGCCTGGAGCAGGGAGAGCAGCCGCAGCAACCGGGCGGATGTGTCCAACATGATCTGAGTCTGCCAGTCGCCTAAAGAGCCGGGTGTGCGGGCCTTGCGGGCGGGTGCGGGTCCGGCGGGGCCGATCGCGCGGTTCCCCGCGCCCCTAAGGGCGTCCCCCTGAAGGGGGTTTCCTCGTGGCGGCACTCGACGCTGAGGTTGCCGCCCCGGGTCTCGTACGGGACTCGGGACGCTGAGGGATGCACGTCCATGGCGCCCGGCACGAGGCGGTCCGGGTGCTCGTCCCTGACGCTGGCGTAAGCGTCCCAGTGGCCCTCGGGCAACGGGACGCTGCTGGGGAGGGCGGCGCGCAGGCGGCCGGCCGTGGCCGGGGTCAGGGGCAGGGTGACCTCCTCGTCGCCCTCGCGGTGGCGCAGCACGAGATTGGCCGCCAGGGCGGATCCGACGGCCGTGACGTCGAAGGTCAGCCCGCCGGCCGAATCCGCGATGCAGTCGGCGCGCAGGGGTGCGGTCTGCGGCACGGGCGTCATGCGCTGCGGTTCCTCCCTCGGCTCTCGGCTCTGTCGGTTGGACCGGCGATGCGGCCTTTTGGTTGCGCCTCAGGGCTGGTACGACAGCTGCGGCACCTCGAAGCACGTGTCGTTCATGTCCGTCTGGGAGACCCAGCCCCGGTCGTCCTCCCAGCGGGCCACCGACAGACAGGTCCGGCGGTTCTTCGGCGGCTCGGGCAGCCGCTCGAACGTGACGGGGAGCAGCAGGCCGTCGGCGGTGTACCCCCGGCTGCGGTTCATGTGGTCGTCGACGCACGCGCGCGTGACGCCCTGTCCGGCGCAGGCCTTCGCCGCGTCCGTGAACCACCCCGCCGCCGCCCAGCCCTCCAGCTGCCACTGGGAGTGCGTCGGGAGGCCCTGCGTGGCGTCCCTGAACTCCCGTACGGCGTCCTGGCCGGTGTCCTCGTAGTTGCGGGACGAGCCGGTCGCCCACAGGGCGTTGCGGCAGCGCGGGGAGTCCTTGTAGTCCTCAGCGACGGTGGACGTCCAGTTCTGTACGTTCGTGACCTTGGCGGTGACCTCGGCGCCGACGTCGTCCATCGCCGCGCACAGCCGGGCGTTGCCGTGGGTGTCGATGGCGTCGAAGACGAGGTCCGCGCCCTGCTCCTTCAGGTCGGCCGCCGCCGCGCGGAAGTTGGGCAGTACGAAGTCGACCTGCTCGGTGACCACCTTGTAGCCCTCGGCCTTCAGCCCCCGCTCGACGAGGCGGGCGTAGGCGGCGGACGCGGGCTGGTTGTACGAGACGACGGCGGCCGTGCGGGCACCGTGCTCGCGCTTGAAGTAGCGGTAGACCTCGGTGCCGCCGTACTGCCTGCCGCCCCAGCCGGTGGTGCCGTCGCGGGGCGCGAGGCTGCCGTAGATGCCGTACAGGTGCGGCCAGGTGTCGTAGGCGGCCCCGATCGGCTGGCCGCCGATGTCGGGCACGCGCGCGCGTGAGACGCGTGAGGCGCCCGCGTAGTCCAGGGCGGTGGTGGCGACCAGCGCGACGACCTTGTCCTCGTCGATCAGCTCGTGCACGCACTCGTTGTTGCCGACACCGCTGCCGCCGTCGTCGCACAGGCGCACCTCGACGCGGCGGCCGTCGATGCCGCCGCGCGCGTTGAGGCGGTCGAAGTACGCCTTGGCGCCGTCGCGCGGGCCGGTGAAGGCGTTGCCGCCGACGGGGCTGGTGGCGCTGGTGATGACGCCGACGCGGATCGGGGTGCGGTCCGCGGGCGGTTCGGCGGTCGTGCCCCGGTCGCGGTGCTCGAAGTCGCTCTCGGGCAACCGGCTGCCGCACGCCGTACTCAGAGCCAGTACCAGCACGGCTATCGCCGCCTCAGCACCCCGGGATCGGCGACCCATTGCCGCTCAACTGGACCAGCGCGCACAGGGTCTTGGCGGACACCTTCCAGGTGCCGTCCTGTTCGACGGCGGTTCCGGAGGCGTTCGGGAGGGCGGTCGCGCCCTTGAGGGTGAGGTCGTAGGTCACGTTCGCCTCGGTCGGCGAGGTGAACTCGATCTTGGAGACCTGCGCCTGGACCTGTCCGCCGCGCTCGTCACCGCTGAACCCCTCGAGGACGGGCGCCATCCGGTCGCCGTTCTCCAGGACGGTCTGCTTGTCCTCCAGGGCCGTCTTCGGGTCGAAGAACTTCTGCCAGTTCTGCTTGATCTCCGTCTCGGCCGCCCCGGCGTCCGCGGGAGCCGTCGCGGCCGGCGACTGCTCGGTCCGCTCGACGGTCGGGGTCGGCGGTGCCTCGTTGCCGCCGCCTCCCTCGTCGTCGCTGCAGGCCACGAGGGCCGGGGCGAGAACGAGGAGCAGGGCGGCCGCCAGCACCGTCCCCCGCCCCCTGTGCGTGACGTGCCGCCTGAGGTCGCTCCCGAGCACCATCTGGCTCACCACCGGGTGTCGATCCGGGCCGTGTGCGCCCGGTGCTTTCAGGGTCAGCTTGCAGGAGGCATAGTGCAAGCCATTGGCTGACATGGACAGGCACATGCGCAGAAAGCCGATGTGCGTGCGCGCGAACCCGACGTGTGGGAGCCGGCGATGCGGACAACCCGACTGCGGACCGTGCACCCCGTCCTGTGGGCCGGCTGGGCCGCGCTCGCCGCCGGCGCGGTGCTCTGCGTCATCGGGTGGTACGGCGTCTCCGGCGAGCGGTTCGCCGAGCGGCAGCTGCCGTATCTCGCGTCCTGCACGGTCCCCGGCGCCGCGCTGATCATCTCCGGGGCGGTGCTGCTGACCCATGGCAGGAGCGCGCTCGCCGCCGCGCGCGTGGAGGAGCTGTACGGCCTTCTGGTGGCCGCCGAGGCCGCCGACGCCGAGGACTCCGGGCAGCCGGCCGTGGCGCCCCTGGCGGTCAGCGGGGACCTGCTGATGGTGCCCGGCGGCACCCTCTGGCACCGGGCGGACTGCCCGCTGGTCTCCGGGAAGGTGGAGGCCGTCCCGGTCGACGCGAAGCTGGTGAGAAGCGGCGAGCTGGGCCCGTGCCCGATCTGTGAGCCCGCCCAGGCGGACGACTGATGTCCTCCCTGACGTACGACCTCACGCTGGCCGGCCTCTCGGTCGGCAGCGCGGCCGCGCTCACCGGGATCGGTCTGGTCGTGACATACCGCGCGACGGGCGTGCTGAACTTCGCGCACGGGGCGATCGCGATGGTGTGCGCGTATGTGCTGCGCCAGTGCGTGGTGGAGTGGGGCTGGCCGCTGTGGGCGGGCGCGACGGTGACCTTGCTGGTCCTCGCGCCGGCCGTCGGGATGGCGCTGGAACGGTTCGTCTTCCGGCCCCTGTCGGTCCTCGGCGGGGACCCGGCGCAGACCCTGGTGGCGTCCATCGGGGTGTTCGTGCTGCTGGTGGGCGGGGCGGCGCTGCTGTGGGGCCAGGGTGCGCGGGACGACGCGCCGGAGCTGGTGTCGGCGGACCCCTGGGGCCAGCTGGCGGTGGCGCTGCTGCTGGCGGCCGGGGTGGGCGCGGTGATCCGCTGGACCCGTTTCGGCCGGGAACTGCGTGCCGTGGTCGACGACCGGCGGCTGGCGGTCCTCGGGGGCATCGACGCGGACCGGGTCTCGGCGGCGGGCTGGGCGTTCGGCTCGTTCACGGCGGGTCTGACGGGCGTACTGCTGGCGCCGTACGTGCGCCTGGACCCGTACGGCATGCCGCTGCTGGTCATGGAGGTGGTCGCGGTCGCGGTGGCCGCCCGCATGCGCAGCCTTCCGATCGCGGTGCTGGCGGCGCTGACGATCGGGGTCGCCCAGAGCCAGCTGACGCGGCTGCACCCGTCGGGCTGGGGCGCGCCCCTGCTCCAGGCCGTCAGCACGAACCTCTTCGTCGTCGCCCTGCTGATCGCGGCCCTGGTCCTGCCCCGCGTCGGCACCCGGGACGCCCTCCCCCGCACGGCCACCGCGCGCGTGCCGACCCCTCCGGGCGCCTGGATCGTGGCGGTCGTCCTCTTTCTGCTGCCTTTGGGCTTCGCGGGCTCGGACCTGCATACGTCGGTGCAGGTGCCGGCGCTGGGCGTGGTGCTGCTCTCCCTGGTCGTCGTCACGGGCCGCGGCGGCCAGATCTCGCTCGGGCAGGCGGCGTACGCGGGCCTGGGCGCCCTGTTCACGGCCCTGCTGGCGGCGGGCCGCTTCCCGGGCCTGCCCCGGCTGCCGGAGCTCGCGGCACTGGCGTCGGCGGTCGTCCTGGTCGCTCCCTTGGGTCTCCTCACGGGCTGGCCGGCGATCGGCCGCCGCGGCCTGGCGCTCGCGCTGGCCACCTTCGCGGTCGGCGTCGGCGTGAGCCGCTTCGTCTTCGCCCAGCCGTACGCGATCTCGGGGCTGTCCCTGGGCCGCCCGGCGGGCTTCGAGGGCGACCGCGCGTATTACGTCCTGGAGCTCTGTCTGCTGGCGGCCGCCCTGCTGACGACCTGGCTGCTGCGCCGGGGCCGTACGGGCCGGGCCCTGGCCGCGATGCGGGACCACGAGTCCGGGGCGTCGGCGGCGGGCGTCCCGGTGCCCTCGCTCAAGCTCCTGGCCTTCGTCTCGGGCGCCGCCCTGGCCGCCCTCGGCGGCGGCATGCTCGGCATGGGCCTGCGCGCCTTCGACCCGGCCGCGTACGACCCGGTGCGCGGCCTCCTCTGGTTCGCCGCGGTGGTGGTCCTGGGCGCCGACAGCACCCTGGGCGCCCTCGCCGCCGCGGCCCTCCTGGTCGGCCTCGACGCGGGCGCCCGGGGTGGTGTGGCGGCGGCCCTGATCGGCGTGCTTGCGGTGCTGGTGGGGCGGTTCCCCGGGGGACCGTACGAGGCGGTGCGGGCGGCGACGGGGAGGCTGCGGCTGCGGGACGGGCCGGCGCTCACGGATCTGGGGGCGCGGGTGCGAAGGCGGCTTCGTCCGGCGGAGCGAGGCCCCGTGCCCCGGCCGGCTCCGGCGGGGGTGACCGCGTCGGGTCTCGCGGAGGGGGCCGGACGGGACGAGAAGGGCGAGGCCGGCAGGGCGCCCTCGCACCGCGACCACGATCGGGTACGCCCATGGTCGGTGGGCGAGGCCCTCGTCACGATGCACCACGTCCAGGCCCGCTACGGCAGTTTCACCGCCCTCGACGACGTCACCCTCACCGTCCCGCCCGGCCGGGTCACCGCGATCGTCGGCCCCAACGGGGCGGGAAAGAGCACCCTGTTCCACTGTCTGGCCGGCACCCACCGCCCCGCACAGGGGCAAGTCCGGCTCGGCGCCCGCGACATCACCCGCCTGCCCGCCCACGCCCGCACCCGTCTCGGCATCGCCCGCACCTTCCAGCAGCTGGCCGTCTTCCCCTCGTTGACCGTGGCCGAGAACGTCCGCGTGGGCGCCGAACAGGGCCGCCTGCAGGACCCGTCGGCGGTGGAGCGGTCCTTGCGGCTCCTGGGCCTGGACGGCCCCGTACGCTCCCTGCCCGCCGCCGGTCTCCCCACCGGCACGCTCCGGCGTGTCGAGTTGGCCCGGGCGCTCGCGGGCGGCCCCCGTGTCCTGCTGCTCGACGAACCGGCCGCGGGTCTCGACACGGCGGAAGTCATCGCCCTGGCCCGGGTCCTGAAGGCCCTGGCCGCGGACGGCATGGCGCTGCTCGTCGTCGAGCACGACCTCGACCTGGTGGCCGGCCTCGCCGACACCGTGCACGTCATGGCGGCGGGCCGCGTCGTCGCCTCCGGTCCACCCGAGCGCGTACTCGACGCGTCAGGCGCTCAGGAGACCCCGGCATGACCACGATCTCGCTGCGCCGCGCGCGCGTGCGCTACGGCCCGCTGGAAGCACTCCACGGCATCACGGTCGCGGCCCACGGCCCCGGCCTGACGGTACTGCTGGGCCGCAACGGGTCCGGCCGTACGACGGCCCTGCGCGCCCTGGCCGGAGCGGTGCGGCTGTCGGCCGGCGCGGTGGTGTGGGACGGCGCCGACGTGACCGCCGTGCCCGCCCACGAGCGGGCGCGGCGCGGGCTGTGCCTGGTCCCGGAGCGGCAGGCGGTGTTCGGCTCCCTCACCGTGCGCGAGAACCTCGAACTCGCGGCCCCGTCGTACGACGTCGCCCTCGACGCCTACCCGCGCCTGGGGGGTCTCCTGGCACGCCGGGCCGGCACGCTGTCCGGCGGTGAGCAGCGGATGCTCGCCCTCTCCCGTGCCCTGCTGGCACGCGCGCGTGTCGTGCTCGTGGACGAGCCCGCGCAGGGCATGTCGCCCGCTGTGGCGGCCCGTACGTACGAGTTGCTGAGCGGACTGGACGCGTGCGTGATCGTCGCCGAGCAACGACTGCCGCCCGTCCTGCGGGGCCGGGCGGCACTCGTTCACGAACTGCGGCGTGGCGCGGTCGTGTTCAGCGGAGAGGCGGGCGAGTACGAGCTCCGGACAGCGGCGGGGCCAACCGGGTCGTCTTCCTCGGCATGAGCAGCAGCGCGCCGTTCAGCCTGGGCTTGGTGGACTGGGGCCGCTTGGGCTTCTCCCACGTCATGCGGCCCTTGAGCCCGTAGCGCCTGGAGCAGTGCGGCCAGGCCCCCCAGCCCTGCACGGCCACCACCTTCCGGGCGATGTCGATCTGCTGCTTGCGGGTGGCGAGATCCGCGCGGGGGGCGTACTTCCGCCCGCCGAAGCCGACCCAGGTCGGCTGGGAGAACTGAAGCCCCCCAAAGTGCCCGTTGCCGGTGTTGATGCGCCAATTGCCGCCGCTCTCGCACTTGGCGACACAGCCCCAGGGCCAATGGTGTTTGGCACAGGACAGGGACGCCGGTTTGGGCGGCGGTCCGGACATATGTTCCACATGCGCCACCTGGGGCGCGTGCATGGCGTACGCGTGCGACGGGCCCGGGGCGACGGAGGTCAACAGGGCGGCGGCGACGGCGATCGTGAGCGGTGCGTATTTCATATGAGCACGCTAGGCAGCTCTTTGCCGTCGGCCTGCGCGGCGCGTCCGACGGCCGCGGGGGCCCCACCCGGTCGGCGGACCGGGCGGGGCTTCTGGAGCCGGCTTCAGAGTTCGAGGCGCAGCCCGGGGACGATCAGATCGGGATCGCCGCCGATGACGGACTTGTTGGCGGCGTAGAGCTGCCGCCAGGTGGTCCCGTGCCGGGCGGCGATGCCGCTCAGCGTGTCGCCCGCACGGACGGTGTAGTCACCACGGGACGAGTCGCGGGTCGTGTGCTCCGAGGAACGCTCCGGCGTCTGCGACGGAGTGGACGGAGCCGGGGCCGCCTTGGCGGTGGACGGAGCCGCCTTGACGGCGGGGGCCTTGGAACCGGTGGCGGGAGCGGCGGGTGCGCCGCCGTTCGCCCCGGCCCGGGCCGAACAGGTCGGCCACGCGCCCCATCCCTGGGCGCGCTGGACCTTGGTGGCCACAGCGATCTGCTGGGCCCTGGTGGCCTGGTCCGCCGTCGGCGCGTAGGCCGTACCGCCGTACGCGCGCCAGGTGGAGGCGGAGAACTGAAGTCCGCCGTAGTAGCCGTTGCCGGTGTTGATGTGCCAGTTGCCGCCGCTCTCGCACTGGGCGATGCGGTCCCACACTCCACTGTCCGCCGCTGCGGCGTTGCCGGTCGCGGCCAGCAGTCCGAGCGGGGCGAGCAGTGCCGCCCCGGCGAGGACCACCGTCGTACGGGTCTGGCTCCGGCTCGAAGCCTTCGCCGTCTTCCGAGCGTTGTCGTGAGTGTAATCGGCACATTCGGACATGTAGATCCCTCTCCAAGGACCCGGGGTCCCCCAAGGCGGAACGCGACTTGACACGCCATCGGGCGCCCAGATCGCGCTCGCCCCGTCCGCCGGAAGGTCGTTCTGCAAGCTGGCTGGTGCGGTCGGCGGACGTACCCGAGCGGTGCTCGTTGCACACGGCGGAGGAATGTAGGGACAGGGGCCGAGAGGTATCAACCAACTCCTTGTCATTCCAGGCCAGTTCGCCGTTACCGTCGGTATCGGCGATTTTCGGCCACCCACTTCATTCGCTGATTTCAGGATTTATCAGTCACAGGTCCTGACGATCTGTGATATACCCCACGCAACCAACTTCCTTGGGATTCCCACGACTTGACGGAGAGTGGGCGATTCCGCACGCGAGGTGACAGTGCGCGTCGGATGGTTCGATTCCGTTCGCCGTGGTGCGTGACTCCCGCCACAGATCGTCCGTTGTCTTCTTCATGAGCCCGGGACCCGCCCGGATCACGGGCCGGGAGCCACCCGGCCCCACCACGCACCACATCCCGAGGAGCCACCCGTGCCGCGCATGCTCGACGTCAGCGACGAGGTACGTGCCGAGATCGGCGACGAGGAAGCCGACCGGCTGCTCGCCGGAGACAACGCCCCCGGCAGTTACGACTGCACGTCCTGCCGCACCCCGGGCGACTCCGAACAGGAGCGCACCAGCACCGTCCTGTTCATCGGGGACGAGACCGCCGTCCTCGCCTTCGCCCACTCCACCTGTCTTCCCTCGCAGGTCGTCCAGGTCACCGAGGAGCAGCTGAAGGGCGCCGTGAAGTCCATCACCGGCGACACGGTCGACCTGGAGCCGGACAACATCGTGCCGGAGCAGGCCGTGCTCGGCGTGACCAGCGGACTGGTGCTGATCGCCGGGGAGTTGCACCCCGCCCTGGTCGTCGAGCCGACCGGGCCCATCGTGCGCCCCGGGGCGATCGGCGCCGGTGACGACTTCCTGCCGCTGCTCATCGAACAGGGGTTCATGCCGCGGACGGAGCTGGCCGATGTACCGCCGGTGCTGCACGGCTGGTCCGTGCTGCTGGCGATGGGCCAGCTGCACGCGGTTCTGCAGCCGGGCTCGAACGGCGGGCAGCCGGTCGCGTGGTGGCAGGCGCATCAACCGCTGCTGGTGACGGACGGGTGGCGGGCCGCGGCGAACAAGCACCAGCAGGTACTGATGTTCGCCGCACCGGTGGGTTCCATCGGACGCCAGCCCCGGGAGGACCTGCTGCGGGACGCGCTGGACAAGGCTGCGGCGAACGGCAAGTTGGTCGCCGCGGCGCTGCCGCTCGCGGGGACCTGACGGCGCCTGCTCCGCGGGGACTGCGCGTCGTGCGACGGCTGCGGGCGACGACTGCGGGTCAGGAACGGCCCCTCGCGCCCACGCCGCGGAGCCGCAGTTCAGGCAGCCCCGCGCCCCTTTGGGGCGTTACCCAGCCGCATCCCTTCCGGTGCCGGGTCGTTTGGACATACGTGCATGCATACGACGTTCCCCGCCATCAGGGCGGTCCCTCGCCCACGCCTATCTACGACGCGCTCTACGCCGAGTACGTCAAGTCCTTCCGTTCGCTGCCGGGTGATCGCAGCGGTGAGGAGGAGCTCGGGTTCGTCGCCTTCGGGAGCATCCAGCGCGGTACGGGCCCGTACGGCGGCCACCGTCCGGGGTCGTTCAGCAGCTCGTACAGCGCCTACAGCGCGGGGGCGCACAGCGCCCGCCACAACGGCTCTCAGCAGCCGCAGTGGCAGCGCGTCGGGCACATCGGCCCGCAGGGATCGGGCATGCACCATGTCCCCGCCGCGCTGCCACCGGCGCGCAGAGGCTGAACACCACGCGTGAGGGCGGCCCGTCATCGGGCCGCCCTCACGTCGTGCCTGCTACTTCCTCTTGCTGCTACTTCTTCTTGCTGCGCTTCTCGCGCACCCGCACCGAGATATGGATCGGCGTCCCCTCGAAGCCGAACTCCTCGCGCAGCCGGCGCTCGATGAAGCGCCGGTAGCCCGCCTCGATGAATCCGGACGCGAACAGCACGAACCGCGGGGGCTTGGTGCCCGCCTGGGTGCCGAACAGGATGCGCGGCTGCTTGCCTCCGCGGATCGGGTGCGGGTGGGAGGCGACCAGCTCGCCGAGGAACGCGTTCAGCCGGCCGGTCGGGACCCGGGTCTCCCAGCCCGCGAGGGCCGCCTCGATCGCCGGGACCAGCTTCTCCATGTGCCGCCCGGTGCGCGCCGAGACATTCACCCGGGGCGCCCACGCGACCTGGCCGAACTCGGTCTCGATCTCCCGCTCCAGGTAGTAGCGGCGCTCCTCGTCGAGGTTGTCCCACTTGTTGTAGGCGATCACCATCGCGCGGCCCGCCTCCACGGCCATGCTGACGATGCGCTGGTCCTGCACCGAGATGCTGTCGGCGGCGTCGATCAGGACGACGGCGACCTCGGCCTTCTCTACGGCGGCCGCGGTGCGCAGCGAGGCGTAGTAGTCGGCGCCCTGCTGGAGGTGGACGCGCTTGCGGATGCCCGCCGTGTCGACGAACTTCCAGGTCACGCCGCCCAGTTCGATGAGCTCGTCGACGGGGTCACGGGTGGTGCCGGCCATTTCGTTGACGACGACGCGTTCCTGACCGGCCACCTTGTTCAGCAGGGAGGACTTGCCGACGTTCGGGCGGCCGATCAGGGCGATACGGCGCGGTCCGCCGATGCCGCCCCCGCCGAAGGCCTCGCGCGGCGCCTCCGGCAGTGCCTCCAGGACGGCGTCCAGCATGTCGCCGGTGCCACGGCCGTGCAGGGCCGAGACCGGGTGCGGCTCGCCGAGGCCGAGGGACCACAGGTACGAGGCGTCCGCCTCGCCGCTGGGGCCGTCCACCTTGTTGGCGCACAGCACCACGGGCTTGCCGGCCTTGCGCAGCAGTCGTACGACGGCCTCGTCGGTGTCGGTCGCGCCGACCTTGGCGTCGACGACGAACACGACGGCGTCGGCGGCCTCGATCGCGAACTCGGCCTGCGCGGCCACGGAGGCGTCGATGCCGAAGACGTCCTGCTCCCAGCCGCCGGTGTCGACGACCTTGAAGCGGCGGCCCGCCCACTCGGCCTCGTAGGTCACGCGGTCACGGGTGACGCCGGGCTTGTCCTCGACGACGGCCTCGCGGCGGCGGATGATCCGGTTGACGAGAGTCGACTTGCCGACGTTCGGCCGCCCGACGACGGCGAGCACGGGCAGCGGGCCGTGGCCGGCCGCCTCGATGGCACCCTCGACGTCCTCGAGGTCGAAGCCCTCTTCCGCGGCGAGCTCCATGAACTCCGCGTACTCGGCATCGCCAAGCTCTCCGTGGTCGTGCTCTTCGCGCGAGCCCTCGGAGTGGATGTGGTCGTTCATGAAGTCCGTACCTCGTCGTTCATCGTGGTGATCGGTGGAACATCCGGGTTTCTCCCGGCTGATCCACTACTCAGTGTCGCCTAGCGGCCGGTCAGCCGCTTGGAGATTTCCAGGTGCTCGGTGAGCTGCTTCTGGATGTGCTCGGTCGCCTCGTCCAGCGCCGTGCGCGTACGCCGGCCGCTGCCGTCGCCCGCCTCGAAGGGGTCGCCGAAGACGACGTCGACGCGGTGTCGCAGCGGGGGCAGCGCCTTTATCAACCGTCCCGGCTTCTCGGAACTTCCCATCACGGCGACCGGGACGATCGGCGCGCCGCCGCGTACCGCGAAGTAGGCGAGCCCGGCCCGCAGCGAGGCGAAGTCGCCCTCGCCTCGGGTGCCCTCGGGGAATATCCCCAGCACACCGCCGTGCGACAGCACGTCGAGCGCCTGTGTGATGGCCGTGCGGTCGGCCGCGTGACGGTCCACCTTCAGCTGGCCGATGCGGGTCAGGAAGGGGTCGAGCGGGCCGACGAACGCTTCCTTCTTGATCAGGAAGTGCACGGGCCGGGGCGACACGCCCATCACCATCGGCCCGTCGATGTTGTGGCTGTGGTTCACGGCGTAGATGACCGGACCGGCCGCGGGCACCTTCCAGGCACCCAGGACCCGCGGGCGCCACAGCCCGTACATCAGGCCGACGCCGATGCGCCGCCCGACGTCGGCACCCCGCTCGGACGCATGGCTCACTTCGCTGCTCGCTTCTCCTCGACGAGGGTGACGACGCACTCGATGACCTGCTGCAGCGTGAGCGCGGTGGTGTCCACCTCGACCGCGTCGTCCGCCTTGGCGAGCGGCGAGGTCTTGCGGCTGGAGTCGGCCGCGTCGCGCTTGATCAGGGCCTCGCGGGTGGCGTTGACGTCGGCACCCTTCAGCTCACCGCTGCGACGGGCGGCGCGGGCCTCCGGCGAGGCGGTGAGGAAGATCTTCAGGTCGGCGTCGGGCAGCACGGTCGTACCGATGTCGCGGCCCTCGACGACGATGCCGTACTCGGCGGAGGTGGCCAGCGAGCGCTGCAGCTCGGTGATCCGCTCACGCACCTCCGGCACCGCGCTGACCGCGCTGACCTTGGAGGTGACCTCCTGAGTGCGGATCGGGGCGGACACGTCGGTGCCGTCGACGCTGATCGTCGGGTCGGCCGGGTCGGTGCCGGAGATGATGTCGGGCTTGCCGGCGACGGCGGCGATCGCGGTGGGGTCCTCGATGTCGATCCCGTTGCTCACCATCCACCAGGTGATCGCCCGGTACTGGGCGCCGGTGTCGAGGTAGCTCAGCCCGAGCTGCGCGGCGACGGCCTTCGACGTGCTCGACTTGCCCGTGCCGGAGGGGCCGTCGATGGCGACAATCACGGGCTTGGCGGCACCGTTTTCCACGGGAGGACACCTTCCTGGTGCGGTGTGTCGGGATGGGCGGGGCGCGAATGTGCCCCGCACAAGGTTACTGGGTGCGCGTCACTCGTCCGGCCGCCCGCTCCTCAGCGCCCTACTGCCGGATCGCCCAGCCCCGCTCCCGCAGCGACGCGGACAGAACCGGCGCCGCCTTGGGCTCCACCATCAGCTGGACCAGACCGGCCTGCTGTCCCGTCGCGTGCTCGATCCGCACGTCCTCGATGTTGACCCCGGCCCGGCCGGCGTCCGCGAAGATCCGCGCCAGCTGGCCGGGCTGGTCGTCGATGAGCACGGCGACGACCTCGTAGACCCGCGGGGCGGCCCCGTGCTTGCCGGGTACCCGCACCTGGCCGGCGTTGCCGCGCCGCAGCACGTCCTCGATCCCGGCCGTGCCCTCGACCCGCTTGGCCTCGTCGGACGACTGGAGCGCACGCAGCGCCCGCACCGTCTCCTCCAGATCGCCGGCGACGTCCGTGAGCAGGTCGGCGACCGGCCCCGGGTTCGCGGAGAGGATGTCGATCCACATCCCCGGATCCGAGGCGGCGATCCGGGTCACGTCCCGAATGCCCTGGCCGCACAGCCGTACGGCCGCCTCCTCGGCGCTCTGCAGGCGCGCGGCGACCATGCTGGACATCAGATGGGGCATGTGGGACACCAGGGCGACCGCGCGGTCGTGGGCGTCGGCGTCCATCACCACCGGCACGGCACGGCAGTGCGAGACCAGCTCCAGGGCGAGGTTCAGCACCTCGGTGTCCGTGTCGCGGGTGGGGGTGAGCACCCAGGGCCGGCCCTCGAAGAGGTCGCCGGTGGCGGCCAGCGGGCCGGACTTCTCGCGGCCCGACATGGGGTGCGTACCGATGTACGACGACAGGTCGAGCCCGAGCGCCTCCAGCTCACGGCGCGGCCCGCCCTTGACGCTGGCCACGTCGAGGTAGCCGCGGGCCACCCCCCGGCGCACGGCGTCGGCGAGCACCCCGGCCACATGCGCGGGCGGGGCGGCGACGATCGCGAGGTCGACGGGCCCGTCGGGGACCTCGTCGGTGCCGGCGCCGAGCGCGGCCGCCGTACGGGCCTGCCCGGGGTCGTGGTCGGCGAGGTGCACGACGACGCCACGCTGGGACAGGGCGAGCGCGGCGGACGTACCGATGAGGCCGGTGCCGATGACGAGTGCGGTTCTCACTGGGCGATGTCCTTGCGCAGGGCGGCCGCGGCACCGAGATAGACGTGCGCGATGTCGGCGCGGGGCCGGTCGGACTCGATGTGCGCGAGGACACGTACCACGCGCGGCATGGCGCCCGCGATGTCGAGTTCCTGGGCGCAGATCAGCGGTACGTCGACGATGCCGAGCTTGCGGGCCGCGGCCGCCGGGAAGTCGCTGTGCAGATCGGGCGTGGCCGTGAACCAGATGCTGATCAGGTCGTCCGCGGTGAGGTCGTTGCGCTCCAGGATCGCGGTGAGCAGGGCTACGACCTGCTCGTCCATGTGGCCGGCTTCGTCCCGCTCCAGTTGGACGGCCCCCCGGACCGCTCGTACCGCCACGGCGCTGCTCCTTGCTGATGTACGGATCGGCTCTTGGACGGTCCAGCCTAGTCAGCCGGTGTGCGGCGGACGCACGTCGCCCGCACGCTGAGACGGCCGGACCCCGCGCGGTCGGCTTCGGGCCCGCGCTGGGCTACCAGGCGTACGAAATGCACGTTTTCCCGCACTCTGTCCTGAGTTGCTTCTTCTTTGATGGTTTCAGTGCAAAGATGCTGTTGCTCCGCTCGGAGCGCATTCCCGGCTGGCTGGTGCCGATCGTCGGAGGGCCGGTTCTCACCGCTCTCACGATCATCTGGCTGACCTCCGCCCCCTGGTTCTTCCGCACTTTCGGAGTCACGACATGACCAATGGTCCGACGCGGCGCACGATCCTCATCGCCACGGGCGCGGCGGGCGCGGCGGCGCTCGTCGCGGGCTGCGGCGATTCCGACGGCGACGGCGACTCGACCTCGACCCCCGCCACCTCCCCCGGCAAGGACGGCCAGACCGGCGAGGAGGGCAAGGAGCTGGCCACCACGTCCGACATCCCGGTGGGCGGCGGCACGATCTTCAAGGACGAGAAGGTGGTGGTGACCCAGCCGCAGCAGGGCGAGTTCAAGGCCTTCTCCGCCATCTGCACGCATCAGCAGTGCACGGTCGGCAGTGTCTCGGACGGGACGATCAACTGCCCCTGTCACGGCAGCAAGTTCAACATCACGGACGGCGCGGTGGAGAACCCTCCGGCCACCCGGCCGCTGCCCGCGAAGCAGATCACCGTGGAGGGAAATTCGATCCGCCTGGTGTGATCGGCCGCGTACGCTCCGGGGCATGCACGCCGAGACCCTGGTACGCGACCACATGATCTACGCCTGTGTGATGGGCTCGCGCGCCTTCGGTCTGGCGACGGACGGCAGCGACACCGACCGCCGGGGCGTGTTCCTCGCCCCCACGCCCCTCTTCTGGCGCTTCGACAAGCCGCCGACGCATGTCGACGGCCCGCTTCCGGAGCAGTTCAGCTGGGAGCTGGAGCGCTTCTGCGAGCTGGCCCTGCGCGCCAACCCGAACATCCTGGAGTGCCTGCACTCCCCGCTCGTGGAGCACATCGACACCACCGGCCGCGAGCTGGTCGCCCTGCGCGAGGCGTTCCTGTCCCGCCGGGCCCACGAGACGTTCACCCGCTACGCGCTGGGCCAGCGCAAGAAGCTGGAGGCCGACATCCGCCTCCACGGCGCCCCGCGCTGGAAGCACGCGATGCACCTCCTGCGCCTCCTCGCGAGCGCCCGGGACCTGCTGCGCACCGGTCGCCTGACCATCGACGTGGGCGACCGGCGCGAGTCGCTGCTGGAGGTCAAGCGGGGCGAGGTGCCGTGGCCGGAGGTGGAGTCCTGGATGACCCGTCTGGCGAGCGAGGCGGAGGAGGCCGTCGACCGCGGCCCGCTTCCCGCCGAGCCGGACCGCCGCCGGGTCGAGGACTTCCTGATCCGGGTCCGCCGCGCCTCAGCTCTCCAGCCGGATCCGTACGACGAAGGCGTGCAGGGCGTCATGGACGGCCGGGGCGTCGGGCAGCGCTGAGGCCGCCTGCGCCTCGTCCAGCACGGCGTGCAGCCGCTCCACGTCCGCCGCCACGCGCGCGTGCCCGACGTCGGCGTCCCCGTGCTCCCGCTCCGCCTTCGCCGCGATCAGCTCCGGCAGATAGCGCGGGGCGTCGACCTCCCCGATCAACGTCGGCAGATGCGGCTGCACCTCACCGCTGCGCATGAGGTGGATGCCGGTGAGCAGGACCCGGAAGGTGTAGAGCAGCGGCTTGAGCTCCCCGGTCTTCTCGAACAGCCGCCACTGCGTGGTCGCGAACCCCCGGTAGTGGTGGGCGTGGTGAGCGGTGAGCACGCCGGGCGCCAGCTCGGCCAGCTCCCGGTGCGCGTCCGTGGTGTGCACGACGAGCGGCGACAGCAGCTGCTCCAGCACATAGCCGTTGCGGCGCAGCATCAGCCGTACGAACTTGCGCAGGTCGTGCGTGACCAGGTCCATCTCGACGCCGTCCCGTACCCACATCCGCGACCGGGTCTCCTGCGGCTCCCGCAGCCCGACGAGGTCGGCGGCCGGCAGCAGGTGGACGCCGCGCAGGTCCACGTCCGAGTCCCGCGACGGGAAGCCGTACAGGTGCGCGCCGGAGACGGTCGCGAACAGAACCGGGTCGGGCTGCTCGGCGACGACGGGCGCGAGGTCGATGTCCAGGGCGTCGATCATCGGTCAAGCGTCCCAGAGCGCTCCGAGCGTCAGCAGGTCCCCCCGGTACTCGATGCGGTCCGCCCACTCGGTCGGCCAGGCGTCCGCGCCCAGGTACGCGCCCGCGAACGCCCCGGTCAGACAGGCGATCGAGTCCGAGTCGCCGGCCGTGCAGGCGGCCCGCCGCAGGGCCGTCAGCGGCTCGTCGACGAACCACAGGAAGCACAGCAGCCCGGTCGCCATCGCCTCTTCCGCGATCCAGCCCTCGCCCGTCGACAGGCAGGGGTCGGTCTCGGGCGAGACGGCGCCCACGGCCTGCTGGAGGCGGTCCAGGATCTCCAGGCACTCGTCCCAGCCGCGCGCGATGAAGTGCTCGGCGGAAGGATCCTGGCTCCGGGTCCACAGATCGCCCAGCCAGCGCTCGTGGTAGCGGGTGCGGTTCTCATAGGCGTACGACCGCAGCAGCCCGACCAGTCCGGTCGGTTCGGCGCCCTGCGCAAGCAGCCGTACGGCGTGCGCGGTCAGGTCGGACGCGGCGAGTGCCGTCGGGTGCCCGTGGGTGAGCGCGGACTGCAACTGGGCGGCACCCGCGCGCTGTTCGTCGCTGAGGCCGGGGACGAGCCCGACCGGTGCGACGCGCATGTTGGCGCCGCAGCCCTTGGAGCCGATCTGACTCGCGTCCTGCCAGAGCCTGCTCTCGTCCTTCAGCAGATCGCAGGCGACCAGGCAGGTACGGCCCGGCGCGCGGTTGTTCTCCGGTGACCGGTACCAGTCCACGAACTCCTCGCGCACCGGCCGCTCCAGCCGCTTCGGTCCGAGCAGGCCCCGGTCCATCGCCGTCCGCAGTCCCTTCCCCAACGCCAGCGTCATCTGCGTGTCGTCGGTGACGATCGCCGGCGTCGGCAGTTCCATCTCGCGCCACGGGCCGCACTTGGCCAGGATCGACGGCACATCGTTGAACTCGGTCGGAAAGCCGAGCGCGTCGCCGAGGGCGATGCCGAGCAGGGAGCCGGTGGCGGCGCGCTTGCGGACGGTGGTCGTGGTCATGCGGGGCGTCCTTCCGGGGTGGGCCGCAGCAGGGGCGGGTGGAGGGCGGCGGCGGTGCCGGCGCGGTACAGCGCGGCCGGTTTGCCGCGGCCGCCGGTGAGCCGGGCGGCGCCGGGGGCGGGCTCGACGAAGCCCGGCGTGGCGAGCACCTTGCGGCGGAAGTTGGGCCGGTCGAGGGCGGTGCCCCATACCGTCTCGTAGACCTGCTGGAGCTCGCCGAGCGTGAACTCGGACGGGCAGAAGGCCGTGGCGAGACAGGTGTACTCGAGCTTGGCGCCGACGCGGTCATGGGCGTCGGCCAGGATCCGGTCGTGGTCGAAGGCGAGCGGGCCCGCCTTGTCGTACGGCACCCAGCGCGCCTGCGCGGCGTCGCTGCCGCCGTGCGGTTCGGGCGGGTGGGGCAGCAGCGCGGTGAAGGCGACCGTCACGACCCGCATCCGGGGGTCGCGGTCGGGCTCGCTGTAGGTCCGCAACTGCTCCAGGTGCAGCCCTGACACGTCCGACAGGCCGGTCTCCTCGGCGAGTTCGCGCCGGGCGGCCGTCTCCGCCGACTCGTCGGGCTGCACGAAGCCGCCGGGCAGCGCCCAGTGCCCCTGGTACGGCTGCTGTCCGCGCTCGACGAGCAGGACGTGCAGGACGCCGTCGAGGATCGTGAGGACGGCGAGGTCGGCGGTGACGGCGAAGGGTTCATGGGCGTACTTGTCGTAGTCCACGCGAACCCACCCCCTTAATAGTCAGTACGACTATAAAGAGGGCGAGCGGTCACCGCAACCCCCTGCCTACGTACGACCGCGGGAGGGCGCGTACGCCGCCACCGCAGCCCCCACGGCCGCCGCGCCCGCGCTCACCCACAGCGCCGCGCCGGCTCCGTCGATGAATGCCTCCGGCGAGCCGTAGCCGCCGTACGTCGTGAACACGGCCGCGGCGACGGCCACCCCGAAGACCCCGCCCAGTTCGCGCAGCGCGTTGTTGACGCCGGCCGCGACGCCCGCGTCGCCCAGCGGTACGGACGAGGTCACGGCGTTGGCCACGCTCGGGAACACCATGGAGATGCCGACGCCCGCGACGATCAGCGGGACGATGAGCCGGCCGTATCCGACGCCGGGTTCGAGCTGCCAGGCCAGCAGGGCGAGACCCGTCGCCTGGAGCACCAGGCCGCCCAGCATGAACGGCCGGTTGCCGAACCGGTCGGCGAGCGCCCCGGCGATCGGAGCGACCAGCAGTGGCGTCGCGTTCCAGACCAGGATCCGCACGCCCGCCTCCAGCGGGGAGTAGCCGAGGCCGAGCTGGAAGAGCTGCGTGATCATGAACAGGGCGCCGAGCAGGGAGGCGAACAGGAGGAAGGCGCAGGCGTTGGCGGTCGAGAAGCCGCGCCGCCGGAAGTGGGACAGCGGCAGCATCGGGTGGCGGGCACCGTTGCGCTCCCAGCCCAGGAAGGCCGCGACGAACGCGATCCCGACCGCCAGCGCGGTCAGCACCTCGGCGCTTGCCCACCCGGCCTCGGGCGCCCGCACCGGCGCCCAGGCCAGACCCGTCAGGCCCACGGCCGCCAACACCAGCCCGACGAGGTCGAGTTGGGGGCGGGTGCCGTAGCTCTCGTGCAGCTTGCGGGCGGCGAGGGGGATCATGGCGAGCCCGATGGGCACGTTCAGCCAGAAGATCCACTGCCAGGACAGCCCTTCGGTGACGGCGCCGCCCAGCACCGGCCCGGCGGCCACGCCGAGTCCGGTGACCCCGCCCCACATCCCGATGGCGACGCCCCGCTTCTCGGCCGGGAACGCCTCGCTGATCAGGGTCAGCGTGAGCGGCAGCAGTACGGCGGCCCCGGCGCCCTGGATCACCCGCGCGCCGATGAGCTGTCCCGGGCCCTGGGCGAGGGCGGCGGCGGCCGAGGCGAGCGTGAAGACGGCGAGGCCCACGACGTACATCCGCCGCCGTCCGAACCGGTCGCCGAGCGCGGCGCCGGTCAGGGTGAGACAGGCGAAGACGAGGTTGTAGGCGTTGATCGTCCACTCGAGCTCGGACAGGCTCGCCCCGAAGTCGGCCCGGAGTGCCGGAAGCGCGGTGGCGACGACCACGACGTCGAGGGAGCACAGCAGCGCGCCGAGCCCGGCCAGGGCGACGGTCCACCCGCGGCGTGTCGGCGCCTGTTCGGGTGGTGGTGTGCGGAGGGGGGCCTTCAGGGTCTCGGTCATGACGATGCCTTCCGTGAGATCACGACGGGTCACTCACGGAAGGCAGACCGGGCTCACTCCGGAAAGGAATCGCGCCGGCCCAGGAAGGCCAGCAGCCGGACGTCGGCACGCGCGCGTGGCGGCACGAGGACCGGTGTGCCGAACCGCACCCCGCGGTCCTCGTCGGCGACCACACAGCGGGCGACGCTCAGCAGCTCGGCCGCGAGCGCGGCCGGGATGGGCCGGGGCCGGCCGCAGGCCTGGGCGACATCCCATCCGTGCACGGCGATCTCCACCGCCCCCACGGCTCCCATCACCCGAACGTCCAGCGGCCGTTCGCCCACGGACACCGACCGAGGCGGCCCGGCGGCCCAGGCGCCGAGCAGCGCGCACGCGCGCGTGCGGAAGCCACAGGCCCGGTCGGCACGCGGGAGCAACCCGATCCGCCCGCCCGTCAGCCCCTCGTACAGCGCGTCCAGCGAGTCGTCGAGATGCGCGAGCAGCTCCCCGAGGTCCCACTCGGCGCAGGGCGTCCGCCGGCCCATGCTCGCGGCCCGGACCTCGGCGACGCTGCCCAGCGCATAGGCGAGCGAACGCTCCAGCAGTTCCCCGGAGTTCACGGCAACTCCTTCGGCAGCCCGAACCGGCCCAGCACGTCCGGATCGAGGAAGGCGGTGATCCGGGCCACCGAGCCCGCCGCCACGGTCAGCACCTGCAGGGAGTGCCCGCGGAAGACCCCGTCCGCCCCGCGTACGTACATCGCGACGGCCGGCTGCCCGTTCGCGCGCGTGCGCAGCATCCGCAGGGTGCCCTTCTCGTGCACCCGCGCGTGCAGGAACCGCAGCACGTCCTTCTTGCCGCTGTACCACTCCAGGTAGGGCGGCATCTCCAGCTCGACGCCGTCCTGGAGGAGGCCGATCAGCGCGTCCAGGTCGGCGTTCTCGAACGCGGCGACGTACCGGTCGAGCACCTCACGGTCGGCGGCACCCGCCGGCTCCTCGACGAGGTCCTCGTCCGGCGCCACCTCGTCGAGGCGGGCACGCGCGCGTTGCAGGCTGCTTTTCACGGCCGCCGTGGAGGTGCCGAGCAGCGCGGCCACCTCCGGCGCCCGCCACGCCAGCACGTCCCGCAGGATCAGCACGGCACGCTGTCGCGCGGACAGCTGCTGGAGGGCCGCGACCAGCGCGAGGCGCAGACTCCCCCGGGCGGCGACGACGCTCGCCGGGTCGACCAGTGCGTCTGGCAGCGGCTGGAGCCACGGGACGTCGCCCGCAGAGGCCCTCAGCGGCTCCTCAGGCGCCTCTGCGGGCCCGCCGAGCCCCGAGGGCAGCGGACGGCGCGCACGGCCCTCCAGCGCCGTCAGACACGTGTTGGTGGCGATCCGGTGCAGCCAGGTCCGCAGGGACGCCCGGCCCTCGTACCCGTCGTAGGACCGCCAGGCCCGCAGATACGTCTCCTGCACCAGATCCTCGGCCTCGTCGACCGACCCCAGCATCCGGTAGCAGTGCGCGAGCAGCTCGCGCCGGTACGGATCGGTCAGCCGTACGAACTCGTCGCGGTCCACAGTGGTCGCACTCATCCCCGCTCCCTCCGTCAGCAGTACAGACCGGCGGAGCGGCGAAAACGAATCGGCCGGCCCCGGAGCAATCCAGGACCGGCCGGCGCAGGAGGCGACCTACAGATCGACGACCTACAGATCGACTTCCTTCATCAGCATCCCGACCTCGGTGTTCGACAGCCGTCGCAGCCAGCCCGACTTCTGGTCGCCGAGCGTGATCGGACCGAAGGCGACCCGCACCAGCTTGTCGACCGGGAAGCCCGCCTCGGCGAGCATGCGGCGGACGATGTGCTTGCGGCCCTCGTGGAGGGTCACCTCGACCAGGTAGTTCTTGCCGGTCTGCTCGACGACCCGGAAGTGGTCCGCGCGCGCGTAGCCGTCCTCCAGCTGGATGCCGTCCTTGAGCTGCTTGCCCAGGTCCCGCGGGATCGGGCCGACGATGTGCGCGAGGTAGACCTTCTTCACGCCGTACTTGGGGTGGGTCAGCCGGTGCGCCAGCTCGCCGTGGTTGGTGAGCAGGATGACGCCCTCGGTCTCGGTGTCGAGCCGGCCGACGTGGAAGAGCCGGGTCTCACGGTTGGTGACGTAGTCCCCGAGGCACTGGCGGCCCTCGGTGTCCTCCATGGTGGACACCACGCCCGCCGGCTTGTTGAGCGAGAAGAACTGGTACGACTGCGTCGCGACCGTCAGGCCGTCGACCCTGACCTCGTCCTTCTCCGGGTCGACGCGCTTGCCCTGCTCCAGGACGATCTCGCCGTTGACCTCGACCCGCGCCTGCTCGATCAGCTCCTCGCACGCCCGCCGGGAGCCGTAGCCCGCCCGCGCGAGGACCTTCTGCAGCCGCTCGCCCTCCTGCTCGGCGCCCGGGAAGGTCTTGGGCAGCTTGACGTCCTTCTTGCCCGCGTACCGCTCCCGGTTGCGCTCCTCGGCCCGCGCGTCGTACTCGCGGGAGCTCGCCGGAGCCGTGCGGCCGCGCCCGGTGCCCTGGCCCTGCTTGGGGCCGCCCTTGGCGCCGCCCCGCGCCGAGGCGCCGCGCCCCGACTTCGGGCCGTCCTGGGTGCCGCCGGGGCCCACGTCGTAGCGCCGCTCCTCCGGGCGCGGCCTCTTCGGCCGGCCGCCCTGCTTGTCGTCGCGGTTGTTACCGGCGCCACGGTAGTTACCGCGGCCCCCGCTGCTTCCGCCGCGGCCGCCGCTGTTGCCACCACGGCTCCCGCCGTTGTTTCCGCTGCTGTTCCTGCCGCTGCTGCTTCGCATCAAAATTCCGTCTGGTCGTCTGCGTCGTCGATGCCCCGTGGTACCGGGGCGCCCGGACCGTCATCGGGAGCGTCCGGGTCGAACGACGGAACCCCTTCCTGGGTCTCGGCCTCGATCGCCTCCGCCTCCGGGAGGAAGGGCGCGAGCTCCGGGAGCTCGTCCAGACCGCGCAGGCCCATCCGCTCCAGGAAGTAGTTCGTCGTCCTGTACAGGATCGCACCTGTTTCGGGTTCCGTGCCCGCCTCCTCGATGAGCCCGCGCTGGAGGAGGGTGCGCATGACGCCGTCGCAGTTCACTCCGCGCACGGCGGAGACCCGGCTGCGGCTGACCGGCTGGCGGTACGCGACCACGGCCAGCGTCTCCAGGGCGGCCTGGGTGAGGCGGGCGGTCTGGCCGTCCAGGACGAGGCGCTCCACGGCGGCCGCGTACTCGGGGCGGGTGTAGAAACGCCAGCCGCCCGCGACGAACCGCAGCTCGAAGCCGCGCCCCTGCATGACGTAGTCGTCGGCCAGCTCCCGCAGGGCAGCGGCGATCTGCCGGCGCGGCCGCTCCAGGAGCTTGGCGAGGTGCGCCTCGGTCGCCGGCTCGTCCACGACCATGAGCATCGCCTCCAGGGCGGGCTTGAGGTCGAGGTCCGCGACGCCGCGCAGCCCGGCCGGAAGCTCGGTGGTCTCCTCACTCACGTCTTCTTCTCCTCCTTGGGCGGCTCGGGCGGCCGGTCGAACTCGTCGGTCACCGTCGGCGTCTCGTCCCCGTCCCCGCCGGTCCAGCGCACGAGCAGCTCCCCGAGCGCGGTCTCCTGGTCGAGGGCCACGGCCTTCTCCCGGTACAGCTCCAGCAGTGCCAGGAAGCGCGCCACGACGGTGAGTGTGTCGTCGGTGTCCTCGATGAGGGAGCGGAAGCTGGCCTCGCCGAGTTCCCTCAGCCGCGCGACGACGATCCCGGCCTGCTCCTGCACGCTCACCAGCGGCGCGTGGATGTGATCGACGTAGACCTGCGGTTTGGGTTTGGGCTGCATCGCCTTGACCGCGAGCTTGGCGAATCCTTCCGCCCCGATGCTGATGACGACCTCGGGCAGCAGATCGGCGTGGTGCGGTTCGAGCCCGACGGTCCGCGGATAGCGCCGGGCCTCGTCGTCGAGCCGCCGGCTGAAGATGTCGGCGATCTGCTTGTACGCCCGGTACTGCAGCAACCGCGCGAACAGCAGGTCCCGCGCCTCCAGCAACGCGAGGTCGGCCTCGTCCTCCACCTCGGCGGAGGGCAGCAGCCGGGCCGCCTTGAGGTCGAGCAGGGTCGCCGCGACCACCAGGAACTCGGTCGTCTCGTCGAGATCCCAGTCCGGCCCCATCGCCCGGATGTGCGCCATGAACTCGTCGGTCACCTTGGACAGGGCGACCTCGGTGACGTCGAGCTTGTGCTTGGAGATCAGCTGGAGGAGCAGATCGAAGGGACCCTCGAAGTTGGAGAGACGAACCTTGAAGACACCGTCGCCGGGTCCTTCGGCCACGGATACGCCGGGCGCGGGCTCGGCGGCGAGGGCTTCGGGTACCGGATCCGGTGCGAGGGCAGCGACTTCGAGCGCCGGGTCGGGCTCGGTGACGAGGACATGGGCTGCCGGCTCGGACTCGGCGACGGGGGCTTCGACCGCCGGATCCGGTGCGGGGGCAGCCACTTCGAGCGCCGGGTCGGGCTCGGTGACGACGACATGGCCTCCCGGCCCGGGCTCGTGACCGGGGACCTTGAAGTCTGGATCCGGCTCGGCCACAGGGAGTTCGGGTACCGGGGCAGGCCTAGCCGCGGGGACCTCATGTGCCGGGGCAGGCCTAGCGGCGGGGACCTCATGTGCCGGGACGAGCTCGCTCGCGGCGGCTTCGGGAGCCGGGGCCAGCCCGGCCGCCCGGACCTCGCGCGCCCGCTCAAGCTCGCCCGCAGGGGCTCCAGGCGCCGTAGCAGGCTGAGCCGCGTGGAGCTCGCCAGCCGGCTCAAGCTCGGCTGCGGGAGTTTCAGGAGCCGGGGCCAGCCCGGCCGTCCGGACCTCATGCACCGGCTCAGGCTCCCCCGCGAGTCCCTCATGGGCCCGCTCAAGCTCGGCCGCAGGTGCTTGGGGAACCCTCTCGGCCTCGGGGACCTGGTACATCGGCTCAAGCCCGGCCGCATGGACCTCGTATGCCGGCTCGGCCTCGGCCGCACGCACCTCGCGGCCCGGCTCAGGCCCGATGTCCCCATGTTCCGGCTCCGAGGCGGCGATCTCCCGCTCCACCGGATCCGGAGCCGCCGCAGGAACCGGCGCGGCGCCCGGACCGCGTCCCAGCGCACGCCGACGGCCGCCGGAGGCACCGGCGCGGGGGGCTGGAACGTCGTTCGAGGTCATAGCCCCCGCAGGCTACCGTTACCGCCCGCGAAGCCGTCGTACCAGGATGCTGGCGTCTCCGCGGCTCTCCAGATCCGCGAGGACCACGGCCACCGCCTCGCGGACGATCCGCCCGCGGTCGACGGCCAGCCCGTGTTCACCGCGGAGCACCAGACGGGCGTGCTCCAGGTCCATGAGCTCCTCGGCGGAGACGTACACGGTGATCTTCTCGTCGTGCCGTTCGCGACCGCTGGGCCGGCGCGAGGGCGACCGTCCGCGCTTGCGCGGCGCTGCGGCGGCAGCGTCCGCACCGGCGGCAGAACCTTCCTGCGCCCCCTGACGTCGCGAGGAGCGCTCCGCGGCAGCGGACCGGCTGCGCGACTCGCCCGCGTCGGCGGACTCGGCGTCGGCCGCCACATGCTCCGCGCCGTCGCCGTCACCGCCCTGCGCAGGCACCGACTGCGGCGCGTCCTCCGCGGCTGCGGCCGCGTCGCTCTCTCCCGCGGGAGCCGGCACCCGGGCCTCGCCGTTGACCGGGCGCCGGGGAGTGGACGGCTGGAGCGCCGTACCCCCTGTCGTGCGGAACAGTTCGTCGGCCCCCGGCAGACTCACTCGGCGTGACACCGGGCGAGCACCTCCCTGGCGAGCTGGCGATAGGCGGCGGCACCGACGGAGTTGGAGGCGTAGGTGGTGATCGGCTCACCGGCGACCGTGGTCTCCGGGAAGCGGACCGTGCGCCCGATGACCGTGTGGTAGACGTGGTCGTCGAACGCCTCGACCACACGGGCCAGGACCTCACGGCTGTGGACCGTACGCGAGTCGTACATCGTGGCCAGGATCCCGTCGAGCTCCAGCTCCGGGTTGAGCCGCTCCTGGACCTTCTCGATGGTCTCGGTCAGCAGCGCCACACCACGCAGCGCGAAGAACTCGCACTCCAGCGGCACGATCACCTTGTGCGCGGCCGTCAGCGCGTTGACCGTGAGCAGGCCGAGCGAGGGCTGACAGTCGATCACGATGAAGTCGTAGTCGGGCAGCAGCGGCTTCAGGGCGCGCTGCAGCGTCGACTCGCGCGCGACCTCGCTCACCAACTGGACCTCGGCGGCGGACAGGTCGATGTTGCTCGGGAGCAGGTCCATGTTGGGGACCGCTGTCTTCAGGAGCACCTCGTCGGCCGACATGCCCCGCTCCATGAGCAGGTTGTAGACGGTGAGGTCGAGCTCCATCGGGTTGACGCCGAGACCGACCGAGAGCGCGCCCTGGGGGTCGAAGTCGACGAGCAGGACCCGGCGCCCGTATTCCGCGAGCGCGGCACCCAGGTTGATGGTCGACGTCGTCTTGCCGACGCCGCCCTTCTGGTTGCACATCGCGATGATCTTCGCGGGGCCGTGGTCGGTCAGCGGACCCGGGATCGGGAAGTACGGCAGCGGGCGCCCGGTCGGGCCGATGCGCTCACGGCGCTGCCGGGCAGCGTCGGGCGCGAGCGTGGCCGCGTACTCGGGGTCGGGCTCGTACTCCGCGTCGGGGTCGTAGAAGTGCCCGTCGGGCAGTTCGTCGTAGGCGGCGAGTTGGTTGTGGGGCGCGCCACTTCCGTCGCCGGCCATGGCGTTCACGTGATGGCCATCCATGCTCTGGTGTGCTGTCTGAGTCACCCCGGTGATCTGGTGACCCTGATGGGCTGCGAAGGTGCGCACCGCGACGGAGCCGACAGCCTCGAATCCCGCGGGACCCTGGCCCCGTACCGGCATTCCTGGTTGACCACCCCCGGGAGAAAATGTCGACTCATTCACAAGTCGTCTTACCTCCTTGGTGACCAGGAAACTTCTAGACAGGTCAGCGTTGCACCATGCTGACGGTTGGCGACTCTATGGCGTGTCGGTGGTCCGCAGCAACACAATCCGCCGGACCGAGCAGATGTGTCGACAATGAAACATCCCGCTGTCAAGGGCGTACGGCCGTCGCACAGCAGGTTTCAGGGGTGTGCGAATCGGTCGAAGGGTTGCGTTCGAGGCGAGTTGGCCGAGAGTCGCAAAGTGACCATACACACATCCGGCCGGACCTTTTCGGGCAAGGTCCGGCCGGGTGCGTACGGTTGACGACTCGTGTTGACGTATCGCCTTTACCAGAAAGTGACTTAGTCGAGCGGCTCAGCCGAGCAGCGCCGCGAGCTCCACGTGCTCCAGGCCGTGCGCCTCCGCGACCTCCCGGTAAACCACCTTGCCGTCATGCGTGTTGAGGCCCTTGGCCAGCGCGGCGTCACGGCGCAGCGCCTCGGCCCAGCCCTTGTTCGCGAGCTCGACGATGTACGGCAGCGTGGCGTTGGTGAGCGCGTAGGTCGAGGTGTTGGGCACCGCGCCGGGCATGTTGGCGACGCAGTAGAAGACCGAGTTGTGGACCGGGAAGGTCGGCTCGGCGTGGGTCGTCGGACGGGAGTCCTCGAAGCAGCCGCCCTGGTCGATCGCGATGTCGACAAGGACACTCCCCGGCTTCATCCGGGAGACCAGCTCGTTGGTGACCAGCTTCGGGGCCTTGGCGCCCGGGATGAGCACGGCACCGATGACGAGGTCGGCCTCCAGGCAGGCCTTCGTCAGCTCCAGGGTGTTGGAGACGACGGTCTGGATCTTCGTGCCGAAGATCTTGTCCGCCTCCTTGAGCTTGTTGATGTCCTTGTCGAGCAGGGTCACGTGGAAGCCCATGCCGATGGCGATCTGCGCGGCGTTCCAGCCGGAGACGCCGCCGCCGATGACCACGGCCCGGCCGGCGAGCACGCCGGGGACACCGCCGGGCAGCACGCCGCGCCCGCCGTTGGCGCGCATCAGGTGGTAGGCGCCGACCTGCGGGGCGAGGCGGCCCGCGACCTCGGACATGGGGGCCAGCAGCGGCAGGGCGCGGGAGGGCAGCTCGACCGTCTCGTAGGCGATCGCCGTGGTGCCGGACTCGATGAGCGCGTCCGTGCACTCCTTGGAGGCGGCCAGGTGCAGATAGGTGAAGAGCGTCTGGTCCTTGCGGAGGCGGTGGTACTCCTCGGCGATGGGCTCCTTGACCTTCAGCAGCAGGTCGGCCGTGGCCCACACCTCATCGGCGGTCTGCAGGATCTGGGCGCCTGCGGCGATGTACTCGCTGTCCGGGATCGACGAGCCGACACCGGCGTTCTGCTCGATGACGACCTGGTGGCCGTGGCGCACCAGCTCGAGCACGCCGGCGGGGGTGATGGCCACCCGGAACTCGTTGTTCTTGACCTCGCGGGGGATGCCGACCTTCACGTCGATCACGGTCCTTGGCTCAGAGGGTGTGGGTCATTACAAGACATACCCAGGCATGCAGGGCACACCAGGAGACACCGCAGGAGAAGGTGCGGCAGAGCCAGTCTAATGAAGGCGTTCTCGCTGTCTAGCCTTTCATTGCATCAATCTTCGACGGATGCACTACGGATTTCGCAGGCGTTAGGCCGTTCTTCCAGCTGGAATGCCTCCTGCAGGGGCTCCGACTCGGCCGCATCGGACTCCTCGGGCTCCTCTCCCAGCATCCGCTCGGCCGCGCCCCGGTGCAGCTGCGCCGCCGCGGGATCGCCCAGGTGGTCCAGGGTGTCGGCGAGCCGCAGATACAGGGCGCCCTGGAGCCGCGGGTCCTCGGCACGCCGCGCCCAGTCCACCGCCTCCTGGCAGGTGCGCAGCGACTCCTCGGGCCGCCCGGCGTACTCCTGGACCCGGGCCAGCTCGCTCAACGCCCGCGCGTGACCCGCGACATCGCCGTTCTTGCGGTGCCCGGCGACCGAGGCCCGCCAGTTCCGCAGTGCCTCGCCGTACCGGCCCGCATAGGTGTGCGCCTCGGCGATACGGCCGTACAGCCGGGCGGCGTCCTCCCGCTCGGCCCGGGCCAGCCGCTGGGCGAGCGCGCGGCCGAACCAGTCGGCGGCCCGGTCGTAGTCCCCGAGCTCCAGATGGGCACCACCTACGGATTCCATCGCGCGGCCGGTCGCATACGGGTCGTTTCCTTCCCGTCCGGCGTCCAGCGCGGCCCGAAAACGCACCAGCGCCTCGCGCGCACGCCCGGTCCGTGCGTCGAGATCGCCCAGGTTCAGCAGGGCCGCGGCCTTCTCGCGGGGCAGGTTCCGGCGGTCGGCCACATCGAGGACCAGACCGTGGATGTCGTACAGCTCGGGGGCGGCTGCCTGGGTGCCGAAGTGCGCGACCATCGCCCTGACCAGCTGGGACATCAGACGTCTGGCGAGGGTGTCCAGCTCCCCGTCGTCGACCGCGGCACGGGCCGAGGCCAGCAGGGCGGGCCTGCGGATGCTCAGCCAGTCGGCGGCCGCGCGGGGGTTGGGGAAGCGCAGGGCGCGGGGCATGCCGAGGAGCTTCTGCCGGGTCTCGGGGCTGTCGGTCTCGGTGATCGCCCGGCAGGACTGCAGCAGCCGTACCGTCCGCTCCAGCATCCGCGCGCGGGCGAGCTGGAGCTCGCCGGGGCGGTCCTGGGTCTCGGTGAGGGCCTTGAGGTACGGGTGCAGACAGGCCGGGACCACGTACTGCGGCAGCGGTGAGTCGACGGGGTGCAGCAGTCCGAGCGCGACGAAGTCGTCCAGGGTGGTGTGGGCGCTGTCCACCGAGGAGCCGGCGAGCGCGGAGGCGGTGTGCGGGTCGACGAGGCCGCCGGGGGCGAGGGAGAGCAGCCGCAGTATGCGGGCGGCCGGGGTCGGCAGGCCGGAGTGGACGAGGTGGAAGACGCGGCTGAGCGGTGTGCCCTCCTCGCCCTCGGCACGCAGGTGCTTGGCCAGGTCGGCGACGGCGGCCTTGGGCCGGGCCGCGAGCCAGCCGCCGGCCAGCGTCAGCGCGGCGGGCTGGCCCTGGCACACCTCGACGAGGCCCTCGGCGGCGCGTGGATCGACGGTGATGCGGACCGAGCCGGCGTGCCGGGACAGCAGCTCCACGGCCGACTTGGTGTCCAGGCCGCCGAGGGTGCAGGGCCGCACGTCCGAGATCCCGGTCAGCGGACCGCCGGAGACGGCGACCGCCAGGCACTCGGGCGCATCCGGCAGCAGGGCGTCGACCTGCTCGGCCTCGGCCGCGTCATCGAGCAGCAGCAGGACCCGGCGGTCGGCGAGGGCCTCGCGCAGGGCCGCCGTGAGATCGTCCGCGGCGGCGCCGGGCGGGGTCGGCCGGTCCAGGGCGGTGAGCAGTTCACGGGCGGCGCGTTCGACGGGGACGGGGGTGCCGTCGGGTTCGCTCAGGCGGGCACGCAGCACGCCGTCGGCGTAACGGTCCGCCACCTGCCGTACCAGCTCCTCGGCCAGCGCCGTGCGCCCCGAGCCGGGGCGGCCCGCGATGAGCAGTACGCGCGCGCGTGGCGCCTTGCGGCCGGAGAGGGTGTCCAGGCCCGCGCGCTCGATGTCGGCGCGCAGCTCCTTCAACTCGCGGGTGCGGCCCAGGAATTGGCTCCCGGCGGACTTCCGTGCCGACACCTGCACGCCGCCTGTGTCCACCACCTGATCCGTCACGGGCCACGCTCCCGTCCCACGCACGCGCAAGCCCGCCGGGACTCCGGTTCGGGCGTATTCAGAGCCTAGTTCACGCTCTGCTACGTTCCGGGTGGAGCGTGGCGGGCACGGCGAGGACGTCCCTCGATCGGATCAGCCGATCTTCACACCACGAACGGACCGCGTCCGCCCGGATCCCGATGCCGGAATCGCTCAGGTCTCGAAGGGCCGTGCGGCCCACGGCGCGTCGGCCGGACGGAGCGCGTCGAGGCCGTCGCCGCCCCGCGCCGCGACCAGCGACAGCACGCCCACGACAAGGCAGTTGTTGTGCACCTCGCCCGCGAGCACCCCGCGGACCAACTCGTCGACCGGCACCCGCGCGTGCTCCATGTCGGCCTCCTCGTCCTCCACCTCGAAGCGGTCGCCCTCTGCCTCGGACAGATCGCGGGCGAGAAAGATCCGCACGGCCTCGTCGCAGCCGCCGGGGGTGGTGTAGACGTCGGTCAGCACCCGCCAGTCCTCGGCCTTGACGTGGGCCTCCTCGTACAGCTCGCGCTGCGCGGCGTGCAGCGGGTTCTCGCCGGGGATGTCGAGCAGGCCGGCCGGGATCTCCCACAGCTTCTGCCGCACGGGGTGGCGGTACTGCTTGATGAGCAGGACACGGTCCTCACCGTCGAGGGCGAGGACGGCCACGGAGCCGGGGTGGACCTGGTAGTCGCGTCGCACCACCGAGCCGCCGGGCATGACCACGTCGTCCGTGCGGACGGAGGTCTTGTTGCCCACGAAGGGAGTGTCCGTCGCCCGGATCTCCCACTCCTCGGGGGTGTCCTTGATCGTCATGCCCTGCCCTTCCACACGCTTTCAAAAAGACCCGCCAAAAAAAACCGGGGTGCCAACCTTTGAAGGTTTGCACCCCGGCCACCGTACAACTCTCGTGTTACTTCGAATTCTTCCGTTCGACCGAGGCCTTCACCAGGCCGGCGAACAGCGGGTGCGGGCGCGTCGGGCGCGAGCGCAGCTCGGGGTGCGCCTGCGTGGCCACCAGGTAGGGGTGGATCTCGCGGGGGTACTCCACGTACTCGACGAGCTTGCCGTCGGGGGAGGTGCCGGAGAACTGGATGCCCGCCTTCTTCTCCAGCTCCGCCCGGTAGGCGTTGTTGACCTCGTAGCGGTGACGGTGCCGCTCCTCGACGTACTCCTTGCCGTCGTACACCTCGCGCACGATGGAGCCCTCGGCCAGCTTGGCCGGGTACATGCCGAGGCGCATGGTGCCGCCCATGTCACCCTCACCGGCGACGATGTCGAGCTGCTCGGCCATCGTCGAGATGACCGGGTGGGAGGTGGCCGGGTCGAACTCGGTGGAGTTGGCGTCGCCGATGTCGGCGAGGTTGCGGGCCGCCTCGACCACGATGCACTGCAGGCCCAGGCACAGGCCGAGCAGCGGGATCTTGTTCTCGCGGGCGTACTTGATCGCGCCGACCTTGCCGAGCACGCCGCGGTCGCCGAAGCCGCCGGGGATGCAGATGCCGTCGACGTCGGCGAGCTGCTGCTTGGCGCCGGCCGGGGTCTTGCAGTCGTCGGAGGTGACCCACTTGATCTTCACGCGGGCCTTGTTGGCGAAGCCGCCGGCGCGCAGCGCCTCGGTGACCGAGAGGTAGGCGTCGGGCAGGTCGATGTACTTGCCGACCAGCGCGAGGGTGATCTCGTGGTCGGGGTTGTGGACGCGGTCGAGCAGATCGTCCCAGGTCGTCCAGTCCACGTCGCGGAACGGCAGGTCCAGCTTTCGGACGACATAGGCGTCCAGGCCCTCGCCGTGCACGGTCTTCGGGATGTCGTAGATCGAGCGCGCGTCGGGACAGGCGACCACGGCCGCCTCGTCGACGTCGCACATCAGCGAGATCTTCCGCTTGATCGCGGTCGGCACCTCGCGGTCGCAGCGCAGCACGATCGCGTCCGGCTGGATACCGATGTTGCGCAGTGCCGCAACCGAGTGCTGGGTCGGCTTCGTCTTCAGCTCTCCCGAGGGGCCGATGTACGGCAGGAGCGAGATGTGGACGACGAAGACGTTGTCACGACCGACCTCGTGACGGACCTGGCGGACGGTCTCCAGGAACGGCAGCGACTCGATGTCGCCGACCGTGCCGCCGACCTCCGTGATCACGACGTCGACCTCGTCCGTCGCCATGCGGCGGATGCGGTGCTTGATCTCGTTGGTGATGTGCGGGATGACCTGCACGGTGTCGCCCAGGTACTCGCCGCGCCGCTCCTTGGCGATCACGGTCGAGTACACCTGGCCGGTGGTGACGTTCGCCGAGCCGTCCAGGTCGCGGTCGAGGAACCGCTCGTAGTGGCCGATGTCCAGGTCGGTCTCGGCGCCGTCGTTGGTGACGAACACCTCGCCGTGCTGGAAGGGGTTCATCGTGCCAGGGTCGACATTGAGGTACGGGTCCAGCTTCTGCATCACCACACGCAGACCCCGGGCCTTGAGCAGCATGCCGAGGCTGGAGGCCGTCAGGCCCTTGCCGAGCGAGGAGGCGACACCCCCGGTGACGAAGATGTGCTTGGTCGTCGTGGATTTTGGCGTCATGGCCAAGAGGGGGCTCCCGTGGTCGCGATCTGTCATGCGGTGCGGCTGCCTGACCGGAGATTCCGGGGTTGCCGTCGCTGCGGTTCGGGGGTTTCTCGCCCACCGGTCCACGGGCTACCAGGGTATCAGCGCGAGGAACCGATGGCTTCCGGCCACGCTCCGCACACGTCTCACCACGAACCTGCACAGGCGTTTCGGTTTCTCACTCGTTGCTCACCCGTTCGGCGGACCCGGGTTGCCCGGAGCGGCACGCAGATCATCTACGTGCGTCGTATCCTGCTCGGACATTCGCTGCCGAGCCCGGCCGGCAACACGGCACCACCCCTCGCCCGTAACGACCGGAACAACGAGAGCTCGTCAGTTCGTTGAGCGGAGATTGTCGAGAACAGACAGTCGTTTTGCATCACGGCGCGGACGACTGCTTTGCTTCACCGCTCGACGCATTACAACCACCCCTTGACCGCACTAGCGAGAGCCCCCTTGCCATAGAGGGGGTGACGTGGCCGTTCGACTGGAGTTGCACGTGGCCGGGCGCATCGAAGACTACGCACTCATCGGAGACATGCAGACCGCTGCCCTGGTCTGCCGGGACGGCACAGTCGACTGGCTGTGCCTGCCCCGCTTCGACTCGCATGCCATCTTCGCCGGCCTGCTGGGCACCGAGGAGCACGGTTTCTGGCGGCTCGGCCCCGCGCACGCCTCGGACTCCCCGCCGCCCACCGCGGCCCGGCGCACCTACCGCGGCGACTCCCTGATCCTGGAGTCCGAGTGGGACACGCCGCGCGGCACGGTCCGGGTGATCGACTTCATGCCCCCGCGTGACGGCGCGCCCCAGCTGATCCGGATCGTGGAGGGCGTCTCCGGCCGGGTGCCGATGCGCTCGACGCTGCGGATGCGTTTCTCGTACGGCCGGGTCGTGCCGTGGGTGCACCGGCACGAGGGCCGTACGGTCGCCGTCGCCGGTCCGGACTCGGTGTGGTTCGACACCGAGGCCGAGACCTACGGCAAGTCGTTGACCACGTACTCCGACTTCACGGTCGCCCCGGGTGAGCGGATCGCGTTCACCATCTCCTGGGAGCCCTCGCACAAGGAACCGCCGGCGCTGCCGGAGCCGGAGCAGTCGCTGGTGGCCACGGAGGACTTCTGGCGGGACTGGGTCGATCACTGCACCTACCACGGCCCGTACCGCGAGGCGGTGGTCCGCTCGCTGATCACGCTGAAGGCGCTGACGTACGCCCCGACCGGCGGCATCGTCGCGGCGCCCACCACCTCGCTGCCGGAGGACATCGGCGGCGTCCGCAACTGGGACTACCGCTACACCTGGCTGCGCGACGCGGCGATCACCCTGTCCTCGCTGCTGCGCACCGGCTACCGCGAGGAGGCCCGCTCCTGGCGGGAGTGGCTGCTCCGGGCGGTCGCGGGAGACCCCGAGAACCTGCAGATCATGTACGGCATCGCCGGCGAGCGCGAGCTGGGCGAGGCCGAACTGGACTGGCTGCCCGGCTATGAGAACTCCGCCCCGGTGAGGGTCGGCAACGGCGCCGCGCACCAGCTCCAGCTGGATGTGTACGGCGAGGTCACCGAGGCCCTGCACCTGGCCCATATGACCGGCCTGGCCCGCAACGACTACGCCTCCCTGCTCCAGCTCAAGCTGATCCGCTACCTGGAGGACCACTGGCAGGAGCCGGACGAGGGCATCTGGGAGGTGCGCGGCCCGCGCCGCCACTTCGTGCACTCCAAGGTGATGGCCTGGGTCGCCGTCGACCGCACGATCAAGCTCATCGAATCCGGCGACGCCGACGGCCCGCTGGAGCGCTGGCGCGAGCTGCGCGACGACATCCACCGGGACGTGTGTGAGAAGGGTTACGACAAGGAGCGCAACACCTTCACGCAGTCGTACGGCTCGAAGGAGCTGGACGCCTCCCTGCTGCTGATCCCGCAGATGGGCTTCCTGCCGCCGGACGACAAGCGCGTCATCGGCACCATCGAGGCGATCCAGCGCGAGCTGTCCACCTCGGACGGCTTCATCCTGCGCTACCCGACGCAGGGCAAGCACGAGGGCGTCGACGGCCTTCCCGGTGACGAGGGCGCCTTCCTCGCCTGCTCGTTCTGGATGGCGGACGACCTGGCGATGATCGGCCGCGTGGACGAGGCCCGCAAGCTGTTCGAGAAGCTGCTGTCGCTGCGCAACGACCTCGGTCTGCTGGCCGAGGAGTGGGACCCGGTCCACCAGCGCCAGGTCGGCAACTTCCCGCAGGCCTTCAGCCACGTTCCGCTGATCGACACGGCGCTGCGTCTGACGGCGTCGGGGGCCTACGGCGGCTGAACAGGACCGCCGGCCGCAGCCTGCCTACGCTGGGATCCATCAGCCCCTGCACGGAAGGGGGCGCCCCATGGCCTCCCCATCGAAGGCGGGCGCGGCCCTCGCCGCGCTGCGCGAGGATCTGGTCGGCGACGTGTTCGCCCCTGGGGACGCGGGCTACGACGAGGCCCGGAGCGTCTTCAACGTCATGATCGACCGCCGGCCCGCGGTCATCGCCCAGTGCGTGGACGAGGACGACGTCGTCCGGGCGGTGCGGTTCGGCAGGGATCTCGACCTGAACATCGCGGTGCGCGGCGGCGGGCACAGCGTGGCGGGCATGGCCGTCAACGACGGCGGTCTGGTCGTCGACCTGCGGCACATGCGCGCGGTCAGCGTCGATCCCGCGTCCGAGGCCGTGCGGGTCGCGGGCGGCGCCACGATCAGCGACCTGGATCGCGCCTGCCAGCCGCACGGTCTCGCCACGACCGGTGGGCGGGCCTCCACCACGGGCGTCGGAGGTTTCGTCCTCGGCGGCGGCTCCGGTTGGCTGGACCGCTGGTGCGGGCTGGCCGTCGACAATCTGCTCGGTGTCGAACTCGTCACATCCGACGGCGAGCGGGTGCACGCGAGCGCCGACGAGAATCCTGAGCTGTTCTGGGGGCTGCACGGCGGTGGCGGCAACTTCGGCGTCGCGACCGCGCTCACCCTGAAACTGCACGAGATGCCCGAGTTCTCCATCGCGCTGGTGCTGTACCTCCCGGAGTTCGGCCCCGAGGTCACCCGCACCTTCCGCGAGCTGATCTCCGTGGCCCCGGACGAGGCCAGCGGCGGCGTGCTGTATCTCACAGGCCCGCCCGAGGAGTTCGTACCGCCGCACCTCGTCGGCACGCTCCTGTGCGGGGCCCTGCTGACGTATGCCGGACCCGAGGCGGACATGCGCAAGCTGGCCGAGCCCCTGCTGGCGCTGCCGCACGAGTCGGAGGTCGTCGGGGCGATGCCGTACGCCGATGTCCAGTGCATGCTCGACGATCCGCCGGGGATGCGGAACTACTGGTCGGCGGAGTACCTGACCAGTGCGCCCGACAGCTATCTGGACGCCTTCTGCGCCCGGGCCCAGGCCATGCCCTCACCGACCGGCACCCTCCATGTGCTGTTCCCGCTGGGCGGGGCGATCGCCGCGGGCCCGCGCGAATACCCCGTCCCCTACCGGGACGCGTCCTGGGCCGTCCACCCCTTCGCGATCTGGGAGGACCCCGCGGACGACGAGCGGTGCGTCCAGTGGGTCCGGGACGTCCGCGCCGACGCGCGGCCGTGGAGCACGGGCGCGGTCTACCTCAACTTCATCGGCGACGAGGGCGCCGAGCGGGTCGTGGCAGGACTGGGCCCCGAGAACACCCGCCGGCTGGCCGGGCTGAAGCGCCGCTACGACCCCGACAACGTGTTCCGCTTCAACCACAACGTCAGGCCGGCCTGACTCGCCTCGCCCAGTGCAAGGCCGAGGTACGGCGGTCCGCTCAGGCCCGCGCGAGCGCCGTCAAGGTCCGCTCCCCGCCCGGATCGCCCGCCGTGGCCGGGACGAGGGCGATCTCGTCCAGTCCGGCCTCGGCGTACTCCTGGGCACGCGCGCGCACGGCGTCCAGGTCGCCCACCAGACCGACCATGCCGGCCGCCGCGACGGGCAGCGCCCGGACCAGCGCGTCGGCGTCGGCTCCGGTCCGGGCCAGCTCGACCGCCTCCCCGAAACCGGCCGCCTCGAACATGTCGCTGTAGCCGGGCACCGTGAGATACCCGGCGATGCTCCGCAGGACCTGTGCGAGGCAGGCGGGGTCGGGATCGACGGCTACCGGCAGCCAGGCGGCGAGGGTCGGTGACGACGTACGGCCCGCGCGCTCGGCCGCCGCTTCGAGCTTGGCCCGCAGGGTGCGGACCTGTGCCGGCGAGACGATGTCGAGCAGCATCCGGTCGGCGTGTGCCGCCGCCGTGGCGATGGCACGGTCGCCGAACGCCGCCACGGTGAGCGGTCCGCCGGGCGGCCGGTGGCGGCGCCGAAAGGTGCTGCCGGGGACGACCGGTTCGCCGGGCGCACCGTGCAGGAAGCGGCGTACGGCCGCCGCGGAGGCCTCCATCGCCGCTGCGGGCCGCACCCGCGGCACCCCGTGCACGCCCTCGACGACCCGCTTGCTGGACGTCCCCAGAGCCACCCCGACCGGCCGCCCGACGACGGCCGCGACCGACGCGGCGCCCCGCGCGATGCCGAACGCGTCCCGCACCGACACGGCGACCGGACCTGCCGTCAGCGCGACCCGCTCGGTGGCCCGCCCGATCGTGGTGGCGAGGACGAAGGAGTCCCAGGTCGGCCCCTCCCCCGCCCACACCTCGCGATACCCGAGCCGGTCGGCGACCGCCGCCACCCGCAACGGCTCCTCGATCGCACTGTCGTCCTCCCGCGCCACGGCAACCACGCTGTAGTCCATGCCGACGCGGCTACCCCGGCCCCCGCTTCCATGAACGCGTTCGGAGATGTCGGGGAAGCCCGCGCACCGGTAGCGTCCGGCTCATGGACAGCGGCATGAACAGCGGATTCGACACCCACGGCGCCGGGATCACCGTCCGGCGGGCGCTGGAGCTGCCCGGCCTGCGCAGCGGGCTGCCCGAGATCCTCGCGGGCGCCGAACGGCTGGGCCGGACCGTGCGCTGGGTGCATGCGGGCGAGGTGCCCAACATCGCGTCCCTGCTGAAGGGCGGGGAACTGCTGCTGACCACGGGATACGGCCTCGGCAACCGCCCGGCGGACCAGCGCGCGTTCGTGCGCACCCTGGCCGAGCGCGGCATCGCGGCCCTGGTCATCGAGCTCGGCACCCGCTTCACGCGGCTGCCCGCGGCGCTGGTCGACACGGCACGCTCGGCCGGGCTGCCGCTGGTCCAGCTGCATCGACAGGTCCCGTTCGTGACGGTCACCGAGGAGATCCACACCGAGATCGTCAACGGCCACTACGCGCTGCTGCAACGGGCGGAGGAGGTGCACCGCCGCTGCACCGAGGCCCTGCTCGGCGGCGGCGGAGTCCCCCAGGTGCTGGGCATCCTGGCGGACTTCAGCGACAACCCGGTCTTCCTGGAGACGACGGACGGCAGGCTGCTGTACGCCGCCGGGGCGGGCCCCGAGGGCACGGACCCGTTGCAGGTGTGGGAGGGGCTGCGGGGGCCGCACAAGGACGCGCCGCCGCCCGCGGGGTCGGTGCTGGTGGACGTGCCGGGCGGCGGCCGGGGAACCGCCTCGGTCCGGGCCCGGCTCGTCCTGCTGCCGGTGCTGGGCCCGCTCGCGCCCGTGCACCGGATCGCCGCCGAACGGGCCGCGGGCATCCTCGCGGTGGTGCTGATGCAGGCACGCCAGGAGGAGGAGCTGGCGGCACGCGGCCGCGGTGACTTCCTGACCGATCTCGCGGAGGGCCGTATCGCGGCCGAGGACGCCCCCGCGCAGGCGCGCGTACTGGGCTTCAAGCCGGGTGAAGGCCCGCTGCTGCCGGTCGTGATGCGGCTCGGAGACGGGCCGGCCCCGGGCGGCTGGGCGGTGCTGGCGCGCGCCGTCGGGGAGGAGCTCGCCTCGATGGGGGTGCCGGTGCTGTTGGGCGTACGACCCGTGGAGGGCCGGGTCCCGGTGCTGCTGGGCCTGCGTGCGGAGGCGGAGCGTTCGACGGTCGCGGACAAGGTCGCGGCGGCACTGCGGGCGGGCGTGGAGCGGGCCGGGATCCAGCGGCCCGGGGCGCGGCCGCCGGTGGTGGTCGTCGGGGTCGCGGGCGGCTGGGCGGCGGCCTCGGCGAGCCTCAGGCACGCGGCGGAGACGGCCACGGCGGCACAGGGCCTGACCGACCGCCCCTGGTACGACGCCCGCCGCCTGGACATCGACCTCCTGCTGTGGCGGCTGCGCGACCACCCCGACCTCGCGGCCTTCGTGGACCGCGCGATCGGCCCCCTGCGCGAGCACGACGACCGCTCCAGGCCACCCCTGCTGCCCACGCTGGAGACCTACTTGGCGCACGCCGGCCGCAAGGCGGAGACGGCACGCGAGCTGCACCTCAACCGGCAGACGCTCTACAACCGCCTCGCCCGCATCGGCGAGTTGCTCGGCACCGACCTCGACGACCCGCAGACGGTACTGGCGTTGAGCCTGGCGCTGCGGGCGCGCAGGCATGTCGCCTAGCCGGCCCGCCGGCACCCATTCGTCTAGATCATGGGCCGGGGCTGCGTCAACTCGTCGTAGACGCTCAGCACTTGGGCCACGGTCTCGTCCTCGCTCGGCCACGTGGCCGCCTGCCGTACGCCCCGCTCCCTGAGCACGTCCTGCCGCTCGGGATCGGCGAGCAGTCCCACGACGGCGTCGGCGAGGGCGTCCGGGTCGCCGTACGGGACGAGCTCGGCCGCGTCGCCGACGAGTTCCTGCATGCCGCCGACGTCGGTGGCGATGAGCGGCACACGCGCGTGGAGGGCCTCCTGGGCCAGGACGGACCGCGACTCCCAACTGCTGGGCAGCAGGGCGATGTCGGCGGCGGCGAGCAGCTCGGCGACGTCGTCGCGCCGTCCGATGAGCCGCACGGGCAGCTCTTCGTCCTCGATACGGCGCTGCAGTTCGGCCCGCATCGCGCCCTCGCCCGCGATCACGACCAACGGCGCGGGATCGAGCCGCCGCCACGCGCGCGAGGCGTCCAGCAGTATGTCGTAGCCGCGATGCCGCTCCAGCGAGCCGACGGCGATCAGCAACGACCGCCCGGTGGCCCCGAGTTCGGCGCGCACCTTGGGCCGCCGCCGGTCGGGGTCGTCCTTCTCGACGGGGCGGCGCCGGCCGGGCAACGCCACGGCGGCGAGCCGCGCGTCCCGTGCGCCGGTGCGGCGGGCCCGGTCGACCAGGGCCGAGGTGGTCCCGAGGACGACGGCGGCGGCCTTGACGACCCGTCGCTCCAACAGCCGTACCAGATGGGCGCGGGCGCCCTCGGCGTGCGCCCGGTCGTGCCACGTCACCACAAGCGGGGTGCGCCGCCCGCTCAGCGCGAGCACCGCGCGGAAGGAGGCGTGCAGTCCGTGCGCGTGCACCAGGTCGGCGTCCGCGCACACGGCTCGCAGGGCGGCCACGGAGGCGGGATCGCTACTGCGCGGCACGTGTACGTGCTCGGCGCCGGCTCCGCTGAAGTCGTAGGTTCGATCGGCCTCGACAGGAGCGCACACCGTGACCCGCACACCCCGCGCGACCAGCCCCGAGGCCAGCGATCGCACATGCGCGCTGCTGCCGGCGTTGCCGCCGCCCAGCACCTGCACGGTGCGCAGCGACGACTGGCCGTGCGGTGAGTGGCTGCTCACGGGGGTCACGTGGCCGGGGCTCCTGGTGGTGGGTGGGGCGGTCACGAAGAAAGTACAGAAGGATCGGGCGGAGGGGGTGTACCGCGAGGATCCCTACGCGTACGACGTGCTTACGCCAAGGATGCCAGGACGCACGGGCGTTCCGGGACCGACGGGATCGCGGAGGCCGGGCAACGCGGCGGCCCGAGTCACCTGCACGAGTGATTCGCGGTGACGGTGGTGCACGAACACGCGCACGTGGCGGACACCCGGCCGGCCCCGACACGTCACCCGAACGCACAACTCCCCGCCCCGCCCGCCCGAGTTCCACCGCCCCCGACACCCCCGGAGGCCCCGGCGCCGACTACACGTCCGCCCGAGCCGTCGCCAGCAGTTCCTCCGCGTGCGCCCGCGCGGTCTCCGAGTCCTCCTGGCCGGCAAGCATCCGGGACAGCTCCCGGATCCGTTCCTCGCCCTCCAGGACCTTGACGCCGGAGCGGGTGACCGAGCCGTCGTTGGTCTTCTCGACGAGCAACTGCCGGTCGGCGAAGGCGGCGACCTGCGGCAGGTGGGTCACCACGACGACCTGGGCGGACTTGGCCAGCCGGGCCAGCCGCCGCCCGATCTCCACGGCCGCCTTGCCGCCGACGCCGGCGTCGACCTCGTCGAAGAGATAGGTCGGCACAGGGTCGGTCCCGGCGAACACGACCTCGACGGCGAGCATCACGCGCGAGAGCTCACCGCCCGACGCGCCCTTGGCGATCGGCCGGGGCGGCGCACCCGGGTGCGGGGCGAGCAGCAGCTCGACCTCGTCCACACCCGACGGTCCGTAGGCGACCGGGCGACCGCCCACCTCCACACCGTCCGGGTCCTCGGTCTGCCGGATGGCGAAGGACACGCGCGCGTGCGGCATCGCCAGCGACGCCAGCTCCGCGGTCACCGCCGCCGCGAACCTCTCCGCGGCCTCCGCGCGCGCGTCGGTCAACGCCTGCGCCAGCCCGCCCAGCTCGGTCCGCAGCGCGTCCCGCTCGGCGGTCAGCTCGTCGATCCGGTCGTCGTCGCTGTCCAGCTCGGTCAGCCGCGCGCTGCCCTCTTCGGCCCAGGCGAGCACGGCGGCGACGTCCTCGCCGTACTTCCGGGTGAGCGCGTTCAGCGCGGCCCGCCGCTCCTCGACGGCCGCGAGCCGCAGCGGATCGGCGTCCAGGTCGTCGGCGTACCCCGCCAACTCCCCGGCGACATCGCCCAGCAGGATCCCGATCTCCCCGATCCGGTCGGCCAGCGCGGCCAGTGCCGGGTCGTAGGAGCGCACAGCGTCCAGGGCCCGCTGCCCGCCCGCGACGAGCGTGGCCGCGTCGATGCCCTCGGGGTCCTCCGGGTTGCCGGCGAGGGCGGCGTGAGCGGCCGTGGCAGCGGACGACAGCGCCTCGGCGTGCCCCAGCCGCTCGGCCTCCTCCGCGAGTTCCACGTCCTCACCGGAGCGCGGCTCGACCCCCGCGATCTCGTCGAGCCCGAAGCGCAGCATGTCGGCTTCCTGAGCCCGCTCACGCGCGCGCGTGACGATCTCCTCCAGCTCCACGGAGGCCGCCCGCAGCCGCCGGTACGCCTCGCCGTACTTGGCGAGCGGCACGGCGACGGCGTCACCGGCGTACCGGTCGAGCGCCTGCCGCTGCCGGGACAGCTTCAGCAACCCCTGCTGATCGGTCTGCCCGTGCACGGCCACCAGCTCGTCGGCGAGCTCGGCCAGCATCCCCACGGGCACGCTGCGCCCGCCCAGATGCGCCCGCGACCGTCCCTCGGCGGAAACGGTACGGCTGATCAGCAACGCCCCGTCGTCGAGCTCGGCCCCGGCCTCCTCGGCCCGTACAACGGCCGAGGTGCCCGCGGGAACGGTGATCCGCCCCTCCACGACCGCCTTCTCGGCCCCGATCCGCACGAGTGCCGGGTCCGCCCGCCCACCGAGCAACAGCCCGAGGCTGGTGACCACCATGGTCTTGCCCGCACCCGTCTCACCCGTGACGGCGGTGAACCCCGGCGACAGTTCGACGACCGCGTCGTCGATGACTCCGAGCGACCGTATCCGCATCTCCTCCAACACGGACACGACCTTACGAGGTCGGGTACCGGGGATGCGACGCCCCCCGGTCCCAGTCATGTGAAGGTCCAGGTGACGAATGTGGATCGACCGCACATTGTCACTCGGGCGAGTGGAGATACCCAGGGGCGCGGGGAACCGCGCGACCAGCCACAACGGACCCGCAGCCGCCGTGAGTCCCCCACAATCCCCTACGAACCGCTAATGAGGCGCTCCTCGCCACCCGGAAACCGGCAACGCGAACTTCGCCACGAGCCGGTCAGTGAACGACGCATGATGCAGCCGAGCCAACCGCACCGGCACAGCCCCCCGCCGAACCTCCACCCGCGCCCCCGGCGGCAACTCGACGGTCCGCCGCCCGTCACACCACAGAACCCCCGGCGGGACATGCGGCAGAACCTCCACCGCGAGCACGGAGTCCGGCGACGTCACCAACGGCTTCGCGAACAGCGCGTGCGCACTGATCGGCACCATCAGCAGCGCCTCGACCTCGGGCCACACCACAGGCCCACCCGCGGAGAAGGCGTAGGCCGTGGACCCGGTGGGCGTGGACAGCACGATGCCGTCGCACCCGAATCCGGTCACCGGCCGCCCGTCGATCTCCAGCACGACCTCGAGGAGCTTCTCCGCCCCGGCCTTCTGCACGGCCGCCTCGTTCAGCGCCCAGTCCGTGTGCACGATGTCGCCGTTCTGATGCACGACGACATCGACGGTCATCCGCTCCTCGACCTCGTACGCCTTGGTCACGACCCGGTCGACAACCTTGTCGAGGTCGTCCCGCTCGGCCTCCGCCAGGAACCCGACCCGCCCGAGGTTGACACCCAGCATCGGCACTCCGGACGCCCGCGCGAACTCGGCGCCCCGCAGCAGCGTCCCGTCACCGCCGAGCACGATGAGCAGCTCGCACCCGTCGAGGCACTGCGGAGTCGCCTCCTTGACCAGGTCGACCTCGTCCGGCAGCGGCAGGTCGGCGGCCTCGTACTCCAGGACGCGCACCCCGATGCCCTCCCGCAGCAGCCCCTTCACCACGAGCTCGGCGCTGCGAATGGCCGCGGGCCGGCCCGTGTGGGCGAGGAGAAAAACAGTACGAGTCAGGTTCTGCATCAACGCGGCCCCTCCGCCACTGCACGATCAACGTCGGCCGGGTCCAGGGCGGGCGCCCCGGCACGCAGCCACAGAAAGTACTCGACATTCCCCGAGGGTCCGGGCAACGGACTCGCCGTGACCCCGTTCACCCCGAGCCCGAGTTCCCACGCCTTCTCGGCAACTCCGCGCACGGCCTCCGCCCGCAGCTGCGAACTCCGTACGACTCCCCCGCTGCCCAGCCGTTCCTTCCCCACCTCGAACTGCGGCTTGACCATCATCACCAGATCGGCGTCCGGTTTCACGCACCGCACCAGGGCGGGCAGCACCAGTCCGAGCGGGATGAAGGACAGATCCCCCACGACAAGATCCACAGGTTCCCCATCGATCGCTTCGAGCGTCAACTCGCGTACGTTCGTACGGTCCTTGACGGTGACGCGTTCATCGCTTTGGAGAGTCCAGGCGAGTTGTCCGTATCCGACGTCGACGGCGACGACCTGCGCGGCCCCCGCCCGCAGCAGAACGTCGGTGAAGCCGCCCGTGGACGCCCCGGCGTCCAGCGCCCGCCGCCCTTCCACCGCCAGGCCCTGGGGCACGAAGACCTCCAGCGCACCCGCGAGCTTGTGCCCGCCGCGCGAGACGTATGCGGGATCGCTGCCGTCGGTCTGGACCACGATCGCCGCCGCGGTCTCCACCTGGGTGGCCGGCTTGGTCGCGACGGTCTTGCCCACGGTCACCCGCCCGGCGGCGATCAGCTGGCTGGCGTGCTCACGCGAACGCGCGAGCTTCCGGCGGACCAGCTCCGCGTCGAGACGGCGGCGTGCGACTCCTGCCACGTTCGGTTCAGCTCCTGTTCCCGTACTGACTAGAAAGGTGGCCCGAAGGGCCTCGTTGAGGGGTGGTGGTCGGGTGACGGGCGGGCGGGGGCGCCGGAGGTCCCGGGCGGGCGTCGAGCGCGGTGAGCGCTTCGCGCAGCCCCCGGTGTACATCCTCGTACACCTCGAGGTGCCCGTCCGTGGCGAGGTGGTCGGCGTCGCCGAGCCGCTCCAGCTGGGCGTCGACGTCGGCGTTGCCGGTGGGGGTGCGGGGGACGTTCAGCGGGGCGGGGGCGGCGGGATCGTGCTCGGGTTCGGCCGCTTCGACCGCGTACTCGTCCGCGGTCTCCTCCACCGGGATCTCCGTCTCCGGAACCGTGTCGCTCATGCCCAGACGCTACCCCGAACCGCTGGGGTACCGTCGATCGCGATGGCCACGATTGAGGAGTGCCGCGCCGCACTCGAAAAGCTCTCGGACAACATGCAGCGCGCCGAAGGGGACACCCGGGCGGCCGCGGCCCTGGACCGCTCGGTGAGCTGTCACATCACCGACCTGGACGTCACGTTCGCCGGCCGCATGGCGGGCGGCCGGATCCACGTGCACGACACGTTCCAGGGCCCACCGCGCGAGAAGGCCCAGATCAGACTGAGCATGACCGGCGCCGACCTGGTCTCCCTGGTCGGCGGCGAGCTGAGCTTCGCCAAGGCGTGGGGTTCCGGCCGGGTGAAGCTGCACGCGGGCGTGCGCGACCTGCTGCTCCTCAGGAAGCTTCTGTAGCCGCCACCTGCTTGGCATCGTCCCTGTCCCCGACGCGCGCCTTCCGCGCCGCCGGCACCACCAGCGGGGTGCCCGTCTCCGGGTCGTCGATGACCTGGCAGCGCAGCCCGAAGACTTCTTCGACGAGGCCGGCCGTGACGATGTCGTTGGGCGCGCCCTCGGCGATCACCGCACCGCCGCGCAGGGCGATCAGATGGGTGGCGTACCGGGCGGCGTGGTTCAGGTCGTGCAGCACCGCGACCAGGGTGCGCCCCTGCTCCTCGTGCAGTTGGGCGCACAGGTCGAGGACGTCGATCTGGTGCTGGATGTCGAGGTAGGTCGTCGGTTCGTCGAGCAGCAGCAGCGGTGTCTGCTGGGCGAGCGCCATCGCGATCCACACCCGCTGACGCTGGCCGCCGGACAGTTCGTCGACATAGCGATCCGCCAGCTCGGCGACCCCGGTCTGCTGCATCGACTCCTGTACGACCCGCTCGTCCTCGGTCGACCACTGGCGCAGGATCCCCTGGTGCGGGTACCGGCCACGGCCGACCAGGTCGGCGACGGTGATCCCGTCGGGCGCGATCGACGACTGCGGCAGCAGCCCCAGCGTGCGCGCGACCTTCTTGGCCGGCATCGACTGGATGACCTGCCCGTCCAGCAGAACCCGGCCCTGGCTGGGCTTGAGCATCCGCGAGAGCGCCCGCAGCAGTGTGGACTTGCCGCACGCGTTCGGGCCGACGATCACGGTGAAGGAGTTGTCGGGTATCTCCACCGACAGCTGCTCTGCGATCACCCGCTGGTCGTAGGCGAGGGTGACGTTGTCGGCGGACAGGCGGTTCACAGTGCTCCTTCGGTTGTTCAGCCCGTTGTTCTTGCTGCCGGCGGCGCTCATATCCGGCCCGCCTTGCGCTCGGTGACCAGCAGCCACAGCAGATATACGCCGCCGAGCACGCCCGTGACCACACCGACGGGCATCTGGTCGGCGCCGAAGACCCGCTGGGAGATCCAGTCGGCGGCGACGAGGAGGGCGGCGCCCATGCACAGCGAGGGCAGCAGGTTCGGGCCGGGCGAGCGGGTCAGGCGCCGGGCGAGCTGCGGGGCGGTGAGCGCCACGAAACTGACCGGACCGGCGGCCGCGGTGGCGGCCGCGGTGAGCAGCACGGCGGCCAGCATCAGCAGCAGCCGTACGCGTTCGACGCGCACCCCCAGGGCGTACGAGACGTCGTCGCCCATCTCCATCATCCTGAGCCCGCGCGCGTTGGCGAGGACGAGCGGCACGAGGACGGCGCACAGCGCGAGCAGCGGCCAGACCTGTTCCCAGTCGCGGCCGCTGAGCGAGCCGGTCATCCACACGACCGCGCGGGCCGCGTCGACCAGGTCGGCCTTGGTCAGCAGATAGCCGTTGACCGCCGTCATGATCGCGGACATGCCGATGCCGACCAGGACCAGTCGATATCCGTGCACGCCCCGCTTCCAAGCGAGCAGATAGATGGCGAGACCGGTCGCGAGCCCGCCCACGAGCGCGCCTGCGGTGACCTCGCGGGCGTTCCCGGAGAACAGCACGATCACCACGAGCGCGCCGGCCGTGGCTCCCTGTCCGAGGCCGAGGATGTCCGGGCTGCCCAGCGGGTTGCGGGACAGCGCCTGGAACAGCGCCCCGCCCAGGCCGAGCGAGGCACCGACGAGGAGTCCGACCAGGACCCGCGGCAGCCGCAGGTCGTTGACGATGAACTCCTGACCGGCGTTGCCCTCGCCGAACAGCGTCTTGAGTACGTCGCCCGCACTGATCGGGAAGTCGCCGGTGCCGATCAGCAGCACGCTCGCGCCGAGCCCGGCGAGCAGCAACAGCAGGACGACGGTCAGCGCCCGGACGTCGAGGCGGACGGAGAGCCCGCCCGGGGTCCGCACGGCACGGTTGGAGCGGTTCGGCGCGCTCGGCGCCGCGGTCTTCGCTTCGCTCTTCACTGCGGTCCTCACAGCTGGGCCGTCCTCCGCCGTCGTACGAGAAAGATGAAGACCGGTCCGCCGAGGATCGCCGTGACGATGCCGACCTGGAGCTCGGAGGGCCGGGCGACCATCCGGCCGAGGACGTCGGCACCGAGCAGCAGCACCGGCGACAGGACGGCCGCGTACGGCAGGATCCAGCGCAGATCGGGGCCGGTGAACGAGCGCACGACGTGCGGGACCATGAGGCCGACGAACACGATCGGGCCGCAGGCGGCGGTGGCGGCACCGCACAGCACGGTGGCCGCGAGCATCGACAGCACCCGGGTGCGGTTCAGGTTGGCGCCGAGGGCCTTGGCGGTGTCGTCGCCCATCTCCATGGCGTTCAACGGCCGGGCGAGCGCGAGGGCGAGGACCATGCCGGCGACGAGGAACGGCAGCACCTGCTTGATGGTGGAGTCCGTCGCCGAGGTCAGCGAACCGACCGTCCAGAAGCGCATCTTGTTCAGCGCCGCGTCGTCCATGATCATCACGGCCTGGAGATAGCCGTAGAGCGCGGCACTGATCGCCGTACCGGCCAGCGCGAGCCGGACCGGTGTGGCGCCCCGGCTGCCACCGAGGAACCAGACCATCGCCCCGACCGCGGCCGCGCCGAGGAAGGCGAACCAGACGTAGACGTTCAGGCTGGTGACGCCGAAGAACGTGATGGCGGTGACGACCGCGGCGGACGCGCCCGCGTTGATGCCGAGCAGCCCGGGATCGGCGAGCGGATTGCGGGTGAGCGCCTGGAGCACGGCTCCGGCGAGACCGAGCGCGGCGCCGGCGAGCAGTCCGAGGACGGTACGCGAGATCCGGTCGTCGACCACGACATCGCCGTAGGTCCCGGAACTCTCGAACAGCCCGTGCCAGACCTCCCCCAGGGACAGCTGTTTCGCCCCTATCGCGATACTGGCCAACACCACGACCAGCAGGATCAGGACAGAGACGAGCAGCCCAACGGCACGTATCGCCCGTCGGGTTGGCGGCGCGGACTGGGACTCCGCGCGCTGTTCGGGAGGACTGTCGACCAACACCCAGTTAGGTTAGCCTACCCTCCCATTCAGCCACGATCCCGCTGCACGCCCACCCTCGCTCCGCGGCCGTGCGACTGCTCACAGACCCAGCCGCGCCAGCGCCTTTCCCGAGTCCAGGGCACATGAACCGTCCCCGGCCGCCGTCCAGGCCGCCGCGCACAGCGCCCGCAGTCCGTCCAAAGCCGCCCCCTCACCGTCGAGTTCCAGCCGCTCTCCCCGCGCGGTCGCCGTCCAGCCACCGCACCGGAAGCCCTGCCCTTCCCCGGTGACCTCCGGCTGCCCGGTGAGCAGCCCCCGCAGATCGGCATCGACGTAGGTCGGCCGGTGCTGCGGCGGCGCGGCCAGCAACTGGGCGCCGTCGGTCACACCGGTCAGGACGAGCAGCGAGTCGACCTCCCCGTTGAACGCGCCCTCGATGTCGGTGTCCAGCCGGTCCCCGACCACCAACGGCCGCTGGGCACCGGTCCGCAGGATCGTCTCCCGGTGCATGGGAGGCAACGGCTTGCCCGCCACCTGCGGCTCGGCACCGGTGGCGATCCTTACGACCTCCACCGCCGCCCCGTTGCCCGGCGCGATGCCCCGCGCGCTGGGAATCGTCAGGTCGGTGTTGGACGCGAACCACGGCACCCCGCGCGCGATGGCGTAGCACGCCTCCGCGAACCGTCCCCACACCAGCTCCGGCCCGCCGTAGCCCTGCACGACCGCCGCCGGATCGTCGTCCGCCGACTCCACGGGCTCCAGCCCGCGCTCCCGCAGCGCGACCCGCAGCCCCTCCCCGCCGATCACCAGCACCCGGGAGCCCTCCGGCACGTGCTCACTGATCAGCCGGGCGGCCGCCTGTGCCGAGGTGATCACGTCGTCCGCGCCCGTGGGTATCCCCAGCGCCGTCAGATGCGCCGCCACGACATCCGGAGTCCGCAGAGCGTTGTTCGTGACGTACGCGAGATGCATCCCGCCCGCGCGCGCGGACGCGAGAGAATCGACGGCGTGCGCGATCGCCTTGCCGCCCGCGTAGACCACACCGTCGAGGTCGAGCAGCGCCGTGTCGTACGCCTCGCTCAGGGCCTGGCCACTGCCCGCGGGCCTCCTCCTGACGCTCTGGCTCATTTGGCATCGCTCCTCGTTCGACGGCTTTCCCCCGATCATCCCTCATGCCACTGACACCCGTACGATGCCTGGATGAACACAGCAGGTCACCCGGAAGCAACGGCGCGCCGAGGCCTCGAACTCACCCCGTTCCGAGGACTTCGCTACGACCCCGACCGGGTCGGCAGCCTGGCCGCCGTGACATCCCCTCCGTACGACGTCGTCGTCCGCCCCGACGGCCTGCACCAGCTCCAGGACGCGGACCCGCACAACATCGTCCGCCTGATCCTCCCCCAGGCCGACACGCCCGCCGCCCGCAACGAACAGGCGGCGAAGACCCTGCGCCAGTGGCTGTCCGAAGGCGTACTGACCACGGACCCCGAGCCCGGTCTGTACGTCTACGAGCAGAGTGACGGCGTGGGCATGCTCCAGCGCGGCGTCATCGGCGCCCTGCGCCTGTCGGAGCCGTCGGAGGGCCTGGTCCTGCCGCACGAGGACGTCATGCCGCACGTGGTCGCCGACAGAGCGGCCCTGATGAGCGCCACGTCCGCGAACCTCGAACCCCTGCTCCTGACCTACCGCGGCAACGGAACGGCGGCCGACTCGACCTCCGTGATCGAGCGCACGATCGAAGGGCCACCGCTCTTCTCGACCACCACGGAGGACGGCTTCAGCCACCGGCTGTGGGCGATCACCGACCGCGCCGACCTGGCCCGCATCCAGTCGGACCTGACCCACCACCAGGCGCTGATCGCCGACGGCCACCATCGGTGGGCGACGTATCGCCGTCTACGCGCGGAGCACAGCTCGCCCAGCCCCTGGGACTACGGCCTGGTCCTCCTGGTCGACACGGCCCGCTACCCCCTGCGCGTGCGCGCCATCCACCGCCTCCTGCACACGTTGCCGGTACCGGACGCCGTGGCCGCCCTCGACGGCCTGTTCCGCGTGAGCCGCCTCGAAGTCCCGCTGGCACAGGCCCTGGAGGCGCTGGCCGACGCGGCCTGCGAGGGCAACGCCTACCTCCTCGCCGGAGACGGCGCCTTCCACCTCGTCGACCGCCCGGACCCGGACCTCCTCGCCCGCACGGTCCCCGCCGACCGCCCCGAGGCATGGCGCACCCTGGACGCGACGGTCCTGCACTCCACCCTCCTCGCCCACGTCTGGCACATCCCCGAGGACGACCCCGCCCGCATCGCCTACATCCACGACACGGCCGCGACCGTCGGAAAGGCGGAACGCGACGGCGGTACGGCCGTCCTGATGCACCCAGTCCGCGAGGACGTCGTACGCGACCTCGCCCGCCAGGGCATCACGATGCCCCGCAAGTCGACGTCGTTCGGCCCGAAGCCGGCGTCGGGCCTGGTCCTTCGCACACTGGACGTCTGAACGCCGAAGGGGCGGGACCCCGGCCCGGGATCCCGCCCCTCACTTCACGCGCGGCTCACTCCTTGTCGCCCTCTTCGGGGTCGGCCTGAGCCCGCTCAGCGCTGCTGTCACCGTCCTCGTCCTCGTCCGCGCCGAGGGCGTCGACGAAGTCGACACCGTCCAGCTCGGCGAGCCGGTCGGAGGCGTCCGTGCTGCCGTCCTTGTCGGCCTCGACGGCCTTCGCGAACCACTCCCGCGCCTCACCCTGCCGCCCGGCGGCGAGCAGCGCGTCGGCGTAGGCGTACCGCAACCGCGCGGTCCACGGCTGTACGGAGTTGGAGGCCAGCTCGGGGCTCTGCAGCGTTACGATGGCCGCTTCCAGCTGCCCCATGTCACGCCGGGCGCCGGCCGCGACCAGCCGCATCTCCACCTGCCCGGCCTTGTCGAGCTTGTGCACGTCGGGCGCCCCGGCCATGTCGAGCGCCTTCTCGGGCCGCCCGAGCCCACGCTCGCAGTCCGCCATCAGCGGCCACAGCTCCACGGTCCCGGTCATCCGCCGCGCGGCGCGGAACTCGCCGAGCGCCTCGGCGTACTTCTGGTTCGCGTACGCCGCGAACCCGGCCGCCTCGCGTACGGCGGCGACACGCGACGCCAGCCGCAGGGCCACCTTGGCGTAGCCGTAGGCGCCCTCGGGGTCCTCGTCGATGAGCCGCGCGACCATCACCAGGTTCCTGGCGACGTCCTCCGCGAGCGTCTTCGGCAGACTCTGCAGCTCCTGCCGTACGTCCTTGTCGACCTCTTCGCCCGTGACGTCCTCGGGGATCGGCAGTCGCTTGATCGGCTCGCGGTCACCACGGTCCCGATCCCGCTCATCACGGAACCGGCCACCGCCGCGCCGGTCGTCGCCACCGCGCCGGTCATCCCGCCCACGGAAGCCGCCGGGCCGTCCACCGCGGTCGTCCCTGCGCGGCCCGCGCCCGCCACGGTCGTCCCGTCGGTCGTCGCGCCCACGGAACCCACCGCGCTCGCCACGGCTGTCATCACGGCGGAAGCCGCCACGGTCACCACGGCTGTCGTCACGACGCTCGTAGCTGCCACGGTTGTCGTCACGGCGGAACCCGCCACGGTCGTCGCTGCGGCGGTCATCACGCCGGTCATCACGCCGGTCGTCACGGCGCTCGTAGCTGCCACGGTTGTCGTCACGACGGAACCCGCCACGGTCGTCGCTGCGGCGGTCATCACGCCGATCATCACGGCGCTCGTAGCTGCCACGGTTGTCGTCGCGACGGAACCCGCCACGGTCACCGCGATCGTCACGACGGAAGCCACGGTCACGGTCGTCACGCCGGACGTACCCAGCACGGTCGCCACGGTCCCCGCCATCGCGGCGGTCGTCACGCCGGGCGTGACCACGGTCATCGCCCCGATGGTCGTCACGCCGGGCGTGACCACGGTCATCGCCCCGACGGTCGTCACGGCGGTCGTCACGGCGGTCATCGCGGCGGCCGTAACCACTGCGGCTGTCGTCGCGACGGAAGCCACCGCGGTCGTCGCCCCGACGCTCCCCGCGCTCGCCTCGGTCGTCCCGGCGGAAGGCAGGACGGTCACCGTCGCGCCGGAAACCTCGGTCCCGATCGTCGCGCCGGGGGCCGGCAGGCCGGTCGTCGCGCCGGAAGGGCGGCCGAGACCCTCGGTCGTCGCCGCCCCGTCGGTCATCGCGACGGTCGTCACGGCGGTCATCGCGGCGGTCGTCACGTCGATCGTCGCGGCGGCCGTAACCACCACGGTTGTCATCACGACGGACGCCACCGCGGTCGCCCCGGTCACCACGGTCATCGCCGCGGCGGTCGTCACGACGGTCATCACGCCGGGGGTACCCACCACGGCCTGCGCCGCTGCCACCGCGGTCGTTGTCGCGACGGAACCCGCCGCGGTCGCCCCGGTTGCCACGATCGCCGCGGTCACCACTGTCCCGTCGACGCTCGTCGCGCTCCGGTCGGTCGTCGGGAGAGTTGGTGGACATCGGTGACTCCTGTCTTCGGTACACAAGCATTGTAAAAACGAAAGGACCCCTGGTCCCAGCTGAACGCTGGTGACCAGGGGTCCTTCCCAAAGATTGTTCGGCGGTGTCCTACTCTCCCACAGGGTCCCCCCTGCAGTACCATCGGCGCTGTAAGGCTTAGCTTCCGGGTTCGGAATGTAACCGGGCGT
>NZ_JBHTRZ010000015.1:110097-141679 GCF_042795335.1 Streptomyces sp. NPDC056479 | reverse complement strand
GTCTGCTCCGCAGACACGACGCGCCGTCGCTACGCGACGGGAACTCCCTTGCTCCGCAAGGGAGTTGATGGATCGTCACTCCGTGACGATCTGCTGAATTGCTCCGCAATTCAGCCAGGAATTCGCTCCGCGAATTCCAAACAGCGCGCCTAGGCGGTCAAGGGCTCGCGCTGGACTGTCCTATTCTGAAGTCGAATTGACGCTGATTCAGTTTGCATTCTACCTATCTCCCCTCATCCCACTCTTCTAGCGAATAAGTCCATGATCCCAGCCAATTCTTAACCTGACCACTGCTTAATTTCTCGCTATTCATTTGTAGTTCATGAAATGGTATGCCACTCAAGGCTATTGGGCAATTCTTGGCCAGAGCACTGGCCCCCAATGAGATGACCTGCCCGAGGTCGTCGACGAGGGCGAGAGCGCGGGCCTGGTCGGGGGCGGGGCACCGAGGTCGGATCACTGCGCGCCCAGCAGCAGCGCGGCCGCAGGGGAGCATGCACCACGGACACGGCCGACGGATTGCGCGTGGCGAGCTTCCGTGTGACTCCCTCGCTCGCACTCGATCCAACATGTTCCATAATACATACTACGTGGGGTGGGGCAACCCCATTTCGGCGTCTCGAAGAAGTTCCGGACGCGGGAGGAAATTCGCGAGTACGCCACGTCCTCGGCGGCCCCGTCCTCGTTCCCGTCAGCGTCCAGAGGCATCAGTGCAGTCACTTGACTACCAGAATCAGCATCCACGAAGGCCGAGGGCGAACCGGGCAACCCCAGGGTTCGAACATGTTCGTTACGATCGGGTTATGACTGCGAGAAGAGAGCCGATCAGCCGCCGTGAGCGTCCGGCGAAGCCCGCCCTGTCCCGGCGCTGGATTGTGGACACCGCCGTGCGGATCATGCGGGCGGAGGGGCTGGGGAAGGTCACGATGCGCCGCCTGGCGCAGGAGCTGGATACCGGCCCGGCGTCGCTGTACGTCTACGTCGCCAACACTGCCGAGCTGCATGCGGCCGTCCTGGATTCCCTGCTCGGCGAGGTCGACCTGACCGGACAGGACGGCGGTGGGGGCTGGCGCGAGAAGCTCCGCGCCGTCATGACGTCGTACACCCAGGTGCTGTTCGAGCACCCGCAGCTCGCGCGGGCCGCGCTCGTCGCCCGCCCGAGCGGCGAGAACTACCTGCGCCTGGTGGAGCGCATCCTCGACCTCCTCTCACAGAGCGGCGCCGGCCGCGAGCAGGTCGCCTGGGGGGTGGACAAACTGCTCCAGGACGCGACAGCCACCGCTGCCGAGCATTCGACGCAGGAGCACGACCCCGCCTCCGAGGACGACTGGGACGCCACCGTGCGTGCCCTGCACGCCGTGGACCCCGCCACGCATCCGGCGATCACCGCGCACATGCCCGCCCTGATCGGCGGCTCGGTGCCGGGCAGGATCCGCTGGAGCTTCGACGTCCTCGTCAACGGCATCATCCACACACCCGTCCCGGGCGCAGTGGACTGAGCCCGGGACGAGGTGGTCCGCCCGGGCGGCGGATGCGGCTTGGGGAACGCACGTTCCCCTCGCCACCTACCACTCTAACGAACTTGTTCGCAACGAACATGTTCGGTACGGTGAGGGGGTGGCCGAGGCATCCCTTGCCGCCCCGTCGCCCACGCCGCCCCTGCAAGGAGCCCTTGCGGCGTCGGCGGCGATGACTCGGCGCACCGAGGCGTTTCCCCTACTGCTTTCGGAGGCCCCCATGAGCACCAGTCATTTCCCGATCGCGATCATCGGCGCAGGTCTCGGCGGCCTGACCGCCGCCCGTGTCCTGCACGTCAACGGCATCGAGTCGGCGATCTTTGAGCTGGAGGCGTCGGCGGCGGCCCGCACTCAGGGCGGGATGCTCGACATCCACGAGAACAACGGGCAGAAGGCACTGCACGCCGCCGGCCTCCACGACGACTTCCTCAAGATCGTCCACGAGGGCGGTCAGGCCATGCGCCTGCTCGGCTCCGACGGCACGGTGCACGTGGCCGAGGAGGACGACGGCACCGGCGGCCGGCCGGAGGTGGACCGCGGAGACCTGCGGGACCTGCTGCTGAACTCCCTGCCTGACGGCACGATCCACTGGGGCCGGAAGGTCACCGGGGCCCGGGCGCTGGGCGACGGGCGCCACGAGGTGACGTTCGCCGACGGCTCGGCCATCACCACCGATCTCCTGATCGGCGCGGACGGCGCCTGGTCACGGATCAGGCCGCTGGTCTCCAACGCCTGGCCCGCCTACACCGGCATCTCCTTCGTCGAGACCGACCTGTTCGACGCCGACACCCGCCACCCGCGCAGCGCCGCGGTCATCGGCGGCGGATTCTTCATCGCCCTGGGGGGCGAACGCGGTGTCCTCGCCCACCGGGAAACCGACGGCAGCCTCCACGTCTACACGGCCCTCAAGGCCGACGAGGGCTGGCTGGACACGGTCGACTTCACCGACCAGGCAGCTGCCAAGGCCGCGGCCCTCGCCCACTTCGAGGACTGGGACGAGGGTCTGCGCGGCCTGGTCGCCGACGCGGACACGATCACCCCGCGCCGTATTCACGCCCTGCCCGTCGGCCACCGCTGGGACCGGGTCCCGGGCGTGACGCTGCTCGGTGACGCCGCCCACGTGATGTCCCCCTTCGCCGGGGAGGGCGCCAACCTGGCCATGCTCGACGGCGCAGAACTCGCCCTGACCATCGCGGCCCACCCCGGCGACACCGAGGCCGCCCTGGCCGCGTACGAGGAGGCCCTCTTCCCGCGCAGCGAGGAGTCCGCCGCCGAGTCCGCCGCCAACCTGGACACGATGTTCGGCGAGCGCGGCCTGGAGCAGATGGTCGCCTTCTTCACCTCCAGCCCGGCAGCCCAGTGAGGCCAGCGCATACCGCCGCCGCGCCCTCAGCCACCGAGCACCCTGCATCCGGGAGGAGGAACTCATGACCGCACCCCTGCAGCGCGCCATCCCCGTACGGCCCGGCCTCGACCTCGAAGTGCGCGAGGCCGGCACCGGCCGCGGCCCGGTCCTCGTCCTGCACGGCGGCCCCGGCCCCTCCAGCATCACGGCTCTGATCGACCACCTCGCACCGGATCACAGGGTGGTCGCGCCCACCCATCCGGGCTGGGAGGGCACCGTACGGCACGACGACCTGGATTCCGTGCCCGCACTCGCCGCTGCCTACCTGGACCTGCTCGGCCGCCTCGGGCTGAACGACGTGACGGTGATCGGCACGTCCTTCGGCGGCTGGGTCGCCACCCAGACCGTCCTGGATGACCGCGAGGGCCGGATCTCCCGGCTCGTCCTCATGGACGCCATCGGCCCCGTCATACCCGGCCAGCAGATCACCGTGCCCGCCGGGCCACCGGCTGCGGCGGCCGCAGGACCGGCGCCGAAGGGCGGACCGTCCGCGCAGTCGATGGCCGCCATGCGCGCCTACGCAGGCCCGGGCATGGCAGACGCCAGCATGCTGCCCCGCCTTTCCACCGTCGCCTGCCCGGTCCTGGTGATCTGGGGCGCCGACGACCCAGTCGTCACCCCGGACTTCGGCCGCGCCTACGCCGCGGCGTTCCCCCACGCGCGGTTCGAACTCATCCCCGGCGCAGGACACCTGCCCATCCGCGAGGAGCCCGAGGCGGTCTTCACCGCTCTGGACTCCTTCCTCACCCCCCGGGCCTCGGCCGCCGGCCACTGAACCCTGCCCTTGGTTCCCCGTCTGCGGGCCGGCGCCGGCATCGCCCTTCGGCAAGCGGGCGCCCATGGGACTCATCACGCGCGGTCGCAGACCGACCGCGCGGGGGCGGGGAACCGACCGTCCCTTTCATCCACCGGAGGCACAATGACGAAGATCGCGATCATTCTCGGCACCACCCGCACCGGACGTGCCGGCGAACGCGTCGCACAGTGGGTCCTGGAGCAGGCCCGAAAGCGCGGCGACGCCGACTACGACCTGGTCGACCTCGCCGAGGTCGACCTGCCGCAGATCGACGAACCGTTCCCGCCCGCCATGGGCCGCTACACCCACCCCCACACCCAGCAGTGGGCCGCGACCGTCGCCGCCTACGACGGCTACGTGCTCGTCACCCCCGAGTACAACCACTCCTTCCCCGGCGTCCTGAAGAACGCCCTCGACCGCGTCTACGCCGAGTGGAACAACAAGGCCGCCGGCCTCGTCTCCTACGGCTTCGACGGCGGCGTGCGCGCCGTCGAAGCCCTGCGCCCGATCCTGGGCGCCCTGCAGCTCGCGGACGTCTCCGCGACGGTCACCTTGAACCTGCGCACCGACTTCGCCGACTTCGGCGCCACGTTCACCCCCGGCGAGCACCAGGGCCCCACCCTGACGGCGATGCTCGACCAGCTCCTGTCGTGGAGCAACGCCCTCGTTCAGACCCGCAACAGCGCAGCCCCGGCACTTTCCTGAAGCACCTCCCGCACGACCTCCTCTCTCACGACGGCCCCGGCCCGCAGCCCACTTCACACGCCAGTCAAGAGCTGCGCTCTGCCCGCGAGCAGGGCCGCGACACCGGCCACGCTGCGGCTCACACACGCGCCCCGCTCCCGGGGAGCCGCAGCACGGATGAAAGGTCGACCATGACCGACTACCGGATGGACCAGACGCTCACCCTCGGACCCGTCACGCTGACGGTGGCCGACCTGGAACGCAGCGTGCGCCACTACACGCAGGTCGCAGGCTTCCACCTCCTCGACCGCCAACCACAGCGAGCGCAGCTGGGCGTGGAAGGACAGGTGCTGGTCGACCTCCACGAGGTCGCCGGGGCCATCGCGCCGCCCCGGTCGAGCCCGGGGCTCAGCCACTTCGCCCCGCTCGTGCCCACCAGGGCGGACGTGGCCCGCTTCACCCAGCGGCACCTGGACGCAGGATTCGACGTCGACCCGCGCGACCACGTCGTCAGCCAGTCGTGCTACGTGACCGATCCCGACGGCCACACGATCGAGGTGACCTGGGCCTGTCCACAGGAGCAATGGCAGTGGACCGACGAGGGCCTGCCCGTCGTGGTCTCCACACCGATCGCTGTGCAGGACCTTCTCGACGAGCCCGGCGCGAGCACGCCCGCACCCCTGCCGGCCGAGACGCAGATGGGGCACGTCCAACTCAAGGCGACCGACGCCGCCCTCACCCTCACCACGCCGGCTTGGAAAATGCTCACAGTTCGTGACGACACCTGAAAGTATTCGGCGCCGAAGAGTATTGCTCTCCGCCAGCATTCCGGACCGTGCTGGCCAACTCGGCGCGGGTCGTCGACGAGTGGCTGCCCGTCAAGGACTGACAAACCGACGCGGTCAAGGAGTGGCACGCCGACGCGCAAGTGCCGTACTGCTGGACCTGCGACTCCGTGCCTGGTGCCGGTGACTGGCGCGGCAATTCGCGCTGCTTTTTTCCGAACTAAGGCTGCTTCTAGATCATCGTCTGTGAACGACTACCCAGCAATACGGTCCATCCGAGGCCGCCGGGAATGAGAGCACCAACCGACACTAGGTGCGGGGAGGGGGCACGGGAAGATGGATAGTCTCCCTAGGGCCCTCTTCAAACATCTCCCATATTGCTGTGACTTCGTAGGGAGGCTTCCAGCCCGCTTCCTGACGGAAGTCAAGTCGCTGAGCCTGGCCGGGCTCCAGATCAATGGCTTGGAAGCCTGGCTCGATGCCCGAAATCCCCTGTTTTGAAGCGAACACGCCTCTAACCTGGACCCACTGGAGCCACACAGCGCGAGCAGGGAGCTGCCCCACGTTCCTGCACACGTACTCTCGGCCATTGCCCCACTCCTAGCTCGGCGCGTGGTTCCGCAGCTGCCCTTTCCTCCTCAGCGGCTCGATGCTGCTCTGCCAATGATGCTTCCGTTGCCACTGCAGACCTCACGGCCGCGTCAGCGGATCTACGTTCCAGCCACAGTACGAACTCCCGCACCTGTGCCGAGGTCACCTGGTCCCACTCGACGTCGACGACCTGCAGCCACCGCCACCACCGCAACAGGTCGTAGGCGTAGCTCCAAACGCTTCCAGCACGGCGGCCCTGGGCAACGAAGTCGCGCAGGTACCGGCGCACCGGCTCGATCGGCTGTCCGTTGGCGTCCTGTACCTAGTACGGCACCACACCGCCGATCTCCACCACCCGGCCCCACTGCGGGAGCCGGATCGCGTCGACATCACGCTCCACATCGCTCCACATCGCCACGCAGATCCCTCCAATCAGGTTGCATGACTTCCTACCGACGCGGCAGAACGAATCGCCCACGACACACGCGTGTCGCCGCTCGTAGTCCGGTCAGCATGTCTTGTTCGCTGTGCAGCTACGCGTCCCTCCCCGACCTACTGCTCTCCTCCGGACGGCGGCCGCGGCTCGCCGACCTGTATGTCGAGGTCGAGCACGTTCGCGGGGACAGTTTCCGTCCGACAGGCGCATCGCCGATCTGGTCCGGCACGCCAAGACGTGCGGGGCGCCCGATTCGGGCGTCGTCTGCCCGGGCGACGGCCCGGAGTTCACCGCCCTGGAGAACCATGTGTGGTCGGCACTGATGGTGAAGCCCCGCAAGGACCCCGAGCTCGCCCGCGGCAGCGGCCCGAAGGGTGACGGCTGCAGCACTCACACCTGATGACCACCGCCTGCCGTGCCGGGGATTCCCTCCGGCACGGCAGGCCCACCTACAGTGGATGAAGGAGATGACCATGGAGACGAACCCACCGCCCCGCTGCTTGATCTCGCCGCCCAGGCCCAGAGCGTGAGCGACCCGGAGACGCTGCACGACTTGTTGTCCCGCGGCCACCGCGCCTGGTGCGAGGGCATCGCAGACGTCCAAGCCGGTGTTGCCCGGGAGACCGCGGGCCTATCCGACGGCCAGTTCGCCGAGCGGTGCGCCGTTGCGGGCGCGCCGTGGGAGGAGGGGATGTCCCGCGGTGAGGCGATCGCCGCGCTCGCGTTCGTGACGTGGGATGCCGCGCCGGCCGCGATGCCCTACACGGCCCTGGAGAGGCGTGCCGCGCGCTTCGGGGTGTGTCTGCTGGGCGAGGAAGTGCTGTAGCCCGATTTGGCGTCAGGCTGGACGGCGAACCACCCTATTTGGCATTATCGAACATGTCGCGCTCGTCCGAGTGCCGGCACCGCCGTACTGATCCTTTCAAAGGGGCCCTGATGTCTTCCGCCGACCGGCTCGTGGACACCTCGCAGATCGTGTCCGAGTTCGGCACGAGCAAGCCCCGGATCAGTGACTGGAGCAACAACCCTGACAGTGGTTTCCCCGAGGTCGCGCACCAGGAGGGCCGCAAGCGGTTCTGGCGCCACGACCAGGTCGCGGAGTTCTTCGCGCAGCGTGCACCGGCGAAGCGCAAGCTGCCGGCCGCGGTGCTCAAGGCCGACCAGGACGAGCTGCTGACCAAGCGGGAGGTCACCCAACTGCTGGGGTACACCCGCACGTCTACCATCGACGGCTACTTCCGTGACCGGCCCGGATACTTCCCGGAGCCCGACGAGGACGTCGAAGGCCCGATGTGGCGCCGCGGCACGATCGTGGCCTGGGTCGCCAGCCGCCCCGGCAAGGGCCGCCGCGCCTCCGCGCCGACGGCGGACAGGCCTGAGGTCTCGGCCGAGGGCGATCCCGACGAGCTCCTGGGGACGGCCGAGGTCGCGGTCCTGCTCGGCTACGGCAGTCCGGCTTCGTTCTCCAGCGCCCTCTACCAGGGGCGCATTCCCGAACTGCCGAAGCCGGACGTGCTGGAGAAGGAGGAAGGCAGCCGGGGCCGGGCCCGCAAGAAGTGGCGCCGGGCCACCGTCGTCGACATCGCGCGCAAGCGCGGTGTGCTGCCGCCGGCCGACCAGGACGACAACGCGGACCTGGTCGGCGCCGCCGAAGCAGCACGCATCCTCGGCTACAGCAGCGCCGACAGCTTCATCAGCGCGCTCGGACACGGGCTCCTGCCCGATCTCGAGCAGCCCGACGGATACGAGTACCGCCGCGGCAGCGGCGGACGCCCCCGCCAGCAGCGCTGGAAACGCTCCCGCCTCGAGGAACTGACAGCCCGCCGCTCCTCACCGTCCTGACTGCAGCACGCCGAATCGCGTCGCAGGCGGGATACCGTAAGACCGCGGCCTCTGGTTTTAGGGATCGACGAACTCCCGGCGGGCCAGACGCCGCACGATGGCCGGTATGGAGAGGCCAGCCACCTCTCCCCCGCAAAGCCGCACGGCTCCGCGGAACCGGCCATCGCCGCTTCGCAACACTCCCGGGCACGCTGCCCGCCCTACTCTCCAACTCCGAAGCGATCACATGCCCAGGCAGGCCTTTTCCTCTCGCCCGCTTCGAAGGCGTGCCGCCTAGCAGCAGGCCGACTGATCGCTGGCTCCAGGTGCATGGCCGACACCACTGAAGGCTCGCCACAGGACTTCTTGCCCGAAGCTGTGGTCGGGGCGACCACAGGCCCGACCACGGCATTCGTGTCCCCATCGTGATCGTGGTCGGGGCCTCATGGTCGGTGGGCAGGTCAGGGACGGCGAGTTTCCTCAAGGCCGGCCACAACCCGGTCTGACTGAAGAGTCGACCATGTCTCCGGCAAATCAACATTCGAGAGCGGGGCGACCATCACGTGCTCCCAGCGCACACCACCACTAGCCAGACTGCCTCGCTGTCCACCCACAGCCCGGTCGAGCCACTGCCCCATCAACTCCTGTCAGCGCTCGCCCAGCACCGAATGGCCACCACCAGCCAGCTCCGCGATCTGCTGCGGCCGAAGGCGGCCCGCCAGACCGTTTCCTCCCCGCTGAACAAGCTGCGTCAGAAGGGTCTCGTCAACTACACGGTGCTGCCCCAGTCCAACGGTTCCCGCGCCTGGTACCTCACAGGCGAGGGGGCCCGCCTGACCCGGGACTTCCCAGCAATGCGAAGCCGCCCTCCCTATCCGATCACCTCTGCCACGGCCGCCTCGCTGAAAACACCTCACACGCTCACCGTGGTGCGCGCGCATCTGCCCTCTGCGGCAGACGCCCGCCGGCTCGGGCACGAGCACGGCCCGTGGGACTGGACCCCTGAGGTAGCTCACCCCATCGGCGAGGGCGAGCGGCTCGTAGCCGACGCGGTCATGCACTACACCGTCATCGACGGCCAACACCGCCGGAAACTGCGCGCATTCGTGGAAGTCGACCGCACCACCATGAGCAGTGAGCGCCTCGCCGTGAAGCTGATCGAGTACGCAAGACTGTTCCGGTACGAAGCCCAGCCCGTCGGACGCCGCCGGCCGGTCTCCCCCGGCCGCGCATGGCTGCGCTGGTACCCGCTCTTTCCGCGCGTGCTTTTCGTGCTCACCGGCGCCTCCCGGGCAAGACTGGGCAACAGGATCAGCGACCTGCAGGCGATGACCGCTCAGCACCCGCTCGTCGCTGTACTCGCCCGCGAGGTTCCGCTGGGAGCCGCCATCCTGGAGGACATCGAAGAGCGCGGCCCCTCCGGGCCGGTGTGGGTGCCGCTGGCTGGAGGCAGGCCTCGCCCCTGGGCCGACTTGTGACCATGTTGCCCGACGCCGAGAAGGCCGGCGACGGTACCGCAAAGACCATCGGGCGCCACGCCCTGCTCTTCGGTGTCGACGATCCCACCGATCCGCTACTGGCGCTGTAGCCGACGGCGCTTGCCCATGACCCGCGACGAGCGTCCGGGAAGCCGTCGCCTCGCTCCCCCACGCCTGACAACCGGGTTCCACAGCACAACCAGAGACGCAAAGGCCCGCCGAGTCAGGCTGACTCTCACCCAGGGCTCCGGCGCCCCCTGGGCTCTCATGCAGCCGGAGTGTCGCGTTACGGCGCCGGGCGACTCCCCCGTCCCCGCACGGACAGACAGCTAATTCTGCGCAGCCTGCTGACCACAGGCGGCCGTTGCGCATCACGGCAGGCCTGCGCGCCGGCTGCGCGCAATTGGTCACGTACGCGAATGCGCAGCGGTTGCGTGCCCTGCGAGCTTGTTAAGAGCCACGGCAGCTGAGGGTGTCAGCCCACGCAGCCCGGGACCACGCTCGGGGCGCAGTTGGTCGGGACGTTATCCACGACCGGGGTTGCGGTCGTTTTAGGCGCGGGTCTCAGCCGGTCATTCGTAGGATCGGTGACACCCAGGGGCTCCAGGTATGGCTCAGAAGCTGTTGCCGTCTTCAAGGCTGTTGACACTTGGCCGCCCGGAGCCCCGCGACGACTCGACCGCTGATTGGGATACGCGACTCGATCGCTTCGTAGGACAGTGCCGGCGAAGTCGTCTGCGGGTTCAGAACGATGACCTGGTGGAGGAGACGTGCCTAAGATCTGGGCGGGCTTGGACATCGGCAAAGAGCATCACCACTGCGTTGTGATCGACGGACAGGGGGAACGCCTCCTGTCACGCCGGGTTCTGAACGACGAGACAGAGCTGCTCAGCTACTCGGCGACGTCCTCGCGTTATCCGAAGACGTGCTGTGGGCAGTCGACATCGACCACGGATGCGGCGCGCTGCTGATCGGGCTCCTGCTCAGCCACGACCAGCCGATGGCATACATCACCGGACTGGCCGTCCATCACGCCTCGGCCGGCTACCGGGGCCAGGGGAAAACGGATGCCCGCGATGCGCACGTCATCGCCGATCAGGCCCGCATACGTCGCGACCTGGGCGTTTCTGCGGACCGGCGACGAAGTAGCCGTCGATCTGCGGACGTTGACCGCTCGCCGCACTGACCTGGTCTGTGACCGCACCCGTCAGGTCAACCGCCTGCGGGCTCAGCTCCTGGAGATCTTTCCCGCTCTAGAACGCGCGCTGACCCTGACGATGCAAGGGCCAATCCTGCTGCTGACCGGCTACCAGACGCCCGCTGCCATCCGTCGGGCGGGCGTTCGGCGCATCGCGACCTGGTTGAAGAACCGAAAGGTCAGAGGTGCTGCCGACATCGCCCGCGCTGCGGTCGAGGCGGCTGAGGCCCAGCACACGGCACTGCTCGGCGAGAAGTTGGCCGCGATGGTGGTCGCCCGTCTCTCGAAGGGGGTAGCCCTCAACGATGAGATCGCCGAGCTCGACGCTCTCATCGACGCCCGGTTTCACCAGCATCCGCATGCGCGAGTGATCAACAGCCTGCCCGGAATGGGGGCATGCTCGGCGCGGAGTTCCTCGCAGCCACCGGCGGAGACCTGGAAGCCTTCGGCAGCGTTGACCGTCTCGCCGCGTCCGCCGGCCTGGCTCCCGTGCCCCGGGACTCCGGGGCGCGTCAGCGGCAACATGCGTCGTCCCCACCGCGGCCTGCTGCGGGCCTTCTACCTCTCTGCCATGGCCAGTCTCAGATCGTGTGCCGCCTCGAAGACGTACTACGAGCGCAAGCGCAGTGAGGGCAAGAACCACAAGCAGGCCTTGCTCTCCCTGGCCCGCCGACGAGCCAACGTCCTGTGGGCCATGATCCGTGACGGAGCGCTCTACCAAACCTCACCGCCAGTCACCGCAGCGGCTTGACAACAGCATTGGGAAGTGTCTGAGCCTGGCATGCCAAAGATGAAAGGGAACTGCATTGAGTCCGGTGCGGATCCTGGGAGCTGCAGTACTGCGTCAGCCGATGAGTGGTCGACCGCCGGTTCTTCTGCCGACCTGCCGAGTAGTCCCGATGGGCTGCCGTAGGCGCTGTGTGCCGCCACACTGTGAGGTGCAGTTCCGCGCCAACCTGCCAGCGGGGGGAAGTATGCAGGACCACGCTTCGATGGGAAGCCGCCACACGGATCAGCGGCCCGATGACGTGGTGGATGTACTGCTGTTGATCGCGCCCGACCCCGAGCTGGACCCGGAGGCGGCAGAACGGCTGACGCGCCAACTGCGGTCCGAGATTGCCGAGCTGGACATCGAGTCAGTACGTCCAGGCTCCGGAGGCCCTGCTCCTGAGGGTGCGAAGGGCGTCGATGCGGTCACTTTCGGAGCGGTCGTGGTGGCGCTGAGCGCGTCCGGTGGGGTGTTCACCGCGCTCGTCGACACCGTGCGTGACTGGCTGGGCAGGTCCGCCGCCCGGCATCGGGTCTCGCTGACCATCGACGGTGACACGATCGAGCTGGAGCAGGCGTCCGTCGACGAACGGCGCGAGCTCATCGAGGCGTACGTCCGTCGTCACACCGGCCGTTAGTCATGGGGCGCAGGCTGGCGCTGTTGATCGCTACGTACGACTACCAGGACAGCGGGCTACGGCAGTTGACCGCGCCGGCACACGATGCGGAGGCATTGGCCGCGGTGCTGCGGGATCCGGACATCGCCGGGTTCGAGGTCACCGCCCTGATCAACCAGCCACATCACGTCGTCGGCGAGGCCATCGGCGACTTCTACCGCGACCGGCGCCGCGACGACCTGACCCTTCTGTACTTCACCGGCCACGGTCTCAAGGACGACGGCGGCCGGCTCCACCTGGCGATGAGCAACACCCGGCGCGACAGCCTGCTGTTCACCGGGCTGTCCGCCGAGCAGATCGACCAGGCCATGGAGGGCTGCGTCTCCCGGCAGAAGGTACTCATCCTCGACTGCTGTTACAGCGGAGCGTTCCCTGCTGGGCGCCTCGCGAAGGCCGACACCTCAGTGCACGCGCTGGAGCGGTTCCAGGGCCGCGGCCGCACCGTGCTCACGGCTTCGGACGCCACCCAGTACTCGTTCGAAGGCAACACGCCGCTCGGTCAGGCGGCGCAGTCTGTCTTCACCCGCTACCTGGTCGAGGGTCTTCGCGACGGCAGCGCGGACCTCGACGGCGATGGCGACATCACCCTCGACGAGTTGTACGGCTATGTCCACGACCGCGTTGTCGACGAGATGCCGCAGCAGCGGCCGAAGAAACTCGACAGCGTCGAGGGCCGCATCGTTGTCGCCCGGAACATCAACTGGGTCCTGCCCGCCCACCTGCGCAACGCCATCGGCAGCCCGATCGCCACCGACCGGCTCGGCGCCCTCGACGGACTCGCCCACCTGCACCGGATCGGCAACGCTGTCGTCCGCGGCGCTGTCCTCGATGAGATCCGCCGCCTCGCCAGCGACGACAGCAAGCTGGTGTCCGCGGCGGCGGCCGCACGGATGCCCTCCCTTCTCCCGCAACCGCCGGAGCAGACGCCGGAGCCTCTCGTCGAGCGGCCCGCCGGTCCAACGCCCCCGGAGCCGCGGAAGGTTGTGGAAACGCCTCCCGCCACAGAAGTGCGGGAGGTTACCGAAACGCCTCCCGCTTCTCCGACGGCACAGCCCCAACCGCCCCGGCGCAGCGTCGCGGCTTCTCACCCGCCTACCGCCGCGCCGGGGGCGTCAATTCGTCCTCACCTCGACGGCCCTTCGTCCACGCGGCCCGGCGCCCCCGTCGCGGGCACCGCCCGAGGATCACGTTTCTTCCCCCGCATCCGCAGAGCCAGGGCCCTCACTGCCGGCGTCGCCCTCTTGGTACTGGCGACGACCGTCGTCGTGGCGCTCCTCACCACACGGGGAGAGGGAGAAAGCAGTTCCTCCGCCAGCCCTGCCCCCATCGGCCTTCTCACCGGGGCCGGCCAGTTTCTGAACTACAGCCCCGACGGGAAGACTCTCGCGACGGTGGGCGATCGGAGGGTACGGCTGTGGGACCTGAGCACCCCGTTCCGCAAAGAGATCGCCACCCTCAACGAACAGACCATCCCGAACACCGGGGTGGTGTTCAGCCCTGACGGGCACACCGTCGTCACCACGGAACTGCCACCCAGCGGTCAGCTGACGGACAACGTCTCGGTTCGGCTGCGGAACGTGTCCACGGGCAAGACCACCACCATCCGCACCGGCCACAAGCTAGCCGCCAGCGCGGCGTTCAGCCCCGACGGCAAAACCCTCGCCACCGCCGCCGACTCCGGCGTCCGCGAAGAGAGTTTCGACAACCCGATTCGGTTGTGGGACGTCGCCACCGGAAAGAAGACCGCAACCCTTGCCGGCCACACCAACCTAATCGGGACCATGGAGTTCAGCCCTGACGGCAAGACCCTCGTCACCGGCAGCAACGACGACACCGTGCGACTGTGGAACCTCGAAACCGGCAAGGCGACCATCCTCCGCGGCCCCTACGTGGCAGCGCTCAGTCTCGATGGCAAGACGCTCGCCACGTCGGGGGGAAAGTACAGCCCAGTGCAGCTGCGGAACGCGGCCGCCGGCAAGGTCACCGCCGTCCTCACCAGTGCCAAGTGGCCGGCAAGGTTCAGCCGTGACGGCAAGACCCTGGCCACCGGCGGCGACGACAGCACCGTGCGGGTGTGGAACACCGTCACCGGCAAAGCCGTCACCACCGTTAGCGGCACCGGCCTACAAGTGGAGCTAAGTCCCGACGGCAAGACTCTCGTCACCGACTTGCCCGACGGCGAGACCGTGCGGGTGTGGAACGCGACCAACGGCAAGACAATCGCGGGCCTCCCCAGCCTGCCCAGCCGGGTCCGGAGTGCGGCGTTCAGCCCCGACGGCAAGACCCTCGCCACCGCGAGCGAAGACGGCACGGTTCGGCTGTGGAGGGTGAGCGACTTCACGTGATCTTTTTGAGCGCGGCTCCGTGAGCATGGGTGGGGAGTCGTTCGTGGTCTCGACGGTTTGGGCAGGCCTGTGTGTTCCTCGCCCCCAGAGCGTTCGACCACGCAGCTGCGCGGCAAGTGTGCTCGGAATGTCCGTGCCTGGAAAGGCCCGTAAGGCCGACGATGGCGTCCGGCAACCGGCTGCTCGTACGGTGGCCGCATGGGCAGGGACGCAGGAGTGCCCCGGCTGCGGCTGGTCGTGGTCACGGACGACGCCGCCGGGCCCGCGGCTGTGCCGTGGGTGCGGCGGTCCGCTGATGCCGGCGTCGAAGGCGACGGCGGTGTTTTGCTCGTCGGCGTGCCGGTCGCAGCACTGGCGGCGGATGCGGCGGGCGAGGGCGAGGACCCAGGCGGTACAAGCCGGAGTGACCTCCACCTGCCCTGAGTGCCGGACGTCCTGGACCGTCGGCGTCGAACGTCCCGTCTCGTCAACGTACTGCTCTTCCGCCTGCCGCAAAGGGTCCTGGCACAGGTGGCGCACGGAAAAGAGCGGGGTGTGAGGCCGCGCCCGGCTGCTGCTCGGCCAGCCAGCCGCGGGCTACCAGGCGTTTGGCTTTCGACCGCAGTGCCTCCACCCGCGCTGGCACCGCGTCCATGCCGAACATGGCAGCCATCTCCTGGCAGATCAGCGGCCCTTGACGAAGCCGGGCCCGATCCGCAAGTGTCCTGAGGATTCGCTGGCAGTCGGCCGACAGTGCCGACCAGGCCAGCCCCTGACGCCACACCGGCACCTGCGACTTCGGTTTCGCCGCATCCGCAGAGGCCGACTGCACCTGCGCATCCCGCGGATCCGAGGTGACCTCCGCCTCGGCGGTGGCGCTGTCGTCTGGAGCCAGCACCGTATCGACCCGCCTGCGAGCGATCGCCCACTCCTGCCATTCCAGTTCGGCCGCAGCCAGCTCGGCCTGGATGCGGTCGGCCTCCTCCCGCAGCCCGTCGACTCGACGTCGAGCGGCGAGTTCGTGCTGTTCCAGCAGTCCAACAACCGACGGCATCCGAGACCTTGGGGGGAACGACAACCCGACAAGCCACCACTCCCACGGAACCACCACTCCTGTCCCCGACCAGCGGAAACGCGCCGATCCCGTCCGGAAAGACAACAGCTTCTGAGCCAGTCCTGACCGCTACATCCCTGTCACGCGGCGGAGGCTGGTGGCGCGGTCGGCGCGTCATCGTCTGTTGCCGAACTCAAGCCGGGCGACGGCTTCGACGAGGCGCGGGTCAGGCTGGTCACGGGCGGCGACCGCATCAAGGCGCGCCGCTGCGGCAGGACTTCTTCAGCTTCCATCCCATCCACACGCTTTGGCTTGTGGGCAGCCACCGTCCCGAAGTGGGCCTGGGCGGCTACGCGTTCCGGCGTCGAATGAAGCTCATCCCGTTGGAATGCGTCGTCACCGACGAGCGCCATGTGGACAACCTCGCCGACGTCCCACGATCTGAGCGGAGCGGCGCATCTGCCGATGCAGATCTGACTGACTATCAGAATGCAACGGGACTGCCATCGCGGGCCAGCAGCATGCGAGACGTCCTCGGGGGCTTCCCGACGCGGTGTTGCGTTCCCGGGGACTTTCCACGTCGTCATCCGTGCGCCGTCCCGCGGTTCGGGCTTCGGCGTGCACCGAAAGGCTCGGTAGATCCCTCATGCACAGCACGCCGTCCTCGATCGCTGCGAAAAAGGACGAGAACCCCTGCGTCGGGGCCGCCTCGGAGCGCAGCGCCTCGCAGCCCTATGCGGTGTCCGGGACAGCAGCCGCCCACAAGGGGCACGCCTTTATGCAAGCGATCAGTGCGGCCGAGGAAGTCCACCTGCTGCGCTTCGCCAATACGCTCACCTTGGGTGACTTCCACAGTGCGGAGGACCTCGTCCAGGAGGCCCTGCTGCGGGCCTGGCGGCATGCGGACCGGCTCGTCTCCACCGAAGGACTGGCACGTCCCTGGCTCTTCACCGTCGTTCGGCGGCTGGCCATCGACGCCATGCGGGCCCGTCGTGCGCGTCCTGTCGAGGCGCCCCCGTCGGCCCTGGACACCGAGGTGGTGGCCGACCCCGGCGAAGGCACACTCACCGCGCACGTCCTGAGGCAGGCGATGGCGGAGCTGACCCCGCCACACCGTGAAGTACTGGTTCACCGGTACTACTTCGACCGGAGTGTCGAGGACACCGCAGCAGCATTGGCGCTGCCGATCGGCACGGTGAAGTCCCGCACCAGCCACGCGCTGAACGCCCTGCGCCAAGCCTTGACGTCCCAGGGAGTCCAGGCTTACCGGTGATTGCCGTCGGTGCTCCATCACGTCGTCGGCCGGCGATCGCCGTCCGCGGTCTCATGCATCTGCGGGCCGGATCGCCTTCACCTGCAGCTCGGTCCCCCGGTACGGCACCGTCGCCCCCTCGAGGTCCCACGCCGGCGCTGCCTGTGGTACTCCGTCGACCCACTCGATGCCGGTCTGGCTGCTGTCCGGCATGACGATCAGCCCGATGCGGACCTGGGAACCGTCCACCACTGCCGAGGCGTGGTACAGCCCTGCGGGCGGCTGGGCCGCGGGGAGCGTGAACGCGATCTCGAACTGCCCCCAGGCCGCCGTCCCGGTCAGCGCGCCGTCGGTCACGCTTGCGTGGAGGACTGCGCCGTCGGCTCCGGTGAGCAGCAATGTGTCGCCTCCTGCCGTGCCGCTCAGCCATGCCTCCTGAGCCGAGCCGTCGGAGACGTAGGCGATGGCCTTGCTCTTCCACACCATGACTGCGACAGAGAAGCCGCCGTCGTTGCTGCTGCCGATGAAGCGGGCCTGCTCGTCGGGTTGTACGGCGATGTCCGGGGCATCCGCGGGAGTTTCGGGGACCTCGCCGGCCCCGGGGGCGGACGGGGGGGACGAGGCGCCGCTGGGCGCACCCCCGGCATCCGCTGCGCTGCGGCTGTCCCCGGTGATGAAGCCGGTCGCGATGTCGATCACGACCGCGGACAGGGCGAGTGACAGGACGGCGATGAGGGCGATCAGTGTCCGCTTGCGGGTCAATGTGTCTCTCCTAGGAGATCGGGGTGGTGCGGCGGCCGGTCAGCGCAGACGGCCGGCGTGTGTGTCGATCGCCATGCCCAGTGAGCCGGTTTCGAGTTTTCCGTCGGGTCCGACGGCCAGTCGCCAGGCGGCCTCGGGGGCGTCGCCGAGCAGCAGCACCGCATCGGCGTGGTGGAACGCAGACGGGCGCCGTTCGTCCGCGTACTGCGCGGCGTCCATGACGAACAGGCACGGCGTGTGGTGCTCCCCGCCGTGCCAGGCGCTGCCCTCGATCAGGCGGAAGACGTCGGTGACGCCCTCGGCGGCGGGTGCGGGGGCGGCAGCGAAGGTGGTGGGCGTGTCCGGCTCGGTTCCGGCAGGACGTTCGGACAGGGCCTCGTTCAGGGTTGCCGCGGTGTGCAGCCTGGCCGACCGTATGCCCAGGCTGTCAGCCAATGCGGAGGTGGCGGCGGAGCCCACCAAGGTCACTTCGGCTCTGCTGGTGAGCGGCCCGGTGAGGAGTTCGGCGACGAACGCACGAGCCAGCTGCCGTGTGTCCTCCTGCGCACCCGTCAGGGCGATCGGCGCGGAGGCGCGCGCCAGGTCGGCCAGCACCCGCTGTTCTTCGTGCAGGCCCAGGGTGACGGTGAGGGAGTACGGATGTGTGGCCGTCGTCCCGGGGTCGCCATCGGTCAGTTCCTTGCGGGCCACCGACCATTCCTCGCCCGCGTCGTCGCTCTCCCACGGCGCGGGCGCTTGCGTGTCGAAGCGCGCCAGCCTCAGCACCAGCCGGTCCTCGGAGCAGATCGCGGCGTACACATCCGGCGGCTTGTGTCCCGTGCGGGCGCATCCGGCGGCCAGAGTGCGCAGGCCCCGGTCGACGCTCTCCAGAGCCTCGCGCCCCGTGACGGCAGGGCCTGCGGGGGGTCGCCGAGCGCTCGGTGGTTTGCGCTGCTCCAGGACCAGCGCGGCGACGGCGCCGAGGAGCGCCGCACCGAGCACGCAAGCCAGAACAACGGACGTGGTCATAGGTCACCTAACAGACGGCAGTAGGAGTCGGGCCTCTCGCCCGCCCCGACCCCTGCTACGGACGCCGCGGCGAAAGGGTTCTCGTGACGCGCCGGGGAGAACCCGGCCCGGAGCCGGGCCGTAGAACCCAGACGGGCGGACTGGTGTCCTACCCGCCCGTTCAAACCGGCCCGTCCCCGCTCGCCAAACGCGGCCCGCATCGGCCCCGACCATCAGCCCCCTGGAGATTGACCGTGCGCCTGCTCCTTACCGTCGTCGACGACGTCGGCGACGCCTTCGACGTACAGATCGAGACCGAGCCGGACACACCGGCCGGCGCGATCGCCCGGGCACTGGGCGGCCACGCCCTGCACGTCGGCGGTGTTCTGATACCTCCCGAAGTCACCGTCCGGGAGTCGCCGCTGCGCGACGCAGCCGTGGTGCACCTGGGCCGCCCCGCACGCGTGGCCGCGCGGGAGCCGGACGGCCTCGTGGAGGTTCGCGTGGTCGGCGGCACGGGAGCGGGCTCGGTGTACCGGCTGGACATCGGCGAGTACCACATCCACCACGCTCAGGACGGCAGCCCGCACGTCAGCCGGTCCGCACCCGCCGGCGCCGCGACCCGGCTGCGGGTCGGAGCCGGCGGCCGGTGCACGCTCCTGCCGCACGACGGAGCCGGCCCTGTCCACCTGGACCGCGACGAGGTGAGCGAGGAGCGGCCCTGGCCGCTCGGAGCGCAGCTGGCGACCGGCAGCTGTCTGCTGGCCCTCGCCCTCGCGGAGCGGCCCGACGCCGCCCTGCAGCCCTGCGAGGACGGCGGCGGCCTCGACTACAACAGGCCTCCACGGCTGTTGCCTGCGAAACCCGGAGCGGACTTCCGCCTGCCTTCGCCGCCGCTTGAGCCGGAACGGCGTCCGCTGCCCTACATCGCGGCGGTTGTGCCGCTCATCATGGCCGCCGCCGGCGTGCTCATCTTCGGGAGGCTTTCGGCACTCCTGTTCGGCCTGCTGACACCCGTGGCGGTCATCGGCAACTATGTGATGAACCGGCGCAGCGGCAAAGAGTCGTACGCAACCCGGCTCGCGGCGTACGAGGAGACCAAGGCCCGCATTGAGAGCGAGGCGGAGAACGCCGTGGTCGCCGAACGCATCGCGCGCAGAGCCTGGTTCCCCGATCCGGCGACCGTTCTGCTCACCGCTGTGGGACCGCGCCGCAGACTGTGGGAGCGGCGCACCACGGACGCCGACTTCCTCGAGCTGCGGGTCGGCACCGCGGACCAGCCCTCCGAGGTGGTGCTCCAGGACCCGATGGCCGACGAGCACCGGCGTCGCACCGCGCAGGACGCCTACGACGTGCCGGTGACCGTGGACCTGCGCCGGCACAAGGTGATGGGCATCGCAGGCCACGGCAGGCCGCTGCGCGCGGTGGCCCGCTGGGTCGTTGGGCAGGCCGCCATCCTCCACAGCCCGCGCGATCTGCACATCTACCTGCTGACCGGGCCGCAGGGCGAACGCGACTGGGCGTGGGTGCGCTGGCTGCCGCACGTGCGGCCGCAGCCGGGAGGGGACACCGTGATCACGGTGGGCACGGACACGGAGACCTCGGCCCGCCGCGTTGCCGAACTGACCGCGCTGATCTGCGCCCGGGCCGCGGAGCCCAGGGCGCAGCGGCACGACGTACTCGTCGTACTGGACGGAGCCCGGCGGCTGCGCTCGCTGCCCGGAGTCGTACAGATCCTGCGGGACGGCCCGGGCGTCGGGGTGCACTCGGTGTGCATCGACACGCAGGAGCGGCTGCTGCCGGAGGAGTGCCTGGCCGTCGTGAGCGAGGAGCCGGGCGGGACACTGCGGGTCGGCCGGTCGGGCCTTGACCCGGTCACCGGTGTCAGGCCGGACGCCGTCACCACCGACTGGTGTCGCGGCGCAGGCCGGGCCCTGGGCCCCCTGCGGGACCCGGGCGGTGCGGCCGAGGAGGCATCGGTACTGCCCGCCGCTGCCCGGCTGCTCGACGTACTGGGTCTTAACCGGCCCACCCCGCAGGCGGTGGCCGGCCGTTGGAATGCCGGCGGACGGTCCACATCCGCGCTCGTCGGGGTGTCACTCGACGGGCCGTTCGCCCTCGACCTGCGGCGCGACGGGCCGCACGCACTGGTCGCCGGCACCACGGGTGCGGGCAAGTCCGAACTGCTGCAGACGATCGTCGCCACGCTGGCCGTGGCCAACCGCCCCGACGCCATGACGTTCGTCCTCATCGACTACAAGGGCGGATCCGCGTTCAAGGACTGCGTCTTGCTGCCGCACACCGTCGGCATGGTCACGGACCTCGACGCGCACCTCGTGGAACGGGCGCTGACCTCGCTGTCGGCGGAGTTGAAACGCCGCGAGCACATCCTCGCCGAGGCCGGGGCCAAGGACATCGAGGACTACGTGGACCTGCTGCGCCGCGAACCCGGACGCGACCCCATGCCCCGGCTGCTCATCGTCATAGACGAGTTCGCCTCGATGGTCCGCGATCTGCCCGACTTCGTGAAGGGCCTGGTCAACATCGCCCAGCGGGGCCGCTCCCTCGGCATCCACCTGATCCTGGCCACACAGCGCCCCGGCGGCGTCGTCTCCCCCGAGATCCGCGCCAACACCAACCTGCGCATCGCCCTGCGGGTCACCGACGCCAGTGAGAGCCAGGACGTCCTGGGCTCCCCCGAGGCGGCCGGGATCTCCAAGGGCACACCGGGACGGGCGTATGTACGGCTCGGCCAGACCTCGCTCGTGCCGTTCCAGGCCGGCCGGGTCGGCGGGCGCAGGCCCGGCGCGTCGATCGCCTCCGCCCCGACGCCGTGGATCGTGCCGGTCGGCTGGGACCAGCTGGGGCGGCCCGTGCCGGCGCGGCCCCGGGCCGCGCGCCAGGATCCGGACGACGCCGTGACCGACCTGGCTGACCTGGTGGAGGCCGTGCGCGGCGCCGACCGGGAGCTGGCCATCGCGCGGCAGCACAGCCCGTGGCTGCCCGCCCTGCCCCCCTTGCTGGCGCTGGAGGACCTGCCGGCCGCGGCCCCGATCCCCTACGACCTCCCGCCGGTCGTGTACGGCCTGGTCGACCTGCCCGCCGACCAGGCGCAGCTGCCGATCGCCCTGGACCTGGCGGCCTTCGGACATCTGCACATCGTGGGCTCGCCCCGGGCCGGCCGCTCGCAGACCCTGCGCACCCTCGCGGGCGCCCTGGCCCGTACCCACTCCAGCGCCGACCTGCACCTGTACGGCATCGACTGCGGCAACGGCGCGCTGCTGGCCCTGGAAGGCCTGCCGCACACCGGAGCCGTCGTGCAGCGCACCCAGCCCGAGCGCCTGGCCCGCCTGCTGAACCGGCTCACCGCCGAAGTGGCCCGCCGCCAGGAGCTGCTGGCCGCCCGGGGCGCCGCCGACCTGCCGGAGCTGCGTACGGCGCTGCCGCCCGGCGAGCGGCCCGCTCACATCGTCGTCCTGCTGGACCGGTGGGAGGTCTTCGACAAGACCCTCACCGAGTTCGACGGCGGTGCGCTGCTGGGCGGCGTGCTGACGCTGCTGCGGGAGGGCGCGAGCGTGGGGGTGCACATGGTGATCGCCGGCGACCGGACGATGTTCTCCACCCGGCTCAGCTCCAGCACCGAGGACAAGCTCGTGCTGCGGCTCAACGAGAAGTCCGAGTACGCCATGATCGGCGTCCCGCAACGCTCCGTCCCCGACCACATCCCCTCCGGGCGGGCGCTGCGCGCCACCGACAAGGCCGAGGTGCAGATCGCCCTCCTCGAGAGGGACACCACGGGAGGGGCACAGGCGGCCGCCCTGCAGGCCATCGGCGCGGCGTGCGCCGAACGCGACGCCGAAGTGCCACGCGCCGCCCGCCCGTTCCGGGTCGACCAGCTCCCCGACCGACTCAGCGCCGCCGAGGCCGCCGCGTACCTGCCCGAACCCCGTCCCGGTCCGCTGTGGGCGATGGTCGGCGTCGGCGGCGACGAACTCACCGCGGTGGGCGCCGATCTGTCGGTGACCTGCACCTTCGTTCTCGGCGGCCCGGCCCGCTCGGGGCGCAGCACCCTGCTGCTGACGATGGCGCTGTCGCTGCTCGGCACCGGTACGCGGATCGTCGTCGCGGCGCCGCGCCGCTCACCGCTGCGCGAACTGGCCGGCCGGGAGGGCGTCCTGGCGGTCTTCACCGAGGCCGACATCCCCCGGGAGGAGCTGGAGAAGGTGCTGGCGGACCACCCCGGGCCGGTCGTGGTCGTCATCGACGACGCGGACGATCTGCAGAAGTCGCAGGCGGAGCCCGTCCTCGGCGCCATCGCCCGCACGGGTGCCGAGACCGGGCGCGGACTCATCGTGGCCGGGCAGACGGACCGGCTCATGGCGGGCTTCTCGGGCTGGCTCGTCGATGTACGCCGTAACCGGCAGGGGGCCCTGCTCAACCCGCAGTCGGTCGGGGAGGGCGAGCTGATCGGCGGCAGGATCCCGCGCAGCCGGGTGGGTGGCGGCAAGCCGGGCCGCGCGATGTTCCACGCGGGCGACGGGCGGCTGCAGACGCTCCAGGTGCCGGAGACGGCCTTGTAGTCCCGCCCGCCCGCATGCGAAAGGGCTCCCGTACCGCCTCCGTTGCGGTACGGGAGCCCTTTCGGCCGCTCACTCCGTCATGGTCAGGCCGTCGTGGCCTGTTCCTGCTGTCTCTGCTCTTTCAGGGCTTGGTCCAGGCTGTTCGCGCCGAGCCCGACGCCGGCGGTGCCCAGCGCTACGCCGACGGCGCCCGTCCCCAGCTCGATCTTGTCCAACGGGTTTTTGGGAGGGAAGTCAGGCAGCTGGAAGATCGGGGAACTGGCGGGCGGCTGCGCCGGGGTCGGGTTCGGCGCGGGCGGCGTCGCGGCGGGCGGCGCGGCGGTGGGTGGCGGCACAGAGGCGGGTGCGGGCGCGGGCGTCGGCGCGGCGGTGGGTGGCGGCACAGAGGTGGGTGCGGGCGCGGGCGTCGGCGCGGCGGTGGGTGGCGGCACAGAGGTGGGTGGCGGCGCGGAGGTGGGCGGCGCGGAGGTGGGTGACGGCACGTCGGGCGGCGGCACGTCAGGCGTCAGCGGCGGGCGCGCGGTCGGACCGAGCGGCACGTTCGTTGCGGGCGGCTGGAGCGTCGACCCCGACGGTGCCGAAGCCGGCGGTGCGGCCTGCGGCAGCCCGGCCGACGGCCGGGTCGGTGAGGGCGGCGTCACCGTCACCTCCGGCAGCGGCGAGTTCGGCAGCGGCGGGCGCGCGGTCGGACCGAGCGGCACGTTCGTTGCGGGCGGCTGGAGCGTCGACCCCGACGGTGCCGAGGCCGGCGGTGCGGCCTGCGGCAGCCCGGCCGACGGCCGGGTCGGTGAGGGCGGCGTCACCGTCACCTCCGGCGGCCCCACGGCGATAGGGGGTGCGGGTGTCGGCGCGGAGGCGGGCGCGGGCGCGGGCGTCGGCGCGGGTGCAGGTGTCGGCGCGGAGGTGGGCGCGGGCGTCGGCGCGGAGGTGGGCGCGGGCGTCGGCGCGGAGGTGGGCGCGGGCGTCGGCGCGGAGGTGGGCGCGGGCGCGGGCGGGCGCCCGGTGAGGGGCTGCAGGGGGATACCAGCCGGATCGGCCGGGCGGGTGCCGCCCAGGCCGGCGATCTTGGGGAAGGTTTTGGGAAAGGCCTTCGCGGCCGCGACGACCACGCCGATCCCCCCGAACGCGAGGCCGAGCACGCCCAGGACAAGGTCGGTCAGATTCCCCTTCAGATCACCGGTGACGACGGTCTTCGCCACGGTGAGCCCGAGCGCGGCGGCCCCCAGCACCAGCCCGATGACGGCGCCGGTGAGAGCAAATGCGGGGATGAAGGTGAACACCACCGCGGCGATGATCCCGAGGGCACCGAGCACCACGCCGAGGATCTCGTCGAAGAGGGTGTCGAAGATGTTCTTCTTCTTGACGGCGTTGTCCTCGGCGTCTGCCAGCGCTGTGCTCGCCACCGCGGCGTCGCTCGTCCGCAGCTGCTCCGCGTCGGCGGCGAGACGCATGGCCACCGCCAGTTCCGACCGCGCGTTGTCCGCCGCGACCCGTGCCGAATCACCCGCCGCCTGCGCTCTGCTGATCGCGTCCCTGGCGGCGGCGCGGGCCTGGGCGTCGTCGGGCGGCGGCGGTTGCGCGTCCTGCAGGCCCCGCAGGTCCGTGTCTGCCGACAGCGCGGAGTCCAAGGCCTGGGTGAGGCGTTCCTGGGCCTCCTTGCCCAGCATGAGGGCGCGGCCGGCCTGGTCCTGGTGAGCCTCCAGCCTCGGGACGTAGGCCTCGAGGGCGTCGGCCGCCGTGCGGTACGAGTCGCGCAGCTTGCCCACCTGTTCCGGGAGTTCGGCGAGTGTCTCCCGGAGCTTTTCCATGGTCTTGCCCTCGCCGAGGTCCTGGCTCTGCAGCCGGCCGATGACACCGGCAGCGGACTCGGCGTCGTCAGCGATACCGGCGTACCCGGCGGCGAGCCGGCGCAGCACCTCCGGTTCACCGGGGGCGGGGTCGTCGGCGCGGTCGAGCACGTCCCACTCGACAGCTGCGGGTCGTGGCACCGTCACTCACCTCCGGTGAAGAACAGGGTTTCGGCAATCGCGTCGAAGACCGTGAAGAACTCGTCCCTCAGGGTCAGATTGGGTGTGGTGGAGGCGACCACCAGGAAGTCGCGGGTGCCGGGTATCGGCACGACGGTCTGCATGATGGCCATCCGGACCCAGCCTCTGCCGTAGAAGTCGACGTCTTCGACGGAGGTGACCCGGCCGGCGGGCCCGGCCAGCGGCAGCTCGATGAATTCGGCCCCGTTGGCGCGGGTGCCCCTGCCGTGCGGCAGACCGGCGTTGCGCACCGCGTACGCCACCAGCAGATCGCAGAGAGCGGCCTCTGTGTCCTTGGGCGGGCTCACCCTGAACACCATGGTGGAGGCGATCAGCGGGGCGCCGTCGAACAGCTCGAAGATCCCGGCCAGTTGCAGAGCGCCCCGGGCATGCGCCTGGCGTGCGGCCTTGCGGGCCGAACGGACCAGCGCGTCGGCGAGCTCGGCCGTCTCGCGGTCCAGGGGCTGTCCGGGCCGCGACGGTTCGAAGCCTTCCAGCAGCCGGCGCCTGATCGCCGCGTCCCGGGTGCTCGGGTCCAGGTCCAGGTTCCACCAACTGCCGGGGAAACGCAGGAAGTAGCGGCCCGGGACGGCCGCCGGTTCGGCCGTATCCGGCCGCGTCGTCGCATTCATTCGGGCACCGCGCCCCTCACCTTGTCGAAGACTGGGTCAGTGAACTCATTGCGTTCCCGGCGCCGGATCGAGCTCTGCGACGACCTGGGAGTCCGTGCTCTCGAAGCTCGAGAGAATTCCCTCCACGGCCTTCGTGAAGGTCTCGGCGTTCTCCCTGACCCGCTCCTGCCCGGCCTTCCAGGCATTGTCAAAACCATGGACCGCGTCCCGGAGTCCGGGATCACCGACGTCGTCCTCGGTTCCCACGGATTCGAGACCCGCGGTCCGCTCGATCCGGTCGCGGATTCCTTTGAGCAGCTCAATCACCTCGGCGAGTTCATCTCCCGGGATGCGAATTCTTGCCACTTTTCCTCACCCTGTCGGCCGCCATCTGATGCCCGGCCGGGGCCCGGGACCGCAAAAGCGGCCAGGGCCCCGGCGCGAGCGGGATTCATCCGATGGAACCCGCGGTCTGGTCGTCGGTGTCCACGAACGCGCGGGCGACGGAGGACAGGAACTGGCTGACGCCCTCCAGGCCCTCGATGGCGCTCTTCGTTCCCGTGTTGTACTCGTCCCAGTACGGCTTGAACTTGGTCTCCGAGCCGGGCGTGCTGTAGGCGGCGGCGACGACATCGGCCATCTTGGTATCGGCTTCCTGGAGCCCCTGCTGGAGCGTTTCCTTCTGGGTGCGCAGCCAGTTCGCCGCCTCCTCGATGTCCTCAGGGTTGATGTTGATCGGGCCAGCCATGGGGCTTCCTTCCGCGTCGGGGCCGCGACGGCGTCCCATGCCGTCACACTCCTGCACTACGCGGCGAAGACCTGACGGGTTCTCTGCAAAATCCGGGACAGGCAGTCGATGGCGGCGAAATGGATCACGTTTGCGTCTCGGAGGCATGTGCTGAGAACCCCTCAGGCACCGGATCCGTAGCACAGGCTGATCGCTTCGGAAGGTCCGGAGCGGAACAATCAGCAGCATTCGGGGGTTCTCTCGATGTTCCACACAAGAGCCACAGCGCTCGCCTCTTTCGCGGCCGCGGGTGTTTTCCTGCTCTCCGCCTGCAGCGGAAATGACGCCACCGACGCAGGCGCATCCGCGCCGTCATCCGCATCCGGGGCAGGCGAGCTGGCCTTCCGAAACGGCACGGCACAGCAGAACAATGCGCCCGCGCAGACCGGTGACCTGGCGCCCGACGCGGCACCCGCAGTGGCGGCGCAGAAGCCGGTGGCCCGCGAGTGGGTACAGTTGTCGGCCGGCCGCGCCGGACAACTGGATCCGGTCGTGGTCAACGGGGCAGGCTTCACGCTGTACCGGTTCGACGAGGACACCACAGACCCCTCGAAGTCCAACTGCAGCGGGCAGTGCGCCACCACGTGGCCGCCGTATCTGGTCGCGCGCGGCGGGAAGGTCTTCCTCGACGGGATAGACAAATCGTCCGTTGGCTTCATCGAGCGGGACGGCGCATTCCAGGTCACCATCGGCGGCTGGCCCGTCTACCTCTTCAACAAGGACACCAAGGCCGGGGACACCAACGGCCAGGGCGTGCAAGGCACCTGGTTCGGCGTCAAGCCGGACGGCGAGAAGGCCAATGACGGCCAGTCCGGTGACGGTGCCGGTGCCGGTGCCGGTGCCGATCCGGACCCCCAGGCCCCGCCCGCGAGCAGCGCCACCTTCTTTCAGGGCGCGAACTTCGCCGACCCTTCCCAGGGAGTGGCAGGCCCCGGCTGCCAGAACGTCCGCTTCTCCGGCTCGCTCCAGGCCGGCGGCACCCTCAAGATCTGGGACGGACCCGATTGCACCGGCAACGTAAAGGTTGTCGATGGCAACGTCCGGGATCTCTCCGCCATCGGATTCGCCACGGTGAGATCAGTTCGCTTCCTCGGCTGACACGCACAGCGCCAGACGCGCGGCCCGCCTGCTCCGAGAATCCCCGGGGCAGGCGGGCCGCCGACTCCCCCGCCAAGGCAGGAGCCTCTCCTGCCGCAGCTGCCTCCCGTCCCGTACGCGTCACGATGTCGCCTTCCCTGACGTGCGCGGCCCTTGTCTCCCGGCGTCGAGCTCGCACACCGCGCACGGGGCGACCCGCCTCCTGCAGGCTCCTGCGCTGGCCGGGGTGCGGCCTTTTCGGCGAGCGCCCGAACTGCTCGGCCCGCAGCCCGGTGACCGTCCCCACCCACGCCCGGCTCGGCCCTCAAGTCCCGTCCTGGCAGGCCGGTCGGCGGGGGCAGCCGGTGTGGGTGCGCAGCGAGCGGCGGACGGCCGCGGTGCCGCCATCGTGTCCGGCCCGCCGAGTCTGCGGCCGGGGGGGGGCGGCACGAGGACCCCGGCCGCATGCGCGTCAGGACTTCAGGGGCAGCCGGCCGGCGGCATCGGTCTGGCACCAGTCGGGATAGGGGTCCGGTACTGCGCTGACCGCGTCCAGTTCAGCGAGGTCCTGCTCGGCGAGGACCAGGTCGACGGCGGCCAGGTTCTCGGTGAGCTGCTCAGGGCGCTTCGCGCCGGTGATGACGCTGGTGACTCCCGGCCGGGCGAGCACCCAGGCCAGGGCGACGCGGGGCACACCGACGTGATGCCGCGCAGCGACCTCACGCAGACAATCGACGATGTCCCAGCAGCGGTCCCGATCCACGGGCGGGAAGTCGGCGGCGGCCCGGCGCGCTGTGCCGTCGCTGGTGCTGTGGCGGTCGAACTTGCCGGACAGGAACCCGCCGGCGAGGGGGCTCCACACCAGCGTGGCGATATCCTGGTCCGCTGCCATGGGCAGGATCTCCCGCTCGATGTCCCGTCCTGCCAGGGAGTAGTACACCTGCTGGGAGGCGAACCGCTCCAGCCCGCGCACCTGCGAGGCGCCGAGGAACTTCATCATCTGCCACGCCGCCAGGTTCGACGCACCGATGTAGCGGACCTTGCCCTGCCGGACGGCGTCGTCGAGCGCGGCCAGGGTTTCCTCGACCGGGGTCAGCGGATCGAAGCTGTGGATCTGGTACAGGTCGATGTGGTCGGTTCGCAGCCGGCGCAGGCTGTCCTCCAGCGCGCGGGTGACCCACAGCCGGGACAGGCCGAGGTCGTTGGGGCCGGTGCCCATGCGGGCGAAGAGCTTGGTGGCGAGCAGCACATCGCGGCGCCGTGCGCCCAGCACCCGGCCGAGGATCTCCTCGCACTCGCCCGCCGCGTACATGTCGGCCGTGTCGATGAGGTTGACACCCGCATCCAGAGCCAGGCCCACGAGTTCGTCCGCGGCCTTGTCGTCCAGTCCACCCACCACGCTCCATGGCGGCGTTCGGGCCCCGCCGAATGTCATCGCACCCAACGCTATTCGGGATACGAAGATCCCCGTGGCGCCCATTTGCTCGTACTGCATGTTCTGCCTTCCGGTGATCCGTGCGCTGGTCACTGACCGGGCTGAGGCTGTCCGCACGGCGGTGCTCGACGCTATGGACCACCGAGCGGGCAGTCCATGATCAAGCGTCTGGAGAACCTGCGCGTGCGTCTGATGCCGTCGGCACGCGGAAGGGGAGCGCGGGCCAGCCGTCCCGCGTCGCGATCACAGCCTGAGCGGGGGCGCTGCGGTACTGGGCCGGTGAGATGCCCGTGATCCGTTTGAAGGCGGCGCTCAACGCACTCTCCGAGGAATATCCCCACCGGGCGGCCACCGAGGCCACGGTCCGCTCGCTGCGGCGCAGTTCCTGGCCGGCGGCCAGTATCCGCCAGCGCTGGAGGTAGAGAAGCGGCGGCAGTCCGACGAGTTCCTTGAACCGGGCGGCGAAGCTCGCCCGGCCCATGCCCACCTGGGCGCCGAGCGCGGAAACGGTCCATGGACGGCCGGCCTGCTGGTGCATCAGCAGCAGCGCACGGCTGATGCACGGGTCATTGAGAGCCCCCAGCCAGCCCGGCAGCGGCGCCTGGTTGGGTGCGTCCGCCGCCACGACAGCTCGCAGCGCCTGGATGAAGAGGATCTCGGTGAGCCGGTCCGACATCACCGACGTGCCCGCGCGCACGGCGCCCACCTCGTCGAGGAACACCCCGAGCAGCGGCTGGATGGCCTGTGCGTGGGGCGTTGCGGCGCGGATGTGGACCAGGGGCGGCAGGCCGCCGAGCAGCAGCGCGATGGTGGTGTCGAGAAAGTCGACGCTGCCGCCGACGATGAGTGTCCGCTCCCGGACTCCGGATTCGAGGTCGTGCCCGAGCCGCACGATCCGGCTGTCCGCCGCCCGGTAGAGGTCCTCGGCACTGCGGTACGGCGCTCCTCGGTCACTGGCGACGGTGAAGGACTCCCGCGCAGCGAGGAGGAAGCAGTCACCGGCCTCCAGGCGTACCGGACCGGCGTCGTCCACACCCAGCCAGCAGCCCCCCTCGAGTACGGCCCCGATCTTGATGTGCTCGTGGAGTTCGAAGCGAAGTGCCCAACTGCCCCGTGCCTCAAGCCCGGACAGTGATCCGGCCCTGATGTGCAACGAGGCGAGGACATCGGACAGCGGGTCAGCCGATGGTGTCATGCCGCGCAAGGTAGCGCAGGGCCCGACCGGGTCGCTGTCCCGCCCGGCAGACAGTAGTCCACCCGTCGCCGCCGGGCCGGTCGGGGTCCGCACCCGGCCGGCACCACGTCGTCACATCACCGTTGTGTATGGGGCGGCTGCGGGAGAACCCCGCCGGGGCCGGCTCCGTAGAAAGAGTTGCCGGCTCCACTTTCGCAAGCCGCGCACCATGCCGGGCCGGCCGGCCCCGAAAGGGTTCGAGCGCGGGGACGGCCAGGCGGAACAACACGCAGCACAAAAACAGGTGACCGGGCGGGCCATATGGGCGCCATGCCCGATCGCAACCACTGATCTCCGGGGCGGGCGGGGCTGTTTCCCCCGTCTTGTTCCGCCCGCCCCGGACTCCCCAACGCGTCGAAGGATGCCCTTGACCCGCCGCACACGCGCCGCTGCCTGCACCATCGCGTTCCTGCTCGTCCTTGCCGGGGTCACCGGCTGCGACTCCTCACCACGGCTGCCGGCCTTCTCCAACCCCGTCGTGGCAGGGCTGTGGACCCTCCAGCGCATGACACAGGCCCGGTCCGCGGACACCCGTGTGCCCCACGACATCGGCGAGGACTCCGCCACGACGGACCCCGAACCCGACCCGGTGCCCGCACAGCCGCAGACGGCCGCGTACCACGACAGCGCCGCGGTGACGGGGAAGATTTTCTTCGACACCCCCGACGGGCCGAGCGTATGTTCCGGCACCGCGGTGCAAGACCCGGCACGCCCCGGCAGATCGGGGCTGGTGTGGACGGCGGGTCACTGTGTGCACGGCGGGGCGGGCGGCGACTGGTTCCGCAACATCGTCTTCGTGCCCTCGTACAACAATCTCGGGCTCCAAGGAGCGGCCCGGCAGAGTGCGGGCGAGGACCGGATCGCACCCTTTGGAACGTGGTGGGCCACCTCGGCGGAGGCCGCTGCGCAGTGGGTTGCCCAGGGCAGCCCCTCCGGCGGTGACGGCTCGCCGTTCGACTATGCGGTGCTCCATGTGCAGCGGCAGGGGGAGGCTGCGTCGCTGCAGGAGGTGATCGGTCAGGCGGCGCCGGTCTGGTTCGGCGCTCCGCCGGCGACGCGTTTGAGCGAGATGGCGGCCTGGGGATATCCGGCCCAGGCCCCGTTCGACGGCGAGCGGATGTTCTCGTGCCGGGACAGGCCCGGGCGTCTGTCGATCCGCCCGAGGCAACCGGTGCTGTACCGGATCGGCTGCACGATGACCGGAGGCTCCTCCGGGGGCGGCTGGTTCGCCCGCAGCCCGGCAGGCGGGCCGGCGCTGGTGAGCAACACCTCTATCGGGCCGGCCGGCAACACCCG
>NZ_JBHTRZ010000015.1:0-110001 GCF_042795335.1 Streptomyces sp. NPDC056479 | reverse complement strand
CCTGGCTGGCCGGGCCTCGTCTGGGCGAGCCGGCGCGGGAGCTCTACCGGCGCGTCAGCGACAAGGCGGACTCGTCGTGAGGGCATTGAGCCGGGCACGCACGCCCTCCTGATCGGCATGGCCGAACCTGGCTGGCCGGGCCTCGTCTGGGCGAGCCGGCGCGGGAGCTCTACCGGCGCGTCAGCGACAAGGCGGACTCGTCGTGAGGGCATTGAGCCGGGCTCGCACGGCCTCCTGATCGGCATGGCCCAGTCGTTCCAGAAGGGCGAGGGCCTGCGTCCATGCCGCCCGGGCCTGCTCCACCCGGCCTGAGGCGAGGTGGGTGTCCCCCAGGCGGCGCAGCGTGCCGGCTTCGGCGTGGGCGACGCCGATCTTCCGCAAGAGGGCGAGGGCCTGTTCGTAGCCGGCGACGGCGTCGGTGTGCCGTCCCAGATGGTGCTGGGCCAGGGCGATGCTGTCCCAGACGTCCGCTGCGAGGTAGGGCCGGTGGTGAAGCTCCGGTATGGCCAGAGCCTCCTGGCAGTGATCGAGCGCCTGCTGGTGCTGTCCGAGCAGGATGTGGCACCAGCCGACGGCGTTGAGCGCCGCAGCCGTGCGCGGCCCCAGGCCGCCGGCCGCCCGATGCCGAGCGAGGGACTGCCGGGCGTGGAACAGAGCTCCTTCCAGGTCGCCTTGCTGCTCGGCCACCCAGCTCAGCTGCCGGTGGCCGTCGGCGCAGGCGGTGATCTCGCCCGCCGCGGCGAAGAGCTGAACCGCTCGCTCCATGCCGATGCGCGCCTGTCCGACCCGGCCCAGGCAGGCCGCGGCCCGGGCAAGGCCCTGGTGGACGTGTGCCTGGGCACAGGGATCTTCCAGGCGCTCGGCCGCCTCCATCGCCAGGTGCTGGGTCGCTTCGAGGTCGTGCCACCGAGCCTTCCGGTCCAGGTGGTGGGCGACGGACCAGGCGAGTTGCCAGGTGTGCGCAGCAAACCCATGGGCGGCCGCCGTTCTGATGGCCGCCATCACCACGGCCCGTTCGGTGTCGAACCAGGATGCGGCCGGGCTCGAGCGTTCCGGGCCCGGCGGGAATTCCTCGGCCTGAACGCCCCGGGAAGGCGCCGGCAGGGCGATGGCATGCCGGTCGGGAGAGTACGCCCGCCCTGCGCGGTGCGCGCTGTGCAGATAGTGGTCCAGGACGCGCAGGCGGGCGGCGTGCTGCTCGTGCGGTGCGTCGGCGGCACGGACCAGCTCGCCGGCATAGACGCGCAGCAGGTCATGCAGGGCATACCGGCCGGGCACGGGCTCGTCGGCGAGATGAGCCTCCAGCAGTTCCGACAGCAATCCGTGTGTCTGCGCGAGGGTCAGCCCGGCCAGGCTCCCCACGGCGGCGAGGGAAGCGTCCGGGCCCGGATGCAGAGCGAACAACCGGAACAGGCGTGCCGCGGCAGGAGTGAGAGCGTGATACGACCAGGACAAGACAGCGCGCACGTCGGCAGCCGCATCGCAGCCGCTCAGCGCGCCGAGGCGGCCCTGGCCGCCGCCTGAGCCGCACCGGAAGAACCCGCCACAAGCCCTGCCCCGAGCACGAGCGCGGTCGTGCCCACGCTGAAGATCCGGCGGATACTGCGCATCTCTTCTCCTTGATCGAAGGGCTGAGGGCGCCCACAGATCGGCCCATTGCCGTAATGCCCGCCTGCCGGGACCTTCGTCATGTCGACACAATGACCACTACGGTCACCCGACCGGAGCGATCACGTCGTACCTGCCCAAGCCGGCGTAGCGGCCAAGGGGCCCCCGAGCCAGCGCCTCGAACGGTAGACCGTGCCTGGGACGTCCCGTCCCTGACAGATGTCAGGGTGTTGAGGGTGCGTGCCAGGCGTCGGAGCGCAGGCGGGGGTTCACAAACAGGCTCTGAGAGGCTGCTGCGGTGCACGCCTCCGTGTCAGTACATTTCCTGAGGGGTAGACACTGCGGCGAAGCGCATGGCTACCCGCCGGCTAGAGGCGGGGCGCAGGCGCGATGGGGGCGGTGCCAGTGCGGCGCGTGGTCAGTCTGCAATCGGTCGAGCAGAAACTGTTGCTGCTCGCTCTGCTGTTCGTGATCGGTGGGTCGATTGTCGCGAACCTCTTCTCCTGGGACGTGAAGTGGCAGATACCGCTGATCTATGCGGTCCTTTACATCCTGCTATCGGTCGTTATCGAGATCCGCGATCGCCAAGCCCCAACGGCATCCACGCACTATCGCACCAGCGACGAGTTCTTCCTGTCCTTCGCCCGCCTCGTGCGCACCGCCGAGCGACACATCTACACCAGCTACGTGCGCAACACTCCACCGCCAAGTTTTCAGTCCCCGGCAGCGCAGCAGTATTTCAGGGCCGCAGCCGACTGGACTCGGCGTAATCCTGGCGCGTCGTTCCACCGCATCATCGGTGTCCCGGCTCAGGAACCAGGCCAAAGTGCCATGCGTCAATGGCTACGCGAGCACTACGAAGAGATGCAGGGCCTGGCCAACTACCACGCCCGCGTGGTGACCACGAACAGCGGTGTCGACGCGGTCAATATGGCGATCATCGACGACACCGCCGTGCTGCTGCTGCTGACTGCAGATGGATCGTTCATGAGCGGGCACAGCCTGGAGACGGCCGAAGCCGTCAACTCCTTCCGGGACTACTACAGGTCCTGGTGGGCCTCAGCGGAGCCGCTGGAGGGGTACGCTCAACGAACCGGCCTGATGGCCTCCAATCCCTGAGAGCCGCGTCTGACACATCTATGTCGACCCCGCCCGGATAGAGGCAGAGCCAGGCGCGATGGGGGTGGGATGTCGGTACGGCGGGTGGTCAATCCGTAATCCGTCGAGCAGAAACTGTCGGCAAGCCTTGTCGCCATGAAGCTTGCCTGGCATGCGGGCCGCCGGCCACGGCGGGAGCGGAACGGCGGGAAGCCCATCATCAGCGGGTCAGGGCCTGGCTGTCGTGCCACCCGCTTGGGGCCGGAGCAGGCTCGAACCCGAGTCGGGTGGGACAACTGCGGCAACCGCCGCGTAGTCCTCAAGAATCTGCAGCAGATGAGGTACTGGGACCAGCTCACGTTCGCGTCGCACGAACGGGCCGATCGCCTCCCATGTGCGGACGACCCTGTTGTTGAGGGTCATCAAGTAGCTGGCGTCGATGATGCCCAACCGCATGAGCACTACGAAGTTATGGAGGAAGAAGGCGACGTCATAGATGGCCTCCTGAGCCTCCGTGGGCAGGCCAGAGATACCAAGATCGGGATCATGATCGGCGCCGAGTCGGTCAATGACATACCGATGGTGCTGGTGGAACTTCACTGACCGGAAGTCATCGAGCAACGCTAAGTAGGCCGGAAGGTAGTTGGCGCGCTTCATGGACGACACCTGCTGAAACGCGAAGTAAGTCGAACTCAGCAACGCTAGTACCGACAGGCCGATCGCCATGATATTGAGCATCACCTGATTCCATCCCCTTCGCCGGGAACCTGTGCACCAATGAAAGAGACTCCTATAGCTCTGGTTCCCAAGCATGAGCACCAGCCGCAACCGGAGACTGGGTACGTCGTTGCGGCCACGAAGGCATCCAGCGCCGGCTCATCGCGATCTTCGATCTGCCTGTGCACGCCACAACTCCGGCTGTACCGCAGAAGACGGGGCAACGGATGCGAGCCGCGCAGCCCGAGAGCCAGCGACGCCTTGCCTGGCACACCGCCATGCGGCGGGCCAAGTCTGTTAGGGGTGGCTGTAGTCAACCGCCGAGGGCTCGGCGTACTCGTCGAGTTCAGGGAGATTCACGACGATGGGGTCGACGCCAGAGCGGACGACGGCCAAGACCGTCTCGAATTCGGGTGAGGCGTTGATCTCCTGGTGGATGAGACGCGCCGGGATGAACACGAAGTCGCCGGGCCCGGCTTCGGCGACGCTCTCCAGCTTGTCGCCCCACCGCAAGCGGGCGTTGCCGCTGATGACGTAGAGGACCGTCTCCTGGTCGCCGTGGTGATGGGCGCCCGTGGCCGCGCCCGGTTGGACGATGCCGCGGAAGGCCGACAGATGGGCCGCGTCGGGGTTGCGCCCGTCGAAGGCGACCTTGCGGATCACGCCGGGTGTCTGGGGTGTGTTGCCGTCGAGCTGGTCGCAGCGTACGACGCGGATCTGGGGGTTGGTGTGAGAGTCGCCCATTGGGATCCGTTCTCCGGTGTCAGGGTGTGCGATTCGAGCGGTTGGTTCGAGGCAGCGGCCAGAACTCTCCTCCGATGACGGCAAGAAGGCCCGACGACGGCCAGGGCACCGCCCCCCTGCTGATCTTTCTGTGTAGCCGAGTGCTCACGCAGATAGCAGCATTGTGCCGATTCGTGAGCTGCGGCATAAGTCGGAGTAGGAAAGTTCCCGCTGCAGATACTGCCGAGCGTCTAGAAACGCCCTTATGCGCCGTCAATCCTTGTCGTGCAGGTGAACCGAGTGACGGCAGATAGCATGGTTCCCCCTGACGAACCGCCAAGACGAAAGTCGATGCCGAGCGTACGGTGGCCGTAGGGGCAGGGACGGGCTGCCTCGGCTACGGCTGGTCGTGGACGCGGAGAGCGATGCAGGACGGTGGTTATGCCGTGGGTGCGGCGGTCCGCTGATGCCGACGGCGAAGGCCACGGCCGTGTTCTCTTCGTCGGGCTGCCGCTCGCGACACTGGCGCCGACTGCGGCTCATGAGGGCAAGGACCGAGGCGGTCCAGGCAGCCTGGACGGTGAACTGCCGTGGGTATGGCGTGAGTTGGACGGTGGGGGTGGAACATCCTGCCTCGGCACGGTACTGCTCTCCCCGTTGTCGCAAAACAGGCCTGGCACGCATCTGCGCAAGGTCGCGGCCGCGAAGGGCCTGCCGTCCGTGACCTGGGGCAAGGTGTGGGGATACCGCAAGTTGGACGACGCGCCGGAGGTGTGGATCGGCTACGAACGGGCGTTCTTCGAGACCGTCCACCACCGGGTGGAGAACTTCATCGCCGGGGCCCTCGGGCTGCCGTCGTTGCGGGAGGCCGTGAGAAATACGCGAACGCACTTGGAGACCCGGACCGTTTCATACCGTTCGTCAACGACCACCTGTGGGCCGAGGCGCTGATCTATGTACCCGACAACGCGTACCAGCACCTCACCGGCGAGGAATGGAACCGCAGCACTCGGTAGAGCTACGAGTCCTACCGACAGGCGCTTCTACCCCACCATTTGAAACGACGTCTTACCGGTTCCCGTTCAGGCGTTGCTCCAGTACGTCGAGTTCGCTCTTGAGGCGCTCTACCTGAGGGCTGTGGTTGTCCGGGAGGGCGAGGATCTGGTCGACGTCGCGGATCAGGTCGCCGTCGCAGGGCGTGGCGTTCGACGGTGCTATGGCGTGTATCCAGGTCAGGTAGTCGGCGACCTCGTCGGCCGGGCCCAGGAACGCGACCGTACCGGCCGGGATCAGCTCCTTCTCGGCGGGCAGGCCGTGCGTCAGGGTGATCAGACCGCCGGTCAGACTGGCGAGGTTGATCGCCGCAGTAAATCGCTGCACCGTGGTGGTGCGGATCAGACGCAGGTGTTGAGCGGGGCGCCGGGTCAGCCAGCGCAGCATCAGCCCCGGCCGTCACCCGGCTGACGCGCAGCCCGAATGCGCGTCCTCACGCCGGGCAATGCGCACAAGGGCGGCTGCGCGACCGGCCGAGGCTTTGCGCGCAGCCGCAATTCGCGCGGCTGCGCACGCCTTCCCCCAGGGCACTTGAGGTCTGCCTGCACACGTTCCAGTGCCGTTTCGGCGCAGGCACCCCCGCGGTCCCAGGCAGAGGTCGGTGTGCGTGATGGGGGTGCGGGTCCGGTGGGCCGGGCCGGCAGGAAGGCCCGGCCGCGTTTCGTCGGCCGCGGCCAGTAGAGGCCGTGGCTGGCGGAGGCAGTGGTCGGGGCATGGTCGGGGTGACCGCGATCCGACCACGGGATCCGGTGTCGGGCCTGGCCGCGCAGACGACACCGCTGAGGTCGCCGCCCTCGGTCGCGAAGCGCCCCACACGCAACGCCGCTTGACCCCAGGCCAGAGCGGTGTCACGTTCTCGGTGAGCAGCTGTGCCCTCAAACGGCACCCAACTCACTCACGACGAAGCCTCAGCCTCGGTATCCCCGGCTGAGGCTTCATCGCGTGCGCGCGGGCCCGGAAGCTGACCCGGCGCCAACTCCTCAGCCCGGTCTTCATCTGGGCCCTGTGCGGAGACCTGACGAGCAGCTTCCTTGAGTTTCCGCTCCAGCCACAGTTCTGCCAGAGGACCGAGGGGCGAGTACATCACGCGGAAGATCGGCACCACAGCGACGACGACGGCGCCAGCGGCCACAAAAGCGACCAGGGCCTTGGCGTTCTCAACGTCTTTCGGCTCCTTTGGGTCCGCCAACCAAAGCAGGCAGACGAGGATCGCCACGGCCTGAGCGACCATGAGCGCACCCCACAAGAGGCCAAGCGCAAAGAACAAGAGCGACTTCGCCGCTCCCACGCCGAACTTCGGCAACTCGACCTTGAACGCCTGCAATGCCGACTGACGCTCTGACTGCGTCATGGCCGCCATGTCCACCGCCTTGTGCATGAGGTCGTCGAGCGCTGTGCGTGTCCAGCCCTGAATTGCTCTGCTGTAGGCGGCTGCCTCCAACGTTCCAGCGATGAGAATCGCCGACGACACAGAGGCTACGGTCGTCGCAAAGGCTTCTGTCATCTGCACCCAGACAGACTGCCCAGGCGCCACCTGTCCTGCGACGCACGTTGCCGAACAGTGACTTCCGCAGGGGTATCGTCGCTGGACGCGGCGAACTCACCAGCTACGACTCCCGACAGATGAACGGCCCGCCAGCCGACGCCGCAGACCACGTGATCCCCGTCAGCAAGGGCGGCGCGCGCCTTGGGCCTTCTAGTGCCGTGACCGCAAAGGTTCACCGTGTCGCGGCCGCCGGCACGGCGCCTCGCCACGTCGTCGAACAACCGAGGTACGTCCGGTAGGAACCGTGGCCCTCCGCCTTGCGATGCAGCGCACGGGCCGCCAACTGGGCGGCCTCCTTGCGGCTGGTGACCTTCACACCCCGGTCAGGGCTCACACTCGCCGCCCCGCCCTCTCGGCCGGAAGGGACGGGGCAGGCGTTTAATCAGATGTGCGTACGGCGCGGGGTTGTTATGTTCGCCGTGTGCCGAAGCTGAATCAGATCATCGCAGTCGAAAAGGGTGTCAAGTCCAAGGCCCTCCAAGAGCTCACCCAGGCTCATCAGGACGTGCAGAAGCCCGCCCTGCTGGCCGGCATCTCCCGGACCTACCAGCCCAAGGACGAGGAGGGCGAGCAGCTGCCGCCTGAGTCCACACGGGTGCAGATCAAGGCCGAAGACGCTCTGCGGGCGACCGCCGGGACGCTGACGCGGCTCTTCGACGTGACCGCGACGAAGGACTGGGCGAACCGGTCCGCGGTCGCGGACGTGGTGGTCGACGGTACGGTGCTGCTGCCCCAGGTGCCCGTCCCGTACCTGTTGTTCCTGGAGAAGCAACTCACCGACCTGCACACCTTCGTGCGCAAGCTGCCGGTGCTCGACGCCTCCGAGTCGTGGAACCTGGACCCCTCGACGGACACGTGGAAGACGGACCCGGTGCGGACCATCCGCACGAAGAAAGTTCCGCGCAACCACGTGAAGGCCGAGGCCACGGAGAAGCACCCGGCGCAGGTCGAGGTGTACTACGAGGACGTCCCGGTCGGTTACTGGACCACGGTGAAGTTCTCCGGCGCGCTGCCCGCCCGGCGGGTCAACGAGCTCCTCGACCGCGTCGAGAAGCTCCAGCAGTCCGTCAAGTTCGCCCGCGAGGAGGCGAACAACACCGAGGTCACCGACCAGCAGGTCGGCGACGCGGTATTCGGCTACCTCTTCCGGTAGCCCCCACATACGCCCTCCGTCGCGAGCGGAGGGTGCGCGATGAGCGCAAGCTGAAACTGATGTTGAAGCTGATGAAGGGGTGTCAGTTGGGGGTTCGAATCCCTCTCCCCGCACCACGTGCGGGGGTGGCCCAAGCCTGGCAGAGGCGGCCCCGTGAAACTCAGATTCTCGCTCCAGTCTCAGTATTCGCCGCCGAACACCGGATCGACCGAGCGTGGGCGAACATCGACGGATGGGGGTTCAAGTCCCTCCGGCGCCTCTCTCGTGGCGCTGTAGTTCAAAGGCAGAACACGTCGATCTCAACATGACCCGCGATTCTTAAACGCCGCCGGTGTGCGCAAATGGGTGGCAAGCTGGAGCCCGGGAGCTGGACATGCTCCCGGGCTCCGTCACGTTCCCGCCCGACCCTTAGTGCTGTGACCGGCAAGGTTTCACCGGGTTGATTGGTCGGGCCCCGGTGGGTAGGGGTCTGCCGCCCCAGCGGATGCTTCTTTCGCTCCGGATTCGGGCACGTTCGCGTCGTTGGGCGACCAGGACGTCGGGGTGGCGGGCGTTCTGGTTGCGCCAGCGCAGGTAGGCGTGCAGGGCCCGGGTCTGGACGGTGTGGTCGGGATGGTTCGAGTTGGCCAGGGTGAACTGCCGTAGTGGTCCGAAGTGGGCCTCGATGGGGTTGACCCAGGACGCGTAGGTCGGAGTGAAGCACAGCTCGACCTTGTTGCGGGCCGCCCACCTGCGGATTCGCCAGTTCAGGTGCGCGGCGAAGTTGTCGAGGATCACGTAGATCGGGGCGCCGTCCGAACGGGCCGCTCGGATCGACCGCAACGCGGCCCAGGCGTGGTCGATGCCTTTGCGGTGCCGGTTGATCCCCCACATCTGATCGTCACCGACGGAGAGCAGCCGTGGAGTTAGGTGATGCCGTGGGTGCGCCGGTAGGTGGCCGGCAGGCGTTCGGGCCGGGTCAGCTCGGCCCAGCAGGAACCGGCGGTGGGGCGGATTCCCAAGGGCCCGAACTCGTCGCACGCGAAGGTGCGGTCCGGCCGCTCGTTGATCGTGTACTCGATCCGGACCAGCTTGGCGTCGAAGTCGGGGTCCGGGGACTCCTTCCAGGTCTTCGTGCGCTGGAAGGAGACCCCGCGGCGGGCGAGTAAGCACCGCAGGGCCTTCCGTCCGATGAGGACGGGGTGGGCACGGTTTCGTCGCAGGTGATCGGCGAGCTTACGGATCGACCAGTAGGTGAACGGCTTGCCCAGGACGGTCGGGCGGGTGGTAGCCGTCCGGACGACGAGGTCCTCGTCGTCACGATTGAGAAGGCAGGGACGGCCTCCCGCCCAGCGAGGGTTCAGGCATGCGAGCCCGATCTCGTTGAACTTGTGAATCACATCGCGGACGGTGTCCTCGTCCGCCTGGACCAGGCGGGCCATGAGGGGACCGTGCTTCCGCCGGCCGAGGCCAGGAGCATCATCGTTCTTCTTGAACTTGCGATGTGGCGGTGTCACCACCCGTCCGCCGGTCTGCGCGCCCATGCCCTGATAGCCGGCGTCCGCGAGGACCTCCAGGTACGGGCTGTCGGCCAGGAGCTTGGCCAGTCCGAGCTGTCGGGCCTGCGTGATGTCGGCGCAAATGCCGGGCCGGACCGGGCTGCAGAACAGCACTCGCCCCTCAGCGTCCGTGAGGACCATTGACTTCACGGCGTTCTGCTTGGTCTTGCCAGAGACGAACTTGTCCCGGTCCGTGCGGCCGGCGGCCGGGCGCCGCACGCGGATCTCCGTGCCGTCGATGATCCCGGTCCGAGCGTCGGTACCCAGGTGCTCGATGACCTCGGTGAGGGAGCGCAGCCGGATGCCCGGTGCCACGGTGCAGCCCCGCTGCGCCAGCAGGGGCCGTACCTCGCCGATGGCGCGGGTGATGGTGGAGCGGTCCACGCCGAACCAGCAGGCCAGCAAGTCATGAGTGGTGCCATGGCGCAGATTCACGAATGTGGCCAGCAGGCGGTCGACGAAGACGAACCTGTACTTCGCACCAGCTCCCACCGGCCGACGCCGCGGCCGAGCCGTGAGCCGAGCCTGATGCTGCTCATGCCACAACGGCCCTACCTCGGCGATGAGTTCAGCGATCACATCCGGCGACAGCCCAGTGATCCGGTACTCCGCCACGATCAACTCACGCGCCCCAGCCCCCACCATGATCAGTGCAACGAGCTACCTGGGTGCCGAGCCACGGCCAACCGTGCACGAGGTCGTTAGGGACACGACAACTGACCCTGCCCAGATAGTGCAGTCAACACAGCTGATGACCCGCCGTCTGCCCCAGACTCTGGCGTGAGCGGTCCAACTGAGCGGCTCACGGTGACGAGTACGGTGCCGAGGCTCCTCAGTGATCGCGACGGCGACGGCGTACGAAGAGAGCCCCCATGACCGTGATCGCTGCCACGGCGATGATGACGAGAATGATCCCAGCCTGCTTTTCGGCGTCGGTGTCGCCGTTGACGGCGACACCGATGCCGATGAACAGGAGTGCTACGCATTGCACGCGTATATAGACCACGGCGGCGATGCGGACTATCCGGATGGCCCGGGGCCAGGCATTCCCTGGCGTGTCAGTGCGCAGCGTTGCCGCCTTTTCCCTTGGTGGAACGGAGGGCTCTGCAGTTCTGGGGACGTGAGCTGGCTTCATCCCCGGGCCGGTGTTGCCCTTGGTTCGTGGCCTCTGAGCACCTTGGCCGGGATTTCGGATTTGCCCTGGCTGTATAGGAGCTGGCCTGATGAGCGGCTGAGACCAGAAGTCGTTCCCAGAGTCAGGCTGCGGTTCCCGCGACTGGGATGGCTGGGGAGCGGGGCTGGTTGGCGTTGTCTGTGCTTCCACGACTGGCGTTGTGGCTGGCGCGGGTTCGACTGCCGACCCGGGCTGGGGCTCGGGGGCCGGTGGCAGCAGGGTCTGAAGCCGGGCTGCCGCGGCCGCGGACACGAGTCGGCTGTCGTCGTCCACCAGCCGCCGGATCTCCTCGAGGGTGCGTCGGCGCACGTGGTCGTTGCCGATCCGGTGCAGGTGAGCGAGCCCGTCGATCACACCGAGTCGGTCGGTGGCGATCGGACTGGCCAGCGCATGGTGCAGGTGGGCGGGCAGGGTCCAGTGGACGTTGCGGGCGATGATGATGCGGCCCTCGACGTTGTCCTGCTTCTTGGGCCGCTGCTGGGGCATCTCGTCGACGACCCGGTCATGGACGTAGCTGTACAGCTCGTCGAGGGTGATGTCCCCGTCACCGTCGAGATCGGCGCTGCCGTCCCGCAGGCCTGCCACCAGGTGGCGGGTGAACACCGACTGCGCGGCCGCGCCGTGCGGCTGATTGTCCTCGAACGAGTACTGGGTGGCGTCGGATGCCGTCAGCACGGTCCGTCCCCGGCCCTGGAACCGCTCCAGCGTGTGCACGTCCGTGTCGGCCTTGGCGACACGCCCAGCCGGGAAGGCACCGCTGTAGCAGCAGTCGAGGATCAGCACCTTCTGCCGGGACATGCAGCCCGACATGGCCTGGTCGATCTGCTCCGCGGGCAGCGACGTGAACAGCAGACTGCCGCGGCGTGTGTTCGTCGTCGCCAGGTAGAGCCGACCGTCGTCGTCCTTGAGACCGTGGCCGGTGAAGTACAGCAGGGTGAGGTCGTCCCGCCTTCGGTCGCGGTACAGGTCGCCGATGGCCTCACCCACCCGGTGGTGCGGCTCGTTGATCAGCGTGGTGACCTCGAACCCCGCGATGTCGGAGTCCTTCAGGACGGTGGCGAGCGCCTCCGCGTCGTGCGCCGGGGCGGTCAGCGCCCGCAGCCCGTCGTCCTGGTACTCGTACGTGGCGATCAGCAGCGCCAGCCGGCGACCCATGGCTACCCGCCGGTGTGGCGACGGACGTACGCGTCGACCAGCTCCCGCCGCTCGGCGGCAGACGCCCGCTCCAGTTCGATGGTGTCACCGTCGATGGTCAGCGAGATGCGATGCCGGGCGGAATGCCGGCCGAGCCAGTCGCGCAAGGTCTCGATGAGCGTGGTGAACACTCCGCTGGATGCGCTCATCGCGACGACGACCGCCCCCAGCGTTACGACATCGGTGCCCTTCGCCCCGTCAGGAGCCGTCCCGGCGGGCGCGGGGCCGACCGACTCGATATCCAGCTCGGCTATCTCGGCCCGCAACTGCAGCGTCAGCCGCTCGGCAGGTTCGGGGTCCAGCTCGGGATCGAACGCGATGGACAACAGCACCTGCATCACGCCATCCGAACCGGATCTCCCTGGTCCATGGTCCGTAGAATCCTCAATCTGCACGAGTCCCCCGATTACGAAGCGTCCCAGTACCGTTCCTCACAGTGTGACGAACCGCGACCGCCGACGGCAGCCCTTCGTGCTCATTCGCCCATCGGATAACCCGGCGAGGCCAGAAGGATGGGCGCAAGGGGACGGGCGCTGGACGCGAGGCGCCCACCACCGGGATCGCAAACAGGCACTGAGTGGCAGGGCAAGCAGTGCCCTTTCGGCACTGTCGCGGCCTACTCGACGAGCCGACCGATCAAGCCTCCGCGTCGCCGCAGCTGCTGAACTGACTAGTTGTCAGTTTCTGAAGAGGTGCCGACTAGACTTTGGAGTAAAGATCACGCAAAGAGGAGATCTTTATCTCTTTGGGAGAATGGGGAGGGTAATGGATCAACATGATGCCTGCCGAGGCCAGGCAGCCGGCCGCGCCAACCTGGACGCTGACCAGGGCCGCTCAACGCGAGCTGCTACGGCAGTGTCCCGCCGCTTTGCCATGGGCGTCGTCTACGGCGCCGGCACTGCTACCGGCAGCCTCCTGATCACGGCCATCGTCTGGTGGATGAGCACCCACTGACGGCCTAGCTGAGGGGTTCGGCTGCAGACGAACCCCCGAATTTTCGATCACCACGACGGACATCCTCATCGCCGTCTTCGGTATGCGACTGGTCTTCCCCGTCCATCGTCGCCAGAGGCATGACAGGGCACACCCTTGTGCCGTCGCCCCCCACCTCAGCGCCAGCGGCGACCCCGTGACGCCCGCGGTCGCCCTTCAAGCCGTGTCCAGCCCGTCTCCGGTCCTCCGCCAGCTCGAGCGAATCCTCGACACGTTCCGCACGGTCAACCGCGGCAACAAGGCCTCGTCGCGGAGCCCGCATGCAGCACTCGAGTTCGACCAGGACGACTACGACGAGGAGCCGACGTGCCCGTCGTGTGGGCCGCGATTTCTACTACGTGCAGGGGATGCTCTCCGACGACGAGGGCAAGCTGGTCGAGATCATCTACCTGCACACGCCATGCGGCTACACCGCAGACGCACATCCCCAGTACGAGCATCAGGTACATGAGCAGCTGGACGGTCACGCCGCACCTCGCTGGGTACGGTGGCTGGCGCTGGCCTTGGTGTGGAGCTGCTCGGGGATCCAGTTGCGTTGGTGGCGGACGGCGTCGTACAGGGCGTTGCCGAAGCGGGTCGTGCGCATGCGGACCGCCGAGTGGCTAATGCTCAGGGTGTCGGCGATCTCGGTGTCCACGTAGCCCTCGACGGGCATGCGGATGACCGCCTGCGCGACCGCGGACTGTTCGCCCAGGATCTCCTCGAAGTTGGTACTGAGCACGGCGGCCTCGTGCCCGGAGAGGTGTCCCGCCGCCAGGAGCGGACCGAAGAGTGCGGGTGCGGTCTCTTCCGAGCCGTCACATCAGCACGTTGATGAGGATTGCGTCGCGCGCCTCGGTGCTGGAGCGCAGCAGCGCAAGGTTGTCCAGGGTGAACCCGTCCGATGCATCCGACTCCACGCCTTGCGAGGGCACTTGTTCTTGGCAGCGGGGGGGGGAGCGCGTTCGGACTAAGGCGAGCGCTTGGAGAAGGCGCTGAACGTCACGCTCAACTCCATGGCGTTCCGCTCCTCCGGCCAGGACCTGACCACCGCTGGCACCTACATCGAGATGGCGTCCCGCGTGACTGAGCCCGTTCTCCTGGGCTTGGCCGTTCTGGCCGTCCGTAACCGCGTCAAACGCTGACCGGCGCGAAGCAAGACGTGCTCCTCACCCCAGCACCGAACCATGACAACGGTGTGCTTGCGCATTCGGGAGAGCTGTGAACGCCGTTCTGGGGACATTCACGAACTCCGTGTCGCCATCGGTGATGTGGAGGAGTAGAAGGGGCCAGTGGGGTCGTCACGCTTGTGACCGGCTGTGGTTGTGTCGTCTGCCGCTTAGCGCGGACTCGTCGACGCCAGACGGATCCCGTCGCCGGTGCGGATGCGCACCGGCCGGGGTGAAGGCCACCGACGTCACGCCGGGGGTGCGCACCGAGATGGTCCGGCGTGCTGTACCGGAGCGGGGATCCCACAGCCGGACGGTCCGGTCCATGCTGCTGCCCGTGGCGAGGCCGCCGCCGGTGGCGAGTGTCCGGCCGTCGGGACTGAAGGCGACGGAGAAGGCACTGCCGGGGGCGGGAAGGGTCTTGCGGATGCGTCCCGTGGTGACGTCCCACAGTCGTACGCGGTCGTCGATGCCGCCCGTCGCGAGTGTCCGGCCGTCGGGTGAGAACGCCACGGCCGAGAGGTAGTCGGTGTGCCCTTTGAGGGTGCGCAGAACTCTGCCCGTGGCCACGTCCCACAACCGGACCGTCCGGTCGCTGCTTCCCGTGCCGAGCATCCGGCCGTCGGGACGGAAGGCCACCGAGCTCACCAAGGCGGTGTGCCCTGCCAGTTGCCGGACGGTCTTTCCGGTGACCGGGTCCCACAGCCGGACGGAGCCCTCTTCGCCGCCGGTGGCGAGCGTGCGCCCGTCCGGGCTGAACGCCGCCGCCCGCACCGCGCCGGCGGGCTCGGTCAGGACCTTCTCCGCCTCGGTGGTCTTCGTGTCCCACAAGCGAGCGGAAAGGTCATGCCCGCCCGAGAGCAACGTCCGGCCGTCGGGGCCGAAAGCCACTGTCTGCACATAGTCCGTGTGCCCGTGGAAGGAGTCGTGTTGGCTGCCGGTGTCCGTGTCCCAGGTGGTAACGGTGTTGTCGTTGCTCCCGACTGCAAGGAACCGGTCGTCCTCCCCGAAGTCCAGGGAATGATGAAGATGAAGTCGGTGGTGATCGACTTCTTCACCTTTCCGGTGGCCAGGTGCCACAGTGTGATCTTCCCCTCGTCACCCGCCACAGCCAGCGTCCGGCCATCAGGGCTGATGACCGACGTGTAGAACTCGTCATCGTCGCGGAGCGTCTTGCGTGTTGAGGCCGCGGCCACGTCCCACACCCGTGACCGCCCGGCTCGAACACGACCTCGCTGCCCAGCGGTTCGGTGTCTTCGGGCAGGCGCGTGGTGGTCGCGATGCCCTGGCCGACCAGCCATGCGAGGAACTGCTGCTTGATGTAGAGGTGGTCGGCGCCGGAGACGCCCACCGACGCCCTGCGGCACACCACGTGCTCGGGTTCGGGGAGGTGTGCGAAGTGCGCCACCCGGCCGGGTGGCGTCCTGATCGTCAGCCGTCCCCGGCAGCCGCCCAGCCACTGCCCGCACCAGAACGTCTGCCCGGCGTGGGCCTGCCGGAACGCGCGCGCCTGGTCGGCCTGCATCGGCAGCAGGGCGGGTATCTCCGACTCCGCGCTGTCAATGACCGTGGTCTGCACCAGGCGCTGGTCTCGGGGCACGCCACCTCCCGCACGGTCGGCTCGCTAGTCCTCCAGTGTCCCTCACGGGGAGCGGTTCGGAAGAGGACACCCCTTCCACTGTGTTGCGATCGACGTAATTCTTTGCGATCGCCGTAGTCATGAATCTGATCGGTGACCTCGCAGCCATCCGCACCCCCCTGCCGCAGCCCGGTGACGTCACACCGGAGGAGCTCTACCCCGATGCCCTCGCGGAGGCCGAACAGGCCCGCGAGAACTACGCGTTCGCCCTCGAGGCCCAGCGCGAGGACCTGCAGGAAGACCCCCTGCTGATCGCTCTTGCCAACGCCCGCGCCGCTCGCGAGGCCGCTGACCGCGAGATCCGCCATCTCCTCGCCTACGGCCGCGAGTTCCACGGCGACCGCCCCTACAAGCTCGAACCCCTTGCACAGGCAAGCGGCATGACGCCCTCCGGCATCCGCACCGCCTACACCAGCAGCGAGACCGAAAGCGTCGCTCGCCGGATTGGCCGCACGCCCGACAGTCGCCGTGCCCGCCCTCCGGCCACACCGGAGTCCTCATGACCGAACACCCTCAGACCATCAGCAACACGGCCGTGATGTTGCGGGCACCTGCTGCTACGGCTGTCGCCGGCTGGCGTCAGGCCCGCGCGAACGGCATCACGGACGGCATGGCACCCGCGCATCAGGCCGGGCGCGCCGTTCGCGGCGGACCCTCCCGCCTCCGTGGCGGAGGGCCTGCCGCTGCCGACCGTGGCCAACGAGCGGAACCGCACCGGGCGCAGCGAGAACGAGGTGCGCGTGCCGACGGAGGCTGTATTCGTCGGGTGGCGCATCGACGCACGAGCACAGCGGCCGGCACTCCCGCGCCGCGGTCCACTCGCTTTATGGGATGCCTCGCCCACAGATGGGCGCATTGCACTTCAATTTCACAATTGATGATGATATGGGCCTGTCCAATGTTCCGCGCTCGAACGGAGAACGCCCCACATGCGCATGCGCAAGCTCCTGACCGTAACCGCCATGGCTGCCGCAGCAGTCCTCGGCAGCATTGGCCCAGCCACCGCCGCTGACGAGGAGAACACAGGCAGCATCGTTCAATCCGCTTCCGGGAATGACCTGCCCGAGCATGTCGGACATGAAATGCCGAGCTCGTCGCCTGAGCACGGAGTGAATCGAATCGGGGGCATTTCCTACCAACGCCAGACTCCGGCCGCAGAGAGTCCTGACCAAGACGCAGACGAAAGCCTACTTAGCAGGCTGCTCGGCTGAGCGAATGGCGCGGAGCTCCGACCTGCGCCCGGCACACCCTTGATGTTTGTGGAGCGCCGACAGGGCCCGCGACGATGCATCGTCAGATGCCAACCACGGCCAAGCGACCGACCGCGCGCTGGGGGCGCGGTTCTTGGCGGCGTAGTAGGTGCTTGGCGCGATCCCTTCGGGAGCCGCCTGCCGGGCGCCGCCGCGAGGCGGGAGTCGTCAGACCGCGCCCGCCCCCGTACGCAGTCCGTGAAGGAACAGGTCGAGGTTCCGGTCACGGACGCATCACCACGCCGGTGGTGAACATGCTCGACTGGCTCATCCGGCACCCCCGTACCGCCCACCACCTCATCGGCGAGATCATCGGCGACGCCGAACACCGCCTGGACATCCCCCGCGACGTCAGCGCCGACTCCATCCGCACCGCCTGGGACTGGACAGCAAGCTGCCCCGCCAGGCAATGCTCGACTTCCTCGAGCCGTGGCGGCAGCCGGGCGGCTGTCATCTGCTGTCCGAGTCGGGCGCGGGTGGGGGCTGCGCAGGCAGCAAAACCGGCTCGGACCGCGTGGGTGTTCCGCCCGGCAGGCGCCATGCCTGGATCAGATTGCCCAGGCGGCGGGCCGGTGTCTCGCTGGGGATGAACAGGACGACTGCAAGCAGGGCAAGGGCGCAGGCCGTGAGTGCTCCTGTCGTCCAGGCGGACAGGCCTCCGCGTGCCATCGCGATGACGAATGCGGCTGCCGCGCCCAGCAGGCCGCCGATGCGGGCCATCGCGTTCACCATCGTCGTTCCCGCCAGAGCGGGCGACGCAGCGTCAGGGACAGCCCGGGTGTGCCGAGCAGGACTCGGAGGGTGAAACGGATACGGGTACGGCGGGTGGGAAGGGTGGCCAGTTCAGCGTGCCATTCCTCCTGCCACCGTGCTCGGTGCGGGGCGGGAAGCAGCAAGGTGAGCAGGGTCAGCAGGCGTGGGTTGACGCCGGAAGCGGAGGTCGTGGGCCGCAGGACGGCGGCGGAAAGATCGTGCAGTTCACGGCTTACCTCTGTCAGGCCTGCGGCTCGGGCCAGGGGCGCCAGTACGTCGATGGTTTCGCGTGCCTTGCGGTACTGCTTGGCCGGGGCCACGAATGCGATGGTGCGCATGTTGTGCAGCCGATCGGCGAGCCGGATCGCCAGCACGGCTTCCTCACGTGTCGGCCGGGCAAAGGGCCGCGCGTGGTCAAAGGTGAGGCTTTCCAGCGGGATGGCGCTGAGTTCGGCAGTGCGGACGGCGCGGATCAGGTCGGCTACCTCCGGTCCGAAGTATTCGCTCACGCGGCCGGGCGGGCAGTGGGTGTCGACGATGTCGTGCAGCAAGGCAGCACAGATCACGGACGGCGGCATGCCGACATCGGCCACGATGGCGGCGACGGCCAGGCAGTGGGTGAGCAACGGGTCTCCGCTGCGGCGGGTCTGGCCCGTATGCCAGAGAGCGGCCTCGTCGTGGGCGTGCACGATAGGCGCGGTGTCGGCGTCGGGGTGGTGCGTACGCGCAAGGGCCAAGAGTCTACCCAGGGACGGGGCGGCGGGACGGCGCCTGTTCGGTCGAATCGTTAACCAGCGCCGCGCGGCAGTCATGACACTCCCCCGTCGCCGGCCGGGCGGGCAGCCCACCCCGGCAAGGGCTGCTTGCGGGAGCGGTAGGCGCGCGCGAGGGCGTCGCGGGCCTGCTCGGCACCGTCCTTGGTGATCTGGTAGAAGCGGCGGCGCGGCCGTCCGGCTTTCTCGTGTACGGCGGGGTCTTCCCAGGTGCTGTCCACCCAGCCGACTTGTTCCAGGCGGGCGAGGATCGGATAGATCGTGCCCGACGGCAGTCCCGCCAGCTCGCACAGCTCAAGGCCGTAGCGCTCCTTGGCGGGGTCCTCCAGCAAGGCCCGCAGCACCAGTTGAGTCTGCAGGGTCATTCGCGGACTACCCATACTCGTACTCTACATAGCCTATATACAGGCTGTCCAGAGTAAGTAACGGACCGCGAGCCGCTCCCGCGGCTTCCGCGCCTGCCTGCGCCAACGAGGTATCGCGCACACCATTGCGGAGAAGGCCGGCCAGCCACGGCACCGGCACAACCGCGGTCACCGCGGCGGCCAGCCCCTGGGACGAGGACTGCTTCAAACCGACTCAAGGTGCTTCTGCGGCATCGCCACCAGAGACGAGAAGACCGCCACCTCATACGAGGCAGCGGTCACACTCGCGTCATGTCTGCTCTGGGCAAGATCCGTTTGAAGACGGACCTAGTACCAGGCGGTCTCGGCCAGACGCTGATTGTCGCAGAAGAGCACCGCCTTGCTCAGCCGGCCGTCGAGGTTGTTGATCACCTTGGTGTAGGCGTAGTCGATCCCCGGGTCGACTGTCTCGAGCACCCACACGGTGCTGGTGTCCGTGAGGCGGTTGCTGTGTGCGGCGCAGCCCTGAGGCGCGTTCTCGATGCGGGCGAACGAACCGCACCCGGGGCTGTAGAAGTACTTCAGAGTGATGGTGCGCCCGGCGTAGACAGCCGTCTTCGTCGCCCCGCCCGGCACATTGGGCTGGTAGTAGCTTCCCGAGCAAGAAGTCTGCTCGGGGTAGAGCCCCTCGTTGGAGAGGGTGCCGTAGTTGGCGCTCTCCATGGGGGCCGCCTGCGCCTGCAACGGCGTGAGCGCCGCCAGCCCAAACGCGAAGCCGACGCCGAGCAACGCACGCCAACCCCGACCGCCACTCCGGCCGGCCTCCCTCTCCCGCTTCGAGACCACGTCCCTCATCCTCCTCAGGTTGAAACCCCGCGATACGTCGCTGGACCGTTCACCAGGAGCAAGACTAGAAACCCGCTGACAGGAAAGGACCCTGACAAATGTCAGGGTCCCCCACACCACACCACACCACACCCAACACCCCACAGACCGAACACTGAAGGCCTCGCCCGACCCCCGCTGCTCTCGGGGGAGGCGTCTCGCTGAGGCACGAGGTTGGGCTGGGCAGTGCGGAGGCGAGGTCCTGGGCAGAAAGCCACGAAGTAACTTGGCTGGGGCTGTGTGGGTTTGGTGAGTGACGAACGGAATCGGAAATCCCGGACCGGGCCTTGCTGTGAAATCGCCCTTCTGGCCCACGGTGGGCTCTAGGCTCATGCAGTGTCCGGACGCATGAACACAGGCGTCCGCTCTACCGGGGGAAGCCGTGGACGTCTCGACGTTAGTTCTGCTGGGGGCAGCAGGGGGCCTTCTGCGTGGGCTGATGGATGTCTACACCAAGTTCGCGGACTGGCAGTCGGCCCGCCGCATTCACCGGCAGCTGCCTGCTGAACAGGGGGAAGAAGCACCCCCGTTCCGGAAGTTCTGTGACCCCGTCACAGACCCCATCGCTGCCGTCTTGCACAGTATGATGGGCGCTGGGGCTGCTGTGCTCCTCGGTACCACGGGACAGATCAGTGGCGCGTACGCAGCCATTGTTGTCGGCATGTCAGCGCCGATGCTCCTCACCCAACTCGGTCGCATCCAGTCGGTGAGTGACGCAGTCCTTGGCGGTGGCCAGGCCGCGGACGCTACGCAGACCGACCCGCAGTCGCTGCCGCTTGCTCAGCAACCCGCCCTGTCACCCCTCGCGGGACAGGCCCCTTCACAGAGCGCGGACGGCTCGCCGATGGCGTCGGGATCAGCCGGCCGCTCCTCGAGAATCGGCTGGACCGACCTTCGCTTACCGGATTCCGACAACCCCAGCCCGAGTGCTGCCAGACTGGGCTTCCCCCGTCCCGGCTTTCCTGGCCCCGACTTCGGGGCGGTGGAACACCAGCGGGAAGCCGGTGCCGGGGAGTCAGCTTCGGGCGGCGCACCCCGGGGTCCGGCAGGCGGACCCGGCCTTGGAAGCCCGGGCCACGGTGCACCGCGGCTGTCGGAAGGGCCAGACTTTAGTGAGGAGGGGACCGCGTGACCACGCGCCTCTCCAAAACGCACCCACACTCGCCGGGGCCCAGCAGGTGTCCGCGCCAACCCCCGCAGGGCATAACTGTGTTGGGACCAGCACTGGACGCCGGGCGAAAGCACCACATGCCGGCACGCCCGATCGGGCCAACGACCGCTAATTTCAAGGCAGTTGGCAGCAGGGGGGTGTCTGCATGAACAGCGTTCCGCAGCACCTGCACAGCGAGGACCGCCAGGAATACGAACGGATCCTCGATGAGGCGCTGCGCTCCGCACCACACCGCCCGGAACTGGCCGCCGTCGGACAGCGGCTCAACCCTGAGCAGCTGCGCACCATGGCGCTCAACGCCTCCGCACTCATCACCGCGGCGGCAGCCACCGAGTACCAGCACTACGTGAAGGTCCGCGAGGAACTGCGCCACCCGGCGCCGCTCACTGCGCCGCCCGTCCGTGAACCCGGCTCCACGAAGCCGATTCCGGCCAAGGTGGGGCTGAGCCGACGTCTCGGGGCGTCTGTCCTGGGAGTCGAACACCGCAGGGCCCAGGTCGCGGACCGGGCCCGCCAGCGACAGCGCCAGGTGCCTTTCGGCCGGCGCCTGCTGGCATCCTTCCTCGGAGTGCGCACACGTCCGGCCACTGCGCAGGTACCCGGATCGGGTATGACCCGGCAGCAGGAGGCCAAGAGACCAGCCGGCCCTTCAGCATCTGCCAGCAGAGCCACGATGAACGAAACTCACGGCACGAACACGGTGGGGCTCGCCGCCCCCATGGGCGAGGTCGCCGAGACCGGCGGCGCGGGCTGCCTCGCCGTCACCGCTGTCCTGGCCCCCATCCTCACCGGTGCCGCCGCGGCGATCTTCCTGCTCGTGGGCTACATCCTGAAGATGATCGACCCTGCACCGGTGTTCGCCCAGACCATGCTGACCACCGGGTGGATCCTCTGCGCGGTCATGGCAACCACCGTGCTGGTCGGGGCTGTAGGGCTGCTGATCACCGCCCTGCGCAACAGGCCCTCGCTCGATACGGAGCCTCACGGCGAGCTGAGCGGGGAGGTAGCCAGGGCCAGGGAAGCCTGGCGCGAGGCCCTCCTGGAGCGTGGAATCCTGCCGTTCCTGCGGGACGCCTTGGCCGACCCCGGCGCGGCAACACTGCATCGTACGGCTCCGCCAGCACCGACCGGCCGCATGCCGCACCTCGGCTACAACCGCCCGGGCTTCAAAAGCTCCGACGGCAGCCCGAGACCGAGCTACACCAGTCCGGACTACACCAGCCCGGACTTCGGAGGCCCGGAGCATCAGCCCGAGTGACTGCCTAGCTGACGATCCGTTTCCGTGCCCCACGGGCACCGTATCCGGCACCCGTTGCCGGCGGCCGGGCGCCCCGGCGAGCGCCGGGCGAAGGCACTCAGAGCCTGCTTCTGCACCCCCGCCTGCGCTGCGACGCCGCACACCGAGAGCACACGCCGAACGCGGGTTGCGCCCGCGCTCCGCGCGGACGACGGCGGTTCAGAAACAGGCTCTCAACTTGTTCTTTAACGTCTGGCCTCGAACGATCCTCTGAGGATGGCTGTAGAAGGTGCGCCCCGCAGCAGACGCTCAGACAGGATGGACGGGTGATCGGCTACGACGACGAGGCCCGGAACTACGACGCGTCCCGAGGCGGTGAACCGTGAGCCCTGGCCGCGGCAGATGCGGTGGAATGCTGACCCGCTGATCTGCGAATATGTATGATCAAGGCCATTCGCCGGAGCCACTGGAGGCGGTCGGCATGTCATTGGGGGTACGGCATGCGCCGTTGGCTCAAGGCCGCAACGGTCGCGGCAAGTCTGGTCCTGTTCGGGGCTCAGTCGGCCGTGGCCAGTGACACAGTGGGCTGGAAGACCGTCAGTACGAACTCCAACTGGTACTGCGGAGACTATGTCCTGCACCCAGAGACCTGGGAGCCCGGGATGTTCGGCCTTAATTTCAAGGCGTGCACGATTGTGAACTCCAGTGGCGGCGCGCAGGCCGTTCTGGTCGCGCAGAACGCGAACGAGCTCCATCTCTGGTACATGCAGAAGGGCCGTGTGGTGTTCGAGTCGCAGCTGGGGGGCGACGTCTGGTGCGCCGCATCCAACCTGGGGCAGGGCCTCACCCGCGGTTGCTACGCGCCAACGGTTCCGGTTGGTAAGTGCCAGCGTGTGGACGCTCCTTACGTCGAGATGACGATCAGCGGGGTCACGAAACGAGCGTACGGAAGGGCCGCCTACACGCCGTGCTGAGGCACCCCTTCGGGCCTACGAGTTAGTTCCGTGGCGAAGAACGCGCGAGGGCCAGCCGCCCGTCAGGGCGGCTGGCCCTCGCAGTAGACGTCGGCCAGCCTTGGCGGCCCCTCACTAGGCAGGCTGCTCCCTGCCCTGAGACTGATGGGGCCGTATGGGGCCGGTCTTCGGCGCGGTTAGAGCCTGCCAGCCGGCTTCCCGTCGTGACCACCCGCAACCTTCCATGGACGTGATCCAGGCGGGAGCATCCTGGTGACGGTGGACGGGGGTGGCAGACCGTGGGGCGTAGACGGGGTGCGTGGGCCGGGTCGGCGGTAGCGGGAGGGGCGGCGTTGGTGGCGGCTGTGCTGGGGCCGGTGACCAACTACGCCAGTGCCGCGGTGCCTGGCTGGGCGGCGCAGGCGTGGGTCATCTGGCCGGTGTTCGCCGTGCTGGTGGTGGTCAGCATCGGGCTGTTGCTGTGGGGCCGGCATCTGGATGCCGCAGCAAGGCCCCCGGCGCGGCTGGCACCGATGAGCCGACTGGCCCGAGGCCAGCAGGCTTCGTTACGCCCCCCGCATGTTCAGCGCGTGCGGGGGCGTGAGGGACAACTCGCCGTGCTGGCAGGCATGCTTCGGCGGCCACAAGGCCGGTTCGCGGTGCTGTGCGCGGTCGGCGGGATGGGCAAGACAACGGTGGCCGCGCAACTGGCCACCCAGGCCGAGGCTGCGGGCTGGCGAGTGTTTTGGGTGCGCTGGCGCGACGGTGCCGAGCTGGCGCAGCAGATGGTGCAGGCGGCGCTGGCCTGCGGCCTGCCAGAGGCAGAGTTGGAGGCCGCGCGAGCGGGGCAGGCGAGCCTGCCTGATGTGGTCTGGCGACAGTTGGGCCGGGTGCGGCGGTGGCTGCTGGTGGTGGACAACGCCGACGAGCCGCACGAGATCGGCCCGGCAGGGGAGCCGGTGGCCGACTATCGCGGCTGGATCCGTCCTCACGGCCGGGGCCTGCTGGTGGTGACCAGCCGGGATGGCAGCGAGCAGACCTGGGGTCCGTGCGCACAGCTGCTGCCACTGGAGCCGCTGCCGGTGCGACCTGCGGGGCAGGTCCTGCTGGACGCTGCTCCTGTGGCCGGCACCGCCGAGCAGGCCCGGGAACTGGCGGCGCGACTGGGCGGGCTGCCACTGGCGTTGCACGCGGCCGGCACCTATCTGGCCGGACCCACCAGCCGCTACCGCACCTTTGCCGCCTACCGCCAGGCCCTGGAACAGGAACTGCAGTTCTTGTTGGGAGCGGCGCACCCGAATGCCTCCCATCCGCGGGTCGCCCGCGCCGTGGTGCGGCACACCTGGGAGGTGTCCTTGGACCAGCTCGCCGGGGAGGGCAACGCTTTGGCCCGCCCCTTGTTGCGACTGCTGGCCCTGCTGGCTCAAGCCCCCGTCCCACTGTCCCTGATCACCCCGGACCTGCTATCCGCCGTCACCGGACACGACGTCACCGCGGTGGCCCTGGAGGCCGCGTTCGCCGGCCTGCACCGCTACGGTCTCCTCGGCCTGCCCCACTCTCCCGGCAGCACCGGCCCGGCGTCGGGCAGCAGTGAGGGGGCTCAAGTGGTGCTGCATCCCCTGATCCGAGAGATCAACGCTGTCGCCCTCACGGCCGAGACCTCCGATCTCGCCGCGTGGCACCGGGCCCTTGCCGAGCGGCTGACCACGGCCGTGCACGAGGCCAACCAGCGCGAGCGCGCTGGTTGGCCTGCAGCCGTGCTCCTCGCCCCCCACCTGCCGCTGCTGCTCGACTACGCGGACCTACGCACCGCCACACACCACCGCACCACTCTCAACGCCCTGGCCCAGGTGCTGCAGAAGGCTGGCGCTTTCGGTGCGGCGCGCCTGCTGCATGAACGGGTCCTCGACGTCGAGACCCGCATGCTGGGCCCCGAGCACCCCGATACCTTGACCAGCCGCAATGACCTGGGCAATGCCTTGTTCGGAATGGGAGAGCCGGCCGAGGCCATACGCCTGCTCCGGCAGACCCTGGAGGACCGCGCCCGCATCCTGGGCCCAGTGCACCCCGATACCTTGACCAGCCGCAATGACCTCGCATGCGCTTTGGACGGGACGGGTGAGCATGCCGAGGCGGTGGGTCTGCTGCGGCAGACCCTCAACGACCGCACCCGTGTCCTGGGCCCCGAGCATCCGCACACCCTGGCCAGCCGGGACAGCCTCGGTCTCGCGCTGGATGGGATGGGCGAGCACGCACAAGCAGTGCGCATGCACCGGAGCACCCTTGACGACCGCATCCGTGTCCTGGGCCCCGAGCACCACCTCACCCTGCTCAGCCGCCACAACCTCGCCAGCGCCCTGACCAGGGCGGGTGAGCAGACGGAAGCGATACAGCTGCTGCGGCAGGCGCTCAACGACCACGCCCGCATTCTGGGCGACGAGCATCCGCACACGCTGGCCAGCCGGGACAGCCTCGGTCTCGCGCTGGATGGGATCGGCGAGCACACACAAGCAGTGCGCATGCATCGGCAGACCCTGGAGGACCGCACCCGCATCCTGAGCCCCGAGCACCCGGATACCCTTGGCAGTCGCCACAACCTCGCTCTCGCTTTGACCAGCGCAGGTGAGCAGGCCGAGGCGATAGACCTACTGCGCCGAACCCTCAATGACCGCGTCCGCATCCTCGGCGACGAACACACGCATACCTTGAGCACCCGCAATGCGCTGGAGACAGCGCTAGCCATGTCCACCCAACGGCCACAGAACCGGTGGTGGCACTGGCTGCGGCGCAGGAACGTCGCAGCCAGTGGCGGTTGAGGAGGCCCTGTATCTCCGGGCAGGCCCTCCGGGACCTCGGCCACACGGCCGCGCCCACCAGCACATCACCGAAGGAGGCCGCCTTCACCGCCGTAGCCCCTGGCACCACCGTCTCCACGTCGACGAGCCCGTGACCGCCGCCACACCGACGCGCCGCCTTCGTACGGTGCTGAACCGCACTCGCGCGAGACTCCGCCGCTCGCCACCCGCGCCCGAGCCCAGGCCCACACCGGCGCCACCCGACCCGCCGCCCGCTCCCCCACCGGCCCCGTCACCGCCGCCCGAACCCCGGGCCTGGCTGGAACTCGTCGGCCCCATCGGCTCGTTCCTCTCACTTCACCGCCGTCCTCTTCTACTTCGGCTGGGCGAGCACCGACGCCGAAACGCAGGCACTCGGGCTGCGGGACACGCTCTTCCGGTTCTCCACGACCGACTATCTGCTGCGCAGCGTGGACGCGCTCTACCTCCCCGTCCTCGTGGCGGCCGCCGTCTCGATGGCAGGGACGGCGTTGCATCAACGGGTGCGGAGCGTGCCGCACGCGTGCTGCGAGGCCAACCACGAGCGCCTCAGCGAGCTGTGGCAAGCCGCCGACCCCGACCTTCTGCTGGTCAACGCACATGACCCGCTGCTGCTCTCCCTGGCCCAGCACCGGCAGACGCGTCGCGCACCGGAGACATGACTCTCGTCTCAAACGGCACCCTCTCCCGGGACCGCCGGAGGAGGTGCCCGCTCAGGTGCCAGGCGCCTGCACCACAGCCCCAGGCGCATGGCACCCGCGCGGGTCATCGAGGTCTGCGTCAGGGTGCCGGGGCCTCTGTCCGGCAGTCGGGGCACAGGCTCGGCTCGTCAGCCTGGAATTTCGCCCTCGATGATGGCCGTGATCTTGTCACTGAAGAGCGCCGCACTTGAGGTCACGAAACTCCAGGCACCTGACAGGGCATCAGCCGAGTGCGCCTCAGGGCAGGCCTCTGCCCAGCGGCGACAGTGAACTGCGGCTGGACTGGTAAGCCGCGGGCAGTGCGCCGTCGTCCCGGTCTGCCCCGTTTCGTGTCCGGCAGTGAGGTGCGACAAGGACAAGCCTGACCTGACCTGGTCGGCCGTCACACGAGGCGCTTGCGTCCCCAGGCGAACAGGAACACCGTCACGGCGGCCGTCAAGGCCAGCAGGATCGACGCACCCAGCCACTGCATGCCGGTCATCTGGGAGATCGGGAGATAGTCCACCGACCAGCCGACGACGTCGGCCTGCTTCAGGCAGAGCTCCTGCGCCTGCTCGGTGCTCTCCGAACGGCAGGTGCTCCAGCCGAGGAGGTCGCCGCTGCCAGTGATGTAGGAGCTGTCGATCTGGTAGGCGGCGTCGGGCAGTTGGGGGAACGAGTTCTCCGCGACGACACCCTTGTCGGTGGTGACGGTGACCACGTCGCCGAGGCTCAGCCGGAAGTAGCCCCAGACGAGCTGGACGAGGACGGCGAATCCGAAGGTGACCACCATGGCCGCGAGGGTGCGGCGGAGCACGAGGCCGATCGCCACGCCACCGACCACGGTGAAGAGGCTGAGCGCGGCAGTTACGGGGCCCGTGTTGTCGAAGGCGCCGCCCTCGGCCCAGAAGGCGACCGTGTTCTGGGCCTTCACCGGGTTCCACCACCGGCTGAAGGTGATGGACAGCGCCGCCGTGGTCACCACGACGACCAGCGCGGTCACACCGAGCTTGGTGGCCAGCCAGCGGGAGCGGCCTCCGGACTGGGTGGCGACGAGCTTGGCGGTCCCGTGTTCCAGGTCGCCCGCCAGTAGCGGGGCTCCAACGAAGACACCGAACACGACGGGGATCATGCCCAGGACGTAGGAGACCCGCTGGAACGCCTGGGCGTACGGATCGAACTTCGGGCCAATGCTGTTGATGTCCTTGCCGGGCCAGCCGTTGGCGTGCAGGAAGTCCATCATCTGTGTGTGCTGGTACGTGATCCACGCCGCCAGGAGTATCGCGGCGCCCAGCAGGATCCAGTAGGTGGCGCGGTGCTGGCGCCAGACAAGCCAGGTCATGCCGCTCAGCCGGGGGCGCCGGGTTCGGTCGGCCGTCGTGGTGGTCGGGGTGCCGGTGAGGGTGCTCATGCTGCCACCGCCCGCGTGCCGGTCCGGACCTCGGCGGTGGGAGTGATCAAGGGCGGCGCCCCGGATGAGCGCAGATACGCAAGCAAGAGTTCTTCCATGTTCGGGCTGTCGGTGTCCCAGGGCCCGACGACCGGTCCGTCGGGACGTATGAGCGCGACGAACTGCCGCCCGCTGGTGCGGAATTCGATGACGGTGTGGCTCTCGAGACCCACGGGCAGGCCCTCGCCGTCGCGGGCGCCGGTGACCCGGGTGTGGGCGTACAGCAGTTCGTCCACGTCACCGGCGAGACACAAACCGCCCTCCGTGACCGCGACGAGGTAGTCGCATACGTTCTCCAGTTCGGCCAGTGCATGCGTGGACATCAGCACGGTGGTGCCGCGCTCGGCGGCCTCGGCCATGAGCGTGCCCATGAGTTCGTGGCGTACGACCGGGTCGAGGTCGGACATCGGCTCGTCGAGCAGCAGCAGGTCGGGGCGCTTACCGAAGGCGAGGGCGAAGGCGACGCGGGTGCGCTGGCCGCCGGAGAGGGTGCCGACCTTGGCGTCCAGGGGGACGTTGCCCGCGCGGACAATGGCCTCGGCGGCGCCCTGGTCCCAGCCCGCGTTCAACTCCCGTCCCAGGCGCAGGTTTTCCGCGACCGTGAAGCGCCGGAACAGGGGCTTCTCCTGGGCGAGAAATGCGGTGCGCAGGCCGGCTTCAGCCGACCCCGGGGCCGCGCCGAACACGCTCAGCGTGCCCTCCGTCGGCTCCAGCACGTTCGTGGCGATCCCCAACAGGGTGGTCTTGCCAGCCCCGTTGGGCCCGACCAGCCCGCAGATCCGCCCGGCCGGCAGCCGGAACGAGCAGTCCCGCAGGGCCCAACCCCGCCGGTACCGCTTGCCCAGTGCGACCGCCTCCAGCGCCGGCGGATCGGCGTACGTACCGTTACTCATTTACGCTCCTTGCCTCAGTCATCATTCCGTCGTACTGCTGCTGCGTGGCCGACGTGACCAGTGCGGCCACGTCCTCCCGTTCCAGGCCCGCCTCGCGCGCCCGCGCCATCCACGCCAGCAGCTCGTCGTACAGCGGGGAATCCATGCCTGCCTGGGGGCGGGCCAGCGTGCGGGTGACGAAGGTGCCGAGGCCCGGCCGTGGTTCGACCAGGCCCTCGCGTTCCAGCTCCCGGTATGCCTTGAGCGTGGTGTTCGGGTTGACCGCGCATGTCTCGGAGACTTCCTTGGCAGTCGGCAGACGGTCTCCCGGCACCAGGATGTTCAGCCGAAGGGCCTGTTTGGTCTGCTGGACGATCTGCTGGAAGGCGGGGACCCCGCTGCGCCTGTCGATACGGAACTCCAAGATCATCACCACCATTCCACTAATCGAGTAGTGGAATGGTGGTGGAGGGATGCGATGTTTGTCAACGCCAGCTCGGACCGCCCCGATGTGGTCGATCAGCCAGCCCTGGACCGAAGCGGGCAGGACGCCGCATCCGTCGGCCACGCTTCGCACGGCCTCGGCGATGCTGGCGAAACCGGCATCCTGTGGCCAGATCACGCTGCGCAGGCCGAACTGCACGGCTCTCACCACCTGGCATTCGGCGATGCTTCCGGTGACCAGCACAATTCCCCTACCCGGTTTGACCGAGCGCGCGGCGACCGCCTCCATCAGGAGCAGCGTCTCCTCGGCGACGTCCATCGTCAGCATCAGAACCACGTCCGCCCGCTCGTGCTCCTTCTGAGGCAGCAGCGTCATTCCTCGCTGTCTCTGCAGGCAGGAGGCGGCTCCCTCCCCAGTGACCGGGTCACTGGCGAGAATGGCGATCGAGATCATCCTCGGGCGTCCTTCCTGGGACGCATCACCCTGGAGGCCACGGCCGCGAACCGCGGCGTACGTCTCCTGATGGCCGAAGAGGTTCCCGCTTCCTCTGAGAGCGGGAAGCCGCCGGACATACCGGCCGTACACACGAGCGTGTGCCCGACATCACCGACCGGAACTTCCGGCTCCGGGTCGTGGGTGTGTGGATCGTCATGGGCGGTGAAGAGCAGTCGCACGGTGAGACGCCAAGGGACGAGAGCACCTGATCAGCCAGAGGGGCGGTACCTGATCGGCCTCTCTGTCCACTACGACCCGCGGTCGCTCCGGGTTCTCCCGCCCGCTGTACCCCTGTTCCTGCCGATCGACGTGCCACCCTCGCGGCGGCCCACCACTGGCAGCGACCGCGGTGGTATTCGCGGCCCGGTAGCGTGCGTGGGCGGCGCCGACCGAGCGCAATGCCTTGGGCCGCCACTCCGTCCCCCGCCCGCCGTCTCCCGACCTGCATCAACCTGGTGTACGGGGCTGCCGGTTGCCGTCAGGGCAGGTCGCGCAGCGGGGCGTATCCGCGCTCGTACAAGGCGTTGGCGCCGTAGCGGAACGCCATGTTGCGCAAGGCGGTGGGCATGGACCTGGTCCGGTCCCGTCGGTGGGTCTGCCGCTGCACCCACCGTGTACGGGGGAGCCTGCGCTGGACGAACTGCCGGAGAAGGCCCTCGGTGTTGCCGCCCTCGGCCAGCACCTCGGCGAGAACCTGGGCGTCCTCCACCGCCATGGCGACGCCCTGGGCCATATTGGGTGAACTGGCGTGGGCCGCGTCCCCGACGAGCACGACGCGTCCTCGCGCCCACGTCTGGCAATTGACCTCCGCCACCGGTGAGACGTGCGCGTTTTGAGCGGCGGGTGTGGCCAGCAGGTCCCGTACACGCCGGTCATAGTGGGCGAAATGCGGGAAGAGGTCTTTGGAAGCCTTGGGCGGGTGCTCGGAGGCGGGCGCCGTCACGTCGGCGTAGCAGCACACCCGGCCCCCGCCAACCGGGTAGGCCAGAAAGGCCGTCCCCGGGCCCAGCCACACGGTCCACCGGTCGATGTCGGGAGCGTCGGCGAGGAAACGCCAGCAGACCTGCCCGAGGTAGCGGGTCCCGGCCGCCGGATCGACCGACTCCCGCAGGCCCGACCGTATGCCGTCCGCTCCTACGACCACGTCATACCGGCCGCTCCCCCCATCGCTGAAGTCCACGTGCACACCGTCGTCGTGCATACCGCCGTCGGAATACCTGACCGAGTCCACGGTGACCCCGTGGCGGACGGGCACCGGCACCACCTCCTGCAGGGCGGCATGGAGGTCGCCTCGGGTGATACCGACACAGCCGGCGGTTCCCCTCCACAGTTCGGCCATGTCAATATCGGCCAGCACCCTGCCCCGCCGGTCCATCAGTCGCTGGCCGGGCACGGACGCTCCCAATTCGCTGAGATGCTTGCCCACCCCCAGTGCGGTCAGCGCGCGGACGCTGTTCCCGGGCAGGAAGAGCCCGGCCCCACCGCTGCGGCTCTCGGAGGAACGCTCGATGACGTCGACGGACATGCCCTCGCGCTCCAGCGCGACGGCGGTCGCCAGGCCGGCGATGCCGGCTCCGACCACGAGGACGTCAAGGTGATTCGGCATGCAGATCTCCCGTTTGCTTTCCAGAGGTACGCACTGCACTACGACCTGCTCATCAGCTGGGTTCACGGCCATGGGCCTCGGAGATGGGCACGCGGTGTGATAAGCACCCGGCATGCGTATTCTTCTCCCGCTGCCCGACCGAGACTTCGACGTCACCGAGGTGGCGGTCCCCTGGCGGATGTTGCGTGGCGCCGGGCACGACGTGGTGTTTGCAACGGAGTACGGCGGCTCCTCGCCGCAGGCGGACCCACTGCTGCTGAGCGGTGTGGTCTTCGGGCAGCTCGGCGCGGAGCCGGAGCCGAAGGAGTTCTACCGTGAACTGACCGGCGAGGCCGGCTTCCGGGCTCCGCTCGCCTGGGACGCTGTGGAACCGGAGGAGTACGACGGCCTGCTCCTGCCCGGCGGGCACGCGCCTGGTATGCGGCAGTACCTCGGCTCCCGCGTCCTGCAGGCGAAAGTCGCCCGATTCTGGGCGACAGGCCGACCGGTCGGCGCCATCTGCCACGGCGTCCTCGTGCTCGCCCGCACCATCGACCCGGAGACCGGCCGCAGCGTCATCGCCGGCCGACGCACGACGTGTCTGCCCAAGTACATGGAGCGCAGCGCCTATTACCTCACTGCATGGCGGCGCGGACGCTACTACCGGACCTATCCGGCGTACGTCCAGGACGAGGTGGTCGCCGCGCTCGACGACCCCGATCGCTTCGAGCGCGGGCCAGTCGAGATGCGCCGACGCGGCACGGCCTCGGACGACACCCCGGCCTTCGTCGTCCAGGACGGCAACTACCTGTCCGCCCGCTGGCCCGGCGACGCCTACCTCTTCTCCCGGCGCTTCACCGCCATGCTGGCGTAGCCCGCGCGGCCGATGTGGCCATCCCAACGGCCTGCCTACACGGGCACGCCGGGCATTGCAATCCCCACCAGAGCCCCCACGAACCAATGATGCACAGGAGGGCGGAGAGCGACGCACGACCGACGAACTACGCAAGGTCGGCAACCGGTTGAAGGCGATTGCCGGCGAGGCCGAGATCGTCAAGACGCAGGGCGCCGTCGCGTTCACGTGGAAGCAGAACGGCCCGCTGTCGACGAAACGGTTCGCCGTCGCGCACCCCGAGCTCGCCGCCATCCACACGCACCGCGTCGAAGCGCTCGATACGAAGCGCCTCGCCGCCGAGCAGGAGAGCCGACGGCGTGGCCCCGACGAGTACCGGGCCCATCGTTCCCGACGCCTCGTTGTGCCCAAGGAGTCCGCCGCAGCGTGAGCACCAACCTTGCCGAGCGCGTCGCCAACAAGCGCACTGACCGTAGCACCGCCCCTGCCCACCCTCCCGCCCAGCAGCCCACCCTCGTGCAGTTCGTGCAGAAGCTGCGCCCCGAGATCGATCGCGCCCTGCCCGCCCACATCGGGGGCGCCGACCGTATCGCCCGCATCGCGCTTTCGCCTCGCCGCTGGACTGCCCCTCATCATCAACGCCGCCGGCATCCCACAGACAGCCCCTGCCGCGCTGGAGGCCGCCGAAGGCTGGGCCGCTGACGCATTGGCTCCTCGTACTCGGATGCCTCACCACACCTTGCCTCCGTCCACCAACTGGCTGTCCCTCGTCGGCCGTCAGCGGGTGGCCTGACTCCGCTACTAGCGCGGGACGGTCAGTGCCGTACGCGACACCGAGGTCGTCGAGAAGGCCACGCACGCGGCGTTCGATTTCGTCGCGGATGGGGCGGAGGTGTCGCCGAGGTGAGCCCAGAAGCCGCCAGATGTTGATCTTGAGCATGCCAGTGGTCGGGCGGCGGGGGCGTACCGTTTGTGCCCCGGTGTCCTGGCTGACACACCAGCCGCAAAGTAGCCGTCAGGGGGGCCCGAGGGCGTTGACGTGGTTTTCGTACTCGCGGCGGGCCTTGCACTGTGCCGAGATCGCCGGATCGCCCGGGGCACCGTCGGGGGGCTGGCAGCGGGCGAGGAGTTGGCCGTGGACCGAGGACGCGGCGCTCACGCGCAGTGTGTAGCCCTGGCCGCGCCGTACGGTCACGCCCTGGTCGAGCGCGGCCCGCTCGGCGGGTTTCAGCTCGGCCGCGCGAAGGAACTCGGCGACCTTGCCCGGCATGTCGAGAGTGACCGGCAGTTCCGGGGCCGGGGCGTCCTCGTGGCCGGCGGTGTGCTCGGGCATGAGGTCGGCGACGGCCGTGCGGATGGCGCCCCGGCTGACCCCCGTGTTCGCGGGCAAGGGCGGCGATAGACCGGCCCTCCGGGGGGATCGAACTGGCGCACACCTCGTCCGGGTCGAGACGGAGTGAACGGCGCACCACGGGCGTCTCCCTCACCCCACCATCGTCACCCTAAAGGGCCGAACTCAGTTTAGGCACCCGCACTGCCCGTCTCATGAAAGTCAGTCATGTCATGTTCTCCGGATCCCACCAGGGCCAGGAGCCTCCCTCACCGGCCGGTAATGCCAGCGGCGCGGCTTGGGCAGCCATCGTTCAGCCCGACTGCGTTACGCCGGCTATCGAGGGTCTGAACGCGTGGGATGCAGTGAGAAGAGCGCCTTGGACGGCTGAGGACGCCGCCCGTCTGACGTAGCGATCGCTGTCTGGAGGCCATACATCACGCTCTTGGTGGATCAGAAGAGAAACTGCCCCGTGCACGCTGGCACACAACACTCTGGCGGTTTCGGTCCTACTCGTCACAGGTACCCCGGCATCCGCACAGGCTGTGACCTTGTCCCGAAAATAGCGGAAGCACTTGTCTTCGTTCTGGCGGCTGGCTTCGGTGGCCTCACCAGCCATCACGAGTCGGTACTGGGAAGGATGACGAAGTCCAAATGCGATGTAGGCGACACAGGTTTCGTAGAGCGCCGTCACAGGATCCGGGACTTGCCGCGACACTGCTTCCAACTCGATGAACAGTGAGCTCCACACACGCAGGCACGTCGCATGGACGAGTTCCCTCTTCGAGGCGAAGTGGAGGTAGACGGCTGGCGGGCTGACTCCCGCACTTGTTGCTACTGCACGAATCGTAAGAGCGTCGGAGCCTCCGCCTTCCAGTAGCTGATCGGCGATGTCGAGAAGCTGGTTTCGGAGCAGACCACCCTGGCCCTTGGCGGCGCGAACTCGGGAACCAGTCACAGATACGAGCCTTCGTGAGAGGGCGACCATACGCAGGTGACGACACTGCGATGTTCTGACCGCGCGTGACCAGACATCAAGATGCCTTGGGTTTGATGGTGGTGACCACTTGGGTCACCCGGGCGCATAGTTCACCTTCGTCATCATGAATATCGACCTCGATGACAGAGTTGCGCCCCAGACGCAAGGGACGAGCTGTCGCAACGACGCTCGTGCGTGCGGGCCGAAGAAAATGCGTGCTCGACTCCACGGTGGCTGGTGCGGCGCCGGCTGGACCGTTGAGGGCGGCGCAAACGGCAGCACACACATCGGCGAGCCCCATCAACGCCCCTCCGTGGAGGCCGCCGCCCACCGTGGAAAGGGAGAGATCGTGCGCCAGTCTGGCTTGAACGCCGGCTTCCGCAATCTCCTTGAACTCGACTCCGAGCGTCTTGGCATACGGCGCGAGCGAGTAGACGTCTTCGGCTTCAAGTGTGACCACGGGACACTCCCATCCTGGTTAGTGGCGATAACTTATCGTCGTTAACTCAGGTCGTCAATCTTGGTGATCGAGGTCACCCGCGTCCTGTCGGACGCGAACGGGCTGTCCCTCCTCGTCGGTGTCTCGGCCAGCAGCGCCCAGGACAGCGAACGCTTGACGAATGGGCGGGCTCGGTCAGGTGAGTTCGGCGGAGGCGTTGCCGTCCCAGCCGTCCTCGCGCTGCCCGTAGCCGAGCATCGAGCGGGAGTGGCGGCCCAGCCGCCCTGGTCGGCGATGGCGATGGCGTCCTTGCAGCGCCCGCTGACCAGAGGCTTTCGGCTACAGCCGAGGCGGTGGCGGCCGGTGAGCGGTATTAGGTGGCGAGGGTGGCCACCGGCTCCTCGTGATGCCCGCGCTGGCCGAGGTCTTCCAGGTCGTCGCGGTCGATCCGCACGGCGTGGGGCTCTCCGACAAGCCCCTGGACGGGTACGACACCGGCACCCTCGCACGCGACATGGTGGCGCTGATGGACGCACTCGGGCATCAGCGCTTCGCCATGGTCGGTCACGACGTCGGGATGTGGACCGGCTATGCCCTCGCCGCGGATCACCCTGACCGGATCGACCGTCTGGCCGTCGCCGAGGCCGCGATCCCGGGACTTTCCCTGACACCACCTCTTTTCGGCAGCCAGGAGGCCAACGACCGCCTCTGGTACTTCGCCTTCAACCGCCTCATCGACATCAACGAGCAGTTGATCAGCGGACGGGAGCATCTCTACTTCGGCCACCAGTTCGCCACGAAATCCGCGAAGGCACTGCCAGCCCACGCCGTCCAGCACTACGTCGACACCCTCGCCGCCGACCCGGAAGCCCGCCGATCCAGCTTCGAGTTCTACCGCGCACTCGATACGACCATCGAACAGAACCAGAAGCGTAAGACTCGACGGCTGCCCCTTCCCGTCCTGGCGATCGGGGGTGCGGAGAACCTGGGCGCATCGGTCGGCGCAACGATGAAGCTTGTCGCCGACCTCGTGGAGAGCATCGTCCTCCCTGAATGTGGCCACTACCCTGCCGAGGAAGCCCCAGAGGCGACGCTGTCGGCGCTGACCGCCTTCCTGGCGCCCTACCGCGATAGGGCGAACGCATAGCCTCGCGCAGATAGGCGTATGGGGAGCCGCCTCCCACCGGCGCAGCCGCGTCAGTGCCATCACCGAGCCCGTGATGGCACATCACCCGCCACCCAACACCTCATATCCCTGCGATCCGCACGCTCCCTCGGGCACCGACTGTCAGATGGGTGGCCAGTCTCGCAGCGCCGCGTCGGCCACCTGTCGGAGTCCGGAGCGGTCAGACAATCATGGTGGGTCGTCTAGGTTTCTCACCGAAGCTCGGCGTGGGGCGGTGCGGTGATCCGGCGATGAACGTCCTCGACCAGGTCCCGCATCGCCATGTGGAAGATCTCGGCCTGGTGTTCGCCGACAAAGGTGGTGTGTCCGAAGACTTCCAGGACGACCATGCCATGCATGTGCCCCCATGCGCTGACGAGGAGAGCGGCCGCAGGAGGCGGCAGGGTGCCCGGGCCGTGCGGAATCAAGTGTTCCAGATCCGCCTGGAGGGCTGACGAGAGGACCCGGGTGTCGGCTGCGGCCAGTTGTGACGTGGTGAACCCGCCGAACATCTCGCGTTGGAAGACCTCGCCCACCCGGCGCATCGCCTGAGTCGTCGGACCCTCGGCCGGTGCCTCGTAATGCCGCAACGGCGCCCCGTACAGCAGCTGGAATCGCTCAGGGTGGGTAACGGCCCATCGGCGGTAACCCTCGGCGGCGGCCAGGAACCGCAGAGCAGCCGGTTCGTCCGCCATCGTGTCGACAGCCGCTGTCACGGCGTCGGCCAGGTCCTCGTACGCCTTGGCGACGAGAACCGTGACGAGGGCGTCCCGGTTCGGAAAATAGTGGTAGAGCCCCTGCACCGTCATACCGAGGCCACGGGCGACCGCTCTCAGGGACAGGGCGTGCAGCCCGTGCTCGGCGAGGTGGCTCTCGGCAGCGGCCACGATCTCCTGGGTGGCGACGGCCCGGCGTCGCTGGCGCAGGGATGGCAGGACCGTCGCGGACGCGTCTGCGGACATGCGGCGATCCTATGGTGCCGACCCGACGGGGTCTCAGAGTCCTACGACGTTCTGAATACCTAACAGTGTCAGGTAAATCTCCTCCTGCTCAAACGCCGATCGCCTGACTAGCGTCGTGTCCTGGCGATGAAGAGCGCGGCACGGCACCCCCTCTGACGGGGCGACGGAACTCTGCGCCGCACTGCGCCGGCCCATGCCCGGCCAACCCCTCGCCTTGCCCCCAGAAGTAACTTACAAGGAGAGCACCCGTGTTCGAACGTGTGGCCGGATTGGCGATTCGCCGATCCCGGCTTGTCCTGGTCGTCGCCGCCCTAGCCGTGGCCCTTATGGGGGTCGTGGGAGCGGGCGCCTTCGACAAGCTGAAGGGGGGTGGCTTCGATGACCCGGCCTCTCCCTCCACCCGGGCATCGAAGGTCATCAACGAGAAGTTCGGCGGCGAGACCAACCTCGTTCTGCTGGTCGGCTCCCCCGCCGGCCGCATCGACACCCCCGCCCACCGAGAGACCGGCCAAGCCCTGGTGGCCGAGCTCAAGAGGGACAAGCGGCTCAGCAACGTCGTCTCGTACTGGGAATCCAACAGCCCAGACCTGCTCTCCAAGGACGGCCGCGAGGCCATGGTACTCACCCACGTGAGAGGCGACGACACCCAGCAGCGGCAATACGCCAAGGCGATCCTCGACACCTACAGCGGCACCTACCGGAACACCCTCACCGTCCAGGCAGGAGGGGGCGCCGCCGTGGGCGCAGACCTGTCGAACCAGGTGGTCGAGGATCTGATCCTCGCCGAAGGGATCGCCATACCGCTGACTCTCGTACTGCTCCTGTTCGTCTTCGGCAGTGTGGTCGCGGCCCTGCTGCCGCTGATCATCGCACTGATCGCCATCATGGGATCGTTCGCCCAGCTCTTCCTGCTCGGCAGCGTCACCGATGTCGCCGACACCGCGACCAACCTCACCACCGCCCTGGGCCTGGGACTAGGCATCGACTACGCCCTACTGATGGTCAGCCGCTTCCGGGAGCAACTCGCGGCCGGGGTGAGCGTGGATGACGCCGTCCGGCGCACCGTACACACAGCGGGCCGCACCGTCGCCTTCTCCGCCGCGACCGTCGCGGCCGCCCTGGCGGCACTCCTGGTGTTCCCCCAGTACTTCCTGCGCTCCTTCGGCTTCGCCGGAGTCGGCGTCGTCGCGATCGCGGCCCTGAGCACCCTGTTCGTGATGCCGGCCCTGCTGAAGGTTCTGGGGCACCGGGTCAACAGCGGGCGGCTGCCGTGGGCGAAGACGCGGAACTCCGCCGCCCGCGCACCCCTGTGGGGACGGGTGGCGCGCACCGTCATGCGGCGGCCCGCGCTCACCGCACTGCCCGTCCTCGCGGTGCTGTTCTTCGCGGCCAGCCCGCTGCTGAACATCACCTTCGGCACGCCGGACGAACGCGTGCTGCCCAAGGACGCCGAAAGCCGCCAGGTCTCGCAGGTACTGCGCGAGAAGTTCGGCGGCAGCGAGGACTCGGCCCTCCACATCGCCATCAACCAGTCCGTGGACAAGACCCCGCTGGCGTCGTACGCGGCCCAACTGGCCGCGCTCAAGGGCGTCGAGCGCGTCGAGACCAGCACGGGAACCTACACCGCGGGCCAATCCACGGCGACCGGGCCGGGCGACCCGACCCTGGGCCGACCCGACGCACAGCAGATCACCGTAATGAGCGGCCTGACACCAAAGTCGGACGCGGCCCAGAGCCTCGTCGAGCAGGTGCGCTCGGCCACCCCTCCCCCAGGGACACACCCCCTGCTCGGCGGAACGGACGCCGAACTCGTCGACTCCAAGGAATCCATCGGCGACCGGCTCCCCGTGGCCGTGGCCCTGATCGTCGTCACGACCTTCCTGCTGCTCTTCCTGTTCACCGGCAGCATCGTGCAGCCGCTGCGCGCAATGGTCCTGAACGTGATCAGCCTGGGAGCCACCGTCGGCGTGATGACCTGGATCTTCCAGGACGGCACCCTCTCCTCACTGCTCGGCTTCACCGCACAGCCGATGGAGATGACGATGACCGTGCTGATGTTCTGCATCGCCTTCGGCCTCTCGATGGACTACGAGGTCTTCGTCACCAGCAGGATCAAGGAACTCCACGATCAGGGAGCGGACAACGAGACCGCCGTGGGCAACGGACTCGGCCACACCGGAAGCATCGTCAGCGCGGCGGCCTGCCTGCTCGCGGTGAGCTTCTTCGCCTTCGGCACCTCCAAGCTCAGCTTCATGCAGATGTTCGGCCTCGGCAGCGGACTGGCCATCCTCATCGACGCCATCGCCATACGCGGCGTCCTGGTCCCCGCCGCGATGCGGATGCTCGGCCGCTCGGCCTGGTACGCGCCCGACTTCCTGCGCAGACTCCACAACCGCTACGGCCTCAGCGAGGGCGGACCCGAGCCGACCTCCGCATCCGGACGCGCGGCGGTGGCCCCGGCACCCACCGCGAACTCGACCAGGGGCTGACCAGCAAGCGCCGCCCGGCGCGAGTCCGGTTCCCGTCTGTCCACGCGCCACCGCGAGGCGGCACACGGCGGCGAGCTGCCTGTCCAGATGGCCTGATCATGCAGGACCGCTGGTAACACGGGGGCACGCTTCGACACCGCCGGGGCCCGGTACGGGCCCCGGCGCTTAGGAATCCAAAACCGAGTTTTGAGGAGAAGGCCATGATCTTCCACATCAACCGCTTGACGCCCAAGCCCGACCTGAGTGAGGAGCAGCTCACGGCTTGCCTCGACCTGCTACGCCAGGTCGGCGAGACCAGTCCCGCCGTGAAGTCGTACGTGGTCGGCCCACACCCCCACCGGGGGCTTCGCATACGGAGCCGTGTTCGTGATCGAAGACCTCGACGGCTACTACGACTACCTGAACCATCCCGCGCACATCCGCCTTGAACTCGAAGGTATCGGATATCTCGCGCGGTTTGAGGCCTTCGACATAACGGACTCCGCCGACCCCGAGATCAAAGCAAAGATCAAGCAGGTACAGGCTCGCCATTTCGCCGAACACCCCGAGATCGCCGCACTCGTGGCACAGGCCACGTCTTTCACCAGGCCTGGCAGCGAAGACACAACAACCCCGTCGTCCTGAGCGGCGAAATCCTGCCGGGCGCCCCACGGCCACACCCCTGACGAGGCGCCAGGCCTGGAGCGCAGATTCAGACCGCGCCCAGCGCGCTACAACCCGCGGAACCAGGAGCTCGCAATGAACACGAACGACCCGATCGACCGACTCAAGGATGCGATCAACTCGCACGATCCTCACCAGGTCGCTGACTGCTTCACCGCCAACTATCGGTCCGAGACCCCGCATCGGCCGCAAGACGGCTTCACCGGGAACGACCGGGTGCTCATGAACTGGACCGCCATCTTCGGTCGGCTGCCCGACATCCGGGCCGAGGTTCTTCGCCGCGCCGCTGCCGATGCCGAACTGTGGTCGGAATGGGAGATGGTCGGCACAGCCCCGGACGGCACCCAGGCCGTCATGCGTGGGCCAGTCATCATGACGACCCACGACGGACGCATCGACTGGACACGTTTCTATCTAAGTCCTGTCGCGGTCAACGTCAATGGATGAGCTGACTGAGGGGTCTCGCGTTTTTCGGACAGGAATCTGACCGTTTTTCTGTTGCGGGCCGCGTTGCATACGGCCCGTGATATCAGAGGGGTCTGATAGTGGTCGTCCATCGCATACCCGATGACTTCCTTTGTGCAGCAGTCAATGAGCCTCTTTCATCCTGTACTGGAGGGTGAAATAGGCTGTTCAGAGGGCGTGATGACAAGGCAGGGCCCCCCGTCGTTGGCGTGGTGATTCCACTCATCACACCGGCGACCGAAGGGGCCCTGTGGTTCTCGTCGCCGTCGCCCGGCCACTGCCCGGCAACCCCAACGACTGCAAGGTATGGGAACTGTCCGGCGCCAAAGCCGCCGTCGGCAACACCACCGTGGTCGCCGACGGCGGCTACCGCGGCACCGGCCTGATCATCCCGCACCGCCGCGAACGCGGGCAGGCCGAACTCCCAGCCTGGAAAGAGGAACACAACGTCTCCCAACGCAAAGTCCGCGCCCGCGTCGAGCACGCCTTCGCCCGGATGAAGACCTGGAAGATCCTTCGTGACTGCCGCCTCAAGGGCGACGGCGTCCACCACGCCATGCTCGGCATCGCCCGCCTGCACAACCTCACCCTCGCCGGGTGACGTAGAAACAGGCAGGTTATCCGGCACGCCAAAGATTATTTACGGGACAGCGCTTAGAGTGCCGGTCAGAGCAATCCTGAGATGCATTCATCCCCGGCGTGAACGCCAGAGCTTCTGCAAGAGTCCCGGTAAACGACGCATTCGCCTTGCCGTGGCCATCGTGCGACTACCAGGTGGTGACGAACCCACCATCGACCGTGATGTCGGAGCCGGTGACATTGCCCGTCCGGTCGCTCGCCAGCACCAGCACCACGTCCGCGACCTCGGCCGGCTTCGAGAACCGGCCGGTGACAGCAAGCCCCGCGGCCTGGGCGGCCACCTCCTCCGGCGCCATTCCTGTCGCCTGCGACACGGCGGCCGCGATGCCCCCACCGGCCAGCCACAGATCGGTCTCGACGGGCCCGGGACTGACCGTGTTGACACGGATCCCGTGGCCGCCCACCTCCTTGGACACGCCCTTGGAGAAGTTCGCCAGAGCCGCCTTGGCCGCGCAGTAATCGATCACACCCGGGTCGGGGTAAACGGCGTTGACCGAACAGACGTTGACGATCGAGCCGCTGCCCCTGGCCAGCATCAGCGGCAGCACCTCCCGCGTGACACGCACCGCGGTGAACAGATTGAGGTTCATCGTCTCCTGCCACTGCTCGTCCGTGACGCTCAGGAATCCGCCCGGCCTGGCCGGCGCCGAGCCCACGTTGTTCACGAGCACGTCGATTCGGTCCCCGACCGCGGCGATGAGCCGCCCGGCGCCCTCGACCTCGGCGAGATCCGCCTGCACCAGACGTACGTTCCCGCCCCGGACCAACGCATCGAGCCCCTCGGAAGAGTGCCGCGCGCCGGCCACCACCTGCATGCCCTCTGCGGCAAAGGCCTCTACGACCGCGAGCCCGATTCCCCGGCTAGCGCCGGTGACCACGGCCACGCGGCCCTCCAGCCCAAGATCCATCGTGCTGTCTCCTCCGTACGCGCGGCCACGTGCCGCCTGGGCGGGTGATCCGGTAGGAAGGTCATCGGCCTCATCACACACATGCTTGAATCGAGCCCCCTTTGGTCGCCCCCGGCATGTGCGTCGGGCCGTGACGGTCGAGGGCTTCTTCCGGTGCGACGCGTATTTCGGGCGATATCATCCATTCCGACCGCAGATGAGGATCAATTCCGCAACGTTGCGAAGCTTGATGTTCGTGCGCTGGGAGACGTCCTTCAGGACCTCCCAACGTTGACCCCAGCGCTGCCCGGCCGAGTGCGACGACCATGCCGATCGCCTGGTCGACGACAGCATGCGAGACCACGGCCTCCTTGAGCTGGTCGGCCTCTGCTTCTAGCTCAACGATTCAGTCGGCGTCGTCGCCGGGCTCATCTGATCTCTACGTCACGCCCCCGGTCCTGATCCCTTTACCCAAAGTGAGCGAAGGGGGCGCCCGCTCTTGTGCTCTGGGCAGGTTGACTTAATCCGGCCTCGCAAGGTGGCAATCCTGAGCAACCTCTGTCATGCGTATGGCTGGCTTCTGGGGACGGTGCCCGTCGGGCAAGGTGCTGGGGGTGTCACGGACAGATGATGACGCTGGGTCGGCAGGGCAGATCACTGCGGCAGGTCGAGCTCGGCAGCCCGGCGAAAGACGTCCCCACACATGGGTGACGGTATCGGCGAGCATTCGGCGATACCGGTCAGTGCGTGGCGCAGTACCCTGCTCAGCAGGAAGAACTGGTTGCTGTACTGCCCGCCCTTGCAGATGTACAGGCGGAAGACGTCGACGGCTTGTCCGTCACGGTCGTCGACGACGGTGTCCGGGAGCCAGGCGAGCAGGTGGTAGTCCCGCTTTTCGGTTGCAGCGTCGGCGACAACCTTGAGGGGCAGGGCATCGAAGTCCGCGGCGGACAAGGATTCGTCTATGGCAACGGAATAAGCGGCCAGTGCCGCGAAGACCTCGATCAGCCGTCGCCCGTCACCGTATCGATGTCACAGGCCCTCAGGGCCTCGTGGCGTCGATCCTGACGCCAGGGCTCCTGGTCCACGAGCGGCAGAAGGACACGGCCCAAGAGTGCGCAACGTAGAAGATGCTCCACCAGCTGAAGTGCTCGAGCAGGAACCCGCCCACGATCGGCCCAACCTCGTCTACGAGGCCCGACTGCGCACCTGCTACGGCCTCGCGTGGCGCCGCAACGCCCCCGTGGCATCCCTGACGCCCCTGCAACTGGCGAAATACGGCGTCCCACTGACAGACACGGCGGCGGCAGGCATCACACCGGCGCTGACCCCGCCTACACCACAGCAGACGCCACCAGGCCCAACTACCAGGACAACCGCCTCAGCAGAACGCCCCGCCCACAGCCGCCCCGTCAAACGCGATACCCGGCACACAAACCCCTGCACAGCCAACCCAACAACGCGCCAGGCCCGACACTACAGCGACGCCACGCCACCAGGCCGGAGATCTGCAGCTCCAGCATCAACGTCACGTCCCATGCATCCTGCGAATAGAACAGCGGATACTGATCGTGGCCTCCGGCCCTTCATCTTCCCTGACCTCGCGCCAGAGCCGCGGGCCCGTAGTCACCGCCGTGACGCTGCACATGAATCCGGCCCCGGCCCCACTTGACCCGCCCGGTCCGTTCTCGGTCTTGCCCGCGGTGGGGAACAGCCCCGTACCAGCGATCGTCGTCATGAAACGGCCGCTAGACCGCAGGGCGTGCAGCCAGGAGACCGGAACGGATGCACGGACACGGCGGCCACGATCTCGTCGTACTCGCCCTGCAACGGTCCGGTGATGTCGCAGACCTCCGACCGCGGGTTCTCACCGATCGCCGCGAGCCCGTCAGTCGCGGTAGACAGCAAACACTGCGCTTACGTCCCCTTTGCGACGAAGACGGCGTGCGCCTGCTCGGCGACTTCTAAGGGCGCGGCCCCCGGGGGCCTTTCCCCCAGGGTCCGCACGTCATCGAGTAAGGAAACCCCTGACGGTCCTGATCAGCTCTTGGTGTACCCGGAGCCGTTTACGCTGGCTCGCGGAGGGTGTCCGGGATGAAGTTCGCGTCACAGGTGTTCGAGCCGGAAGTTGAAGCCCTGGGCGAGATGGCCGCCACCCGCCCGGCACACCCCGAGGTCGGGGTCGTAACCTGCGAAGAACAGCACATGGCACTTCGTGCAGTAGCGCCAACTGTCCTGTCCCGCGGCGCGGTCGTGCTCGGCGTGTGGGAGGAAGAACTGATAGCCGGCGGGCTGGTGCTTGGTCGGGCCTCCACCAGGACAGGCGCCGCGATTGGCCGAGTCGCCGTTGTAGAAGACTGACATGCACTTGCCGCAGAACCGCCAATGCTCCTGACCGGTGGTCGGTGCGGCGCCCATTTCCTTGTTGGGGAGCAGGAAATGCCAGCCCACGGCCTGGTGGGGCCCGCCCTTGGGGCAGTTTCCCTGGTTGTTGGGGTCGCCGTTGTAGAACAGGGAGCGGCAGTTGCCGCAGTAGCTCCATCCCGGCTGGCCAGTGGAGGGCGGCGCGCCCATTTCCGCGTTCGGAAGGACGAATTCCCAGCCCTGGATTTCGTGGGCGCCACCGCGAGTACAGACGCCGAGATCCTTTGGGTCTCCGGCATGGAACAAAGTGCGGCACTTCCCGCAGTGCCGCCACGCATCTTGGCCCGACGAGGGGGAGGCGCCCATCTCCCTGTTGGGGATGAGGTAGTTCCAACCGACCGCCTCATGAGGGTTGGGCCCGCTGCCTGGACACACGCCCTTGTCGTCGTAGCCGTCGAAGAACATGACGGCGCACTGGTCGCAGTAGCGCCAAGCCGCCTGGTGAAGCGGTCCCGGCACGTCGTGCGGGATGCGGAAGACGAGACCCTGGGCGAAGTGCGCGCCTCCTGACGGACAGTTGCCGTCGGCGGGGCCGAAGAAGAGGGCGAAGCACCGGTTGCAGAAGCGCCAGTCGGCCTGACGATCGGCACCGGCGATCATTTCGCCGATGATGAACCGCTGGTGAGCGCCTTTGTCGCCGGCGCCGCTGATGGCCACCGTCGCATACCAGTCGGCGTGCGGACCCTCGACCTTGGCGCTGCACTCGTTCGACCCGGCGTAGGGGTTGTCCCACATGACGATCAGACTGGTGCCCTCGCTGTCGAGCCGGTAGCGCACCCATCCCTCGGTGCCGGTGCCGACACTGAAAGCCTTGCTGCGGCTGCCGAACAGCCCAGTGGCTCGCGGTTGGATCGCACCCGAGGGGGTCTCCCGGAAGCCGCCATGGTCGTGGCCGCTGTCCTCGTAGACGAGCGGCACGCTGGTCACGTTGTTTACCTCACAGACGACCGAACGCGCGGCGTCCTCCATGAAGTCGACGACTGTCTTGATCGCCTCCGTTGTTGCCTTGATCGCCTCGGCAGTCTCCTTGACTGCCGCGATGGCGGCCACCGCTGTAACCATGCTTTGTCTCCTATAACGTCCGATTCTTGTGTTCTGCCTGTGGAATACGTTTCATCGAGGAGCCCGGCCCCCACCTACTGGCGAAAGCGGACTCACTCAGCGCGGTAAGAGTTCGAGGTGAACCGTTTTGTCGTACGGAACGACCAGGGTGTGTGCGCCGGGCGTGCTCCAGTGCGCGGGCACCAGGAAGAGGCGGCCGTTCGACTGGGCCAGGAGCCGCAACCCTCGGTAGCGGTAGAGGAGTTCACTGCCCGCCGCTGACGCCAGCCGTGTGCCGCTGGCGCCGGTAGGGAGGTTGCGCAATGGCTCCTTGGTGTACAAGACGACCTCCGCGCGGCCCGGCAGGGAGTCCGCGTCGTCCAGCGCCCTGCCCAGCCCGTAGGCGGCGGCGAAACTGTTGGCCGTCCAGAACGCGCTGGCGATGACCAGGAGGGTGATCCACGCCATCGCGTATCTGCACAGCCGTGCGCAGGCCGGTGAGGCCAGCCAGTCCACGACGGGTGAGCGCGCCGGGAGATCCACGTCGTCCGGCGCGGTGGCGAGTCGGCGCCGGTCCCGGCGGATGGTGATCCGACGCATCAGCCAGGCTCCGTAGGCGAGCCCCCCGGCGCCGGCGCCGAGACACAAGGGCGTCGTGGCGATTGCCTCGGTCCGCGCAATGTGCGGCACGAACATCCCGACGACGCCCCGGGCCAGCGCCAGGCAGCCGAGCAGCGTGACGAAGATCCCCACCCAGCCGGTGACATCGTCCCGGTCCTCCGACGACAGAAGCAGGCGGACACCCGCATGCGCGGCGAGGGCCAGCAGACCCAGGACCGAGACCGCGATGAGAGGCGGGTACACGGCCTCCACCCCATACAGCAGCATGTCCTGGAGCGACTGGTTCATCAGCGACAGGTAGACCCCGAAGTACCCGAAGCGTGCCGTCGTCGCCACGTAGCCGAAGTAGAACAGCAGCGACGTCGCCACCGTCGCCGGCCCCAGTACGTTGACGACAGTCCGCGTCCGCTCAAGGAACTGCCCGCCAGGAGATGCGGCGGCGGTCATGCTCCGCTGCCCGCCGGGTCGGAGGGGACCTCCTCGGACGGGGAGCCATCCACGGCTGTCGGGGAGTTCTCAACGTCCGGTGAGGGACTGGACGTCGGCTCACCCGGTGTGACGCCGGACGACGGCCCGGCGAAGGTGATGACCTGCGTCTCGGTCAGCCGGACCACGATCGGGCGCTGCGGCGAGAGGTCGTAGCCCGCAAGCTCACGGCTGTCGCAGGGCCACGCGGCGTGCGACGTGCAGGTCGCCTCGACCTGGACGTTGACCGTGGCCTGGCTGGAGCCCGGCGTATCGGTCTCGACCCACAGGGTGCATCCGCTGCCGTAGTCCGGTTCGAGTACGGTGCCCTGCGGGCAGCCCTGGGACAGGGGAACCTCGCCAGCCCGGATGGGATGGCTGCCTACGAGGTCATCACCTGCGCAGCCGTGCACCAGATCGATGTTGTCAGCGTTCGACCGCCACACCGACACGATCGTCAGCGGTACGGCAGGCGAATGGTTGGCAGGGGCGAAACAGCCGCCTGACCTCGAATCGTCCAGGGCCTTGAAATTCGGGAACTCGTAGATCGGATAGGCGTTGTCCACCGTCGCCCCGGGGAGTCTGATCGAACCGGGATGCCGTCCCTTCGTGCCGGGCCGCGATCCGCCGTTTCCTCCCCCGTCTGCGTCCGCGCCCCCGCCTTCGCCTTGCCCCCCGCCCGCCGACTCCCCGCCGTCGCCGCCCGCTTGCGCACCCGACCCGGCCGCGTCGGGCCGCGCGCCCGCGTCGGGTCCGGAGTCATCGCCGCTCACGACCGTACGGGCGATGACGAAGACGCCCAGCAGGAGCAGTACGGCGGCCAGGACCGCCAGCGTGACGTGCATATGGACCGAACGAGAATTGGTCATGAGAATGCCCCCTTGCCCCCGTGCTCCCGTTCACCTTCATCGGGCCCCCGCTCCTCCACCGGCTGTGGCGTCGCCGTCCGCGCCTGGTCGAGGATCTGGATGAGTTCCAGCCAGCCGCTGAACGCCTGCCCGCCGTCGCTGGTGGTGACGCAGCCCGAAACCGGGTCCGCGTCGGACGCGAAGTCGACGATGACGCGGCGTAGGCCGCGGCCGGTGCGGGAATCCATAGGGTGAGGATGTGCTGCCCGCCGAGAGGACGCATCGTGGTGGCTACCGAAGTGTTTTCCGGCAGCCGGCGCTTCGGGAGGGTGGGGGCCCGATGACTCTCATGGAGCGCGAGCGCGAACTGCGCCGGATCGACGAGCTGTTGGCCAGCGCGCGGGCAGGGGAGGGCGCAACCCTGCTGATCGAGGGAACGGCCGGCATCGGAAAGACGGCGCTGTTGGCCGCGGCCGGGGAACGAGCCGCAGGGCAGGGCGTGACCTCGCTGACCGCGCGCGGCGGCGAATTGGAGCGGGACCTTGCCTTCGCGGTCGTCCGGCAGTTGTTCGAGGCCCGGCTGCGAAATGAGCCGGCCGAAGTCCGCAACGAACTGCTATCTGGCGCAGCGGAGTTGGCCGCACCCGTCTTCGGCATGGCGCCCGCCAGCGCTGATGCGGGAGTCGTGGGCGCGGTGGTGCACGGGCTGTACTGGCTGTGCTCGAACCTGGCGGACCGTGGCCCGCTGCTCCTGGCGATCGACGACGCGCACTGGTGCGACGACGCCTCGCTGCGGTTCGTGTCCCATCTAGCGCGCCGGGTCACGGAGTTGCCGGTTCTGCTCGTCCTCGCCACACGGCCCGCGCTGCCCGGCCGGACCGACCCGGTGGGCCGCGCCCTCAGTGGCGTAAGTCCGGAGGTCGTGCGGCTGGGGCCGCTCAGCGAACGGGCCGTCGGCGCGCTGGTCCGGCAGGCCCTGGCGGCCGACGTCGAGGACGAGTTCTGCCGGGCCTGCGCGAGAGCGACCGCGGGCAACCCCTTCCTGCTCAGCGAGGCACTCATCGGCCTGCGCGCGGACGGGGTGCGTCCGACCGCCGCCGAGGCCCACCGGATCGACGCACTGCGTCCCGAGACGCTCACTCGCGCGGTGCTCACCCGGCTCGCACGCCTCGGCCCGGACGCCGTACGCCTGGCCCGCTGTGTGGCTGTCCTCGGCCCCGCCGCCGAACTGCGCCGCATCGCAGCACTGGCGAACCTCGGCTTGGGGCAGGCGGCAGACCTCGTCGACGCGTTGGCACACGACGGGCTCGTCACGGCGGGTTCGCCGATCGAGTTCGCGCACCCGCTGGTGCGTGGCGCCGTATACGGAGACACGGCCGAAGCCCTGCGCGCCGTGGCTCACAAGCAGGCCGCCCGCATGCTGGCCGCGGACGCGATGCCGTCCGAGCAGCTCGTACCGCACCTGCTCGCGGCGGCGCCGGACGGTGACCCGTGGGTGGTCGCCGAACTGCGCGCGGCCACGGCCGACGCCCTCGCGCGCGGGGCACCCGAACTCGCGGCAGCCTGCCTCGAACGGGCTCTGGCCGAGCCCGCGGAACCCGTTCTGCGCGCGGAACTGCTCACCCGGCTCGGCGGAGCCCTGGGCATGCTCAACCGCACCGCCGAGGCCGCCGACGCGCTCCGGGCCGCACTCGACCTCACCTCGGATCCGGACCGGCGCATCGAGATCACCATGGACCTGGGCCGACTGATGGTGATGACCGGCCAAGGGCACCAGGCCCTCGAACTCTTCGAAGGCGCCCGGCGCAGTAGCGCGGCCCGCCCCGGCGGCGTGCCGCGGCGCATCCTCGTGAACGTCGCCTGGGGCCGCCTCACGGCGCTGGAACCGCCCTTGGATTGGATGCGGCAACTGGACTCGGTCGCTCCACAGCTCCGCGGGGGCAACGACGACGACCGCATGGCCCTGTCGCTGCTCGCGTTCGGCGGCGCCGCGACCGGGGATCGGCCGAGCGCCAAGGTGGCTCGGCTCGCCGCCCTGGCCGGCGACGGCCCGCTACCGCCCGAACCGTGGATCCTGATCAATCTGGCCAGCGCGGCCCTGGCGGTCGCCGACCATCTGCCGCCCGCCCTCGACCTGCTCGACCGCGGTCTGGCGACCGCGCGGCGGCTCGGGGACATCACCGCCTTCGCCTACCTGTCCGTACTGCGCTCCCATACGGCCCACTACGCCGGGCGCCTACTGGACGCGGAGGCGGACGCGTGGGCGGCACTGAGCCTCGCGAAGGCAGAGTCCCAGGACGCGCCACTCGCGGCAGCCGTGCTGGTGGATGCCCTGATCGACCGCGGTGACCTACCGGGCGCGCAGCGGATCCTCACCGAGCAGGGCATCGACGGCGACCAGCCGCTCAGCATGCTCATCGCGCACTTCATCCACACCGCCCGCGGCCGGCTCCGGCTCGGACAGAACCGACACCGCGACGCACTCGCCGACCTTCTCCCGTGCGGCGAGGGCCTCGTGGCCGCCGGATGCGTCAACCCCGGCTTCGCCGCCTGGCGTTGCCCTGCCGCGCTGGCACACCTCGCGCTGGGCGAGACCTCCGCGGCCCAGAAGCTGGTCGACGAAGAGCTCGCCCTCGCCCGCGCGTTCGGCGCGCCGCGTGCCATCTCCGCCGCCCTTCGTACGGCCGCCCAGATCGAGGGCGGGCAGGCAAGCATCGAACTGCTCCAAGAGGCCGTCACCCTCCTCGACGGCTCACCCGCCCAACTGGAACACGCCCAGGCTCTCGTCTACTACGGCTCGGCGGTACGCCGGACCGGCCGGCGCGCCGACGCCCAGGAGCCGCTGCGGCGGGGGCTGGACCTCGCGACACGATGCGGGGCCCGAGCCCTGGCACAGCGGGCCAACGACGAACTCGTGGCGGCCGGCGCCCGGCCCCGGCGCGCGGCCCTCAGCGGGCCCGCGGCCCTCACCGCCAGTGAGCTCCGGGTCGCGCGCATGGCCGCCGCCGGCAGCTCCAACCGGGAAATCGCCCAGGCACTGTTCGTCGCCCGACGCACGGTCGAGGTCCACCTCACCAGCACCTACCGAAAGCTCGGCATCACCTCACGCCAGGCGCTCCGCGACGCCATCGACCACGCTACCGATCCGCCCACCGACGCGAGGGACTGAGCCGCGCCAGTACATCGGGGTAGCGCAGCAGCAGCCCGGACCCATGCGTACGGCGACGATCACCGCGATGACCGCCAAGATGCCGAGCACCCACACAGAGGTGCCGCCGCTCTGATCCCAGAAACCATCCCAGAAACCGCTGCCGTCAGTGACCGCGGCCGCTGCGAAGCCCGGCCCCCGTGGCACATCCCCCGCTCCCCCATCACGTGCTTCTGGACATGAAATTAGCCCTGGCACTGACAACAGGCACGCGAGGACATCGAGTTGTCCCGCTGCGACGACAGCCCGCGGAGCGCAGCGTGTGGCGAGATGCCCGAGTGTGTTGTGTGTGGTGCGGGGTCAGATGCTGGGGTCGGTGAAGTGGAGGCTGCAGGCGCGGTCGAGGGCGTCTTCGGGGGTGCCGGCGAAGCCGCTGGTGGGCAGGAGGCGTCTTGGTACTCATCGGTGCTAGCGAGGTAGAGAGCGAAGCCCAGGTAGAGGGCGAAGCCCAGGTACTGGCGGATCCGCCGCCGGCATGAACCTGACCGGCGCCAACCTGATCCGCGCGGGCCTGACCGGCGCCAACCTGACCGGCGCCGACCTGACGGGCGCGCGCCCGTCCGACGCGGATCTGACCCTCGCGCGCCTGACGGGCGCGCGCATGACCGGCATGGGCCTGACCGGAGCCGACCTGACCGATGCCCGCCACCTGAAGCTGATGTCGGGGATCATGTGGGATCGGGGCACGAGGTGGCCAGGGAATCTCGGCAGCGTGGCCTGGGCCCTGTCCGACGAAGTGCACCCGGGCACCTACCTCGTACGCGGAGAGAGCTCAAGACCGCACCCGCACCTCAGCCTGACCCTCTCTGGTCAGGCCGCCTCTGCCGGTCGCGGCCAGGAAGAGGCTGTGGTCACCGTTCTCGAACCGCGCCAACCCCTTGCAGTGGCCATCAGCGGAACCCGGCAAATCTTCCGGGTTCAGCTCAAAGCCTGTGTCTGATCAACGTGCTTCAGCGCACCGGAGCACCTCCCACCCCGGCCGCAGCCCCACACACCGCCACCAATCAAGCCACAGCCTGGGCGTTCAGAAACAGGCTCCTAGTGCTGAAGCGGTACACGGTGAGCTGGAGCTGCTCTGTCGGCTGCGGCATGGTTCCTCCTCGGTCGGTGCCCGTTGTCCTGATGGGCTCCGCACACCACGGTTCTGGGAGGGGCACCGGTGGAGCGCCCGGCGGACGAACGACCTTGTGCCCCTCCCAGGTACGTGGTGCCCTCGGGCATCAGGACTGCGGGTGTCGACCGAGGCACGAACCACTGACTCACGGTGCCCAACAACCGATCGATTGATGGACAGGGATCGTCTGGGCGACTTGTGGTCGTCTCGCGCGGCCAGCAAGGGTGTTCAGTTACACGCCGATGCCGTACAGCGGGTTGGTCTCGTCCCAGATCACGGCCTGCTCGAAGTAGCCGGTCAGCGATTTGGAGCCGTCGGTTCAGCCGCCGTGGCGGCCGGTCTCGAAGAGGCCCTTGCCGGTCGCTGGCGGCAGTGGCGAAGCCGCGGCGTAGCCTGTTCCCGCACCAACGGGGCGGGAGATCCCGCAGCAGCTCGGTTGGGGTGGTCAGGTTGGCTCGGGCGGCGGCTCGGGTCAATGCGTCCCCGATGCCCTCGCCAGTGATGCGGCCGGTGGGGTCACCGATGGACCGGCCGTTGCAGTGCATCGGGTGGGCGATGCGGCCGTGCCGGTCTATGCGCAGGGAACAGCGGACTGATCGGCGGGCGGCCGCGGTCGAACAAACACTGACGCCAGGCGCGGAGCGCGCGATCCGGGCAGGTGGCCGGGTTGGAGCCATGCGGAACGCCGAGCGGGGCCGTCATGGTTGACCTTCGGTCGCCAGACGTCGATGGCCAGGCCCTCTTCGGCCTCCGCGACGTCGACCCAGTCCATCAGCTGCAGTTCGTGTCCTCCTACGACGTCGAGCAGGCTCCGGTACGTCTCGGCATCCGCAGCACCGGCGAATCAACGACCCGGGAGGCGCTGGCTTCGGAACGGTTTCAACAGGCCAGCCGGCGACAGCAAAGGGCGCCCATTTCCCGGCCGTTACATGGGAGGCCACGACGTCGTGAGGCGGGGCCGCCGGGATGCCGACAGCCCGCCTCTCTGGAGACCGCGCTGTCGATCGAACTTGTGAAGATCGATCCAACCAGGGAGGCTGCTGAGTACTGTGGCCCAGGTGAGTCGGCTGAGCAACGGGGGCTAGTCGGCACCGAGTTAGAGGGCTAGGCAAAGGCTGCGAGCACGCCGGATCGGTGCGCGGTGGTAGATCGTCGGCAAATGTAGCTGCGTCTGCAGGCATACCGACGCGGCAATAGACTCAACGACCCGGGACGGCCATGGGAAGACGGCAAACAGGATGGTCTTCGGTGCGCTGCGCCGTGGGCTCGGTGCTGGGCGGCACTGCGGTGTTCGTGTTCCTGTTGGCACCTACTGGTCAGACTCCGGTGCCGGCGGTGGAAACCGAAGCAGGGTTCCTTCCGGTCAACTACGCGGTGGCCATGAACGATTCGGCCAGCCTTGCGCCGGAGGACATGAACTCCAAGCGGACCGCGCTGAGCAATGTGTCCTCATCCTCGCAGGTCACGGATTTCGGCTTCGCCGCTACAAAGTCGGGCGACCAGCGGGTGGCGGACCCGATGTGCTCCTACACCACGCTGGACCCGGCGGGCCGTGAGGACGTCGGGAGGTGCGCCGACGAACTGCGCAGCCGCGACAAGGCCGAGGGCACCTACGTCGACGCCAGCGATGACAACCGCACGCACCGCCAGCCCCCGCTCGCGGCGCGGGGTACGACGGAGGGCGGAATCTGGGAGAAGTACTGGTGGACGTTCGTGCCCGGCGCCGTCGTGATCGCGCTGCTGGGTACCGTCGCCTGGGTACGAATGCGCAGGCGACGGCGGGACCCGTACAGGCTGGTGCTGCAGCTGGTCGCCGAGGACGGCACGGTCCTCAGCGAACACAGCGCCGGGCACGGCAACAACAAGCAGTGGTACGAGTTCGCCATCGCCGACGCCCTCCACAGCCCACGCATCGAGCGGCGCGCGCACGGCCCCTACGCCGTCCGGCGCAGCCGCGAGGGCGGAGCGGTGGTGCGCATGGACGGCAGCCGCATCCCGCTGCCCACCCACGGTCAGATCCAGCTGACCGACACGCTGAGCCTCGCGCTCGGCGAAACCCCCTCTCCTTGGCCCGGTGAGCGGGGTCGCCCAGCAGGCGGACTCCCCGGCCCGCCGGGGGCCACCGCCGCCTACGCCGACTTCGGTGACCTAGGGCCCACGGCCGCCGGCCATAGTCCGCCCGGCCCCAGTACCGGCTCCGACGACGACGAGTGGCCCGAGCCGACCAGTGAGTACCCGTGAGTGAGATCGCCAAAGGCGTGCTCGGCGGGGCCTGGGCATTGCTGGTGGGTTGGATCCTGCCAACCGCACTGAACCTGGCAGTGTTCCTGCTCGCTGTCGCCCCCAGCCTCCGTGACATCACGCTCCTGGAGCGGCTGCGCGGCGCGAGCGGTCTCACGGCCAGCCTGGTCCTCGTGACTGCCGCGCTCCTCCTCGGCCTCGTCGCCAATGCCTGCCAGAACGCGCTCTATCGGCTGTTGGAGGGCTACTTGCTGTGGCCGGCCCGAGCCTTCGAAGCGGGTTGCCGGCGTAGCCAGCGGAGGAAAGACTTCATCGCCGACCGGCTGACCGTGCTGCGCTTGGAGCGTCGCGAGAACGAGCAGGGCCCGCTGGGAGCCGAGGATGCGCAGCGGCTCACCCAATTGCTGTCCAACCCCGGCCTCGCCCGTGCCGCCGTCCGGGACCGGCGCCGCAGTGCTGCCCAACGTGCCCTGCTGCGAGAGCTGCTTGCCCGCTTCCCGATCTCTGACGACCAGATCGCTCCGACCCGGCTCGGCAACGCCATCCGCCGCTTCGAAGAGTACGGCTGGGACCGCTACCGGCTCGATACACAGCTACTGTGGAACGAACTCACGGGCTGCGCTCCGGACCAGGTCCGCCGCCAAAGCGAACTCGCCCGGGTCAGCGTCGACTTCTTCGTAGCCTTGCTATTCGGACACGTCGCCGTGGGTGCGGCCGCCACGCTCACCCTGCTGGGCAACCGACCGGACAAGCTGGTCCTGCTCAGCACAATCGTCGTGCTCGCTGCGCTCCTGCCGATTTGGTACCGGTCGGCGGTGGCCGCGACCGACGAGTGGGCAGCCGCCGTGCGCGCCCTGGTCAACACCGGCCGCAAGCCGCTCGCAGCCTCTCTCGGCCTCACCCTGCCGAAATCGTTGGCCGAAGAGCGCGACATGTGGACGATGATCTCGCGGCTGTCCCGCATCCCCTACCACCAGCGAGCGGAGGCCCTCGACCGCTATCGGGCAGAGCCCCCCACCGACCCGCCAGCAGCGGCAATCTAGGCTTGCCAATCGCTGCAGGTAGGCCAGACAGCAGCTGACCGGACTCACCAGAACGACGTCGGCCAAGCACACGGCGGCCGCTGCAGATCGGCAAGTGTGCTATGCCCGACCGCTATTGAGCGCTCCAATGCGAGGCCGGAGCGGACCGCCGACCAGTTCGGTGTACGTCCGGCTCGGGAGCGGGCCCAGGTGGTCGGGGTCAATGCCGTACACGCGGCCGCGCAGCAGCTACTCTTCGTCGCCGTTCATGCCGTCCAGCCGCCACTGACCAAAGACGGCCGCAAGGTCACCACCCCCTCACCCCGGGCAAGCGGCCCGGAAAGCCGGTAGCGCGGTCAGCCGAAGGCCAACATCGCCTCCACGCGGGCCCGCACGGTTTTCATGATCGTCCGGTACTTGGGGTCACTCTTTCGTTGGAGCGAGGGGCAGTTGAAGGTGGAGAACCTCGCAACGGATATTCGCCATTACGGCACAAATCCGGCTGTCTCCGGGATGATGTCGTCATGGGGGTACATCGGGACGCTGCGAAAGACTTCGCGTACTACGCGGATGCCTGGATTTGGCCTGATGACAGGGTCTCGCTGATGAAGACGATGCTCTTGTTTTTCCACGGCATTGCCCTGTCGCTACCCCAAGATCTCGCCGATCGTATGATCGACGGCAGTCCAGAGCTTGCTCAGCCACTGCTGGAACAGGGACTGCTCATCAACCTGGAGCCTGATGCGCATCTCCAGCCCGGCACTGCCTCTGCCCTGGCGCGCGACCTGCAGGCGGTCATCGAACGGTTTGACGGCCTTGATCGCCCCAGTCCAGATGGGTATGAAGATGTTGGCTTCTTCCACTGGGGCGGGATTCGCGCACGACTTGAGGCGGAAGAGCTAACCCGAACGATGGTTGATCGCGGCATCGCCATCCCCCTCAGCGTCAGCAGGGGGCACATTGCCAATGACCTGCACGGTGACGAGCGACTGTACGATGTGGATCCCGCGGTTCGACTGCTGATCCTGAATGCCTACTGCCAGGCTCTCCACAAGGACCTGCGTATGCAGTCCAACGTGATGCTTCAACCCGTAGTTGAGGGCGCTCCCGGGGCGGATGCCAGCGACACGCGGTGGCAGATGCGTCGATCCTTTGCCCACCTCTATGCAGCGGGTACCGCCGACCACGACGCTCGTGGCTACGACGACATCGGTATCGCTGATCGAGGACCTTTGCACGATGCGGTGCGTGTCGTCGCCTCAGATCTGCACGCGGTGTCTGTTGATCTTTCGGCAGTGCCGCTAGACGAAGTGCTGGGCTTCCGGACAGAGCACCACGATGACTTCCTCGCATACGCCCGAGGCCTGCGGGATTTACTCCGTCTCTCCGAGGACCTGAGCACGGATCAGTTCCTGGCAGAGTTGCATGTCCGGCAGGAGCACATCCGCGACGAGGCCGCCGCCCTCAAGAGCGCGGTGCGCAAAGCCTTCGGGAAGGCTGCCCTGGGGGCAGCATTGTCGATCGCCGGAGCCACCTGGACTGCCACAGAAGGCGATCTGGTGGGGGCACTGCTCGCAGCCGCCGGAGCAGGTGTGTCCATCACCCGGCCTCCGCGCCCAGTTACGACCTACTCCTACGTGCTGAAGGTCGACCGAGAGCTGGCTCGCTGACTGCGACACACAAACCCACGGCTCCGTTGCATTAAGTATGTTTGCCAGATCAGCTACGTGGTGATGGGTCAGCGGCTACACATTGAAGCGGAATATCCAGTGCACCGCGGCCACCAGCGGAAACGGCATACAGCGCGGCGCGATCCAGCATCGATCCAGCACGGTGACGGGTTGCCCCGTACGTCAGCCCCCGGCCCCGTCGTGGAGCGTCGCGTAGATCTCGCGGATCTCGGTCAAGAACTCGCCGGCGTGCTCGGAGCGATCGGGTTCCCCAACCACCGGGTCCTGGCCGGTACTCGCTCCCCGCGCATGACCAGGGACGCGGGCCCCACCACCGTGCCAGCCGCCAGCGAGGCACCGGGCAACGCGATGGAGTGCGGCCCCAGCGTGGCTCCCACGTCCACCCGGATCTGGTCCAGCTGCAACACCCGGTCGTGGAAGACGTGCGTCTGCACCACGCAACCGCGGTTGACCGAGGCTCCATCCCCGATACGGACCAGGTCGGTCTCGGGCAGCCAGTGGGTCTCGCACCACACGCCGCGGCCGATCCGGGCTCCGAGCGAGCGCAGCCACAGGTTGAGGAACGGCGTACCGAGCAGCAGCCGGCCGAGCCAGGGCATGGCCAGTTCCTCGACAAAGGTGTCATAGAGCTCGTTCCTCCAGACGAAAGAACTCCATAGTGGGTGGCGGCCTGTCCTGAACCGCCCCACCACAAGCCATTTCGCCGCAGTGGTGGCCAGACAGGCGAGTATGCCCGCGCACAGCAGCACCACTCCCGCCAGGGCCGCGGCCACCAGCAGCCCGTAGCGTACGGCGAGCACCTGAAGTGCTACTGCGACCAGGCTGCCGATGAAGGCCGTACCCATGATCGGTACAAGCCGGCACGCCTCCACGGCTGCCCGGGCGAGCACCAGTCTCCGCGGCGGCGCCCAGGTCCGTCCAGGATCCCCTTTCTCCCGTACCCGGGGCCATGAGAAGCCTGGTCTGCCCAGCCAGGACGATCCGGGTTCGGCATGCGCGGGGACATCTGAGAGCACCCCGACCAGGGCGTCTTGGGGAAGCTCCCGGCCCGGTCTCACGATCCCGGAGTTGCCGACGAAAGCACGCCGCCTGACGCAGGAAAAGCCCAGCCGGAGCCAGCCGCCACGCAGCTCGAACGGCGCCACCAGGGTGTTATCGGCAAGGAACGCCTGGTCGCCTACCCGCATCAGTGCCGGCAGCCCCAGCACGGTGGAAACCTCCGCCAGCCGCCCGACCCTGGCCCCGAGCAGTCGCAGCCACAACGGCGTCAGCAGGCCCGCGTAGAAAGGGAAGAGCGAGGTCCGGGCCATACCCATGAGCCGTGAGACCAACCAGGCGCACCAGGTGACCCTGCCACACGTGGGATGGTACCCGGGAGTCAGAACTCGGCCCGCGAGCCGCACCAGCACGACGGTCAGCGTCGCATAGCAGCCCATCGCCAGCAGGACGAGCAGCGGGGTCAGCAGCAGCAGGTCGAGCATGACGGCGCCGAGGCCATGTTCGTCGCCCACGAAGCGGTTCAGGACCAGCAGCGCCGGTAGGGAGGCCGCCAGTGGCAGCAGCCCCAGGGCCGACAAGGCCGCACTGTAGGCCAGTTCCCAGCGCCGCGAGCGTCGCCGGACCGGCTGCGGCCAGTCGTGGCCCGCCCGCGGGGCACCGGATATCCGCCGTGCCGGTGAGCCGTACCACCGCTCATCCGCAGGCACTTCGCCATCTACACAGCTGCCGGGTGCGACATCCGCCCCGCTGCCCACCTTGGCACCCGGCATCAGCATGCTGCGCGCGCCCACTCGGGCGCCGTCCCCGATCTCGACCCGGCCCAGATGGAGCACATCGCCGTCCAGCCACCAGCCGGCAGCGTCCGCCTCGGGCTCCAGAACACATCCGGAGCCGAAACGGGCCATCCCGGTCACCGGCGGCATGGCGTGCAGATCCACGCTCTGCCCCACCGCGCAGCCCAACGCCTTGGCATAGCGGGCAGCCCAGTGAGTGCCGAGCAGTGAGGCCATACCGAGTACGGTCCCCATTCGTTCAGCCGACCACAGCCGCAGGTGCACCGAGCCGCCACGGGGGTGCGTACCGGGTCGGAACCCGGCGGTGAGCAATCGGCCGACGGCCGCCCCGATCACGACGCGGCCGGGGGCGCTGAACAGAGCCAGCCAGCCCGCAGCGATCAGCCACCATGAGCTCCGTGGGGCCCAGGGCCGCGGACCGAGGAGATTGTCCAGCGCTGCCAGTACGACCAGCAGCCGTATCCCGACCACAGCGCACAGTACGGTCACCACCACGAGCTGCACCGCACCGGTCCAGCGGGGGGTGGGCAGGATCGTGCGCCCGAGCTCGCCGCCGACCTCCAGCTCATCCAGCCGTGCGGCGAGGTCCAACAGCCGGGGACACCGGTAGACATCGGTGACGGAAACCCCGGGGACGCGTTCGCGCAGTGTCGACACCAGCTGCGCGACGGACAGGCTGGTACCGCCGAGAGCGAAGAACTCGCTCTCCTCCTCCGGGCGGAGTCCGAGCAGGCTCTCCCAGAGGTCAGCCAGCCATCCAGCGGTGCCGGTCGGCCGTGGATCCGCCCCCATAGCGGTACCTGCTGACCTGGCATGCTGCTCAAGCAGCGGCCAGGGCAGGGCGTCACGGTCGACCTTGCCGGACGTGCCGGTGGGAAGACCGTCGACGACAGCCAACAGCGGCACCAGCGGCTGGGGCAGCCGGGCGAGCAGCAGGACCCGGGCGGCAGCGGTATCGAAGTACTGGCGGCCGTCCCCCTGCAGGACCAGGTATCCGACCAGGACTTGGCCGCCCGCCCGGGTGGCACGTATGGCGGCCGCGGCGGCACGTACCCCGGGCAGCGACTGGAGCGCGGCATCGATCTCGCCGAGTTCCACACGGCGGCCGGACAGCTTCACCTGCTCGTCCGCCCTCCCGACGTACACCAGTCCCAGAGGGTCGGCGCGAACCAGGTCGCCGCTGCGATAGGCGCGGAGGCTGCGTAGAAAGGGGTGCGGCTGAAACTTCTCGGCGTCCTTGGCAGGGTCCAGGTAACGGGCTGTCCCGACCCCGCCAATCACCAGCTCTCCGATCTCGCCCCAGGCCACGGGCTGGTTGTCCGGGCCCACGACGGCCAGTTCGCAGCCCGCCAACGGCACGCCGATGCGCACGGGCTGACCGGGGACCAGCCGCGCGGCACAGGCCACCACGGTGGTCTCCGTGGGACCGTAGGTGTTCCACAGCTCGCGCTCCGGAGCGGCGAGCCGGTCGACCAGTTCGGCGGGGCACACCTCTCCGCCCAGGACGAGCAGCCGCACTCCCGTGAGGCACTCGGCTGGCCACAGGGCGGCCAGGGTCGGAACAGTGGAGACCACAGTGACCCCGCGCTCCAGCAGCCACGGTCCCAGATCGGCACCGGCTCTGACCAGCGAGCGCGGCGCCGGAACCAGACAGGCGCCGTGGCGCCATGCGAGCCACATCTCCTCGCAGGAGGCATCGAAGGCGACGGACAGTCCGGCCAGCACCCGGTCCCCCGGCCCCAGCGGTCGGTGCCGGAGGAACAACTGTGCCTCGGCGTCCACAAAGGCAGCAGCCGAGCGGTGGGTCACGGCCACGCCCTTGGGACGGCCTGAGGTACCGGAGGTGAAAATGACCCAGGCGTCGTCGGCTGGCCGCGGCTCACACGCCTGGCCGCACGGCACGCGGCCGGGGACCAGACGGACGGTCCCGCTTTCGCCAATGACGGCGCAGACCTCCGCGTCAGCCCAGACGACCGCGGCACGCCGGTCCGGGTCCTCAGCGTCCACAGGGACATAGGACGCGCCCGCGCGGAGCACCGTGAGCACGGCGGTGTAGAGGTCCACGGTTCCGGACGGCACCTGGACTCCGACCCGGTCCCCCACGCCGACACCGAGCACAGCGAGGTCACGTGCCAGCAGGCCGGCCCGGTCCCACAGCTCGCGATAGCTGAGGACCACGCCGTCGGCGTCGAGCGCGGGTGCGTCGGGGTACCCCCATACGGACGCCTCCAGTATGTCGAGCAGGGTATGCGGGGGCATGGCTGGCGCGGCGGCCCAGACCGCGCCCAGCCAGTTCCGCTGGCGCTCCGGGGAGCCCTCCTTGCCGTACCCGTTGGCAGATTGAGATGGCCGTCCGCCCGGGCCGGGCCGCGGATATTCCCGTTGAGTCCAACCCGGCTCCTGAGGCGACTCGGTCATCCAGATTCCTTACGGCGGGGGCTCGATGCGCTCCACGAACACACGCAGCAGGCGCGGGGAGGATGCGGGACTCACGGGCGGAAAGGGCCAGGGGCGGCGCTGCACCGAGCGGGACGGCCCCCAGCCGCGCGGGCACTGCGGCGCGACAGTCCCTCTCAGGTCCAACGGCCCCATATGAACACACGCCTTTCGGGTCCGCATCCAGTGCGCGCGGAGATGGCGGGAGCATGTCCAGTCGGGTGGTGTAACTGGGGATGACCCTCAGCCCCACGCGCGTCCTGGGCAGGTGCATCGTTCGCTTCACGCCCAGCGAGTCTCCGTAGGTCACGAACCCACCGGTCCGACCAGCCCTCGTGTACAGGTCCTGCCAGGGACTTGAACCTGCGGCCAGGCGCATCGTCACCATTTCGCTGTGGTGATCGGACATAGGTCGAGCACCTGGTCTGCCTCGATGGGGCGCGGCAGATTCAGCAGGGCCGCCAACAAGGCTGGTTCGAGGCCCACCGCGGCTCGGGCTCGGGCACGTCTCCTGAGGTCGAGGTCTTCTCGTCGAGGGTCTGCCGGGTGGCACCACGGCGGGATCGGCTTCGCCAGGGCCGACGGCGGGTCCGTGCCGAACGCAGTCGTTGCGGGACTCTTGTGCGTGCGGTCAAGCCGCGTCCTCGTCCACATTCTGGAGACAGGGACACGCCGGAGCGCCACGTCCCTGCGCACGATCTAGACCAGGGATCAGCGTGAATCGGGTGGGAGGGCGCGCTTGAGGAAGTCGAGCCGCCTCACCTGGTCCTCGGCGCCGTGATGTGGACCTCGAATGGGACGAGTGGCCTGCAACACCAGCGCCCAGGTCGGTCAGGTTCCGGCAGCTCATGCAGCGCGTCCTCGACCCGGACCGCCAGGTCCACCTCGTACGGCATGCTCCCCCGTGCGCGTCGTCAGCGAGGCCAGCACCGTACGGGCCCAACCGGCAGTCGTGAGCTGGCCTGTCGACACCCCCCCATGCCGGGCTCCGAGCAACCCATGATTCCTGCCCTGTTGCGGTCGGTCAGCGCCGGAGAGGATGAGTGCCGGGTTTGGGGGCATATTTGGGGTGGGGGTGGTCGATATGCATGGTGTCGGGAAGGTGTTCAACGTCTCGTGCGCAGCGGACGGACGGGAGCGGACTTGAGCCGCGCCAGTCGCCCGATCAGGGACATCTGACTGTGCCCGGGGGACGCCATGTCCAACAGTGACCCGGGCCCGCGGCACGAAGCCTCTGGCGTGAATCAGTGGGCGTGGGCGCGGAAGGGTGGACACGTGCTGCAGGTCGGTGGCGACCTGCACGTGCACGACGGGGGCGGCGCACGGCGAGAGCTGCCCCTGCGTCCGGTGGACATGCTGCCGGCGGCACCGGAGTGCCTGGTGGGCCGTGAGGCACTGGTGGACGATCTGTTGCAGCTGCTTGAGTCGGCGCAAGGATCGGCTTCAGGTGCGGGGGCCGCAGTGGCAGTGGGGATGGCGGGGGTCGGAAAGAGCGCTTTGATCCTGCATGTGGCACACGAGGCAAGGCAACGCGCATGGTTCTCCGTCTGCCTGTTCGTGGCCCTGCACGGATACGTGCCGGGCGAGGCACTGACACCGGGACAGGCATTGGAGTCATTGCTTCGGGGTCTGGGCGTCGAAGGGGCTGAGATGCCGACGGGAGTCGACGATCGGGCGGCGCTGTACCAGGCCGTGCTGGGGCGCTTCGATGACGCGGGGGAACGCGTGCTCGTCGTCGTGGACGACGCTGCGGACGCCGGCGCCATACGTCGTCTGTTGCCCACCCGGCCGCAGCACCGGCTGCTGGCAACGTCGCGTGACCGCCTCGCGTCGCTGCCGGCCCGGCTGGTGAAGATACAGGTGCTGAGCGCGAGCAGCTCGACCTCGCTGGTCACCCGTGCACTGGCACAGGCTGATCCAGCGGACATGCGAGCGGTCAGCGAGGCACGAGCGCTTGCATCGACGGTCGAACGCTGCGGCTTTCTACCCCTGGCACTGCACATCGTCTCCGCTCTGCTTGTCGCCGATCCTGGGCTGCGGATGGAGACCATGGCCGCCGACCTTCGCGACATGACCCGGCGTCTGCGGGCGCTGCGCCATCAGGATGGCGAGGAGATCCTGGCAGTGGAGTCCGCGCTCGAACTCTCATACCGGCGGCTGGAGGCCGGTCCGGCGCAAGCCTTCCGCCGACTCGCACTGAATCCCGGGCCTGATGTGTCAACCGAGGCCGTGGCCGCCTTGACCCAGGTGGGCGAGCGTGAAGCCCGCGCTCACCTGGCCGCTCTGGCAGCGGGCAACCTGCTCGCCGAAGAACCGGTGGGCAGTAGCCGATGGCGCATGCACGACTTGGTGCGGGCGTACGTCATGGGCCTGACGTGCCTGGACGAGGTCGATGAGCGGGCCGACGCCTTCGGTCGGCTTGTGCGCCACTACACCGACTACGCCGAGGACGCGGACTCCTTTCTGCGCACCCTTGGCAACGCCGATGCGGACACGGACGCGGATGCGCCCACACGTTTCTCGGGACGCGTTGCGGCACTAGCGTGGCTGGATGCCGAACACCTCAATCTGGTGGCGATCCTCGGCGTGATCCACCCCGACGATCGGCGGCTCGACGCTGTATGGCTGGCAATGGCCTTGCGGGAGTATCTTCTGACGCAGCGTCACTTCGGTGATGCGGTCCGTGTGCTGGAGCCCATTGTGCCTCTCGCTCGCGCGGCGGGAGGAGTCGCCCAGGCCATAGTGCTCGATTCGCTCGGCAGCGCACTGCACGGACTGGGCCGCTCGGACGAAGCCGTTGATCTCCATGGGCAGGCGGCTACGCTCACGAGCGGCAGGCTGGAACGGGCGACGATCCTCAACAACCTCGGCAACGCTTTACTCGGAGCCCGACGGTTCGCCGAGGCCGCAGACGCCTACCGCCGTGCCGCAGATCTGGCGTCGACCGCAGGCGACTTGGCGTCCGAAGGCAGGGCACTGACCAATCTGGGCCGTGTCCTTGAAATGGCGGGCCTGCACACGGAGGCCGCCGATGTGCTGCGACGTGCCGTCGCGGTCCGCTCAGCAGCCGGCGATCACTACGGCGAGGCCCGGGCGATGGACACCCTGGGCAGCGTGCTGGCCCAGCTCGGGCAGTTGGCCGAAGCCGCCGAACTGTACACGCGGGCCGGTGCGTTCCTCGCGGACTACGGCGATCACGTCAGCCACGTCGTCAGTCTGCAAAACTTTGCCAACAGCCTGTGCGAAGCAGGACAAATACAGCAGGCCATCACCCTCTTCACACGCGCCGTGGAGATCATCACCGCACTCGACGAACCTGACCTCGAAAGCACGGTTCTCAGCAATCTCTCCAGAGCCCTGACCGCAGCAGGTCAGCACGCCGAGGCGATCGCTCGCGCCTCCGAGGCCGTAGAGAAGTCGCAAGGCCACAACTTGCCCGCTACGGAAGGTCGGGCCCTGCACCGGCTCGCCATCGCCCTTGACGGAGCGGGACAGACCGACAAGGCGATCGAAACGCTCGCCGCTGCCGCCGATCGCAGCACCTCATGCGCCGACCGCCACGGCGAGGGCATCGCACTGACCTTGAGAGGTTTCCTACTGGCTCAGGTCGGACGCATCCCCGAGGCCGTGGAGGCCGACGAGCGAGCGGTCGCCGCCCATGCCGCCTGCAACGACCATGCCGAGGAGGCCCGAACCCTGGTCAACCTCTCTCTCGCCCTGGAAGCACTGAACCGCGTCGACGACACGATCGACACGTACGCGCGGGCCGCACACGCCTTCGTCAGGGCAGGCGATCCTGCCGGCCAACAGGTTTCACTTCACATGTTGAGCACAGCACTGCAACAGCAACAGCGGTACGACGAGGCGATCGAAGTCAGGAAGCAAGCCGTCGAGGTGGCCACCTCGCTCGGCGATCAAGAAGATGTTCACCAGCAATGGATGGCGATCGGCTGCTGTCTGGACCAGCAACAGCGCTTTTCCGCTGCAGTCGACGCCTACCGGCAAGCCGTGAGTGCCGCCGACACAGCGGGCCCGACCATGACCACGAACAAGCTCGAAGCACTGAACAGTCTCGGGGTGGCCCTGCTGCGCACGTCACAACATGCAGCCGCCATCAAGGTTTTGAAGCAAGCGGTGACCGTCTCGGACCCAAAGGCGCGGGCGAACGCGCAGAACAATCTGGGAGTTGCGCAACAGACGGCGGGACACCACCGCGAAGCCATCGCCCTCCATCAGCGTGCGCATACCGCCTACCGGCGCCTGGGCGACCTGTCAGGACAAGGCAGCGCACTCAACAACCTCGGTCTCGCGCTGACGGCACAACAGCACTACGCCCAGGCCATGGACGCGTTCACCGAGGCCGCACGCCTGCATGCGATATGCGGCGATCTGACCGAAGCCACCCGGGCCCTCGTCAACCGGACGGCCGCGGAGGCGGCTTTCCGGGGCCAGTTGGAAAAGTGACATGCCCCCATACCCCTGCACCACAAGGCGCTGAGGCGTCGCCTCAGCCGCTCTGCCCAGGCGGCAGATGGACGTCGCCACCGATCTGAATGATGCTGCCGCTGTCGCTGACGGACGCATCCTGGCGTACATAGCGAGGCGGTGTGGGAGTCTCCCCCTGCAAGGGCACCCATTGGTCACCACCCACTTGGGTCACCTGTCCCCGGCCATGGACGCGGGCGTTCTGCACGACACTTCCGACAGCCGCCGACGGCTGACCGCTGGGGCTCCTGCCGATCCATGCCGCGCCCGCAGCGCAGACCGCGCCGGCCGCTGCAGTGGCGAACGCCGTGGCCACCGTCCAGTGATCGGTTCCTGTTCTGGGCAGCCAGCCGAAGAGCGACGTACCCGCCAGCCACAACACGCCGACAAAGGTCACGACGGCAGCAGACACAACCATCACCCAACGCATTCCCACCGACATAGCACCCCCTCATGCCGAATGCACACCCCCACCATGACATCGATCCACGCAGAAGCCGACATTCCACACCATGCGCACTCGGCAGCGGGCACTCTCGGCAGCTCTGCCGGGCCAAGATCAGTCAGCGCGTCCCCGGGAGAGGAACTTGCGGCCACAGGCCGCCGGCGCACGACAGCCGAGCCCCGGGCGCTCAGGTCGCCAACGCCGCCCGGTCCGCCTCCGACCCATCCGCTCAGAGGCCGCCGTGCGCCCGCCGTGGGGGCCAGTCTGCTCAGGCTGCATGCTTGATAAATTCGCCCTACCAGGCACATCCCGACGACCACCCGGTTCAGACTCAGGCCCTGCAGGCCTACCTGGGCTGGCGCAACGCCAACGCCCGCCACCGCGATGTCCTGGCCGCCGAACGCAAGGAACGCGCCCACATCCGCAGCGAGAAGGGCATCCGCTGGGGCGGAAGCCCCCCTCCAAGCAGCCTGAACGAGACCCGGCGGACCTATGCGCTCACAGCATTAGCCAGCCGAACTGACCAGGGTCTCGAAGCCTGAGCTATCGCAGTAGGACACTGCACGCCCCTCAGCCCCAACGTCGCCGCCAACCGCGTTGACGGTGTCATCGAGGATGTGGGCGCCACCGTGTTCCAGGTCTGCCCGGTCAAGCCTCCTTGAGGCCTCGATGACCGCTTGCCCTGCCGATTCGGTGTTATCGAGCTCGGGCGACTGGACACTCTGCCCGTCACTGGTATCGGCGTCTGCTTCGCTGGTTGTTGTGGCGTGCGCCGAATCTTGCCAGGACCCCAGCTTGGTGCAGTAATCCCGTTGCCACTCCTTGGCCTGCGCTGGATCGTCGGACGAACAACCACTCATCAGGACAGCCGCAACGACAACGGCCGCTCCTCGCCTGACTGCTCGCGTAATCCCACAGCTGTGCTGCATGGACATGCCCTCCCCGAAGCTGCCGACACAGAGCATGCATCACGAAGTGTCACCTTGCGCCGACCTCCACGGATCATCAGGACCGGATCGGCAAGGAGTAAGTCCACGGAAAGGGCGCCCGTTGGCCTGTGCGTGCCTACCGGTCTGGACGGCCTTTCGGCGGCACTGTACGCGTGGGGCGAACACACTGCCCTTTCATGCCCGACCTTCGTCCGCTTCGGCCGCCTTGGCGGCTACGGCGGAGCCCTGTGCCAGGGCGCCGGCACGGGCGGCGGCGAGCGTGATCCGCACGGCCTGGTCGGCGGTGCCCTCCCCGATCGGATCAGCACTGACCAACAACCGGAAGTAGATCGGTGCGGCCAGCGTTTTGAGCAACTCGACCGGATCGGTCTCCGCCGGGAGTTCGCCTCGCTCGATGGCGCGTGTGACCACGGGCCCGGCGCGCCGGAACCGGTCGGCGAAGACCCGCTGCCGCGCCTCGGCGATTTCCGGCAGCCGACCTGCGTCGGAGTACATCGCGGAGTGCACCGCCCTGCCCACCGGGCCCGTCATGCTCTGCGCGAGCGCCCGCGCGAGCGCCCGCAGGTCGGTCTCGATGGCGCCGGTGTCCGGGGTTGGGATGTCGGTGGCGAAGTGCTCGGAAAGCGCGTCCACGACCAGGCTCTCGCGATCCTTCCAGCGCCGGTAGACCGTCGTCTTGTGCACCCCGGCCCGCTGAGCCACGCCCTCGACGGTCAGCTCGGCATATCCCCGGTCCAGCAACTCGGCGAGGGTAGCCGCCCGCACCGCCGCCTGCGCCTTGCGGCCGCGTCCGACTGGGCGGGCAGGACCGGAGGACCCCAACTCCATTGCAACTCCTAGTTGCGCTAGTGGTCGATCGCGTGTCAGGCTCCAGCCTATCGCAACTAGAAGTTGCAGTGAGGCGGGTCCCGTCCAGCTGCGTAGCGGACACCTCAACCAATGAGCCGAGAAGGAAAGCCATGCCCAGCGCCTCCCATAACTGGACCCTCGACTCCATCCCCGACCAATCCGGCCGCCTGGCGGTGGTGACCGGCGCCAACAGCGGCATCGGCCAGGTCACAGCAGAGGCGCTCGCCCGCCGGGGCGCCCACGTCGTGCTGGCCTGCCGCAGTCCCCAACGGGGGCAGGCGGCCCTTGACCGGCTGCTCGCCCAGGCACCAGGCGCCCATGCCGAAGCGCGCCCCCTCGACCTGGCCAGCCTTGCCTCCATACGCGCCTTCGCCGACGGCTGGGACCATGACCGGCTCGATCTGCTGGTCAACAACGCCGGCGTGGCGATGGTGCCGTTTGCCCGGACCGCCGATGGCTTCGAGTCGCAGTTCGGGATCAACCACCTGGGCACCTTCGCCCTGACCGGGCTGATGCTGTCCCATCTGCTGGCCTCACCCGACCCGCGGGTAGTCACCGTCAGCAGCGAAGGCCAGCGGTTCGCCCGCTACGACCCGGACAACCTCAACGCCGAACGCCGCTATCGCGCCATGTTCGCCTACCTGCAGTCCAAGCGCGCCAACCTCTACTTCGCCACCGAACTGCAACGCCGCGCCGACGCGGCCGGCCTGAAGCTGCGCAGCGTGGCCGTCGCCCCCGGACTCACCCGCACCAACGTTCTCACCGGCGGCGCCAACGGCAACCGCGGTCGGCTCTATGGAGCGTTGATCCGGCTGCTGGTGCGCGCCGCCTTCCGCCCAACCCCCGAAGGCGCCAAGACCTCCCTGTACGCCGCGACCGTCCCCGACCTGCCGGGCGGAGCCTATGTCGTGCCCGACGGGCCGCTGCAGCTACGCGGCGAGCCCGTCCTGCGCAATCAGGAGCGCGCCATCCATGACACCGCCACCGCCCGCCGGCTGTGGAAGCTGTCTGAGAAGCTCACCGGCGTTCCCTTCCGGCTATCCGACGATGCCACATACACCGCCCACCCAGCCCAAGAGGCCTAGATGAGTGAGCCCGACGCTCCCACGGGTCATACACGATCAGAGATCGTTTGACCCTGGCGCCGATGTTCCATTCGTGCCAGATGCCGAATGTCAAGGCGAGAGGCATTGGCCGATTCGAGGGAACAAGCCGGCGGTTCTCCCGTCGCGCTGTCCACGTCACTCACTGAGTGCAGCAGGCCCGATGACCAAGAGCATCTCGTCCGAGCGGACCTGCGGTTCAACAGGAGCCTACGCATTGGCACCGTGCGGAACTCCGTCGCCTACAAGCCGCACCTCAACGCAGACGCTGCGGTCGAGACCCCGTCCGGCGGCGCTGCATGCGTCGCAATGGATCACCACCCCACCGTCACTCAATGCGGGAAGCGGGCTCGCCCGCAGTACGGCGATTGGCACGAGCGACTGACCGCTTCGCCTACGAGCACCTCAGTGGCGCCTCGTCCCGGACCCTCACGTGGAGGACCAGGAGCGCGACTTCGAGCACGAGCAGGCGGGGCTCACCAGCGAACGGCCTCGAACAGCGAGGCCCCACCACATCGACAGGAGGCCCCGCCATGGCCAACCTTGCACTGATCTACCCGATCGCGGCCGCTGTCGGCGCTACGTACGCGGCCGCCGCATGGGCCTGGCGCCGCTACAAGGACACGGCTCTGGACGGCGTGTACCCGGGATCCCCGCAGCACCAGGCCGCACTCCGGTCGGTCGAGGACCGTACCGCGCCGGCGTTCACCACCTGGCCGGACCTGCCGACCGCGGTGCAGGCCGCGCCCGACCGGGCGGCCATCGACCACTCCGACACCGACACCGACCGGGGCAGCCCATGACACCGAACCCCCGCCACCCCACCACGAGGTGCACACCATGACCATCCCACCCTGATTGCGGCCGCCGTGGTGCTCACCGCCACGGCGGCCGCCGTCATATGAACCCTCCGTGCCCGTAACGGCACGCCGGAGCAAGACCGGGAGCAGGCCGTCGCCCGGCTGACCGTACGGTGCACCACCGCGACGTGCGCCCTCAAGGACGTCTGCGGACCGTCCGCCAGGCGCAGGACGCGCTCGACCAGGCCGACCAGATCCTCACCCACACGCTCGCCCAGGACCCGGAGCGTCCCGCCCGAAGCTCGATCTCGTCATGCAGCTGCTGCATGAGGCTGACACGTTGAAGGTGACCCGGCACGACCGGCTCTCCCGCTCCGTGCTGCCCTGGAGACCCTCGGCGCCGAGCTGCGCGAGCGCGGCATCGGGCTGCACGTGCGTATCGGCTCCAGGTTCGGGCGGCTTCGGTGACCAGCCGCCCACTTGACGCCGTTGTCGACCACGTAGCGGACCGCATCCAGCATCACGCGGTGGTAGTAGACCTCCGGCCACCCGCCCCCTCCTGCAGCAGGAAGGCGCGTTGCTGGATCTCACTGCCGCCGGTGCAGCCGACGGTGGCAGCCATGGTGCTCCCTACTACGTGGGCGAGCGGTTCACGGCTGCTTGGGCGATGCGGCGTCGTAGAGCGCGGCGTCGGACGGTGAGGCCGAGTGGGGAGTTGAGGGTGCGGGCGTCATGGTGGGTGTCGCCGAAGGTGGTCAGGATCCGGTTGAGGCGATGGGTGGTCGTTTCGGTGGTCCGTGGCCGAGGGGCGGGTGTGTGCTGCTGTGCTTCGTCCCAGTGCGGCTGGAAGATCGACGGTTCGCCGTCGAGGGCTCTGATGAGTGCGACGACTTGCTCCCAGGTGCCGCGCATCTCGCCGTGGAGGATTTTGCGGATGTCGTCGGCGCTGACGGCGTGTCCGGTGGCCACTGCGAGGCTGTAGGGGGTGGGGCAGGCCGCACGCTGGTGGAACGTGCGCAGCGCGGGCGGCGGCACCGGGACGGCCGGGATCCAGTTCGGCCAGCCCTGCTCCCCGGTGGGCGCCACCGCGACCGCCGTTGACGGGCGACCCGCGTAGTTCTTCATGGGCAAGGACGGCCGGCCTCGGTGGGGCTAAAACTCAGGGTGATCCGCAGGATTGGTCCTCCGGTAGGGCAGCAGGAGCGTGCCCTTCCCGGGACCTGCTGCGGAGCGCCGACCGACCCCGGCGGCCCGCACGCCAGGCAGTTGTCAGACGCGTGCGTGGCGCGCGGTGGTGGCTGCATGTGCAGCCGCTCGGTCCTTGGGTCCCGCTCCCGCGGCCGGCCCCATGCGCCGCAGCCACCAGCTGGACAGCGCCAACAGGCCGGTGAAGACCACCAGCAGCAGCAATGACGTCCACATGGGCCCGCTGCCGGGGGACGACCACACCGTCACGATGCTCGACACCGCCCACAGCAGCACGCCCGCGGCGTACAACGCACGCATCCGACGCAACTGCCGTGCGACCGGCCAGGACTCCAGGGACTCGCTCTGTGCAGCCATGAGGCGCCGGGTACCCCCGTCGGTCTCTTTCGCACCTGTCGCATCATCAGGCGCTGCGGTGGGTGAGCCCATGCGTCGCACGGCTCCGCCGACGTCTCGTCGGTGTTTGCCACCGACGGCGGGGAAGTCGGGTTCCGCTCGAGGGCCGAGGCGGCCCGAGAGGAAGCGCCAGAACACGGCATGGCCTGGGCGTAGGCTTCGGTCGGCAGGACGCAGGGGGGCGGAGTGAATGAAATCTGAAGCTGCACCGGGGTGGGCGTCGTCGCTCGACGCGGTTGTGGTGTACGCGCAGGGTGCGCTGTGCACCCGGGTGGCCAGGGGAAGCGTCCCGGCGGACGGCCGGGTGCGGGTGACGGGACTGCCCCGGTCGCTGGACGCCGGCTCACTGCGGGCGAAAGTCGTGGGCGATCGCGGCGTGCGCGTCACCGAGGTGCGGGTGGAGATCGATGCCGAACCGTCCGGCACCGACACGGTCGACAGCCTGCGGCAGGAGATGGAGAGGCTACGCGACGTGTGTGCCTCGGCGCAGGGGCGGCGTGACCGGCAGGTGAGCCTGATCGCGGAGGTCGCGGCGCTCCGTCCGGTTCCGCCGGCCCGAAAGCGCGAGGACCCGCCCCGCCGCACGGCCGCCGATGCCTGGCTGCGGCTCGCCGAGTTCGTCGACGAACGGCTGCGAGGGCTCCAGGACCGGCTCTTCGAGCTGGAGGAGGAGCTCCGCCGAGTCCAGCACGAGTTCTCGCTTGCCACCGACCGCTGGATGCGTGCCTCGACCGACGTGCCGTCCGAGCATGTCGCGACCACCGTTGTCGCGGTCCTGACGCTCGACGGGACCGGGACCGGGACCGTGGAAGTGGAGCTTGAGTACGGTGTGCCGGGGGCCGTCTGGGTACCGGCCTACCGTCTCACTCACCGTCAGGGCGACGTCGACGGCACTCTGGTGTTGCGTGCTTCGGTCGCCCAGCGCACCGGAGAGGACTGGAACGGGGTGCGCATCGCCCTCGCCACCGCGGATCTGCGGCGCCGCACCGATCTGCCGAGGCTGCGGTCGATCCGGGTCGGACGCCGGCAGCCCGCCCCCGCGCCCTCCGGCTGGCGCGAGCCCCCTGCGGGGCTCTCCGACCTCTTCTCCGGCTACGACGCGGCGGGCCCCCGTCCCGCTCCGGCCGTCGTACCAGTCCCTGTGGTCGCGCCTGCGCCCGGCCCCGTCCCCCCATTGCCGCCGGCACCGCAGGGGTACGGCATGCCGAGCCCCGAGTCGACCGGCGTCGGCAGCGCTCCTGCAGCAGCCTTCAGCGCCGTACCGCCACCGCCGCCGCCCGCACCGCAGGGGTACGGCATGCCGCCCGCCGCGCTGCCTGAGCCGTCCGGTCTCGCCGGTGCTCCGTCGGCGGTCTTCGACACAGCCGTGCCCCGCCCGGCACCGCCGGCGCGGTCGGGACGACCGAGTGCCGGGTCCGGGCCCGCCGGCCGGGTCGCTGCTCCTCCCGCCATGGCCCCTCCCCCTCTCCCTCCCCCGCCGTCAGCGCCTGCGGCGGCCGGTCCGCCACGGCCGAGCGATGCAGAGCTCGACTACTCCGCGCTCGCGCTGTCAGGCCCCGACGAGCCCGACGGCCGCAGGGGCAGGCTCTTCCCCCGCGTGCCCCACGACCCGGTGGCGGACGAGGACCGCCGTCGCGCCGACGCGGTGGCCGCGCTGCCGTTGCCCGGCCATGCCGTGCGGCCCCGCGAGTCGGCGGGCTCCTTCGACCACCGCTACGACGCCGTCGCCCGCGCCGACATCCCTTCCGACGGCGCCTGGCACACCGTCACCATGAAGGAGATTCCCGTCGGTCTGCGCACCGAGTACCTCTGTGTGCCCTCGGTGGAGCAGACGGTCTACGCCACCCTCGTGCTCTCCAACGCCACCGACCAGGCGCTGCTCGCCGGGCCGGTGGAGGTCACCAGCGACGACGACTTCCTGACGACCGCCGCCCTGCCCACGCTCGCCCCCGGCGGCGTCCGCCGGATGGGGCTGGGACCCGCCGAGGGCATCCGGGTCACCCGCCGCACGAACCTGCGCGAGTCGACGTCGGGGCTGCGCAACAACACCACCCTGCTCGCCCACCACGTCCATGTGGAGCTCTCGAACCGGCTCGCCCAGGCCGTCACCGTCGAGGTCCACGAACAGGTTCCGGTCACCTCCGAACCGGACGTGCGGATCGAGGAACACGCCGACTGGACAACGCCCGAGCAGGACGGCGGACCCGACCGACATGCCCCAGGCACCCGCGTCTGGCGAGTGGACCTACCCGCCGGCGGCAGCGCCGCACTCGACGGGGGCTACGACATCCGCGTCCCGGCCGCCAAGGCCCTGGTCGGCGGCAGCCGCAGGAGCTGACACCATGCCCACGGACACCCCGCCGATCCCCCTGCCTGTCACCGCGGTCACCTGCCTGGAAGACCGCGCCCACATCGAGCGGACCGCCGAACTCGACCTGCGCGCCGGCGTCCAGCGGCTGCGCCTCGGGCCGATCAGCGCACTCGCGGTCGACCGCACCCTCCACGCGGAACTGACGGGCGAGCATTCCGCGACCGTCCTCGACGTACGGATCGTCCGCACCTGGGCACCTCGCGGGCCGCTGCCCGCCGCCGACGATTCCGCCCTGCAGACGCGGATCCGCGTCCTCGAAGAGGAACAGGTCACCGTCGGCCACACATGTGACCGGCTGCGCACCCGTCTCGACCTCCTCGGCCGCCTCGCCACCGATCTGCTGCGGGACATCGCCGAAGGAACGGGTCACGGCGAGACGGACGAGGTCCGCTGGACCCGCGAGCTGGACCGGATCGACGCCGAGCGCGATGCGTACGGCGAGCAACTCCGCGCCGCGCAAGCACGGTTGACGGACGCCGCCGGCGAGCTGGTGCAGGCCCGGCAGGCCATCCACCTCGCTGAGGAGCGACCCGCCGAGCTGATCGGCCATGTCGAGCTGACCGTACGGACCGAGGTCGCCGAGCAGGTCCGGCTGCGGCTGACCCATCTCACCTCGTGCGCATTGTGGCGCCCCGTCTACCGGGCCGTACTGGACGGGGACTCGGTGACGTTGGAGACCGACGCGATGGTCTGGCAGCGCACCGGCGAGGACTGGTCGGACGTACGGCTCACCTTGTCGACGGCCCGCTCGGCGCTGACCACCGACCCTCCGCGGCTGACCGAGGACCGTCTCACCCTCAAGGACCGCTCCGCCGCGGAACGCCGCACAGTCGATGTGGAACTGCGGGAGGAGGAGATCGCGGAGCTGGGTCCGGTCCCGGTGCTCGGCCTGCCTGGGGTGGACGACGGCGGCCAGACACGTGTGCTGCACTCGCCTGCTGCCGTTTCCGTCCCTGCGGACGGCCGCGCCCACCGGGTGCCGCTCACCGCCGTCACCGCCGTGGCGAGCAGCGAGTACTCCTCCTCGCCCGAGCTGTCCCCACTGGTCACGCAGGTTGTGCGGTTCGACAACACCTCTGGCCACTCGCTGCTGGCCGGGCCCGTGGACCTGATGCGCGGCAGCGGCTTCACCGGCCGTGGCACGCTGAGCTTCACCGCGCCGGGCGCTCCGGTCGAGCTGGCCTACGGCAGCCACGACGACTACCGGGTGATCCGGCACACCGAGAAGTCCCACGACACCGCGACGTTGACGCAGCGAACCGTGATCACCCACACGGTCCGCCTGCATGTGTCCCGCTTCTCGGCTCCCGGAGAACGCGGTGAGCAGATCGTCGCGCTTCGGGAGCGCATTCCCGTCTCCGAGGTCTCGGCGGTCGAGGTACGCCTGCGCAAGGAGGCCTGTGCACCGGAGCCCGACGAGGTCGACGCCGACGGCATCGCTCGCTGGGACCTCCGCCTGGCGCCCGGCGGACACGGCACCGTCACCCTGGTCTACGAGATCTCCGCGAGCGGCAAGGTCGCGGGCCTGTGAACCCTGTGTGAGCGGCCCAGTGAGCGACAGGCGGGGACGGAGTCATACCTAGGTCTCTGAGCGGCGGGCTGTGACCAGGAGGTATTCCCAGTCCATGGTGCCATCCGCCAGGTGTTGCGCGGCCAGGCCGTCGAGGGCGGCGTCGAGGGCGGCCACACGATCCGGGTCTTCCGCGATGAAGCGATAGGTGGCAATGGTCGGCCCGTAGCTGGTCTTGAAGAACTCCCGGAACTCTTCGGGCTGTACGAACCGGTCGACACGCAGCGGCTGCCGGCGGGCATCGACGTCCGTCACGCGATTCCCCAGGAGGGAGCGCACGTGGTCCGGGTCGCCCCACAGCGGCGGCGGCTGTGCGCCCGGCGGAGGCGCAGGGGCATACGGGCGCATTGCGGCGAACATTTGCCCGATGAACCCTTGCGGGGTCCAGTTGATCAGGCCGATCTTGCCGCCCGGCCTGCAGACGCGGACCAGTTCGTCGGCCGTTCGCTGGTGGTGCGGGGCGAACATGACACCGACGCAGGACATCACCGTGTCGAACTCTCCGTCCGCGAAGGGCAGCGCCTCCGCGTCCGCGACCCGCCAGTCCATCCGCGCTCCGCGAGCCTCGGCGAGGCGGCGACCGACTTCCAGGAGCTCGGGCGTGAGGTCGGAGGCAACGACGTCCGCGCCGAGAAGTGCTGCAGGGATGGACGCGTTCCCGGAGCCGGCCGCGACGTCGAGGACGCGTTCGCCCGAGCGAACGTCGCTCGCCCGCACCAGCTCGTCACCCAGGCCATGAACCACGTCCGACACCACAGCGGGATAGTCGCCCATCGCCCACATCGCGCGGTGTTTCGCCTTCACAGCATCTGGCGCGGCATTGTCATTGTTCATGTCCCTATGCCTAGCCCCGTGCAGGCCCCGCGGCCAGGGCCACGAGGGTGATTCTCGGGGCATTCGAGGACTTCACCCTTGCCGGCAGAGGCCACCGGTCGTGCGGACCTCGCGACTTGCGCCTTCGACGACGTCGACCGGCTCAGGACAAGGGCGGCAGTTCTCCGCCGGAGGTGCCGTCGTTCCCCGGTGACAGCGACTCCTGATGGCACGCAGTAAGGACCGTCGCTCCACCAGCTGCGCCCCCGAGCCTCGACCAAGGGCTCCGGTCGGTGCCCGAAGCCGGTGGGAAGGGTCGGCACCGGCTTCAGGTCGAAGCCCGACAGGTGCGCGAGTGCAACACCACCCCACCAGCCTGAGTACTGCAGGGCCGATACAACCCCGTGGGCGGACCCTGTGCACAACGAGGTGACGGCTCTCCGCGCACACTCTGACGGGCCCCCAAGGCTGAGTCACGAGCCCAGGAGAGGACCACGAGTTCCTCATTTCCGAATGGCGAATTGGGGGGAACGTGAGGGCATCCGGCCGATGCGGTGCCGCTGTCACCTGGTGGTGTGCAGGGCGGCCGGGGCGTCGGCCTGCTGGAGCTCGGTCAGGAGCTGGTTCTGGCCGGCGAGGAGTTCGGTGAGGATCCGGCGGGCGGCGCGCAGGAGTTCAGCGACGTCTCCTCCGGCGAGCGCGTAGCGGACGGTGGATCCTTCCCGCATGGACACGACGATGCCGGAGCGACGCAGGACGGCCAGTTGTTGCGACAGGCTGGAGGGCTCTATCTCGATGTCGGCCAGCAGGTCCCGCACGGACACCGGACCGTGCTGGAGGAGTTCCAGCACCCGGATGCGTACGGGGTGGCCGAGCATGCGGAAGAACTCCGCCTTGACCTGGTAGAGGGGGGCCTGCATGGATGCTCGCTCCTGCTCGGGTGAGTGGGATTGCGATCGCCGCGATGCGGCGGTGTCGAAGGACACCGCCGCGCCGCGGACCGCTTTCGGATGTCGATCCTTCACGTCCCGGACTCGGCAGGAACGCACATTGGCACCATGCTGATGTGGTGACTTGAAGAAGTCTTCACATGATGGGCAGACGTGGCCACCGGCGTCCTCAGGCGGGCTAGATCTCGATCTCCTCCTCCACGCGCTTGAGTTGGTGGCGGGCCATCGCCAGATTCGAATTGGCCTTGTCGAGGACGAGGTACAGGAACAGTCCGTTGCCCGTACGACCGGTCACCAGGCGGATCACGTGGTACTGGCGGTCCAGCGTGATCAGGATGTCCTCGATCCGGCCCTTGAGGCCCAGCTGCTCCATGGTGCGGACCTTGGCCCGGATGACATCCGTGTTGCCGGCCGCGGCAACGTTCAGGTCCAGGTCCTTGCCCCCACCGAGCGTGCCCAGGGCCATTCCGCTGGTGTAGTCGACCACAGCGGCTCCCAGGGCTCCCTCGACCCCGGCCATCATCTCCTTCAACGACACTTCCACACTCGCCACAGCGCCTCCCATTGTGTGCATTGGACCGCGCGGGCCACTGCCGGCCAGCCCGCCTCGGTGTCCGGACCGTAGGCACGCCGCCCTCACGAGAGGAGAAGCTCTTCGGGACTGACCTTCGACGACCGGACAACGGCGCGACGTGACCGTTCAGCGGACCGCAAGTGCCGTGTCGGGAACCGAAGTTGACACCAGATCCTCAGCCCTCGATCGGCGGAGGCCTGGGCGTGAGGCGTGTTGCTCATGCGCCCTCCGAGCGCCGTTTGTCGCCCCGTGCTCGGTCGTCCCTCGCGCCCTGCCCCTGACCGTCCGCTGAACGTTCTTCGTGGTCAGTTCGCCGCGAGATTCTGAGGAACCGGGCGGCCCGCGGATAGCGGCGCATCGGCCTGGACCCCACCGCGCCGCGAGGCGTACGCCAACGACCAGGGCGCCGAGTCCTCGCTCGTCGCCGTCACCGCACGCTCCAACCCCAGCAAGGCCGACCAGGACCCCGCGCAGTGGCTGCCGCCCGCCGCCGACGTGCACTGCCGGTATGTCGGCGAGTGGGTGGACACCAAGCTCCGCTGGGAGATGGCAGTCGACGACGTCGAGCTCGCAGCCCTGGAAGGCGCGGCGGCCGACTGCCCCTCGGAAACGGTGACGTACGAGCCCGCCCTCTGACGGCTGCTGGGCGTAATGGCCTGTGGTCGGCCCCGGTGGAGCACGTGCCATGGGGCTGACCGCAAGTGGTCGTTAACCGGCCGATCCGGTAGCCAGGGGTACCTCCAGAATGAAGAAGAGGAAGCACATCTTGGTCGAGAGGCCGTGGAAGTCGTCGGGGTAGAGCTCGCGGGCGGCCGGATCGGGCTGTGGCTCGCTGATGACTGCCAAGCGGAAGCCGTGCGCGGTGAAGGCGTCAGTCATCGCGTGCAGCGGCCTGCGCCAGAAGGTCATCGGGGCCTTCTGCCCCACCAGGTCCGCCCAGTTTTGGGTGTAGTTGGTGGTCGCGTGATAGTCCGGCCGGGGATCCTGGATGGCGTAGTCGACAAAGGGGGTGCTGCACCGATGGGACCAGCCGGCCGCCGGGCCTGAGCACGCGCCGCATCTCGGCCAGCGTCGGCCCCCAGTCTTCCAGGTGGCGGAGCACCAGCGAGGCGTGAACATCGTCAAGCGCGCCGTCGGCGAACGGCAGCGCGTCGCCCAGGTCCGCCACATGCAGGGCCGCGTCGGCACCCAGTCGCCCGCTGTGCCAACTCCACCATCCCAGCGCTGGAGTCGAGGTCGGTGACGAGCGCAGCCCGGTCGCGCAGCGCAGCGAAACAAGGGACCGGACCCGCAGCCTGCATCCAGGATCCGGCGGCCGCCCACGTCCCCGGCGAGCGACAGCATCAACGACGCTGTCATAGTCCTTCGCTCCGACCGGAGGTACAGACTGGGCATGGTTTTCGGCGGTAGGCAAGCGGCGGTCCCCGCTCGTCATCTCGGCATATCGCGCTGGCGCCGTCCTGATCATCGACGTCGGCTCAGGAGGCCCCGGTTCTGGCGTCTTCGTGCGAACTCGTCAGTGCCGTGATCGGGAAGGTTCACGGAATTGGTTCGTTTCGATTTCGCGGTGGTGGCTGTGCCGGGAACGCGGCATTCTCGGCCCAGTGGTGTCTGCCAACCCGCTCAGGTTCGCGCCAACGCATGCCCGTGGCCTTCTGGGTGCCGTGCGCGTGGCTGGAACCGCGGGCGTCGTCTCTGAATCGCCTCGGTGTGGGGCCGGTCCACCAGTAATCTCGTTCCCATGTACTCGCTGGAGAACGCGGTCGATTCGATCGCCCACGAGACAGGATTCGCCGGCGTCGTCTCGGTGGACCGCGGGGGCGAGATCGAACTGGCCAAGGCCTACGGGCTGGCCCATCGCGGCACTAGGACGCCCAATACCGTCGACACCCGGTTCGCGATCGCCAGCGGTACGAAAGGGCTGACCGCACTCGCCGTCGTGACCCTCATTGAGCAGGGCGTGCTCCAGCTGTCCACAACCGCCCGCTCGGTGCTCGGCGAGGATCTTCCGCTCATCGACGACGGCGTCACCGTTGAACACCTCCTGGCCCACAGGTCGGGAATCGGCGACTACTTCGACGAAGACGCCCACCGGGAGATCACGGACTACGTGCTGCCGGTGCCAGTGCACGAACTCGCCACTACCGAGCAGTACCTGGCCGTGCTCGACGGCCACCCTGCGAAGTTCGCGCCTGGCGAGCGGTTCTCCTACTGCAACAGCGGGTACGTCGTTCTCGCGTTGATCGCCGAGAGGGTCGCAGGCGTGGCCTTCTCCGAACTCGTGCACGCACGGGTCTGCGAGCCCGCGGGCATGCGCGACACTGAGTTCCTTCGCTCCGATGAACTGCCCGAACGCACCGCCCTCGGCTACCTGCCCTTTGACGGGATCTCCAGGACCAACGTATTCCACCTCCCGGTACGGGGCAGTGGCGATGGCGGGATCTATTCCACGGTCGCGGACTTCGGCTCGTTCTGGCCCGCCCTGTTCTCCGGGAAGATCGTATCGCCGGGTTGGGTGACGCGGATGCTGCTCCCACACAGTGACGTGCCCGCGGAGTCGAGGCGCTACGGTCTCGGCTTCTGGCTCCACCGGTCAACCGACGTCGCGATCCTGGCGGGTTATGACGCCGGTGTCTCTTTCCGCAGCGTGCACGACCCGCGATCCACCCTCACCCACACCGTGGTCTCCAACAGCTCCGACGGCGCGTGGCCGGTCACTCGGCTCTTCGACGACCGCTTGTCCTAGACCGATCGCCCTGACGGTCAGGCGGTGGCCCGGTGAAGACCGGCCGTCCGCCCAGCGGATGTCTTATTCGCTGCGGATGCGGGGCGCGCTCGCGGCGTTGGGCAGCCAGCATGTCGGGGTGGCCTGGTGGAGACCGTCACCGCGCTGCCGGCAGTCACGAAGGATCTTGTACTTCTCCGGCCGGCCGATCACATGCTCTACACGAGCGCGGACCTTTCGGTGCGCGGCATTGTCTTCTTCCTCGCCCTTCAGCAGCGCCCGTCCCGGCCGTTAGCGGTGCGGGACGGCGAGCCCGGTTCTGATGCAGGCGCCGTCGCCGAGCACCGTGACGCCCTGGCACTGCTGGGCCAGGCCCGAGTCCCGCCAGGCCTTCGCATCCGCCGTGGTACCGGGCACCGGGCAGGCCACGGCCACCACCAGGCGCGTATCCGCGTCCACGATGACCTGCACATTCGCCGAGAACCGGTAGTTGCGTGAGGACGCGCCCACCTTACGGTCACGGACCGGGACGAGAGTGCCATCCACGATCCACAACCGCTCGATGCCGTCCTGCGAAGCCCGGACCGGTTCGAGCGCGAGCAGCGGACCAAGATGCTGGATCACCCGAAACACCGTTGCCCGCGAGACACCGAACAACGGCGCGAGCTGCCGCATGGTGAGGTTCGTGCGGTAGCAGACCGCCCACCAGCAGCACCCGCTCAGCCAACGGCAGCCGCCACGGCCGTCCCCATCCGCAGCCGTCACCGCCGCGTTCCCGCACCGCCTTCAGCAGCCGTCCGACTGCTCGACCCACAGCCCGGTGAACGCTTCCACCCACACCTGCTCGGCGCATAACACCGCAGCCATACAAGGAAGTTGCCCTGCTCACGGCCTTCTGCAACACCCTTTGGCGGGCGCCAAGCAGGTACTGAAGGGCCGCCAGTACCTTGCGCGCCCCCCACCCCGCGAGGGCCTCGCACGATCCCAGTCCACGCGGCGGATGTCTGCTGGAGCCTCACGCTGCGCGCGTGTACGGCAAGGACGGCCGATCCGGCCATGGCTGGCGGAATCGCATCGAGCAATGGCAGGAGTTGGGCGACGTCGTGCGGTTGCCCGCCGGTCAGCAGGGGGACCGGAGGGGTGCCGGCTCAGTGGTGAGCCCGGTCGCAAGGCGATAGACGACGGTGACGTCCTGATATTCCTGACCGGGGAGGACCGGATCCGGTAGGTGGGTGCGATCGCTGCGACTCGTCGACTCTCGCTTCCCGGTGCCGGAAAAGCGGACGGCTGTCTTGGGTCCCTGCGTGAAGCGGAGCCGTTCAGCGTGGACTGTCGACCGGAACAAGATGTCCCCCACCGAGCTCCCGGCGCCCGCGCCTCGCGTTCAGGGCGGCTCCTCAGGCTTCCTAGTGGAACGAGGGCGACTGGACCTTGGTGGCAGCTTCCCGTCCTCTCCGCGCACCCGGCGCGTGCGAGTGCTGGCTCGGCCCCGCCCTCCCTCCGCGTCCTTGCGCGCCGCACGCGGCTCGGCTGACTCAGTCTCTTCCCCGGTCTCGTTCGCCGTCTTCGCAGTATCCGCAACAGCGTGGCCGCCTTCCCGTGCCGCGTCGCCTGCGGCTTCTGCCTCACCCGCGACCTGTTCGGCCACGCTCCCCGCGGCGCCGCTTGCCACCTCGCCAGCGCTGCCGACGGTCCGGCTCGCCTCATGACCTACGTCCTCCACCGCGTGCCCGGCACCAGCGCCCACGTCCTGAACGGCCCTCCCGGCTCCCTCACCGACACCCTGCGCGACGGAGCCGGCGCCCCGGCCCACATCCTGGACGGCCGCGCCGGCACCCTGCCCCACGTCCTGTACGGCAGCTCCGGCGCCCTGACCGACGTCCCGGACGGCGGTTCCCGCACCCTGCCCGACCTCCTGGACGGCCCTTCCGGCACCCGTACCCACCTCCCCCACGGCCTGACGGGCTCCGCCGCCGACATCCTCCACGGCGGACCCGACTCCACGCGCCAGCTCGTGCAGGATCTCCGGGTTGCGGTCGAGCGTGGTGAGCACTCGGTCGATGATCTTTGCGACGTTATGAAGACGTACCTTGAGCTGGGCTTGGGCCTCAACGCCCGAGATGCCCAGATGCACCCGCCCGAGCGTGACGTCGGCGCCCACATTCAGTTTCAGCAGATCCAGCACCTCCGCCTGCAGCGAGACATGCGCCCGCAGGTCCTCGACGTCCAGGTCGATCTCGTCGACCTTAAGGATCGGAACATCGAGGAAAACGTCAGGGCTCGCATCCGCTGCGTCCTCCTCGTCGTAAGCCTCCGGATCGGCGTACTCGCCACTGTCCTCAGCGTCGAGTTCGTCACCGTGCTCGTCGTCATATTCCTCAACGGAGCCCTCACCGTTCTCGGCGTTGCCGCGCATCGCCACGCCTCCGCAGTTTTGACGTACTTTTCTACCATTCTGTTCCATTATGTGAATATGCGCAGTCAGTACCGTCCGTCCAGGCCGGAGTGATGGTCGCCGGGCGTGGGCAGGACGAACCACCGTCACCTCGATGCCCCGGCGGCGAATCCAACGCAGGCGCCAGCCCGCCGGCCGGCCGGTGCAGCTGTTGTCTGCTGGTTCACCACCCGTGGGAGGGTCAGGCATATGTCGCCCAGGTGACCAATGACCTCCGACGCAATGTGAAAGAGCAGGAACGTCTCAGCGCGGAGATCGCGTCCCTCCAAGAGCAGCTGGCCGCGGTGCAGCACGACCACACGGTGTTAGTTGAACGTGCAGCAGGCGGCGTAACCCAGGCGCCGGCCGCGCCTGCGGCAGGCCAAGGGCGCCGCGGTGCCCTCGCCCCGGCAGAAGACCGGCTCCGCGCGCGGCGGTAAGCGAAAGGCCCGGAATTCCACCGCCGCACCTCAGCTGATTGGCGAGCCAGTCCTGCAGCTCGCGGTGGCGGAACTGGTAGGCGTTTCCCGAGATGCGCAGCAGTCCGCCCCGGTAGGCCCAGCCGAGGAACGTACCGAGTCGCCAGCGGAGAAGCCGACGCGTGCCAGCAACAGCATGACGTGGCGGGTCCAGGCGTTCGCCACAAGGATGACTGCGCACAGCGACACCACACCCAGCGCTACGCCGTAAGACTCCCCCCAACGAACAAGACTGCGGACATGGCGGGCAACGGCCCCGTTCTCCGCTACGCAGCCCACCGGCACGCGTGCCCGACCTCGCGCCCTTCGCCCTGCCCTGCGCCGTCCCGCCCTGCCCTGCCCTGCCCTGCCCTGCCCTGCCCCAGCGGAGTGGACGTGGGGCGCGGCCACCGCGGTGCAGGCTCACTGGCTGCTCGGCTACTTCGGCGATCCCGACCAGGATTCCGTCCGCACCCGCAGTCATCACCTCGGCGCCCTACAGCTGGCCCCCGACATCCGGCCATCCAGAAAACCCTAGGAAGCGCACGGGAGGCGCATCACGACGCCCTCGCGCCGACGGCACCACCGCGTCACGCGCCAGCAATGCACGGAGCCGCGCTGAGGTCGCCCAGGCCCAGCGACCGTCACTGTCCATGTCCCTCTACGTCGCATGACCTGCCAGTCAACATGTCTGAACACACTGTATGGTTACTCGCACGGTGACCTCTCGGCAGCAGCTCGACGGACGCCAACACCCAAGAAGCAGCCACCTTCTGAAGGCAGGACACAGCCATGACGCTGACAACCACTCCATTCGGGAAGCGCGCCACAGCCGCGGAGGTGCTCGATGGGGTCGATCTGAGCGGACGCCGGATGATCGTCACCGGAGGGTCCTCCGGTCTCGGCGTCGAGACGGTGCGCGCGCTCGCAGGTGCCGGAGCGCAGGTGACCATAGCCACCCGGAACCCCGAGGACGCCAAGCCGCTGGTCGAAGAATTCCCGGAAACGCGGGCCGTCGCGCTCGACCTTGCCGACCTGAATTCCGTCCGTGCCTTCTGCGACGCCTGGAGCGGACCGGTCGACGCCGTCATCGCCAATGCCGGCGTGATGATGCTCCCGACCCGGCAAGTCAACGCACAGGGCTGGGAGATGCAGCTCGCCACCAACTACCTCGGCCACTTCGCTCTGGCTGTAGGCCTGCACTCCGCTCTGAGAGAAGCCGGCAACCCGCGCGTCGTCGTGGTCAGCTCCGGTGCACAGCTGCGCGCGGGGTTCGACTTCGACGACCCGCAGTTCGACCGGCACCCCTACGACCCGTTCGTCGCCTACGCACAGTCGAAAACCGCTGACGTGCTGCTGGCCGTCGGAATCAGCCGTCGATGGGCGACGGACGGCATCACCGCCACCGCCTGTGCGCCCGGATGGATCCACACCAACCTGGCACGTCACATCGACAGGGCCACCCTGCAGTCCCTCGGCGCCATGGACTCGGATGGCAATCTCATCACTCCCGACTACTACAAGACCCCGGCTCAGGGCGCCGCCACCACCGTACTTCTGGCCGCGTCGCCTCTTCTTGAGGGCGTAACCGGACGGTACTTCGAGGACAACCAGGAATCCGAAGTCGTCGAGGGCGGCGCCGAAGTCATGGCGGGCGTGGCGAAGTGGGCGGTCGACCCCGACGCCGCCGACCGACTGTGGGACTACGCTCTCCCCGTAATGCGTTGATCCACTGCTCCCCGCGCACGACGGGGCAGATGCCCCGGCAGCAGCAAAATCGCGAGCGTGCTCTCTGCCCGTGATGGACGCCGTACTGACGGACTGCTCCCGTCGGCCGGGCTCCTCCACGAGCCGTGGATCGTACGAGAACGAAGACACACCAGAAGGTTCCTGATGAGACCCGTGACCCGACGCCAGGCCGACCACCATGCCGCTCGCTCGGCCGCGACCGTGGCCCAGGTCATGTCCACCCTTCAGCGGCTCCTCGATTCGGGCGAAGCCTTCTCCGAGATCAGCGTCCAGCGAATCCTGGAGGAGGCCGGGATCTCCCGAGCCACGTTCTACGCACACTTCCAGAGCAAGTCCGATGTCCTGGTACGGCTCACCAACGACCTGCGGGAGTCACTGCTGGCACTCGCACAGCAGTGGAACCCGTCCGCCGGCCCCGACACGCTCGCCCAGTTCTTCGAAGAAGTGATCAAGATCCACCGGGCCCACCAGAGCGTGATCACTGCAGTCCGCGAGGCGGCCGCCTATGACCCCACGGTGGATGACTTCTACACCGCCGGCCTCGAAGGCTTCGACGAGACAGCCCTGCAATCCCTGCTCTCCGACCAGGCCGCCGGCCTGACCCCCGCCAACCTCGACGCCGTCTGCGCCAGCCGGATCATCGTCTGGGGTGGCGCTCAAGCCATCGCCCACCAAATCCGCGTCGATGACGGCAGCGGCGACACCGCCTTCGCCCGCGAACTCGCAGAGATCTGGTGGCACGGCGCCTACCGCCGCCCCAGCGAAACCCAAGACAGCACCTGATCAGCATTCAGGACGCTGTTGCCGGGTTCTCCTTTCAATCGCCACGTTGGTGCGGACTCCCCGGTGAATTCACGGCTCGGCCGTGCCTGGGCGGCTGTGGAACGGGCGACGCGTGTCGAATGGCCATCATTCCACCCGCCCCCCGCTCCGGGCAGCGGATGTCGTGCCGCAGGTGATCCCCAGCACCCAGCGGCCCCTTTGCTCGCCACACGGGCGGCAGGCCTCGCATCCCGGGCGATCCGCTCGAATTCCGGTCGCGCGTAAAAACGTTGACTGGCAGTCGATGACCCCGTCAACCCACTGGAAATACCAGGGTTAAGTGTGAGCCAGCCATAGTGGGCACGCCGGGCTCCCAGCTCAGGCTCGGATGCAGGGTAGCCACCATCGCCTCGGTGCCCCCGTCGGGGACGGCCCGCGCTCGTAGTGCGCGATCCGCCTCGCATCGTGGTGCCCACCCGGGCCCAGTACGGGCGCAGGGCGTGGCCGAAGCACCCGCGCAGGGCCGTGCCGAGGCGACCCAGTGTTCCGGTGTCACCCTCGGCGAAGAACCTGGTCCACGTCCCCGGGCGGCGAGCCTCCCAGAACCCGGTCACGTCCCGCCGCAGTTGCAGACGCCGTGTGGACCCGGGCGGCCTCGATGCCCGTGTCCAGGTCACCCGGCCCAGCGCGCGTAAGGAAGTCGGCCAAGTAGCCGCGTGCGGGGCCAGTTCGAAGAGAATCCGGACGGTACCGGGCAGACGGGCGCGCACATGCCGCTTCCACGGCCCGAGCAGGACCGCCCGGTCGACTCCCCCGAGCAGTCGCAGGCTCACAGCACCTCCCACATCGGATCCGGGCCGCCAGCCAACCGGATCCGGGCCATGCCGGCGTCCGAGAAGTGGAACTTCAGCATGAGTCCCTCGGGGGCTGTCACGCGCCGCGGTCAACAGCTGCGCGCATTCGTCCCGCCTGCCTTCGAGGTCCCGCTCGGAGGCGGTAGTTCGAGTGGCACTGAGGCAGCCTGCCCCGCCGCTCGTGGCGTCCGTCGACTAGGTCTGCTGCCCAAGTCTGTTCCGCACGCCTGTGACTTTCACCGACGCCTCGGTGGTCTTGGGGCCATCCGCTCCGCTGTCCACGGAGAACGGAGCGGGGGCGGGCTCCGAGTTCAGGGCGTAGCGCACGGCGGTCAGGATGTCCTCGGTGTCGGCGCCGAGCGCCCGGGCGGCGGAGGTGAAGTCCCGCGCCAGAGTGCCGAGTTGGTGGGCGTCGTGCGCGTACGGCCCGGACGGGAGCGCCGCCACCCGCGTGCCCGCGCCACGGCGGGTGCGGATCAGCTCGGCAGCCTCCAGCTCGCGGTAGGCGCGGGCCACGGTGCCCGGCGCCAGATCGAGGTCGGCAGCGAGCTGGCGCACGGTCGGCAGGCGCTCGCCCTCGGTCAGCCGGCCGGTGCGAATCAGGGCGGCCAGCTGGGCGCGGATCTGCTCGTAAGGCGGCACCTGGCTGGTGGTGTCGACGCGGACGGTGCGCTCACTCATCGTCGAAGGTCCCCTCGTCTACTGCCTCGTCGTCAACCGCCCGTGGTGCCACCACGGTTACCAGGGACCAGCCGAACGAGAACAGGCTCAGCAGACCCAGGGGACAGATCGCCACGATGGTGACGGCGCCCGGCAGACCGGCGCAGGCCCTTTCCGTGAGCGCGATGAGAAGCATCAGTACGACGAGTAGCACCTGACTCGAGACCAGCAGGCCCCAGGCTCCCGTGATCGCCCATGCGCGGTCGCGGCGCTGCTGGTAGTCGCCCGGTCCGTAGGCGATGCGGCGCAGGGCCCAGATGCAGGCGGGGGTTGCGACGGCGAGGGCGGCGAACATCGGGCCGCTGTAGTACAGGCCGGGCCAGGGACCGAGGGATGTGCGCATTCCTTCGCAGGTGACGGTGATGACACGCCCCGCTGCGCCTATCCGGTCGGGGCCGGAGGAGGCCGTGACGGCGCCCATGACCAGCAGAGCGACGAGGGAGGCGGCCTGCAGGAGAAGCAGGGGTGCCATGCGGGGCGGGATGTGGTCTCGGACCAGACGCGGGGCGAGACTCGCGGTGCGCACCGCCTCCTGGGGACGCAGGGTCAGGGCGTCGCCGAGCATGACACCTCCCACCGCGCACAGGCCGAAGGCAGTGATGGCGAGCACGAGGGGGGTTGTGATGTCGCCGCTCTCCATCGTGACCAGCTGCTGCGCGGCCACGATACCGATGGCCAGGCCGGACCAGCGGGCGTAGTGGTCGGCGTGGTCGAGAAGCCGGGACTGGAGCGGGACGCTGTTGAGCACGTGGAGATCCCCCAGATCATCTTGTACTACACGGTGGGTACAAGATGCCCTGGTCGGAATCTTGTGTCAAATGCTCGATACAAGCAGACGCCGGCAGTCCACCTGGGACTTCTGCGTCGGCCGGGTTCACCCGGCTGCTGGCGCGCCAGCAGGGCTATGGCCCGGCCCTCCAGGCCATGTGAGTTCGGCCCGGAGATCATCCGACAAGGGACTCCGTACCGAGGTGCCCTCGTTCGGCTGGCCAGTGGTTTTCATCTGGGCCGGAGCGTGACCGGCCATACCTGCGGCCCATCCGTCCTCCACAGCTCTGCATCAGCGATGCATCTCGACGGCGCACACTTTGGTCATCATGTCCAGACACGCATATGGGAAAGTCGCACCAGTTCGGTTCCCTGCCCGGCGCGTGCCGGCACAGATGCAACAGCGAGTGGGTCTTTCCCAACCTCGGGTTGACGCGGCCGGGCCGAGGGGCGAAGGCGTGGTGAGACCAGCGCGAGCAATTCATTGACCGGCCGGCCTGGACTGGCGTGCGACCTGGCCTTGGTGCGACGACCCCGCCAAGACTTCTCCCGCGGCCACCGCACCTGCCCGCTGAGCCCCAGCAGCCAGGCGGCTGAACAGGACAAAACCAGAGGACCGGGCGGTGCTCTAGCCATCGCGTGGAGTTTTGTCAATACCTGACACGCCAGCAGAAGTGTGAAGGAGTGTCAGACCGGTCCCCCGACCGGCTCAACCGTAGGGCCAAGTCACCTTCAGTTCCGTCTTTCTGATGGTCCATCACCAACGCGACCTTGAGCTTCCGAACGCCCGATCGGCCCCTTCCCATCGCCCTCCAGAAATTTCTGAGGTGGCGACAGAATTCGGCATCAGTATGTTCATTCATAGTCGGCTGGCTCAGCCGACACCCTGAGAGATGGAGAAACTGAATGCCCGTGAGAAGGAGAGAGGGAATGCGTACGCGTACCGTTGTCACGATCGCAGTATCGGTGGTCGTCACCGTCGTTGCTGCAACCGGCGTGAACTATGCCGCGGCTTCCAGCTCCGCCCCGAAGTCCGCACCGTCGGTGCAGGAGGCCGCCGCCTATGTTCCCCAGGGAGGCGACGGCCAGACGCACTTCAACGACCGGTACGACCGCAATGACCGGAACGACCGGAACGACCGGAACGACGATCATGGACGGGTCTTCGTCAACGAGCGCACGTTTTCCGTCGAGCCGGGTGTGTGCACCGCCGTGATCAGCAGCCCCGCGACGAGCTTCAATGTCCTGAACGAGAGTGACAGGGTCATCGAATTCTTCACTGGGATTACCTGTGACAACGGCTCTGCGATTTCGAAAATCGGGCCCGGAAACTCCAACAGCGCAATCGCCGGCACGCCGGTTCTCGACGGAGCCACGGTGCCATTCGCGCTTGTGGGCAGCTTCCGGGCGATCGACAAGCGTTACTGACCCTGCGCCGACCAGGGCAGCAGCAAGCCTGCTGGTGTGGCACTTGGACCCGGCCCTCCGTAATGGGGCCGGGCCATGCCCATCGAGCAGCGGCCGGCGGTCGACGCGACCCTTTGCACTCCCGGCCGGACTTCCGTATTGCCCCCTGGTCAACGTGCTTGGCGGTGCCTGGTGTCCCGGGGCGTGACATACGCGTAGCGGTCGTGGGCACGCCGTCCCGCCCACGGATGTCCGCGCCGCATCCAAGGACAGCGCCGGGTACCTGGTATGCACCGGGCGGTGCTGGACGAACTCGGGGCCCGGGGCGAGGTGGACTGGACCTCGGCGATCGTCGACGCGGCGTCCGGTCGCGCCAAAAAGGGGGGATCGCTGCAGCCGACGCCACAGGCCGGCCTCGGTCCCTACCATGAAGCGGCGATCCGCGGTGGCGGGCGACGTGCCGAACGTCGGCGGCAGATACCGCCAGACACGGCCGCTGGTCGGCGCATACACCACTGCGGTGCACACGGCCCGCTCGTCACACGGAGCGGCCCCACCACTTTGCGGACGAGCAGCGGACGACGGCAGCAACGGGGCGGCCGGCTCCCAGAGTTCATCAGGAACCGGACGCTTCGACAGATCAGCACGCACTACCGGCACCATGCCGCACGAACATCACGTCACGTGAGACAACCTCTAAGCCTTGACTGGTGCGGCCGACCTGGCGGCCTGCTCGATCTTGGCGAAGTAGGCCGCGCGGGCTTCCTCGTCGATCGGCTGCTCGTTCTCGGCGCGTACCCCGGTCCGGCCGTCGAGGCCCTCGCGCAGGATGTCGGCGTGCCCGGCATGCCGGATGGACTCGCCGAGGACGTGGACCATGATGGCGAACAGGTTCGTGTTGGGGTAAGGCTCCGCCCACCACGGCACGTGGCCGGGGGCGTCCAGGGGAAGCTCGTTGATCGTCGCGTCCGAGTGTTCCCACACGCGCCGGTAGAAGGCGATGATCTGATCGCGGGTCTCGTCCTCGGTCGCCCACTGATCGCTGCCGTCGGAGTCCTGCCACCGGCACAGCGGTTCCGGGGAAGGGCGGTCGAAGACCTCCCCGAAGTACCTGGCCTCGACGGTGGCCACGTGTTTGACCAGGCCGAGGAGGTTGGTCCCGGTCGCCGTCAAAGGCCGGCGGGCGTCGTATTCGGACAAGCCGTCGAGTTTCCAGAGCAGCGCCTGGCGGTCCCGCCGCAGTCTCCCGTGCAGGTTGTCCTTCGCGAACTCATCGATCATGCGGCATGAGCCTGCCACGGGCTGCTCGTGGTCTCAAGATCCCGTACGTGGTCCACAACGACGGCCAGAGCCGAGACCTGGCCATGGCCGCCGCCCTGACCTGCTACAAGCAGCTCGTCGAAACTAGCCACGTGAGACAAGCCATCGCGGCCCGACACGCTGCGTCCGAAGTCAGTCAACCGCCGAGGTCAGGGGGTCCGGCCGGGCCAACGTCCGGGACAGCGGCAAGCTGTCCCGTGCGGCAACGATCCGACGCACTCGCAGCTCGGCACGAGTCCGCGGACGGTACTTGGGCTCCTTGCCGCACCCGCAGACCGATCGCCCTTCGTAACGCAGCCCTTCACCCAACACCGCGGCCACCACAGACCACCCGCGGACATCACGCCTGGGCGGCGGAGCGAAGTCATGACCAGCGCAAATGAGGGGCCGAGCACAGTTCGGGCAAGGGTGCTCACGCCGTGAATCTGCATGCTGCTTGAAGCTGACACGGCACGAGACGCACGCGTAGTGCAGCTTGTAGTAGGTCATGGCGTAGAAGCACACCGGATCACCGTACCGAGCAACCCGTCAGGCAGACCACCCGGTTCCATGGGCCAACGGTCTGCCATCAGAAACGGCGTCTCAGAGGACCAGCGCGTCGCTGCGGGTGTGCCCGCCCCGGTCCGCGGGAGGTGTTTCGGGGCCGGGGGTGACGGGCGTCAAGGTCGAGGGGGTCAGGAAGGCGTGCCGCGCCGCCGCCCCTGTCCCGCACACGTGCGAGCTGTGGGGGATCTGCTGGTGCTGCCGCGTGTCCGTCGACCCCGCGTCACCGCAGGCGTGGTGTCGCTCGCGGGCCTGCTCCGCCGGCGGCACGCCCCTGCAGACGCAGGCGCCCCCGGCACGGCCAGTGCGCCGGGCGCCCGCCCGGCGGCGACAGCGCGACTCACAGAGCCGGGGTCCTTGACATGCAGTCAGGGTCCGATCCAGAGGCGGTGTCAACGTCCGACACACCCCAGACGCACCGACAGGGTGAACACCACCCCCTTCATTCACCGCGCTGGCCTAAGCCGCCCGTCAAGCCGCATGCAACGACAGCCAGTTGAAAGCACGTCAGGAAGATGCGGACATGCCCGCCCACCGCCCCGCATACGTCCGATTGGCCGCTTCGCGTCACACCTTAGAGATCTTCGGGATGCCGTCAGAAATGGCCCTCACTAGGTTCAATCCCAGATCGGCAGTTCAGCCGATTCCCCTGAAGAAGGAGAAGCCAGACATGCAGACGCGTACCGTCGCCCTGATCGCCGGCGCCTCGGCAGCCGTGGCCATGACCATCACCGGCGTGACCTACGCCTCCGCGGACGCCCCCCAGTCCGCCTCGTCCGTCCGCCCCGCCTCGGCCCCCCTCGGCGGCGACCACGAGTGGAAGGACGGATACAAGAAGCACGACGGCAAGATCCAGATCAACGAGCGGACCTACTCGGACGACCCGGGAGCCTGCGTCGCCGTGGTCCGCCCCGCCGGCACCACCTTCAACATCACCAACAACACCGACCGGACCGTGCAGTTCTTCGCCGCAGACAACTGCGACGCCGGCGGACCCGCCGCCACGGTCGGCCCCGGCGGCTCGAGCTTCGGAGTCGCCGGAGCCATCACGAGCAGCTTCCGCGTGGTCGACTAAAGACACCGCCGCGGCAACCCAGCCCTGAAACATGGCGGCTGGGATGCGTTCAGTCGACACCCCCGCGTATCTGGAGCCCTGGCCCGCCGTAATCGGGCCGGGGCTCCGGCACACGGGTATTTCCTTCAGAAAGATCGCGGAGGGGTTTGCATGATGCGTGCGGCTGACAAGGCGGTGCGGCCGCTTCCCCTGTCCTGGCCCGGTGGGACTCTTCGCCATGGGTGATGCCTCCATGGTGCAGGCGCAGGCGCTCACGCCGGCTGTCCCGCACGTGTCCGACCGGCAGCTGTCTCCGGGCGTACGCCCGGTCAGCGTGGACGCGGACGGTGTCACGCTGTCCGCTTTGATGAGCGAGCCCGCTCACGGCCCGGCCCGTGCGGTGATCGTCGCGCTCCACGGCGGGGGTATGAATGCCGGGTACTTCGACGGCCAGGCGCACCCCGATGTGTCCTTGCTGGCATTGGGTGCGCGCCTGGGCTACACGGTGCTGGCATTGGACCGCCCCGGCTACGGCGCATCCCTCGGCCGCTTCCCCCACGGGCAGACCCTGACCGCGCAGGCGGCGACCGTACGGGACGCCGTGGCCGCCTTCACCGCCCGCCACGCACCTGGCGCCGCCACCGTGCTGCTGGGGCATTCCTTCGGAGCCAAGGTCGCCTTCGCCATCGCCGCGGACAGCAGCGTGCGGGAGGTACTGGGCGTGGAGGTCTCGGGATGCGGGCGCAGACTCGCCGCCCATCCCCAGCCGGCCGGCCCAGAGTCGGGACCGGGCCTGCGGCAGTTGAACTGGGGGCCACTGGGCCTGTATCCCGTCCAGACATTCCAGAAGAGCCGGACCGTGGTAACGCCGATGCCTGAACATGAGGCCGACTCAGTCAAGAGCTGGACGCGACTGTCGGACACGCTCCTGCCGCGCGTACGGGTACCCGTACGACTCACCTTCGCCGAATACGAGGCGTGGTGGCACCACGATGATGACGCGATCGGGGATCTCACCGCGCGGCTGTCCGCAGCCCCACGCGTCGTAGTCGACCGTCTGCCGCACGCCGGCCACAACATCAGCCTCGGCTGGACCGCCCGCGCCTACCACCTCAAAGCCCTCGCGTTCGCGGAGGAATGCCTGGCCCACACGCGCACACGCCATCCCGGCGACTGCGCGGGCGGTGAGACGGGGCAAGCCGTAAGAGCCTGTTCCTGAACCCGAGAGCATCACGATCGCTGACGCCCAGGTCTCGGCGGCCCTGATCTCCCGCAGCTACGGCGGCCCTGACCTTCACCTCCGCAAGCTGGGACCACTCGATGGCCGCCAGCAAGGGCGACGCGTTCACGCCTGGAACTCGGTGAGATCGATGGCGTGAACGAGCAGCGGATAGGCATACACCGGGTGCGCCGTCTCTCGCTCGGGCACCATGCCGAGCTTTCGGATGACGTTCTCGGAGGCGTCGTCACCCACCCGGTTGATGCTGATGATGCGGTCGAGGCCGCGGTCCTGGAGCGCGAACTCCAGTGTGGCGTGGGCGGCTTCGGAGGCGTATCCCTGGCCCCAGAACTGTGAGCCGAGCCGCCAGCTGATGGCTACGGCGGGTAGTACCTCCGGCAGGAACTCGGGCACGGACAGACCCGTGAAGCCTGCCAGTTCACCCGAGGCCAGTAGTTCGACGGCGAAGAGTCCGAAGCCCTCCTCGTCCCACTCCTCCTCCCACCGCTCGATGGCCTGTGCCGTGTGGTCCAGGTCGCGCGCCGAGCCGTCGTCAATCCAGCGCATGACCCGCGGGTCCGCGTTGATGTCGGCCATCGGCGCGAGGTCGTCGTCATGCCAGCGACGCAGGACGAGGCGGGGTGTGCGGATCTCGGTCATGACGCCCATCCTGCCGAAGGCAAGGGCCTCATCGCTAATCCGGCGCTCGCCCGTGCTGCCGCTCTGGGATCGAAAGGCGTCAAGCCGTCTGCACCGCACGCCGTGACGGGCGAAGCGGTGGGACGACGGCCGGCCAGAGGACGTGCCACTTCGGCAGCGCGGTCGAGAGATGAGGCCGATTTCGGCGGCAGCCCGCCGCAGCACCAAGAACGTCGAGAGCGTATGGGTCCGGCCGCCCGATTGAGGCTTGCGATCCGGGCCTGCCTGCCTGGGGGCATGGTCCGAAATCTGCCGCAGGCCCGGGCGCCGTCGTCCAGCAGCCGGTAAGTCATGGCGATGCGGACGTGTTCCCGGCGGAGACAGTGAGGTGATTTTCGACTTCATCTAGGCGCTGCCGCGCCCGTGGCGACGAATTGGGTCACCAGCCGGACGGTGCTGCCGCCAGCCGAGGGAAGCGGCAACGGACGCCCGCGTGCCCGCAGGCCTTACAACTCCGTCCAGTGCCATGGTGCATAGGCCTCCCGGCACACTGAGGGCCTGGCCCCGCACTCCGCCGTCATGCCAGGCCCTCACCGTGCGCTCCGCGGGGCGCAAGCGGTGCGGCAAACGGGTGACGCATCGACCACCCGACCGGGGCTGGGTCGTTGACCGGACATGGCCTTTGCACAGCGAAAGACCCCGAACTCCAAGACACGACCGGCCAACCGACGAGAGGACGCCCGCGCGAGGTGCGGGCGACTGCGGGAAGCAGACGCCGTGGCACATCAAGCCTCGCCAGTCGAAGCGAAACATACCGGCGCGCCATGGACGTTGCCGCGGGTGTTGAATACGCGTTGCGGTCGGGGCCGACGGTGAGGGCGGCAAGGACGGTGATGATCGCGCTGGCAGCCGTCACGATCGTCGCAGCGGCGGTGTCGGTCGTTTTGCCGGCGTGACCGGGATCCACCCCGGCACCAGTCCCGGACAACAGGTCACATGAGTGCGCGGACAGGCGCCTGTATGAGAACCACCGTCCACCACAACAGCGATGGCCCGCGGCGCGGTCCGCGCTCGCCGGCCTGCCCGCCCTCACCACCGCCGCATCCGGCGTTTTCGTTGTCCGCCGCCCCTTCGGGAAAGGCCCGGCGGTCGCGACGCCGCGCCCGGCAGGGACGGCATCCCGGCTCCCCCCGGCCGGTGGCGGACCGCTGCGGTCTGCCACGGGGGCGTCTTCGAGACTGCAGATCAGCGGTCCTGGGCGGCTGCTTCGGCCTGCGAGTCGGCAATGCCGAGGTTGGCATAGGCGACCGGGTTGGCGTACTCCCAGACCTTCACGATCCGGCCGTCGGCGACGTCGATGCGGAAGATGTAGACGTTGTTGTACACGAGCTTTTCCGCGCTGGACAGGATGTCGCCGTTCGCCTGGAGGAACACCGAGCTGGCGTCCTCGCTGACCGTCCAAACCTTGTCCAGGAAGGCGACGTGGTCGAACTTCGCCGCGACCGACTCGACGTAGGCGAGGACGGCGGCGGGGCTGTCGAAGACGTACCAGGGCTCGGGGGTGCCCGCGATCGACAGCGGGATGACGAAAGTGGCCTCCTCCGCCAGCAGGGCCGCCACCGCGGCCGGGTCGCGGTTTTCGAACGCGGTGATGAACGCCTGGGCGGTCCCGAGGGACCTCTGGTGCACGCTGTTCATGATCATTCCTTCGTGGTGGTGGGGTACGACCGCTGTCTGCAGCCGCATGGGCAGGAAGGGCAGACAGGGTCACCAGGGCACGGAGCCGGCGGCGCCGACGAAGGCGGGGCTGGGCGCGTTCGGCCCGGCGGTGACGGCTGCGACGATCACCGCCGCACCGTCCTCGACACTCTGGGTACCCTGATGGCCGTTGAGGTCGGTTGCGGTGAACCCGGGATCGACCGAGACCACGCTGATCTGCGGGAACGCCTGTGCATAAACGGCACTCAGCATGTTCAGCGCGGCTTTGGAGGAGTTGTAGGCCAGCAGCGGCGCCCACGCCTGGAGGATATCGGTGTGGGCGGCCGGGTCGGCGTTGATCGTCAGCGAGCCCAGGCTGCTGGAGACGTTCACGATCGCGGGACGGGCCGCGGCCTGCAGCAGGGGCAGGAAGGCGCGGGTGGTGCGCACGGCCCCGAAGACGTTGGTGTCGAAGACCTGCTGCAGGTCGGCGGCGGTCAGCTCGTCGGCCGAGGCGGCCGGCCCGGCGATGCCCGCATTGTTGACCAGCTCATCCACATGGCCGGCCTCACCACGCACTCTGGCCGCGGCGGCGGCGACCGACGCCTCGTCGGTGATGTCGATCAGGAGAGGGCGCGCCCCCAGGGCCTTCGCGGCCTGCTCGCCGCGGTGTGCGTCGCGGGCACCGGCATAGACGATGTGGCCCAGCTCGATCAGGCGGCGGGCCGTTTCGAAACCGAGGCCCTTGTTGGCCCCGGTGATCACGGTGACTGTTGTCATGCCACTGAGCCTGCGCGCTGCGGCGACGGACAGGGAGAGCCCTGCCCAGCGGGGGGCCGGCCAGTACCAGGCTGGTACACCGCCTAGCGGCGGACAATGGGACGCGTGAACGACGATCCCGCAGCCCTCGGCCAGGCCCTGCGCCACTGGCGTGACCGCACCAGCCCCAAAGACCTGGGCCTGGCCCTCGGCGGTGTCCGCCGCGCCCCCGGGCTGCGTCGCGAAGAGCTCGCCCAGCTCGCCGGAGTCTCCGTCGACTACGTCGTCCGCCTGGAACGAGGCCGCGCCACCTCACCCTCTGCGCAGGTCCTGGCCTCACTCGCCCGCGCCCTGCGCCTGACCGAGGCCGAACGCGACCACCTCTACCTCCTCGCCGCCCAGGCACCACCCACCACCGGGCAGATCTCCCCCCACATCCCGCCCAGCGTCCAACGCCTCATCGACCAGTTGAACGCCAACCCGCTCAGCGTGCACGACGCCGCCTGGAACCTTCTCTCCTGGAACCCCCTGTGGGCCGCCCTCACAGGCGACCCCTCACCCTGGCGCGGCAACGAACGCAACATCGCCTGGCGGCACTTCACTCACCTGCCCACCCGCGTCACCCACACCCCTGAGCAGCAGACCCGGTTCGAGACAGCCCTTGTCTGCGACTTGCGATCCTCCGCCGCCCGCTACCCGAAGGACACCCACCTCACCACACTGATCACCAGTCTTCGCAGCGCCAGCGAACGCTTTGACGACCTGTGGGACTCCCACGCCGTCGGCTACCACACCAGCGACAGCAAAACCGTTCACCACCCCGACCTCGGCCCTGTCACCGTCGACTGCGACACCCTCACCGTCCCCGGCAACGACCTGCGCATCGCCATTTGCTCGGCACCACCGGACACCACCACAGCAGAACAGTTCGCCCTGCTCGCCGCCATCGGCACCCAAACCCTCACCTGACACACCCCACCGCCGAGGCGGAACACTCCCGCGCCAAAACCCCACACGCCACGTCACTCCCGGCGGCCGGCCCTCACCTGAGGTCATGCCGTTGCGTACCGCCGGTCAGCTGTATGCCCGCGCGCCTTTGCGATCACCACGGGGCGGGGGCATAGTGTGAAACGAGCCCAGCCGGGTGTTTCCACGTGGAGGAACCACCCGCGCCGGAGCCCCGGCCCGATTACGGCGGGCCGGGGCTCTCGGTGACACGATGGCCGGACCTTCATACCTTCTACGGTGACCTCTTCAGGGGCAGGCCGTCGGCGAGGTGCCGCTTTAGTCGATCACACGGAAGCTGCTCGTGGGGGACCCGACGCCCGGGCCGCCGACACCGAAGCTGGAGCCACCAGGCCCGACCGTGGCGAGGGGCGCGCCCGCGTCACAGTTGTCATTGGCGAAGAACTGAAGCGTCCGGCGCGTGTTGTTCGCGATGTTGAAGCTGGTGAAGGCCGGGCGGACCACAGCGACGCACACTCCCGGGTCGGAGGAGTAGGTCCGCTCGTTGATCTGGATCTCTCCGTCGCCCTTGTGCCCGTGGCCCTTCTTGTCCCAGTCGTGGTCGCCGCCGAGGGGAGCCGCGGCCGGGCGGACGGCGTCGCGGGCCGACGAGGCGGAGTCGGCGGAGGCGTAGGTCACTCCGGTGACCGTCACGGCCACAGCTGCCGCGGAGGCAGCGATCAGAGCGGCGGTGCGCTTCTGCATGTCAGATCTCCTTCTTTCACGAAACCGGCTGATCTGCCGATCTGGAAATGAACCTACTGACGGCCATTTCCGACGGCACCTCAAAGATCACTAACGTGTGACGTACAGCCGCCAACCGGACGTACGCAAGGGAGTTTCCGACCATTACTGATGGCCCGTCACACTCCTGCAATCACGGGCGACTTGAGGTCTGGTTTAGGCCGGGCCAGTGAATAAGGCGGTCGGCGTCACCCCACCGCGACACTCAGAGCGTGTCGGACGTTGACACCACCCTTCGAAGCAACCGCCGAAAGCGTGTCAAGAACCGAACCCCCGGCCCGGCGGGTCCCGCCGACGGCGCGTGCGGCACCAGAACGTTAGGCCAGCGCGACGGCGGGTCCGTCAGCGCATGCGATGGCGGTGGCTGTGGCTGTGGCTGTGGCGCCTGCGATGGCTGCGGCGGGGACGGCGAGCTACCGGCGGACATGGCCGCTGCCGGCGAGGTGCACCGGGCTCCCCCGCGCCGGCGGACGCGCCCGGATGAAAGCTGCGGACCGGCGCTGCCTCGCGCGGGCAGCGCACCCGCAAGAGCGGGTGCCGGGAAGGCGAGTGCGCTGCCTGTGCCGGCGGCAGCGGCCGGACCCCCGGCTGGGCCGGGGGCCGTATGTGTGAGGCGGCTCCGCTGATCCGGGGAACGACACGCCTATCCGGGCATCAGATCATCACCATCGCATCTGATTTGCCATATTTTCCGGTTACCCGCTGTCTTTCCCTACGGAATGCCAAGGCCTGCCCACCCATGCCCGACGCACGGAACCGGACACACCCCACACGCGGCCCCAGCGCGCACACACTCAAGGTCTGCGCCGCCTGCGCCACCGCAGCCCTCGCGGCATCGCTCGCCGCCTGCACCCCCTCCGGCCCACCCGCCCGCACTCAGCACCCCTCCGTACGGGCGGCGGCACCGGCCCACGGCCCAGCGCCGCGCGCGAAGCGAGGCGCAACGCTCGCCCGGGCGCTCAAGCCCCTCCTGCCCGAAGGCGACACACGCCTGGCCGTGGCCGTACTCGACCTGGACAGCGCCGACCAGGAAATCGCCTCCTACGGAGCCAAGGAAGCGTTCGACACCGCCAGCATCAGCAAAGTAGGCATCCTCGCAGCCCTACTGCTCCAAGCCCAGGACGAAGACCGCAAACTGACCGCCGCCGAGCGCGCCAACGCCGAGCAGATGATCCGCGCCAGCGACAACGACGCCGCCAACACCCTGTGGCAGACCATCGGCCAAGCAGAAGGCCTCGACGCCGCACACACGCGGCTGGGACTCAAAGCCACGCAGGGCGGCCCCGGCACCAGATGGGGCCTCACCCAGACCACCGCCAAAGACCAGGTCCAACTCCTGCGCGCGGTCTTCACCCGCGAACCAGCCTCCTCCCCCCACCCGCCGAACGGACTGAACCAGACCTCCCGCGCCTACATCCACCAACTCATGGACCACATCGCCCACGACCAGGACTGGGGCGTATCCGCCGCCGGCTCCCCCGGCTCCCACTGGGCCCTCAAAAACGGCTGGGTCCAACGCAGCACCACCGGTCTGTGGGTCATCAACAGCACCGGCCAGATCACCGTCCACGGCCACCGCTACCTAATCTCCGTCCTCAGCAGCGGCAACCCCACCATGAAAAGCGGAATCACCCTCGTCGAACACGCGGCACGAGCCGCCATCGGCGCAGCCACCACACACGCCAGACCCTGGCCCAAGCAGAACCCCTGAACCAGCCCTGACAGAACCCAGCCCACCACCCCACACAGACACCCGAACACAGACCACACACGACCCGCGCCCCCCCACGCCCAGCACCGGGCCCCCGGTCACCCCCCTACGCCGCCCAGATCGGGGTCCTCGACCGGCCGCGCCCTTGATGCAGCGTCTGGGCCTGCGCCGGCTGACCCGGCACTCCGCTGAGCACACCCGCGTGGGCCCCACAACCTGCCCCGCTCCAACGCAGCGATAGCGCTCAACAGCCTGGACGCCGCGCTGATCACACTGCTGCACGGCCTGCCCGCCGATGTCGCGCACCCGGCGATGCTGCTTGTGCCGCTGCTGGCCGAACACCTTTCCCGGGCGGCTCGACGTGGGAGCGACTGATGCTCCAACTCGCCGACCAGGTCACTCAGACCTGCAAGCGCACCGCCGACGGGAACAACCGGTCGGCCAACCGTCCCACCCTCACCGCACACCCGACGCGCCACCCTGGCTACCCTCAAGTCCTCATGGCACCAGGTCCGTTGAGGACAGCCGAGGTTGGCCGACAGGTGGCGGTTGAAGGACTGGCCCCGGTGGAATACAACAGCGGTCTTCAGAGGGGTCCGGGAGAGCGCACGTCCGTAGACCGGCCGTGCCCGCATCGGTGCCCAGTTTGCGAGGCACCGCAGGGTCACTCTAGGTACCTTGCCGGGTACGAGCGGTTGCATCGAGGGAAGGGGAGTCCCTCGATGCGTGTCGAAGGTGGTGTGGGGTGCGACGGAGGCTCTCCAGGCAGGGAACCGCGACGGGGGCGTCGACACTGCTTGCATTCGGAGCAGGTGCGCTGGCCAACCTGGCGACGTCACAGTGGACATGGACGGTGGGAGTGTCCCTGTCTGTACTGGTCGTGGTGTGGGTGAGCTTCGAGGTGTGGCGGGTGGACGGCGAAGCCGACCCGAACCGGCAGGGCGCAGCGAACGGCGGTACTCCCGGTTCTGAGAGGCACCGACGGCCCTGGATGGCACCTCCGCTGGACCGGATCGTGGAGCGGCCAGAACTGGCCAGCCAGCTCATGGCCGCACTGCTCGCGCCCGAGGCCACCGAGGTGGGGATGACCACGGGGCTACGCGGCGCCGGAGGGTTCGGCAAGACAACGCTGGCGGCCTGGGCATGCCACCAGCCCCGGCTGCCCGAGCGCTATCCGGGCGGTCTGCTGTGGGCGACCCTCGGCCAGGAGATCCGCGGTGCCGATTTGGCCGAGCGGATCAATGACCTGGCCTGGGTGCTGAGCGAGCGACGGCCTACGCTCTCGGACCCGGACGCAGCGGGAGCCGAGCTGGGGCGGCTACTCGACGAGCGGGCAGAGCCGGTGCTGCTGGTCGTTGACGACGTCTGGCACGAGTCGCAGCTACGGCCGTTCGGATTCGGAGGGCGGGAGTGCACCCGACTCATCACCACCCGGATTCCCGACCTGCTCCCAGCCAGCGGGCAGCATCTCGTGGTGGACGCCATGTCCGCCGAACAGGCTCGGCTGCTACTCACCGGCGGCGTGGCCGGGCTCCCCGCCGAGACCGCCGAGGGACTGGCCAAGGTGGCCGGCCGCTGGCCCGTCCTGCTCAATCTCGTCAACGGCGCCCTACGGCGACGTATCGAGCGGGGCGAGTCGACGCGGGACGCGGCCGAGCACGTCATGCGGACCTTGCTCGCCGACGGACCCGGTGCCTTTGACCCGGCACGCCCAGCCGACCGCAGCCGCGCCGTGGCGGCCACCGTGGAAGCGAGCCTGACCCTGCTCCAACCGGACGACCGCAGCTGCTGTCTGGACCTGGCCATATTCCCCGAAGATGTCGACATCCCGCAGGACGTGCTCCGGCTGCTGTGGCCCGGCTTGCGGGTGGATGCTCTGTGCGAGGAACTCGTCGGACTGGGACTGGTGGCCGACTACAGGCTCGACACACCCGGGCCCCGGCTGGTGCTGCACGACGTCATCCGCGCCTATCTGCGCACCCGCCAGGGACGTGACGCACGCAGCGAGGCGCACCGTCGTCTGACTTCCGCCGCGACCACACTCCTGGCCCACCACAACAATGAGCCGAGACCGTGGTGGACCATGCCGACCGACGCCAACTACCTCTGGCGGTACCTGCCGTATCACCTGGCCGCCAGCGGTCAGCAGGAGGAACTGGCCACGCTTGTGTGCGATCTGCGCTGGGTCGAGGCGAAGACGCGCCGGCTCGGTTCCGTGGTGGGTGTCGTCGCGGATCTGGAGCTGTCAGACACGCCCACCGCCCGAACCCTGCGGCAGGTCCTCCAGCACGCCGCTCACCTACTCGGACCGATCGATCCGCCCGAGGCCTTGGGGGCGACACTGGCCAGCCGCCTGCACCAAGTGCCGGAGCTCGAGACCGAACTCCACTGTTACCAGCAGACCCTGCCCAGGCCCCGGCTTGAGCCGACCTGGCCCCTGCCGGACCAGCCCGATCCGGACCAGCCGCAGCGCACCGGTCACAAGGGCGCCGTGACGAGCTGTGCCTTCTCCACCGACGGCACCCTGCTGGCTACCACCAGCAACGACCACACAACCCGGCTGTGGCGGGTATCAGACGGGACCGAACAAGCCGTACTGTCCGGGCACACCGGTGGGGTATGGGACTGCGCGTTCTCTCCCGACGGCACCCTGCTGGCCACCACCAGCAACGACCACACAACCCGGCTGTGGCGCGTGGCCGACGGGACCGAACAAGCCGTACTGATCGGTCACACGGACTGGGTGACCAGTTGCGCCTTCACACCCGACGGCACGCTCCTCGCTACCACCAGCGAGGACGGCACCGCACGGCTGTGGCAAGTCGCCGACAGCACCATCGCTGCCGTACTGACCGGACACACCAAAGGGACCACCGGTTGCGCCTTCTCCCCGGACGGCGTCCTGCTCGCGACGACCAGCAACGACCACACAACCCGGCTGTGGCGGGTGACCGACGGGACCGAGCACGCTGTTCTCACTGGACACACGCGCATGGCGGACAGCTGCGCCTTCTCCCCGGATGGCACGTTGCTCGCCACCTCGGGCCATGACGACACGGCACGTCTCTGGCGGATCTCCGACGGCACTGAGCACGCCGTGCTCACCGGCCATTCCAGCTCCGTGTACAAGTGTGCCTTCTCCCCCGACGGCACCTTGCTCGCCACTGCGAGCGCTGGCGACGGCATCCGCATATGGCAGGTGCGCGACGGCACAGTCAAGGCGCAGCTCACCGGGCACACGGGCTGGATCCGGGGCTGTGCGTTCTCGCCCGACGGCACGCTCCTGGCCACCACCAGCAACGACCAGACGACTCGACTGTGGCGGGTGACCGACGGCACCGAGGTCGCCGTCCTGGCTGGCCACACCCGGGTGTACCGCTGCGCGTTCTCGCCCGACGGCACGCTCCTGGTCACCACCAGCGACGACCACACGGCCTACCTGCGCCAACTGCCCGACGGTGCAGACCGGGCCGTGCTGACCGGTCATACGGATCGCGTATACAGCTGCGCGTTCTCCCCGGACAGTCGGCTGGTGGCTACCACGAGCAATGACCGCACAACCCGCCTGTGGCACGCCGCCGATGGATCTGAACACTGTGTCCTCACCGGCCACGGAAACTGGGTAACCGGCTGCTCCTTTTCTCCGGACGGCACCCTGCTCGCCACTGCGAGCCAGGACAAGACGGCACGCCTGTGGCACATCGGGGAGGCCAGTACCCGGGCTGTCCTGACAGGCCACACCGAGGGAGTGACCAGCTGCGCCTTCTCACCGGACGGCTCGCTCCTTGCCACTACCAGCGGCGATCGGACCGCACGGCTGTGGCACACCGACGACGGCAGCCCACACATGGCTCTGGTCGGCCACACCGACGCAGTGACCAGCTGCGCGTTCTCGCCCGACGGCACCCTCCTTGCCACCACCGCCGACGACCGCACCGTGCGATTGTGGGACATGGCCGACGGCACAGCCCGGGTCGTGCTCACCGGACATTCCAACTGGGTGGAGAACTGCTCTTTCTCCCCGGACGGGATTCTGATCGCGACAACGGGTCGCGATCAGACCATCCGGCTCTGGGACGTGACCACCGGCCGCTGCCACTGCGCGCTGCGCCTCGCGAGCGATCTCACCGGGCTGTGCTGGCACCCGGACGGCGAGCTGATGTGCACCACAGGCGGGGCAGGCGTGTACGTCCTGGCCTACATGCGGTGACTGGCATCCGACGTCCCTACGCCCTCACTTGGTGCCCACGGTCCGGAGCACCGTGAGCACCAGAGCGCGGGTCACCTCCACGATTTCCGGAACCGAAACCTGCTCTTGCGAACTGTGGGCGACACCGATGTCACCGGGACCGAACTGCAGGGTCGGGATGCCCGCGGCCGCGTAGAGCCGCAGATCACTGCCATACGGAGCACCGCGTTCGGCGGCGACCGCGCCGTGGTTCGCCGCGGCGTGCGCCTCCCGCACCACCCGGCGCAAGGGATGCCCGGCGGGCAGACGACCGCTGGCGAACTGGCCGCCCGGCCAAGTCACCGTTGCCGGGTGGTCGCGCAGCCAGGGGTCAGCCGCACAGGTCCTGGCCACGCAGTGTTCCAGCGCGGCTCGGGCCGTCGCAGGATTCTCATCGATGCGGACGCCGAACCGTCCCTCGGCGACCAGCAGGTCGGGCACACTGCTGGACCAGTCGCCGGCGTGAACCGTGCCGACGGACAACGCGTACGGGATCGCATACTCGGCCATCAGCGGGTCGGTGTCGGTGTTCCGCTCTGCCTCCAGTTCCGCGAGGGCCCGGTGGATGGGCACATACGCGTCGATGGCGCTCACGCCCGCGTCGCGGGAGCTGGCATGAGCGGCCAGGCCCGGAACGGTAATCCGAAACGTCAGCGCTCCGGCATTGGCCGTGATCAGGGTGCTGCTGGTCGGCTCTGTGATGACACAGGCATCGCCCCTGTGGCCGCGCTGAAGCGTGCCGAACGCGCCGAGTCCGCCGTCTTCCTCACCCACCACAAAGTGCACCGCCACCCGGCCGCGCAGCCTGGCTCCGGTAGCCCGGATCGCCTCCAGCGCAGCCAGATGTGCCACCAGTCCAGCCTTCATGTCACAGGCGCCCCGGCCGTGCACCGTGTCCCCGACGACCCTTGGCACGAACGGGTCTCCGCCCCACCGCTCGAGATCGCCGGGCGGTACGACATCGACATGCCCCTGGAGGATCAACGTCGGTCCATCACCACCGTCCTCCGTCGCTCCCACAAGCCCCCACGCCTCCTGCCGAGGCGCTTCCGAGCCAGGGAAGTCCTGATGCGCCAGCAGTGTGGGAAGGTCCATGGACCACAGGTCGACGTCCAGCCCGAGCCTGTCCAGGCGCCTGGCCAGATGGTGCTGGATCTCGGACTCGGCCGGACTCCCGCTCACACTCGGGATCGCGATCAGCTCCAACAAAGTTCGGGCCAGGGCGGCCTCGTCGATCGCGGCAAGTGCGGCCGCCTCCTGGGAACTCAACTCGACACTGAACACGTCGGCGGTCATGGGCGGTTGCTCCTGTCACGGCTCAGTGCGTCACGACGGCACGGTGCTGGCCCCCTCCGGATCTTAAGGCCCGACAATTAGGCACTCAATCTCCATATTTAGCCGTCTTGCAGTGATCTTCCGCGTACTTCGCGCTCCCGAATTCTTCGAGAGGCGGTCGACGCGGAGCCGATCCAACGTGGTGGCCTGGCGGCGTAGTTCACGCTCGATCCACCAGCTGCTGACCGGGACGGTCTCCAGCCCGGTGTTCATGTTGATGATCAAGTGCGGGTTGGCGGTGTTCGGCCAGCGCCGGCGCCCGGTGTCGTCGAACTGGAGGGTGCGGATTGCCCCAAGACGGGCTGTGTGGACCGCGGCGAGAGCGGCGGCCTGCGGATTTCAGGAGAACTCATAAGGTGACACACACGGAGCGTCGGCGAAGCATCACCGGATGAGGGGGAAGGGGCAGGTCGGTTGCAACCCACTCGGCGACGAAGGCCGACCCGGCTGTGACGGGCCGCCGGACGGTGTCGCCGACACGGACGACGCCCTGAGTGATCCGCCCTCCGTGCAGTGGCAATTCGTCCTTTCCCGTGTTCACGGCTCCACCTTCTCGTGCCCTGGCCGACCCGCTTGGCATCTGGCAGAGCGCCGAAACACAGTCACAGAGCGAGCAGGACGCGCTTCCATAGGAGTTGGGAGCCGGCGCGGCCATATATCTGTCGCTTGAGCATTTTGATCCGGTTGACGTGTCCTTCGACGACGCCGGGCTTCGAGGCGAGGGTGAGCCCGGCGACGACGGCGGTAGGAGCGATCGCGCTGTTGCACTGGTTCCGCCGCCTGCGCATCCGCTGGGAGATGCGCGGACATCCACCCCGGGTTCGTCGCCCTCGGCTGCGCGGTCATCTGGGGAGAGCCTGCTCGATGCGTCAGAACGCACTCACAGCGGTCAGGCCCGCGCAGCCTCACACCCGGGATCTCAGACGTCGACCTCACAGCCCGGCGCGGACGGGCCCAAGCTGTTCTCGACCAGCCGGCGAATCCTCAACAGGCTCCGCAATGACCGCCACGCGCGGATTACGTCGAGGTCGACGTCGGTGCCATAGCCGGCGACGACGTCGCCCAGGTGCTGCTTGTGTACGAGCGTCAAGGTGGCGAGGTCGAACCCCATGAGGCGGCACGCCAGGACCGCTGACCAGCACGAATCAGGATGACGGACCCTTTGCTGTGCGTGATCCCGAGCGGCTAGGGTCCAACTACGAGTGATCGCATAGTCGTCGAAGCGTGCCGTCCCACAGCGGGCTCGCGTCGGCACAGGGGGATAATGTGAGTACAGAGCCCGATTCCGTGGCACCCATATCCGGGCCGAACACCGGCCCGGATCCCCGGACCAGCTACCGCCTGGACATGCCCGTGCCCGCCCCGGACGGCCCCACCGACGTCCGCGACTTGAATCCCGCAACCGGGACGAAGCCCGACCCCGGCTTCAACCACAACGGGATCCAGGCCATGTCGGCCGGCACCGGCCCGGGAGGCGCCACCGGCCCGAGCAGCACCCCCGCCACCCAGACTGGCGGCACCGACGACAACGGTTACGGCGTGAGCAACGCCGAACTCGGCAAGATGGCCGACGAGTTGGACCTGGCCGCGCAGATCCTCGAGAAGGCCGACAAGGGCCTGGCGGAATCCGACACCACAGCACGGGTCCACAAGATGCTCACCAGCGGACGCATGCTCAAATCGACGACGGGCGACTGGGACGACGAAATCACCCGCCTCGCCAAGCAATGCCGCTCAATGGCCGACAAGATGCGCCAGACGCACACGAATTACACGACTCAAGAAAACCGTACGGCGCAGGATTTCCAGGCGATCCTTGCTTCGCTCGAGGGGGACGCGTAATGGCATCGCTCGCTGACCGGCCCGAGGGCGAGGACCACGAGCATGCCGATGCGGTCGAGCGGCAGGACATCACGGTCGGGGAACTGGAAGACGTACGTCCGGAGGCATGGTCGCGGGCGGCCGGCGAGTGGGGCGACCTGGCCGCGGCGGCCACCGAGGCCCGGGACCACGTCCAGAACGTCCTGCTCAAGCTGCCCTTCGTCTGGACAGGACCGACCGCGATGATGGCCCGCATCCAACTGTCTGTACTGCATGACGAATTGACCATCGCCCACCGCGAGTCAAAGGCTGCCGCAGCCACGCTCGAAGCGGCGAAGAGCGGGTTCGAACTCGCACGCACCTGGCTCGACGAGGCCCAGGAGATGGCCCGGTCGAAGGACCTGACCCTGCACGACAGCGGAGGCGTCACCGTCCCCGAGCGGGACTACCCGCCCAACGACCCGGACAGCGCGGGGGCGGCCCGGCAGGATCAGGAGAACGCTGACAGCCTCCTCACGCACGCGACCGCCGCCCTCAGCTACGCCGCCGACGTCAACGAGCACACCGGCTACGAACTCGAACGCATCAAGAAGGCGGTGGCGTACACCGTCCTGGACGACCGGACCAAGGCTGCAGTCAAGGCCGACACCGAGGGCGCCAAGAATCTGAACCGCGTCTTCTCCGGTGCGGGCGGAGTGCTGCTCCCGCCGCCCGCGCCCGACAAGGGTTCCGGCGATTACAACACCCGCGAGGCCACCGACGAGGATCGTGCCATCAAGAACAAGATGGGCTTCTTCGCCATGGGCTCCCCCGCGGTGCTCGGCGGCCCTCAATCGGCCAAGCACATGCTGCACTACCTCTCCAACACCGGGGAACCGCTGGACATCGACGTGGACGCGCTGATGGACGACCTCCCGGACATGAATCGCAACGTGGAAGCCCAGCTCGCGGAGAACGCCCCCAACTGGGAGGCGCAGGCCCTCGCCGAATACGAGCGCACCGGGAAGCCCGTGAAGTACGTCCAGCAGACCGGCTGGCAGGGCTGGACCGCCGAAAAGGACCCCGACTGGTATCACGCGGTCGGCTCCTTCCACTACAACACGGTCGCCCAGGTTGAGGTCGTCCCGGGCCCGGACGGCGAGCCCAAGACCACCATCCGCTACCAGACCCACGTGTACGACCGCTACAACTGGGACGCGAGCAAGGCGACTCCGGTACCCGCGATGGGCAACGTGTCGGACGCCCAAATGGCCCGGCTCCACCAGTCGGGTCAGGCCAAGGAGTACGACATGGGCGGACAGAGCGAAGTACGCACATGGAACGGATGAGTACGCTCACGGGCCCCACGAGGCCCCGTCGGCACAGGTGGTTGATGTGGTTCCTGGCCTTGTGCGTCGTGTGGACGCTCGGTGCGATCGCTTGGGCGGCTGTCGCACTGCTCACGCCGACCGATGACGGTCCCCAGGAGGCAGCGGAGCGCAAGGCGGGGATGCACCACGATCAGCATCAAGCTGCGGGGCGCTACTACATCCCGACCTACGCCAAGGTGGAGAAGGACGGCACCGCGGTGCTCCGGTACGAGGTGGGCAACAGCCAGGACTCGAGCATCAAGGACTTCCTTCGTACGTACGACATCACCGCCAAGCCGACTCGCCCCAGCCCGTCCAAGGTGACGTACTCCGACCGCTTCGGCGGCATACGGCGAACGTTCACGGTCACCTACAACCCGTCGCCTGAGCCTGGTGGGTACGACTACGCGCGGATCACCGTCAGAGCCAGGGGCGCCGACGCAAGCTGAAGGGCCGGAAACAGGCCAGCAGATCGGGAGCCGTCAGCCCCGAACCCTTGTCCAGCCGCAACGCATCGCGGCGAGGCCGACAACGACAGTCGGCCTCGCCGTCGAGCAGATGCCTACTACTTGGTCGTGGCCAACGCGACGAGCGCGTACGAATCTCCGACGACGCAGGCGGCATCCACCTGCTGTCGAGCATCGCCGCAGGTCACTCGCGTGTCACGAAGGCGTGGGCAGACACGGGCTACCGCACCAAGGCCGGCGACTACGGCGACGCCCTCGGCATCGACGTCGAGATCGCCCGCCGCGACCCCGAGCACTTGCGGAGGCAGCATGACGCCGTGTCTGGCTGCGGCAGGAAGGACGAGGCCCCTCCGCCATGCCGGAGGGGCCCGTTTCGGTCTCGAGCAGGAGGCTCGGCCGTGAAGCCTGGGCAGCCGGCTCGTACATCACCGTCTGTGTCTGGCAGGCGGAGTCGGCGTTCTCCACCAACGAGCTTCCGGGCCCGGACGGTTGAACCGCCCGGGCCCGGGTCCATGTTCCGCGGTCAACGGTTCGGCGGTGCGTCGAAGTGGGCCGTGGCCAGGACGGAGCCGTCCGCGTTCAGCAGGCTGGCACCAGACACGGTCTCCGGGGCGACCGGCGTGGGGGCTCCCCA
>NZ_JBHTRZ010000014.1:0-172024 GCF_042795335.1 Streptomyces sp. NPDC056479 | reverse complement strand
GTTGCCGTCGGGCAGAGAGGTGCTCTTCGTTGACGCCCGCCGCTGCGGGCGGACACCCCCCGGCACGGCCCCTTGCCGCCGTACGCGGGTGCGGGCCGGTGGGCCGCCGGCACCATCCAGCCCGTCCGGCGTTTGAGGATGTGGGTCCTTCATGGGCGACCGGGGTCTGGGAGCGGCTGCCCCCTGGTGAGGTCTGGGGGGCGCGGGGGTTTCCCGGGGGGCGGCCTGGGCGGAGAATACGGGGCGGCACGGTTGAGCGGCGCAGCCACTGCTTACGTATGGTCTTTTGAGGGGTCACGGCACCGGCGGGCGAGAGGCGGCTACTGGCGATGACTCACGGTATGCATACGGACACCCACAGCCCTTATCTTGACGGCGACCGGGGCTGGCGGGACACCGCCACCCGTTACGCGCTGCTCCCTCTGCGCGTCTTCCTCGGCGTCACCTTCATCTATGCCGGGCTGGACAAACTCACCGACAGCGCCTTCATGAAGGACTCAGGTGCGGGCTCGATCGGCGACATGATGCGTGCCGTTCGGGACTCGTCGGCCATTCCGGCCATGGTCGACATGGCCTTGGACAACCCGGTGGCCTTCGGTTACGCCATCGCCTTCGGTGAGCTGGCTGTCGGCATCGGCACGCTGATCGGGCTGTTCGCCCGTCTGGCGGCGCTCGGTGGGGCGCTTATCTCGCTGAGTCTGTGGTTGACGGTGAGCTGGGCCTCCGAGCCCTACTACTACGGCAATGACCTGGCTTATCTGATGGCCTGGCTGCCGCTTGTGCTGGCCGGTGCTTCCCTGTTGTCGGTGGATGCGGCTATTCGGGCGCGGCGACGGCAGCGGATGGGCGGGTATCGGTAGCTCGGTCGCTGGTCAGGCGGGTGTGTCCTGGCGGGGGGTGGCGGCTGGGCGTGTGGTGGTGCGGTGTCTGCGGCGGATCGCTCGGGTCACGAGTGCCGTCGTGCCTGCCAGGAACAGGCCGAAGATGACCAGGGGGATCACCGCGAACCACGGTGTCTCCCAGGCGCCGCCCGCGTCACCGGCGTAGATGATGCCCGTGAGGGTCAGGAAGGTGCCGGCGACCAGCCTTCCGGGCTGGAACTCATGACGCAGCACGGCTCACCTCCGCCTGTCCGACTCCGACGCTCAGGTCGAGGTCCAGCGTGCCCGCGCTTCTGGTGCCCGTGGCCGGTTTCAGGGTCAGCTCCTTGTGCTTGCCCGGTGCGACGTCCACGTCCTGCTCGTCGTCGCCCGGCAGTTGGATGTCTCCGACGCCGACGTCGATGCTCAGCTTCACGGTCGCGTCCTTGGGGACGATCACTTTCAGCTGGCCGACGCCCACGTCGGCCCTCGTCGTCACCGTCTGTCCCTCGGTGAAACGGAGCCGGGTCAGGTCCAGGGTGCCGACGCCCGTGCCTAGTTCGTAGTCGTCCTTCACCTGTGCCGCGGCTGCCGGTCGCCAGTCCTTTTCGATCCAGTGGGTGCTGATGTCCTTGGGCAGGGCGGCCGAGGCGGCCAGCAGGCCCGCGGTGATGATCGCCAGGAAGACGGAGCCCGCTCCCGTGCGGCCCAGGAACGCGCTGATCGCTATGCCCAGGCCTATGACCAGCAGCGCGCAGGCCAGGCCGGTCTGGAGGCTGGTGCCGAGCGTGTCGTCCTCCCACGTCGCGCCCGTGCCCAGGGCGCCGGCGAGGAGGGCCAGCAGGAACACCCAGCCGCCGATCCAGCGGGGGCCGCGCGGCTTGGGCTGCTGGGGGCGACGGGTCCGGATGTCCTGGCGGCTGCTCCAGGTGTGGCCCAGGCCGATGTTGACGGCGGCCGCGATGTCGCGGTCGCGGGCGTCGCCGGGGCCCCAGAGATAGCCCGTGCCGCCCTCGTGGGTGCCGTCCTTGACGATGGGGTCGCGCCACCAGGAGGGGTAGGCGGTGGCGACCGGTGGGGCCTGGGCCTCCGGTGGGGCGTCGGCGACGGCCTGGGCGGAGAGGGGGTCGGGGTCGGGGGTGCCACGGTGTCGCGACCAGTAGCCGGCGCCCGCCAGGAGGAGGGAGAGGACGACGGCGAAGGCGAGCACCCCGCCGTTCCTCAGGAGTGTCAGGAAGACGCCGCAGCCGACCAGCGCGAACAGCACGGCCGTCAGCGCCTGGCCGTCGACTCGGCCGGTCAGCAGCTTGCGCACCTCGTTCTCGTCCTCGTCGGAGTACGGGACGAAGAGCCAGGCGAAACCGTAGAAGATCAGGCCGATGCCACCGGTCGCGGAGAGCACGGCGAGGGTGATCCGGAAGATCACCGGGTCCATGTCGCACTGCCGTCCGAGCCCGGCGCACACGCCGGCCAGCATCTTGTTCCCCCTGTCGCGCCGGAACCTGTGCGGCGGGTCGAGGACGCCCGCTTCCTCGGACGCCTCTGTCTCCGCGCTCGCGTGCGCGCGGGGTTCCTCACCCGCGGCGCTCGCGGGTGCCGGGCCGGACGGGGTGCCCGCGGTGGGCACGGCGTCCGGCTCGGGCACGGAGTCCGCGGCGTGCTGGTGATCGGTCATGGGTCCATGGTGACGGTCGGGTCGGCGAGATGGGAGTCGGAATGACCCTGGTCGGACCCTGATATCGGCCCTGAGGCGGGTGCGGGGGATGTGTGCGAGACGGCGGCCTCCGAAGATCAGGGGAGTCTAGGGGGTCGACCCTGATGCCCTGGTCGGCCGGGCGTGTGAACATCGATGGCATGCCGGAAGCCGCAGCAGCGCCACTTGTCGAACCGCGGCCGCCGCGCAAGCTCTACCGCAGCAGTGACGGACGCTGGCTCGGGGGCGTGGCGCGGGGGCTGGCCGGGCATCTCGGCCTGCCCGTCATCTGGGTGCGGCTCGTCTTCGTCGGCCTGTTCATGGCGGACGGCCTCGGCGCGCTGCTGTATGCCGCGTTCTGGTTCTTCGTGCCGCTCGGCGTCGGCGGTGTCGACGCACAGCGGCCGCCTCCCTTCACCACCGAGACCGCGGCCGACGGCCGCCGCAGACTCGTCGCCCGGAAGCCGGACAAGGGGCAGATCGTCGCGCTGCTCCTCATGGTCGCGGTGGCCATGGTCTTCGTCGGCAGCGTGGACCTGGGCAACGGCGCCAAGGCCTATCTGCTGCCCGCCGTCCTCGTCGGCGCGGGCGTCGCCCTGGTCTGGCGCCAGGCGGACAACGCCCGCCGGGCCCGCTGGATGGAGGTCGGGCGGCGTCGGCGCACCCTCAGTCTGCTGCGTGCCGCGGGCGGCGTCGTCCTGGTCACGGCCGGCGTCTCCGGGATCTTCGTCCTCCAGGGCTCCGCCGCCCACCTCGGCTCCGTCCTGCAGGCCGCCCTGGCTGTCCTCGTCGGCATAACGCTCCTCGCGGGGCCGTACCTGGTCCGGATGACCCAGGACCTCTCCGAGGAACGTCTGATGCGCATCCGCGCCCAGGAGCGCGCCGAGGTCGCCGCCCACGTCCACGACTCGGTGCTGCACACCCTGACCCTGATCCAGCGCAACGCGGAGAACGCGAACGAGGTCCGCCGCCTCGCCCGCGCCCAGGAGCGCGACCTGCGCACCTGGCTCTACAAGCCCGAGGGCACCGGCAAGGACGAAGCCGACGAACCCGCCAACCTCGCCGACGCGGTGCGACGCAATGCCGCCGAGGTGGAGGACAAGCACGGCGTCCCCATAGAGGTCGTGGTCGTCGGCGACTGCCCGCTCGACGAGAGGATCGCCGCACAGATGCAGGCCGCGCGCGAGGCGATGGTGAACGCCGCGAAGTACGGTGGCGAGGGCGGCGCCGTGCAGGTCTACGCCGAGGTCGAGGGAAAGACCGTCTTCGTGTCCGTCCGGGACCGCGGTCCGGGCTTCGACCTCGACTCGATACCCGCCGACCGTATGGGCGTTAGAGAATCGATCATCGGCCGCATGGAGCGCAACGGCGGTACGGCCCGGCTCCGGGCGGTACCGAGCGGCGGCACGGAGGTCGAGCTGGAGATGGAGAGGGCGGAGAAGACGTCATGAGCGACCCGACCGAGGCGAACGAACCCGTGGAGTCGACCGGCGGGAGCGCGGGCGAGCGGCATGTGCGCGTGGTCCTCGTCGACGACCACCGCATGTTCCGTACGGGAGTCCAGGCCGAGATCGGCCGCACCGAGCAGACCGGCGTCGAGGTCGTCGGCGAGGCCGCGGACGTCGACCAGGCGGTCACGGTCATCACCGCGACCCGACCCGAGGTCGTCCTCCTCGACGTGCACCTCCCCGGTGGCGGTGGCGTCGAAGTCCTGCGCCGCTGCGCCCCGTTGATGGCGGACGCCGAGCAGCCCGTCCGCTTCCTCGCGCTGTCCGTCTCGGACGCGGCGGAGGACGTGATCGGGGTGATCCGGGGCGGTGCGCGCGGATACGTGACGAAGACGATCACCGGCACGGACCTGGTCGACTCCATCTTCCGGGTCCAGGACGGCGACGCGGTGTTCTCGCCGCGCCTCGCCGGGTTCGTACTGGACGCGTTCGCGTCGACGGACGCGCCGCCGGTCGACGAGGACCTCGACCGGCTCACCCAGCGCGAGCGGGAGGTGCTGCGGCTGATCGCGCGGGGATACGCGTACAAGGAGATCGCCAAGCAGCTGTTCATCTCCGTGAAGACGGTCGAGTCGCATGTGTCGGCGGTGCTGAGGAAGCTCCAGTTGTCGAATCGGCATGAGCTGACTCGGTGGGCGACGGCACGGCGTCTGGTGTGAGGGCGGGCCCCGGTCCGGCGGGGCCCCACGCTCGCTCAAGCCACCCGGGTGGCCCCTGCGAAGGGCATCTCGTCGAGTGGGGCCACGCGCACCGGGGCCGACGGGTTCGGGGCGTGGATCATCTGGCCGTTGCCGATGTAGAGGCCCACGTGGCTGATGCTCGAGTAGAAGAACACCAGGTCGCCCGGGAGGAGTTCGGACCGGGAGACGCGGCGGCCCGCGTCGATCTGGGCGTACGTCGTACGGGGCAGGGAGATGCCGGCCGAGCGGTACGCGGCCTGGGTGAGGCCTGAGCAGTCGAAGGCGTCCGGGCCGGTCGCGCCCCAGACATAGGGACTGCCGAGCTTGGCGTAGACGTAGGAAATGGCGGACGCCGCACGGGAGTTGGGTGCCCCCGCGGTGGCCGGGCCGAGGGCGGTGAGGGCGTCGCGGGCGCCTGTCGCGGAACGGGCGGCGCGGTCCGTGCCGCTCTGCTGGAGGTGGGCACGCTCCTGGGCGGTCAGCCGGGCGAGCAGTTCCTTGGCCTCGTCCAGCTTGCCGGTGAGCGTCTCCTTGTGGCGTTTCAGCTCGGCCTGGCGGGACTTCAGCGAGGTCAGTTCGATGTGGGCGGCGCCGCGCAGCTGCTCGATCTCGCGCAGCTGTCTGCGGACGTCGGCGACGGACGCCGCCTGACGGTGGCCGGCGCGGTCCGCGAACTCGGCGCCGGCGAGATAGCGGTCGGGGTCCTCGGAGAGCGCGAGCTGGAGCGCGGGGTCGACGCCGCTGGCGCGGTACTGCGCCGCGGCCATCGAACCGAGCGCGTCACGTGCCGAGTTGAGCGTGTCCGTCTTGCGGGCGGCCTCGTCCTGAAGCGTCCTGATCCGCTGCTCGGCCGCGTCCGCCTTCTCCTTCGCCCCGTTGTACTTCTCGGTGGCGACCTCCGCCTCCTGGTACAGCTTGTCCACCTTCGCCTTCACCTGCGCCGGTGTCAGCTGCGGCTCGGCGTGTCCGGTCCCGTCGAAACCCGTCGCCGTCGCCGCGCCCGCCAAGGCGATCGTCCATGCCGTGCGGGCGGTATTGCCGCCGATGCCGCCGATGCCGCCGACCGTGCGGCGGCGGGGCTTTCGGTGCGCTGCCACGTGGACTGCACGTCCTTTCGTACGACCGCCTCGTCCCCTACGCCCGCCTGGGACGGCGGACGGTGGGCGTCGCCCGCCCCGGAGGAGCGGCGGGGTGTACGTGCGCCTGGGGGGAGCGGACGTACGACCGCCCGGGGCGGGTTACGCATCCGGCGGCGGCCTGCACAGGGGGAGCGGGCCGCCGCCGGACTTTTTCGGCGGTGGTGGCCGACTGCCGCCCCTGGCCCGGGCGGCGGTGGGGAGCCGGTCACCTGGTGGAGGACGCTAAACCTCGCTGTGCCGGGTCGGTGACGCGTTGTGCGGAAGTGCTGAGAGCGGACCGTCGGTGACCGTAAGTGAGCGTGATCCCGGGATGGGGGCGTCTGGTTCACGCTGAGTGCTGACCGATGTGGCGATTCGGGGTTGCGGAGGGGTGGCGGGGTGCTATGGCGCGCATATATGCGAGGGCTGGGTAGGGCGCAGGGCGGTGTCGGGTGGGTTTTTCGTGGTGGTTGGGCTCCGGCTCCATGGACGTACTCATCCATCTCTTCGTCGGTCTGCACATCATCGGTATCGCCGCGCTGCTCGGTGGTTTCTTCACCCAGATGAAGGCGATGGGACAGGGCACCGCCCGGTTCGTCCCCGCGATGCTGCACGGCGCGCTGACCATGCTGGTCACCGGTGTGATCCTCGTCGGCCTCAATCAGGCGGACGACCAGCCCGTCAACAACATCAAGATCGGCGTGAAGCTGGCGCTGCTGATAGTGATCCTCGGGCTCGTCTATGTGAAGCGGGACGAGGAGACGGTGGACAAGAGTCTGTTCGGTGTGGTCGGGCTCTTGACCACGGCGAACGTCTTCATCGCCGTGTTGTGGACGTGACGCCGCTGGCGGGGGCCCCGGGGGTTCTCGAGCCGATGTAGGCCCGCGCCGCGCCCGCGGTGACCGCCAGCCACGCCGCCACCGCGATCCAGAGGAGTACCTCGCCGGGGGTCTCCAGCCAGGGGACGTCCTCGGCGGAGGCGACGGAGAGGGTCGCCGCCGCCGTCATTCCCATCGGGAACACGGTGGCCCAGCGGCGTACGTCGTAGCGCGGCCGTGGCCATGCGAACTCGCCGATCAGCAGGACGGCGTACCAGGCGAAGTCGAATACGAGCACGGCCGCGGTCACCGTGCGCAGGACGCCGGCGTCGTCGGTGTTCCAGAGGTACAGGTCGGGGCCGTCGGCGGCGAGGAGTTTCGAGCCGGCGAGTGCGGAGATGGCCAGGGCGCCGCCCGCCACCCAGTGGTCGCCGGCGCCTTGGGCGATCTGGCGCGGGTCGAAGCGGGGCAGGGCGAGGATGTAGAGCGCGAGGCCCACCCAGAACAGGACGAGCGCGGTGTGGGCCAGCCATGACGTTCTCTCGGCCGCGGCCAGTGTCGCGCCGAGGACGGCCAGGCCCTGGGTGGCGACGCAGCCCAGGAAGACCGAGCCGGGCATGTGGCGGCGCCAGTGGCGGGCCACCGTGATGAGGAGGCCGGGCCAGAGCAGTGCGGCGAGGGCCATGAGGGCTTCGGCGAGGGTTTCCCAGCCGAGAGCGGTGAAGCGGGTGCCGAGGACTGTTGTCGCGGCGATGGCGGTCAGGGCGGCGGGGGTGGCCGCCTCCTTGAGCCACCCCGGGCGGTCCCAGAGGAGCCGGGCGGTGAAGTCGCCGGCGAGGGCGAGCCAGGCTGCGCAGGCCAGGGCCAGGGCGATGCGGGAGAGGGTTTCGTAGCCGGTCTGGTGGAGGGCCACCGAGATGATGCCGGTGGCCATGACGGCGGCGCCGGCGGTGGGGGGTCGCTGCGACCACCAGGTGTGGAGGGGGGAGGTGGGGGTGGTGCTGGCGGGCATGGGGCGATGCTATGGAGCGGGGTGGGGGTTGGGGGTGGGGCGCGCGGGGGGTTGGGTGTGCGTTGATGCCTGCGGCGGCCCGCTTCGGCGAGTGGGGGTGCGCCTGGCGCCTGCGGGTGCGCTCTGGGTCGGGGCCGTGCCGGGGGGTGTCCGTCCTCGGTCCGGCGGTTGCTGGGCGTCAGGAGGTGCTGTTTCTTGACGCCTGCCGCTGCGGGCGGACACCCCCCGGCACAGCCCCTTGCCGCCGTACGCGGGTGCGGGTGCGTTTCGGTGCGACTGACGAAGCACGCGCGCGTGGCCTTATGAGTGGCCCGCGCGCGCGTGGTGGGGAGAGGGGCCGGGTCAGGCGGGGCGGACCACGCTGTGGATCGACGACTCTCCGTCGTAGTAGATCGACTCCTCGCGGACGTAGGCGCCGGGCTTCGGGGCGTGGATCATCATGCCGTTGCCTATGTAGACGCCCACGTGGGTGACGTCGTCGTAGAAGAAGATCAGGTCGCCGGGCTGGGCGCTGGAGAGGGGGACCGTGGTGCCGGCGTTGACCTGGTCGTAGGTGACGCGGGGGATGTCCACGCCGGCGGCCTTCCAGGCGGCCTGGGTGAGGCCGGAGCAGTCGTAGGAGTCGGGGCCGGTGGCGCCCCAGACGTACGGCTTGCCGATCTGGGAGCGGGCGAAGGCCAAGGTCTTCTCGGCCTTGGTGGCGTAGGAGCTGTCCGAGGAGGACGAGTCCGAGGTGCCCGAGTCGGCCGGGGGCTGCTCGGTGTTCTCCTGCTGCTGTTGTTGCTCGGCTTCCTGGCGCTGGCGCTCGGCCTCCGCCTGCTGGCGGGCCAGCTCGGCCGCCTTGCGCGCGGCCTCCTCCTGCTTGCGCTTCTCGATCGCGGCGAGGCGGGCCTTCTCCTCCGCCGTCAGCTTCGAGAGGAGTTCGCGTGCGTCGGAGAGCTTCTGCTGGACGGTGGTCTTCGCGTTCTGGAGGTCGCTCTGCGACTCGGTGAGCGTCTCGAGGCTCTCAGTGGCCTCCTTGCGCTTCTCCATCGTCGCCGACTGCTGCGTGACGTACTCGTCGACCGACTCCTTCTGACGGTCCGTCATGCGGCCCATCAGCTGGCTCTGGTCGAAGTAGTCCTGCGGGGTGTCCGCGAGGAGGAAGGTCGCCGTGTCGGGGGCCGAGGCGCCGGTGCGGTACTGCGCGGCGGCGGAGCGGCCGAGTTCCTCGCGTGCCTCGTTGAGCTTCTGGGTGCGCTGGGCGACGTCGTCGAGGAGGGTGTCGACGCGCTTGCGCTGTTTCGCGGTCTTCTCCTTGGCCGCGTTGTACTTCTCGGTCGCCGACTCCGCCTGGCGGTAGAGGTCGTCGACCTTCTTCTCGACCTCTTCGAGGCTGGGCTTGTCGTCCGTCGAGGGGCTCGCGTTGGCCGTCTGGGACAGCAGGGCGACGGAGGTGAGGGCCGCCGTGGCGAGGGCGGGGGTCCGTATGCCTGCTACGCGCGTACCAGCGGGACGCGACTTGCGGTGCGACGCCAAGGGAGGCGACTCCTTCCATGCTCCGCCTACCGAGTTAGCTGTCGGGTTCGGGCGGGTGGTTCGGAAGGGTTGCCCTACGGCCGCTCCCGGATGGGAAGTCGGGCCGATTCACCCCAAGTTCGGTGGGTCCCCGGCTCCGCGCGCCGTGAGACGCGCCGGACTCGGCGGAGGCCGTGCGGCCCGGCGTCGTTCGCCGGTGGGGGTCGTACGGCCTGTCCGGCACGGTAGCCAACTCGTGTGGCGCCTGTGAAGGTTGATGTTCGATATGCCCGATACATTTTCGTGACCTTGAGTCAGGGCGGGACTGAAGGTGCTTGATTCGGGGAGTGTGTGACTGTTTGTGCGCTTCTCCGAGGAGTGGGCTGGTTAGTGGCTTTTGTCGGGTTAATCGGCCGTTCTGTCTGGGTGATCGCAGGTTGTGAGGGGCTGGTCGCGGGGGGTGAGAGGGCTCTCGGGTGGGTGGGAACGGAAGATCGTCGGGAATCGGAACGTGTGATGTTCTCGGGGCGGCGGCGGGCTGTCAGTGGGGCGGCCTAGACTCGGAGAGCGATGAGCAGCCTCTTTGACGACAGCTTCCTGGCGGACCTCCAGGCCCCACGGGCCCACGAGGAAGAGCCGCCACCACCGCCCGAGGGCGATCACGCTCCGGAGCCGGTTCCGGACGATCTGTTCGGTGGGAAGTTCGACGTGCCACCGGACCGGGACGCCTACTACCGCGACGGCGCCCCGCGCCCGGCCATCGACGCCGCGGCACTGCTGGAGGGGCTGAACGAGAACCAGCGCGCCGCCGTCGTCCACTCCGGCACCCCGCTGCTCATCGTGGCCGGGGCCGGCTCCGGCAAGACGCGTGTGCTCACCCATCGCATCGCCCATCTGCTGGCCGAGCGGAGCGTGCATCCGGGGCAGATCCTCGCGATCACCTTCACCAACAAGGCCGCCGGCGAGATGAAGGAGCGCGTCGAGCAGCTCGTCGGCCCGCGTGCGAACGCGATGTGGGTGATGACCTTCCACAGTGCGTGCGTGCGCATCCTGCGCAGGGAGAGCAAGAAGCTCGGGTTCACGTCCTCGTTCTCGATCTACGACGCCGCCGACAGCAAGCGGCTGATGGCGCTCGTGAGCCGTGATCTGGACCTCGATCCCAAGCGGTACCCGCCCAAGTCCTTCAGCGCCAAGATCAGCAACCTGAAGAACGAGCTGATCGACGAGGAGGACTTCGCCGCCCAGGCGACGGACGGCTTCGAGAAGACCCTCGCTCAGGCCTATGCGATGTACCAGTCGCGGTTGCGGGAGGCCAACGCCCTCGACTTCGACGACCTGATCATGACGACGGTCAATCTGCTGCGTGCCTTCCCGGATGTCGCCGAGCACTATCGCCGGCGGTTCCGCCATGTGCTGGTGGACGAGTACCAGGACACCAACCACGCGCAGTACGCGCTGGTGCGCGAGCTCGTCGGGACCAGCGAGCACCCCGTCGACGTGCCGCCCGGCGAGGACGACCTCGCGCCCGCCGAGCTGTGCGTGGTGGGTGACGCAGACCAGTCCATCTATGCGTTCCGGGGCGCCACCATCCGCAACATCCTCCAGTTCGAGGAGGACTACCCGGATGCGACGACGATCCTGCTGGAGCAGAACTACCGCTCCACGCAGACGATCCTGACCGCCGCCAACGCGGTCATCGAGCGCAACGAGTCCCGTCGCCCGAAGAACCTGTGGACCAACGCGGGCGCGGGCGCGCGCATCACCGGCTATGTCGCGGACACCGAGCACGACGAGGCGCAGTTCGTCGCCGAGGAGATAGACCGACTGACGGACGCGGGCGACGCGAAGGCCGGCGATGTCGCCGTCTTCTACCGTACGAACGCCCAGTCCCGTGTCTTCGAGGAAGTCTTCATCCGCGTCGGGCTGCCCTACAAGGTCGTCGGCGGTGTGCGCTTCTACGAGCGCAAGGAGGTCCGGGACGTCCTCGCCTACCTGCGGGTGCTGGCCAACCCCGAGGACTCCGTACCGCTGCGGCGGATCCTGAACGTGCCCAAGCGCGGCATCGGTGAGCGCGCCGAGGCGATGATCGACGCCCTTTCGCAGCGGGAGAAGATCAGCTTCCCACAGGCGCTGAAGCGTGTCGACGAGGCGTACGGGATGGCCGCGCGGTCGACCAACGCCGTCAAGCGGTTCAACACGCTGATGGAGGAGCTCCGTACGATCGTCGAGTCCGGCGCGGGGCCGGCGACCGTCCTGGAGGCGGTCCTGGAACGGACCGGCTATCTCGCCGAGTTGCAGGCGTCCACCGATCCCCAGGACGAGACCCGCATCGAGAACCTTCAGGAACTCGCGGCCGTCGCCCTGGAATTCGAGCAGGAGTCGGGCGAGGGCGAGGCCTCCGCCGGACTGGCGGCATTCCTGGAGCGGGTCGCGCTCGTCGCCGACTCCGACCAGATTCCGGACGAGCAGGAGGACGGCTCGGGCGTCATCACCCTGATGACCCTGCACACCGCCAAGGGCCTTGAGTTCCCGGTCGTCTTCCTCACCGGCATGGAGGACGGCGTCTTCCCGCACATGCGCGCCCTCGGCCAGACCAAGGAGCTGGAGGAGGAGCGGCGGCTCGCCTACGTCGGCATCACGCGCGCGCGTGAGCGGCTCTATCTGACGCGCTCGTCGATGCGGAGCGCGTGGGGGCAGCCGTCGTACAACCCGCCGTCCCGCTTCCTGGAGGAGATCCCGGCACAGCACGTGGACTGGAAGCGCACCGGGGCGACCGCGCCGGTCTCCTCCGGTCCCGTGTCCGGGGTCGCCGCGTCGCTGTCCTCGTCCCGCTCGCGTTCCTCGGCCTCGGGCGCCTCCGGCTTCGCCACGCGCCGTACCTCGGAGAAGCCGGTCGTCCAGCTGGCGGTCGGTGACCGCGTCACACACGACCAGTTCGGGCTCGGCACGGTGATGGCCGTGAAGGGCACGGGTGCGAACGCCGAGGCGACGATCGACTTCGGGGACAAGCCCAAGCGGTTGCTGCTGCGATACGCGCCCGTGGAGAAGCTCTAGCACCGCCGGCGAAGCTCCGGCACCGACAAGTGCGCCCCCGCTGAAGGGCGGGGGCGTGGAGCGGGCCGTGGCGTCGCTTACGTCGGGTCGACCCCGTGGCTGCGCAGCCAGGACAGCGGGTCTATCGCCGAGCCGCCGCCGGGGCGGACCTCGAAGTGCAGGTGCGGGCCGGTCGAGTTGCCGGAGTTGCCGGAGTACGCGATCGGGTCGCCGGCCTTGACGGTCGTACCGGAGGCGACGCGGTAGGTGGAGAGGTGGCAGTACCACGTCTCCGTGCCGTCCTTCGCTGTCACGATCATCATGTTGCCGTAGGCGCTGTTCCACTGCGTGCGGACGGTGCCGTCGGTCGCGGCCGTCACCGTCGTGCCGTAGGAGACCGGGAAGTCGATGCCGGTGTGCACGGACATCCAGTTGATGCCGGACTGGCCGAAGTAGGCGCTGAGGCCGTGCTGTGCGACCGGGACCGCGAACTTCGGGCGCAGTCGCTCCTTGCGGGCGGCCTCCTCGGCGGCCTTCCGCTTCTCGGCCGCCTGCTGGGCCTTGAGGTCGATGCGCTCCTGGGTGCGGCTGGCCCGGTCGGCGAAGTCGTCGGCGCCGGCGGAGAGGCTCTCCAACTGGGTGTCCAGCTTGTTGTTCGCCGTGGACGGCCTCACGGCCTCGCCCTCCGAGGCCAGCGTGGACGCGTCCTTGTCGTCGGTCAGCGTGCCGACGGAGGCGGCGGCGATGCCCGCGACGCCCATCACGCACGCCGAGGGCACGGCGACCGTCAGCAGTGCGGAGCGCTTGGGGGGCGTACGGCGACGGGAGCGCGCCCCGCTGCGGGAGGCGGCGCGCGGGGAGGGGACCGGAGCGGACTCCTCCTGGTCGTCGAGGAGCGGGGCCACGGCGGGGAGTTCGCCCGTGGCGCTCAACTCGGCTTCGTGCTCGGCCGGGTCGTCGTACGAGGTGTGGTCGTACGGCGGGTGCCCGTCGTAGGACGCGGGATCTTCGTACGCCGAGTGGTCTTCGTAGGCCGTGGGGGCGCCGTGCTCGATCTGGTCGAAGTGCGCCGTCGCCTGCTGGTCGAAGGATTCTGCTGACTGCTCGTAGTCGTCGGCCGCCTGCGCCGCGGTGCCGTCGGAGTTCCACTGGGTGGCGTCGTACGCCCCCGTGTCGAAGGCCGTCGTGCCCCATTCCCAGTGCTGGGTCTGGTTGGCCGGGGCGCCGGACTGGTCGGGCTGGAGCCAGGCGTTCGCGTCCCACTGGCCCGAGACGTCATGGCCGTTGGCCTGCTGCGGGACGAAGGCGAGCCGCTCGTGGTCGTTCGTCCAGGCCGCGGTGTCGTACGCGCCGGTGTCGTAGGCGGCCTGGTGCTGGGCCGCGTAGGCGTCGTAGTGCGCGGTGTGGTGGCTGCCGGTGGACCACTGGGTGGCGTCGTACGCGCCCGTGCTCTCGCCCGGAAGGCTGCCGAACAGCGGGTCGGCGTCGAAGGTCGGAGCGGCGTGACCGGCGGTGGCGAATCCGTTGGCGTCGTAGGCGCCGTAAGTGGCGTCACCGTAGTGGGCTTCCTGGGTGCCGTACGACGCGTAGTGCCCCGAGGCGGCGTCGGAAGCCGGAGTCGGAGACGTCATGGTCCCCGACGGGTGACGATCGTTCACCAACTTCTCTCTCGCCTCGACAACAGGGGCTGCCAGAGCAGTGCGGCGACTGTACCCGGCAGTACGCGGGCACGACAATCTTCGGCAGGTTTCGCGCGCGCAGGAAACGGGCATTCGGCCGTGTTTTGGCGGACTGTGGGCGCGAGTTTGGCCTTGTGTTCGAAGATTGTTCGATGCTGGACGACTGTCGTTACGCCACCGTGAGGCCGTTGGGGTGGGCCGCGGCCTCGGCTGTCGTCCGTGCGGTGTCGAGGGCCTGCCGTATCCCGGTGGCCACCGCGGGGTGCACCGGCAGGGCGAGGTGACCGACGCCGCTGACGCGGACGTTCTGCGCCATCAGGTCCGGGTGGTCGATACAGGCCGTCTCCAGCGGGTCCATCAGGTGGTCGAGGTCGCTCCAGAAGCTCACGAAGTGCGTGCGGCAGCCGGGTGCGGGGCGGGTCAGTTCCTCGAGGATCGGTGAGCCCGGGCGCATCTGGCGCACGATGGGGTGCGCGTTGGCCAGCGGGACAACACGGGTGCCGGAGTGCGGCGTGCCCAGCGTGACGAGCGTACGGACTCGGTGGTCGCCGCCGAGGCGCTGCACGTAGTAGCGCGCTATCAGCCCGCCGAGGCTGTGTCCGACGATGTCGACCTGCTCGCTGCCGGTGCGCTCGCAGATCCCCTCTATATGCCGGCCGAGCAGCTCGGCGGCGGTGCGGATGTCGCAGGTCAGGGGGGAGTAGTTGAGCGACTCGACCTGGTGTCTGCCGTGCTGGGCGAGGCTGCGGCGCAGCAGGACGAAGACGGAGCGGTTGTCAATGAAGCCGTGCAGCAGGACGACGGGGGGCTTCGCCCCCGTGGGCAGCTGGGCGGTGTCGGGTGTGGGAAGGCTGGGGGTGGTCCGGCGCTCCTGCGTGATGCCGGAGGGGTACAGCAGCAGATGCCCGGCGAGGATCGCGATCTCCAGAGCGGTCGCCTTCAGCAGGGCCAGGGAGAGGCCGGCGAGCCTGCTCGGGAGCAGATGCCGGTAGAGCGGGAGAAACGGGAATACTGCCCCGGTGACCTTCATGGCCGACCTCCTTGCGGCACGCTGGAGGACGGCTCCGGCCCCCGTGTGCCCTCGTGGGAAGTCGCGGCGGAGGTGACCGACGGGGCATGAGGAAGGCGCGTGGGGCAAGCGAGGCGCGCGCTGCGCGCAGCGGCCTCGGTGGCCGTGGTGCGCCGATGACCTGACGGGGCTTCCTGCCGGTGTGGCGACGAGGCTTCCCCGCTGTCGTGCCTTACCTGCCCTACGTGCCCTTCGTACCACCGTCGATGTGCCGCACCGCCATGCCGCGCGGCCTGCGGCGCGGTGGTGCGGCGACCTCGTTGCGGCTCCCGTTGCGCGTGGTCCCGCTGCGACGCGTGTACCGCAGGCTGCTGCGGCCCGTGTGCCGCAGAGATGTGGAACGGTGCGCGGCGAACGTGTCCCACCGTGTGATTTCCCCCTCGGTCTGCACCGCGAAACTGCCGGTTGCGGGATGCTGGCGATAACGTTCGTTCACTTCCTCGGGCGGCGTGGCCCGGGGCGTCCGTGCCGTGGAGGTACGTCCGGTGCGGTGAGCAGCGGAAAAGTCCGATACGCGCACCATGTATGACATGTGCGGCCTGTGTGGCATAACTCATATATGAGCGATGCTTGTCGGTACGGATGGATGTAGTCGCTTCATGGAGGCAGTGATGGGTGTGGCAGCCGGTCCGATCCGCGTGGTGGTGGCCAAGCCGGGACTCGACGGCCACGATCGCGGGGCCAAGGTGATCGCGCGGGCGCTGCGCGACGCCGGTATGGAAGTCATCTACACCGGGCTTCACCAGACCCCTGAGCAGGTCGTCGGCACCGCGATCCAGGAGGACGCCGACGCGATCGGGCTGTCCATCCTCTCCGGCGCCCACAACACCCTCTTCGCCGCCGTGATCGATCTGCTCAAGGAGCGTGACGCGGAGGACATCCTCGTCTTCGGCGGCGGGATCATCCCCGAGGACGACATTCCCCCGCTGAAGGAGAAGGGCGTCGCGGCGATCTTCACGCCCGGGGCGACGACGCAGTCGATCGTGGACTGGGTCCGGGCGAACGTGCGGCAGCCGGCGGGGGCGTAAGCCGTAGCGGGGTGCGGGTCGGCCCGGGAATCCGTCGGCCGGCGGCTCCGGGCCTCCGTTCGGCCTGAACGGCCTCGCCCTCAAGTGCCGGACGGACCGGGTGGTTCCAGCTCCTTGATCATGGCCCCGCGCAACCGCAACGTCGTGACCAGCCGCTGGAACGCCTCCGCCCAGTACCCCCCGGCCCCCGGCGACGCGTCCTCCGGCTCGTCCGGTACCGCCAGCAGACCGTCCAGGCGGCTCGCCTCCGCCGGGTCGAGGCAGCGCTCGGCCAGGCCCATCACTCCGCTGAAGCTCCATGGATAACTCCCCGCGTCCCGCGCGATGTTGAGCGCGTCGACCACCGCCCGCCCGAGTGGCGCGGACCAAGGCACCGCACACACCCCGAGCAGCTGAAACGCCTCCGACAGACCGTGCGTCGCGATGAACCCGGCGACCCACTCGGCCCGCTCGGCCGAGCCCAGCGTGCCGAGCAGCTTCGCGCGCTCGGCCAGGGACACCGCCCCCGGACCGCCGGCCTCCGGAGCGGACGGCGACCCGAGCAGCGCCCTCGCCCACTCGGCATCCCGCTGCCGTACCGCCGCGCGGCACCAGGCCGCGTGCAGCTCGGCCTGCCAGTCGTCCGTCACCGGCAGCGCCACGATCTCCCGGGGCGTACGACGTCCCAGCCGCCCCGGCCAGGCGCTCAGCGGCGCGGCCTCCACCAACTGGCCGAACCACCACGACCGTTCACCCCGCCCCACCGGAGCTTTGGCCAGCACGCCGTCGCGCTCCATGCCCGCGTCGCATTCGTGCGGCGCCTCGACGCCGATCACCGGCGCCTCCCCCGTGTGATCCACCGCCACGCAGGCTCCCGCCCGCACCGCCATCCGCGCGGCGAGTGCCGAGCCCGGCAGCGCCGACAGCAGCTCCGCGGCCGTCGACCGGACATTGCGGCTCCGGTCGGACAGCGCCTGCTCCAGGAACGGCTCGTCCTGCGGGCCGAGTCCCGTCCGCAGTGAGTCGAGGAACATCAGCCGGTCCTCGGCGCGCTCCGTCGCCCACGTCGTGGTCAGCAGCTCGCGGGCGGCGTCGGGCTCACGCGCGCGTATCGCGGAGAGCAGGGCGACCCGCTCCGCGAACAGTCCTTCCTGCCAGAGCTGTTGGACCTTCGCCGCGTCCTGAAGATGAGGCAGCGCCGCGCCTCCGCCCGGGGTCGCGCGCAGCGCGAACCGCCAGTCCGGGTTGAGCCGGGCGAGCCACACCGCACGCGGGCCCGCGAACGTCAGCGCCGCCGGGCGCAGATCCGTACGCCCCCGCGCGGCGTCCAGCAGAGCGGGCAGTACCTCGGGGCGTGGCCCGAAACCCCGGTTGTTCGCCGTCGCCAGCCACTCGGGCAGCAGTTCCACGAGGTCGGGTGCCGTGCCTCTGCGGCCGCCGCCGGACACGCCCGGGCGGTCGGACAGCAGCATCGACAGCCTTCGGGCCGCCGCCGGGGGCAGCGCCGGGCGCGGATCCTCCGGGGCCCGCTGCGGACGCTGCGCCGCCCGAGCCGGCCGCAGTCCGGCCCGTCGCCGTACGGTCTCCATGGCCGCCGCGTCCAGCAGAGCCACCGGTGCCTCCCGGCCCGGCGTGCCGCCCGGGGGCGTACGCCGGTCCGTCCCGAGCAGCGCCGCAGTGACGAGCTCCTCCCAGGCGCTCGACGCCGAATCCGCGGGAACGGAGGGACTGTTCATGGGGTCATTCCTCTCTGCCTTAGTGCGGGGTGCCGTGGAGTTCTCGGTGGGTGTCGTGGTTGCGCCATGGTGGCGGGGCACACCGCTCAGCACAGCTGTACGGCCTCTCCCGTCCCCTCCGGCCAGGCCGTCAGCGGGGTGAAGCCGCGGTGGCCGCACTCGCCGAACACCTTGACCGGCGCCCCGCCCGACAGCGCGACCAGGCGCCACAGGCCCGGACGGGCGCGGGCGGCCGGGGTGAGCGGCAGCGCCGTGTCCATGTCGGCGTCCGCGAGCTGCCATGAGTCGCCGTCCGGGGTCGGTATGACCCTGTCCAAGGTCACCGGGACGGAGTCCAGCCATGGATCGGCGCCGAGCGCCTCGCCATAACGGGCGGTCGCCTCGGCCGTCGTCACGCCCGGCGGCCGTATCGCCGCGGGTGCGGGCGGTGCGAACTGCTCGCCCAGCGCGGCTCGCAGCTGACCGGCGCCCGGGTACGACGCCACCTCCGCCTCCAGCGCCAGCCCCACCGGGAGCGTCAGCTCCGGGGCACGGCCGGCGGCGCCATAAGAGAGGAGCAGCGCGGTGCGGCCCGAGTCGGCGCCATGCAGCCATATCCGGCGCGTCGTCAATTTCACGTCGGCCGTGTCGTACTGGGCCAGAACCAGCCAGCGGTCCCGCACGGGTGGTCCGTCCGCCGAGGAGGGCAGGCCGATGCGGGAGCGGACCGTGTCCGCCAGGCCGTCGGGCAGTCCCTCGCGGCGCAGCCAGCCCTGGTCGAGGAGGTGGATCAGGGCGCACTCCTCCAGCAGGCGCACCGGCCAGCCCGGGCCGGATGCCGGGATCGCCCCCAACTCCCGCACCCGCGCGGCCAGCCCGGGGGCCTGGGCGTCGACCATGCGGGCGGCCGTCTCCTCCCACAGCCCGTACCCCGTCTGTTCCGCCCCGGCCAGGCCGCCGCGCAGCAGATCCGCCAGACGCTGCTCCAGCTCCGTCGCCCCCGCGGTGACCCGCACGGCCCGGCGCTCCGCCCTGCGCCGCGCCGCCTCCGGGTCAGCGGACGCCGTAGCGGAACCGGCGGCGCCCGCCGTCCGCTTCTCCTCGGCGCGCTGCCTTCTCCCCTCTATCCACTGCTCCGCCCAGTCCGGCGGCAGCCCCCGCGGCACCGCACCGTCCCCGCCGGCCCAGAGCAGCAGCAGGCCGAGCGCGTGTTTGCACGGGAACTTCCGGCTCGGGCAACTGCACTTGTACGCGGGCCCCGAGGCGTCCGCGATATCGATGACCGTCTGATACGGCTTGCTGCCACTGCCCTTGCACAGCCCCCACACCGTCCCTTCGTCGGCACTCCCCGCCTCGGACCACGGCCCCGCCGCGCCGAGTTTGCTACCCGCTTTGCGTGACGCGGCGTCAGGCGCCAGCGCCAGCACCTGGTCCGCGGTCCAGCGCACCCCCTGCTGAGTCATGCCACCGAAGGTAGATCCCACCACTGACAATCGGTCGGGGCGGCGGTCTCGCCCACGGTTTCGTGAGCGCGTTTTCGCAGGTCGGAACGCGTTGTCAGTGGCGTGGTGCAACGTGGGTGCCAGATCCGAAGCGGCTGAACCGGCCGAGCTGGAGGGGGACTTTGCCATGCCTGTGTCCGTAGAACCGACGTCCGTCGAAGCGGGGGAGACCGAACCGGCCGAGGCGTTGCGACCGCATGCCGAGGACGCCTTCGCCCATGAACTCGCCGTGCTGGCGGCGCAGGACGACCGCCCGCGACCGGCCCGCTGGAAGCTGTCGCCGTGGGCCGTCGCCACGTATCTGCTCGGCGGCACCCTGCCGGACGGCACAGTGATCACACCCAAGTACGTGGGCCCGCGCCGCATCGTCGAGGTCGCCGTCACCACGCTGGCCACCGATCGTGCCCTGCTCCTGCTGGGCGTGCCCGGCACCGCGAAGACGTGGGTCTCCGAGCACCTGGCCGCGGCGGTCAGCGGCGATTCGACGCTGCTGGTGCAGGGCACGGCCGGCACACCGGAGGAGGCGATCCGGTACGGCTGGAACTACGCGCAGCTGCTCGCGCACGGGCCGAGCCGTGACGCCCTCGTGCCCAGCCCCGTGATGCGGGCCATGGCGGAGGGGATGACCGCACGCGTCGAGGAACTGACCCGCATCCCGGCCGATGTGCAGGACACACTGATCACGATCCTGTCGGAGAAGACGCTGCCGATACCGGAGTTGGGGCAGGAGGTGCAGGCGGTCCGCGGCTTCAACCTGATCGCCACGGCCAACGACCGCGACCGTGGCGTCAACGACCTCTCCAGCGCCCTGCGCCGCCGCTTCAACACGGTCGTGCTGCCGCTGCCGGAGAGCGTCGAGGCCGAGGTGGACATCGTCTCCCGCCGCGTCGACCAGATCGGCCGGTCGCTCGACCTGCCGGCCGTGCCGGAGGGCATCGACGAGATCCGCCGGGTCGTCACCGTCTTCCGCGAGCTGCGCGACGGGGTGACGTCGGACGGCCGCACGAAGCTGAAGTCGCCGAGCGGCACGCTGTCGACGGCGGAGGCGATCTCCGTCGTCACCAGCGGCCTCGCCCTGTCCGCCCACTTCGGAGACGGAGTGCTGCGTCCCGCCGACGTCGCCGCGGGCATCCTCGGCGCCATCGTCCGCGACCCGGCGGCCGACCGCGTCGTCTGGCAGGAGTACCTGGAGGCGGTCGTGCGTGAACGGGACGGCTGGACGGACTTCTACCGGGCGTGCCGGGAGGTGAGCGCGTGAACGACGAGGACGACCTGGGGTGGGGCCGCCCGAGCGGTGGATCGAAGTCCGGCGGCTCCGTGGCCGAGGCGCCATGACTCCGAGTGCGGGACAGGTGAGGCCCGGTGGCGGTCCGTGACGGACGGCTGAGGCCGGGACGGTGATCGGTGGTGAGCCCCTCCTGGTCGCGGGTCGGCCAGGAGGGCGGCGTCGGCGGCGTCGTGAGGTGGCTGCGGAGGAGAGGGGGAGCGTGCTGTGAGCGGTGACGTGGTGCGTGGGCCGCGGGGCGAGGGCGGCGGCGTGATCGGCGGCGGCATCGGACGGTCGGGATCGAGGGGACGGTGGACGGTGTGACGGGCGTGGACAGGACGGGGAGCGGGGACCTGGAGGCGGGCGCCCACCGGGTGGGCGATGCGCCTGCGGAGGGGCCGGAAACCGTGGCCGCACCCGCCCGGGCGGTGAGGCCTTCAGGACCGCTGCTGCTCGGCGTGCGGCACCACGGGCCCGGGTCGGCGCGGGCCGTGCGGGCGGCGTTGGACGTGGCTCGGCCTCGGACCGTACTGATCGAAGGGCCGCCGGAGGCCGACGTCCTGATCCCGCTCGCCGGTGACGAGGCCATGCGACCGCCCGTCGCCCTCCTCGCCCACGCCGTGGACGAGCCCGGCCGCTCGGCCTTCTGGCCGCTGGCCGAGTTCTCCCCGGAGTGGGTCGCGATCCGCTGGGCCGTGGAGCATCAGGTCACGGCCCGCTTCATCGACCTGCCGGCCACGCACACCTTGGCTTGGGGGAAGCAGGACGAGACCGCGCTCGATGCGGGCGAGGGCAGGGCGGACGAGCCGGGCGGGGACGCCCTGCCCGGGACCGAGGGCGGCGACGGTTCGGGCCCCGCGAGCGACCGTACGGCCGACTCCGACGAGGCCGATCCCGGCGATGCGGGCGATGGTCGCGCGGATGTCCGGCTCGACCCTCTCGCCGTGCTCGCAGACGTCGCCGGTTACGACGATCCCGAGCGGTGGTGGGAGGACGTCGTCGAGCACCGGGGGATGGGGGACGGGGACGCGTTCGCGCCGTTCCTCGGGCTCGAAGAGGCCATGGGGGCGTTGCGGGAGGCGTATGGGAGCGGGGGGCACGAGCGGGATCTCGTGCGGGAGGCCCATATGCGGCTCCAGTTGCGGGCCGCGCAGCGGGAGTTCGGGGACGACGTGGCGGTCGTGTGCGGGGCGTGGCATGTGCCCGCGCTGCGGCAGAAGAGCACCGTGGGCGCGGACAAGGCACTGCTGAAGGGGCTGCCCAAGGTCAAGGCCGACATGACCTGGGTGCCGTGGACCTATCGCCGGTTGGCCCGGGTCAGCGGGTACGGAGCGGGGATCGACTCGCCGGGGTGGTACGGACACCTGTTCAGCGCGCCGGACCGGCCCGTCGAGCGGTGGCTGACCAAGGTGGCCGGGCTTCTGCGGGACGAGGACCGGATCGTGTCCTCGGCGCATGTCATCGAGGCGGTGCGGCTGGCGGAGACGCTCGCGGCGATGCGCGGGCGCCCGTTGCCGGGGCTGAGCGAGACGACCGACGCGGCGCGGGCGGTGATGTGCGACGGCTCGGACGTGCCGTTGGCGCTGATACAGGACCGGCTCGTCGTGGGGGACGTGCTGGGGGAGGTGCCGTCGTCGGCGCCGGCGGTGCCGTTGCAGCGGGACCTGGACCGGATCCAGCGCCGGTTGCGGCTCAAGCCGGAGGCGCTGGAGCGGGAGTTGGAGCTCGACCTGCGCAAGGAGTACGACGCCGAGCGCAGCAGGCTGCTGCATCGGCTGCGGCTGCTCGGCGTGGAGTGGGGCGAGCCGGTTGCGTCGCGGGGGAGTACGGGGACGTTCCGGGAGACGTGGCGGCTGCGGTGGGAGCCCGAGCTGGCCGTGCGGGTCGCCGAGGCCGGTGTGTGGGGGACCACCGTGTACGCGGCGGCGACCGCCAAGGCGGAGGCGGACGCCGTCACGGCGCAGGGTCTCGCCGACGTCACGGCCCTGGCCGAGCAGTGCCTTCTGGCCGAACTGCCGGACGCGTTGCCCACGGTGATGCGGATCCTCGCCGACCGGGCCGCCCTCGACGCCGACGTCGGCCACCTCGCCCAGGCTCTGCCCGCGCTGGTCCGCTCCCTGCGGTACGGCGATGTGCGCGGCACGGACACCGAGGCGCTCGCGGAGGTCGCCGCGGGGCTCGCCGAGCGCATCTTCGTCGGTCTGCCCCCGGCCTGCGCCGCACTGGACGCGGACGCGGCCGAGGAGATGCGGCGCCATGTGGACGCGGTGCATGGCGCGGTGGGGTTGCTGGGCGATGCGGTGGGTCCGGGGCCGGGTGCTCAGGGTGGGGGCGAGGTTGAGGTGGGCGGGGGCGCCCCTCAAGGGCGCGGGCCCCTGGACGAAGACAGCCCTTCTGAGCGCGCGGCCCCGCGTGCGGACATGCCGGCAGAGCACGCTGTTTCCGGCGCGGGCACGTCCGCAGGGCATGGCACCCCGGGCAGCGCACCCGCTGTCGGGCACGGCGATCTGCGCAAGCGCTGGCACGTGGTGCTTCGGGTGCTGTCCGGGCGGGACACCGTGCCCGGCGTCATCCGAGGGCGGGCCGTGCGGTTGTTGCTGGACGACGGGGAGTTGGCGCAGGACACGGCGGCGCGGTTGATGGGACTGGCCTTGTCGCCGGGGACGCCGCCGGCGGATGCGGCCTCGTGGATCGAGGGGTTCGTCGGTGGTGGTTCGGGCGGCGGGATGCTGCTCGTGCACGACGAGCGGCTGCTCGGACTGGTCGACGCATGGCTGACGGGGGTGTCGGCGGAGGCATTCACGGATGTGCTGCCGCTGCTGCGACGGACCTTCTCGGCGTATGAGACGGGGGTGCGCCGGACCCTCGGTGAACTCGTGCGGCGTGGGCCCGGGGAGCGGGCGAGCGCGGGGGGCGGCGGTGCCGGGATACCCGGTTTCGCGGCCGAGCTCGATGTCGAGCGGGCGGATGCCGTGTTGCCTGTGGTGCGGCTGCTGTTGGGGCTGGACGAAGGGCGGGGCGGGGTGGGAGCGGAAGGGGTCGCTCACAACGGCCTTGCGGACAACGACCTTGTGGGGGCGACGGGATGACGACTGACGGAGTGCGGGAGACGACGGGGCGGGTCGTCGCGGTGGGAGTAGTGCGGCGAGTGCGCGGGGGTGTGGCGCAGGGCCGGCCGATGACGACGACCGTGCCGGTGATCCCGCTCTGGGAGCGGCCTCGTGAGGGAGTGTGCCGATGACGACCGAGACGACGGATCCGGCCCGGGAGCGGTTGCGACGGTGGCGGATGGTGCTCGGCGGGGACGACGCCGACGGCACCGGGTGCGCGCTGTCCGGGAAGGACGCCGCGATGGACGGGGCGTTGAGCGCGCTCTACGGGAAGGGAGACAAGGCACAGTCGGGGAAGGACCGTTCGGCGGGGCTCGGGGCGTCGGCGCCGTCCGTGGCGCGCTGGCTCGGGGACATCCGGACGTACTTCCCGTCCTCCGTCGTACAGGTCATGCAGCGGGACGCCATCGACCGGCTCGGACTGTCCGCGCTGCTGCTGGAACCGGAGATGCTGGAGGCGGTGGAGGCGGACGTGCACCTCGTCGGCACGCTGCTCTCGCTCAACCGGGCGATGCCGGAGACCACCAAGGAGACGGCACGGGCGGTCGTGCGCAAGGTCGTCGAGGACCTGGAGAAGCGGCTGGCCACCCGTACCCGGGCCACCCTCACCGGTGCTCTCGACCGCAGTGCCCGTATCAACCGGCCCCGCCACCACGACATCGACTGGAACCGCACGATCGCGGCCAACCTCAAGCACTACCTGCCGCAGTACCGGACGATCGTGCCGGAGCGGCTCATCGGGTACGGGCGGGCGTCGCGGTCCGTGAAGAAAGAGGTCATCCTCTGCATCGACCAGTCGGGGTCGATGGCGGCGTCCGTGGTGTACGCGTCGGTGTTCGGGGCCGTGCTCGCGTCCATGCGGTCCATCAGCACGCGGCTCGTCGTCTTCGACACCTCCGTCGTCGACCTCACCGACCAGCTCGACGACCCGGTCGACGTGCTCTTCGGCACGCAACTCGGCGGCGGCACGGACATCAACCGGGCGCTCGCGTACTGCCAGTCGCAGATCACCCGGCCCGCGGAGACGGTGGTCGTGCTGATCAGCGACCTGTACGAGGGAGGGATACGGAAGGAGATGCTCAAGCGGGTGGCCGCGATGAAGGCGTCTGGGGTGCAGTTCGTGGCGCTGCTCGCGCTGTCGGACGAGGGGGCGCCGGCCTACGACCGGGACCACGCGGCCGCGCTCGGCGCACTGGGGGCACCGGCCTTCGCGTGTACGCCCGATCTGTTCCCCGAGGTGATGGCGGCGGCCATCGAGAAGCGGCCGATTCCGGTGCCGGACACCGTATGAGGGCGGCGGACGCGGGACACCGTGTGCGGAGGAGCCGGCGGGGAATTACCGGTGATTTGTCGACCTGTTGACGACCGACTTCAGCCAGCAAAACGGACATGCGTACCCATCGGTAGCGGGGGGCTTGCGCGACCGCAGGAGGGGCGTGCAAGGATCGGCGTCTCGTGAGCGGTGCGCCGTTGCGCCGCCCGTCCGTATCGCGTCCAGCCGACTCGTCGCGTCACGTGTACTTCGTTCCGCCGCACGGGAGGACCACCCCGCCTTGACCTGGTCAGCCACCTTGCCGGGTGCCGCCGTGCGCGTTCTGCGCGCAGCGGCCGGGCGGCGTGCGCTGCAACTGGTGCTGGTGGTGGGCGGTTTGTTCGCGCTCGGCTTCCTTTGCGGGGAGCGGGCGTATGCGGCGGACGGGGTGTCGGTCGGGGCGTCGTCCGCGTCGGCCGTTTCGTCCGCGTCGGACACCACTTTGTCGGCCGGACCCCGGTCGTCCGCCGAGGGCGGCGCGGTCGAGCGGCTCCTCAAAGCACCCGCACCCGCACCCGCGGTCGCCGAGCCCGGCGTGCACCACGAGTCGACGGTTCCGCCCGGCAAGCCGGCTCAGGACCCGGCCCCGCAGGTGCGGGCACCCAAGGTCCAGCAACCCCCGGCTCACGAACCCCAGGACCAGGCACCCCAGGACCAGGCACCGCAAGCCGCCACCGGCACCCACCGCGTCACCCACACCGTCGGCACCCAACTCGTGCAGCCGGTCGGCGATGTCGTGCGCACGGTGACCGCGGATGTCGTCGCGGGGCTGGCCGAGGTGCAGGCGAAGGTGCCGCCGCTCGCGGCGTTGCCCGCACTGCCGACGGCGCCCGAGGCGCCGACGTGGCCGGGCTGGCCGGGGTGGGAGTTCCCAGCGGTTCCCGGGCTCCCGGACCTTCCGGGCGCAGAGTTGCCCGCGCTGCCCGACCAGACGCTGCCCGCTCCCGTCACCGGGACGCCGCAGCCGGGGTCGGGCGCCCCCGCGCCGGTCGACGGTCGTGGCGACAAGGGGCGTACGGGCAAGGGACGTAGTGGCAAGGAGACGACCGCCGCCTACGGGCCCCGTTTCGTCGTCGATGTCGCCGTGCCCCACGCCGCGGCAGTCGGTGACACGCACCTCACGTCGCCCTCCGGTCACGCGCCCGCGCACCAGGCGCCGGCCGACCACCCGGGCGGTGTGCTGGGCAGCCACGCGGCGGGCGACAGCGGTACGCCGAGGCACGGGGACGCGCAGGCGGTCTCGTTGAGCCGGCGGGTGTCGTTGGGGCTGGTGCCGGGCGCCGCCGCTCGTGTGGATGCGGACGAAGTCAAGGACAGGCACCGGGACATTCCGGTTTCCCCCGCGTAGGCGCTTGGGTGCGTAGGCCGTAGGCCACGCCTCCCGCCCCGTCCGTCCGGACACTCCCCGGTTCCGGATGTCCCTGGATTCCATATCCACCGGACACCCCGGATATCCCCGGACACCCCCGGACGGAAGCCGCCGGAGCCGAACCTGGTCCAGCTGGTCCCCGACTTCACGGACCGCGACCGGAAACGGCGCCGGAATGTCCTCAACCGTCCGAAGTCCCGGAGCTCATCGCAGCCGCGATCTCCGAGGACCTTCGGAACCCCAAGATCTAGGGATCCGACGCACGCATGAACAAGAACATCCGCCGTTCGATCGTGATAGCCGCCGGTGTCACCGGCGCGTGGGCGCTCGGTTCGACCGCCGCCAGCGCGGACGAACTGCCCGCCTCCACCCTCTCCGTACCCGACAAGGCCACCGACGTGACCGACGCGGCCGACAGCACCGACGCCCCCGGCCTCCTCGGCGGCGTCACCGACACCGTCGACGGAGTCGTCTCCGGTGTGACGGACACCGTCTCCGGCGTGACAGAGGGCGTCACCGACGGCGCCACCCACAAGGTCGCCGACACCGCCGGTACCGCCGGGACGACGCCCGCGAACACCGCCGACCAGGCCCGTCGTTACGTCGACGCCAATGTCGCCGTCCCCTCCGCCACCAAGGCGAAGGGCGCGGCCCAGGCCATCCAGGGCGCCAAGGCCGCGCGCTCGGACAAGGCCGCGGCCCAGGTCGCCGCGCAGGCCGGCGCCGGTGTCTCCGCCGCCGTCGCCGAGGTCAGCGAGGCGTCTCAGCACCCCACGCACGCGCCGCACACCCCTCGCGCGCCGCACACCCCGCACCACCCCGGCACCATCGACTACCTCTTCGGCCCCCTCGCCGCCTTCGCCCCCGAGCTGGAGCAGGCGCTCGCCGCCACGCAGACCAAGCTGCAGGGCACCCAGGCGGCGGCCCGTGCGCAGGCGCAGGGCGTCGAGGGTGTCGCACGGACGAAGGCGCAGTACGCAGTCGCCGGCGCGGGGCGTACCGCGGCGGGTGCGGGCGAGGTCGCGCAGGCAGCCGTCGCCCATGCCGACGGCGAGGTCGCGGGCACGGCGACGTTCGCCTCCTCCACCGTCTCGGGCCGGGTCGGCACCGTCACGGCGGCCGCCGAAGCCTCCGTCTCCGCCGTCCCGAGCCATGTCACCGGCACGGTCGGCGGCGTCGAGCAGCGCGTCGTCGGCACCGTCGCCACCGTCCCCGGCACGGTCACCCCGGTCGTCGAGCAGACCGCCGACGCGGTCGTCCCGCCGGTCGCCACCGAGGCCGTGCACGGTGTCGTCCCGGTCGCCCACGGCGCCGTCCGCGGTGTCGTCCCGGCCGCAGGGCACGCGGTCGCCGGTGTCGTCCCCGTCGCCACCGGCACCGTGGCCGGGGTGACTCCCGTCGCCGGGCACGCGGTGGACGGTGTCCAGCCGGTGGCCGCTGACGCGGTCGCCGGCGTTCAGCCCGTCGTCGGCCGGGCGGTGGACGGCGTGGTCCCGGTCGCCCACGGTGCCGTGGCCGGTGTCGCCCGGACCGCAGGGCACACGGTCGGTACCGCGACCGCACTGGCGTACGGCGTCGTCGCCGACGTCCGGCCGGTGGCGGGCGAGGCCGTCGCGGGCGTCCGGCCGGTCGCCACCGGTGCCGTCCAGGGGGTGCGGCCCGTGGCCCATGGCGCGGTCGGCGACGTGCAGCACCTCGCCCACGGCACCGTGGCCGAGGTCCGGCCCATCGCCGTCGGCGCCGTCTCCGACGTGCGGCCGGTCGTGCACGGGGTCGCCGCCGATGTACCGCCGTACGCCACCGGCCTGGTCGGCCAGGTCGGCGCGGACGTCACCGGCAGCGTCCTGCCGCCCGTCGCGGACACCGCCGCGCACGGGGTCGTCCCGGTCGCCGGGCAGGCCGTCGCGGACGCGGGCGGGCTGGCGTACGGCGTGGCCGGCGACGTCCAGCCGTTCGCGGGCGGTGTCGTCGGCGAGGTCGACCCTCTGGTGCACGGAGTGGCGGGGCAGGCCGTCCCCTTCGCCGAGGGCGTCGGCGAGCAGGTACCGCCGTTCGCTTACGGGGTCACCGGTGCGGTGCAGCCGGTCGTCGACACGGTCGCGGACACCGTCCGGCCGGTCGTGGACGGCGTCGGAGGCAGCGCCATGAACCTGGGGTACGGCGTCACGGACGACGTCCGGCCCTTCGCGGGCGGTGTCGTCGGCCAGGTCGACCCCTTCGCACACGGGGTGGCCGGGCAGGTCGCGCCCTTCGCCGACGGCCTGACCGGCACGGTCCAGGACTCGGCCGGTCCGCTGGGCGGCAACGCCGTCACCGGCGTGCAGGACGTCGCCCGGTCGATCACCCCGGGTTACGCGCAGGGCCTGCACCAGAACCTCCCGGGCGGCGCGTACCGCATCTGACCCCACCCCCACGTCGCCGAGTGCGACACACCAGCCGCCAGGGGGCGCCCCCTCTGGCGACCGACGACTCCGCGGGGCAGACGGCCCCGGACGGCCGAAAGCCGTCGGCCCATCCGGCCGGAACCCCGCGGACGGGCCGGGTGATCCCCATTGGGGTGGGGATCACCGGCCCATGGCCCACAGGGGCGGCCCATTCGTGCCCCTTCGGGCTGTTCAAGGGACCTCACCGGGTCAACCCCAACCCGGTGAGGTCCTGCCCGGGCCGCTCCCCGGCACCCTCGCGACACCTCACATTCGGCACGCCGTGCCAGTGATCTGCGCTGATCGCGGCATCATGTGACAGGTATCACCGCTCAGGTGTGACCCTCGATTTAGGGGCCCTCCGCAACCAGCGATAACCTGCGAGACGGACATGCCGCGCGCTCGGACACCGTGTGCGCCTCCCTTGTGACAGCGGACGTCACGTTGCCCTTCGCGGCACGCCCACGCATCCAACGAACCGCGAGATCACTGATAGGGACGGAAGCGCGTGGACCTGTTCGAGTACCAGGCGAGGGACCTCTTCGCCAAGCACGATGTACCGGTGCTGGCCGGTGAAGTCATCGACACGCCTGAGGCGGCCCGCGCAGCCACCGAGCGTCTTGGTGGCAAGTCCGTCGTCAAGGCCCAGGTGAAGGTCGGCGGCCGTGGCAAGGCCGGTGGCGTGAAGCTCGCCGCCACCGCGGACGAGGCCGTCGCCCGCGCGACGGACATCCTCGGCATGGACATCAAGGGCCACACGGTCCACAAGGTGATGATCGCCGAGACGGCCCCGGAGATCCTGGAGGAGTACTACGTCTCCTTCCTCCTCGACCGTGCCAACCGCACCTTCCTCTCCATCGCCTCCGTCGAGGGCGGCATGGAGATCGAGGAGGTGGCGGCCACCCGCCCGGAGGCCGTCGCCAAGATCGCGATCGACGCCATCGACGGCGTGGACGAGGCCAAGGCCCGCGAGATCGTCGAGGCCGCCAACTTCCCGGCCGAGGTCGCGGACAAGGTCGTCAACGTCCTGATCACGCTGTGGGACACCTTCATCAAGTCGGACGCCCTCCTCGTCGAGGTCAACCCGCTCGCGAAGGTCGCCTCCGGTGACGTCATCGCCCTCGACGGCAAGGTGTCGCTCGACGAGAACGCCGAGTTCCGCCACCCCGAGTACGAGGAGCTGCACGACAAGGACGCGGCCAACCCGCTCGAGGCCGCCGCCAAGGAGAAGAACCTCAACTACGTCAAGCTCGACGGCGAGGTCGGCATCATCGGCAACGGCGCGGGTCTCGTCATGAGCACCCTCGACGTCGTCGCGTACGCCGGTGAGAACCACGGCAACGTCAAGCCGGCCAACTTCCTGGACATCGGCGGTGGCGCCTCCGCCCAGGTCATGGCCAACGGCCTCGAGATCATCCTCGGCGACCCGGACGTCAAGTCCGTCTTCGTCAACGTCTTCGGTGGCATCACCGCGTGCGACGAGGTCGCCAACGGCATCGTCCAGGCCCTCAAGCTCCTCGAGGACCGCGGCGAGAACGTCACCAAGCCGCTCGTCGTCCGCCTCGACGGCAACAACGCCGAGCTCGGCCGACAGATCCTCACCGACGCCAACCACCCGCTGGTCCAGCGCGTCGACACCATGGACGGCGCGGCCGACAAGGCCGCCGAACTGGCTCACGCCGCCAAGTAAGCACTCAGGACGAGGACACCAAACACCATGGCTATCTGGCTCAACAAGGACAGCAAGGTCATCGTCCAGGGCATGACCGGCGCCACGGGCATGAAGCACACCAAGCTCATGCTCGGTGACGGCACCGAGGTCGTGGGCGGCGTGAACCCGCGCAAGGCGGGTCAGACCGTGGACTTCGACGGCACCGAGGTACCCGTCTTCGGGACCGTCAAGGAGGCCATCGAGGCCACCGGCGCCAACGTCTCCGTCATCTTCGTGCCGGAGAAGTTCACCAAGGACGCGGTCGTCGAGGCCATCGACGCCGAGATCCCGCTGGCCGTCGTGATCACCGAGGGCATCGCCGTGCACGACACGGCGTCCTTCTGGGCGTACGCCGGCAAGAAGGGCAACAAGACCCGGATCATCGGCCCGAACTGCCCCGGCATCATCACCCCGGGCCAGTCGAACGTCGGCATCATCCCGGGCGACATCACCAAGCCGGGCCGTATCGGCCTGGTCTCGAAGTCCGGCACGCTGACGTACCAGATGATGTACGAGCTGCGTGACATCGGCTTCTCGACCGCCGTCGGCATCGGTGGCGACCCGATCATCGGCACCACGCACATCGACGCGCTCGCCGCGTTCGAGGCCGACCCCGACACCGACCTGATCGTCATGATCGGCGAGATCGGTGGCGACGCCGAGGAGCGGGCCGCGGACTTCATCGCGAAGAACGTGACCAAGCCGGTCGTCGGCTACGTCGCGGGCTTCACCGCGCCCGAGGGCAAGACCATGGGCCACGCCGGCGCCATCGTCTCCGGTTCGTCCGGCACCGCCCAGGCGAAGAAGGAGGCCCTGGAGGCCGCGGGCGTCAAGGTCGGCAAGACGCCGACCGAGACCGCGAAGCTCGCGCGCGAGATCCTGGGCGGCTGAAGGCAGTAACGGCACTCGGCCGATCGTTGGTGGGCCCGTTCCCGGTATGGGGGCGGGCCTGCCCGCGTTCTCGCCGCCACGCGCGCGTCAGAGCGGCTGTGGCGCCAATCGCCGAGGTCCCTGCGGCCACTCCTCCCGCAGCTTCCTGCGCAGCTCCCGCTCCCACTCCGACAGCGGTCCCGGCGCCATCCTGGGCGGCACTCCCCGCACCGTGGACCCCGGTGGCACCGGCGGCTCGTACTGCGTCGGGGCCGTGCGCAGGGTCAGCGCCGTCGTTCCGATGAGGGCCACCGTGAACGCGATCGCCGCCCGCGTCCAGAAGCGTGCCCGGCGTTCGCTGCCGTCGCGCACCGTCGTCGGCCTGGCCGCGCGCAAGCGCTCGACGGCGGCCAGTTCGGCGAGACGGTCGTGCAGTTCCGTGGGGTCGGACAGGTCCGGGAGGCGGGTGGCGACGGCGGTGCGGGCGTGCAGGAGGCGCTTGGCGGTGGCCGGTGTGCTCGCCTCCGTCTCGGCCGCCGTCTCGGGCAGGTCCAGGCCGACACCGTCGTAGAGGACGAGCGTGCGGCGCTGCGGTGGCGGGAGTTGGAGGAGCACGCCCAGCAGGGCGCGGTCGAACGCGTCGGAGGGCGGCGGTTCGGGGTGCCGGTAGCGGGGGCGGAACCGGTGCCAGGGGGAGAGCGCGAAGTCGTACGCCGTCGCCCGCACCCAGCCCGCCGGATCCCGGTCGCGGGCCACCTCCGGCCAGCGCTGCCAGGCGGACTGGAAGGCCCGCTCGACCGACTCACGCGCGAGTTCGCGGCGCCCGGTGAGCAGATAGGTCTGCCGTACGAGGGAGGGCGCGCAGAAGGCGTAGAGCGCGTCGAAGGCCTGGGCCGGGGTGAGCCGGCCCTCGGGTACGGCGGCGCCGCCGACGCTGTCGACCACGGGCTGATCTGTCATCACCTCGGGCTCCTCCGCGTGTTTCTGACCCTCCGTCTCCTCGGCCAGGCACGTAAGCAGTTGCGCGTACGCCTCCCGCCGCCGGCCGCTCGGTGTCGTGCGGCCGTCCTCCCACGCGCGTACCGTCTCGCGGCTGACCCCCACTCGTGCCGCGACCTGAGCCTGCGTCAATGAACCGGCCTCACGCAGGCGTCGGCGCTCCTTCGGCGGGGGGAGCGGGGGTGCGGGGGTCTGTGCCATCAGCCACCCCTTTGTCCGAAAAAGTACATAAACATATATTGGGCGACACATCGGGGGTTCGCCCGTTACGACGGAAAAGCGCGTGTCGTTGGGAGCATGGCGAGCGTGATCGAGATGACCGCTCGCCGAATGCCCCTGCTCACGCGCATGCGCCGTCGAACGCCCGGTCTGGGCGCCAGTCTCTTCAGTGGCGCGGTGGCGGCGGGGCTGGGGCTCGGCATGTTCGCCGTGCTGGTGATCGTGCTGTGGATCAGCTCGCCGTATCCGGACAGCGGGCCGGGCGGCGCGCTGCGGATCGCCGCCGTGCTGTGGCTGCTGGCACACGGCGCCGAACTGGTCCGTATGGACACGCTCTCCGGCGTCCCCGCGCCGGTCGGTGTCACCCCGCTGCTGCTGCTCGCGCTGCCGGTGTGGCTGGTGCACCGGGCGGCACGGGACGCGGCGGCGGACGGCGGCGAGGAGGTGCCGCTGGTGTCAGTGGGTACGGCGTGGGCGGGCGTCGTGCTCGGGTACCTCGGGGTCGGCTTCGCGGCCGCGGTGTACTCGGCGGGGGGCGAGCTGCGGCCGGCGTGGATGTGGACGGTGGTGCGGGTGCCGCTGGTCGCGATGGCCGCGGCGGGGGCGGGGGTGTGGTCGGCGTGCGAACGGCGTCCCGAGGTGGTGGACGGTCTGCTGGTCGTGCTGCCAGCGCGGGTACGGCGGCTGGTGCCCGGGGCGGAGGGCCGCGCCCGGGCCGGTACCGCGGCTCGGGCGGCGGGGGCCGGTGCGGCGGCGCTCGCCGGAGGCGGGGCGGTTCTGGTGGGCGGGGCGCTGGTGTGGCACGGCGCGGCGGTGCAGGGGTCGTTCCTCGATCTGACGGCCGGCTGGTCGGGTCGGCTCTCGGTGCTGATGCTGTGCGCGTCGTTGGTGCCGAACGCGGCGGTGTGGGCGGCGGCTTATGCCCTCGGCCCGGGGTTCGTGCTCGGGACGGGGCATGTGGTGGGGCCGCTCACCTCTGCATCGGCGCCGTCGCTGCCACCGTTCCCCCTGCTGGAGGCAGTGCCGGAGGCGGGGGTTGACGGGCCGTTGTGGTGGGGGATCGGAGTGGTGCCGGTGCTGGCCGGGGTGGTGGTCGGGTGGTTCGTGGCGAGATGGGGGGAGGGGGACGAGGCGCGGTACGGAAGCGGCCAGGGGGCGGCGGCTGCCTCCTCCGGGAGCGGGCCTGCGCCCGAAGTGGCCTGGTCGCCCGGGCTGACGGCCGGGACCGCCGCGCTGGCCGCCGGGTTCTGCGGGGTCGTCGTCGCCGTGCTGTCCATGCTGTCGGGTGGGCCGCTGGGGGTCGGGGTGCTCGCGCGGTTCGGGCCGGTGTGGTGGCAGACGGGCGCGGCGACGCTGGTGTGGGTCGCGGTGGTGGCGGTGCCGGTGGCGGTGGTGGTGCGGGGCTGTCGGTGCTGGGTGGGGCAGCGGCACCGGGCGGGCTCGGGGAGCGAGACGCGGGGTCGCCGGGTGGGGCCGGGCCGCGCGGAGTCGGTGAGCGCGTCGCAGGGGAGGGTGATCGGCAAGCCTCGGGTGGCGGAGCCGGTGGGGTCCGAGGAGCCGGGGGAGGGCGAAGGAAAGCCGACGGACTCGAAGACGCGGCTTCCGGCCCACGGCAAGGACATGCCGGTCAAGGCGTCGACACGGAATCAGGCCGATCCGAGCCAGGCCGACGAACAGGACTTCCCGTACGGGACGTACGACCACGACACGACCTTCGAGCCGGACGGCTTCTCGCCCGGCGACCCGCCACCGGAGCCCCCGCCGACGTCCTGGCAGGAGGTGCCGGAGCCGCCGGACACACAGGAGGAACCTGACGTACCGAATCCACGGGACGCGCAGCAGCCGCCGACCGAGCTCGAATCACCGGACACCCCGCAGCAGTCGTCAGCCGAGCACGGGCCCCGCAACACCCAGGAGCCGTCAGCCGGGCCCGAGTCGCCGGCCCCCGTACCCGAGACCCCGACCACCCAGACGCCCCCGGACCCAGCGCAGGCACCGGACTCGCCGAAGGCGCCCTGAGGAGGCCCCGTCAGACCCGCCCGTCGAACCCGCCCGCCTCAGCTCCCCGCGCCCAGAATCCCCCGCAGCTCCTTCGGCAGATGGTCACTGCACGCCTGCTTCGCCTCGTTGGTCAGTGCGTCGCTTCGGCAGGTGTAGTACTCGCTGTACACCACCTGCGCCGCGAACCCGGCCGCGACCACCGCGATGGCGAGGGACGCCGTGACCAGACCGCTCACCGCCGCCGTCGTCTGGGGGCGGCCGGAGGTCTGGGGGGCCGGGTTGTCCGGGTCGGGGGTGCGGGGCTTGGCGCGCAGGGCGCTGATGCCCCAGTAGAGGGACAGCGCGCCGAGCAGCAGGGCCAGGTACGGCCAGCTGAACAGTGCGAAGAAGAAGGCCCACATACCGGACAGCAGGGCGTAGCGAGCGCGGCGCTGGGTGGGGTCGGTCGGATCCCAGCGCATGCCTGTGCCGGGGCCGCCGGATCCGGAGCCGTCCTGGCCGCCACGGGGGCGGTTGTCGCCGAAGCCGCCGTTGGAACGGCCCGGCTGGCGGTCGCTCCACTGGTTGCCCCAGGGTGAGCGGTCACCGCCCTCGTCGGAGTCCTGTGAGTCGTCCTCGCCCGACGGGCGCCGGGGCTGCCACGGGCGGTCCGGGGTGCCCTCCGGCGGCGGCGCGAAGGGGTTGTCGTCCTGCCCCTGGCCGCCGCTGCCCTGCTGGTCGCCCTGCTGCCCGCCCGAAGGGGCGTCCGGCGGCGAGGTGGGGCGCTCCCGCAGCAGCACGCCGCTGTGCTCCCCTCCCTGCAAGGACTGCGGGGGGAGCGTGAGGAGTCGCAAGCTGCGGTCCGGCATCAAGTGAGCGTCTTCCCCTTGGTGAACGACTGATCCGACATGAGCTGTCATTTGCTGAACGCGCAGCACCACAAGCGCGTTCCCGGGCCAGCTCCCCCCAGACGCTACCTTCCGGCCACGCCCCCGTCCCGTGGGGGCTCTCGGGAGTGCCGGTATCGTTGCTGACGGTCGGCCGCTTCGTAGACTTCCCCGTATTCCGGGGCGTGATGCATTCGTATGAATATACAAAGCGTCGTCCGCACGAAGAACGCACCCCCGAGAAAGGGCCCCACCGTGGCCGCCAAGCCCGTGGCCAAGCGCCTCGTCGTGCTGGTCTCCGGATCCGGCACCAACCTGCAGGCGCTCCTCGACGAGATCGCCGCCGTCGGTCCCGAGGCGTACGGCGCCGAGATCGTGGCCGTAGGGGCCGACCGCGAGAACATCGAGGGGCTGGCGCGGGCCGAGCGCGCCGGGCTGCCGACCTTCGTGTGCAGGGTCAAGGACCACGCCGGCCGTGAGGAGTGGGACGCCGCCCTCGCCGAGGCCGTCTCCGCCCATGAGCCCGACATCGTGATCTCCGCCGGGTTCATGAAGATCGTGGGCAAGGAGTTCCTCGCGCGCTTCGGCGGCCGGTTCGTGAACACCCACCCGGCCCTGCTCCCCAGTTTTCCCGGCGCCCACGGCGTCCGCGACGCGCTCGCGTACGGCGCCAGGGTCACCGGCTGCACCGTCCACTTCGTCGACGACGGCGTCGACACCGGGCCGATCATCGCGCAGGGCGTGGTCGAGGTCCGGGACGAGGACGACGAGAGTGCTCTGCACGAGCGCATCAAGGAAGTCGAGCGAAGGCTGCTCGTCGAGGTCGTGGGGCGGATCGCCCGCAACGGCTATCGCATTGAGGGACGAAAGGTAGTTATCCAGTGACCGCCGAGAGCAACAAGCGGGCCATTCGACGGGCGCTCGTCAGCGTCTACGACAAGACCGGTCTGGAAGACCTCGCGCGCGGCCTGCACGAGGGGGGCGTCGAACTCGTCTCCACCGGCTCCACGGCCGCGAAGATCGCCGCGGCCGGCGTCCCGGTCACCAAGGTCGAGGAGCTCACCGGCTTCCCCGAGTGCCTGGACGGCCGCGTCAAGACCCTGCACCCGCGCGTGCATGCCGGCATCCTCGCCGACCTGCGCCTGGACAGCCACCGCGAGCAGCTCGCCGAGCTGGGCGTCGAGCCGTTCGACCTGGTCGTCGTCAACCTCTACCCGTTCCGCGAGACCGTCGCCTCCGGTGCCACGCCCGACGAGTGCGTCGAGCAGATCGACATCGGCGGTCCGTCGATGGTGCGCGCCGCCGCCAAGAACCACCCGTCCGTGGCGGTCGTCACCAGCCCGGACCGTTACGCCGACGTCCTCGCGGCCGTCCGCGACGGCGGCTTCGACATCACCACCCGCAAGCGGCTCGCGGCCGAGGCCTTCCAGCACACGGCGGCGTACGACGTGGCCGTCGCGAGCTGGTTCGCCTCCTCCTACGCCCCCGTCGACGACTCTCAGTTCCCCGACTTCCTCGGCGCCACCTGGGAGCGCGAGAACACCCTCCGCTACGGCGAGAACCCGCACCAGCCGGCCGCCCTGTACGTGGACGGCAACGGCGGCGGTCTCGCCAAGGCCGAGCAGCTGCACGGCAAGGAGATGTCGTACAACAACTACACGGACACGGACGCCGCCCGCCGTGCCGCGTACGACCACACCGAGCCCTGCGTCGCGATCATCAAGCACGCCAACCCGTGCGGCATCGCGGTCGGCACGGACGTCGCCGAGGCGCACCGCAAGGCGCACGCCTGTGACCCGCTGTCGGCGTTCGGCGGCGTGATCGCGGTCAACCGTCCGGTCAGCAAGGAGATGGCGGAGCAGGTCGCCGAGATCTTCACCGAGGTCATCGTCGCGCCCGACTACGAGGACGGCGCCCTCGAAGCCCTCGCCAAGAAGAAGAACATCCGCGTGCTGCGCTGCCCCGAGGGCCCCGGCAACCCCGTCGAGGTCAAGCCCATCGACGGCGGCGCCCTCCTCCAGGTCACCGACCGCCTCCAGGCCGACGGCGACGACCCGGCGAACTGGACCCTGGCGACGGGCGAGGCGCTCTCCGCCACGGAGCTGGCCGAGCTCGCCTTCGCGTGGAAGGCCTGCCGGGCCGTGAAGTCCAACGCGATCCTCCTCGCCAAGGACGGCGCCTCGGTCGGCGTCGGCATGGGCCAGGTCAACCGCGTCGACTCCGCGAAGCTGGCCGTGGAGCGGGCCGGCGCCGAGCGCGCGCAGGGTTCCTACGCCGCCTCCGACGCCTTCTTCCCCTTCCCCGACGGCCTGGAGATCCTCACCGAGGCCGGCGTCAAGGCCGTGGTCCAGCCGGGCGGTTCGGTCCGCGACGAGCAGGTGGTCGAGGCCGCGAAGAAGGCGGGCGTCACGATGTACTTCACCGGGACGCGGCACTTCTTCCACTGAGCCGTACAGGTCGCAGGGCCCGCCGTGCCTCGGACGGCGGGCCCTGTGTCATGTCGAACTGCGCAGCGCCGCCCAGGTGTTGGGCCCCACCTCGCCGTCCACCTCAAGGCCCTTGGCCCCCTGGAACTGCTTCACGGCGGCCAGCGTGGCGGTGCCGAACTCACCGTCCACGCCCGACGAGCCGACGCTGTAGCCGCGCTTGGTGAGCATGCATTGCACCTGGACCACGCGCTGGCCCTTGTTGCCCTGCACGGTGAGCTCGGTGCCGGAGTAGTACGTGCACTGGGAGATCCAGGGCGGGGTGGCGGGCGTTTCGGGTGCCGTCGGGGTGGGGGTGGCGGTCGGGGTGGTCCCGCCGTCGGACGGGGTGGAGGCGTCGTCGGCGGGGGTGGGCCGGGTTCCGCCCGTGCCGCCGTCGGAGGTCGCGTTGGAGCTCTCGGACGCCGTGACGTCCGATTCCCCAGGCTCCGCCTTCTCCGACTCCTTCTTCTTGCCGGAGGGCGAGGCGGAGGAGGTGGGGAGGGGGGAGGAGTTCCGTGCGGGGCCGGGGAGGGCGCTTTCGGCCGCCCCCGGTCTGGCCGACGCCGTCTCGTCGAGGGGCGCGCGGGTGAGGGCGAACGCCCCCGCTGCGACCGCGCACACGGCGAGACCCGCGGCGACGGCGAGGTAGACCCTGCGTCTGCTCCGCCTGGCGCCGTTCTCGGGGGCCGGCGTCTGTGTAGGGGTGGCGTGCTGCCAGGGCGGCGTAGGCGATCCGGACACGGGGCCGGGGCCCGGGAAGGCCGGCGGCTGCACCGGCGTACGCAATTGGACGGTCTCGTGGACGGAGCCCCGCTCCAGCTCCTCGCAGGCCTGCCGCCGGGCGAGCAGCCGGGCGGCCAGCGGCTCGTGCCAGGAGGCCGGGTGGCCGTGGGCGTATCCGGCGGCCATGGCGGCCTCGATGAGTTGCCGCGGGAGGGGGCGGCCGGCGGGATCCTTGGCGAGGCAGGCGGACATCAGGGCGGCCAACGCGGGGTCCACGGCCGAGAGTTCGGCCATGATCTCCTGCTTGGGCTCCTCGAAGGCGACCCGGTGCATCACATCGACGCCCGTACCGTCCCCGAACGGGGCGTGTCCGGTGGCGGCGTAGATCAGGCTCCCGGCGAGCGAGAAGACGTCGGACGCGGTGTCGCAGCGGCCCTCGCGCAGATACTCGGGCGCCATGAAGGCGGGCGTGCCGACCCGGCTGCCGCTCGAGGTGATCGCGCTGCCGTCGGCGGCCTGGGCGATGCCGAAGTCGATGACATGCGTGCCCTGCTGGGACAGGATCACATTGGACGGCTTGAGATCCCGGTGTACGACGTCGGCGGCGGCGAGCGCCGACAGCGCCTGCCCCATCTCCGCGACCAGCCGCCACACCCCGGCACGCTCCAGCCTGCCGCACTCGCGCACCGCCTCGGCGAGGTTCAGACCGGGGAGGTACTGCGTCGCCATCCACAGCAGCGAGTCGTCGAACCCGGTGCCGAGCAGGTCCGGCGTCCGGGGCGTGTGCACCCGGGCGTGCACGGCGGCCTCCCGCTCGAAGCGCCGCCGGAACCGGGGGTCTTCGGCGTACTCGGGACGGATCACCTTGACGGCGACGAGGCCGGGGGCGTTGTCGGCGGGGCGGGCGACGTAGACGTGGCCCATGCCGCCGCTGCCGAGGAGGCCGAGGGGAAGGTAGGGGCCGATGCGCGTCGGGTCCGCGGACCGCAGCGGGCGCGCCCCGGCCTGCTGCAATGCGGCGCCCTCGGACGCCGGAGGGCGCGGCGGCGTCGGCCGTTCGTCTGACATGGGTTCCCCCGATGTGCTGCCTTCTCGCAACGTGCTCTCGCGTCACGCAAGTTGACGAAAGGCTACCGCTCACGACGTCCGCCCGTACGTGGTGCACTCACGTACGGGCGGTGGCACCCCGCCGTTATGACGGTCAACGGATGAGGGAGCGCAGGACGGGGATGCTCGCGCCGGTCGTGGTCAGTCCGGCGATGACTGCGGCCGCACCGGGCACGCCGGTGAACGCTGTCAGGACGCCGATGGCGAGACCGATCGCCAGCGCGGCGAGCAGGACGACGGCGGTGTGAAGGGACAGGAACGGCGGTTCGGATGCGGGTCCGTTGGCGGACTGCTGGTTCTGGGCGTTCGTCATGCATCGACTGTGGACCCGCACGGTGCCATGGCTTGAGCTGGTCGAACGAAGTCATTCGAGATCAGCGTTCGGCCGAACCGCCTCCGTCCGAGGCCCGGTTCAGGTCTGTTCGCCGAAGTTCGGTGCCGTTCGGCCGCGGTCCCTCTACCCTGCCCAGCACAGTATGAGGGGGGCCCGGCACCATGGATGAGCGCCAGAGCGGACAGCACGACGAGAACGCGTACGACAAGGCATTGGAGGCGCAGGGACGGGCGCTGCGAGAGCTGCGCGCGGACCGGGGGGAGAAGTCCTACCGCCTCATCGATGAGCGTGCCCTGGACCTGTTCGGCAAATCGCTGCCCAAGGCGACGCTGAGCGACGCGTTCAGAGGCAGACACATCGGCATCGACCGGTTGATGCTGCTCGTGCGGACTCTGATGTCCTGGGACCAGTACGGGCAGGAGTGTCCCGCGCCAAGTCACAATCTCGACGCTCTGGCGCCATGGCGTTCGAACGGCAAGCGTCTGATCGCGCTACGGCCCAGACGCGCCCGACCCGAACCGGCCCGGCAGACCCGGGAACCGTTGCCGCCGGTCGAACCGCCGCAGCTGGATCACGAGAGCAGTCCGGCCCCCGAGATCGAGCCCGAGATCGAGCCCGAGCCCGAATCCGCTCCGCCGCCTGTGAACACCGAGCGGCTTTTCATCGTCCAGCCCCGCGAAACCGCCGAAGATCCGTACTATGACGCGCCCATCGGGGACGTTCGGTACGTGCCGATGGGCATGCCCTTCGCCACGCACGCCCGGGTCTGTTCCGTGGCGTTCTCCCCGGTCAGCGGCCTGATCGCAGTGGGCGGGAACAGTGGCTTTTCCGGGAGCGTACGGCTGTGGGATTCGGCCAAGCTCCTCCCCGTCGGTGACCCCCTCCCCGCACCCGGCTCCTACACCTCGGTCCTCTCGCTGGCCTTCTCGCCGGACGGAAGCCTGTTGGCCGTCGGTGACGACAAGCGTTCCGTGCACCAGTGGGACCCGGCCACTCGCACCCTGGTCGGTGAACCGCTCACGCATGCGAGCGCGGTCCGCTGCATGGCGTTCTCGCCCAACGGGCGCCATCTCCTCACAGGGGGAGCCGACGGCACCATGCGCCAGTGGGCCGCGGCCACCCGAGAATCCGTCGGTGAAGTCTTCGACGCGCATCACGACGCGGTGTCCTCGATCGAGTTCAACCCGGGCGGTCGCCTGCTCGCCACCGGCGGTAACGATGGCATTGTGAGGCTGTGGGACGCATCGACCTTCGCCATGGTCGGAGAACCCCTCGTCGGACGCGAAGGCACGGTCTCCTCGGTCGCCTTCTCCCCGGACGGACGTCTCCTCGCCGTCGGCGGCAGTGACCACACCGTATGGCTGTGGGACGTGGCGACCGGTGAGACGGTCGGCGAGCCCCTGGAGCACAAGAGCCCGGTCTTCTCGGTGGCGTTCTCTCCACACGGACACCTCGCGGTCGGTGTCGACGACGGCACCGTGCGGCTGTGGGACCCGGGAACCCACACTCCGATCGGCGACCCTCTCATCGCGGACTACTCCGCTGACGACTCCGCAGTCGTCTCGGTGACGTTCTCCGCGGACGGCCGTCGACTCGCCGCCGGCAGCAAGAACGGCAGGGTTCGGCTCTGGCGGCGGGCGACCGGCAGCCGACCGGCACGCCCCGCGGCGGCGCCCTCCTCGCTCGCCGCGCGGATGGTGGTGGGCGCGATGCACCGTGGATCCGCGGCGAGTATCGGGTTGCTCGACGACACGTACTTCTTGGTGCGAGCCGTGGCGTTCGCTCCGGACGGTGCCTTGTTCGCGACCGGCGGTGCCGAAGGCGTGCTGCTGTGGGACCTGGCCACCCGTCGCCCGATCGCAGACCCGATGACCGGACACAGCGGCACCGTCTCGTCGTTGGCGTTCTCTCCGGACGGTCGGCTCCTGGCAAGCGGCGCCGACGGCATGGTCCAGCTATGGGACGCCTGCACCCGCACGCCGGTCGGCGACCCAATCCCCCACAACGGCACCGTCCACGCCCTGGCCTTCTCGCCGGACGGCGCCCTGCTGGCCAGCGGCGACAGACACGGTGTGCGGCTGGCGGACCAGGCCACGCACACCCCGGTCGGCGAACGTCTCAGTCACTACGAGGCGGTCAATTCGGTGGCGTTCTCGCCGGACGGTCGCCTCCTTGCCATGGGCGGCCCCGGCGCGGTGCGGCTGTGGGACGCGGCAACCCGACCGGCGAGCAGTGAGCTCCTGACCCGCAATGGGGACGGAACCTACTGGGTGGCGTTCTCTCCCGACGGCGGTCTGCTCGCCACCGGTGGACCGGACGCCTTGCGGCTGTGGGATCCACACAGCGGCAAGCCGGTGGGCGATCCCCTCCCACGCACCGGCCCGGTCTTCGCCGTGGCGTTCTCCCCGGACGGTCGTCTCCTCGCTGTCGCCGGCGGCGACGACGGCTTCGTCCAGTTGTGGGAACGGGACACCCTGGCACCCGTTGGCGAGCCGCTCCCGGGATGCAACGGCCCGGTCTTCGCCGTGGCGTTCTCTCCGGACTCTTCGGTCCTGGCGGTGAGCGGCGAGCGGGGAACCGTCTTCTGGACCTAGGGTCCCGGAACCGGAGGCTCGCACCAGACGGTCTTGCCGTGGGCGTTCTGCTCGACGCCCCAGCGGAGGGCGATGGCTTCGAGGAGCAGCAGACCGCGTCCGGACTCCTCGTCGAGGGCCGGGTTGCGCAGGACGAGCCATGAGTAGGGCAGGGGGTCGGTCACCTCCAGGCGGGTGCGGCCGTCCGGGGTGAGGAACAGGCGGACGGTGACCGGGGTGCCCTCGCCGATGTGGGTGATCACATTGCTCAGTAACTCGCTTACACAGAGCTGGACTTGGGGGCAGGGCGCGCCGAGGTGGTCGCGGACGGCTCGGCGTACCTCCGGTACGGCCTTGGGGAGGGCGAGCAGTTCGAGAACGAGCGGTTCGATCATCGTTCGGCCGCCCTGCGGAGGGCGGCGGCCAGCGCTTGGACCGTGGCGAGATTGCAGTTCCCGAGCGCGATGAGGGGACGTGCGGGCAGCGCGGTGAGGGACGGCAGATCGACGCCGAGGGAGGGGAGCGTGATGCCGTTCGCTTCCAGCGCGTTGCGGAGTTCTTCGAGGTGGGGGTCGGGCATGGGGGGAGGCCTCCGTGTGCGTTCCGTAGTGAATCGCTCACAGAGTGACGGGGAGTTGCGTACCGTCAAAGGGGTTTGGATTGCGCACGGTAACCGGCAAACAGTGGTGGTGAGTTGTGCCCGCACGCAAGGATCCCGACGCTTCGGTTAGCGTTCCCTGCTTCTACGGGGCCGAGTTGCGCTTCAAGAGGGAGGCGGCGGGGCTGACGCTGGAGCAGTTGGCCGAGGGGAGTTTCCGGGGGATCTCGTTCCTGAGTCAGATCGAGCGAGGTGAGCGGCGGATGCCGGACGATCTCGCCAAGCATGTGGATGAGCGGCTGGGGACGGACGGGTTTTTCCAGCGGCGGTGTGAAGACGCCGCCAAGGCGCGGAAAGCCGGAATCGCCGAGCACTTTGCGGACGTCGCCGAACTGGAGCAGCTGGCGCGGACCATTGAGGACTGGGCTCCCATTCTGGTGCCTGGGCTGTTGCAGACCGGGGCGTACGCCGCGGCGATTGGTCGGTCGGCGATGCCGCGAGCGTCAGACGCCGAGGTCGAGGCGGTCGTGAGTGCTCGTCTGGACCGAGCGAGGCTCTTCGCGGGGGAGTCGCCGCCGAAGCTCTGGGCGGTTCTCGACGAGTCGGTCATCCGGCGACGGGTGCTGCCGCCTGCGGGGATGGGCGAACTGCTGGACCACATCGCCGAGGTGGTCAGGGGCACACGGTCCATTGTGCAGATCGTCCCGGAAACCGCTGCGGCTCACCCGTTCATGATGGGACTGACGCGGATCATGACCTTCTTCGACGCGCCGCCGCTTGTGTACACCGAAGGTCTGCACAGTGGCCAAGTCATCGACTATCCGGCCCTCGTGATGGATTACCGCGAGTCGTACGATCTGCTCAGGGCCGCCGCTCTGCCGCCAGAGGCGTCCCTGGCCATGATCGAGGCAGCAGCGGAGGACTACAGGAATGAAGCCCAACAGCAACGCCGACTCTAGGTCCGTGCAGTGGCGCAAGAGCAGCTACAGCAGCGGGACCGGCGGTGAGTGCGTCGAGGTCGCCGACAACCTCCCCGGCATCATCCCCGTCCGCGACTCCAAAACCCCGGAGGGCCCCGCGCTGGTGTTCCCCACCCGCGCCTGGGCCCTCTTCGTCAAGTCCCTCTAGTCGACCTCGTACTGCCCGACCTCCAGGAAGTACCGGAGCTCCTCCGGCGTCCCGTCGATGGCCTCCGCCGCCGCCGCGCGCAGCGCGTCGCTGATGGTCGGGTTGGCCAGGATGCGGGCGATGCGGACGCGGTCGTCCTCGGCGCGGGCGAGGCGGTAACCGGTCTCCAGGAAGGCCCGCAGAGCCTCCGGAGTGTTGGCGTCGAGGGCTTCGTTGGCCTCCCTGATGACCGCCTTGTCGCTCTTCGGGTCGGCGGTGGCGAGGATGCGGGCGATCGCGACGCGGTCGTCCTCGGCCTGGGCTATCCAGCGGCCCGTCTCCAGGAAGTACCGCTGATCCTCGATCGTGCCGTCCATGGCCTTCTGCGCGGCGGCGTAGACGGCCTTGCCGGTGTTCGGGTCGCCGATGATCCGCATGATCGCGACGCGGACATCGTCGTCGGACATGTCGGAGTCAGTCGCCACAGCGGTGGCGGACGACGGTGCCGACGCGGCGGCGAGAGCCGGGGTGGCGAGCAGAAGTGCCGGGGCCAGGGCGGTGACGACGAGGGAGAGGGCGATACGGGTCGGTCTCAAGTGGGAAGCCTCCTTGTGGAGTTGTGAACCGTGCGTCTTGCGCCGGTGTGTGTATCTTCCCTCTATCCGCGCCGGAGATCACCGCAATAACCAAGCTGCGGCTTCCGGCCCTCCCCCGAGGAGACCGGAAGCCGCAGATCGGACACTTGCCACCGTGACGCCGACTCCGCGCGAGCGGTACCTCAGAGGTCTCAGGGTCACTTCTTGCCGGGCGGCGTGTACTCCTTGAGGTAGTGGGCGACGCGGGTGGCGTAGTCGCGGTACTTCGGGGGAACCCCGCCCGTGTTGTTCACGACCTTGGTCGAGGTGCGGTAGGCGGCCGCCAGCAGGACCTGGCGGTCGCCGGACAGGCCGGTCGGACGCAGGAGGGGCTCCATGTAGCAGAGGTAGCGGCCCACCGCCGGGATGGACTCGGCCGGTGTGAGGGGCGGCTTGGGGGTCTCCTCCGCGGGGACGCCGTCCGCGCGGATCCACCAGCGCAGCAGACTCGGCGTCCAGCGGGCGATGCCGTACTCGCCCTCCTTGCCGACGGAGGGGTCGGACAGGTCCGGGTCGAAGTTGCTCTCCGCCTTCAACAGGGCGGCGATCAGCGCGGGCGTGACCTCGGGCTGGACGCAGTCGTGGGCCGAGTCGACGATGACGCGCCGGTAGGCCACCGGGATGCCCTTGTCGGTACGTAGTTCGGCGGCGCCGTAGTTGGCGGTCGTGACCTTCGTGTTCTGGCCGCCCGGGGTCCCGCCGCCGTCGGTACCCTCCCCGGCCCAGGTGCTGATGCCGTACCCGAGGGCGGACACCGCCACCACAGCGCTCACGGCGGCCAGCATCGTCGTACGGCGGGAGCGGCGGCGGGGGAGGAGCGCCCGCGGCAGGCGCGGTGAGCGGGTCGTACCGGCCGCGGCCTCCACCCGGCGCAGCAGGTCCTGGGTGCCGACGCGGTCCTCGTGCGTGCGGGTCAGACAGTCCCGGACGATCTCCCGCCAGACGTCCGGCAGTTCGGGCGACAGCCGCAGGTCGTCGGTGCCGCGCGCATAGGCGGCGGCCGCGTCGCGGCGGGTCGACGGGGTGGCGCCCGGCAGCGGGAAGGAGCCGGCCAGCAGCAGGTGGGCCAGGACGCCGAAGGCCCACACGTCCGCCGAGGGGCGGATCCGGCGGCCCCGCTCGCCGATCTCCGACCACAGCAGCTCGGGCGGCGTGTAGTCGGGCGTCGAGAACGCGGGCGTGTACGCGTGCGTGCCCTCCAGCTCCGCCGCCATGTTGAAGTCGGCGAGCCGGGCCGAACCGTCCGCCATCAGCAGCACATTGGCGGGTTTGAGGTCGCCGTGCACCCAGCCCGCGTGATGCAGCTGCGCAAGACCCTCGCAGATCTGCGCGAGCAGCGCCGGACCCGCCTCGGGGCGCGGGTCCGCCGCGAGCAGGGTGGACAGGGAGCCCTCCGCCTTCTCCAGTACGAGGACGGTGGCGCCGTCGAGGGCGGGGCGCGCCGGGTCGTCGACGGTGAGGGTGTCGTACATCCGGATCAGCCGCGGCTGCTTCAGCCGGCGGTGCAACTCGACCTCGCGCTCGACGAGTTCGCGCAGATGGGTGAGCTGGCGGGGGGTTCCGGTTCCGGTGGGCAGGAACTTCAGGGCCGCCGTCCTCGGCTGTGCCTCGTCGTCCCCGGCGCGTCTGGCCTCGTACACGCTCCCGAACGCCCCCGTGGCGATCGGCTCCCGCACCTCCCACCCGCCCACCCGGTACCCCCTGGGCACCGGCACGGCGTAGGGCTCGGTCACCGCGCCACCCGGCCGGGCGCCGGCTCTCTGAGCACGACGAGGTCGTCCTCCCGTACCAGGTCGAACCGGAGCGCCAGCGACACCAGTGACTCCTTCTTGCCGTTGAGGCGCGGGCCGGTGTCCGCCGTCTCCGGGCCGGGCTTGAGGCGCAGTTTCACGGCGAGGTAGTCGATGTTCCACTGCACCGAGGTGCGCGAGGCCGCCGGCCAATGGGGGCGCAGCCGGTCCACGACCTGGTCGACGGTGGGCAGCGCGGCGTGCGGTTCACCGCGCAGGCGGGGTTCGCACAGGGCGGCGAGGACCGCGAAGTACCGCTTCGTACGGTCCACCGAGAAGGCCGGGGCGGTGGTCGCCCCGTCCGGGCTGCCCTCGGAGCTGAGGTAGTCGTGGCGCGGCGCCCACACCTCGATCGTCAGCAGATCGCCGGCCGCGGGCAGCACGATCCGTGAGAACTCGAACGGGATCGGCGCGTCCAACCGCCCCGGCCCCACCTTGATGTGCTCGCCCGCGCCTTCCGGGTTCTCGACGACGTACGTCTGCTCCCGGCTGAGGTTGCTCAGTATCCAGAAGGCGCCCTGCGCGGTGATCTCACCGGCTCTGCGGGACACCCCGTCGTGCGGGATCGCGAGGTCGTTGTCGGAAACGGATCGCCCGAAGCCGAGTCGTTCGCCGGGCGCCAGCCTGTGCTGGGCGGGATGGTTCTCGTCCTCCGTGGTCGGCGGAGGTACCACGATGATGCTGTACAAGGTGCGTCTCCCCGTGCCTGACGGCTACCCACGTCAGAGTAGGGCGACGCAGCCGGGCCGTGTCCCCCTGAAGCAGGTGAGACACGGCCCTCGGCTGTTATTGGCGTGAACCGATCCCTGGCCACCGCGTTTTCGGTGCAGGTCCGGTGTGCCTCAGTAGCGCGGGCGGTTGAACCACGCGGACGCCGCACCGTTGACCATCGAGGCGAGGATGATGCCGGCGATGGTGAGGGAGATCAGACCGCCGAAGGTGGCGGAGCCGTTCGCACCGTTCACGATGTTGACGATGCCGCCGAGGATCATCAGCGACGCGTACACGATCGTCGTGACGCGGATGCCGCTGCCGCCGTTCTTGAACTTCACGCCCAGGAAGATGGACAGCGCGCCCAGGGCCAGCAGAAGCGCCGCGACAAGGAAGCCGAGACCCGCCAGGCTGTCGGTGTCGTCACCCGCGCCGACGCCGTTGGACAGGTCCTGGGCGGCACCGACGGCGATGCCGGTGATGAGGCCGAACAGGATCTGGAAGCCGGCGAGGACGAAGAGCAGGACGCGGGACGTCTTCATCAGGCCCGGCATCTGCACCGGCATCATGTTCCCGCCCGGGTAGCCGGGGTAGGCCGGCTGACCCTGCGGGTAGCCGTAGGCGGGCGGCTGCTGCGGAGCGCCCTGCGGGTAGCCGTAGCCGGGCTGGCCCTGCGGGGGCTGCTGCGGGTAACCGGGCTGGCCCTGGGGAGGCGGGCCGTAGGGGTTGTTCGGGTCGCCGAAACTCATGGCGGTGTTTCCTCCGTTGTCCGAGTGCGGGGACGCGCGGCACGGTTCGGAGGAAGTTCTACTGATGCGGTTTGTCCCCCCGGTACTGCCCGCGGCACTGCAGTCACATCGTTCTTTAATCGGCTCTTACTTGTCCAGCCGCATTCCCTATGTGTTGTGCAAGTGCAACATCGCTGATCATGGGCGGATACGGGCGCAGATGGCGTGACGCAGACCACGGCCGGACCCGGATTGGATCGGGGAGGGCGTCATCTAGGAGGATGGAGTCATGACCGCCCAGATTCTCGATGGCAAGGCCACCGCAGCCGCGATCAAGTCCGACCTGACCGCCCGCGTGGCGGCGCTCAAGGAGAAGGGGGTCACGCCCGGACTCGGCACGGTCCTGGTCGGGGACGACCCCGGCAGCCAGAAGTACGTCGCCGGCAAGCACCGCGACTGCGCCCAGGTGGGCATCGCCTCCATCCAGCGGGAGCTGCCGGCCACGGCGACCCAGGAGGAGATCGAGGCCGTCGTCCGCGAGCTGAACGAGGACCCGGCCTGCACCGGCTACATCATCCAGCTCCCGCTGCCCAAGGGCATCGACGAGAACCGCATCCTGGAGCTGATGGACCCGGACAAGGACGCCGACGGCCTGCATCCGATGAACCTCGGCCGCCTCGTCCTCAACGAGCCGGCCCCGCTGCCCTGCACCCCCAACGGTGTCCTCACCCTCCTGCGCCGGTACGGCGTCGAGATCAAGGGCGCCGAGGTCGTGGTCGTCGGCCGTGGCGTGACCATCGGGCGTCCGATGCCGCTGCTGCTGACCCGGCGCAGCGAGAACGCGACCGTCACCCAGTGCCACACCGGCACCCGCGACCTGGCGTCGCATCTGCGCCGCGCGGACATCATCGTCGCGGCCGCCGGCTCCGCCCACCTGGTCCGCCCCGAGGACGTGAAGCCGGGCGCCGCCGTCCTCGACGTCGGTGTCTCGCGCAACGCCGAGGGCAAGATCGTGGGCGACGTCCACCCCGGTGTCGCCGAGGTGGCCGGCTTCATCTCCCCGAACCCCGGTGGCGTGGGCCCGATGACCCGGGCGCAGTTGCTGGTCAACGTGGTCGAGGCGGCGGAGCGCAGTGTCGGCTGAGGCGGGCTCCGACAAGGCGGAGGAGATCGAGGTCCGGGATCCGGTGAGCGCCCCGGACGCGGAGGGCGTGCCGCGTCGCACCACCCGCCGCTTCCCGCTGTTCACCAAGGACACGGCCCGCCCCGAGGGCGGCGGCCGCGCGGCGTCCGGTGATCTGCCGGCGCCCGCCCGGCAGTGGCCCGTACTCGTCGTGCTCGGGCTGGTCGGTGTCGGTCTGCTGGTCACCGCGCTCGATGTGTTCCGGGCCGGCGCCCTGCTGATCGGCGGCGCCCTGCTGATCGGCGCGGTGATGCGGTGGCTGCTGCCGAGCGTCGGCATGCTCGCGGTGCGCTCGCGCTTCACCGACATCGTGACGTACGGCGTACTGGGCCTCACGATCGTGCTGCTGGCGCTGATGGCACAGCCGGACCCGTTGCTGAGGCTCCCGTTCCTCAAGGACGCGCTGCACTTCACGGTGGAGAACTAGGCCCTGCGCGCGACGGCGGCCCGTCCTCTCCCCCGAGGAAGGACGGACCGTCGTCTGCGTCCACCCTCGGGCACGGCGAAGGGGCTGTTCAACGCCTGTCAGTGCGCTGTGGCACGGAAGTGACCGTTCCGCTACGTCGGGACAGGTCGGGAACCAATGCGCCGTGTCGTGTCGTCACCCGATCGGGTCTGGTTCGGAGGTGAGCGATGGGTGCCTGGCAGCCGCTGCCCGACGATCTGCCGTCGGAGGTGCGGCATTTCGTGGAGCAGTTGCGGCAGCTCAAGGACCGTACGGGCCTGAGCCTGGTCGCCCTGGGCGCGCGCACCGCGTACAGCAAGTCCTCCTGGCAGCGGTACCTCAACGCCACCCAGCCCCCGCCCCGGCAGGCGGTCGCCGCGCTGTGCCGGGTCGCGGGGATCGGCAAGGAGGAGGCGGAACGCTTCGGGGTGCGGTGGGAACTGGCCGTGCGGGCCTGGCCGAAGACCGTCCCGGTGCCGGAGAAGCCGGAGGGCACGGCGGACGTCGCGGGCGGCGAGGGGTACGCGGGCGACGAGTACGAGGACGATCCGACCCTGCCGTGGTGGGACGCGCCGCCCAAGAAGACCGGGCCGCCCTCGCGCCGGCTGCTGATGGTCGCCGTCATGCTCGCCGTGGCCCTGGTGCTGGCGGCGGTGCTCGGGGCCCTTGCGCTGGGATGAGCCCGGTGTGAGCCTCGCGTCTGACTTGCCCGAATACGGCACATGTGACGCGAGTGATCGTTTATGTGCTTTCTGTGTGTCGATGTGTTGACAAGTTCGCGGATTTGCAAGGAAGTCGTCGAGTAAGCGGGCTAGCGTGGTCGCTCGGGACGTCCGGGGCGTCCCGCTTGTCTGCAAGGGCTTACTGCCGTCTGTAAGGGCTTACTGCCAGGGTTGCGTCGGCCGCAGGGGGAAGCCGGTGGAACACTGGACGCACTCCGATGGGCGTGCAACGGTGCATGCCCACGGTCCCAATGCTCCCGTGCGCCCCCACCCCGGGAACTGAGATCCTTACTGGGCGCATCCCTGTGGGTAGCCACAACGGGGACTCGGCAGAGGGCACCACGCGCGGGGGAAACGCGAGAAACACCAGCACGATCCGGGGGGAAGAGGGGGACGCAATGCCTCGTTGGAGGGCCTTGGCGGATGAACTCGATCCGCAGGTCAGGGAGTTCGCGAGCCAGCTGCGGCGGCTCGTGGACCGCAGTGGTCTGAGCATCGCGGCGCTGGCCGACCGCACGGGATACAGCAAGACGTCCTGGGAGCGGTACCTGAACGGGCGGCTGCTCGCGCCCAAGGGCGCCATCGTCGCGCTCGCCGAGGTCACCGGCACCAATCCGGTCCACCTGACGACCATGTGGGAGCTCGCCGAACGGGCGTGGAGCCGTTCGGAGATGCGTCACGACATGACCATGGAGGCGATCCGGATCTCCCAGGCGCGCGCGGCGCTGAGCGAGTTCGGGGCGCCGTCGGCGAACGCCAAGGGGAGCGCGAAGGCGGGCAAGTCCGCGCGCCGGAGCGGGAGCGCCACGGCGGCTCCCACCCCCGGGGTGGCGGGTCCGGCCGGGGTCGCACCGACCGTACCGCCGTCGGTGCCGGCGCAGCCGACGGCGCCGGACGTGCGGGACTCCGTGGTCCGGGACGCTCCGCTGCGGGGGTCCTCAGGTGGTGACGTCCGGGATGGCGAGGCCTCCGGCGGCAACTCGTGGGGGCTCGCGGGATATCGGGGGCCGTCGCCGACGGGGGCTCGTGCGGCTGGGGCTTCCGGTGTGTCCGCGGCGTCCGGCGGGTCCGGGGCCTCCGGTGTGTCCGGCCCTTCCGGGGCGGAGTCGGGTGCGGCCTGGACACCGGGGACGCCGAGTCCGTACGGCCCGCCTCCGCAGGGTCCCCGTCCGGGGGGCGGGGCTGCCGGCGGCGGTGGCGGGAAGCGTCGGCTGACGATGTTCCTCGCGGGGGTCGTCGGCGTGCTGGTCGTGATCGCGGCGGTGTTCTTCCTCACCGACGGCGGCAACGGGAAGAAGAACGAGGACGCCTCCAAGTCGCCCTCGCCGAGCGCTTCGACCGACACCGATCTGCCGGCCGGGGTGAAGTGCAGCGGTGACTCCTGCACCGGCAAGGACGCGGAGAGCATGGGGTGCAGCGGTGACCTCGTGACGACCGCGAAGACCGCGACCGTCGGCACGGCCGTGGTCGAGGTGCGCTACAGCGAGGCGTGCGGGGCGGCGTGGGGACGGATCACCCAGGCCACCCAGGGAGACGAGGTGGCGGTGACGGTCGGCAAGGCGAAGCAGACCGGCATGATCACCGTTGCCGGGGACACGATCGCGTACACCCCGATGGTGGCGGTGAAGGACGCGGGCGAGGCGATCGCCTGTGCGACGCTCGCCGTCGGGCAGGAAGGGTGCACCCAGTAGGGGCGCCGTTCCAGAAGCTCCGCGCACCGGTCCAGGGGGCCTCGCCCCCTGGACTTCCGTGAGCGGAAAAAGAATGCCGGGGGACAGGAATGAGCGCCGGGATAGTGGGCACGCGCACCGTACCCCCACGGGAGTCCGGCATCGGTACCCCCACCCGGCGGCCGCTCGTGTCCCCCTCTCCCGGACCGGGCGGCCGCCGCTTTTGTCCGGCCGACGGCCGGTCTGTGGGACGGGCCACAGGGACCCGGACGTACGAGATCCCGGATGCGCGATAGCCTGACCGGTGGATCTCTCGACGCCAAGAGATCGATCATCTCTACGTCCCGCACCCCGGGGGCAGAGACGCCCCATCGCCAGCTGTCATACGGAGAACGCCATGACCCGCACTCCCGTGAACGTCACCGTCACCGGCGCGGCCGGCCAGATCGGTTACGCCCTCCTCTTCCGCATCGCCTCCGGCCAGTTGCTCGGCGCGGACGTGCCGGTCAAGCTGCGTCTCCTGGAGATCACCCCCGCGCTGAAGGCCGCCGAGGGCACGGCGATGGAGCTGGACGACTGCGCGTTCCCGCTGCTCCAGGGCATTGAGATCACCGACGACCCGAACGTCGCCTTCGACGGTGCCAACGTCGCGCTGCTGGTCGGCGCCCGCCCCCGCACCAAGGGCATGGAGCGCGGCGACCTGCTCTCCGCCAACGGCGGCATCTTCAAGCCGCAGGGCAAGGCCATCAACGACCACGCCGCGGACGACATCAAGGTCCTGGTCGTCGGCAACCCGGCCAACACCAACGCGCTGATCGCGCAGGCCGCCGCCCCGGACGTACCGGCCGAGCGCTTCACCGCGATGACCCGCCTCGACCACAACCGCGCGCTGACCCAGCTCGCGAAGAAGACGGGCTCCACGGTCGCCGACATCAAGCGCCTGACGATCTGGGGCAACCACTCCGCCACCCAGTACCCGGACATCTTCCACGCCACCATCGCCGGCAAGAACGCCGCCGAGGTCGTGAACGACGAGAAGTGGCTCGCCGAGGACTTCATCCCGACCGTCGCCAAGCGCGGCGCGGCGATCATCGAGGCCCGCGGCGCCTCCTCGGCGGCCTCCGCCGCCAACGCCGCCATCGACCACGTCCACACCTGGGTCAACGGCACCGCCGATGGCGACTGGGTCTCCATGGGCATCCCGTCCGACGGTTCGTACGGCGTGCCGGAGGGGCTCATCTCCTCCTTCCCCGTCACCACCAAGGACGGCCAGTACGAGATCGTCCAGGGCCTGGAGATCAACGAGTTCTCCCGCACCCGTATCGACGCCTCCGTGCAGGAGCTGGCGGAGGAGCGCGAGGCGGTTCGCTCCCTCGGCCTCATCTGAGCCACCCGCGCCAAGCGCGTCAGCCGCGGGCCCCGTTCCGGTTCCTTCCGGGACGGGGCCCGCGGGCGTCTACTCCTCCGCGGGCACGCCGGCCTCCGAGAAGATGTCCGAGGCTTGTTGCCTCATCCCGAAGATCAGCAAGGTGCGGGCCTCGCCGAGGCGGTGGCCGGTGCGGCGGTGGACGGCCAGGGCCTGATCGCCGAGTGCGACGGCCTCGGCGTCGGCCCCCGCCGACTGCGCCGTTGCCGACAGGGCGGTCAGTGCCTGGCCCTCCAGCACTCCGAACGCGTGGTCGCGGGCCAGGGCCAGTGCTTGACGGGCATGGCCGCGGGACTCGTCGTACCCGCCCAGTTGCCGATGGGACCGGGACAGGCCCAGCAGAGCGTGGGCCTCGGTGCGACGGTGTTTTGCCTCGCGGGCCAGGGCGAGGGCCTGACCGTGTGTCCGGATCGATCGGTCGACGTGCGCGAGTTGCCGGCCGGTGCAGCGACCGCAGTTCCGGTGCCGGATCCACGCCCAGGTCCTCGGCCGGCCGTTTGTGGACGCCGTCGTAGTGGAGGAGGGCCTCGGCCTGTAATCCGCACCGGTACAGGGCGGTGAGCAGCCGCTCGTCCAGCGGGTGGGCGCCGGCCAGCTCCCGCAGCCGGGGGAGGATCTCCGAGTGACGCGCCCTGCGCAACTGCACCTCGTGATACCTCAGCGAGGCGTCGACCCGCTCGCCCACCAGACCGGCACGGGCCGTGTCCGCCCACACCCCCGTGACCCCCGACAGCGGCTCGCCCCGCCACAACTCCACGGCCTCTGCGAGCAGTTCGGCGGCCCGGTCGTCGTCGGCGTCACGGGCGCGGGCGACCAGGTCACGGAAGCGGTACAGGTCCACTCGCTCGTCCGGCACCCGTAGCTCATAGCCCCCTGAGGCCCGGTTCAGCCGTACGTCCCTCGCCGCCGGGTCGCAGTCGCGGAGCGCGGCCTTCAGGCGGCCTATGCAGCCGTAGACCACGTTGCGCACCGAAGTCGGCGGATCGTCGCCCCACACCCGGTCGATGAGTGTCTCGATGGGTACGACGCGATTGGCCTCCATGAGGAGGACCGCCAGCACGCGCTGGCGAGGCCGCCCGAGGTCGACCTCCGAGCCGTCCGCCCACGCCTGTACCGGTCCCAGCAACCGGATCTCCACCGGCCCGCCCTTCCGTAACCGCCCGTGTCTTCAGTCGGTCATGGTCCAGGGCGGGCGACCTGCGCGTACAGGTTCTTTCGACATTCCCTCGCGGCCCCCTCGGAAAGCTGACCGGCGGAGGACAGCCGTGAACACAGCAGTCGGTACAGCCGTGAAGGTCCCGGACCCTTACCGCCTCACCACTCCCGTGCGCCGCACGATCCCCTCACCTCGCGCCCACCAGGTCATCACCGCCCAAACCAGAGTTTTCGCCAACTCTCCATCCGCTGACCGAATCCCGTTGTCCATACGACATTTTGTTCGAGGACCTGGTCTGACCTCACGGTCGATCGTCGGGGTGCGGATGTGGCCCAGACCACTTGTGGTGGTTGCCGGGGGTCGCGATGGGGTGGGGGCGCATGGCGACCGGGCGACCAACCTGGCATTCCGCAACTACCGGCCAGTACCCCCGGTATGGCGCAATCCACTCGGCCCTTACCTTCGCCCTGCCACCATCAACACCCATCGAAAATCCAGGCGTCCGGACTGCGGCGGGGGGCCGGCCATGGGGCTGCTCGGAACTGAGCTGGCGTTCGCGCACACGCTGACTCCCCAGGAGCGCGAGAGCGTCATGGCTCTCGGCAGTCGGAAGCGCTATCCGGCCGACACCCATCTGCTCACGGAGGGTGACCGGTCCAGTCACGTCGTGATCATACTCAGGGGGTGGGTGACCGTATCCGTGGCGACCGACCGTGGGGCCACCCGGCTGATACTCGGCCTGCGCGGCCCGGGTGAACTGCTCGGCGAGATGGCCGCGTTGGACCAGCATCCGCGCAGCGCCACCGTGCGCGCGCTGGGCCCCATAGAGGCCCAGGTCATATCCGGGGACGCCTTTCGGCGCTTCCTCGCCCTGCACCCCCGGGTCAGCGGACTGGTGATACGCCAGCTCACCTTCCGGCTGCGCAGCGCCGACCAGGAGCGTTCCGCGCTCGCCTCGCTCACCGTGCTCCGACGCCTGGCCGGCCGGCTCATCGAACTGTCGGGAGTCGACCCCGCCGGCCCCTACGCCCCGTCCGATACGGGTCCGTCGAGCGCCCCCACCGCCTCCGGACCCGTCGTCCAACTGGCCCAGGACGAACTGGCCGCCACCATAGGGGCCACCCGAGAGGCCGTCGCCAAGGCGCTGCGGCTGCTGCGCACCCAGAACATCGTGCGCACCGGCAACCGGATGGTGGAGATCCTCGACCCCGCGCTGCTCGCCCTTCTCGCGGACGGTCATCAGGAGTAAACCCACGCCCCGCCGTGTGTAAACGGCTACAGACGCCCCTCGTCCGGGGCCCGACCCTGAGAGTGCGGACCCCTCCCGAGGGGTGCCACGCACACTGTCGGCGCCACCTTCGCGGACCAGCTCCTCGGGCAGGACAGCCACCTCTTCGGCAGCACGAACCACCTCTTCGGCAAGCGAGACGGAAAACATGCAGGGGGCACGGGTGAACCACGACGACGCTCTTGAACTCACCGAAGCGCACTACGAGTTGGTGATCAGCGTCGACGCCAGACGTTCCGGCCAGTACGACGACGTCGACAAGCCGCGCATGCGCGCCCGGATCTACCGGGTGCTGGAGACGGCTTTCACCCACGCCAAGGTCGCGCGGGACGCCGTACACCTGGAGGACCGCGGCGACGGCGTGCTGGTGTCCGTCGCGGGCCGGATCGCGGCGAGCCGGCTGCTCGGCCTGTGGCTGGTCGAGGTGCACGAGAAGCTGCGGGACGTCAACCGCGATCTGGCCGTGCCCCTCGGGCTGCGCATCGGCATGCACGTCGGCCCGGTCCGGCACGACGACCGGGGCATCAGCGGACGCGCCGTCGACCTGGCCTGCCGCTTGGCCGACTCCTCCGTCGCCCGGGAGCTCCTCGACGCCGAGAAGGCCGATCTGGTGCTGGTGACCTCCCAGTCCCTGTACGAGGAGGTGGTCGGCGGGGGCGGCAAGTTCATCGAGCCCGCGCACTACGCCCCGGCCCGGCTGGAGCTCAAGGAGGGCGAGGTCACCGCCTGGTTCCATCTGCCCGGGCGGCCCGCTCCGGAGATCCCCGGGGCCGGGCCGGCGACGGCGGCTGCCGACACCCCTCTGCCCGCCGGCGACGACGAGTCCGACGGCGACGAGGACGAGTTCGAGGCGGTCGACATGTCCGGCCACCTGCCCGGCCGCGTCGGCATTCATCAAAACGTCAGGCGCGACGCCTTCCATAACGAGCACAACGTCTACCACGGCAACGTGCAGATGGGCGGGTCCACGAACCAGGTCACCGAGCAGGGGAAGGGCTGAGCCGGGTGAGCGACGACGAGCAGTCGGGCGGCGCGGCCGACGACGCCCCCGAGGAGGCCGGCGCGGGACGGTCGTCCGACGACGGCAAGAAGGGCGGGGACGGCAAGAAGGACGACAAGAGGGACGACAAGAAGGACGACAAGAACGCCCGGGAGCACCGCAAGCGCGACCGGGACGACGAGGGCAGGTCCGACGACGAGAAGTCCGCCGAGGACGAGGAGGCGGACGAGGAGAAGGAACGGGAGAGGGAGCGTGAGCGCGCCGCCGGGCGGTTCAAGGAGCGCACCCGTGATCCTCTCGCCGACGACCAGGGCGAGGACGGGCCCACCAACCTAGCCGCCGCCGCGCGCACCCGCCGGGCCACCCGGCAGCTGTTCGACGTCCATCGGGACCTGATCAGCTTCGCCCACTCCCGGCTGCAGAGCGCGCACATCGGCGACAACATCAACCTCCTGCTGGGCGCCCGCCCCGGCGCCGGCATGCGCAGCGGCCCCGTCCCCGAGGAGGAGCTGCGCAGGCTGCGCCGGGCGCATGTGGCGCCGGAGGGGTACGTACGACTGCGCAACGCGCTGCGCGCCCGGCGGCTGCTGGTGCTCGGTGCCGCGCCCGGCACGGGGCGCACGAGCACGGCGCTCTCCCTCCTCGACGAGGTCACCACCTCGGCGGCGAACGGCACGGACGCGGAGCCCGCCGCGCGCATCCGCCGGGTCGATTCGGACGGCGGGATCCGGCAGTTGGCCGAGACGCTCGACGACGAGGGCGGCCAGGCCTGGCACGGCACCGGCCATCTGCTGTCCCTGTCCCTGTCCCGGCCGGACGCCCTGCCCCCGGACGAGATGGACCTCGACGAGCTCGCCGCGGCCCTGGCCCGCCGCGATGCCTTCGCGGTGATCGTGGTCACCGTCGGATCGGCCGCGAACCCGCTCCTCTCCGGGCGGTACGGCATGCTCTGCCCGCCCGCGCCCACCGAGGAACTGCTCGCCACCCGGCTGCGCGAGCGGTTGGAGGAACGTACCTCCGAGGCACGCGAGGACGACACGTCCCTGGACGAGCTGCTGGCCCGCGCGGAGGATCTCGCGGCCGGCGACGACATCACGGACGCGGTCGGGCTGGACGATCTGCGCCCCGCCGAGGCCGAGTTGCTGGCGTCGCTGCTGGCCGGGCACGTCCTGGGGGACGTCTCCCACGACGATCTGCTGTCCGGCTGCCGCAGCATCGCCGCCGAGCAGGCCCAGGAGTGGTTCGCCGGGGTGGACCGGGCCCTGACGGCGCTTCCGGCCGAGCCGGAGCGGGCGGACCGGGGCGCGGGGCGCTCGGGGACGGCGACGCTGTTCCACCCGGTGGCGTTCCGGATCGCGCTGGCCGTGCTCGGCGGGGCCTCGCACAGCGCCGTGGCCGCCGCCGCCCACCTGCTGACCTGGGAACTGTCGGTGCAGTCCGACCCGGACAGCACACCGGCCCGCCCGCTGTTCTGCGACGACCCGGAAGCCGACGTGGCGCTGTCGCGCGCCGAACTGACCCAGGGCAAGGTCGAGGTGGACGGCCATGACGTCCCCGCGCGGCTGATCTTCTACCGGGGTTCCGCCCTGCCGTCCGCGGTGCTGACCGAGCTGTGGGACCGGCACTTCCCGGTGCGGGCGCCGGTGGTGCGCTGGCTGCGGCTGCTGGCCGACGATCCGCGCTCCCAGGTGTGGATGCGCGCCGCGGTCGCCGCCGGGGAGCTGTGCGTACGGGACTTCGACCACGGCTACACCGAGCTGGTACGGCCGCTCGCCGAGGCCACCACCAACCGCCGGCTGATCTTCGCGGCCACCACCCTGGACCAGGCGGCCGGTCACGACACGCACCGGAAGACGGTGCACAAGCTGGTCGGCGACTGGAGCAAGCGGGGCACCCCGTCGCAGCGCTGGACCGCGGCGTGGGCACTGGGCTACGGCAACGCCGCGGCCACGATGGACGACACCCTGGACGCGCTGGCCCGGATCGGGGTCCGTGACGAGGGGGAACTGGTCTCGGTCGCCTCCCACAACGTCGTACGGCTGCTGGTGCTGCCTGACGCGCCCGAGGTGCTGGCGCGGATGACCGAGTGGACCCACCACAAGCGCGAGCCGTACCAGGACCTGGGCCTCGCGGCCGCCGTCCGGCTCGCCCTGACGACGGTGGACGAACTGCTGATGGACCCCGACTCGCTGCTGGACGACAGCGGCTCCCCGTGGGGCGACCGCGGTGACTGGCCGGTGTCGCTCGCGCTCGCCGCGATCCGGCCCGAACTCGTCCGGCCGATGGCGGACTTGATGTGGACCGCGCTGAACACCGCGCGGTCGAAGGACGTGGCGATGGACGCCCTGGAGGAGCTGCTGCGCTCCGCCGAGCGCAAGGACGGCACCGAGTGGACCCGGCCGGGACTGGCCGCCCTGCTGCCCGCGCTGACGACCGAGGAGCACGACCAGCGGCGGCTGGACTGGCTGCTGCGCCGAATGATGAACGACCCGGAGAAGCCGCTGTCCGAACCGAAGGCGCGCGACCTGTGGTGGCTTGCCGTCGAGCCGGAGGAGAGGCCGCGCCGGCACGCGCCGCGCCCGGAAAGGCCGCGTCGGGACAGGACGCGCGAGGAGGAGAGGTATGGCTGAGAACGAGGACGAGGCGGCCGGCGCGGACGAGGCGGCGAGCACCGAATCGACGGCGCCCACGGGGCCGTTCCTGAGGGACTTCAACACACTGACGGACGGGTTTCCGCGGGTCAGTCCCCGGTCGGCGCTGGTGCAGTTCTACCGGAACGGCGGTTACACGGTGAAGCGGGCCTCCGGGGTCCGGCACGTCGACAAGCCGGTGCTGGCCCGGCCGCACAGCATCTGCGAGATCGCGCTCGGCACCTATGTGACACCGCTTCAGATGGAACTGCCGGCCGCCGGCGCCACCACCTTCTTCAAGGCCGAGGTGGACATCGAGTGGTCGGTGACCGATCCGCATCTGGCCGCCCTCGAGGTCGTCACCGACGTCGCCAACCGGCTCACCTCGCCGATCCTGGAACGGCTGCGCGAGGTCACCACCACCTACCGGGTGACCGAGGCCGAGCAGGCGAACCGTGCCATCACCCGCGAGTGCGCGGGCGGCCGCTGGGCCGACCTGGGCTCCGAACTCGGGCTGCGGGTACGGCTGTACGTACGGCTGCGGGTGGACGACCGGACCATCGAGCACGCGGACGAGGAGCGGGACGCGCACGCCCAGGCCAAGGTGATCCGGCTGCGGCAGGAGTCGTACCGGCGCATGCTGATGGGCGGGGAGCTGGAGCAGCTCAGCTTCATGCTGGCGGCCGACCCCGAGGGGGCCAAGGACTTCCTGGAGCAGATCCGCCAGGAGGGCAGGCAGGACGAGAAGGAGCGGGTCGCCCGGCTCTTCACCATGGCCACCCGCGGTGAACTCGCCACCGTCGACGTGGAGACACAGGTCCTGAACCTCCTCAACCAGGGCACCGGGCGCCCCATGGTGGGCCCCATCGGCACGGTGCCCGCCCGCCGGACCCGGGAACTGGAGGCGTCCGCCGACCGCCCGTTCAACCCCGACTGGGCATCGGACGAGCCGCCCAGACGCCCACCGCACCGGGCACAGCCGTCCCGCGGCGAGGGCGACGGGCGTGGCGCCGACGGGCGGGTGAGCGACCGGCGGGGTTCCGGCCGCCGTACGTCCGACCGGGACCGGCCGTACCCGGGCGACGACGCCGACCACGACGAGCCGGGCACCCGCGGTCGCCGTCGGACGGACGCCTACGACCCGCGTGACGACGCCGAGTTCGACGAACCGCGCGGTGCCCGGCAGCGGACGTACCGCCCGGAGCCGTACTCCCCGGGACCGGCCCCGGAAACGGACTACGACGACGATCCGCGTTTTCGCGACGCCCGCCGCGCGTACCGGCCCGAGCCGTACCCCGCAGGGCCGGCCCCGGACGAGGACGACGATCCGCGCTTTCGCGACCGGCGTCAGGCCCACCGGCCCGAGCCGTACCACCCGGACGAAGGCGCCGACTACGACGACCGCCGCCCGGGAGCGCGGCGTCGGCCGGGGCGGCCGGAGCTGGACCCCGCGGGCCCGGACCGCGACCGCGACGACGAGCCGCGTTCCGCCGGGCGCCCCCGGACCTACCGGCCGGAGCTGGACCCCGCGGGCCCGGACCGCGACCGCGACGACGAGCCGCGCTCCGCCGGGCGCCCCCGGACCTACCGGCCGGAGCCGTACTACCCGGACGGCGGCCCCGACCGGGAGTCGCCGCGTCGGCGCAGGCGGGCCGAGGACGACGGATGGTCCTGGGCGGAGGAGGACCGATGAGCGCCGACGGCGGGGCACGGACCTCCCCCGACCCGGTCGTGCCTGTGCCGGACGGGGGTCGGCACTGCACTGACCGGGCGGGGGAGCGCATCGCGGAGCGGCTGCTGACCACGGTCCGGGAGGACCTGGGCCGGGCCGACTCCAAGGCGGCGGTGCTGCTCTCGGGGACGCTCGCGCTGCCCGCGTTCCTCGCCGGGTGGCGCGGCACCCCCGCCTGGGACGGGCCGGCCGACGTGATGCTGGTGCTCTCCGGGGTGCTCTGGGCCGTCGCGGTCGCCGCGCTGGTCGGGGCGCTGATGCCGCGCACCGGCACGGTCCGCGGCGCGGACGCGGTGACGTACTTCGGCGATCTGGTGGCGTCCCGCGACCTCGCGGGGCTGTCCGCCCGGGTCGGCGAGGCCGGGCGCGACCCGGCCAGGTGGCTCCTCGTTCAGGCCGTGGACGTCAGCTCGATCCTGTCCGCCAAGTACCGGGCGATCCGCTGGGGGGTGGGCTCGCTCGCCCCCTCGGCGGCGCTGGCCGTCGTCTGGGGGCTGACCGCGGGCTGATCCGGGACGGCGCACGCGACACCGGTGTACCACCGCGCGTACGCCAACGCTCCACCGCACATGACACCGGCACGCACCAGGCACGACTCCTGACGCGTCACCACATACGCGTCACCGGCACATCAGCAGCCTCAAGCACGACCTCAGCACGAACCTCAAGCACCGACTTCACGAAGACCAAGGGGACGGCCGTGGGAAGAGTCACGGGAAGACGACAGACAGGAAGGACCCGGGTCCGCCGCGCCGCCGCCTCGGTGCTGGCCGGCACCGCGGTGGTCGTGTCCCTGCTGGCACCGGCCGGTCAGGATCCGGTGCCCGCGGCGGACGCCACCTCGGCGTTTCCGGCGGTCAACTACGCGGTGGCCGTGGACGAGTCGGCCAGCCTCGCGTCCGAGGACATGGCCGCCGAGAAGGCCGCGGCCAAGCGGATCGCGCTGGGCGACGTGTCCTCGTCCTCGCAGGTCACGGTGTTCGGCTTCGCCGCGGCGGAGAAGCCCGGCCAGCGCGTGGTGGACCCGGTGTGCCCGCGCACCACGCTGGACGCGGCGGGCCGCGAGGATGTCGGCGGCTGCGTCGACAAGCTGCGCAAGCGCAAGGAGAGCGAGGGCACCGGCACCGACCTCCCGACCGCCATCCGGCAGGGCGTGGACGACCTGACCGACGGCACCGACGCCTCGGTGCCCCGGGTGCTGTTCCTGCTGACCGACGGAAAGATGGACGTCGAGGACAGCTTCAAGTACGGCGACCCCGCGCACCGCAAGGCCGAGGGCGAAGGGCAGTTGAAGGAGGCGCTGGAGGAGGCCGCCGCGCAGAACGTGCAGATCTGGCCGCTGGGCTTCGGATCCGACCCGGACAAGAGGCAGCTCGACCAGATCGCCGCCGGCGGCTACCAGAAGGGCTGTGTGGAACTGCCCTCCGCCTCCCCGAAGGCCCACAAGGTCGACGGGGCGAAGGACGTCGGCACCACGCTGGAGCGGATCTTCGCCGCCGCCCACTGCCTGCGCCACGAGGAGGGCCCCAGCAAGCGGCCGCCGGCCACCCTGGAGATCGGCATCTCCCCGCTGGCGACCGTCGGCAGCATCGTCGTCGACAAGGGCGACCCCGAGGTGAAGATCACCTACATCGACCCGGCCGGCGACAAGGTCCCCACCACCTCCGGGACGTTCAAGAAGTCCCGCTTCGAACTCGCGGGCGGCACCGGCACGGTGGAGGCGCTGAAGATCGTCGACCCGCTGCCCGGCACCTGGAAGGTGAAGGCCGAGGCCCCGGAGGGCCACCGCTCGCTGCCCGTCGCGGTCAGTGTGCTGTGGCAGGGCGAGCTGCGCGGCGCCATCACCATGGACCCGCCCTCGCCGCAGGCCGGCGAGAAGGTCACGGTGACCATGCGGCTGCAGACCCGCGAGGGCTACGAGATCAAGGACCCGCGCGACTACGAGGGACTGCGCGTGCGCAGCGAGCTCACCGGTGACGGCTTCTCCGCGCTGGCGCTCGACCTCGCCGACGACGGCAAGGGGCCTGACCCCGACGCGAGCGACGGCTCCTTCACCGGCACGGTGACCATCCCTCAGGACGCCGCCGGGGCACTGACGGTGAGCGCCACGCTCACCGCCTCGGGGCTGAGCGCCGACACGCGCAGCGAGACCGGCGAGGTCGCCCCCGGCGAACTGCCCGTCAAGGCGTCGCTCGAACTGCCCGACGGCGAGACCCACCCCGGCGGCACGGCCACCGGCACCCTGGACGTCAGCAACACCACCGACGCCCCGCACACCCTGCGGCTGTCCGTCGCCGACGTGAAGGACGGGCTGCTGTCCGTCGAGCCGAAGGAGATCACCCTCAAGCCCGGTGAGCGGGGCACCCGTGAGGTCACGGTCCGGATCTCCCCGGCGAGCGCCTTCGGCGACCGGCTCGGCGACGGGCTGGACCTCTCCGGCACCTTCACCGTCGTCGACACCACCGACGACGGCCACACGCTCGAACGCGCCCCGGTCTCGGTGCACGTCACACCGAGGCCCGGGATCTGGGACGCGTACTGGTGGGCGTTCGTGGCCGGCGCAGTCGCCGTCGCGCTGGCCGCCGCGGCCGTCGTCGCCTGGCTGCGGCTGCGCCGGCGCCGGCGGGACCCGTTCGGGCTGGTGCTGCAGCTGGTCGCCGAGGACGGCACCGTCGTCAACGAGCACCGGGCCGGACACGGCAACAACAAGCAGTGGTACGAGTTCGCCGTCGCCGAGGCCCATCGCAGCCCGCGGATCGAGCGGCGCTCGCACGGCCCCTACGCCGTCCGGCGCAGGCGTGAGGGCGGCGCGGTGGTCCGCAAGGGCGGCAGCCGCCTCACCCTGCCCGTACACGGCCAGGTCCAGCTGACCGACACGCTGAGCCTCGCCCTCGGCGGGGCCCCCGGCCAGGGGCCCCGTCCGTCGGAAGGCGTCTTCGCCGGTGGCAGCGATCCGAGGCCCCCCGGCCAGGGCAGCGCCTACGACGAGTTCCTGTGACACGGAGCGGGGCCGCACACGTCACCCGCGGCCCCGCCCCACCCACCGCACCGCCGCGCGGCCGTCCCGCCGCGCGGCAGCACGGACGTACCCAGCACAGACCTGCGGCCCCGTCGGCCGTGAAGCGGGGAGGAAACCATGAAGATCTTCCAGCCGATGCTCTTCGTCGGCCTGGGCGGCACCGGCGGCCTGGTCGGTGCCGAGCTGGAACGCAGACTGCGCGCCGAACTGTGCGGTCCCGACGGCATGGCACTGAACAGGCAGAGCGGCCATGCCCCGTTCCAACTGCCCGACTGTCTGCAGTTCGTGTACGCGGACTACAGCGAGAGCGACCTTCAGCGGTTGCCGCAGTTCAACGTGGACCAGTCGCTGCGGGCCGCGTACGCCCGCACCTCCCGGGCCACCCACAATCTGCTGCCGAACTTCGACGCCTCCCCGGAGGTGACCAAAATGCTCCGGGCGGTGCTGCGCGACGAGGTCGCCGACTGGCTGCCGCCGCGGATCGACGAGCCGAAGGTCACCCCGCTGCACGCGGGCGCGGGCCAGCTGCCGACCGTGGGCCGGGCCGCCCTGTTCGCCACCCTGCGGCACGGCCTCGGCCCGGTCCTGGAACCGCTGCTCCAGGCGATCGACGCCATCGCCAAGGCGGGCGGCGAGCTGAGCGAGCTCGGCGGGGGCAAGGTCAACGGCTGTGATGTGTTCGTCGCCTTCTCGGTGGCCGGCGGCACCGGGGCCGGGATCTTCCTGGACTATCTCCACCTGATCAACTACGCCTTCCAGCTGCGCCGCTTCGACGGCGTGAAGATCTACCCGCTGGTCGTCATGCCGTCGTCGTTCTCCTCGGCGACCGGCGGCGGCCGCGAGGCGGAGCTCAACGCGGCGCGGGCACTGGTCGACCTGTTCCGGCTGGTGGACACGCAGAACGCGCCGTCGGAGGGCCACGAGATCGGCGATCTCGACCAGGAACTCGGGCTCGGCATCCGCTACCCGGGCATGACCCCGATCCGGCTGCGCACCGGCATCCTGCCCACCGCCTTCCTGTTCAGCCCGACCGCCGGCATCCGCGCGGACGACCTGCGCCGCTCCATCGTCTCCCTGGTGATGTCGCTGATCGGCACCGAACTGGGCGACGGCGGCTCCCGGGGCCGCAAGCTGGCCGCCGACGACGACTTCCAGACCTTCGCGGCCAGCTTCATCAACCGGGGCGTGCAGCGCAGCGCCGTGTCCCCGACCGGGATCGGCCGGCAGGGCGTCTCCACCAGCCTGGTCGCCTCGATGACGGCGCCGATGGACCAGCTGGCCGACCTGGTGGCCGGGCGGCTGCTGCGGCTCGCGGTCACCGACCTGGTGAAGCAGCCGCGTGCCGCGCTGCGGGACGAGGCGGTGCCGATGATCCGGCAGCTGTTCGCCGACTCCCACCTCGAAGAGCTGTGGGAACGCCGGCAGTTGCCGGTGCCCGAGCCCGATCCGCTGCCGCGCGGCGGGAGGAACATCGAGCAGGCGCTCGGCGAGCGCATCGCGGACATGCAGCGGCTGCTGTCCGACCTGCGCGTCGAGGCGGAGCGCGCGGCCATCGCCATGGCCGACCGGTTCGCCCCGCGCCCCGCCATCGACAAACTGCTGCAGACCGTGGACCCCTTCCTCGCCGAACGCATCGTCAGGGGCGTCCCGGACATCGAGGAACCCATCGCCCGGCTCGGCTTCCTCGGCATGCTGGACCATCGTGCCCGCACCCCGCAGCGCCCGCCCGGGGTGGCCGAGCAGCCGCCCAAGATCCCCCGGATCAAGGGCCTGCTGGGTGGCATGGCGCCGGCCCGCTGGGGCGACGACGATGTGCAGGCCGCCATCCAGGAGCAGGACGCCTGGTACCAGTGGCGCTGCCGGCTGGTGTGGCACGAGGCCTGGCGTGAACAGCAGACGCACTGGCAGCCCCAGGCCGACGCGGCGGGCACCGACCTCGGCCGGCTCGTCGGCGCCTTCCGCAGGCACAGCGACCAGGAGAACAAGGCCGCCCAGCAGAAGGCCCACGAGCTGTACGAGGACCGCACCGGCATCTCGTATCTGCTGCCGCCGCAGCGCACCCTCAACCACTTCTACGAGGACGTCGTCAACCGGCTGGTCCGCCGCGAGGGCCTGCGCGAGAACGAGGACGAGGCGGCCCTGCTGCTCAAGCTGGTCGACGGCGACACCTGGCGCCAGGTCCACGCCCAGAGCCGGCGCGACCCGGAGGGTTCGGTGGCCCGCGTCAAGGGGCAGCTGGAGGCCCGGATCACCCGGCTGTTCGCCGAGAGCGGGGCGCACCTGGAGGAGCGGCCGCTGCTGCCGTCCATGGGCACGTTGCTGGCCGCCGCCGCGGGCGACTCGGACGCCAAGGACCAGGTCAGCAAGGAGGCCCTCGATCTGTTCGGGCGGAAGCTGACCGGGCTGCTGCCGGTCGGGTTCACCCCGGAGGGCACCGGGATACTGCGGGTCCTGGTGACGCATCCGCGGGTGCAGGCCGTGGAGGAGGTGCAGGAGTTCCTCGGCAAGACGCTGCGGCTGCCCACCGACGCGAAGAACTCCGTGGAGTACCGGGGAGTGGAGAGCGACTCGATCACCGTCGTCCTCTTCCGCAGCGAGATGAGCCTCACGCAGGTGCCCGAGGCCCGCAAGGTGCTGCGCCAGTGGGCCCGCGCGAAGGACTCCGAGCAGGCCCAGGACGTCCTGCGGTGGCGGCAGCGACTCGGCTACCGGGACAGCTGGATGGTCAGCGGCGAGGACGACCGGCGGGTCATCCTGCACCGTCTGCTGTGCTGCATGTGGAACGGCCAGGTGGACGTCGTCGACGGCGACCCGTCGTCGCCGGACCGGATCCGGCTGCGACTGCACCCCGAGACGGGCACGCACGTCCCCGGCGTGCGGCTGCGGCTGGGGGACTTCCCCGGCGGCGTGTCCAGCTGGGCCGAGCTGCTGCGGTCGTACGAGCGCTGGACGGTCCTGGACGACGAGCGGATCGTCGAGGACTACTGCCGCGAGCTGATGGGTGCTCAGCCGAAGGGTCTGGCCCGGGCCGGCAGCGAACCGCATCCGCTCTTCGTGGACCTGGTCGAGAAGGTCGCCCCGCGTCAGCTGGAGCTGCTGGCCGAGCGCCGGGAGCGGGGCGGCGAGCGGGTCGAGGGCTGGGTGCGCCCGCTGTGGGAGTTCTGGGCGGAGACCCTGCCCGCCGCTCTGGACACCGAGTTCGGCGACCAGCGCGCGGTCCAGCCGACCCTGCGCACCCTGCTGGAACACGTCCGCGGCGGCACCCCGACCGACCCACGCACCCGCGAGGGCTTCTCGACACCCCGGCGTCCGGCACCCGATGAGGACGACTGGGGCACGGCACCGGTCGGCCCGCGCGGCGGCCACGACGACTACGACCGGCCGTACGGCGACGAACGCGGCGCCGCGGAACGCGAGGACCGTCGCCATGACGATCCTGACGACGACTACGGCAGGCGGGGCGGCGAGCGCCGGCCCGACGAACCCGACGACGGCTACGGCGGTTTCGGCGGCGACCGCCGCCACGAGGCCTACGACGACCCCGACCGCGAGGAGCGCCGGGACACGGACGGCCGCGACGGTCGGCGGCGGGCGCCGTGGGACGACGACGAGGCCGCCGACCCCGGCCGGCGCAACCCCTGGGACGGTGACGCGCAGTGAGCACGCCTCAGTCCTTCGGCACCGTCATCCACCTGGACCTGAGGGCCGGGGCGGCGGCGCTGCACAACCCGCCGGCCCTGCGCGCCCGGGTCGCCCAGGAGCTGGGCCGGGCCGGGCTGCCCGAGCCCGACGACCCGCTGTTTCTGGTGGTCGACACCCCGGCCGGGCTCAACGACCACCAGACGCAGTACGAACTGCTCACCGGCTACCGGGCGGTGGGCGAGGTCAGGGTGCTCGTGCTGCTGGTGGGCAGCGCGCCCGGCTCGTTCGCAGGTGAGGAAGGGGACTTCCAGCCGGACCGCCGGCTGCTGCGCCCGTCGGTGCTGCGGGCCACCGGCACCGGGCTGCTGTGGGCCGGTGATCTGCGTTCCGCCCGCACCGCGCTGGAGCAGCCCGCGCCCGACGACCCGGGCGCACTGACGGTCCTGGTCGACGTGCTGTCGGTCCCGGACGTGTACCTCAATGTGCTGGACAGCGTCCAGGCTCTGCCCGAGGCCGTCGCCGCGCCCGGCGTACGGCTGCTGGAGCAGGACCTCCCGCCGGAGGTGCGCGACCGTGCCTGGCGTGACGCGCTCACCCGGTTCGCCGGCGCGGACGACGACCTGGCCCCGGACGTGGTGCTGACCGCTTCTTCCGGCGCCGATCTGCCGGAGCCGCTGCGCGGGCTGGTGGCCGGCCGGGGCGGCCGGGACCTGGGGCACCGGGAACCCGGCGGCATCGCGGACGACGCCCACCGCGCCTGCGCGGACGCCCTCGACTACGCCGACGACGCGCTGGCCGGGCTGCGGACCCTGCCCGGCCTGCTGCGGGCCTCCCGCCGGGAGACGTTCGAGGCCGAGGTCGAGCAGGCGCGCAAGTCGCTCGACGAGTACCGGGACCTCGTCGCCACCGCCCTGCGCAGCGGCGGCGGCACGGCACCGTCCGCCGCCGAGTCGGCGACCCGGCTGGCGGCCCTCGGGCTGCGGGTGCCGTCGGCCGAGGGCATGGGCGAGCGGATCGGCGAGGGGCTGCGGGAGTTCGCCCTGAAACTGCTCGGCCAGGGCCTCGCCCTGCGCTCGGTCGCCCAGCGCTTCACCGGACTGGCCGGGCGGGTGGAGCCGCTGCCGGGCTCGGCGCTGCTGCCGAAACTCGGCCCCCACTCCGCCGAGGCCGTGGCCCGGCAGACGACGGGAGCGGCCGGCACCCAGGTACCCGGGGTGCCGGTGGCCGGTCCGCTGGCGGCGTTCGGGGCGGGGCTGCTCGGCGCGCTGTGGTCGGGACCGTTCCTCGCCCTCGCGGTGCTGGTGCCGCTGCTGTTCGTCGGCATGGCGACGCTCGGGGCGGCCCGGCTGCGGGGTGCGGGACGCCCCGGCCGCTGGGCGGTGGCCCCGAGGGTCGCCGCGCTCTGCGGTGCCGCGGTCGGGGCGGGCGCGGGGTACGCGACCGAACCCCCCGTCTGGCTGGGCACGATCGGCCTGCTGGTCGGGCTCGGGACCGCGGTGGAGACCGTACGCCGGCTCTGGCGCGCGGCGGCCGCGGGCTGGGCGCCCGGTCACACAACTGCCGTACTGCGTCAGGCCCTTGAGGGTCTGGACGCCCTGCTGGCCGAGGCGGTCCGTGAGCACTGGGCCGTCGAGGAGCGCCTGTACTGCGCCGACGCCGCGCGTTCCGTCGCCGGGATGCTGCGGGCGACGGCGGCCGCCGCGGAGGCGGAGGCGGTGCCCGAGCACGCGCGGCTCGCGACGGCCGGGGTGTCCGGCGCCTTCGGTGCGTCCGGCGGCGCGAGCCACGCCGAGGACGACTGGCTCTCCAGCGACCCGGAGGTGGACGGGGACGACGTCTACACCGGGTCGGAGGACGGCGAGACCGACTGGGCGAGCGTGTACGCCTGGGAGGACGAGCCCGCCGAGGAGAAGAACGCGGAGCAGGAGCGGGTGAAGGGCTCCGACGGCGCCCGGAACAGCCGCCCCAAAGGGGCTCCGCGCTGGCTCGAGCGGGAGAGCGGGGAGGGCGGGCCGGAGCTGGTCGCCACCCTGTCCGCCGATCTGACGGACGCCGCGCTCGAAGCCATGAAGCACTACTGGGGCGCGGTCGAGCGCGGCCAGGCCGGCGCCCGCGCCGTCAGGCGCACCGAGGAACGGGTCCGCGAGCTGCTGTCCACGGCCCGCCATCACCTGCGGCACAACGGAGTTCTGGCCCCGCCCCCGTTCGCGTCGGCGCGCCGCGTCCGCGCCAGCTCGGCGAGCCTGCTCGGCACCGACCCCTACGGGCTGGCCGAACTGGTCGGCGCGGACGCCGGCCGGCAGGCCGTGGTGCAGCTGTCCACACCCGAGCAGGGCACGCTGCTCAGCCGTGACCCGGAGGCCGCGGTGTGGCTCAGATTCGCGCCCCGGGCGGTACGCGACGAGGTCGAGAAGTCCTGGCGGGCGAGCGGTTCGGCGCATCCGGAGGACGTCCTGTGGACGTCGTCTGGCCGCTACGCCGGCCTGGTCCGGCTCACCCCACTGCGGATCGGCGTGGTCCACACCGTCCGCTCCCGGCACGGCTCCGGTCCCGACGGGACGGACCCGGACGACGGGAGGGCGCGGACGTACGGCGGGACTAACCCGTACGACCGCACGGACGCGTACGAAAGGGCCGCCGATCGGGACGAGGCGACGAACTCGTACGACCGCGCGGACTCAGACGACCGCACGGACTCATACGACCGCACGGCCTCCTACGACCGTACCGACTCCGACGACTGGCTCGCCGCGGACGACTGGACGGGTTCCGGCGACCGGGAGGGCGGCGATCGCGGGGACGGCGATCGAAGGGACGGCGACCGCTGGTGATGCGCAGCCCGCGTTCCGGTCCGCCGCGCACCCACCCGCACGGCCCGGTGCACATGTACGAACGAAAGGACCGCCGGTGACCAGCACCACGCATTCCCGCCCGCCGGGGCCGGGCGGGCCGCCTCCGGACAAGCTCGCGTTCACCGTGCCGTCGGGGCGCCGACGCGTCACGCCGGTCCGGGTCGGCCGTGAGATCCGCCGCGACCGGCTGCTGCCCCAACTGCTGCGCAGGGCCGTGCTCGACGACGAGGGACAGCAGTGCGTCCAGGTGCGGCTGAGCGCCAAGGACGCCGCGAACCCGGCGGCGCGCGCCCTGCTGGACACCGAGGCGGGCACCGCCGTGCAGCTGTACCAGGTGCTCGGCGACACGGAGTACGAGTCGCTCTTCCCGCGGCTGATCGGCCATGAGCTGGACACGGCCGAGCCGTTCCTGCTCTACGACCCGCCGCGCGGCACGCCCGTCTCGCGGATCCATGTCATGGGCGCGGCCGACCAGGAGATCTTCACCCGCGATCTGATGCTGGCCCTGTGCCTGCTGGAGGGTCAGGGCCTGGTGCCGCGCGGCATCTCGCCCGCCACCGTGCTCTGGGACGGCGCGAAGGTCCAGCTGTGGGGGCTGGAGTCGGTGACCCGGATCGGCCGGCCGAGGCGCCCGTGGGGCCGTTCCCCCTTCTGCCCGCCCGAACAGCGCGGCGGCCAGGGGCTCGCCGACCCCCGGGACGCGGTGTGGAGCGCGGCGCAGGTGCTGTACCGGCTGGCGACCGGGCGCCCCGGCCCCGCCGACCGGCCGCCGGCCGACCTCGCCGAACACCGCAAGCTCGACCAGACGTTGCGGGACGCCTTCGCCCCGGGTGCGGCGGACCGGCCGACGCCCGCCCAGGTGCTGGACCTTCTCGCGCCGGGTTCCGCCCGCCGCGTCCGGGTCGCCGTGCCGCCCGACGAGACCCGCCCGCACCACGAGGCGTTCGAGGAGGCGCTGCGGCTCAAGCGGCAGGCGCCCGCCGCCCCGTCCCGCGGTGGCTCGGGGTCCGAGCAGAGCGGCAACGAGGTGCTCTGCCCGTACTGCCTGGAGACCATCCGGCTCGACCTCGGCAAGCTGTTCGTCACCGACAGCCGGATGCAGTACAAGCCGCTGGACCTCAAGGGCATCAACAACCCGGTGCGGCGGACGGACGTCATGCGCGGCGCCGTCCAGAAGTGCACGGCGGACCGGGAGTTCCCGGCGCACTACATCCCGGTGCCCTATCTGACGTACGGCCGCCCGCTGACCATCGCGATGGTCGGCCAGTCCTCCACCGGCAAGAGCCATCTGCTGACCCAGATGATCGCGGCGATCACCGACGGCGGACTGGAGCCGTTCGGCCTGAAGTGGCAGTCCGTCAATCCGGAGCAGCACGCCCGGTTCGTACGGGACCGGGTGCAGCCGCTGCGCAACGGCAAGGTGCTGAACCACACCCCGGCACTCGGCATGGACGACTTCGCCCGCTTCGTGGAGTCCCTGCTGATCACCGACCCGCGCGGGCAGGTGCGCCCGGTCGCCTTCTTCGACCTCGGCGGCGAGGACCTCGTCCGCACCGACGCGGCGCTGCGGTTCCTGCTCGGCGTCGACGCCCTGGTCTTCGTGGTCGACCCGGCGCTGGCCCTGCCGCTGCCGCAGCTGGACCACGCCAGGGAACGCTGGGGTGTGGAGGTGAACCGGGACGGCGACCTCGCCTTCGGCACGGTCCTGGACCGGCTGCCGAAGCACGGCGGGTATCTGGACGTGCCGTCGGCGGTGGTGCTCGGCAAGGCCGACCTGCTCAGGTTCCAGCCGCCCGTCGACCGGTGGCTGACCCGGCCGCCGGCCACCTCGCTGGACCCGGCGCTGGTGCGCGAGGAGAGCCGGGATCTGTACGGGCTGCTGCGCCGGCACGCGGGCCAGGCGTGGCTGCGCCCCTTCGACGCCGTCCGCCGCTGCACCCTGCACATCGCGTCCGCGACCGGCGGCCAGGAGGACCACGGCCGCTATCCGGCCGGGGCCGGGCCACGGCGGGTGCTGGAGCCGCTGCTGTCGCTGTTCGCCATGCACGGGCTGATCCAACTGCCCGGCGGCGGCGAGGCGTTGGCGGTGGGTGAGACACCCGCGCTGGAGGCGGTGCCGTGGGGCGCGGCCGGTCAGACCGAGACATTCGAGAGTTCGGAAGGGCCCGAGGAGCCCGAGGGATCCGAGGGAGGGGAACTCCGGTGAACGACTTCCAGGACCGGGGCTCGGTGCACCAGGTCGTCTACCGCTGGGAAGGCAACCACGGCCGCCAGGGCACCGGCATGAACGCCGTCGCCCATTCCTGCGACGCCGAGCGCGCCGAGGAACTCGGCCGGGAACTGGGCCCGTTGCTGTGGGTGTCCGGCGCGGCGGCCGCGCGGCCCAGCGTGGTGCGCACCCTGTCCCGCGACGGCGACGTCCTGCTCGTGCAGCGCTGGCCCACCATCGACCGGGGCGGACGGCCCAGCACGGTCAGCCATGTGCTGGTCGGCGGGCCCGGGACCCTGAAGGTGCGTCAGTGTCTCGGGCTCGCGTACGCCGGCTGGGGCAGCCGGGAGAAGGCCGAGACGGTCACCGGGAAGCAGGACGTGGTCGAGTGCGCGAAACTCGACGGGCCGGCGCTCAGGCGGTTGCCGGAGATGCTGGAGAAGCTGCCGTCGGTCAACCACGCACTGACGATGACCGCGGCGGAGTGGCTGCGCGATCCTACGCAGCGCATCTCACTGCTGATGGAGGAGCGGCGGCATCCGGGCTGGCCGGACCAGAGCGCGGTGCCGGTGGTCTACCTCGGGCTGTTCCTGCTCTTCGGACCCTGGCTGGGCCGGCAGTGGACCTTCGCCACGTACGACACGGCCGACAGCCACCCGCTGCAGCTGACCTCGGTCCCGGGCTGGGAACCGGACAGCGGCGGATCCGGCCCGCTGGCCCGGGTCAGGGGAGGCAAGCCGGCCAACCGCAGGTTCGAACTGTGGGCGGCTGCCGAGCTCGTACGGCACGTCCTCGCGAACCCCGAGGCCGACGCCGGAGTGCCGCAGCTGGTCGACCGGCTCCCCGAGGGCGCGACACTGGACTGGGAGCGGCGCCGGGCCCGCCTGAAGGAGATCCTGGGCGCGGACCGGACACCGCCGGCCGGCACGAGGATCCCGGCCTTCGCGCCCGGGTCGCGGCCGGGGGAGGTACGGGAGACTCCTGCGGGGGAGCGGGAGCGGGACCTGGACCGGGACCGGGACCGGGATTCTGCCCGAGCCGCGGTCGCCGCGGAGTCGTATACGGCCTCGTACCCGGAGTCGTACGCGGAGCCCCAACCGGAGCCGCACCTGGACTCGTACGCGGACCCGCACAGGGCGTCCTTTACCGACCCGCACAGGGAGTCCTACACCGACCTGCACAAGGAGTCCTACACCGACCCGTACCCGCACCCCCCGCACCCACCCGCGAACCCCACCTCCGCGCCCCCGCCTCCTCCCACCAGCCCTCCGCACCCCCTCCAGCAGCCCGCCCTCGATCCGAACGGCCCCGACCCCCGCGCCCTGCGCCAGGGGCTCCGTGGCTACCGGCGCGGCGACGTCATGGCGCAGAGCTCCCTGCTGGCGGAGTTGCGCAGGCACCCCGACGGACTGCTGCTGCGTGAGCTGCGGTCGGGTGAACTCCCGCCGGAGTCGATGGAGTTGGTCCTCGATGTGCTGGGCGAACCGCACCGTGTCCAGGTGCGTTCACCGGAGCTGCGGCACGAGCTGTGCGCGGAGGTGCTCCACCACGACCTGTACTTCGCGCCACACGGACCGGGCGCCGAAGGCCGATCGGGAGCCGACCGGGCCTCGCGCGCGGCCCATCTCTTCACCTGGGCCGTCGCGCCGCTCGCCCGGCACGAGCGCCATCAGCGCCAACTCCAGGAACTGCTGTACCGGATGAGCCGTGATCCCCATCCCACCACGGGCAACTGGCTCCGGCAGAGCATCATCGAGCCGCCGAACGGTCAGGTCCCCGATCTGCCGCCGGTGGTGTGGAGCCGGCTGCTGGCGAATGCGCTGGTCCGGGTCAACAAGCCGCCGCACGCCGCGCCTCCGGCACCAACGGCTCCTCCGCCGGGGCACCGCACCACCGTCCCGGCGCCCTTGGCGCCCCTGCCGCCGGACCATCCGCCGAGGCCGCTCATGGCCAGGATCTCCGACCGGGTCGGCAGCGCCGGCTGTCTGCTCGCGGGCGGCCTCGGCTTCTGCGTCGCCGGCATGGTCGTCGTGGTCGCCTGGTTCCTCAGCTGACAAGTCCGCTCAGTGCGCCAGCCGCTTCTCGAACCAGTGGCTGGCGTAGACGTGGTCGTCGTACGCCGGGATCTCCGTGTATCCGCACGCCCGGTACATGGCCTGCGCCTCGGTGAGCGCGGCATGCGTGTCGAGGCGTACGACGGTCAAGTGACGTGCGGCGGCCTCCTGTTCGAGCGCGGCGAGCAGCCGGCGTGCGAGGCCGAGGCGGCGGGCGGCGGGGGCCACCCAGACGTGGCGGATCTCGCCGACGCCGGGTTCCGTGCGGCGCAGGGCGCCGCAGCCCACCGGGCTGCCCTCCTCATGGGCGACGAAGAACGCGCCGGCGTCGCCGGACACCTCCTCGGGCCGTACGAGGTCGTTCTTGTCGAACCCTTCGGGGAACCGCTCGTCGATGTCGGCCGCGTAGGCGTCCAGGCAGGCGCGGGCGTCCGGTGCGGCCCCGTCGACGAGGGCGACGGTGATGCCGGCGAGCCGCAGCAGGCGCTGGGCGGTGGCCATGGCCTCGGTCAGTGCGGTGCGCTGCGGATCGCTGAGGCCTTCGAGCAGGCCTGCGGCGGCCGTGTGCGCCCGCCGGTTCTGCTCCTCGACCTCCACCCGCCCGGCCGGCGTCAGGCCGATGACGCGCAGCCGGCTGTCCTGCGGGTGCGTGCTCAGCGTGACCATGCCCTGGGCCTCGAGCGCCTTGGCCATCCGGCTCAGATACCCGGCGTCCAGCCCCAGCCGGCTCCTGAGCTCCCGCAGCGACGCCCCGTCCCCGACCTCGAACAGCAGCCGGGCCTCGCCGAGCGGACGGTCCTGGCCGAGGTAGTGGTCGTCCAGTACGCCGATGCGGCGCGTGAAGTAACGGTTGAACCGGCGGAAGGCCGTGACCTGGTCCGTCGACACCGGTTCCGTGTTTCTCACTGGCTCCATACTTCTTTGACCTTAGTCAAAGAACTCGCCGGAGTCCATGGCTGAGGCGCTTGCCTATTTCATCCGGTTTGCCCGCATGTTCAGTGACACAGCGCACTTTCGGCCATGGATCGCGCATGCATCCGAAGGCCAGGGGCAGGCGCACTCGGTCCCGTGAGCGGCACACATGTGACACAGGGGCTCTGAACAGGAACGGAAGGCAACACCGATCATGGCGGAAAGTACGGAACTCCAGGCACGCGGCACCATTCACGCGGGAGGGGAATGGCGGGCGGCCGTCTCCGGCGCGACGCGCGAGATCCTCGACCCCGCGGACGGGGTGCCGTTCGCCGTGGTCGCGGAGGGTGACGAGAAGGACACCGACCTCGCGGTGGATGCCGCACGCCGCGCCTTCGACGGCGGCCAGGGCGAGTGGCCCCGCACCCCCGTCGCCGAGCGGGCCGCCCTGCTGCGCCGCGTGGCCGACCTGCTCGTGCGCGACCGCGAGGCGCTCGGGCTGCTGGAGAGCCGTGACGCCGGGAAGACCGTCGAGGAGGGCCGGGTCGACATCGACTGTGTCGCCGACGCCTTCCGCTACTTCGCCGACCTGGTCGCCGCCGAGGCCCCGGGCCGGGTCGTCGACGCGGGCTCGCCCGACATCCACAGCGTCGTCGTCCATGAACCGGTCGGCGTGTGCGCGCTGATCACGCCCTGGAACTACCCGCTCCTCCAGGCCAGCTGGAAGATCGCGCCCGCGCTCGCCGCCGGCAACACCTTCGTCGTCAAGCCCAGCGAGATCACCCCGCTGACGACGATCGCCCTGATCGAGCTGCTCGTCGAGGCCGGTCTGCCCGCCGGTGTCGCCAACATCGTCACCGGACCCGGCCACTCCGTCGGCGCCCGCCTCTCCGAGCACCCCGGCGTCGACCTCGTCTCCTTCACCGGCGGTCTGATCAGCGGCACCAAGGTGGCCCAGGCCGCGGCGCCCACCGTCAAGAAGGTCGCCCTCGAACTCGGCGGCAAGAACCCCAACGTCGTCTTCGCCGACGCCTGCGCCACCGACGAGGCCTTCGACACCGCCGTCGACCAGGCCCTCAACGCCGCCTTCATCCACAGCGGCCAGGTCTGCTCGGCCGGCGCCCGCCTGATCATCGAGGAGTCGGTCAGGGACCGCTTCGTCGCCGAGCTGGCGCGCAGGGCCGACCGCATCCGCATCGGCCGCGGCACCGCCGACGGCGTCGAGTGCGGCCCCCTCGTCTCCGAGCAGCAGCGCGCCAAGGTCGAGGGGTACGTCGAGTCCGCGCTCAAGGAGGGCGCGGTGCTGCGCTCCGGCGGCAAGCGCCCCGCGCCGTCCCCGGAGCGGCCGGAGAGCGGCTACTTCTACGAGCCCACGCTGCTCGACCACTGCCACCGCGAGATGAAGGTCGTCCGCGAGGAGGTCTTCGGCCCGGTCCTCACCGTCGAGACCTTCCGTACCGAGGACGAGGCGGTCGCCCTCGCCAACGACACCGAGTACGGCCTCGCGGGCGCCGTGTGGACCGCCGACGCCGGCCGCGCCCGCCGTGTCGCCGGCCGCCTTCGGCACGGCACCGTCTGGATCAACGACTTCCACCCCTACCTCCCGCAGGCGGAGTGGGGCGGCTTCGGCAAGAGCGGGGTGGGCCGCGAACTCGGCCCCGCCGGACTCGCCGAGTACCGCGAGGCCAAGCACGTCTACCAGAACCTCGCGCCGCAGCCCGTCCGCTGGTTCGCCGGCTGACCCGGCCCGTCCCCTCCCCGTAGGCCGCCGGCGTGAGCCGTCGGCCTCGCAAGTCCCCTGGAGTTACCCGCACATGTCCGAGAACCCCCCTGTCTACGACTACGTCGTCATCGGCGGCGGCACGGCCGGCTCGGTCATCGCCTCCCGACTGACGGAGAACCCCGACGTCACCGTCGCGGTCATCGAGGGCGGCCCCAGCGACGTCGGCAGGGACGACGTCCTCACCCTGCGCCGCTGGATGGGCCTGCTCGGCGGCGAGCTGGACTACGACTACCCCACCACCGAGCAGCCACGCGGCAACTCGCACATCCGGCACAGCCGCGCCCGCGTCCTGGGCGGCTGCTCCTCGCACAACACCCTCATCGCCTTCAAGCCGCTGCCGTCCGACTGGGACGAGTGGGAGGAGGCCGGCGCCAAGGGCTGGGGCGCGGTGCCGATGGAGGCGTACTACGCCCGGCTCGAGAACAACATCGTCCCGGTCGACGAGAACGACCGGAACGCCATCGCCCGTGACTTCGTCGACGCGGCTGAGGACGCGCTCGGCGTCCCGCGCGTCGAGGGCTTCAACAAGCAGCCCTTCACCGAGGGCGTCGGCTTCTTCGACCTCGCCTACCACCCCGAGAACAACAAGCGCTCCTCGGCGTCGGTGGCGTATCTGCACCCGGTGATGGACGAGCGCGACAACCTCACGATCCTGCTGGAGACCTGGGCGTACCGGCTGGAGCTGAACGGCCCCCGCGCCGAGGGCGTGCACGTGCGCACCAAGGACGGCGAGGAGACCCTGATCCGCGCCCGGCGCGAGGTCGTCCTGTGCGCCGGCGCCGTCGACTCGCCCCGGCTGCTGATGCACTCCGGCATCGGCCCGCGCGAGGACCTCACCCGGCTGGGCATCCCGGTCGTCCACGACCTGCCGGGCGTCGGCGAGAACCTGCTCGACCACCCCGAGTCGGTGATCGTCTGGGAGACCGACGGCCCGATCCCGGAGAACTCCGCGATGGACTCCGACGCCGGCCTGTTCGTGCGCCGCGACCCCGAACACCAGGGCCCGGACCTGATGTTCCACTTCTACCAGGTCCCGTTCACGGACAACCCCGAGCGACTGGGCTACCAGCGGCCGCAGTTCGGCGTCTCGATGACCCCGAACATCCCCAAGCCCAAGAGCCGCGGCCGGCTTTATCTCACCAGCGCCGATCCGTCCGTCAAGCCCGCGCTGGACTTCCGCTACTTCACCGACGAGGACGACTACGACGCCCGCACCCTCGTCGACGGCATCCGCATCGCCCGCGAGATCGCCGGCACCGAGCCGCTGGCGACCTGGCTCAAGCGCGAGGTGTGCCCCGGTCCCGGGATCACCGGCGACGAGGAGCTGAGCGAGTACGCGCGCAAGGTCGCGCACACCGTGTACCACCCGGCCGGCACCTGTCGCATGGGCGCCGCCGACGACGAACTGGCCGTGGTCGACCCGCAGTTGCGGATCCGCGGCCTGCAAGGAATTCGTATCGCCGACGCCTCCGTCTTCCCGACGATCACCGCCGTGAACCCGATGATCGGGGTGCTCATGGTCGGTGAGAAGGCCGTCGACCTGATTGGAGGTGAGGCGTGATGAGTACGACCACCAACACGATGCCCGAGACGCCCGAGACGCCCGAGACCCGTAAGCCGCCGACCGCGCCGGTCTTCTCCGTCGAGGGCCTGTGGAAGGTCTTCGGCCCCAAGGCGCACCGAGTCCCCGCCGACCCGGAGCTGGCCGCGCTCGCGCCCGCCGAGCTGCGTACCCGCACCGGCTGCACGGCGGCCGTCCAGGACGTGTCCTTCGACGTCCGCAAGGGCGAGGTCTTCGTCGTCATGGGCCTGTCCGGCTCCGGCAAGTCCACACTGGTGCGCTGTCTGACCCGGCTCATCGAGCCGACGGCGGGCTCCATAGCCATCGACGGCGAGGATGTCCGCGCCATGGACAAGACCCGGCTGCGCGAACTGCGCCGCCACCGCGCCGCGATGGTCTTCCAGCACTTCGGCCTGCTGCCGCACCGCACGGTCCTGGACAACGTGGCGTACGGCCTGGAGATCCAGGGCGTCGGCAAGGCGGAACGCCGTGAGCGGGCCGCCGAGGTGGTGGCCAAGGTCGGCCTGGAGGGCATGGAGCACCGCAGGCCGGGCCAGCTCTCCGGCGGTCAGCGCCAGCGTGTCGGCCTCGCGCGGGCGCTCGCGGTGGACCCGCAGGTCCTCCTCTTCGACGAGCCGTTCAGCGCGCTCGACCCGCTGATCCGGCGGGACATGCAGGAGGAGGTCGTCCGCCTGCACCGCGAGGAGGGCCGCACGATGGTCTTCATCACCCATGACCTCAGCGAGGCCCTGAAGCTCGGCGACCGCATCGCCCTGATGCGCGACGGACGCGTGGTCCAGCTCGGAACCCCCGAGGAGATCGTGGGCTCCCCGGCCGACGACTACGTCCGCGAGTTCGTCCGGGACGTCCCGCGCGAACAGGTCCTGACCGTCCGTACGGCCATGCGCCCCGCCTCGGCCGACGAGGCCGGCAACGGCCCGGCCCTCGCGCCGGACGCGACCGTGTCCGAGGCGATCGAGGCCGTGGCGCGCAGCGGTGCCCCGGCCCGGGTCATGGACGCCGGACGCTGTCTCGGCGTGGTCGACCACGAGCGGCTGCTCGGCGTCGTGGCGGGGACGGCTCACAGCGCCCCGGCAGGGTCGGGGCACGGTGCCGCGGCGGCGCCGGGGAAGAGCAAGGAGGTGGCTTGATGGCCACCGTCACCGCCACCGCGCCGCGCACCGCGCTGCCCGGCTTCCTCAAACGCCCCGGCGTCCGCAAGCTCCTGCTGCTCGCGCTCGTCGCCGCGATCCTCGTTCCGCTGGCCGACGTCCGGTGGGCGAGCGGCACCTGGCCCGGCGCCCTGACCGTCGACGTCTCCGAACCGCTGACCAAGGTCAGTGACTGGATCATCGACAACCGCGACAGCCACCCGCTGTTCCTCTACTTCTTCGGGCACATCAGCAAGGCGGTCATCCTCTCCGTACACGCCGTGTACCTGGTGCTGCTCGCGGCCGGATGGGCCGGCGTCACCGCCGCAGCGTCCCTGATCGCCTGGCGCGTCGCGGGCCCACGGCTCGCCGCCGGTACCGCTGCCGCGTTCATGGCCTGCGGCTTCCTCGGCATGTGGGTGCCGACCATGCAGACCCTCGCGCTGATGGTCGTGGCGGTCCTCGCCTCGGTCGTCGTGGGCATGCTGCTGGGGCTCGCCGCCGGGCTGTCCGACCGTATGGATCGGCTGCTGCGCCCTGTCCTGGACACCATGCAGGTGCTCCCGGCGTACGCCTACCTGCTCCCCGTCGTCCTGGTCTTCGGCATGGGCGTCCCCGCCGCCGTCCTGGCCACCGTCGTCTACGCCGCCCCGCCGATGGCCCGCCTCACCGCCCTCGGCCTGCGCGGCGCCGACAAGGAGGTGCTGGAGGCCGTCGAGTCGCTCGGCACCACCGCTCGGCAGCGCCTGCTGACCGCCCGGATCCCGCTGGCCCGCAAGGAACTCCTGCTCGGCCTCAATCAGACGATCATGATGGCGCTGTCCATGGCGGTCATCGCGTCGGTGATCGGCGCGGGCGGCCTCGGTGACCGCGTCTACCAGGCCCTGGCCTCGGTCGACGTCGGCGCCGCGCTCGCGGCCGGCATCCCGATCGTGCTGCTCGCCGTCGTACTGGACCGCGTGACCGGCGCGGCAGGGGAGCGCCTCGGTGAGGACCCCCACCCGAACGGCCGGGCGCGCTGGCTGTACGCCCTGATCGCCACCGTGGTCATAGCCGTCGCCGCGCGTCTGGCGGGCGGCCTCGACTGGCCCGACGCCTGGGTGCTGAACATCGCCGAGCCGGTGAACCGCGCCGTCGACTGGATGACCGACCACCTCTACTCCGGCGTGCCCGTCATCGGCGGCACCGCCGACTGGGCGGCCCACTTCACCACCTGGATCCTCGACCCCCTGCGCGACGGCCTGCAGTGGCTGCCCTGGTGGTCGGTCCTGCTGATCGTCGCCGCGCTCGCCTGGCTGATCGGCACCTGGCGCACCGCGCTGACCGCCGTGCTCGCCATGGCCGCGATCGGCGTGCTCGGTGTGTGGAACCCGTCCCTCGACACCCTCTCCCAGGTCCTGGCGGCCGTCGCCGTCACCCTGGTGCTGGGCTTCGCGACCGGTATCGCGGCCGCCCGCAGCGACCGCGTCGAGCGGATGCTGCGGCCGGTGCTGGACGTGTTCCAGACGATGCCGCAGTTCGTGTACCTGATCCCGGTGGTGGCGCTGTTCGGTGTCGGCCGGGCGCCCGCGGTCGCCGCGGCCGTCGTCTACGCGCTGCCCGCCGTGGTCCGCATCACCACCCAGGGTCTGCGCCAGGTCGACCCGGCCGCCCTGGAGTCGGCCCGCTCGCTCGGCGCGACCCCGGCCCAGCAACTGCGCCAGGTCCAGCTCCCGCTCGCCCGGCCCGCCCTGCTGCTCGCCGTCAACCAGGGCGTCGTCCTGGTCCTCGCCGTCGTCATCATCGGCGGCCTGGTCGGCGGTGGCGCGCTCGGCTACGAGGTCGTCGCCGGTCTCGCGCGGGGCGACCTGGCGACCGGTCTGGTGGCGGGAGCCGCGATCGTCTGCCTGGGCCTGATGCTGGACCGGGTGACCCAGCCGACCGAACGCCGCGCGAAGAAGGGAGCCTGACATGCGCATTCGTACGACGACCGCCCTCGTGGCCGGCGTGTCCTCCCTGGCGCTGCTGAGCGGCTGCGGTGCCGCCGACATGACCAAGCAGTCCTCGCCGTTCGCCAACGCGCAGGGCGCCAAGACCGTGACGCTGTCCGTGCAGTCCTGGGTCGGCGCCCAGGCCAACGTCGCCGTCGCCCAGTACCTCCTGGAGCACGAGCTCGGCTACCGCGTCGACACCGTGCAGGTCGACGAGATCCCCGCCTGGGACGCGCTCAGCCAGGGCCGGGTCGACGCGATCATGGAGGACTGGGGTCACCCGGACGAGGAGCAGCGGTACGTCAAGGACAAGAAGACGATCGTGCCCGGCGGCGACCTCGGGGTCACCGGGCACATCGGCTGGTACGTCCCGACGTACTTCGCCAAGGCCCACCCGGAGGTCACCGACTGGAAGAACCTCAACAAGTACGCCGAGCAGATGCGCACGGCGGAGAGCGGCGGCAAGGGCCAGCTGATGGACGGCTCGCCGTCCTATGTCACCAACGACAAGGCGCTGGTGAACAACCTGGACCTGAACTACCAGGTGGTGTTCGCCGGTTCGGAGGCCGCGCAGATCACGCAGATCAAGCAGTTCGCCAAGGAGAAGAAGCCCTTCCTGACGTACTGGTACGAGCCGCAGTGGCTGTTCAAGAAGGTCCCGATGACCGAGGTGAAGCTGCCGGCGTACAAGGACGGCTGCGACGCGGACCCGGAGAAGGTCGCCTGCGCCTATCCGCACACCCCGCTGCAGAAGTACCTCAACGCCGACTTCTCCAAGGACGGCGGCCAGGCGGCGGCCCTGCTGAAGAAGTTCAAGTGGACGACCGAGGACCAGAACGAGGTCTCCCTGATGATCGCCGAGCAGCGGCTGTCGCCCGAGGCGGCGGCGAAGAAGTGGGCGGACAGCCACGAGTCCACGTGGAAGGCGTGGCTGTCCTGACCCCCTAGTTCAGCCGCGCCGTGATCTCCCGCAGCGCCTCGGCGGCGCTGCGCTGGAGTCCCGGCCCGAACGTGATGCGGGTGGCCCCGAGTTCACCGAGTTCGGTGGACGAGGGGTCCCCGCTCACCGTGCCGTGCACATTGACCGGCCCCTTGATCCCGGACCGCAGCAGCGGGAGCACGTCGACGGGGGCGCCGATCGGATACACGCAGTCGGCGCCCGCGGCCACGTACAACGCGGCCCGCTCGATGGCCTGTTCGGTGGCCTCCTTGGGGTCGGCACCCTCGCGTGCCCGGATGAACGTGTCGATCCGGGCGTTGACGAAGAGCCGGTCGGCGGCGGCGTGCCGTACCTCGGAGAGCCAGTCCGCGTGCGCGCGCGGGGCCTTGAGGGCACCGCCCTCGGAGTCCTCCAGGTTGCACCCCACGGCACCGGTCGCCAGCAGCCGCTCCACCAGCTCCTTCGGCGGGATCCCGTATCCGCCCTCGATGTCCGCCGACACCGGGACGTCGACGGCGCGCACGATCCGCGCGACGGCCGCGAACATCTCGTCGGCCGGGGTCTGCCCGTCCTCGTACCCGAGGGAGGCGGCGACGCCCGCGCTGGGCGTGGCCAGCGCCGGGTACCCGGCCTCGACGAAGACCCGGGCACTCGCGGCGTCCCAGGGACCCGGCAGGACCAGCGGGTCGCCGGGGGAGCGGCGCCGGTGGAGCGCGCGGAAGGTCTCGACCTTGGTCACGGTGTGTATCCCCCTGGTGGAATGCGGCGGCCGACCATCACCCGGTTCCAGTTGTTGATGGCGACGATCAGCGCGATGAGATGGGCGAGTCGGACGTCGTCGAAGTGGGCGGCGGCACGGTCGTACACATCATCGGGCACGAAACCGTCCGTGAGAACGGTGACCGCCTCGGTCAGCGCGAGTGCGGCGCGTTCCCGCTCGTCGAACAGGCCCTCGGCCTCCTCCCAGGCGGCCAGCATGTCCAACTGCCCTTCGCCCACCCCGTACTTGCGGGCGATGCCGAGATGCATGTCCAGACAGAACGCGCACCGGTTGAGCTGGGAGGCCCGGAGCACGACGAGCTCGGCGAGGGCCGGGTCGCCGAGCCCTTTCTTGGCGGCCGCGCTGACGGCCGACATGGCCTGGGCGACGGCGGGGTCGAGGAGCCGGGTGCGTCGGCTCACGAATGCTGCCCCGGGCGGTGGTGCCCCGGAGTCATACGGCAGGTCACCCCGAACCGGTTCCAGGCGTTGATCACCGCGATCGCGGAGATCAGCTGGGCCAGCTCGGCCTCCTCGAAGTGCGCGGCGGCACGGTCGTACACCTCGTCGGGCACGAAGCCGTCCGTCAGGACGGTGACGGCCTCCGTCAGTTGGATCGCCGCGAGCTCCTTCTCGGTGTAGAAGTGCGCCGACTCCTCCCAGGCGCTGAGCTGGATGATCCGCTCGACGCTCTCGCCGGCCGCGAGGGCGTCCTTGGTGTGCATGTCGATGCAGAACGCGCAGTGGTTGAGCTGCGAGGCACGGATCTTCACCAGCTCGTACAGCCGGGGTTCGAGGCCCTTACGGGCGGCCGCGTCGACACGGACCATCGCCTTGTAGACCTCGGGGGCGTGCTTGGCCCAGTTCAGGCGCGCGGGACGCTCGGCCGCGTACTCGGCCGTCCTGGTGTCGGGGGTGCTGTCGATCGTTGTCATGGTGTCGACCCTAGGAGCGAAGCAGCCCAGGAGTATGGTCCAATTCCATGCCGAAACCATGGGCCACTCTGGGCGTCGACCTCCACCTCGAACCGTCCGGACCGGGACTGCGCCGCAGCCTGACCGACGCCCTGCGCGAGGCGGTTCGCAGCGCGCGTCTGGCTCCCGGCACCCGGCTGCCCTCCTCCCGCTCCCTGGCCGCCGACCTCGGCATCGCCCGCAACACGGTCGCCGAGGCCTACGCCGAACTCGTCGCCGAGGGCTGGCTCACCGCCCGCCAGGGCTCCGGCACCCGGGTGGCCGACCGCACGGTGATCCCCCCGACGGGCACGGCCACCCCGCGTCCCGAGACCCCGCGCCCCGCCTACGACCTGATCCCCGGCACCCCCGACCTCGCCGCCTTCCCCCGCACGGAGTGGCTCAAGGCGGCCCGCCGCGCCTTCCTCACCGCCCCGAACCAGGCCCTCGGCTACGGCGACCCCCGGGGACGCCCCGAACTGCGCACCGCCCTCGCCGGCTACCTCGCCCGCGCACGCGGCGTACGCGCCGACCCGGAGTGCGTCGTGGTCTGCGCGGGCTTCGTGCACGGCCTGCAGCTTCTCGCCCGGGTGCTGCGGGCGCGCGGCGTGCAGACGGTCGCGGTGGAGTCGTACGGCCTCCCGCCGCACTGGAGGCAACTGACGGCGGCGGGTCTGACCATGGCGCCGCTCCCCTTCGACGAACTGGGCACGCATCCCGGGCGGTTGAGCGACCAGGGCGCCGTCCTGCTCACCCCCGCCCACCAGTTCCCGATGGGGGTGCCGCTGCACCGCGACCGCCGGGCGACGGTGGTGGACTGGGCGCGCCGCACCGGCGGACTGGTCCTGGAGGACGACTACGACGGCGAGTTCCGCTACGACCGCCAGCCGGTCGGCGCGCTACAGGGCCTCGACCCCGACCATGTCGTCTACCTGGGCACGGCCAGCAAGTCCCTCGCCCCCGCGCTCCGTCTGGCCTGGATGGTGCTGCCGGCGGCGCTGGTGAAGGAGGTGACGGAGGCCAAGGGCGGCTCCGACACCTGCGGGGTGCTGGACCAGCTGACCCTGGCCGAGTTCCTGACCTCCGGCGCCTACGACCGCCATGTCCGCGCCGCCCGACTGCGCTACCGCCGCCGCCGTGACGCCCTCGTCGACGCCCTGTCCACCCAGGCCCCCCACCTCCGCATCACCGGCATCGCCGCGGGCCTGCACGCCGTCCTCCGGCTCCCACCCGGCACGGAACGCTCCGTGACCCAGGCGGCCACCTGGCAGGGCCTCGCCCTCCACGGTCTGGCGTCCTACCGCCACGGATCCACCACGACCGAGCCCTTGGACGCCCTGGTCGTGGGCTACGGGACACCGCCGGACCATGCGTGGGCGGGCGCGCTGGAGGCGTTGTGCAGGGTGCTGCCGTGACGTACGGAGGGTGACCGGAGCCTGGTGTCCTACGGTGACTCCACCCGCGCGGGCGCCTCCGCCGGCGCCTCCCCGAACCGTGCCAGCGCCAACGCTCCCGCCACCGACACCACGAACCCGAGCACGGCCAGCCACCCGAGCCCTTCCCGCGTACGGTCCCCCAGCCACACCACCCCCACCAACGCCGGCCCGACCGTCTCCCCGATCACCATCGCCGCCGTGGCCACCGTCACCGAGCCCCGCTGCAAGGCCGACGTCAGCGCCAGGAACGCCGCCCCGCCCCCGAGCAGCAGCGCATACGTCGCCGGATTGGCCAGCAGTTCCGACGGCTCGAGCGAGTCGATCAGCCGCACCGACACCTCCACCACCCCGAACCCGAACCCGGCCGCCAGCCCGAGCACCAGCCCCCGCCCCCGCTCCGGCAACCGGCCGCCCGCCAGCCCCACCCCCAGCACGGCCAGCGCCACCCCGAGCATCGAGAACTCCAACGCGTCCGACCCGCCCAGATCCCCCTCCGTGCCCGCCGAGAAGCCCAGCATCGCGAGCCCGGCACACACCACCGCCACGGCGGTCCACTCACCCCGGTGCAACCGCACCCGCAGCAGCCGCGCCGCGACCACCGCCGTCACCGCGAGACTGGACGCCAGCGCCGCCCCGACCGCGTAGATGGGAATCGACCGCAGCGCGAGGACCTGAAACACGAACCCCAGTCCGTCCAGAGCCAGCCCGGCCAGATACCGCCACTGCCGAAGCGCCCGCAGCAGCACCCCCGCCTCGCCGCCCCCGCCCCCCTGCGCGGCGGCCGCCCGTGCGGCCATCGCCTGCAACACGGTCGCCGCGCCGAAACAGACCGCCGCACCCAGCGCACACACCATCCCAAACAGCACAAAGCGACTGTAGGCGAGCGAAGGAACGGCACACCCCCCCGACAGCCGCACTCTCAACGATCTCTAGGCTGTCCGCCTGACGAACCACGGACAACCAACGGGCAGCCAACGGACAACCATCGGGGGAGACACACATGGCGGAAACACGACGCCGACTGCGCTCGGGCACGGTCGTACTCGGCGGCATGGGAGTCATCGCCGCGGCCCTGACCTCGTGCGGCTCCGACCCGGACCGCCGCTGCGTCGACCGCGACAGCTACACCTACGACGGCTACAAGATCATCGCGGACAAGAACTGCAAGACCGGCTCCGGTTCGAGCACCTCGTACGGCAAGGGCGGCAAGGGCGGCAAGAAGAAGACCGGCAGCTCCGACGCCGCCTGGTACTACGACGCCGACACCGACGACGGCCGCGCCGACTTCGGCACCTTCAGCCGCAGCGAGGCCGTCGACCGGGGCGGCTTCGGCTGCTCGGGCAGCGGCGGCGGCTGAGCGGAACCCGTACCGATGGAGCGCCGCACGATCGAGCCCCGCCCCGGCTGGCAGCAGACCGTCGAGGAGCAGGGGCTCATCTACCCCCTCACCCGCCACCCCGACAACTCCCTGCGCCCCTACTGGGACGAGAGCGCCTACTACGCCTTCTCCCTGGCCGAGGTCGAGGCGCTGGAGGAGGTCGTCGAGGAACTGCACCGCATGTGCCTGACGGCCGCCGAGCACATCGTCACCGAGAACCGCTTCGCCGACCTCGGCATCACCGACCCGCGTGCCGTGGACGCGGTCGCCGAGGCCTGGCGCCGCCGCGCCGAGCTGCCATCCGTCTACGGCCGCTTCGACCTCCGCTACGACGGCACCGGCCCGGCCAAGCTCCTGGAGTACAACGCCGACACCCCGACCTCACTGGTCGAGGCCGCCTCACCGCAGTGGTTCTGGATGGAGGACCGCTTCCCCGGCGCCGACCAGTGGAACTCCCTCCACGAACGCCTCGTCGCCGCCTGGAAGAAGCAGTCCGCCCTGCTCCCGCCCGGCGGCCCCCTCTACTTCGCGTACTCCTCCGCCGACGAACTCGGCGAGGACATGATGACGGTCGCCTATCTGAAGGAGACCGCGGAACAGGCGGGCCTGGACACCGGCTGGATCTCCATGGAGGAGATCGGCTGGGACGGTCTCTCCCGCCGCTTCGTCGACAACCGGCTCCGCTTCATCCGCAGCTGCTTCAAGCTCTACCCCTGGGAGTGGCTCACCACCGACCGCTTCGCCGACCACGTCCTGGACACCCTCGACAACGGCGGCGGCACCGGGACCACGCTGTGGATCGAGCCCGCCTGGAAGATGCTCCTGAGCAACAAGGCCCTCCTGGCCATCCTCTGGGAGCTCCATCCGGACCACCCGAACCTTCTCCCCGCGTATCTCGACGGCCCTCGCGACCTCGCGGCGACCACCGGCTACGTGGCGAAGCCCCTGCTCGGCCGGGAGGGCGCCGGCGTCACGATCCACGAACCCGGCGCCGCCGAGGCGGTCGTCCGCGAAGAACCGTGCTGCTACCAGCAGTTGGCCCCGCTACCCGCCTTCGACGGCAACCACGTCGTCCTCGGCGCGTGGGTCGTCGAGGACGAGTCGGCGGGCCTCGGCATCCGCGAATCGTCCGGCCTGATCACGGACGAATACGCGCGCTTCCTCCCCCACGTGATCCTGTAACGGCCGTCCATCGCGCAACGGCCGTACGTCGAAGGCGGGTCCGGCCGGGCCCGGCCGATGCTGCCGCCCGGTTCGGCTCCCCCGAACCACCGTCCACGACCCGGGCGGCAGGACTTCAGCATCGCCTCGGCGCCCACCGCACAGCTATCCGATTACGGCGGAAACCGCACCCTTTTGTGGATAGCCCGAGCCCTGCCGCAACGTCTGTGACGGCGTCTCCCCGTACACCTGCCGATAGTGCCCGGTGAACCGCCCCAGATGGGCGAACCCCCACCGCAACGCCACATCGGTGACCGTCCCCACCCCGTGCCCGTCAGCGATGGCCAGCAGATCGCGCCGTGCCAGATCCAGCCGGACCCGCCGCAGATACGTCAGCGGAGTCGTGGCCAGATGCACCCGGAACGCCTCCCGGAGGCTCCGCACACTCACCCGCGCCGCCACCGCCATGTCGGCCACGGATATGGGCTCATGGGCATGCTCGGCACAGAAGTCCGCGGCCCGCCGCACGGCACTGGGCAGCACCGCGGGCCCACGCCCCGCCACCGCGTCGCTGAGCAGGTGCGGCTGGGCGTCCAGCAGCCCGTTCACCAGCAACTGCTCGAAGTGCCCCACCCCCAGCGGCGAGCGCGCCGCGAGCTCCGAGTCGGAAAACTCCGCGAACGCCCGCACCACCCGCAACCACGCCCAGACCACCCCCACCCGCGGATCCAGCACCGGCGCGAACCGCAACGGCGCGGACGGCAGTTCACCCAGTCGCACGGCGAGCGCCCCGTCGAGCGTCGCCCGCGGAATGATCAGCACCCGGTTCAGGGTCTCCCCGCTCCACCGCATCGACAGCCGCTGCCCCGGATTGACGACGCTCAGCGACGACGCCAACGCCGCCCCGTCCGCCGTCACGACCCCGTCCCCGGCCAACGGCACATGGATGTTGTAGAACTCCGGCAGCTCACCCGGCGTGACATCGACCTCCGCCCCGTACCCCAGCTCATACAGCGCCACGCCCCCCTCGTGCACACACCGGAACCGCCCGTCGACCGGATGTTCGTCCAGCACCGTCAGCCGATGCGGCGCGAACCGCGCACTGACCAGCGCATGCAGCTCCTCGACATCACCACCCCGGAACAGCAGCCCCCGCCCCGCGCCCTCCGACCCGGACTGCGACCCCGCCGCCCCGGACCCTGACCGCACTGCGCCCATGACGACCATGCCTCTCCGTCACGCGTCCTGTGCGGAACGTACCGCCCCCGGCCTCCCTTCGCCCCTGAATCGCGGTCCATCTCCGGCGGCAGCCCTCGGCCTGGTACAGAGCCCCCGGCGGCGCCGCACCGGCACCAGGCCGGCTCACACCCCGAGCACGGCGCGCAACTGGGCCAGTCCCCAGTCCAGATCCTCCTTCCCGATCACCAGGGGCGGCGCGATGCGGATCGTCGCCATGGGGGCACGGCCCGCGCCCTTGAGGCTGTGGCGGACGGTGTCCTTCACCAGCACACCCCGGTCCATCAGCTGCTCGCACACCTCCCGCCCCGTGCCGTACCCCCGGGCGATGTCGATCCCCGCCCACAGACCGCGCCCACGCACCTCCGTCACCCGCCCCGTCCCGGTCAACAGCCCCAGCTCCCGGTGCAGATGTGCGCCGAGCTCGGCCGCCCGCGCCTGGAACTCACCCGTCCGCAGCATCGCGATCACCTCCAGCGCCACCGCGCAGGCCAGCGGATTGCCGCCGAACGTCGACCCGTGCTCCCCGGGCCGGAACACCCCGAGCACATCCGCCGACGACACCACCGCCGACACCGGCACGACCCCGCCCCCGAGCGCCTTCCCCAGCACATACACATCTGGAACCACGCCCTCGTGCTCACACCCGAAGGTGCGTCCCGTGCGCCCCAGCCCCGACTGGATCTCGTCCGCCACGAACAGCACGTTCCGCTCCCGCGTCAGCTCCCGCACCGCCGGCAGATAGCCGGCCGGCGGAACGATCACCCCTGCCTCGCCCTGGATCGGCTCGAGCAGCACGGCCACGGTGTTCTCCGTCAACGCCTCCCGCATCGCCGTCAGATCCCCGTACGGCACGATCTGGAAGCCCGGTGTGTACGGCCCGAAGTCCGCGCGCGCCTCCGGGTCGGTGGAGAAGCTGATGATCGTCGTCGTACGGCCGTGGAAGTTGTCGGACGCCACCACGATCTTCGCCATCTCCGCCGGGACGCCCTTGACCCGGTAGCCCCACTTCCGGGCCGTCTTCACGGCCGTCTCGACGGCCTCCGCCCCGGTGTTCATCGGCAGCACCGTCTCCATCCCGCACAGCTCGGCGAGCTGCGCGCAGAACGCCCCGAAGCGGTCGTGATGAAACGCCCGCGACGTCAGCGTCACCCGCTCCAGCTGCGCCTTCGCCGCCGCCAGGATCCGCCGGTTGCCGTGCCCGAAGTTGAGCGCCGAATAACCGGCCAGCAGATCCAGATATCGCCGCCCCTCCACATCCGTCATCCAGGCCCCGTCAGCACTCGCCACCACGAGCGGCAACGGGTGGTAGTTGTGCGCACTGTGCGCGTCGATGGCGGCGATCAGGGATTCGGTGGTGCTCGACGTACTCACGGGGCTCTCCGTTTCCGCCACCGCGAGGGCTCGTGTCCCGGCCGGCACGAGGCTCGCGGCCACTGTCCAGTTCCTGCCTTACGAGTGCCGTGCGTCCCCTTCCTATCGTGGCCCGCATGGTGGACGCGTGCCCATGGCGCGCCGACGTGCCCGGTAGGCTGATCGACGGGCCGTGACTGGCGCGCTGGGATGGACCAACCATCGGGGAGCGGCCCCTGGACCGAAGTCCAGACCGAGTGCCGTGCGCCTGGGCCGTACCGTGATCGCTGCACACGACGTCCGGAGGTCCCCATGCCAGCCGAGCCCCTCTCCACCGAGTCCACCGCCTTCCGTTCCGCTCTCGACGTGATTCGCGCCGTCGAGCCGCGCGTGGCCGACGCCATCGGCCAGGAGGTCGCCGACCAGCGCGAGATGCTCAAACTGATCGCCTCCGAGAACTACGCCTCCCCGGCCACCCTCCTGGCGATGGGCAACTGGTTCAGCGACAAGTACGCCGAGGGCACCGTCGGCCGCCGCTTCTACGCCGGCTGTCGCAACGTCGACACCGTCGAGTCCCTCGCCGCCGAGCACGCCCGCGAGCTCTTCGGTGCCCGCCACGCCTACGTCCAGCCGCACTCCGGCATCGACGCCAACCTCGTCGCCTTCTGGGCCGTCCTCGCCGCCCGTGTCGAGGCCCCCGCCCTGGAGAAGGCCGGCGTCCGCCAGGTCAACGACCTCTCCGAGGCCGACTGGGCCGAACTGCGCCGCGCCTTGGGCAACCAGCGCATGCTCGGCATGTCCCTGGACGCCGGTGGCCACCTCACCCACGGCTTCCGCCCGAACATCTCCGGCAAGATGTTCGACCAGCGCTCCTACGGCACCGACTCGGAGACGGGTCTGATCGACTACGAGGCGCTGCGTGCCTCCGCCCGCGAGTTCAAGCCGCTGATCATCGTCGCCGGCTACTCCGCCTACCCCCGTCTCGTGAACTTCCGGATCATGCGCGAGATCGCCGACGAGGTCGGCGCCACGCTCATGGTCGACATGGCCCACTTCGCGGGTCTCGTCGCCGGCAAGGTCCTCACCGGCGACTTCGACCCGGTTCCGCACGCCCAGATCGTCACCACCACCACCCACAAGTCGCTGCGCGGCCCGCGCGGCGGCATGGTCCTGTGCGACGACTCCCTCAAGGACCAGGTCGACCGAGGCTGCCCGATGGTCCTCGGCGGCCCGCTCCCGCACGTCATGGCCGCCAAGGCCGTCGCCCTGGCCGAGGCCCGTCAGCCCTCCTTCCAGGACTACGCCCAGCGCATCGTCGACAACTCCCGCGCGCTGGCCGAGGGCCTGATGCGCCGCGGCGCCACCCTGGTGACCGGCGGCACCGACAACCACCTCAACCTGATCGACGTCGCCTCCTCCTACGGCCTCACCGGCCGCCAGGCCGAGGCCGCGCTCCTGGACTCCGGCATCGTCACCAACCGCAACGCCATCCCGGCCGACCCCAACGGCGCCTGGTACACCTCCGGCATCCGCATCGGCACGCCCGCCCTGACCACCCGCGGCCTGGGCACCGCCGAGATGGACGAGGTCGCCGCCCTCATCGACCGCGTCCTCACCACCACCGAGCCCGGAACCACCAGCAAGGGCGCCCCGTCCAAGGCCCAGCACGTCCTGGACCCGAAGATCGCCGACGAGATCTCCCGCCGCGCGACCGACCTCGTCGCCGGTTTCCCGCTGTACCCCGAGATCGACCTGGGCTGACGCCCGTCCGCTGCGCCCACGGCCTCACAGATCCAGGTCGATCAACTCATGGCGCGGCTCCTGACGCGGCGGTCCGGCTTCCGGCCGGGCCGCCGCGCGGCGTATCAGCAGCGTGCCGCCGACCCCCGTCGCGAACCCGATGGCCAGCCCCGCCACCGCCCACCCGGCATCACCCAGCACCGGGCCGGTCCGGTCTCCGGCCGCCGTGCTCTCGGCGAGCGCGTCCTCCGACGCGCCGAGCAGCCCTGGCAGGTGCAGCCGCTCGAAGACCGAGCGTGGTGCCCGATGCCAGCGGATGTCGTCGTCCTCCACGTCCGGCGCGAGATCCGAGCGCACCCAGGGCGTGCCGTCCCCGGCCACGAACAACTGGTCCTGCCGCTGCACCGCCACATCGCCTCCCGGCGCCCGGTTCGTCTGCGGCCAGCCACCCACGCCCGTCAGTCCCCACACCACCGTGATCCGTATCGGCGGATGACGTCCCTCCACCCAGTCCTCCGGCACGCGCTCCGTCCCGACGTACGTCGGCTGCAACAGCTGCCAGAGACGGGCGAAGGCCGACTCGCCGGAGTGCAGTGCCCTCGTGTGTCCGGTGCCGCCCGCGATGACGATCGCCACGTCGGGGACGTCCCGCCCCCGCGCCGGGGCGGCCGGGGCGGCGGCCGCCGTCCCCCACACAGCCAGCGCCGCGGACACCGCCACGAGCAGCGTGCGTGCCCGTGCACCCTGGCCGGCCCTCATAGGTCCCGAAGCTCCTGCCTCGGCCCCGGCTCACCCCGCAGGCGACTCCGCGGCAGCCGCGTGGCGAAGGGGCGCAGGACGAGTGCGAACACCGCTCCGGCTGCCGCGCCCGGCAGGGCCCACCACCAGTCCGTGCCCTCGCGCGCCCCCGACGCGGCCGGGGAAGCCGCGGTCGCCTTGTCCGCAGCGTCCGTCGCAGGCTCGGGCGAGCCCGCCGCGCCGTCGTCCGTCCCGGACGTCCCCCCGTCCGGCGGGAGGATCGCCGCATCTCCCTTGGACGATGACTTGCCCATCAGGCCCAGTTCCTTGAACAGGGCACGCAGCTGCGAGGGACGACCGGCACGGTGCCAGGTGCCGTTCGTGGTGGTGTCCAGATGCGCCGCGGTGTGTATCCAGACGTCCTGCCCTTTGTGAGCCGGGTAGACCCGGTCGAGCCGCCAAGGCGCCACGTCGTGGACCATCCAGGTGACATTGATCTGGCGGGCTGCCGTCAGCTCGGCCTCGGGCGGCTTGTCACGGGTGCCCTCACCCTGCGCGCCGAGCAGCCGCTCCAGCTCTTCGTACTCCTCGTCGGAGTAGTACAGCGAGGCCGTCTCCGTGCTCTGCGGTGACACCAGGAGCACGCTCGTCGGACCTCCGGCCGACGCCGGGGCGTCGGCGCCCCACACCAGAAGGGCGAGCGCCCCCGCCAACACCCCCGTCAGCGCCGTCACTTCACGACTCCGGCCCCTCCAGCCCTCGCGCCTGCGCACCCGGCCTACCCGGCGGCCGACCCCATGTCCCCACATCCGAACCCCCCACCCGAGCGATCCCCGTGCGGCCCGTCCCCGAGCCGCGTGTCACTTCTGGTACACCGCCCGACCCGCCTGGGTTCCCACCCCGAACCCACTATTTCCAGACCCGCCGTCTCCGGATCCGCTACTTGCGACCAGCCGCCTCAGAGGCCTTCCCGACCGACCGCGCGACCTCCAGCGCCCGCACCTTCGACGCCACCCCCTCCAGCCGCAGCGCCACCGTCTCGCCCTCGGCATGGTGGTTCCACAGCAAGGTCGGACCGGCCGTCCGCTCCTCGCGGGTGTAGTGCTCCCCGTCGCCGTCCACCAGCCAGAACGTCAACAAGTGAGGTCGGGCGAACCACAGGGCCGGGTCGGGCGTCGTGCCGTGCGAGGCGCCGGGGCCCGGCGAGATCCATTGCGGCGGTTCGCGCACCGTCTTGGCGAAGCCGATGTCCAGGCTCGCCCGCCGCTCGTCCAGCCGTATCGTGCGTCCGTCCTCGTGCCAGCACAGGCTCACCACGAACCGACCCCGAGGCTCACCCGTCACGGCGACCGTGTCAGGTGTACCGAGCTCCTCCGGGACCAACGGCTCGAAGCCGGCCCGGTGCTCGGCCTGTGCGAGCGACACCGAGTGGCCGCAGCCGGGGACCTCGGCGCCCGGCGAGGGGACCGCCGACGGGTCGTACCGCACCTCGACCCCGGCGAAGTCGAACCAGTCCAGGACCGCTGCCCGCACCGGGGGCGTGAGCACGAGCACCGTCAGCAGGCCGCACAGTGTCGAGGTCAGTGCACGCCACCGCACCCGCGCCCAGCGCCGCACGGCCCGCAGCCGCTCGGCGGCACCGGGCGGCTCGGCCACCGGCACGGGCACCTGCTCGGCGACCAGCTGCCCCAGCACGCGCTCGACCATCGTCTCCGCGCCGTCCCCCGCATCGGGGCCGCCCAGCGAACGCCCGAGCGCCCTCAGCTCTTCGGGCAGCCGGGCCGTGTCGGCACGCCGACCGCGATCACGAGATCCCTGGCCGCCGGCGCCTTCGCCGCCCCCGGCGCCGTCACGGCCGTACGCGCGCCGACGGTCACTCTGGTACGCCCTCTGCTCGTCATCGTCGTAAGGCTTGCGTCCGTCACTCACGCTCATCACCCCCTTCCCGAGGCTGAAAGTCCGGGAGCAAGCGCCCCAGTTTCCGCAGCGCGCGGTTCAGCCGGGATTTCACCGTGCCCCTGGGCCAGCCCAGGGCCTGGGCCGTCTCGGACTCGTCCATTTCCAGGAGGTAGCGGTAGGTGACGACCAGACGGTGCTCCTCGCTCAGCTTCTCGAGGGCGGCCTGGAGTGCGGCACGGCGCTCTATCTCCAGCGCTGCCACGGCCGGGTCCGCCGATTCCGGTATCAGCGGTTGCGCCTCCACGAGCGCCGCCTCACGCCCGGCGAGCGTGCGCTGGCGGGCCGCCGTGCGCACTGTGTTCCTCGTCTCATTGGCCACGATCGCCAGCAGCCACGGCTTGAACGCCGAGCCGTCCTTGAAGCGGCCCAGCGAGCAGTACGCCTTCACGAAGGCCTGCTGCACCACGTCCTCCGCGTCCGCACCCGCCCCGAGCGCCGCGGCCGCCCTGAGCGCGATGCCCGTATGGGCCCGCACCAGCTGCGCGTACGCCTCCGGCTCTCCGGCGCGTACGCGTGCGATCACCGCGGCCTCATCTACGATGCGGCCCCCCTCCCGCGTTCTCACACCCTTGTTACACCGCGGAAGAGGGATCGGTTCCCATCTGTTTCCCACCAGTTCCGGACCGGCCCCCCAGACCTGAGAGAATGGTGAACATGGCCTCTGACCGACCCCGCGTGCTCTCCGGAATCCAGCCCACCGCAGGCTCGTTCCACCTCGGCAACTACCTCGGCGCCGTCCGCCAGTGGGTGGCTCTGCAGGAGACCCACGACGCGTTCTACATGGTCGTCGACCTGCACGCGATCACGCTCCCGCAGGACCCCGCCGACCTGCGCGCCAATACGCGCCTGGCCGCCGCCCAGCTGCTGGCCGCCGGGCTCGACCCCGAGCGCTGCACGCTCTTCGTCCAGAGCCATGTCCCCGAGCACGCCCAGCTCGCCTGGGTCATGAACTGCCTCACCGGCTTCGGCGAGGCGTCCCGCATGACCCAGTTCAAGGACAAGTCCGCCAAGCAGGGCGCGGACCGGGCGTCGGTCGGCCTGTTCACGTACCCGATCCTGCAGGTCGCGGACATCCTGCTGTACCAGGCCAACGAGGTCCCGGTCGGCGAGGACCAGCGCCAGCACATCGAGCTCACCCGCGACCTCGCCGAGCGCTTCAACGGCCGCTTCGGCCCGACCTTCACCGTCCCGAAGCCGTACATCCTCAAGGAGACGGCGAAGATCTACGACCTTCAGGACCCGTCGATCAAGATGAGCAAGTCGGCGTCCACGCCGAAGGGCCTGATCAACCTCCTCGACGAGCCCAAGGCCACCGCCAAGAAGGTCAAGAGCGCGGTCACCGACACCGACACCGTCATCCGCTACGACGCCCTGAACAAGCCGGGTGTCAGCAACCTGCTCACCATCTACTCGACCCTCACGGGCGCGGGAATCGCGGAACTGGAGCAGAAGTACGACGGCAAGGGCTACGGTGCGCTCAAGACGGACCTCGCCGAGGTCATGGTCGAGTTCGTGACGCCCTTCCGGGAGCGCACCCAGCAGTATCTGGACGATCCGGAGACGCTGGACTCGATCCTGGCCAAGGGTGCGGAGAAGGCGCGCGCCGTCGCCGCGGAGACGCTCTCCCAGGCCTACGACAGGGTGGGCTTCCTGCCCGCCAAGCACTGACCCGGACCACGGCACACGGCCGAAACCCGGCCGTACCACCGCACAGCGCTGCACATCACTACGGTTGCGCCTGCCCGCAGCACGGTCGTGGCCGTACAGTCGATAGCCGAGTGACCGCATCAACGGCCCCTCACGCTCACCAATAGGGCACGAGCTCACCACAGGACGAGCTCACGACAGATGACAGGAGACGACGTGGGGACCGTAACGATCGGCGTGTCGATCGCGGTCCCGGAGCCTCACGGCAGCCTGCTCCAGGAGCGGCGCGCGGGCTTCGGCGACGCCGCTGCTCACGGCATCCCCACGCATGTCACCCTGCTGCCGCCGACGGAGGTCGACTCCTCGCTGCTGCCTGCGATCGAGGCGCACCTCATGGAGGTCGCGGCCGCCGGGCGCCCCTTCCCGATGCGGCTGTCCGGCACCGGCACCTTCCGGCCCCTGTCTCCGGTCGTCTTCGTCCAGGTCGTCGACGGCGCGGAGGCCTGCACCTGGCTGCAGAAGCAGGTCCGCGACGCCTCCGGGCCGGTCGCACGCGAACTGCTGTTCCCGTACCACCCGCATGTCACGGTCGCCCACGGCATCGACGACGAGTCGATGGACCGCGCGTTCGAGGCACTCGCCGACTACGAGGCCGGCTGGTCCTGCACCGGTTTCGCCCTCTACGAACAGGGCGCCGACGGTGTGTGGCGCAGGCTGCGGGACTTCGCCTTCGGGGGGTCAGTGGTGCCGCCGCAGGCGGGGCATGCGGAGCGCGGGTCGATCCCGTCGGTGTAGCTCCTGAAGGGGCGCTGCCGAGCCGTGGCCGGATGGGCGACGCGCCCAGAGCTACACCGGCAGGCGGCGGAACAACCCCCGCGGCACATGCCGCAGCGCCGACATCACCACCCTGAGCGTGCCTGGCACCCACACTGTCTCCGAGCGGCGGCGCAGGCCGACCTCGATCGCCGTGGCGACCGCCTCCGGGGTGGTCGCGAGGGGGGTCTCCTCCAGGTCCGCGGTCATCTTCGAGCGGACGAATCCAGGGCGTACGACCATGACGTGGACGCCCGTGCCGTGCAGGGCGTCGCCCAGGCCCTGGGTGAAGGTGTCGAGGCCGGCCTTGCTGGAGCCGTAGATGAAGTTGGCGCGGCGGGCCCGCTCGCCGGCGACGGAGGACAGGACGACGAGCGAGCCGTGGCCCTGGGACTGCAGGGCGCCGGCGCTGACCAGGGCGGCCGACACCGCGCCCGTGTAGTTGGTCTGCGCGACCCGCACCGCCTTCAGCGGCTCGCGTTCGTCGCGCGCCTGGTCGCCGAGGATCCCGAAGGCGAGCAGCACCATGTCGACGTCGCCCTCGGCGAAGACCTTGCCGAGCGCCGTCTCGTGGGACTCGGGGTCGAGCGCGTCGAACGCCACCGTCCGCACGTCGGCGCCCAGGGCGCGCAGATCGGCCGCGGACTGTTCCAGGGCGGGTGACGGACGGCCCGCCAGCCAGACCGTGCGGGTGCGGCGCGCGATCAGGCGGCGCGCGGTGGCCAGCGCGATCTCGGACGTACCGCCGAGGACGAGCAGGGACTGGGGGATGCCGAAGGCGTCCTTCACGACAGCTCCTAGAGGTCTGGGGGGCCGGGAGGCTCGGGGGGTGCGGGAGTTCCGGCAGTCCGAGGGATCCGTATGCCGGGTGCTACAGGCCCAGGCGGCGGGCCAGGTCCGACACGAACACCCCGCGCGGGTCGGCCTCCGCGCGCAGCGCGCGGAACTCGTCGAGGCGCGGGTACATCGTGGCGAGCAGTTCCGGCCGCAGCCGGGAGTCCTTGGCGAGGTAGACGCGCCCGCCCGCCGCGGCCACGTCCTCGTCCAGCGCGTCGAGGAAGGCACCCAGTCCGGGCAGCCCGGCCGGGATGTCCAGGGCCAGCGTCCAGCCGCGCAGGGGGAAGGAGAGCCAGCCGGGGTCGGCGTCCCCGAAGCGCTTCAGGACGGCCAGGAAGGACGGGCAGCGGTGCTCCGACAGGCGCCGCACGATCCGGCGCAGGGTCTCCTCCTGGCCTTCCCCGACGACGAACTGGTACCGCACGAAGCCGCCCCGGCCGTAGATCCGGTTCCATTGGCGCACGCCGTCCAGCGGGTGGAAGAACGCGGACAGCCGCTGGAGTTCGCCGGTACGCGCGCGTGGCGCTTTGCGGTACCAGAGCTCGTTGAACCAGCCGACGGTACGGCGGGTGAGCAGCCCTTCGGGGAGGACGGCGGACGGGACGGGCAGACGGGCGGGCCGGAAGGCCAGCGGCTCCCTACGCGCGCGCGTGCCCTCGCGCAGCGCCTCCAGGGGCGCATGGTCGCCGCGGGTGAGGACCGCGCGGCCCGTCGCCGCGCCACGCGCCAGCAGGTCGATCCACGCGACCGAGTAGCGGTAGTGGTCGTCGGTGGCGACCAGGCGGGCCATCAGGTCGTCGAGGTCCCGCGCGCGTTCCGTGTCGACCGTCATCAGTGACGTCTCCACCGGCTGGAGCTGGATCGTCGCGGTGAGGATCACGCCGGTCAGGCCCATGCCGCCGGTGGTCGCGTCGAACAGGGGCGTGCCGCGACCGACCGTGTGGATCTCGCCGTCGGCGGTGAGCAGCTCCAGCGACAGGACGTGGCGGGAGAAGGAGCCCGAGACATGGTGGTTCCTGCCGTGGACGTCGGCGCCGATCGCGCCGCCGACCGTGACATAGCGGGTACCGGGCGTCACCGGCACGAACCAGCCGAGCGGGAGCAGCACCTCGATCAGCCGGTGCAGGGAGACGCCCGCGTCGCACAGCACGATGCCGCTGTCGGCGTCGATCGCGTGGACCCGGTCCAGGCCGGTCATGTCCAGCACCGTGCCCCCGGCGTTCTGCGCCGCGTCCCCGTACGCCCGCCCCAGGCCCCTCGGGATGCCGCCCCGGGGCCCGCAGTCCCGGACGGCCGCGGCGGCCTCCTCGTACGTCCTGGGGCGGATCAGACGGGCGGTGGTGGGGGCGGTGCGGCCCCAACCGGAGACCGAGGCGGAGACGGTGTCGGCAGACATGTCGGCGACCGTAGCGTCCCTCTATGGGCGTTCAGTTCTGAAACATTCCTGCTCTCCCCGAAATGGGTGATTAGTGGGATGTCGCCCAATGTTGTCGTAGTTCTGGTCTAGGTGAATGTCGCCGGGGCTACCGTCCCGCGTTTTCGGGGCACACGGACATTGGTCTTCTCGGCGGAGGGCAGAGAGGGATCATGGACTGGCTGAAAAAACTCCCCGTGGTCGGGTCCGCGGTGACCTGGCTGATGACCACGCACGCGTGGCACTCGTACGAGCGCATGGACCGGGTGAAGTGGACTCGGCTGGCCGCCGCGATGACGTTCACCAGCTTCGTCGCGCTGTTCCCGCTGCTCACCCTGGCGGCGGCGATCGCCGCCGCGACGCTCAGCACGGAGCAGCAGGACAAGCTCGAGGACAAGCTCGCCGACCAGGTGCCCGGCATCGCCGACCAACTGAACATCAGCGGCCTGGTCCAGAACGCCGGCACCGTCGGTCTCATCGCCGGCGCCCTGCTGCTGGTCACCGGCATCGGCTGGGTCGGCTCCATGCGCGAATGTCTGCGCGCGGTGTGGGAACTGCCCGACGTCGAGGAGAACCCCATCCTGCGCAAGGCCAAGGACGCCGGCGTCCTGGTCGGTCTCGGCGGCGCCGTACTGGTGACGATCGCGGCCTCCACGGTCGCCTCCGCCCTGGTCGGCTGGACCACCCGGCAGATCGGCCTCGACGAGGGCGGCTGGGGCGGGATCCTGCTGCAGATCGCCGCGTTCCTGGTGGCCGTGCTGACCAACTTCCTGCTGCTGCTCTACGTCCTCACCCTGCTGCCCGGCGTCGAACCGCCCCGCCGCCGGCTGACGGTGGCCGCGTTGATCGGCGCGATCGGGTTCGAAGTGCTGAAGCTGCTGCTCAGCGGCTATATGCAGGGCGTGGCCACGAAGAGCATGTACGGCGCGTTCGGTGTGCCGGTCGCCCTGCTGCTGTGGATCAACTTCACCTCGAAGCTGGTCGTGTTCTGCGCCGCGTGGACGGCGACGCTCAGCAAGGCCGAGATCGAAGCCGCCGACGAAGGCGCAGACGCAGACGAAGCCGGGGCCCATGAAGCCGAGGGCCCGGCCGCCGAGTCCGAGGACACGGCCGCCGAGCCCCCGAAAGCCGACGTCAGGAGCGGCCCCGGCGGCGCACCAGGTCGGGCAGCGGCCAGCGGCGGTTGATCAGGAACGCGCCCGCCGCGAGCAGCACCAGCGCCCCGCCCGTGATCCCGAGTGCGATCCCGATACCGCTCGACCCGCTCGCGGCGGAGGCGCCCACCGCCGCCTTCGAGGACTTCTCGGCGTCCCCGCTGCCGCCGGCCTCCCCGGAGTCGTTCGCACCCGGCTGGGCGCTGGCCTGCGCGGCGCTCCTCGGCGGCACCAGCTCACCCACCGGCTGCACCTTGCCGGCCGCCTGGAAGCCCCAGTCGAAGAGCCGCGCGGTCTCCTTGTAGACCTCGTTGTGCTCGCTCTTCTCCGGGTTCATGACCGTCACGAGCAGCACCTTGCCGTCGCGTTCCGCCACACCCGTGAAGGTGGCGCCCGCGTTGGTGGTGTTGCCGTTCTTGACGCCCGCGATGCCCTGGTAGACGGGGACGTCGCTGTCGCCGGACAGCAGTCGGTTGGTGTTCTGGATCTCGAAGGACTCGCGCACCGACTTGCCCTTCTTGTTCTTCGCCGTCGCGCCCGGGAACTTGGCGCTGACCGTCGAGCAGTACTCGCGGAAGTCCTTCTTCTGGAGCCCGGAGCGTGCGATCAGGGTCAGGTCGTACGCGGAGGAGACCTGCTCCGGAGCGTCGTAGCCGTCGGGCGACACCGCGTGGGTGTCGAGGGCCTGGAGCTCCTCGGCGTGCTCGTTCATCTCCTTGACGGTGTTGCGGATCCCGCCGTTCATCTTCGACAGCACGTGCACGGCGTCGTTGCCGGAGCGCAGGAAGACCCCGAGCCACAGGTCGTGCACGGAGTACGTCTCACCCTCCTTTATGCCGACCAGGCTGGAGCCGGACCCGATGTCGGCCAGATCGGACGGGTCGACCTTGTGCTTCGTCGTCCCCGGGAACTTCGGCAGGACCGTGTCGGCGAACAGCATCTTCATGGTGCTCGCGGGCGCGAGCCGCCAGTGCGCGTTGTGCGCGGCGAGCACCTCGCCCGACTCGGCGTCGGCGACGACCCAGGAGCGGGCGGTCAGGTCCTTGGGCAGCACGGGGACACCGCTCGCGAGGTTCGCCTGGGTGCCGGGCCGCCCCAGCCGCTCGCCGCCCACGGTCGACATGTTCGCCGGGGGAGTGGCCGACGGGCTCGTACTCGGTGACGGCTTGGGGGCCGCGTGGGAGACGGGCGCGGTCAGCGCGAGGGACGACAGGACGGCGGAAGTGACCAGCAGGGCGCGCCTGGAGGTCTTCTTGGGAGCGGGCACGAGCGAGAACGTACATGCCGTTCCCATGGAAGTCCCGCTTCTGTCCCCACCCCGCCCGAAGGACCGGAAAACCGGCGGCGATACTGAACTCATGAAGCTCAGCCGCCCCGTCTCCTGGTTCCTGCTCGCTTTCGGGGTGTGGAGCTGGGTCATCTGGGTCACTTTCGTCAAAAACCTGATCAAGGACGGCAGCGGGCTCGCGTTCGACGACGGTCACCCGACGGCGTACTTCTGGGTGCACCTGGTGCTCGCCGTCGTCTCCTTCGTATTGGGGACGGTCGTCGGGGCCATCGGGTTGCGCGGAGTGCGCGCACTGCGCCGCATGTCATAGGAACTCGGCCAACGCCCCGGGCGTTCACTCAGCACACAAAGCGAAAGGGACGTCCGAGTGGTCATCGTCTTCGCGCTCGTCGCGCTGCTCGTGCTGTCCGTCCTGGTGGCGGGCAACTGGTGGCTGTGGCGCCGGCTGTTCCGCGACACCACCCGGGCCCCCGGGTTCGTGCGCCGCGCGGGCGTCGTGTTGATCGCGGGCGGATGGGCGCTGACGATCGGCGCCTTGGTCGCCGAGCGCTCGGGCGCGCCCTTCTGGCTCCAGCAGGTCCTGGCCTGGCCGGGCTTCCTGTGGCTGGCCCTGGCGATGTATCTGCTGCTCGGTGTGCTGGCGGGTGAGGTCGTACGGCCCCTGCTGCGCCGATGGCTCGAACGGCGGGCACACGCCGAGGAGGCCGTAGAGGCGCCGGAGTTGACGCCGGCCGGAGTGACGACGGCCACGGCACCGGCCGCCGAGCCGACCGAGGGCAGCGCGCACCGGCCCCCGTCCGACCGGACTCCGGGACGTACGGCTGTCGCGGCCCCGGCGGCCCCGGCGGCCCCGGTCGCGGCCCTCACGGCCGACCCGCCCCCGCCCCCGCCGCCGACCGACCCCGCTCCGGACTCCCGGCCCGCCACCCCGGACTCCCCCTCTCGCCCCCTCGCCACCCCCACCCGCCGCCTCTTCGTCTCCCGGGTCCTCGCCGGTGCCGCCGCGGCGGCCGCCGTCGGTACGGTCGGCTACGGCACGTACGGCGTGCTGAACGGCCCGAAGGTGAAGCGGGTCACCGTCCCGCTGGCCAAGCTCCCGCGCGCGGCGCACGGTTACCGGATCGCGGTCGTCAGCGACATCCATCTGGGCCCGGTGCTCGGCCGGAGCTTCGCGCAGAAGGTCGTCGACACGATCAACGGCACCCAGCCCGACCTCATCGCGGTGGTCGGCGACCTGGTGGACGGCAGCGTGAAGGACCTGGGCCCCGCCGCGGCCCCGCTCGCCGGACTCAGGGCACGGCACGGCGCGTACTTCGTCACCGGCAACCACGAATACTTCTCCGGCGCCGAGCAGTGGGTCGAGGAGGTGCGCCGCCTGGGTCTGCGCCCGCTGGAGAACGCCCGCAGCGAGCTGCCCCACTTCGACCTGGCCGGTGTCAACGACGTCGCGGGCGAGAGCGAGGGCCAGGGCCCCGACTTCGCCAAGGCCCTCGGCGACCGGGACAGAGCACGCGCGTGCGTGCTCCTCGCCCACCAGCCGGTCCAGATCCACGACGCCGTCGACCACGGCGTCGACCTTCAGCTCTCCGGCCACACCCACGGCGGCCAGCTCTGGCCCGGCAACCTCGTCGCGGAGCTGGCGAACCCCACACTGGCCGGCCTGGAGCGGTACGGCGACACCCAGCTGTACGTCAGCCGCGGCGCGGGCGCCTGGGGACCGCCCACGCGCGTGGGCGCCGAATCGGACATCACGGTGATCGAGCTGGCGTCCCGGCAGGCCTGACAGGACGCCACCTTCAGTCTGTGAACAGCCTGTGAAACCTGGCGGAAACACCCGTAGGTAAGTTCTTTCTCATGTCGCCAGAATCCTCTTCCCCCTGACGAAATCCGTGTGATTAGGTGTGCGCGCCACTTAGGGGAGTGGCGCATTCCATTGCTCATGCGGGGCCCGTCGAGGGCCGGGGAGAGGGCACACCCATGCGTTCGGTTCGCATGCGGATTCTCGCGACGCTGCTTGTGCTGGCGGCCGTGGGAGTGGGCGGCTGGCAGCTGTTGCCGTCGCAGCAGAACGATGACAGGACCATCAAGGTCGGGACGACGGACGCCGTCACCTCGCTCGATCCGGCCGGCGCCTATGACGCCGGTTCCTGGGCGCTGTTCAACAATGTCTTCCAGTCACTGCTCACCTTCGAGTCGGGCGGCGTGACACCCGTCCCCGACGCCGCGCAGAGCTGCGGCTTCGCCGGCTCCGACCTCAGCACCTACCGGTGCGAGCTGCGCGAGGGACTCACCTTCCCGAGCGGGCGCGCGATGACCGCCCAGGACGTGAAGTACTCATTCGACCGGGTCAAGCGGATCAAGTCGGACGTCGGTCCGTCCTCCCTGCTGGACACCCTGGCCTCGGTGAGCACGAGCGGCCGTACGGTCACCTTCCATCTGTCCTCGCCCGACGCCACGTTCCCGCTCAAGGTGGCGACCGGCGCGGGCTCCATCGTCGACCGCGAGAAGTATCCGGCCAACGCCCTGCGCACCGACAACGGTGTCGACGGCACCGGCCCTTACACCCTGACCGCGTATACGAAGGACAAGGACGCCGTCCTCGATCCCAACGCGCAGTACAAGGGTGCGGTCGGCGCCACCGGTCGTCCCGTCGAACTGCGCTACTACGCCGACGGAAACGCCCTCGACAAGGCCTGGAAGGCGAAGCAGGTCGACGTCGCCACGCGCACGCTGCCGCCCGCGGTCCTCGCCGGCCTGAACGCCGCCGACCCGGACCAGCGCGTCTCCGAGGCGGACAGCTCCGAGATCCGCAACCTGTACTTCAACACCCGCAAGGGCTCGCCCCTGCACGACGTCCGGGTCCGGCAGGCCATGGCCTGGCTGATCGACCGCGAGAAGCTGGCCGCGACCGTGTACAAGGGGACCGTGGACCCGCTGTACTCGCTGATCCCGACGGGTATCACCGGCCACACCACGTCCTTCTTCGACACCTACCCCGAGCTGAACAAGGCCAAGGCCCGCGCCCTGCTCACCGAGGCCGGCGTGAGCCTGCCCGTCCGCTTCACCTACGGCTACGGTGCCGGTCGCGGTTCCGGAGCCGAGGAGGCCGCGGAGATCAAGCAGCAGCTGGAGTCGACCGGTCTGTTCAAGGTGACCGTCAAGGGCTATGAGTGGACCGACTTCCAGAAGCGCTGGGCGAGCGGCAAGGTCGACGCTTACGCCGTCGGCTGGGTCGCCGACTTCCCCGACCCGGACACCTACGGCGGTCCGCTGGTCGGCACCGGCGCCACCATGAACACCGGCTACAGCGACAAGACGGTGGACCAGCTGATCACGGCCAGCCAGCAGTTCGCCGACCGCAGCGAGGCCGCGAAGGACTTCGGGTCCCTGCAGGAGGCCGTCGCCCGCGACGTCCCGGTGATCCCGCTCTGGCAGGCCAAGGAGTACGTCGTCTCCGGCGAGGAGATCGGCGGCGGCCAGTACCTGTCGGACGGCACGGGTGTCTTCCGTCTCTGGCGCCTCACCTGGATCTGACGCGATCTCGCTGCCTTGACAGTCCCCCCGGTGATGCCGTGGGACCACCCGGCACTGCACCATGTGAGGGAGGTGTGCGTGGGGTGAGGAGCAGACGTGTTGAGACGCAACGCCTTCCGGCTGCCCCGGCACCCGGCGTCCGTCGGTCTCGCCCGGCGCCGGGTCCGTGACCACTTGGCGGACTGGGGGCACGGGCCACGCGATCCGGCGTTGGAGGACGCGATACTGCTCGTCTCCGAGCTGGCCACCAATGTCGTGCGCCACGGCCCTTTGCTGGAGCGCGAGTTCGAGGTCGCGGTGACCGCGCTCGCCGACGGTTCCTGTCTGATCGAGGTGTCGGACGAAGGCCAACTGGAGCCGCGGCCAAGGGTGGTGGGGGAGTGGGAGGAGACCGGCCGGGGCCTGCACCTGGTGGAGCATCTGGCCGACGCGTGGGGGGTGTGGAGCCGGGGGCGCCACGGCAAGACCGTGTGGGCGCTGGTCCTCGCCCACGCGAGCCCGTGATCCCGCCGCGTCACTCACGACCGTAGGGTCGCCCCCGTCGGCAGGATCACCGTGACGGTCAGCCCCTCACCCGGCGCTGTCCGCACCGCCACCTCCCCGCCATGAGCCTCCACCACGCCCTGCACGATCGCCATCCCCAGCCCGCTGCCCGCACCCCCGCCGGCCCGGAAGAACCGGTCGAAGATCCGTGCCGCGTCCTCCTCGCACAGCCCGGGCCCCTTGTCCTGAACACACAGCCGTACGACCCCGTCGGCCCGCTCCACACCCAGCCGCACCGGCACATCGGCGGGTGTGTGGGTGCGGACGTTGCTCAGCAGATTGCCCAGCACCTGGCGCAGCCCCGACTCGTCGGCCCGCACGAGCAGGGCTCCTTCGGCACCGACCGTGAGGGGCCGCTCGGGCTGCTGCACCCGCAGATCGTCGGCGGCGTCACGCACCAGACGGCTCAGATCGACGTTGCGGAACCGCAGTTCGGGCCGCTGGTCGAGCCGGGCCAGGGTGAGCAGCTCGTCGACCAGCCGCCCCATGCGGTCGACCTCGCCGTTCATCCGCTCCCAGACCCGCTTGCGCTCGGTCGGCTCCGGCAGCATCCCCTTGTCGTACAGCTGGAGGTAGCCGCGTATCGCGGACAGCGGGGTGCGCAGTTCGTGCGAGGCGTCGCCGACGAAGCGGCGCAGCTGGGCCGCGCTGCGCTCGCGCGTGCGGTACGCCGACTCCACCTGGTGCAGCATGGAGTTCAGCGCGACCCGCAGCTGTTCGACCTCCAGGGTCGGGTCGCGGCTGGAGGGGACGCGCCGGGTCAGATCGCCCTCGGCTATCGCCGACGAGGTCTCCACCATGTCCTCCAGCGGCCGCATCCGGCGGCGCACGCTGAGCATGGTCAGACAGCCGAGCAGCGCGAGGAGCAGGGTGCCGACGGCGAGATCCATCCGCAGCGCCTTGCCCATGCCCTCGTGCAGGCCCTCGGTCGGCATGGCGATCAGCACGACGGTGCCGTCCGTCAGCCGCGCCCCGGCCATCCGGTAGCGGTCGCCCTCGACCCGTACGTCCCTCGGCTCCTCGTCGGCGGCGAGCGCGGCCGGGTCCTTCGCGGCGGCGGCGAGGGCGTGCTGGCGCGGCGTCGGCTCCAGCGGGCCCAGGGCCACCGGCTTTCCGGTCCGGTCGACCGCGACGTACACCATGGTCGGGCTCGGCAGCGGATCGGTGTCCGTGGTGCCGTCGTCGCTGAACTTGTCCAGCGCGACGCCCAGTTCGCTGAGCGACTCGATCTGCCGCAGGGTGAACCCGGCGTGCCCCAGCGTGGTGCGCGCGCTCTTCAGTTCGGTGTCGACCTTGTCGAGCAGGTAGAACCGCGCGGTCATCAGGCTGATCGCGGTCGCGACGACGATGCCGACGGCCAGCAGGGCCACATTGGCCAGCGTCAGCTTGCCGCGCAGCGAGTGGATGCCGCGCCGGCGGCCGACGCGGGAGAGCCAGGGGGGACTCATGCCAGCCCGTATCCGACGCCCCGCCGCGTGGTGATCACCGGCGGCCCCAGGGCGTCCAGCTTGCGCCGCAGATAACTGATGTAGGTCTCCACGACGGTCGACTCGGGCGGAGTGTGCTCGTACTGCCAGACATGGCGCAGGAGTTGGTCCTTGGGGACGATCCGGCCGCCGTTGCGGACCAGGAAGCGCAGCAGGGCGTACTCGGTGGGGGTGAGCTCGACGGTGCGGCCCGCGCGGCTCACCGAGTACGTCGTCTCGTCCAGCTCCAGGTCGCCGTATCTGAGCGGCGGTCGCTGCGGCAGCACGTCCGCGGGGCGGGTCCGGCGCAGCACGGCCGTGATCCGGGCGACGACCACGTCGATGTCGAACGGCTTGGTGATGTAGTCGTCACCGAAGCCGAGGGCGCCGACGATCTCGGCCGGCGAGTCCCGGGCCGTCAGGAACACCAGCGCCAGATCCGGCTGCCGGGCGCGCAGTTGGCGCCCCAGTGCCCGCCCGTCGCCGTCCGGCAGCATGACGTCGAGCAGCGCCACCTCGGGGCCGGTGCGCTCGGCGAGGAAGAGCGCCTCGCGGACCGTGCCCGCCGTCATGACCTCGAACCGGTGGTAGCGCAGGGCGATGGCGAGGACGTCCGCGATGGACTCCTCGTCCTCCACCACCAGCACGGTGCCAGAACCCGTCGTCATGCCCCCAGTATCGGCGGGTCCACTGACAACCGGGCCGGTTCCCCGCTTTGGAGTTCCTTGAGAGTCATGGCCGACGCCTGCCACGCGCGCGTGCGGCCGCCAATCCTGTTGCCCAGGACCTGGGGGACCAACCGACCGGATAAGGAGCGTTGAGCGTGGCGGCATTGGCACGGTGGTGCTATCGGCACCGGCTGGTGGTCCTGTTGCTGTGGGTGGGGGCACTGTTCGGCCTGGGCGCGGCGAGTTCGGCCGCGGGCACGAACTACGCGAACGTCTTCTCCCTCCCGAACACGGACTCCACGACCGCGTACAACCTGATGGAGAAGGCCTTCCCGGAGCGCGCGGGCGACACCGACACGGTGGTGTGGAAGGTGGACGAGGGCTCCGTACGGGACGAATCCGTACGGTCCCGGATCGAGCCCGCGCTCGAGGAGATCGGGCGGATGAAGGGGGTCGGCGAGGTCACCGACCCATACGCGGCCCAGGGAGCCGCGCAGATCAGCCGGGACGGGCGGATCGCGTACGCGCAGATCACGTTCACCGAGCAGGCGAACGCCGTCCCCAAGGACCTGATCGAGGACGTCGTCGACACGGCGCAGGCCGCCGAGCGCGACGGACTCCAGGTCGAGCTGGGCGGCCAGGCCATCGCCCTCACCCAGGAGCCGCCGCAGGGCCTCGCGGAGGGGGTCGGCATCCTCGCGGCGGCGGTCGTGCTGTTCCTGGCCTTCGGCTCGCTCTTCGCCATGCTGCTGCCGATCGTCGTGGCCATCGCGGGCGTCGGCACCGGCCTGATCGGGACGATGCTGCTCAGCCATGTCACGGACGTGCCCGAGGTCGCGCCGCTGCTCGGCTCGCTGATCGGCCTCGGCGTCGGCATCGACTACGCCCTGTTCATCGTCACCCGGCACCGGCGCGGCATCCTGCGCGGGATGAAGCCCGAGGAGGCGGCCGTGACCGCCCTCAACACCTCGGGGCGGGCGGTGCTGTTCGCGGGCGGCACGGTGTGCATCGCGCTCGCCGGCATGCTGGTGATGAACATGCGGTTCCTGGACGGCGTGGTCGTCGCGACCTCGCTCACCGTCGTCCTGAGCGTGCTGGCCGCGATCACCCTGCTTCCGGCCCTGCTCGGCCTGCTCGGCATACGGGTGCTCAGCCGCCGGCAGCGGCGCCGGCTCGCCGCGGCGGGACCGGAGCCGGCGGAGGCGAGCGGGCTCGCGGCGCGCTGGTCGTCGTATGTCCAAAGGCGCCCGCGGCCGGTCGCGGCGATGGCCGTCGTCGTCATGGCGGTCCTCGCGATCCCCGTGCTGTCGCTGCGCCTCGGGGCCACCGACCAGGGCAACCACCAGGAGTCGACCACCACTCGGCAGGCCTACGACCTGCTCGCCGAGGGCTTCGGACCCGGCTTCAACGGTCCGCTCCAGGTGGTCGTCGAGGGCGACGCGCCCGCCGGCCTGGTGAACGGCATCCGGTCCGCCGAGGGCGTCGCCCAAGTGGCCGCCGTACCGCCCGCGAACGGGGTGACGGTGATCCAGGTCGTCCCGACCACCTCGCCCCAGTCCGAGCAGACGGACCGGCTGATCGACCGGCTGCGCGACGACGTGATCCCGAAGTCGGGCGCCGAGGCCCATGTCGGCGGCGTGACGGCGGTCTTCAAGGACTTCGCTTCGGTGACGGCGGACCGGCTGCCGTACTTCGTCGCGACGATCATCGCGCTCGGATTCCTGCTTCTGATGGTGGCCTTCCGGTCGCTGGTGGTGCCGCTGACGGCCGCGCTGATGAACCTCATCGCCGCGGCCGCGTCCTTCGGTGTCCTGGTGGCGATCTTCCAGTGGGGCTGGGGCACCGAACTGATCGGCGTCGGCAAGGAAGGGCCGATCACGTCCTTCCTGCCGGTCATCATGCTGTCCCTGCTGTTCGGCCTCTCCATGGACTACCAGGTGTTCCTGGTGAGCCGGATGCACGAGGAGTGGGTGCACACGAAGGACAACGCGCGCGCGGTACGCGTCGGCCTCGCGGAGACCAGCCGGGTCATCAACTCCGCCGCCCTGATCATGATCTGTGTGTTCAGCGCGTTCGTGCTGAGCGGCGACATGGAGGGCGCGATGGCGGGCATCGGCCTCGCGGCGGCCGTCGCCCTGGACGCCTTCATCCTGCGTACGGCCCTGGTGCCGGCCGCGATGCACATGCTCGGGAACGCCAACTGGTGGCTGCCGGACTGGCTGGAGAAGCGGCTGCCGCATCTGGCGGTCGAGCCGAAGGAGGACGAGACGGCGGTGACGTCGGCACAGGAGCCGGTCGTGGCGGGCCGCTCCTCGGTCGTGCACGGGTTCGTGAGGGGCGCCGGCGGCGAGCCCGTCGAGGGTGCCGCGGTGACGCTGCTGACGCAGGGCGGGCGCCGGCTGGACGGGGTGACGTCCCTGGCCGACGGCTCGTACATCGTCTCGGTGCCGGCGCCGGGGACGTATCTGCTGGCGGCGAGCGCCGAGTCGTACGGCTCCCGGGCGGGCCAGGTGGTCGTGACCGAGGGCCCGCTGGTGTACGACGTGGAGCTGGCCGAGGGCGAGGTGGACGCCGTCAACTGACGCCCGCCGGGTGCGGTTTCAGGGGCGCTCGTCCTCGGCGGGCGCCCCTTCGCCGGGGGCGTCCCTGTCCGCCTTCTTCCTGGCCGGATCCGGAAGGGCGTTCGTCATCCCCGGCAGGAAGTCCGTGAACAGTTCGTGCACCTCGCGCACCAGCGGCCGCAGCACCCGGAACCGCGCCAGGGTCACGCCCCGCGCGGTCAGCCGGGCGCCCCGCTCGGCCAGCCGGTAGCTGCGCTCGCGGCCCTCGGTGCGGTCGAAGATCCAGTACAGGACGAGCCCCATCTGGGCGAGCCACATCAACTCCGGCAGTACGTCCCGGAGCTCCTCGGGCACCTTGGTCTTCGTCGCGCCCGCCAGCACCTGCCGATGGACGTTGATGGCCTCCACGCGCGCGTGCTCCGACTCCGCGGAGAAGGGGCTGAGCGGGCTGTCGGGATCGGCGGCGTTCTTGAAGAACTGCACCGCGAACTCGTGGTATGGCGTGGCGATGTCCAGCCACACCTTCAGCACACCCGCGAGCCGCGCCTCCAGGTCGGTCTCGCGGGCCAGGACGCCCCGGATCGCCGCCTGGTGCTCGGCGGCGATCCGGTCGTAGAAGCCCTGGATCAGGTGTTCCTTGCCCGCGAAGTAGTAGTACGCGTTGCCGACGGAGACCCCGGCCTCCTGGGCGATGGCCCGCATCGTCGTCTTGTCGTAGCCGCGCTCCTGGAACAGCCGCATGGCGGTCTCCAGGATCAGTGCACGGGTCTGCTCGGACTTGGTGGGCGTATCGCCCTGTTCAGGGCTGTCGTTCTTCGAGGACACGGAAACAGAGCCTAACGAGTGGCGTTCGTGCCGATCGTCAGGAGGCCTGTGCCGTCTGGTACAGGTTCTGGGCGTCGGCGCCGAAGTACGGGCCGTACATCCGGTTCGGCAGGAAGTTGTACTTGAAGCTGTTCACCGAGGAGAGCAGGCCGGTGCCCGTGGACTCGTTGAACTGCGTGAACCAGGGGCCGCCGCTGGCGCCGCCGGTCATGTTGCAGTTCATGCCGTGGTCGTTGGACAGCAGGAAGTCCCGGTTGGTGGTCCCGCTGCAGTAGATGAACTTCTCCCCGTCGTACGGGGCGGCGGCCGGGAAGCCGAACGAGTACATGCGCAGGTTGTAGCCGGTGTTGAAGGCCAGCCCCTGCCCGCCGACGACGTCCGTGAGGAGCTTGCCGTCCAGCGGGGCGACGACGGCCGCGCCGACGTCGTAGTTAATGTCCTCGCTCGCCGTCCACTGGGGTGTGGACAGGGTCTTCGACGCGGCCCAGCGGCCGTAGGGGGCCTGTCCGTCGTGGTAGCCGGGCACGAAGACCCAGTTGGTGTGCCAGGCGCCCTCCAGCTTCACGCAGTGGCCCGCCGTGATCACGGTGCTCTTGTTGTTGCTGGTGACGGCGTTGCCGGAACAGGACGCCGTACGGCCCTGGTAGCTGAAGAACACGCGGCCCGCCGTGGAGACGACCGCACCGCCGCCGGACCACTGACCGCCGGCGTTCGGGAAGGCCATCAGGCCGATGTCGTTGACGGCCCTGCCGACCGCCGCGGTGGGGGAGGTGGGCGCGACCTTGGTCGCCGTGCCCTTGCGGGGCGCTACGCCGCCGTCGAAGTGGCCGTTGACGCTCACGAGGTCGAGCGGGGTCGCCGCCCGCATCCGCTCCGAGGTCCAGAAGTCGCGGGCCTGCTGCTGTGCGCCGGCCGGGACCGAGCTGACGCCGGTGGTGGAGTCGGGCCTCGGCGCGGCGCCCGCGGGAGTGGCGAGGGTGCCTGCGGTGAGCAGCGCGGTGACGCCGATCAGGGCGCCGAGGACGGGGCGGGGTATGCGGGACATGCGGGGTATGCCTCTCACGCGTACTCCTTCTGCGATGGGGGGACCGGGCGACCGGATGGCCGCCCGGCAACCGACAGTCGGTGCGAGTGCGGAGTGGAGAACCTGAGGCAGAGTGCCAACCCGAGCGCGGTTTTGGAAGGGTGCATGCCAGAACCCGAGCTCGGAAGAGTGCCGTTCAGGCCGGGTTGGTCCCTTTCGCCGCCGTTCTCACCAGGTGGTGGCGCAGGTGCCGTCCTCACACCCCGGCGGGTTGTACGTCCAGCCCCGGCTCGGGTCGTACGACCATCCGTCCCCGCGCCGGTAGGCCCGCCCGCCCCACTGCCCGCCGCGCCACTTCGCGGCCGCGAGTACGGCCCCCCTGGCCAGCCGCGCCCCGGACGGAGTGCTCAGGCGATGCGCGAGTCCCCTGTGCTCGCGCAGCGCCCACAGCGTGACGATCCAGGCGGCACCGCCCCGGTAGACCTGCCCGGCGTCGCCGACGGCGGTGATCTCGTCGAGAGTGGCGCCGTGATCAAGGCCGGGGAAGCGCCGCCGGGCGTCCTCGGACCCGGCCGGCACCATCTCCAGTGGCACCAACTGCGGCTGCTTCATGAGCCAGTCGCGCAGGAAGGTGCACAGCGAACACTGGGCGTCGTACAGGACGGTCAGTCCGCGGACCGCGGCGCCGGCCGCCCTGCCGGCTGTCGTGTCGACTGCCATGTCGACGCCCGCTCAGGCCCCGGCCGACGGGGCGACCCAGCCCTGCGGCGGAACCGGAGGCACCTGCTCGCGCTCCATCACCCCGCGCCGCCGGATCTTGTTGAGTACGTAGACGTTGCCCAGGTGCATCACGCCGAGCACCAGCAGCACCACGCCGAGCTTGGTCGACAGGGCCTCGAAGATGCCCCGGGTGTCGAGGACGGTGTCGTCATCGCTCAGATACAGCGCGACGAAGCCGAGGTTGACGAGGTAGAAGCCGACCACGAGCAGGTGGTTCACGGCGTCGGCGAGCTTCTCGTTCCCGCGCAGCACGTCGGCGAGGAAGATCCGCCCGTTGCGGCTGAGGGTGCGGGCCACCCAGATGGTGAGCGCGATGCTGACGACGAGATAGATGACGTAGGCGATGACCGTGCGGTCCATGGCCTCCCCCTTCTTGAACGCGTTCAAAACGCTGACAGGAGAGACTCTAGACCCGGGCTTTGAACATGTTCAACTCAATTGCATTGAGGCCTGCGTCACGCCGCCCCCCCCGGCCGGTACCCCAGTCAGGGTCTGCGTCCGAGCTCCGGCCGTTTGGAGTAGTCCGTGAACCCGATGACGTTCCCCCAGGGGTCGGCGATCTCGACGGTCCAGCCGGTCGCCACGGAGAAGGGCGCGTCGAGCGGCTCGACGCCCGCGTCGCGCAACGCCCGCGCCGCGGCCCGCGCGTCGGGCACCTCCAGCCACACGCGGGGGGAGGGCCACGGCGGCGGCCGATGCGCCACCGCCTCCTCCTGACGCAGCAACAGCCCCGGCGTCTCACCCCCGACCTTCAGCATCGCGATCCCGGCCTCGTCGAGCCGGAACCCGACCGTGAACCCGGCGCGCTCGTAGAAGCCGAGGGCTTCGGCGAGGTCGCCTACCGGTAGCAGCACGTTGTCGAAACCGAGCAGTTCGTACGACTCGTCATCTGACATACCGTCAGGGTAAGGCGATGATCGGCCGGATCCGGGGATTGCGCCCGACGACTCCGAAATCACAGCTGAGACCATCCTGGGCCAGCTGGGGCCGGGTGGCTTCAGTACTCTTCAGCTGAATGCGGGAGGGGAGCCGGTGGGCCGATTGCGTACAGCCTTCGGGCTGCTGGTGGTGATTGTCGGCACCGTCTGGTTGCTGGGCGACTGGTCGGCCGTCCGGTCGGGTGGGCGATGGGCTCTGTCGGCGCTGCCGTACGTGATTGTGGTGGTGGGCGTACTGCTCCTGCTCCGAGCGGCTGTGCCCAGGGGCTTGTTGGTCGGCCCGGTGATTCTCGTCGCGGGTGGTGGCCTGTGGGCCGCTTACAACGCGGGTGTCTTCGAGGGGAGAACGGCGGACCGTATCTGGCCGTCCGTGGTGATCGCCGTGGGCGTGGCGCTGTCCCTCGGAGTGCGAACGGATCCGGGTGGCCGCGAGGACGACAACCCCCTGAGGCGGTACCGCAGCGTGCTGGTACCGCTGGACAGGCGAGTGGTCACGCCCGCCACGCCGCTGCAGACACTGGCCGTGAGCTCGTACTTCGGGAACGCCGTCATAGATCTGTCGGGAGCGAGGTTCGCCGGAGCCAGTGCACCCGACGACCGGCTGCGGGTCGCCAGCGTCGACGTCACGGTGTTCTTCGGACGCGTCGAACTCGTCGTCGGGCCGAACTGCGCGGTGGTGAAGGGGAACGTGGAGGGCACACACGCCGTGCGCTTCGCGGAGCAGGTCGTCGTGTACGCCGATGTGGACGAGTACTTCCATTTCGACGCCAACGGCTTGCGCCGTCCGCACCGCATGGTGCTGAACGTACTAGGCCTGGGCGGCGCCGTTGCCGTTCGCTCGCTGTAGGACGTCCTCGCTCTCGGGCGGATTCACCAAGGGTTGGAGCTTGAAATGCCTTTCGAAGCGGGCCGTGTCCCGGGCCAGGAAGTCCGAGATCACCTCGTTCGTCGCCGTCAGCTCCTCGGCTGTCTCCGGCAGCTCCAGGTGAAAGGCCTTGATGAGGTCCAAGCGATGTACGTCGAACACCGCCGACAGCAGGGTGCCGTGGAACGCTGCCGCCGCGACCGCGCCCCGATAGGCGAGGGCGGTCAGGGCCGCGGGAACCAGTGGAAGCAGTGACCAGAGGTCCCAGCGCAGGACCAGCGGAAGTGTCGCCAGCGTGGTGAGTCCGAGGGACACAGTGAGCGATGCGGTGGCCGCGATGAGGCTGAGCTGCTGGGTGACGGCGTTCTCCAGCCGGGGCGCGATGAAGGGGTAGATCCGGGGATAGGCCCGCATCATGTCGAGCCCGTAGCGGTCGCCCGAGAGCCGTTCGGCTCGCAGCAGCATGTTCCCCAGCGATGTCGGCATGAGTTCCCCGTCGAGATCCCGTTTGCGCTTCCGGGCGTCGGGGCGTATCTCCGTGGGGTAGCCGGACCGGATACGGCGGGCCTGCTCGGTGCGGCGGCGGAGTCCGACCTTGCGCCGGTCCCGGCGGGCGAGTTCTCCCAAGGAGACGGATCCGCTCCTTGGACGGCTCCCCGGCGACGCGGACGCTGCCCTTTCCGCAGCCTCCACGTCCTTGGCGTGCTGGAGCACGATCAGTGCACGGTCCCTGCGGCGACGGTGCCGCTCCACCGCCGCCTCGCGCAGGAGGGCCAGCGGTGAGGGTTTCGCCCAGTACCCTTCCAGCTGCTGAACGACGGCCGCTTCGAAGGGCCGCAGCAGTACGCCGACCACGAAGGCGAAGAAGACGAAGAGGACGACGGCCCCAGTGTCGTTCCGGCCTGGTGGTATCGCGGAGAAGTCCGGCCGCGCATCAAGTTCGTAGAGCCCCGCACGCTCGACGGCGGCGACGACTGTCACCAGCAGCACGCCGGGCAGGACGCTGGTCAGGCTGAAACGCGCGCCACCGATGACCTTGCCGCCGGCCTCGGCGAGTGCCTTCAACATGTCTCACCTCCTCGTCGTTGGTCGGGCGTACAGCTTGAAGACGTGCCCTTGTCCTCCGTGGGAAGGTGCCCCGTCCCGCACCGGAGCTTCCTGGCACTCGGTGCATGCCCAGATCTCGTGGTTGTGCCGCAGAACCGGCGAGAAGCTGCCGGACGGCGTCAATTCACTGCAGAGCATGGGGCTGCGGCAGGTGCACCGCATGGTCACGCTCTCGCGGGCCTCGACGCGCCGGATGCTCTCGAAGCAGTTCGACGCCATGCAGACGTGGATCCACGTTCTCCACTCGTCATCCGCCGGGAGCGGGTCGCCGAACGAGCCACGCGGTGGCGAGGGCATCGCGGCGATCGCCCAGCCCAACACCAGTAGCCGCCACCCGAATCCCGCTCCGCCGAACCGCATCCCCGCCATGCTCGCCCCCACTTCAGTGGACCGAGTATGCCGTCAACTTCCCTTGCCGCACAGCATGTTCACGACGAGACCAGGCAAGGCCCGGCCAGGCAGGGCCGGCACACTGTACGGCGAAGGCCCCGCCCCCGGTACCAACCCGGGAAGCGGGGCCCTCACAGTCAGACGGATAGCCATGACCAACGCGGCGTCAGAACCGCCGAGTGATCAGCGCCTTCTTAACCTCGGCGATCGCCTTCGTCACCTCAATGCCGCGCGGGCACGCGTCCGTGCAGTTGAACGTCGTGCGGCAGCGCCACACGCCGTCCTTGTCGTTGAGGATCTCCAGGCGCTGCTCGCCCGCCTCGTCACGGCTGTCGAAGATGAAGCGGTGGGCGTTCACGATCGCGGCCGGGCCGAAGTACTGGCCGTCGTTCCAGAAGACCGGGCACGAGGAGGTGCAGGCGGCGCAGAGGATGCACTTCGTCGTGTCGTCGAAGCGCTCGCGTTCCTCGGCGGTCTGGAAGCGCTCGCGCGTCGGCTCGTTCGTGTCCTTCGTGATGAGGAAGGGCATGACGTCCCGGTACGCCTGGAAGAACGGCTCCATGTCGACCACGAGGTCCTTCAGGACCGTCAGGCCCTTGATGGGCTCGACCGTGATCGGCTTCTCGGGGTTGATGTCCTTGATGAGGGTCTTGCAGGCAAGGCGGTTCTTGCCGTTGATCCTCATCGCGTCCGACCCGCAGATGCCGTGGGCGCACGAGCGGCGGAAGGTCAGCGTGCCGTCGACGTCCCACTTGATCTTGTGGAGGCCGTCGAGGACGCGCTCCTTGGGGTCGATCTCCAGCTCGAAGTCTTCCCACACAGCCTCGGCGGAGATTTCCGGGTTGAAGCGGCGGACCCGGAACGTGACCGTGATGTACGGGGAGGCCGCGGACTCCGCCTCGGCCTTGTCCATAACGGGGGTTGCCATCAGTACTTACGCTCCATCGGCTGGTAGCGGGTCTGGACGACCGGCTTGTAGTCGAGACGAATGGACTCCGTGCCGTCGTCGCCGACCTCGCGGTACGCCATGGTGTGGCGCATGAAGTTGACGTCGTCGCGGTTCGGGTAGTCCTCGCGGTAGTGACCGCCGCGGGACTCCTTGCGGGCCAGGGCCGAAACCGCCATGACCTCGGCGAGGTCCAGGAGGTTGCCGAGCTCGATGGCCTCCAGCAGGTCCGTGTTGAACCGCTTGCCCTTGTCCTGGACCGAGACGTTCTTGAAGCGCTCGCGCAGCTCCGCGATCTTCTCGACCGCCGTCTTGATCGTCTGCTCCGTGCGGAACACCATGACGTTGGCGTCCATGGTCTCCTGGAGCTCCTTGCGGAGCACGGCCACCCGCTCGGTGCCCGTCGACGCGCGCAGGTGCTCGACCTGCTCGATCACCAGCTCCGCCGGGTTCTCCGGCAGCTCGACGTAGTCCGCCTTCTGGCTGTACTCGGCGGCGGCGATACCCGCACGGCGGCCGAACACATTGATGTCCAGGAGGGAGTTCGTGCCGAGACGGTTCGCACCGTGCACCGACACACAGGCGACCTCTCCGGCCGCGTACAGACCCGGGACCACCGTGGTGTTGTCGCTCAGGACCTCACCCTCGACGTTCGTCGGGATGCCGCCCATCGCGTAGTGCGCGGTCGGCTGGATCGGGATCGGGTCCGTGTACGGCTCGATGCCCAGGTACGTGCGCGCGAACTCCGTGATGTCGGGCAGCTTGGCGTCCAGCTGCTCCGGCGGGAGGTGCGTGAGGTCCAGGTAGACGTGGTCGCCCTCGGGGCCGCAGCCACGGCCCTCGCGGATCTCCGTGTAGATGGAGCGCGAGACGACGTCTCGGGACGCGAGGTCCTTCATGACCGGCGCGTACTTCTCCATGAAGCGCTCGCCGTCCTTGTTGCGGAGGATGCCGCCCTCACCACGGGCGCCCTCCGTCAGCAGGATGCCCATGCGCCAGATGCCGGTCGGGTGGAACTGGAAGAACTCCATGTCCTCCAGCGGGAGGCCGCGGCGGTAGACCGCCGCCTGACCGTCGCCCGTCAGCGTGTGCGCGTTCGACGTCACCTTGAAGAACTTGCCGCAGCCGCCGGACGCGTAGATCACGGCCTTCGCCTGGAAGACGTGGATCTCGCCGGTCGCCAGCTCGTACGCCACGACACCGGCCGACTTCTTGACGCCGTCGACCTCGGTGATCAGCTGGTCCAGGACGTAGAACTCGTTGAAGAACTCCACGCCCTCCTTGACGCAGTTCTGGTACAGCGTCTGGAGGATCATGTGGCCGGTGCGGTCCGCCGCGTAGCAGGACCGGCGCACCGGGGCCTCGCCGTGGTTACGGCTGTGACCGCCGAAGCGGCGCTGGTCGATCGTGCCGTTCGGGGTGCGGTTGAACGGCAGGCCCATCTTCTCCAGGTCGAGGACCGAGTCGATGGCCTCCTTCGCCAGGATCTCGGCGGCGTCCTGGTCGACCAGGTAGTCACCGCCCTTGACCGTGTCGAAGGTGTGCCACTCCCAGTTGTCCTCCTCCACGTTGGCCAGCGCGGCGGCCATGCCGCCCTGCGCGGCGCCCGTGTGGGAGCGGGTGGGATAGAGCTTGGTCAGCACGGCGGTGCGGCTGCGCTTCGTCGACTCGATGGCCGCGCGCATGCCCGCGCCGCCGGCGCCGACGATGACGGTGTCGTACTTGTGGATCTTCATCAGTAGTACCTCAGCCCCGTGCCTAGCGGATGTTCGGGTCGAAGGTGAAGATCACCAGCGTGCCCAGCAGGATGGTGAACACCGTGGCGGTGTAGAGCAGGCCCTTCAGCCACAGCCGGGTGTTCGCGCGCTCCGCGTAGTCGTTGATGACCGTGCGCAGGCCGTTGGCGCCGTGCAGCATCGCGAGCCAGAGCATCAGCAGGTCCCAGACCTGCCAGAAGGGGCTCGCCCAGCGGCCCGCCACGAAGGCGAAGCCGATCTTGGAGACGCCGCCGTCCAGGACCAGCTGGATCAGCAGGTGGCCGATGACCAGGACGACCAGCACGACGCCGGACAGGCGCATGAACAGCCAGGCGGCCATCTCGAAGTTGCCCCGGGTGGACTTCGGGGTCTTCTTGGTGCGCTTGCGCGGGGCCTCGATGAACGGGGCCGGGTTGTCGACGTTGTAGAGGGACTCGCCCTCGACCGGGCCGATACCGGCGGCGGTCTTGTCAGTGGTGACTGTGTTGTTTGACATGCTTGCGCGTCAGCTCCCGAACAGTTCACGAGCGGCGTGGCCGAGGACGGGGTAGATCGCCCCGAGCATCAGCACCAGCCAGAGGCCGACGACGGACCAGAGCATCTGCTTCTGGTAGCGCGGGCCCTTCGACCAGAAGTCGACGGCGATGACACGCAGGCCGTTGAGCGCGTGGAAGAGGATGGCGGCGACGAGGCCGTACTCCAGCAGCGCGACGATCGGCGTCTTGTACGTGGCTACGACCTTGTCGTAGTCCTCGGGGGAGACACGCACGAGAGCGGTGTCCAGCACGTGAACGAACAGGAAGAAGAAAATGAGGACGCCGGTGACTCGATGAGCCACCCAGGACCACATTCCTTCCCGGCCGCGGTACAGCGTTCCAGCCGGCACGGAAGTTCCTCCGGGAGCGGGGATTGGGGCCGCGCCGGCTTGTGCTGTCGGTCGGGCCCGGCCGGGTACGGTCCACCGGCCCCCAGCATCGTAGCCATCCGCTGCCGCCGGGCTGAGCGGGGGGCTGGCGGTGTGATCAAACTGGCACGCGGATGGGTGATTGGCGGCCAATGGGGTGGGGTGTCCTGCTATTTGCCATGTGTGGCCTTGTTGTGGCTGGTCGCACAGTTCCCCGTGCCCCTGAGATGGGCGACCAGTCGGCCTCTTGCCAGGCGCCGAAGTTCCTCTGCCGCCACCACCCGTTCTTCCTCCGGATCGTTTGTCAATCGTGATCGGATGCCTGCCAATACTTGGTCCAGCGTCTCCGTGTACGAGAGGCCGTCCAGGCAGATGATGAAGGCGTGTCCGAATTTGGCCTCGTATGCGGCGTATGCGGCGCTCAGCGCCGTATGTGCCGCCGAGTATGCGCCTTCCGGCAGCGCGGGCAACGTTTCTTCCGCCAACGCCTCCGCCAGATCCCCCGGTGTGAGGTCGTACGCCGCCTCGTCGGACGCGGCCAGCAGCGAGTCCACGTCGGGATAGGGGCGGTGGGCCGCGATGCGGTCGGCCCAGCGGGGGCTGTTCAGGCAGGTCAGCAGGGTGCGCCGGATCTCGTCGGCGGGGACGCTGTTGAAGGGCTCCAGCACGTCCGGGGACGGTGGAGTGCGGGTCTGCTCGGGCAGCGACGGTATGGCGACTCGGCCGGGAAGGTGTGTGGGCGTCACGTGGGTTTCGGCAGGGGAATTTGGGGGAGGAGTGGCGCCACGTTACCGAGTGTGGGCATGAGGTGTCCGACGGATGCCCGAATTTCAGCCGAACGGGAGAGTTTCGGAACGTGTGGTGGACGGCCTCGGGAGCGCGAAAGGGCCTAGGTTGGCGCCGTGAGTCAGCACAAGCACAGGCGCCGGGCACCGGCGAAGAGCGTCCTGAAGCAGACCTGGGTGCTGATCGTCGCGGTGCTCCTCGTGACGGTCGGGGCCGGAGTGAGCCTCGGGCTCCTGGCCAGCAGTGACGACGGGGACTCGTCGAGCGGTTCCGAACAGCGGCGGTCGGCGCCGGGGACCTCGCCCTCCGCGGACGCGGCCAGCCCCACGCCCTCGCCCACCCGGTCGTACGCGCTCTCGAAGGCACCGCAGACCATCCCGGCCGTGGACTCCCACACCGCCGCCCGTGGCCCCGGCTGGCGTCCCGCGGCCGGGGAGCGGGTCGTCGTCAGCGACTCGGGGCTCGCCGACGAGGGACGGCTGATCGCCGGTGAGCTGGGCCTGACGTATGCCGGGCGGAAGGACGACGTGCGCGCCGGGGACGTACGGCTGGCGCTGAACAAGCGCAAGGGCGCGAACACCGAGTCGTACACCATGGCGGTGCGCGCTGGGCGTGTGGACATCAGCGGGCCCGGCGAGGCGGGGGTCTTCTACGGGACCCGGACGCTCAAGCAGGAGGTGCACGGCGGCGGTACGGCGCCGGAGGGCGTCGTGCGCGACGCACCCGCCAAGCCGGTGCGCGGGTTCATGCTCGACATCGCCCGCAAGCACTTCACCGCGGACTGGATCGAGGACCGGGTGCGGGAGCTCGGCGATCTGAAGTTCAACCAGCTGGGCCTGCACTTCTCCGACGACCAGGGCTTCCGCATCGAGTCCAAGTCGCATCCCGAGATCGTGTCCCAGCAGTACCTGACCAAGGCGCAGGTCCAGAAGATCGTCAAGCTGGCCCAGAGCCGGCACATCCAGATCGTGCCCGAGATCGACTCGCCGGGGCATCTGGGAGCCGTCATCGCCGCGCACCCCGATCTTCAGCTGCGCAATGTCAACGGGGTCGCGACCCGGGGCGCCGTCGACATCTCCAAGCCCGCGGCCGCGGAGATCGTCGACGACCTGCTGAACGAGTACGCCGGCCTCTTCCCCGGCGACCAGTGGCACCTGGGCGCCGACGAGTACCAGGCGCTGGTCGTCTCGAATCCCGAGGCGTCCTACCCGCAGCTCGCCGCCGCCGCCCGCAAGGCCTACGGCTCCGGCGCCACCGTCGCCGACCTCGCCACCGGGTGGCTCAACGGCCGCGCCGCCACCGTCCGCGCCGACGGCCGCACGCCCCGGGCGTGGAACGACGGGTTCTTCCGGGACACCTCCGTCCAGCCGGACAAGGACATCCAGGTCGCGTACTGGACGGGCAAGGAGATCGGGGCCCGGTTGCCGACGGCGTATCTGAGCACGGGGCGGAAGGTCATCAACTACAACGACGAGTTCCTCTACTACGTGCTCGGGGAGCCGCAGACCTTCGTCTACCCGACCGGCGAGCGGATCTACGGGCAGTGGACGCCGCGGGTCCTGCGGGGGACGACGGCCGTACCGGCCCGGTACGACGCCCAGATCCTGGGCGGGTCCTTCGCCGTGTGGTGCGATCTCGCGAACTCCCAGACGCAGGCGCAGGTCGCGGCGGGAATCCGGATGCCGCTGCGGGCGACGGTGCAGAAGCTGTGGGACGCGGGTAAGCCGCAATTGACCTGGGCCGAGTTCAGGGCCCTCGCGGACCGGCTGGACCGAGCTGTGGATTGACCCGTACGGCTGCGAATCCCTGTGCGAATGTGGTGTATTCGGCCCGAGCCGAACCGATCAGCCAGGGGGAACCGGGATGGGCTACTGGGGGTACTTCGTCGTGTGCCGCGCCGCGCGGCCGCTGACGGAGCTGGACGCGCTGGCCGGCGCCGAGGGGATGACCCTGCGCGAGGAGGCGCCGGACGGCTGGCAGGTGTGGGAGTACCCGAGCGGGGACGGCGAGCTCGGCAACATGAACGACCTGGCCCGCGAGACCGGGGCGCCCGCGCTCTTCGGATACGTCATGGACAGCGCGTCGGTGGTGGTGGAGGCGGCGGCTCCGGAGAGCGGGGCATGGACGACCTGTCTGGCGCGGGCCACGATGGCCGGCCAGCTCGGCGCCTCGGACGAGGGCCTCACGCTGGAGGACTACTTCCTCGAACCCCCCGACGCCGCCCAGCGGGCCATCGCCTGGGCCGCCGAGGCAGGGCACGAGGTGAACGCCGAGTCGGTGATCGACGTACTCACCGCTGAAGCGGACCCCTTGGCCGAAAACCTCTTCTTCCGTCTGCTCGACCGGCTCGGCGTCGTGCCCCTGTGACAATCCCGGGTCGTCGCACGCAGTAAGGGGAGGTGCGGGCTCCGTTAAGGACGGTGCCTGCCAAGGGGCCTGTGCGGGGACCCCGACCCTCACAACTCACCCGCTCAAGGAGGCGTGGATGAGCCTGGTGGAACTGATCGCTCAGGCCGACGAACGCGGACTGGCCGCCAGCGGGTTGGCTTGTTTGGATCGATGCGTACCGCTGCTCGGCGGTGACGACGAGGCGCTGCGGCCGCTGTGGGCGAACCTCGCGGACGGCGGGGACCCCGCCGTCTGGGGGGAGTTGCTGGAGCAGGTGCGCGGAAAGCTCGGCGTCGCGGAGATCGTGGACGACGAGGTGGTGGAGGACGAGGCCGCGCTGCTCGCGCGCCGGATGCTGGCCGCCGCCCCCGTCGTACGGTCCGCCGCCGAGGCACGGATCTGGGCCGATGCCTGTTCCGTCGCCGCGCTGCAGATCCACCGGCTGCTCGACCCCGGACAGGACGACATCTCCTCGGACGGCGCGCCGCCCGAGGCCCTCGCCTCCGTCCGGACGGGCGGGTCGCCTGTCGTGGGCCGTACGGAGGGCATGTCGCCGCTCGTCGCCGCTGAACTGCGCCGCCAGATCAGCGTCCTGGAGCTGCTCGCAGGGCATGGCGCGGGCGGGCTGCGCCGGGCGCTGGAGGTGTCGACGGAGGGACGGCGGGTGCTGCGGGCGGTGGTGTCGCGGCGGGCTCGGGGCCGCAGCTGACGCCCGGACCGCGCCGTCCCGGTCAGACCAGCAGCCACTTCACCACCGCGTCGCCGTACGCGGCCGTCTGTGCGTAGAAGGCGGTCAGATCGCGGTGGGTCGCCGCGAACAGGCCGCGCACCTCGGGTTCGGCGTCCGGTGCGCCGTACGGTCGCAGCAGCCGGATGCGCGAGTGCCGCCACAGGTCGTCGAAGTCGGCGCCCTTGAGGAACTCGGCGACCCTGCCCACCTGGGACGCGGTGAGCAGCAGGAACGGCGGCAGGGCCGGGTCGGTGTGGAAGACCGGGCCGCCGCCGAGGACCACTTGGGTGCGGGGGCCTTCCGGGGCGTGGTTCGGGGGGATGCCGCAGTAGAGGCGCTCGACGTCGCCGTACAGCTTGTCGAGCACCTCCTCGCGATGCCGGCCGATCCGCTCCCGCACGGTGTCCCAGTCGTCCTCGAACAGACGCTGGAACCAGGTCGCGCTGTTGCGCAGGGCCGAGGGCGGCACCGCGCGCAGATGGAAGTACATGCTCATCAGTGACTGGAGCGCATGGGAGCGGCGAAGCGTCACTCCCGCGTAAACCTGGTTCCTGCGGGAGTCCTGTGACTGTCGTGGGGGCGAGGTGGGGCGGTCCTGCACCGGTCCCGGGAAACCCCCGGATCCGGGTGACGAATCGCAGGTCGGCCACGCTCTTCAAAAATGTGACGACTCAAGCGGAGACCAGGCCCGCAGCCGCGACCAAGCCGGTGCGGTGGGCGGCGGACGCGGTGGCGACGATGCGTGAGGGAGCCCGGCTGCGCCTCGACTACTCGGAGCAGAGCCTGTGGCGGGTCGACCGGATGATCGAGAGCCTGCGCCGCGAGCGGACGCCGTACGCCGCGGTGGAGACCACCTTGCGCGGTTTCGGTGCGTACGCCGGTGAGGTGATCGCCCGTCGGACCGGCGCCGAGTGGTGGGCGACGGGCGGCGATCACTGGATCCGTACGCCCGACGGGCGGCTGTGGGATCCGATCGAGGAGGCGCGGCGCTGTTTCGCGGGCGACGGGTCGCTGCGGCTGCTGTGCCGGGACGCGACACGGCCGTAGGACGGCGGTGCGGGCATGACCCGGCCGGGACCCCGTGAATGGGCGGGGTCCCGGCCGGGTCGGATGACGTCGGTGGTTACGGCGTCAGCATCTGCCCCAGGTGGGCGTCGGTCGGGGTGCCCAGCGCGGTCTTGCTGTGGATGACCGCCTGGGCGTAGCCGAGGCCCGTGCTGTTGCTCGGGAGGTACATGACGATGCCGTCAGTGCCGTCCTCGCCCTCCGCACCGAGCGTCAGGTCCGCCCGGCCGTAGCCCGACAGGTCGGTCAGCGACACCGCGGAGCCGAACAGGTCGCCGCTCTCCGCGGTGCCGGGGACACCGGTCGTGTCCTGCGACAAGCGGATCGAGCCGGTGCCGGTCAGGCCGGTCGAGGTGCCCTTGACCAGCAGCACGTCACCGGCGTTGGCCTGGTTGACGCCGCCGCGCGGGAAGTCCTCGCCGGGGACACCGGTGAGGGCGTCGGCGAGACCGTCGGCGTTGTAGTCGCCGACCGAGACGGAGGCGCCGAACAGGTCGCCGGACTCGTTGCCGCCCGCGACGTTGGCGGTGTCCTGGTGGATCGTCGTCATGCCGGTCGTGGTGAAGCCGGTCGACGTACCCGGGACCATGGTGATCTGGCCGCCGGAGAGGCCGCCCGACTCCGAGGCCACCGGCTGGCCGATGACGATGTCGTCGTAGCCGTTGCCGTTGACGTCGCCCGCCGCGAGCGAGCGGCCGCCCTTGACGGAGATCACGCCGGCCTTGGTGAGGCCGGTCGCCGAACCCGCGAAGCGGACCACGCGCCCGATGCCGCCGGTGTCGCGGTAGTTGAGGGCGACATCGCCGTAGCCGTCCCGGTTGAAGTCGCCGGTCGCGGCGTCCAGGTAGGCGACGGAGCCGGTGGCCGTGGTGAGCGCGCCGGACGTCGTGGCCCCGCCGGTCAGCCGCACATGCCAGTTGCCGCCCTTTCCGGTGCCGGCGGAGAACACGTCGGCCTTGCCGTCACCGTTGAAGTCGCCGACGGTGACCGTCGAGCCGAGCTTGGCGCCGGTCGCCGTGACACTGCCCGACGTGGTGTACGAGAAGCCGGTGTTCAGCGCCGGGCCGTACATGACGACGACCTGGCCGCGGTCCGCGTGGCCGCTGGTGTCGTCCTCGCCGGGCGCGCCGATCGCGAGGTCGGCGTAGCCGTCGCCGTTGACGTCGCCCCAGGCGGTGGCGGCGCCGAAGTTGTCGCCGGACTCGTGGGAGCCGGGGACGCCGGTGCTGTTCTGGGTGAGGGTCCGCCGGGAGGCGGGGACCGGGCCGTCGAGGCCGCCCGGGACGATGGTGAGGGTGCCGCCGTTGCTCAGTGCGCGGGGCGTGCCGGCGACCAGGTCGGCGATGCCGTCCCGGTTGAAGTCCGAGGTGGCGAGGGCGTGCGAGATGCCCGGGGTCTTGGCGACCTGGGCGATCCGGGTGAGCTGGGCGTAGAGGTTCGCGCCGGGGCAGGCCGTCGCGTTGGTGTCCCGGTGGCCGAAGACCCGCGGCAGGGTGATCGACTGTCCCATCGGGATCTTGTTGCCGTCGACGCCCTGCTCCACGCCCGAGGTGAGCGTGACCTTGCCGGTCGGGTCGATGCCGTACATCCCGAACTTCCAGGCCACGATCCGGGAGATCGCGTCCATCGCGGCGCGACTCGGCTTGGCCGTCTCGAAGTTGCCGATGTACGAGATGCCGACCGTGTCGGTGTTGAAGCCGACGTCGTGCGCGCCGCGCACCGGCAGGTCCGTGCCGCCGCTGCGGCCCTCGAAGATCTGGCCGCACTTGTCGACGACGAAGTTGTAGCCGATGTCGAAGTAGCCGCGGGCGAAGTGCGCCTGCTGGATGGAGCGCATCCGGGCCCGGGACTCGCCGCAGGACAGGCCGTTGTCGCTGCTCTCGCCGGTGTGGTGGACGACGGCGGCCTTGATCTCGGTGCCGTACTCCGGAGTGCCGTCGTAGTCCGTGGACGCGCCCCATTCCGCCTGCGTGATGATCGGCGGCTTGACGACCGTCGAGGGACGGGGCGCGGGGACCGTGGCGGTCGGGGTGGGGGAGGCGGTCGGGGACGCGGACTCGGTGGGCGTGCCGGTGGCCGTCGGGGTGTCCGTGGGCGCCGGGGAGCCGGTCGGTGTGGCCGGGTCGGTCGCTGTGGCCGTCTCCGTGGGGGTGGCCGGGTCCGTCGGCACCGGGGTCTCCGTGGCCGGTGCCGTGGTCTCCTCCGCCGCGAAGGCGACCGGGCGTATCGCGCCCTTCGGGTCCGTGCCGGGGTCGAGCAGCTTGACGTCCATGCCGGCCGGCTGGCCCGCCGCCTCGGTGCCGTCCGCGTTCACGAGGCGGACCTCGACGGCGTCCGAGTCGCCGGTCCACACCGACTCCGTACCGCCGCGCAGGGCGGCCCGCGCGCCCTCCTCGCCGTCCGCCTGGCTCGGTTCGAGCGTGACCTTCAGCCAGCCGGACCACTCGCCGGTCTCGACGTCCCGGGTGCGCACCTCGGGTGTCCCCTTGGCCTTCGCATCGGGGTCGTTCCAGGTCAGCACCACCGCGCTGAAGCGTTCGGTGTCCTGCTCGGCCAGACCCCTGCGGCCGGAGCCGCGGTCCTTCAGTTTGAGCGTGTGGATCGACGGCTCACGGTTCTCCCGCTTGGTGTCGGCCGGCGCGGACGGGTCCGCGATGGCGTACGTCACCACGCCCGCGCCGCTCAGCACGACGGCCCCCACCGTCAGCCACGCACGTCTCTTGAGACTCAGCGGTTTGTACGCATGGGTCCTACGAGGACTCAACTACCCCACCCCTAGCAATGGTCACGTTTCGCATCACCTGTCACACAGGTGGCATGTACAGACAGCGCACAAGTGCCAAGAACTGTCACCCGGTGACAACAAGGGGGCGGGGCCGCGCCCTCGGTGGACGCGGCCCCGCTGTTGCGAAGGGGTGTCAGCCCGCCCAGACCTCGGCATCGTCGGCCGGGACGGTGGTGGCCAGGCCCAGTTCCTTGCGGGCGGCGATCGTCTTGCTCGGGTCGATGCCGGTGAACGCGGAGTCGTAGGCGATGTAGAACGCGTCGGCGTCGGCGGCGTTCGCGGCCTTCCGCCAGTGCTCGGCGGTCTTCGTCAGCTGCGCGCGGAGCTTGCCGACCTCCGTGCCCTCGACGCCCTTCAGGCCCTTGAGGTGTGCGTCGAGGGCGGCGGCGACGGCCTTGGCCTGCGCCTTGTAGCCCTTCAGGTCCTCCTCGACGGTGTCCTTCTCGGACTGGTTGGCCCACAGCGCGTCGTAGACGCCGTTCGACCCCGTCAAGTACGTGCTCTGCTCGGGCTTCAGGGACTTCGCGGTGTCCAACGAGCCGGTGAACGTACCCGATTCGTGGGTGTAGGTGCAGCTCACGGCGCGGTCACCCGTCGTCCAGCTCTCCTTGGTCGGGGTGTAGTAGAAGATCGCGACCCCCTTGGGAAGCGCCCAGGTGTCCGGGGCGAACTTCCCTGCCTCGACGGGGCAACGCTCGTCGGCGATGGCCGAGATCGCGTCGTCGCCGGGGTACGCCGACCCCTGGTCGATCTTGAAGTCACCGACGACCTGAGCCGTGTGCGCCTCGGCGCAGGGCACGATCTCGACGAGCACCTCGGTGCCCTCGCCCTTGCTGTTCGGGTTGTAGCAGTCCCCCGTGGCCAGCGAGAACACCGAACGCTGGCGGGCCACCTTCTTCGCGCCGTCCTTGGCGCTGTCGACGGCGTCCGAGACGTCCGAGCATCCCACCGCACCCATCGCGAGCACGGCGACGACGGCGGATATGCCCCGAAGGGAGCGGTATGGGCTGCGGATTGACATGGCGTTATATCCCTTTATCTGAGCTTTATGTGGGTCGCGCGCATCGTATGCCATTGCTGTGACGGGGCTGTGCGAAGGTCGCGGCGTCTGTGACTGCCGGTGGCGCGCAATGGTTGTAGGCGATCGGCGGTGAGTTCCGGCCACCGCCGCATGGGCGAGCCGGGCGACGGGTGTCGTACGGGCTCGCTGTGACACTTCTGTGAGTGCGGGCGCTGTTGAGCGTGGAGGGACGTGGGAGAGGGTGGCCTCACCAAATGGTGCGGATTCGCCACGAACCGGTACGGACGAGGACAGTTCTTGGGCCAGGGAGGCGAACCCCGCCGCGTGCGCGCGCACGACGGGGAGTTGGGCGCGGCCGTCGCGCGGGCCCAGGAAGGCGACGAGGCCGCGTTCGCCGTGGCCTACCGGCTCGTGCAGCCGGCACTGCTGGGGTATCTGCGCGGGCTGGTCGGCGACGACGCGGAGGACGTGGCGTCCGACGCCTGGCTGGAGATCGCCCGGGACCTCGGCCGGTTCAAGGGCGATGGTGCCGGGTTCCGTGGCTGGAGCGCGACCATCGCCCGCCACCGGGCGCTGGACCATCTGCGCCGGCAGAAGGTACGGCCCCGGTCGTCGGCGCTGGAGCAGGACGTACTGGAGCTGCCGGGTCCGTACAGCACGCACGACCAGGCACTGGAGTCGATCTCCACGGAGGCGGCCCTGGAGCTGGTCCGAGGGTTGCCGCGGGACCAGGCCGAGGCCGTGCTGCTGCGGGTGGTGGTCGGCCTCGACGCCCCCTCCGCGGGCCGCGTCCTCGGCAAGCGGCCGGGCGCGGTGCGGACCGCCGCGTACCGGGGGCTGAAGCGCCTGGCCAAGGAGCTGGGCGTCGCAGGTGTGACGGATGACGGCCCCCGGACGCTGGGGGAATCGAAATGAACAGTGAGGGCGACGGCGGCGACCAGGGCGGTGCATCGGCGCTTCGGTGAGACGAAGCCGGGGTGTGCGGTGAGTCGTACGGGGCGTGAGAGACGTACAGGCTTATGAGCTCGTGAGTCACAGCTGTCACATGAGTCACGCAGGTTGCGCGGGTTGCGCGGTCACAGAAGCAACATGCGCGGTCGCAAGAGCAACAAAGGCCTACCAAGCAGGTCGGACAGGAACGGGAAACGGACATGGGTGAGCAGCAGAGCGGCGGTGGGTCCCCCGGCCGTCGGCGTGTGCACCCTGACGGCATGGTTTCCGGACCCGCCTCCGGTCAGGTCGTGGCGCTGGACGACGCCGAGCTGGAGGCGCTGCTGTCCGCCGCCGTACTGCGCGGACACGGACCGGACGTCGAGGGCGAGCAGCGGGCCGTCGCCGCGTTCCGTGCCGCCCGGGACGCGGGGGCACTGCGGGCGCGCACCCGGCGCCGGGACGACTGGCGGCCCCGCGAGCAGCGACGCCTCGCGCTGTCGGTGAAGACCACGCTCTCCCTGTTCCTCGCGAGCCTCACGCTGGGCGGCGCGGCGTTCGCCGCGATCGGCTCGTCCGGCTCCTCGGACGCCCCGGCCGACGACAGGGGCAGGCCCACGCCGTCCGCCGGCGCCCCCGACCGTCCGGCCGCCGGGCCGTCGACGGACGGCGCCGGCTCCGCGAAGCCCGGCCATCCGACAACGGCACAGGACACCGAGGCCAAGTGCCGCGCCTACGACCAGGTCAAGGACAGCGGCAAGTCCCTGGACTCCACGGCCTGGCAGCGGCTGATCCAGGCGGCGGGCGGCGAGGACAAGGTGGCCGCCTACTGCGCAGGGCAGTTGGCGGCGGCGAAGAGTGATCCCACCCGCCAGGCCGACAAGGGCACTGCCGACGGCAACGGTGAGGGCCGGAGCGAGAACGGTACGTCCGGCAAGGGCACCGGCGAGGGTTCCGTCAAGAAGAAGTGACCCGGCGGGGGCGAGAAGAAGCGGTCCGGTGGGCCGTTCGCGGCCGAGGCGACGGCCATCGGTTCCGCGCCGAGGCAACGGCCGGGGCCGCCACCCCCCACAGGAGAGGCCCCGGCCGTCGCGCGGCACGGGCCGCGCGGCGGCCCGTACTCTCTACAGCGCCATGACTGCGTTTTCTGTCACACCAGGGCGGACACATCGCGGATTCCCGGGTAGTTGCATGTTGTACGGACATGGACGGCCAGCGGTTTCAGGCCGTAACGTGCCTTTCGCGCCGGACGCGGAGGGTGTATGACCACCGCAACGACCTGCGGTCTTGGCACCGCAACCACCAATTGAGGTATCCAGTGCTGGGGGACGACGCGGAGCTGACCACCGCGGTGCTTGCGGCGCAGGACGGGGACGAGACCGCGTTCCGGACTGTGTACCGCTCCGTGCACCCGCGGTTGCTCGGGTACGTGCGAACGCTGGTCGGCGACCCGGACGCCGAGGACGTCGCGTCGGAGGCATGGCTGCAGATAGCCCGTGACCTGGAGCGTTTCAGCGGCGACGCGGACCGGTTCCGCGGCTGGGCGGCCCGGATAGCGCGCAACCGCGCACTGGACCACATACGCATGCGGGGCCGCCGGCCCGCGATCGGCGGCGACGAGACCGAGCTGACCGGGAAGGCCGCCGAGTCCGACACCGCGGGCGAGGCCATCGAGGCGCTGGCCACCGACGGCACCCTCTCCCTGATCTCCCGGCTCCCGCAGGACCAGGCCGAGGCAGTCGTCCTGCGCGTGGTCGTGGGGCTCGACGCCAAGACGGCCGCGGAGACGCTGGGCAAGCGTCCGGGTGCCGTACGGACCGCCGCGCACCGGGGCCTGAAGCGGCTCGCGGAGCTGCTCGGCGACGATCCGGAATCGGCCGGGGTGCTCGACGGCCTGCCTCCCCAGCGAGAACCGCGCGGTCGTGCGGTGACGTCCGCGAGTGTGACGCATATGCGTTCGCGGACGCAGAAGGATGTGTGATGGCCGACGAGCTGTACAGATGGCTGGACCGCGAAACGGCGGAGCGCTTGCTGAGCGGAGAGCCGCTGGAGGCTGTCGACGCCACCGACCGTGACCAGGCCGAACGGCTCGCCAAGACGCTTGAGTCGCTGACCGTCGAACCCCCGCTGACCAGCGAGGAACTCCCCGGAGAGGCCGCCGCGCTGGCCGCTTTCCGGGCGGCCCGCGCACAGCGGGAGGACGCTTTGGCCGCTGAAGGTGACGACCCCGGTCCGCACGCCTCCGATGTCTCCGACGTGGGGCTCGTCCGGATCGGCGCCCCCGTGCGCACCGTCCGCCGCCCCCGCTGGGCACGTTCCGTACGGCTCGGCCTCGCCGCCGCGCTGGCCGTCGGCATGGTCGGCGGGGTGGCGGTCGCGGCCGGAACCGGAGTCCTGCCGACGCCGTTCGACTCGGACGAACCGGCACGTCCGGCCGCCACCGTCCCGGCGCAGGTACCCACGGAGCGGCCGCTCATCTCGCCCTCCCCGCCGGCCGGCGCGCAGGACGAGCCCACCCCCGACGACGGCTCGAAGGCCCCCACCGACACCGGCGGCCCCAAGGGCGTGACGCCCGGCGGCCCGGCAGGGGACCCCGAGTCCGCCGCCGGGGAACGGGACGGGTCCGGCGGCCGGTGGAAGGCCGTTGCCTCCTACTGCCGCGACCTGCGCGACGGCAAGCCGCTGTCCCTGGACCGCCGGCGCACCCTGGAGGGCGTGGCGGGCAGTCCCGCCCGGGTGCGCAAGTACTGCAAGAAGGTCCTGGCCGCCGTCGGCGAGAGCACCCGGTCCCAGCAGGGCGACGGGGACGGCGACAGGGGCAGGGACAGTGGCGACGACGGCCAGGACGAGGAGAAGGACAGAGGCAAGGGCCATGGGAAAGGCCACGGCCATGGCAAGGGCCGGGGCCATGACGAGGACGACTCCCGAGGTCGCGACGGTCGCCGCACCGACAGCGCCGCGCGGCTCCCGTCGACCGTGGCCGGTTTCCTGTCGGACCGAACCCTGCTGACGCCTTCCTCTGTCACAAGCCGCTGACCTGCGGATTTGCGGGTCGCGGAAAATACTTCGGCCGCAGAGTGACGTTTTCAGCCGCGGCGGCGCTGATGAGAGTGAGCCGACTGGTCATCGGCCGTCGCACAGAGCCGGGGTTCCCCCCGTACCTGCGGCTCGTGCATCGGCGCGGGCGGGACACGTTCCCCCGGTCCCGCCCGCGCCCCACATCCGCCGCCCGCGCCTCACCAGTGGACGACGACCTTGTCGCCGGTCCGCACCTGCGCGAACATCTCTTTGATCGCCGGCTCGTCCGCCACATTGACGCAGCCGTGCGAGGCGCCCCCGTAGCCCCTCGCCGCGAAGTCGGACGAGTAGTGCACCGCCTGGCCGCCGCTGAAGAACATCGCGTACGGCATGGGGGAGTCATAGAGCGTCGACACATGGTGCCGTGACTTCCAGTAGACGGTGAACACGCCCTCCCGGGTCGGTGTGTACTGCGATCCGAAGCGCACCGGCACCATTGCGACCGTGCGCCCGTCCACCATCCAGCGCAGGGTCCGGCTCGACTTGCTGATGCACAGCACCCGGCTGGTCAGACACCGTGCGTCCGGCGCGTCGGCGGGCTGCCCGCCCATCAGATACAGGTCCCAGTTGCCGGGTTCGCGGGTCATCCGCAGCAGCCGCTCCCAGGTGACCTCATCCGTCTTCCCGGTCCTCGGCAGTCCGCGCTTGCCCTGGAAGCCCTCGACCGCCCGCTCGGTGAGATCGTCGTAGGTCCCGGTCGGCCCGTCGAAGAGCCAGGCGATCTGCCGGAGCCGGGCCTGGAGCTCGCGGACGTCCCGGCCCGTGTCGCCCCGCTGCCACAGCACCGCGGCCGGGGCGGACGTGGTGGCGGGCGCGGGCGTCGTGACCGGCTTGTCGTCGGGCGGTGCCGACTTCGGGGACGGCGTGCCGTCCGGGAGCTCTATGCGTATCGGTGAGTGCCGCTCCCCGTCGGAGGACTGCACCGTGCAACCGCACAGCAGCACGGTGAACGCGGCTCCCGCGGCGAGTACGGCACTCGTTCTCCCCATCCCCATGCCTTTGGTACGCATCCCGCCCCCCGGCGTCTCACACCGGCCGTCCCGATGTCCCCTGAGATGTTCCCCGCACGTGACCGCTCGCGAACTACACGGCATGGTGGGACACAGAGAGGAACGGTCCACGGGAGGCACACCATGGCGCGTGAGTCGGAGTCCGGACTGCCGATCGAGCCGGTCTACGGCCCGGACGCGCTGTCCGGCTGGGATCCGGCCGAGAAGCTGGGCGAGCCGGGCTCGTACCCCTTCACCCGCGGCGTGTACCCCTCGATGTACACCGGCCGCCCCTGGACGATGCGCCAGTACGCCGGCTTCGGAACGGCGACGGAGTCCAACGCCCGCTACCGGCAGCTCATCGCCCACGGCACGACGGGCCTGTCGGTCGCCTTCGACCTGCCCACCCAGATGGGCCATGACTCCGACGCCCCGATCGCGCACGGCGAGGTCGGCAAGGTGGGCGTGGCCATCGACTCGATCGACGACATGCGGGTGCTGTTCGGCGGGATCCCGCTGGACAAGGTGTCGACGTCCATGACGATCAACGCGCCGGCGGCCCTGCTGCTGCTCCTCTACCAACTGGTGGCGGAGGAGCAGGGGATCCCGGCGGACCGGCTCACCGGCACGATCCAGAACGACGTGCTGAAGGAGTACATCGCGCGCGGGACGTACATCTTCCCGCCCAAGCCGTCCCTGCGGCTGATCGCGGACATCTTCAAGTACTGCCGGGCCGAGATCCCGAAGTGGAACACGATCTCGATCTCCGGCTACCACATGGCCGAGGCCGGGGCGAGCCCGGCGCAGGAGATCGCCTTCACCCTCGCGGACGGCATCGAGTACGTCCGTACGGCGGTCTCGGCCGGCATGGACGTCGACGACTTCGCCCCGCGCCTGTCGTTCTTCTTCGTGGCCCGTACGACGGTCCTGGAGGAGGTCGCCAAGTTCCGCGCCGCCCGCCGTATCTGGGCGCGGGTGATGCGGGACGAGTTCGGCGCACGGAACCCCAGGTCACTGATGCTGCGCTTCCACACCCAGACGGCCGGTGTGCAGCTGACGGCCCAGCAGCCGGAGGTGAACCTGGTCCGGGTCGCGGTCCAGGGCCTCGCGGCGGTCCTCGGCGGCACCCAGTCCCTGCACACCAACTCCTTCGACGAGGCCATCGCGCTGCCCACGGACAAGTCGGCCCGCCTGGCCCTGCGCACCCAGCAGGTGCTGGCCTACGAGACGGACGTGACGGCGACGGTCGATCCGTTCGCCGGCTCCTACGTCATCGAGCGGATGACGGACGACGTGGAAGGGGCGGCCGTCGAGCTGATGAGGCGGGTCGAGGACCTGGGCGGTGCGGTGTCCGCCATCGAGCAGGGCTTCCAGAAGAACGAGATCGAGCGCAGCGCGTACCGCATCGCCCAGGAGACCGACTCCGGGGAGCGGGTGGTGGTGGGCGTCAACCGCTTCCGGCTCGACGAGGAGGAGCCCTACGAGCCCCTCCGGGTCGACCCCGCCATCGAGGCACAGCAGTGGGAACGTCTCGCGAGGCTCCGTTCGGAACGCGACGGGCAGGCGGTCGACGCGGCCCTGACGGCCCTGAAGAAGACGGCCGAGGGCGTGGACAACGTCCTGTACCCGATGAAGGAGGCGCTACGGGCCAGGGCGACCGTGGGCGAGGTGTGCAACGCGTTGCGGGAGGTCTGGGGGACGTACGTCCCGTCGGACGTCTTCTGATCCGAGACGCTCGGGCTCGGTGTCAGAGCCGCGTGCGACACTCCTTCTCATGTTCGGTGTCATCGATCTCCCCACCTATCTGGCCGGTCTTGTCCTGATCGTCCTGCTGCCCGGCCCCAACTCGCTCTACGTGCTGTCCGTGGCCGCCCGACGAGGGATCCGGGCCGGATACACCGCCGCGGCCGGGGTGTGGTGCGGTGACACCGTTCTGATGACCCTGTCCGCCGCCGGCGTCGCCTCGCTGCTGCAGGCGAACGCCGTGCTGTTCGGGATCGTGAAGTACGCGGGTGCCGGGTATCTGACCTGGCTGGCGATCGGGATGCTGCGGGCGGCCCGGGCGATGTGGCGGACCCGGCGGGACAAGGCCGTCGTCGAGGCGTCCGAAGCCGTCGCCGACGAGCGGCCCCTGCGCCGCGCCTTCGTCATCAGTCTGCTCAACCCCAAGGCGATCCTGTTCTTCGTCGCCTTCTTCGTGCAGTTCGTCGACCCCGGGTACGCCTACCCCGCGCTGTCGTTCGTGGTCCTCGGGGCGTTCGCGCAGTTCGCGAGCTTCCTCTACCTCACTGCGCTGATATTCAGCGGTACGAGGCTGGCGAGCGCCTTCCGGCGGCGCAAGCGGCTGTCGGCCGGCGCGACTTCGGCGGCGGGCGCGCTGTTCCTCGGCTTCGCGGTGAAGCTGTCCCTCGCCGGTTCCTGAGGCTATCGGGCGGCTCGCTCGACGTACTCCCGCAGTCCGTCGCCCGTTGCGCCCGCCCAGCCCACATAGCCGTCCGGCCGCACCAGGAACAGGCCCGTGCCGTACGGCTCCTGCGCCGCTCCCCGGACCACGCCGATCGACTCGGGCAGCTCGGGGGCCTCGGCACCCAGCGCCAGCAGCGTCCAGTGCGGTCCCCGGAAGGCGTCGAAGAGGCGGACGCCGTCGACCGTCCCGTCGGGCGCGCGGTCGCCGGCGTGCAGCGGGCCCGGTGCCTCGCGTGTCTCCGTCGTCAGGCTCGACTCCCGGTACCCGATGCCCAGTTGCCGGGTCGCCCCGCCGCGCCGCACCTCCCCGCGGTGCACGCTCGTCGACAGCCCGAGCATGCCGGCGGCGATGGGGCGCCGCTCCTCCTCGTAGGTCTCCAGCAGAGCCTCGGCGGCCCCGTCCCGCAGCACCGCGCCCAGCTTCCAGCCCAGGTTGTAGGCGTCCTGCACGCTGGTGTTGAGCCCCTGACCGCCGGCCGGTGAGTGGATGTGCGCGGCGTCCCCCGCGAGGAAGACCCGCCCGTCCCGGAACCGGTCCGCGAGCGCCGCGCGCGGCCGGAAGTTCGAGGCCCACCGCACCTCGGTCACGTCCTCGGGCGCCAGATGCGAGCGCGCGGCGACGACCTTGCGCACACCCTCCAGGGAGACGTCCACCGACGAGCCGTCCGTGAACTGGGCCGCGACCTGGAAGTCCGCCGTGCCCGCGAGGGGGCAGATCGCGAGGAAGCCGTCGCCCTCGCCACGGGGCGGGAAGAGATGCCAGTTGTCCCGGTCCAGGCCGGTGATCCTGACGTCCGCCACCAGCGTCGGGTTCGGGTCGACGGTCTCGCCGGTCATCGCGATGCCGAGGGTCCGCCGTACCACCGAGCGACCTCCGTCGGCGGCGACGGCATAGCGCGCGCGGACACTGCCGCCGGCCGCGAAGGCGACGGTCACGCCGTCGGTGTCCTGCGTCAGCCCCACGACCTCCCGGCCGAACAGGACCTTCCCGCCCAGTTCCTCCAGCCGCGCGAAGAGGATCTCCTGCGTCCGCCACTGCGGGACCATCCAGGGCTCGTCGTACGGGGAGTCCTCCGTCACCTCGGCCGGGTCGAACATCTGGTGCTCGCCCGTGCGCTTCCCGTCCTGCCAGAGCATCCCGACCGGGTAGCCGCCGCCGGCCGCACGGATCGCGTCGAGCACGCCCAGGTCGTCGAAGACCTCCATCGTGCGCGGCTGGATCCCCTTGCCGCGCGAGCCGGGGAACAGGCTCTCGTCCCGCTCCACCACCAGCGCGTCCACCCCACGCCGGGCCAGGTCGATGCCGAGCGCGAGGCCGGTGGGACCGGCACCGACGATCAGTACGTCCGTGTGCATAACATCCGTGTTCATGCCATAACTCCTTAACGCTGTTAAGTGCTGTCGGCTTCGAGAGTGCACTTAACGCCGTTAAGCTGTCAAGCGTGACTACGGAACGACGAGCGCCCCTCGACCGCAAACGCGTCGCGGAAACCGCCCTGAGGCTCCTGAACGAGGTCGGCCTGGACGGGCTGACCCTGCGCGCCATCGCCAAGGAGCTGGACGTCAAGGCGCCGGCCCTGTACTGGCACTTCAAGGACAAGCAGGCGCTGCTCGACGAGATGGCGACCGAGATGTACCGCCGGATGGTCGCCGGGACGCCCCTCGACGCGGCCGACACCTGGCGGGAGCGGCTGCTGAAGGCCAACCGCGGACTGCGCGCGGCGCTGCTCGGCTACCGCGACGGGGCCAAGGTGTTCAGCGGCTCACGCTTCACGGGCCTCGTGCACGCCGAGCAGATGGAGGACACCCTGCGGGTCTTCACGGCCGCGGGCTTCTCCCTCGCCCACGCGGTCCGCGCGACCTCGACGACGTACCTCTACACCCTCGGCTTCGTCACCGAGGAACAGGGCGTCGAGCCGCTTCCGGGCGAGCGCCGCGAGGGTTACGACATAAGCGAACGCGCCCGTCTGATGGCCGACTTTCCCTTGTCGGCTCAGGCGGGCGCGGAGATCTTCGCTGACTACGAACAGCACTTCGAGGAGGGGCTCGCCCTCGTGATCGCCGGGATCGAGGCCCGGTACGGCATCCGGTGAGGCGTGCGGATCAGGTGCGGCCGTACCGGGTGTATCCCAATATCAGTCACCCAGATCGTCGAACAGTCGATCGACGATCGAATGTCTGAGGGCGTGAATGCGGCGTTGCGTCATTGATTCTCGAAAAAGGAGGGCGGGCCGTTACTTATCGTTCACCTGATGGCCGCCGTGGGGACAATGTCCGGCGTCGAACGTCTCCTACGGTCGCAGGGATCCGCCCCGGAGAGAGCCCAGGTGTACGCGTGACCAACCGCCCCCCGACACTGTCCGTGATCGTCCCCTGCTACAACATCGAGTCGTATGTCCCCGAGACGGTGACCAGCCTGGTCAACAACGAACGGGACGACTTCGAGTTCATCTTCGTCGAGGACCGGTCCACCAAGGACAAGACGTACGAAGCGCTGCTGACGCTGACGAAGAGACTCAAGAACAGCCGGGTGATACGGCACGAGCAGAACGGCGGACTGGCCACCGCCCGCAACACCGGCATCGACGCCTCGGATGCCCGCTACCTCACCTTCCTCGACGGTGACGACTGGCTCGCCCCGGGCTATCTCGCGGATCTGGTGGACTCCATCGAGCGCCACGACGTCGACTTCGTGCGCACCGACCACGTCCAGGTCACCGGCATCGAGCGGACCGTGCACCGCGCCCCCGAGGGCCGCCGCCACACCGCCCTCGACCCGCGCAGCTCGATCCTCCCGGTCGACGACACCACCATGGTCGACTACCCCTACGCCTGGGCCGGCATCTACCACCGCCGCCTCCTCGACAAGGGCATGCTGCGCTTCCACGACGGACTGAAGACCGCCGAGGACCGACCCTGGATCTGGGACCTGCACCGCAGGGCCGACTCCTACGCCGTCGCCAGCCTGCGCGGCGTCTTCTACCGCCGGGGCGTGGCCAGCTCGCTCACTCAGATCGGTGACGTTCGCCAGCTGGACTTCTTCCGCTCGTTCGATCTCGTCCTCTCCGAGCTCGCCGACGACCCCGAGGTGGGCAGGCTGCGCAAGAAGGCACTGCGCAACTACTGCGTGGTCATCGCCCACCAGCTGCTCGGCCGCGGCCGTTTCGAACGCAGCATCGCCGCCAGACTGAAGCAGATGGCCGCCGAGGCACTGGGCAGGATGTCGGAGGACGAACTGGAAGAGGCCCTCGTCGGGATGGGCGAGGAGCGCGTGTACATGCTGCGCCGGATACGGGGTGGCATGAAGGGAGTGGCGGCATGATCCAGATCTTCTTCTCGGCCACGCAGTACGCGGCCGCGACGGTCACCGCCGCCATACGGGCCGGCCAGTTCGGCCCGCGCGAGGGCGTCCGCCGCATCCTCGTCGTCAGCAACACCGCCGCCATCCCCGAGGTCGGCACCCCGCTGAACAAGATGGCCGGCTTCGAGAAGCTGGCCCCCGAGTTCGACGAGGTGCGCTCCTGGAACGAGTTCATCTCCCCGCACCACCCCGCCGGCTGGTCGCCCCGGGGCCAGGACGCCCTGCTGTGGGAGAAGGCCGTACGTCTCGCCTGGAACCTGGGCGACGAGCCCGTCGAGATCGCCTGTGAGTCCATCCAGGCCAACCCCTCGCGCGCGGTCGCGGACATCTTCGCGGACAGCCCGATCCATGTGTACGCGGACGGCCTGATGAGCTACGGCCCCACCCGCAACCGCATCCCGCACGGCATGAGCAGCCGCATCAAGCGCGTTCTGCACCTCGACCTGGTGCCGGGCCTGACGCCCATGCTGCTGTCCGAGTACGGCGTCGAGCCCGAGGCCGTCCCGAACGAGGCGATCGTCGACGTCCTCGCGCAGATCGGCGAGTCCGGCGCCGGCATCCTCGCCGAGCGCCTCCCGGCCGACAACCCGCCCACCGCCGTCCTCCTCGGCCAGTACCTCTCGGCCATCGACCTGATCACCCAGGACGAGGAGGAGCAGCTGCACATCCGCATGCTGCGCGCCGCCGCCCGGTCCGGTCACCAGGATGTGCTGTTCAAGCCGCACCCGAGCGCGCCGGCCGTCTTCAACGAGTCCCTGGAAGCGGTCGCGGCGGAACTCGGCGTCAACCTCACGGTGCTCAACGAACCCGTCCTCGCCGAGACGGTCTTCGCCTTCCTCGAGCCGAAGCTCGTCATCGGCTGCTTCTCGACGGCACTGATGACCGCCGCCGCCTTCTACGGCATCCCGGTCGCCCGCGTCGGCACGGACGTGCTCCTCGAACGCATCACGCCGTACGAGAACAGCAACCGGATCCCGCTGACCATCATCGACGCGGCCCTGCCCGACGCGGAGATCGCCGAGCTCGGCTCGCCGCTCGAACTCGGCGGCATGGCCGAGGACCTGGCCCCGCTGGTGCGCGGCGTCGGCTACTGCATGCAGTCCCGCAAGCACCACGGCATGCGCGACGAGGTGGCCGCCTGGCTCACCGCCAACCTGGCCCAGTACCAGCACTACTTCAAGCGCCGCCGCCTCACCAGCCTGCGCCTCCCCGGCGGCAGCCCGGTCCGCGCGGAAGCCCTGCGCAGGCACCCGGCGGTCCGCAGGGCCGTACGGCAGCTGCGGCAGACGACGCGGAAGTAACGAGCGGTTCCGAAAAGCGCGTTCGGCGCGTCTCCCCGACCGGGGGGACGCGCCGAACGCGTGTTGAGGCCAAGTGCCGCCAAGGGGCGCGGGGAACTGCGCGACCGGCCCCCACCGGCCCGCAGCCGACAGACGGCCCTCCTAGCGGAGCGGTACGGCGGGCAGCGCCCGCTTCAGCCGCGGCCCGAACGGCTTCTCCACGAACCGGTTCATCAGATACGCCAGCACCAGCAGACTCAGCACGGACAGGGCCAGCGTCTCGTAGGAGCCGAGCCCCAGGCCCCGGTGCAGCACCCGGATGAAGAACCAGCCCAGGTGCTCGTGGATCAGATAGAAGGGGTACGTCAGCGCCCCGGCCACCGTCAGCCAGCGCCAGTTGGCCCAGCTCGTCCAGCCCAGCGCCACCACCGCGACGGCGGCGAAGGCGCAGAAGACGATCGCCTGGATGACATACGGGTTGCGGTGGAACTCGCCCTGGGCGCCCGGGTGCCACAGCGCCATCACCGAGTAGCGCTGGCCCAGCAGGAAGGACATGCCCACGATCCCCCACAGCAGCATGTCGCTGCCGAAGCGGTGGATCAGGTACAGCGCGAGGCCGCCGATGAAGAACGGGGCGTGGTCGCGCATGACCAGCTCGTCGGTGAGCGGGTTGTCGGCGACCCGGGCGAAGGCGCCGGCCAGCGTCCACAGGATGCAGAAGGTGACCACCCGCTTGTAGGTGACGCCCTTCCAGATCACGAACAGCGCGAAGAGCACGTAGAACTTCAGCTCCACCCACAGCGTCCAGCACACGCCCAGGACCCGCGGCACGCCCAGCGGCTGCTGCATCATCGTGAGGTTGACCAGGAACTCGTCCGGCCGGACCGGGTGGACGACGACCGGCAGGAGCACCGCGGCGCCGGTGACCATGACGATGGCCACCCAGTACGCCGGGTAGAGGCGGGAGATCCGGGAGCGGAAGAAGTCGCCGAGGCTGCGGCCCCAGCTGCTCATGCAGATCACGAACCCGCTGATGACGAAGAAGAACTGCACACCCAGGCTGCCGTAGGTGGAGAACTGCGACAGCGTCGGGAACATGACCCCGGGGGACTGGTGCCAGGAATTGGCTACTTCGCCGTTCTTGCCGGAGAAGTGGTACATGCACACCATCAGTGCGGCCATCAGCCGCAGCCCGTCCAGGGCGCGCAGCCGGCTCTCCCTGCGGGGCCGGACAGGAGGCCGTGCGGCAATGACCTGGTTCAGCCGGGGTTTCGCCGGTCCCGGCGGTGCCGTGGCCTGGTCGGCCGTGACTTGTCCGGCCGTGGCCTGGTCAGCCGCGCTCATCCGGGGGCCTTTCTCCTGGGAGCCTCGAGGTGCGTTCAGTCGTACGTGATGGACGCTGCCATTTCATACGACGACTGAACGCTATGTCCCTCGGACGGGTGAAAGGTGAGTGACGGCTGACGCTCAGGGAGCGCGAAGGTGTCACACGGATGAACGACCACCCCTTCTTGGTTACTTTCGGCCGGCCACCTGCTTCAGCGCACGGGCCCGGCGCGCCAGTCGGCGCACGGTGGCGTTGCGCGGGATGAAGGAGAGCTGGGCCGGCACGGCTCCGGGCAGGGCCAGCGCGGTCAGGCGCTTGCGCTTGAAGTAGCGCCAGGTGTGCGGGTTCAGATGCTTGGTGAGATAGGCCTCGGCCGCGCCGCGCAGCCCCGGGTAGATCTTCGGCTGCATCGCGAAGCCGACCGTCTTGACCAGCGCGGCCAGTTCGTCGATCCGCTCGCGCCCGGGCATCGCCCAGCCGCGCACCGCGGCGGCGTCCGCGATGTCCGGCAGCAGCGCGTCGACGATGGTCAGCGGCACGCGGTTGCTGTTCTGGTACGGCGTGAGCCGGGTCAGCACGGCGTCGGTGCCGACCCGCGCGACCGGGAGGCCGTACAGGTTGGCGGCGGTGAACAGCCCGGTCGAGAAGCAGCCGACGACCAGCGCGGGACGCAGCCGCTGGAAGGCCACCTCGGCGAGCATGGGCCGGTCCAGCAGGGTGAGTGCGGCGCCCAACCGGGTCGCCTCGTCCTCCAGGAGCTTCGACCAGCGGGCCGGCGCGACGGGGTGCGGCTTGAACACGAGCTTGCGATGGCCGAGCGCGACGGCGCCGCGCACCATCTGCAGGTGCAGGTCCTCCTCCTCGGCGTCGCTGAGGATGCCGAGCGCGGAGAGGTACTGGCCCAGCAGCAGCGCCGGCTGGGCGTTGCCGGTGGGCGCGGCCAGCCCGGTCTCGGCCTCGGTGAGTTCACCGAGCACCTTCAGGAACACCTCGGACGGCACCAGTTCGGACGGGACGCCGAACTCGGTGAGCAGCAGCGGGGTGAGGCCCGGGACGAGATCGAGGTGCAGCAGCCGGCCGACCCGGGTGCCGACCAGCGGGTCGATCTTGTCGCGCGTGGGGCCATAGCTTATGAGGCCGTCCGCGTAGACGTCGACGGGAGCGCCGGTGAACAACTGGCACAGCGCGAGCGCCGGGTTGACCTGGACGGACTCGACGGCCAGCTGGATCTCGTCGTCGCCGAGGTTCCACAGCAGCCGTACGTACCGCTCCCACATGGGGATGTCGTCCGCGCGCGGCGACCAGCCGCTCGGATGGAACGGGGAGATGGTCTCGTTCCAGGACAGCACCTCGTCGAAGCGCCCGCGCAGTTGGGCGAAGCCCGGCATCGCGTCGACGGACGGGGTGATCTCCGGGTTGACCGCGTTGTTGGTGATCAGCAGCAGCCGGCGGTCGGCCGGCTCGAACAGCCCGGCGTCCAGGGCGGAGGCCAGGGTCGCGGCGCCGTAGAGCGTCGAGGCGCAGAAGATCTGGGTGGTGCGGGGCATCAGGCGGCCACCGTCCGTGCCCCGACCGCCCTGCGGCGAACCCGCCGCAGACGTGCCGCTCGCTGCGCGTCCATCGAGTCCATTACGTCCGTGAGCACGTCCTGCGGCATTCTTTTCAGGGCGGCGGCGCTCATCGAGCGCAGTTTTCGAGCCACGGCGGGTTCGAACCTCTCGATTTGTCCGAGATGATGAGCCATGATCGCACAATAGGTGCGGACGGCTTTCGGAAGCAGCTTATCGGCCTCGGGGTCGCGCGCCGTTTCGTCGATTACCTGATCGAACGCACGAATGAAATCGAGTTGGCGCACATCACCGATCTGGGTGAGTGAGGACGCCACGCCGCGCCGGTAGTAGACGCCGAGCAGTCCCACCGCGGCGAAGGACTCCGCCTCCCGGTGCAACTTCCAGATCCACGGCCGGTCCTCTGCGGTGCGCAGCCCGTGGGTGAACTGCAGGATTCCGCGGTCGACCAGGCGGCGGTGGTAGATGCCCGCCCAGGCGTACGCGTAGTCCACGGACGTCGACCGGTCGGCGGGCAGGATCGCCTCACGCGGGTTCATCACCGTCCAGCGCCGGCCGTGCGGCACCCGGTGGATGCTGCGCGCCCGCCCGGTGGACTGCACATGGTCGGTGCGTACGAAGTCGCAGCCCAACTCCTGGATGGCGGAAAGGAGCTGCGGGAAGTAGCCGGGAGCGAGCCAGTCGTCGCCGTCCAGGAACGTCAGGTACTCGCCACGCGCCTTGTCGATCCCGGTGTTCCGTGCGGTGGCCAGCCCTCCGTTCTGTTCGTGTCTGACGACCACCGCGCCCGGCAGCTCACGCTCAGCGCGCGCGAGGATGTCCGGTGTCCCATCAGTCGAACAGTCGTCGACGAGAATGAATTCGAAGTCCTCACGTGTGTTCGCACGCAGGCTCTTCAGGGTGTCTGGCGCGTATTGCTGCACGTTGTAGAACGGCACGATGACGGAGAGCTTGACCACCTGAGGGACGTTAGGGGTCGGTCCGGCATCCGTCTTTACTCGCAGCTTGATGTCAGGTGAACGAGACGTGGCGATGCGGTGAACCAGGCTATTTTTCAACGACTTCAGGCCTCGATTCGTCGTTAGTCGATGTGCTGTTAACCGTTTGTTGCATTCTGGTTGGGCGGAACCTTGAAATCGCTTCCTAGCGTCGTCGACGTGCCAGCAAGTGTGACGAAGACCCGGCGAGTGGCCGTACTCGCGGATTCCGACACCCGGTGGAAATGGGGCGCGCTCACCGCGAACCGTATCGCTCCGGAGGATTCGGACATCCGTCTGGACGGATACCTCCTGCGTGGCCGGGCCACCCCCACAGCCCGTCAGCTCCAGGAAGTCGGCGTCCACGCCGACTCCCTCCGTGAGGTGTCCGCCGTCGAGTTCCTGCGCACCATGGCGCAGGAGTCGTACGACGTTCTTGTCCTCGCGCTCGTCGGCGGCGGGGTGCAGGCCATACTGCACGGCCTCAAGCAAGTCTGGGAGGAGAAGACCGAGCGGCCCGTCGTCGTCACCGGCTATGTCGGCGTCGTCTACGAGAAGCTCGCCGACGGCCTGTTGCTGCGGCACGGCGCGGACCTCGTCCTCGCCAACTCCCGTCAGGACGCCGAGCGCTTCCGCGCGGTGTACGAGGGGGTCGGGGCGGACGCCTCCGCGGTGACCGAGGTCGCGCTGCCGTTCCTCGGCGGTGAGCCGTACACCGGCGAACACGACCCGTACACGGTCGTCTTCGCCGCCCAGCCCTCCGTGCCGGACAACCGCAGGGACCGGACGTACCTGCTGAACCGGCTGATCCAGCACGCCCGCAAGCACCCCGAGCGCGAGGTGCTGCTCAAGCTGCGCTCCAAGCCGGGCGAGCACACCACGCACATCGAGGAGTTGCCCTACCAGAAGCTGGTGCAGCGGCTCGAACCGCCCGCCAACTTCAAGCTGGTGTACGGCAACATGGGCGAGGTCCTCGACCGCACCGACCTGATGGTCACCATCAGCTCCACCGCGGCGCTGGAGTCGCTGCACCGCCGTATCCCCACCGTCGTCCTCTCCGACCTCGGCGTGCGTGAGGTGCTCGGCAACCACCACTTCGTCGGCTCCGGCTGCCTCGCATCCTGGGACCAGCTCGACGAGGGACACCGGCCCACGCCCGACGAGGAATGGGTGTCGCGGCAGGGCGTCTGCGCCGACGGCTCGTACGCCACCGCCTTCGACCCGGCCCGCAAGCGCATCGCCGAGCTGCTGGAGCGGCCCGGCGGGATGCCCGCCCTCACGCCGTACTACACGCCGGCCACCGCGCCCGGCTATCTGCCCGGCATCCTCGCCCGCCACCACCTCGGCCCGGACGGCAGCCCGTTGCCCGGCGCCCCCGCCCACGACAAGGAGCCCGGTCCGGTCCGCCAGATAGTGCGCCGGGCTGCACGCGGCGCCTACCGCCACGGCGTGCAGCGCGTGGCTCCCGTCATCCGGCGGATGGGGGAGCTGTGAGCGATCCGACGACCGATCCGGGGACCGGGGCGCCGGGACGCGCCCCGAAGCCTCTGCCAGGAGCCCAAGGAGTAATGCCCATGTCCAACCCGGAAGCAGGCCAAGGCGCTTCAGCACACCGCGTGCTCGCCGTGATCCCCGCGCGCGGCGGCTCCAAGGGCGTGCCCGCGAAGAACCTGATGCCCGTCGGCGGCGTACCGCTCGTGGCCCGCGCGGTACGTGAGTGCCGGGCCAGCCGCCTGGTGACCGACGTCATCGTCTCCACCGACGACCAGGGCATCGCGGCCGCCGCCCGGCAGGCCGGCGCCGAGGTCGTGCTGCGCCCCGCCGCGATCGCCGGTGACACCGCCACTTCCGAGGCGGCCGTCCTGCACGCCATGGACGCCCACGAGGCGCAGCACGGCACTGCGGTGGACGTGGTCCTGCTCGTGCAGTGCACCAGCCCGTTCATCATCCGCGAGGACCTCGACGGCGTCGTCAAGGCGATCGTCGCGAACGGCGCCGACACGGCTCTGACCGTCGCGCCCTTCCACGGCTTCGTGTGGCGCCACGGCGACGACGAGCCGGCCGAGACCGAGCGCGCCGCCGCCGGCGGCGGGTACGGCGTCAACCACGACAAGTCCTTCCGCCCGCGCCGCCAGGACCGCCCCCAGGACTTCCTGGAGACCGGCGCCGCCTACGCGATGGCCGCCACCGGCTTCCGCGAGCACAAGCACCGCTTCTTCGGCCGCACCGAGCTGGTGCGCACCGACCCCGCCCGGGTGCTGGAGATCGACGATCCGCACGACCTGGCCCGCGCCCGCGCGCTGGCGCCGCTGTTCGACGCGGACCGTCCCGGCGCCCTTCCGACCGCCGACGACATCGACGCGGTCGTACTGGACTTCGACGGCACCCAGACCGACGACCGGGTGCTGATCGATGCCGATGGAAAGGAGTTCGTCTCCGTGCACCGCGGAGACGGCCTCGGCATCGCGGCTCTGCGCAAGAGCTCGCTCAAGATGCTGATCCTGTCCACGGAGCAGAACCCGGTCGTCGCCGCCCGCGCACGGAAGCTGCAGATTCCCGTGCTGCACGGCATCGACCGCAAGGACCTCGCACTCAAGCAGTGGTGCGAGGAGCAGGGCATCGCGCCTGAGCGCGTGCTCTACGTCGGCAACGACGTCAACGACCTCCCGTGCTTCGCCCTCGTGGGCTGGCCCGTGGCGGTCGCGAGCGCCCACGACGTCGTGCGCGGCGCCGCACGCGCGGTCACCACCACCCCCGGTGGCGACGGCGCAATCCGAGAGATCGCCAGCTGGATCCTCGGCCCCTCTCTCGATTCCCTCACCAAGTAAGGACATCTACGCCATGAGCACCAACTCCCGCATCCGCAACTTCGGTTCGCGCGAAGTCGGCCCCGGCAAGCCCGTCTACATCTGCGGCGAGATCGGCATCAACCACAACGGTGAGCTGGAGAACGCCTTCAAGCTCATCGACGTGGCCGCCGAGGCCGGCTGTGACGCCGTGAAGTTCCAGAAGCGCACGCCGGAGATCTGCACCCCGCGCGACCAGTGGGACATCGAGCGCGACACCCCCTGGGGCCGGATGACCTACATCGACTACCGCCACCGCGTGGAGTTCGGTGAGGACGAGTACCGCCAGATCGACGAGCACTGCAAGAGCAGGAACATCGCCTGGTTCGCCTCCCCGTGGGACACCGAGGCCGTCGCCTTCCTGGAGAAGTTCGACGTCCCCGCCCACAAGGTCGCCTCCGCGTCGCTCACCGACGACGAGCTGCTGCGCGCCCTGCGTGCCACCGGCCGCGCGGTCATCCTCTCCACCGGCATGTCGACGCCGAAGCAGATCCGTCACGCGGTCGAGGTCCTCGGCTCGGACAACATCCTCATGTGCCACGCCACCTCCACCTACCCGGCCAAGGCCGAGGAGCTGAACCTCCGCGCGATCAACACGCTGGAGAAGGAGTTCCCGAACGTCCCGATCGGCTACTCCGGCCACGAGACGGGCCTGCAGACCACCCTCGCCGCGGTCGCGCTCGGGGCGACCTTCGTCGAGCGTCACATCACCCTGGACCGCGCCATGTGGGGTTCGGACCAGGCCGCGTCCGTCGAGCCGCAGGGCCTGACGCGCCTCGTCCGTGACATCCGCATGATCGAGGCCTCCCTCGGTGACGGTGTCAAGAAGGTCTACGACTCCGAGCTCGGCCCGATGAAGAAGCTGCGCCGCGTCGCCGGTGTGGTCGCCGAGGCGGAGATCGCCGCGGCGGCGGGCGAGCCGGTTCAGGTCTGACCCGCACCGAGTTCCGGTAGTGCGCCGAGTCCGAGTGCCCGTTCAAGGGCGCTCGGACTCGGCGCCCCTTCGAGCTCCTTACACAACGAGCTGAATACGAGCGCCGCATGAGCGCCTTACGACGGGTAGGTCGTACGTCGATGAGCCCCCGCGCCGGGAACACCGGCCCTCACACTCTCGCCTTCGTCGAGAGTCCGGTACAGCTCCTGAACGTGCTGGAGTGGGCGCACGCCCGCGAGCACGCCATCGGCGCGGGACTCACCCTCGTCGTGCTGTCGCCCGTCGACCCGATGACCCGTGGCCAGCTGCGCCGGATGGCCGAGCTGGCGCGCGACGACGGGCACCAGATCCGCTGGGAGGAGGCGCGGGGCGGCGCGGCCGCGCCCTTCCAGACCATCGGGGGCCTCGCGGGCCTGCTCCGCCGAGCGGACCGCGTGGTCCTCGGCGACCCCTTCTCCCGCTACGTCCAGCTGCTGCTGACCATCACCAAGGCCCGCGACCTCGTCGTCGTCGACGACGGCACGGCGACCATGGAGTTCGTCGCGCAGCTCGCCCGGGGCGAGCGCCTGGTCCGCTGGCACCGCAAGGGCGGCCGCCCCGGCCCCCGCGACCTGGTCTTCGCCCCCGTGTCCTCCGCCGCCCGCAAGCGGCTCACGCCGAGTGAGCACCGCAGGGTCGAGATCTTCTCCTCGATGCCGATGGAGGAGATCCCGGACGGCGTGACGGTCACCGCCAACACCTTCGCCTGGACCCGCGACCGCTTCGGCCCGCCCCGCATCACCAAGGGCGCGGACCTGGTCGGCACGTCCCTCGTCGAGACCGGCGTGGTGGACGGCGACCGCTATCTGGAGGCGGTCCTCTCCCTGGCCAAGGCGCACGGCGCCACCCGCTACTTCGCCCACCGCCGCGAGAGCGCGGAGAAGCTGCACCGGCTGGCGGCGGAGACGGGCCTGGAGATCGTCCGTCCCGACCTCCCCCTGGAGCTGATCGCCCGCCGCGGCCCCATCGGGCGCACGATCCTGAGCTTCCCGTCGACCGTCGTCCACACCCTGCCGCTGGCCCTGTCGGGCACGGAGGTCCGCGTCGCGGTCTGCGACATCGACCCGGCCTGGCTGACGGAGAACGCCTCACCGCGGGCGCAGGGCTTTCTGTCGGGGGTCACGGGGACGGCGCGGGACGTGCACCGGCTGTCGGCGGTCAGCGCGGTCTGAGGGCATCGCCTGGGGGCTCAGCGCCGCCCGGCAGCAGGCTTCTCGGCGAGGAGGAAGGCGCGAGGCCGCTTCTCCTCGCCGTCGGGTTCCCGCACGATGCGCGCGTACAGTCGCAGACCTGCCTCGGTCAGGTGTTCGATGACCGTTTCGGGCGTCCGCCAGTGGTGGTCGAGCGCGATCTCCTGGCCGAAGCGTTCCGACAGGTGCAGGTGGTCCTCGGTGTCGCCGGACTGGAACGCCAGCAGGACCGGGGCGCCGGGCCGCAGGACGCGGTGGAACTCGGTGAAGGTCGCGGGCAGGTGGTCGTCCGGGACGTGGATGATCGAGTACAGCGCGAGGATGCCGCCCAGCGTCTCGTCCGGCAGGTCCAGCGAGGTCATCGAGCCGACGTGGAACCGGAGTCCGGGATGCGCGCGGCGGGCCAGGGCCACCATCCGCGGCGAGAGATCGACGCCGAAGACCGGGGTGCCGAGGGCGTCGAGATGGGCGGTGACGGAGCCGGGGCCGCTGCCGAGGTCGGCGACGGGGGCGGGGGCGTGCTCCCGGGCCAGCTCGGCGAAGGCGGTGACGAGGGAGCGGTCCAGGGGAGCGCTGTGGGCCGGCCAGTCGGAGAAGCGGTCTGTGTAGGCGGGGGCGATGGCGTCGTACGAGGCCCGGGTGGCCTCCAGGAAATCGGCGTACGCGGCGATCGAGGGGTTCTGGGGGTTCACGGCGGTCACGGGGCGCACCCTAGTGCGGGCGGCGGACGGACGTCCGGGAGTTCACCGGGGGTGCGCGATCCCGTCAGGTGAACACAACCGACGCTTCTGTTCCAAGCGTGGTATCCGTGGAGTGTGGATGGCTGGCATCGTCACTCTCCGTCTCCGTCGATTCCATGATCGACTCGACGGAAAGCCGGGCGAGTTTACCCACCCAAACCGATACCTACGCGTCGGGCGGCCAGATTTTCTTCCCCAAACGGGTTGAACTTTTGTTGATCGAGGGTCAGTTGGCCACCTCGGCGTCCTACCCTTCAGAGGGTGAACCAACTGATGTCCACAGAGTCCGAAGCCGATCAACCCGGGGAAGCCGTCCTTCCCGGCACCCTGCCGGAGGCGCTGCGTGCCGAACTCATCGAGTTCCGGCGCGACTTGCACATGCACCCCGAGCTCGGCAACCAGGAGTTCCGCACCACCGCCGCGATCAAGGCCCGGCTGGAGAAGGCCGGCCTGAAGCCCCGCGTGCTCGCCGTCGGAACCGGGCTCATCTGTGACATCGGCGAGCCGGACGACGGGCGGCCCATGCTCGCCCTGCGCGCCGACATCGACGCCCTGCCCATCCCGGACACGAAGAGTGAGTGCTCGTACCGCTCGACGGTGCCCGACCGCGCCCATGCCTGTGGCCATGACGTCCATACGGCCGTGGTGCTCGGCGCCGGCCTCGTGCTGGCCGACCTCCACCGGCGCGGGCAGCTGCCCCGGCCCGTCCGTCTGGTCTTCCAGCCCGCCGAGGAGGTGCTCCCCGGCGGCGCCGCCGACGCCGTCGAGTGCGGGGTGCTCGACGGGGTGGGGCAGATCCTCGCCGTGCACTGCGATCCCAAGGTGGACGCCGGGCGGATCGGTCTGCGGCAGGGTGCCATCACCTCCGCCTGCGACCGGCTGGAAATCGCCCTGGACGGACCCGGCGGACACACCGCCCGCCCCCATCTGACGACCGACCTCGTCACCGCCGCCGCCCGGGTCGTCACCGACGTGCCCGCCCTGGTGGCCCGGCGCACCGACGCCCGCAGCGGCCTCGCCGTGACCTGGGGCCGTATCGACTCCGGCCACGCGCCCAACGTCATCCCGCAGCACGCCGAGCTCTCCGGGACCGTGCGCTGCCTGGACCTCGACACCTGGCGGCAGGCGCCCGACGTCGTGGTCGCCGCGATCGACGAGGTCGCCAACCTCCATCGCGCCAAGTCGGAGATCAACTACATCCGCGGTGTCCCGCCCGTGGTCAACGACCCGGCCTCGACCGAGCTGCTGCGCGAGGCCATGACCGCCCGCCGCGGCGCCGACTCCGTCGAGGGCACCGAGCAGAGCCTGGGCGGGGAGGACTTCTCCTGGTACCTGGAGCACGTCCCCGGCGCCATGGCCCGCCTCGGCGTCCGGGTGCCGGGGGACCGGGGCGGGCGTGACCTCCATCAGGGTGACTTCGATGTGGATGAATCGGCCATCACGGTGGGCGTGGAGATGTTCACGGCGGCGGCGCTGATCGACGCCGCGGGCTAGGCCCTGTCGTTTGGATCATCTCGGCGTCGCGGGGCATGGCGCGCGCATCTGCGGCGTTGTCGTCGGTCGCCGACTCCCCCACTCTCGACTTCGCTCGAGCGGGGGGACCCCCATCGCGTTGACCCCCTCCTCCGCCTTGCAGCTGCACGCGCCATGCCCCGCTCGGGTCGGCTGAGAAGAACCGCACCTCACGGCCGAGCTGATCCCAACGACAGGGCCTAGGCGGATCGCCGCCGGGTGCCCTCGCGCGGCGGTCGCGGGTCCGTCGTGACCGGGCGCGCAGGCCCTCATACCCCCGGGGGCGTTCCGGTTGCGGTCGCCACAGGGCGGGGGGAGTCTGGCCCCATGGCGGGCGGTCCTGTGCGCTGTCGTGGGGAAGGCACCTCTGGTGCAGTTGCCCCATGCGTGCCTTTCGATCCGGTGGTTCACAAGGGCGTAACCGGCCATCGGCACGAATGGATAACGGCCGGGCGAAACCCCGTTCCCAGGAGTGTCTACGCGCGTTAATGTGCGCCGAACTCAGCACCCACTGCGGGGCTTGGAGAATGGGGACTTCACGATGCGTCGGACATCCAAACTGACCCGTGTCGCGGTGGGGGTCGCGTCGATCGCGCTCGCTGCCACGGCGTGCGGTGGTACCAGCAGCGACAGCGACAGCGGCAGCGACGGCAGCGGCGACACCAAGGGTCTCGCCATCGCGTACGACATCGGCGGCAAGGGCGACCAGTCCTTCAACGACGCCGCGTACGCGGGCCTGCAGAAGGCCGCGAAGGAGTTCAACTACAAGACCGCCGACATCGAGCCCACCGAGGGCGAGACGGACGCCGACAAGGAACAGCGGCTGTCCTCCCTCGCCAAGCAGGGCTACAACCCGGTGATCGGCGTCGGCTTCGCCTACGGCCCCGCGATGGAGGCCGTGGCCAAGAAGTACCCGGACACCACCTTCGGCATCGTCGACTCGGTGGTCGAGGGCGAGAACGTCGCCTCCCTCGTCTTCGCCGAGCAGGAGGCCTCCTACCTGGCCGGCGTCGCCGCGGCCAAGGCCACCAAGACGAACACCGTCGGCTTCGTCGGCGGTGTGGACGTCCCGCTGATCCACAAGTTCGAGGCCGGCTACAAGCAGGGCGTCCAGGACACCAACCCCAAGGTCAAGGTCCTGTCGCAGTACCTGACGCAGACCGCGGAGGAGGGCGGCTTCTCCAGCCCGGACAAGGGCAAGGCCGCCGCCGAGGGCCAGATCGAGAAGGGCTCCGACGTCGAGTACGCGGCCGCCGGTCTGTCCGGTCAGGGCGTGATCGAGGCCGCCGCCAAGGCGAAGATCTGGGCGATCGGTGTCGACTCCGACCAGTACAAGCAGGCGGCGCTCGCCAACTACAAGAACTACATCCTGACCTCCGCCCTCAAGGACGTCGGCGGTGCGGTCTTCACGCTGGCCAAGTCGGTCGAGGACGGCAAGCCGCTGACCGGCACCCAGACCTTCGACCTGAAGGTCAACGGCGTCGGCCTGTCCGAGTCGAACCCGGAGTTCGCGAAGATCGCCGGTCTCTCCGACGCCGTGGCGAAGGCCAAGGAAGGCATCATCGACGGTTCCATCAAGGTCAAGACCGAGTAGTCGCGGTCGTGGTCGAGCAGAGCGGGCGGGCATCCGAGGGTGCCCGCCCGCTCTGCTTTTCCCAGCTCGGAGTGGATCTCCCGCCGCCATCCTCCCTTTGCTGTCGGCAAGCCCTTGGTCAAGGCCGAGCGTGGAGTTGAACACGGCCGGATAACAAGGTGGACAGAAGGGGTTTTCAGGCAGGTCTACGCGCGTTAATCTGCGGCGAAAGCCAGCGCCGTTGCTGTGAAGCGTTCCCGAGCTGTACCGTCCGGCGCTCGTACGACAGGAGTCTCCCCACATGCGCCGGATTTCCCGGATAACGGTCGCAGGCGCAGCGACCGCCTCTCTGGCCCTCGCGCTCTCCGCCTGCGGCGGCACCTCGACCTCGGCCTCTTCGGAGTCCAAGGGCGGCGACAAGGGCCTCGCCATCGCGTACGACGTCGGCGGCAAGGGCGACCAGTCCTTCAACGACGCCGCGTTCGCGGGTCTGGAGCAGGCGAAGAAGGAGTTCGGGTACGACACGCAGGACGTCGAGCCCACCGAGGGTGAGACGGACGCCGACAAGGAGCAGCGACTGGTGTCGCTGGCCAAGCAGGGCTACAACCCGGTCATCGGTGTCGGCTACGCGTACGCCGCCGCCGTGAAGGGCGCCGCGGAGAAGTTCCCGGACACCACCTTCGGCATCGTGGACGACTCCACGGTCGAGTCGAAGAACGTGGCCGACCTCGTCTTCTCCGAGGAGCAGGCCTCCTACCTGGCCGGCGTCGCCGCCGCCAAGAGCACCAAGACGAACACGGTCGGCTTCGTGGGCGGTGTGGACATCCCGCTGATCCACAAGTTCCAGGCCGGCTTCGAGCAGGGCGTCAAGGACACCAACCCGCAGGCCAAGGTCCTCACCCAGTACCTCACGCAGACCGCGGAGGAGGGCGGCTTCTCCAGCCCCGACAAGGGCAAGTCCGCCGCCGAGGGCCAGATCGAGAAGAAGGCCGACGTCGTCTACGCCGCCGCCGGTCTGTCCGGTCAGGGCGTCATCGAGGCCGCCGCCGCCAACAAGGTGTGGGCGGTCGGTGTCGACTCCGACCAGTACAACCAGGAAGCCCTCGCCAAGTACAAGGACTTCATCCTGACCTCGGCGATGAAGGACGTCGCCAAGGCGGTCTACAACCTGGCGCAGTCGGTCGAGGACGGCAAGCCCGAGACCGGTATCGTTCGTGGCGATCTGAAGTCGGGTGAGGTGAGCCTGTCGAACTCCAACCCGAAGTTCGCGGACAATGCCGAGCTTCAGGAAGCCATCAAGACGGCCAAGGAGAAGATCGTCAGCGGCGAGATCAAGGTCAAGACCAGCTGAGCACAGCAACACCCTGAGCAGCGGTAACCGCGGGGTTACGTCCGCTCGACGGGGTACGGGGAGGGTTCGCTCCTCGTGCCCCGTTGTCGCGGTGCGTCGGCCCCCTTTCAGGCCATCGGGGCGCTACGCGCGTAGACGACCCCCGTCCCCAGGAGAGTGCGCCATCAACGCGTCCAGCAGCCCTCCGGCCGACGCGGCGGTCAACGGTCAGGTGACCGCCGTCGAGCTCGCCGGGATCACCAAGCGATTCCCGGGCGTCGTGGCCAACCACGACATCCACCTCACCGTCCGCAAGGGCACCGTCCACGCCCTCGTCGGCGAGAACGGCGCCGGCAAGTCGACGCTGATGAAGATCCTCTACGGCATGCAGAAGCCGGACGAGGGCACCATCGCGATCGACGGCAAGAAGGTCACCTTCTCGTCGCCGGCCGACGCCATCGTGCGCGGCATCGGCATGGTGCACCAGCACTTCATGCTCGCGGACAACCTCACCGTCCTCGAGAACGTCGTGCTCGGCAGCGAGAAGCTGTACGGCATCGGCGCCAAGGCCCGCCGCAAGATCAAGGAGATCTCCGAGCGCTACGGCCTCGGCGTGGAGCCCGACCGCCTCGTCGAGGAGCTCGGTGTCGCCGCCCGCCAGCGTGTGGAGATCCTCAAGGTCCTCTACCGCGGCGCCACCACGCTGATCCTCGACGAGCCGACGGCCGTCCTGGTGCCGCAGGAGGTGGACGCGCTCTTCGACAACCTGCGCGAGCTGAAGGCCGAGGGCCTGTCGGTCATCTTCATCTCCCACAAGCTGGGCGAAGTGCTCCGCGTCGCCGACGAGATCACCGTCATCCGCCGCGGTACGACCGTCGGTACGGCCGTCCCCGCCGAGACGACCTCGCGCCAGCTCGCCGAGATGATGGTGGGCAGCGAGCTGCCGACGCCGGAGACCGCCGAGTCCACGGTCACCGACCGCCCGGTCATCACCGTCGACAAGCTGCGCCTGGAGGCGGTCGGCGGCAAGGCACTGCTGGACGACATCACCTTCACCATCCACGCGGGCGAGGTCCTGGGCATCGCCGGCGTCGAGGGCAACGGCCAGACCGAACTGGTCGACGCGCTCATCGGCCTCAAGGGCGCCGACTCCGGCACGATCACGATGATCGACGAGGAGATCACCGGCTGGACCACCCGCAGGCGCCGCGAGCAGGGCTTCGGCTACATCCCCGAGGACCGCCACCGGCACGGCCTGCTCCTGGAGGCCCCCCTCTGGGAGAACCGCATCCTCGGCCATGTCACCGAGAAGCCGCTCGCCAAGGGCGTCTGGCTGGACCCGAAGGCGGCCCAGGAGGACACCCGGCGGATCGTGACGGAGTACGACGTCCGCACCCCGGGCATCGACGTCACCGCCGCCTCCCTGTCCGGCGGCAACCAGCAGAAGCTGATCGTCGGCCGCGAGATGAGCCACAAGCCGCGCTTCCTGATCGCCGCGCACCCCACCCGTGGTGTGGACGTCGGCGCGCAGGCGGCGATCTGGGACCACATCCGCGAGGCCCGCCGTGAGGGCCTGGCCGTGCTGCTGATCTCCGCCGACCTGGACGAGCTGATCGGCCTGTCCGACACCCTCCGGGTGATCTACAACGGCAAGCTGGTCGCGGACGCCGACCCCGCCACCGTCACTCCGGAGGAGCTGGGCTCGGCGATGACGGGTGCCGCGACCGGGCACCTGGAGCACGACGACACCACCCCCGAGACTCCCGACCTGAGCAAGTCCCCCGAGTCCGGCGAAGACGAGGCCCGCTGATGAAGAAGTTCGACAAGGAGCGTGTGCTCCTCGCGGTGGCCGGACCGGTCATCGCGCTCGCCGTGGCCTTCGTGCTCAGCGGGATCGTGCTGGTCGCCTCGGGCAAGAGCCCGGTGGAGCCGTACACCCTGATGTTCGAGCAGCTCGGCTACTCCGACATCCAGGTACTGATCATCAACCAGGCCTCGCTGTACTACATCGCGGCTCTGGCGGTGGCCATCGGCTTCCGGATGAACCTGTTCAACATCGGCGTCGACGGCCAGTACCAGCTCGCCGCCATGATGGCCGCGATCGTCGGCGCCCACGCCAACCTGCCGGCCGCCCTCCAGGTCCCGCTGCTGATCCTCACCGCCGTCTGCACCGGCGCCTTCTGGTCCGGCATCGCCGGTGTCCTCAAGGTCACCCGCGGCGTCAGCGAGGTCGTCGCGACGATCATGCTCAACGCGATCGCCACGTCCGTCATCGGCTACCTGTGGCTGCCCAGCGTCTTCGGCGTCAAGGTCGGCAACAACAACACGACCGGCGAGATGCACGAGTCCGGCTGGATCCCCGGCATCGACATGGGCGACGCCGGCGAGATCTACGGCCTGGTCTTCCTCGCCGTCGTGCTCGGCATCGCCTACTGGGTCACCCTCAACCGCACCCGCTTCGGCTTCGACCTGCGCGCCTCCGGCGCCTCGGAGACGGCCGCCGCGGCGAGCGGTGTCGACCCCAAGCGCATGGTGCTCACCGCCATGCTGCTCTCCGGCGGTATCGCGGGCATGGCCGGTCTGCCGATCCTGCTCGGCGACACCCACACGTACAGCCTGAACTTCCCCACCGGCATCGGCTTCCTCGGCATCGGCATCGCCCTGCTCGGCCGCAACAGCCCCGTCGGCATCGCGTTCGCCGCCCTGCTGTGGGCCTGGCTCGACAAGGCCTCGCCCGAGCTGGACTTCCACGGCTACGACAAGGAGATCGCGGTCATCATGCAGGGCCTGATCGTGCTCTCGGTCGTCGTCTCCTACGAGGCCGTCCGCGAATGGGGCCTGCGCCGCCAGCAGCGCCGCGTGGGCGCGGAACTGGCAGCCGGTCACGTCCTCGGCGCCGACAACAACAAGAAGGAGGTGGCCGGCCGATGACCACCCCGCAGACCTCAGCGGTCGACGTCAACCAGCCCACGCTGCAGCCCGCGGCGCCGACGGGCCGCCGCCTGTCGTGGTCCGTCCTGCTGCTGGTCATCGCCGGAGCCCTGGCGCTGACCTCGATCGTCCGCATCATCACCGGCGCCGACGGCATCACCAACGTCAGCCAGATGTCCACCGCGCTCCAGCTCGCCGTGCCGATCGGCCTCGCCGGTCTCGGCGGTCTGTGGGCCGAGCGGGCGGGCGTCGTCAACATCGGCCTCGAGGGCATGATGATCCTCGGCACCTGGTTCGGTGCCTGGGCCGGCTTCCAGTGGGGCCCGTGGACCGGTGTCGTCGTCGGCATCCTCGGCGGCTGCATCGGCGGCATCCTGCACGCCATCGCCACCGTCACCTTCCGGGTCAACCACATCGTCTCCGGTGTGGCGATCAACATCCTCGCCCTCGGCATCACCCGCTACCTCGCGCCCCTCGCCTTCGTGGGCCACGCGGGCGGCTCCGCCAAGCAGTCCCCGGCGGTCGACACGCTCGGCAACTTCACGATCCCGGGCCTGTCCGACGGGCTGCGGGACCTGAACGACCAGGGCTGGTTCTTCATCTCCGACATCGCCGGTCTGCTCGGCGGTCTGGTCACCAACGTCTCCTGGCTGACCCTGATCGCCGTGGCGCTGATCCCCGGCACCTGGTACATCCTGTGGCGCACCGCCTTCGGTCTGCGGCTGCGCTCCTGCGGTGAGAACCCGATCGCGGCCGAGTCCCTCGGTGTGAACGTCTACAAGTACAAGTACATCGCCGTGATCATCTCCGGCGGCCTGGCCGGTCTCGGTGGCGCCTTCCTGTCCATCGTGGCCAACCCCTTCTATCTGGAGGGCCAGGTCAGCGGCCGCGGCTACATCGGTCTCGCCGCGATGATCTTCGGCAACTGGATGCCGGGCGGCCTCGCCCTGGGCGCCGGCCTGTTCGGCTACACCGACAGCCTCAACCTGCGCGGCGGCTCCACCAACGTGCACGCCCTGCTGCTGCTCGGCGCGCTCCTGCTGATCATCGGCGCCATCTGGCTGGTGGTCCGCAAGAAGTACGCCCCGTCGATGATCACCGCGGTGATCGGCGCTCTGGTCTACACCTGGTACGCCACCACCAACGAGGTGCCCAACCAGGTCGTGTCCGCCACGCCGTACGTCGTCACGCTCGTCGTCCTCACACTGTCCGCGCAACGCCTGCGGATGCCGAAGGCGGACGGCCTGCCGTACCGGAAGGGTCAGGGCAAGTGATGTCGCCCGCCGCCCACGACGTCGACTGGGACAAGCTGCGCGCCGCGGCGCTGGACGCCATGTCCCGTGCCTACGCCCCGTACTCCGGCTTCCCGGTCGGGGTCGCGGCCCTCGTCGACGACGGCCGTACCGTCACCGGCTGCAACGTCGAGAACGCGTCGTACGGCCTCGCCCTGTGCGCCGAGTGCGGGCTGGTCTCGGAGCTGCACAACACCGGGGGCGGCCGGCTGACGCACTTCACGTGCGTGGACGGCCAGGGCGACGTCCTGGTGCCGTGCGGCCGCTGTCGCCAGCTGCTCTTCGAGTTCGGCGGCCCGGAGCTCCTGCTGGAGACCCCGGCGGGCATCCTGCCGCTGTCGGAGATGCTGCCCCAGGCCTTCGGGCCGGGCCACCTCCGCAAGTAACTCCCTTGTGGCCCCTCCGAGTTGATCCGGCGATCGGCTCGGAGGGGCCGTACCACTTCTGGAACCTTCGGAAGGAAAACCATGGCCATGGACGCCATCTCCGTCATCCGCACCAAGCGGGACCGCGGTGAGCTCAGCGACGAGCAGATCGACTGGGTCATCGACGCGTACACCCGCGGGGAGGTCGCCGACGAGCAGATGTCCGCGCTCGCCATGGCGATCCTGCTCAACGGCATGAACCGCCGGGAGATCGCCCGCTGGACGGCCGCGATGATCGCCTCCGGCGAGCGCATGGACTTCTCGTCCCTGTCCCGCCCGACGGCCGACAAGCACTCCACTGGCGGAGTCGGCGACAAGATCACGCTTCCGCTCGCACCCCTGGTGGCGGCGTGCGGCGCCGCCGTCCCCCAGCTGTCGGGCCGGGGCCTCGGTCACACCGGCGGCACGCTGGACAAGCTGGAGTCGATCCCGGGATGGCGGGCCCTGCTCTCCAACGAGCAGATGCTGAACGTCCTGGACACCACCGGCGCGGTGATCTGCGCGGCGGGCGACGGTCTGGCCCCCGCCGACAAGAAGCTGTACGCGCTCCGGGATGTGACCGGCACGGTCGAGGCGATCCCGCTGATCGCGTCCTCGATCATGTCGAAGAAGATCGCGGAGGGCACCGGCTCGCTGGTGCTGGATGTGAAGGTCGGCTCGGGCGCCTTCATGAAGACGCTGGAGGACGCCCGTGAGCTGGCGTCCACGATGGTGGGCCTCGGCACCGACCACGGCGTGAAGACGGTCGCCCTGCTGACGGACATGTCCACCCCGCTCGGCCTCACCGCGGGCAACGCGCTGGAGGTCCGCGAGTCGGTGGAGGTCCTGGCGGGCGGTGGACCGGCCGACGTCGTGGAACTGACGATCGCTCTGGCCAGGGAAATGCTGGAAGCGGCGGGTGTGCGTGACACCGACCCGGCGAAGGCCCTGGCCGACGGCTCGGCGATGGACGTCTGGCGGCGCATGATCGCGGCCCAGGGCGGCGACCCGGACGCGGAGCTGCCGGTGGCCCGCGAGCAGCACGTGATCAAGGCCCCGTCCTCCGGCGTCCTGACCCGCCTCGACGCCTACGGCATCGGTGTCGCCGCCTGGCGCCTGGGTGCCGGCCGCGCACGCAAGGAGGACCCGGTGCAGGCTGGCGCCGGCATCGAGATGCACGCCAAGCCCGGCGACACGGTCACCGAGGGCCGGCCCCTGCTGACCCTCCACACCGACACCCCGGAACGCTTCGAGTACGCCCTTCAGTCGGTGGAGGGCTCCTACGACATCGCGACGACGGGGACGGACTTCACGGCTTCGCCGGTGGTGCTGGAGCGCATCGCCTGACCAGGGATTTCCCCATTCGGGTGAACGGGATCGGTAGACCCCTGCCGGTCCCGTTCGGCATGCTGGGATCGGTGACGCACCGATAGGAGACCGCGATGAGCGCACTCACCGTGAGCCAGGACCCCGACCAGAACTGGGACGACCTCGTCCGGTTTTGGGAGGAGATGGAATGGCCCGAGGGCAGCAAGGTGGAGATCATTGAGGGGATCATCACCGTGTCACCTGCTCCCGCATCCCGCCACAACGTGATCGCGGAACGAATTCAGCGTCGCCTCTACTCCGCGATCCCCGATGACTGGGGGATCTTCCAGACACTGGCGATCGCCGTGCCGTCACGGCTGGGCATGCTCATCCCAGATCTGCTCGTGGCTCCTGTGCAGGAATGCGCGGAGGCGGAATCCCACATCCCGGCGGCCTTGGCCGAACTCGTCGTCGAGGTGACCTCGAAGTCCAATGCCCAGCACGACCGCGTCAGCAAGCCCGCCGCTTACGCCACCGCCGGGATTCCGCTCTATCTGCTGATCGACCGCTGGGCCCCCGGAGGGCCCACCGCCACGCTCTTCGGAGAGCCGAAGGGCGATGTGTACCGGGTTTTGAGCGCCGTGAAGTTCGGTGACCCCATCAAGCTGCCGGACCCGTTCGACGTGACGATCGACACCGGCGAGTTCCCGGTCGACTGATCGTCAGCCCAGCAAGGCCGCAACAACCACCAGCACCGGCACCGAAATCACCGTCGACAGCAGGATCGAGTCCCGCGCCAACCGCTCACCCACCCCGTAACCCGACGCATACGTGTACAGGTTCTGCGCCGCCGGCAGTGCCGACGTCACCACCACGTCCAACAGCGGAGCGCCCCGTAGGCCGAAGACGCCTGCTGCCAGGGCCCAGGCTGCCGCGGGCTGGCCGAGTGACTTGAGGGCGACCGAGAGGAACACCGGGTGGCGGTCGGGGCCCCGGCCGGGCATCGTGCTGCCGCACAGGGAGATGCCGAAGGCCAGCAGGACCGCGGGGACCGACATGCCGCCGATCAGGGTCAGCGGGTCCAGGACGGGGGCCGGGATCCGCAGTCCCGTCGCCGACACCGCCACGCCCGCCAGTGAGCCGAGCGCGATCGGGTTGCGCAGCGGTGTCAGGAGGCGGCGCCACAGGGGGCCCTTCTCGCCCTCGCCGGACAGGTCGAGGATCGTCAGGGCGATGGGTGTGACGCCGACCAGCTGGAAGAGCAGTACCGGCGCGACCAGCGACGCGTCGCCCAGGACGTACACCGCGATCGGGATGCCGAGGTTGCCGGAGTTGACGTAGCTGGAGCACAGGGCGCCGATCGTCGTACGGCCCACCCCCCAGTGCCGTACGGCACCCACCGCGACGAAGATCCCGGCCGCCGCGGCCGTGCTCAGTGCCGTCACCAGAAGGCGGCTGGAGAAGATCACCGAGAGGTCGGTCTGCGCGAGTGTGGTGAACAGCAGCGCCGGGGACGCCACATGGAAGGCCAGCTTGGTGAGGACCTCGCGGCCGTGGACGCCGAGGTGGCCGCGCCGGCCGATCGCATAACCCACCGCGATGACAACGGCGATCACCGCGAACCCCGTCAACACCCCCTGCACGGAACCTCCTTGGCGGGGCGCAGACCGCAGGGTATTCGGGGGTGGGACAATACGTGGGGCATACAGCAAACCCTCCTGGGAAGGAGGGGACCAGGTCAATGTGATCTCGGTCGGCGGACACCCCCGCGAGGCACGGAATCCGGGCGGCGGGCATCGGACGGGGGAGCGGGGGGAACTCCGGCCGCGATGAGTTATCGCTTCCCGCCCGGTCTACCGATCGTGGACGCCATGACACCCGCTGTACTCGTGCTGGCCGGCCCCGTCACCCGGGACGAGGTGGCGGGGCTGTGCGACGACGTACGGGCCCGGCTGGAGGCCGGCGGGGTGAGAGTCGTGGTGTGTGACGTGGGCGGGCTCGGACCGCCGGGACTGGGCGTCGTGGAGCTGCTGGCACGGCTGCAGCTGGCCGCACGGCGGGCCGGGGGCCGGATCCGGCTGCGCGACCCCGACCCCGCGCTACACGCCCTGCTCGACCTGGTCGGTCTCCGCTTCGAGGTGGAGGGGGAGCCCGAACAGCGGGAACCAGCGCTTGGTGTCGAGGAAGAAGTGGAACCCGGTGAGCCGGCCCTCTGAGATCTCCAGGACCTGCACCGCCCACGGTGTGTAGCCGCCCGCCTCGGGGTCCGGCTTGTACTGGGCGAAGCCGGGCAGGCCGTTGACCTGGACCGGCACCAGCCGTGAGCCCTCGCAGGCGGAGCCCAGCGTCGTCATGAAGCCGGAGATGTCGTCGTGGCCCGTCAGCCACAGGTCGAACGGCGGCATCGTCATGATGGCGTCCTCGTGCAGCAGCGCCGTCAGCGCCGTCATGTCGTAGCCCTCGAAGGCCGCGACATACCGGTCCAGGAGCTTTTGCTGCTCCTCGTCCAGCGGGTCGGAGACGGTGGCCTGGGCGCCCGGCTGCTCCCGCTCGGCGAGTGTGGCCCGCGCCCGCTGCAGGGCGCTGTTGACCGACGCGACCGAGGTGCCGAGCAGCTCGGCGACCTCGCTCGCCTTCCAGGCCAGCACCTCGCGCAGGATCAGCACCGCCCGCTGCTTGGGCGGCAGCTGCTGGAGGGCCGCCATGAAGGCGAGCCGCACCGACTCCTTGGCGACCGCCGCCTCCGCCGGGTCCTCGGTCGTGGGCAGCACCCGGCTGTCCGGCATCGGCTCCAGCCAGGTGTTGTCCGGGCGGGGCGAGAGCGCCGCCCGGGCCAGCGGCGTCGACTCCGTCAGGTCCATCGGCCGGGCCCGCTTGTTGCCCGCCGTCAGCATGTCCAGGCACACGTTCGTCGCGATGCGGTACAGCCACGACCGGAGACTGGAACGGCCCTCGAACTTGTCGTAACTCCGCCAGGCCCGCACCATCGTGTCCTGCACCGCGTCCTCGGCCTCGAAGGACGAGCCGAGCATGCGGTAGCAGTACCCGGTCAGTTCGACGCGGTGTTTCTCCAGCCTGACGTCGAGGTCCGTTGTCGTAGTCGCCGTGCCGTCGCTCATCGTCCACCCACCCCTGTGGCCGTGCTGTGTCGCGCCTTTGCGCCCAGTACTTGGAAGCTACCGCAGCCCACTGACAACGGCCCCCGGAGTGGACGAACACCCAGGTGAGAGGCCCACAAAGCCGATCCCCCCGACCGGCCGACCCCGGTCGGGGGGAAAGAGGACGTGCGGCTCAGGCCGTAGCGAGCCGCTGCGGGTCAATACACCTAGGGCCGGCCGGCCCTTGCCGCACGTGTTCCGAGGACGGTGATCGTCACGACGCCGAGCACCGCCAGCAGGCCCACGCCCACCGTGCCCGCCCAGCCGCCCGCGTGGAAGGCGAGCGCGCCGACCGTGCTGCCCGCGCTGGAGCCGACGTAGTAGGCGGACTGGTACAGGGCGGCGGCCTGGGCGCGGCCGCGGGTGGCCGCCTTGCTGACCGCCGAGGACGCCACCGCGTGGCCCGCGAAGAAGCCCCCGGTGATCAGGACCAGGCCGAGCAGGACCATGGGGAGCGAGTCCGCCAGGGACACCAGCAGCCCGGCCGCCGTGGTCGCGCCCGCCGCGTACAGGGCGCCCCGGCGGCCGAGCCGGCCCACCAGACGGCCCGCGGTGGACGCCGAGACGGTGCCGACCAGGTAGACCAGGAAGATCGAGCCGATGATGCCCTGGGGGAGCGAGAACGGGGCTTCCGTCAGGCGGTAGCCGATCACCGTGTACACGCCGCCGAAGACCGTCATGAACAGCGCGCCGATCGCGTACAGACGGCACAGCAGCGGGTCGGAGAGGTGTTCGCGGACCGTGCGGGCCAGGACCCGCGGGCGCAGGGAGCCGGGCTTGAAGTGGCGCGGTGCCGGGAGCAGGAGGCGGAACGCCACCGCGCAGGCCACCGCGATCGCGCCGATGACGCCGACCGCGACCCGCCAGCCCCATTCCTGGGCGACCCAACCCGTGATCACCCGGCCGCTCATACCGCCGACGCTGTTGCCCGCGACGAACAGGCCGATCGCCGTGACCAGCGCCTTCGGGCGGACCTCCTCGGCCAGATACGCCGTCGCCGACGCCGGGAGTCCGGCCAGCGCGGCGCCCTGCACCGCCCGGAGCACGACCAGAGCGGTCAGGTTCGGCGCGAAGGGGACCAGGAGCCCGACGGTCACCGCGACCGCCAGGGACGCCGTCATGACCGTACGGCGGCCGTACCGCTCCGACAGTGCGCTCATCGGCAGGACGAAGAGGGCCAGACCGCCGGTCGCGGCCGCCACCGTCCAGCTGGCGTCGCTCGCCGCCACCCCGAACTCGCCCGAGATCAGCGGCAGAAGGGCCTGTGTGGAGTACAGCAGCGCGAAGGTCGCGACACCGGCGAGGAAGAGGGCGAAGCTCATCCGGCGGTAGCCGGGGCCGCCCGGGGCCATACGTGAGTCGACGACGGGGACTGCGGGTGTGGCGTCCACGGTGATGGACGCCCCGGTACTGGCGGGAGACATGCTTCGAAGTTACGTACGGCCCCGCTCATCCGTCCAATGCATGGAATCGCCATAATCGTTCCCATGGCGCATCAGCAGAGGTCACAGGATCGACTGTCACCGTCCAGTGACACAGAAGACATGGCAGAGATGTCGAGGTTGCTCGCCCCGCGCCTCGCCCACTTCGCCGGAGTCGCCCGTACCGAGCACGTCACCCGTGCCGCCCAGGAGATGCGGGTCCCGCAGTCCACGCTCTCGCGTGCCATGGTCCGCCTCGAACAGGACCTTGGCGTCGACCTGTTCGCCCGCCACGGCCGTACGGTCTCGCTGACCCCGGCCGGCCGCACCTTCCACGCCTCGGTCGAACGTGCCCTCGCCGAGATCGAGCGCGCCGCCGAGGAGGTCCGCGCCGACGCCGACCCGGCCACCGGCAAGGTCGCCTTCGGCTTTCTGCACACCATGGGCGCGGAGACGGTGCCCGGTCTGCTGCACGCCTTCCGCGAAGATCACCCCCGCATCCGCTTCAGCCTCGTCCAGAACTACGGCGAGGCGATGATCGAGCGGCTGCGGGCCGGCGAGCTCGACCTGTGCCTGACCTCTCCGGTGCCGGACGCCCCCGACCTGGTGGGCCGGCGTCTGGACGAGCAGAAGCTCCGCCTCGTCGTCCCCGCCGACCATCGCCTGGCCGCGCGCAAGCGCATCCGTCTGGCGGAGGCGGCCGACGAGATCTTCGTGACCCTGGAGCCCGGTTACGGCATGCGCCGGATCACAGACGACCTGTGCAAGGAGGCGGGCTTCAAGCCGCGCATCGCCTTCGAGGGGGAGGAGGCGGAGACGCTGCGCGGGCTGGTGGCGGCGGGACTCGGGGTCGCCCTTCTGCCCCCGCCCGCCGTGCCCCGCCCGGGGGTAGTGGAGCTGACGGTGACGGCCCCGAGAGCGGCACGGGAGATCGGCGTCGCCTGGCTGGCGGACCGCCCGGACACACCTCCGGTGGCGGCGTTCAAGAAGTTCCTGCTGTCGAGACGGGGCAACTTGCTACCCACGTGAAGGGCAACGCCCCAGGGGTGTGGGGAGCCGCCCGACAAGCCACGATGATGCCGCACCCGCCGACGAACCGACGCCCCAACGGCGCTAGCGCCGCAGCGACTTCCCGAACCCGGCGGCCAACGGCATCCGAAGTCCCAAAGGAGGCGGAGCGGCGAACGCGTCCGCCACCGGCCTGGAGAACGCCCTCCCGAACAGCACCCCCATGACGAAGTCCTGTGCCAGGGCGAGGACTTCGTCCCGGTGCTGGTGCAACGCGTGCCGGTCGGAGTGCACTTCGAACCGGCAAACGTCCCGGTTCGCCTTCTTCGCCCGCTCCGCCAGCCGGAACGACAGTTCGGGATCGGTCCGTTCGTCGTTCGTGCCGTGCACGAACATCACCCGTCTGCCCCCGAGCTGCCTCACCGGTTCGGGTGTGGCCGCCATGTCCTCCTCCGGCAGCCAAGGGGCGATCGCCAGCACGGAGTTGACGGCCTCGTGGCCACCGGCGTGCAGGGCGGCCCGGCCGCCCATGTCGATGCCTACGAGGCACACGGGGACGTCCCCGTACAGCCGTACGACCTCGTCGGCCGCCCACAGCGCGTCGCTCGCGAGGTTCGCGGCGTTGCCGTTCCAGCCGCGGAAGCGGTAGCGGACGACATGGGTGGCCAGGCCCTCCTCGCGTCCCGCCCGCGTCAGACGGCGGCCCAGCGTCCGCACGTAGGAGGTCGCCAACAACGGTGCCGGCTTGCGATGTGAGACCTCGTCACCTCCGGGCAGCAGAAGTACCACTCCGCTCACCGCCGTCGGCTCCGGCCCGATCGCCCTGCCCAGCCGGACCCTGCGAACCGGCGTCGCTTGGTGTGCCATGACAGAACAGTGTCAGAAGCATGGGTGTACGCCACCCTTCGTTGGGATCACCGTTACGTATCGACGGATCAGCACAACCGGGGAAATGGGGTGTTCAGGGAGTGATCTACGCGCGTAGGCGTTAGAGTGCGGAAATGACGAGCGAGACTGCCCAGAAGGCGAACACCCCGAGCTCGGACCAGATCCGCCGGGCCCCGAAGGTTCTGCTGCACGATCACCTCGACGGCGGGCTCCGCCCCGGCACCGTCGTCGAACTCGCCCGCGAGACGGGCTACACCCAGCTCCCCGAGACCGACCCCGACAAACTCGGCGTGTGGTTCAGCGAGGCCGCCGACTCCGGCTCCCTGGAGCGGTACCTGGAGACCTTCTCCCACACCGTCGCGGTGATGCAGACCCGTGACGCCCTCGTCCGCGTCGCGCGCGAGTGCGCCGAGGACCTCGCCGAGGACGGCGTCGTCTACGCCGAGGTGCGCTACGCGCCCGAACAGCACCTCGAGGGCGGGCTCAGCCTCGAAGAGGTCGTCGAGGCGGTGAACGAGGGCTTCCGCGAGGGCGAGGCGCTCGCGCGTCAGAACGGTCACCGCATCCGCGTGGGCGCCCTGCTCACCGCCATGCGGCACGCCGCCCGCGCGCTGGAGATCGCCGAACTCGCCAACCGCTACCGCGACCTCGGTGTCGTCGGCTTCGACATCGCGGGTGCCGAGGCCGGGCATCCGCCGACCCGGCATCTCGACGCCTTCGAGTACCTCAAGCGCGAGAACAACCACTTCACCATCCACGCCGGCGAGGCCTTCGGGCTGCCGTCCATCTGGCAGGCCCTGCAGTGGTGCGGCGCCGACCGGCTGGGGCACGGGGTGCGCATCATCGACGACATCCAGGTGCACGCCGACGGCTCCGTGAAGCTCGGGCGGCTCGCCTCGTACGTACGGGACAAGCGCATCCCGCTGGAGCTGTGCCCCAGCTCCAACCTCCAGACGGGGGCCGCCGACTCCTACGCCGCCCACCCCATCGGGCTGCTGCGCCGGCTGCACTTCCGGGCGACGGTGAACACCGACAACCGGCTCATGTCACATACGAGTATGAGCCGGGAATTCGAGCATCTTGTCGAGGCTTTCGGATACACGCTCGATGACATGCAATGGTTCTCCGTCAATGCGATGAAATCATCGTTCATTCCTTTCGATGAACGGCTCGCGATGATCAATGACGTCATCAAGCCCGGATATGCCGAACTGAAGTCCGAGTGGCTGTTCCGGCAGACCGCCTCCACCAGCGGTTCTCCGGAAGAATCCGGCTGACCTGGGGTCTTGTGGTCACACGGAATGCGGGCGGCATTCACAATCCGTCCTCATTTCGATGTTTGCGGCCGGGTGCGGGGCGTGTTTACGGTCGAGGACCGCTTACATCCCCGTAACCAATTTTCGAGGACGCATTTCATGAAGCAGTCTGCTGCCAAGACCCTCGGTGTCGCCGCTCTCGGTGCCGCTTTCGCCGCCGCGGGCGCGGGTGCCGCGAACGCAGCGCCGGTCGCGCCGGACGCCGCCGGTTCGGCGCTCGACACCGTCACCAGGACGCTCCCCGCCGAGAACCTCTCGCAGTCGGCGCCCGGTGCCGGAGCGGGGCTCGCCCAGGGTCAGGAGGCGCTCGCCACCGGACTGTCGGCCGCGCAGCCCGCTGCCGAGCAGGCGGTGGCCGGTGGGCCGACCGAAGTGGTCGCCGGGCTGCTCGGCGGGCTGCCGCTGCAGGGTCTGCCGACCGAGGGCCTGCCCACCCAGGGGCTTCCCACCCAGGGCCTTCCCACTCAGGGGCTGCCGGTGAACGGGCTTCCGCTCGCCTGAGTTCCGCTGCTGGGCCCGCCTCGGTAGGGGTGAGCTCGTGACGCGCCGCTGGGGCGTACCCCTTGGACACGGGGTGCGCCCCAGCGGCGTTGTGCGGCGGTGGTTCGTGGTGGGTGGTCGGTGCCGGGTGTTACCAGGCCGTGCGGGTCTTGTTCGCCTTGTCCTCGGAGGGGAGCAGGATCCACATCGCTATGTAGAGCAGGAACTGCGGGCCCGGGAGCAGGCAGGAGACCAGGAAGATCACGCGCATCGTCGTCGCGGAGGTGCCGAAGCGTCGCGCCAGCGCGGCGCACACTCCGCCGATCATGCGGCCGTTGGTGGGTCGGGCGAGCGCGGTCATGGTGCGGCTCCTTCGTGAGCGTCGGTCCAAGGCCTCTCTTGTGGGGCCTGGTGAGTGGTTGCCTCATCTGACATCCACGCTACGAAGACGAACCGGGCAAAGCGTCACTCTATGGAGCTATCCCGACCCTGGGAATCGTCGGGGTCCGACCCTGAGAGGGCTCCTCCTGGGGGACCGTGGCCCGGTGTGCGCGCTCGGACCTGCGGCGGAGATGGATGCGGGCCGCCGGGACGATCGTCGCGTGGGCGAGGGCCACGCCGGCCGTGTTCAGGAACAGTGAGTCCACGTCGACGATCTGGCCGGGGACGCCGGTCTGCAGCAGCTCTATGGCCAGGGAGATCAGGGCACCCGCGGCGACCGTGCGGACCAGGGAGCCGAGGGGGGAGGCGGTGAGCCTGCCGTGTGCCATCGGGATCAGTACGCCGAGGGGGGCCAGCAGGGCGAAGCTCTCGCCGATGCGGCGGGCGGCCTCCTGCCAGCCGAGCGCGAGGTCGGCTCTGATGCCTGCGAGCGGCTGCAGGTTGGCCGGGGTCACCCAGGGGACGTCCAGGGGGCGCAGCGTGAGCCAGGCGACGAATGCGAGGTGCGCGAGCAGGAGGATGCCTCCTGTCGCACGGATGCGGATTGCGGCGTTGCCGCCGATGGAGCCTTGACGCTGCACGCCCCCCAAGACGCGCCCCCCGGCGGGATCGGTTCCGGGGGGTGGTGCGTTGGTGGGGTGACGTGTCCGACACGCGTGCCTCCGGCGGTTGGGCTGTCGATGCCTGCGGCGGCCCGCTTTGGTGAGTGGGGGTGCGGGTAGCGCCTGCGGGTGCGTTGTGGGTCGGGGCCGTGCCGGGGGGTGTCCGTCCTCGGTCGGGCGGTTGCCGTCGGGCAGAGAGGTGCTCTTCGTTGACGCCCGCCGCTGCGGG
>NZ_JBHTRZ010000013.1:27344-330006 GCF_042795335.1 Streptomyces sp. NPDC056479 | reverse complement strand
CCCGCAGCGGCGGGCGTCAACGAAGAGCACCTCTCTGCCCGACGGCAACCGCCCGACCGAGGACGGACACCCCCCGGCACGGCCCCGACCCACCCCCACACCGCAGGCGCTACCCGCACCCCCACTCACCAAAGCGGGCCGCCGCAGGCATCGACAGCCCAACCCCCGGAGGCACCCGTCACTCGGTCACATCAATGACATACCGATTGGTCTCCACCCCCGCCGCAGTAACCACCTGCACCTCCACCCGCCCCGGCTCCACCTCCACCGGAACCGGCACCGTCAGCACCGCATCCGTCGGATTGCTGAACCCCCCGGCCACCGGCACCAACGGCACATGCACATGCACCGCCCCCACCCGCACCACCATCCGCGACAACCCGTCCGCCCCCTGCGCCCCGGGCGGCACGAACCCGGCCCCCCGGATCTCGATGTCGTCCCCCGTACGGATCGGCGCATCCAGATCCCCGGCCTCCCGCGCCCGCACCACCGAGAGAATCACCGGCCGACCCCCCTCCGCGTACTTCCCCGCCAGATACGTCGCCGAAGAGACCAGCACCACCACCGCCAACCCCCACGGCAGATCCGGCAACTGATCCGGCCGCCGCCCCAACCGCACCGCCGCGAACAGCAGCGCGACCCCGCCGATCACGACGTACTGAATGTCGGCGAACGTCCCCCGCCCCGCGTCATCCGTCAGCAGATCCGCCGCCCGAGGCCGATGCGCCCGGACCTTCTGCAGCCGCTGCCCGAGCACCCGCACCCCGACCACCCGCCGGACCAGTACAGCGATCGCACACACCACGGCGAGCACGGTCACCACACCGGCCCCCCGCCCCAGCTCAAGCCCGGCGATCAGCGCATCGCGCTCCGCGTGCCCGGACGCCGCGGCCAACCGCCCCACCAGCACCAGCACGGCGTACGCCACGAACAGCACCCACGCCCCGGCCACGGCCCGCGAGGTGGACAGCCGGTTGTCCTCCCCTATGACCGGCGCCAGCACGCCACCGCGCGCCCGGTGGAACCACGACGCCGCGGTGAGCGCCCCGGCCGTGACGACCGCCGCCACCAGCCCGGCGGTACGCGCGGCGGTCCATCCGGCGCCGATCGCCGTGAGCGCCTGCACCAGCAGCAGCGCCACGACCAGTCCCCAGACCACGCACGCCGTACGCCACCACAGCCGTGCGAGCCACGCCTCGCCCTCGGCCCGCCCCCGCTCGGCGACGAGTTCCGCCGACTGCGTCAACTCCTCGGAGACCCACTGCCGAGAGGCCGACGCCGAGTGGGCCACCGCCGCCGGGAGGCCCTGCCCGGCCGCGAACTCGTCCCGCTTCAGCAGGAATGCGGCAACCGCCCGCCGATGCCCCGCACGCGCCCCGTGCGGACAGTCCCCACAGGTGCAGCCACCCCCATGAGCGCCCGCGACCGCGCCGCCCTGCCCAGCCTCCTGCACCGCCACGACCGACGCCCGCCTTCCTCAAACCTCGCAACCGACCCCACGGCCTTCAGAGCTCCACACCCTTCAGGCCCCGACAACCCTCACGGCGACCGCACGGCCACCCGACCGCACGGCCACCCGACAACGCGGCCATCCGACCACACAGTCACCCGACCCCACGATCACCGGAACACACAGGCACCCGACCACACGGCCACACCGCCTTATAGCCCACAGCCCCACCACCGGCACCCGGGTCTCACATACCGACCACCACCGTTTTCGGCCACCGTCCGAGCCACCCACAACTCCCGTACGACGACAGCGAATTGTGCCGTACACCAGCCGCTCCACGGTCGGCAGGGCCGCGCGGCGCGGGTGATCGGAGGGCGACCGTGTTGACCCGGCTGCGAGAATTTCCCCATGGCCGAGATCATCCAGCGCGACGGGACCTGGGCCTTCGACGGCACAACGGTCCGGATCACGCCGGGACTCCACCGCTCCGTGCCGCTGTTCCGGCAGACGTACGGAGAGATCGCCGTACCCCTCGAAGCCGTGGCGAGCATCGTCTTCGAGCCCGAACGCAAGCGCGGACGGCTGCGCATACGGCTGCGCGAGGGCGCCGACCCTCTGCTGCACGCGACCGGTGGCCGGCTGCCCGAGGCGGCGGACCCGTACCGGCTGGCGGTGGACGTCGACCGTGCGGGAGTCGCCGAGTACGTCGCCGAGGAGATCCGCCAGGCGCTGCTCCTGGACCAGATCCCCAAGGAGGCGACCAAGACCTACCTCCTCCCCGGCCCCCCGGTCCCGGTCTCCGTCCGCTCCTCCGACGGCATGGTCTCCTTCGACGGCACCCAGGTGCGGATCGACTGGTCCGACACCTCCGACCGGGTCAAGCGGGCGACGGGCCCGCGGATCATCAACGTGGGCGACCTCGTCCAGGTCGAGTGGCTGCCCAACTCCGGCCACGAGGACGGCTTCCTGCGCTTCGTGACCCGCGAGACGGTGTTCTCCAAGCTGCCGCCGGAGAAGGACCCGTACGCCCTGGACCTGTGGGGCAGCACCCGCCGCGACCTGCTCACGGCCCTGGTGGCCACGGCCGTCACCGCCCGCCTGCCGCACCCCTCCACCCGCACCGGCGTCGACTACTCCGACCGCCCCCTGCCGGCGGCATCCGTCCCGCCCCCGGCCGACCACCACGACGTACTGCTGCGCAGACTGCGGGAGCTGGGCGAGCTGCACAGGGACGGCGTACTCACGGACGAGGAGTTCGCGATGACGAAGGCGGTCGTCCTGCGCGGTTTCTGATCACCGACCCCGCCGCCCCGCCGCCTCACTAGCTCAGCAGATCCGGCTCGCTCCGACTCACGTCCTGCCACATCGGCTGATAGTTGATCCACGCCACCAGATCCCCGCCCAACTGCTCCCGCGTGGCCACCGCCTGCCGATGCTCGATCAGCACCGGGCGTCCCGCCGCTCTGGCGGTCAGCTGCACCTGGCTGGACCGCTCCATCGACAGGAACCACCAGGCCGCGGCGTCCACCGAGTCTCCGACGGTCAGCAGCCCGTGGTTGCGCAGGACGAGGGCCTTGCGGGAGCCGAGCGCGGACGCGATGCGGCGGCCCTCCAGGGCGTCCACGGCGACCCCCGAGTAGGCGTCGTAGAGGGCGTGGTCCTCGTAGAAGGCGCAGCTCTCCTGGGTGATCGGGTCGAGCAGCTCCCCCAGTGCCGCGAGCGCGCGCCCGTGCACCGAGTGGCAGTGGGCGACCGCGACGACGTCCGGGCGGGCGGCGTGGACCTGGGAGTGGACGGTGAAGGCGGCCTGGTTGACGTGATAGCGGCCCTCGATCACCTGCCCCTCGGAGTTGGCGAGAACCAGGTCGCTGACCGTGACGTGCTTGAACGGCATCCCGAACGGATTGACCCAGAAGCAGTCGCTGAACTCGGGGTCGCGCGCGGTGATGTGCCCGGAGACCCCGTCCTCGAATCCGAGCCGCCCGAAGATCCGCAGCGCGCCCGCCAGCCGTTCCTTGCGATGCCGGCGCTCGTCGTCGAGGGACTCGTGCATCGGCGGCATCGCGAACCGCAGCCGGTCGGTCGGCAGCGGCGAGGGCGGAGTGGGCCCGAGGGGCGTCCCGTGCATATGTCCTCCAGCACTGGGTTGCTTACGGGGCGGAAGTTACCGTCGGTCAGCGCAGGAGAACAGAGCTGTTCTGTAAAGATCCCGCCCGGACGGCGTTCTACGGGCGGTGGAAACCAGACAGCAGATGTCGGGTATCGGCGCGACACTCACCGTATGACAGTGAACTGGGCCTCCTTCACCGAGGCGGAACCGGACCTCGCCCGCACCGCCGAGGAACGCTTCGGCGCCTTCACCCACCACATCCTCGCGACCCTCCGCAAGGACGGCTCCCCGCGCACCACCGGCCTGGAGGTCCGCTTCCTGAACGGCGAGCTGTGGCTCGGCATGATGCCGAACTCGCTCAAGGCCCTCGACCTGCGCCGCGACCCGCGCTTCGCGCTCCAGGCGAACCCCGGGGAGGGCCAGTCCATGGGCGGCGGCGATGTGCGGATCTCCGGGCGGGCGATCGAGGTCGAGGATCGGAAGGTGAAGGCCGCGTACACGGAAGAGGTGGAACCGCCGGAGCCGTTCCACCTCTTCCGTACCGAGCTGACCGAGGTCGTCAGGACCTATGTCGAGGACGACAAGTACCTGGTCGTCCAGAGCTGGAAGCCCGGCAAGCCCCTGCGCACGGTCAAGCGCTCCTAGGGCCCGTAAGGCCCATGGGGCCTACTCCCACTCGATCGTCCCCGGCGGCTTCGAGGTCACGTCGAGGACGACTCGGTTGACGTCCCGCACCTCGTTGGTGATCCGGGTCGAGATCTTCGCCAGCACCTCGTACGGCAGCCGCGACCAGTCGGCGGTCATCGCGTCCTCGGACGAGACCGGGCGCAGGACGATCGGGTGGCCGTAGGTCCGGCCGTCGCCCTGCACGCCCACGCTGCGGACGTCCGCGAGCAGCACCACAGGGCACTGCCAGATGTCCCGGTCGAGGCCGGCCGCCGTGAGCTCCTCGCGGGCGATGGCGTCGGCCTCACGCAGAAGGTCGAGCCGCTCCTTGGTCACGTCGCCGACGATACGGATGCCCAGGCCCGGGCCCGGGAACGGCTGGCGCTGGACGATCTCGTCCGGGAGCCCGAGCTCCTGGCCGACCATCCGCACCTCGTCCTTGAACAGCTTGCGCAGCGGCTCGATCAGCTGGAACTCGAGGTCTTCCGGCAGACCGCCCACGTTGTGGTGGGACTTGATGTTCGCCGTGCCGGTGCCGCCACCGGACTCGACCACGTCCGGGTACAGCGTGCCCTGCACCAGGAACTCCACCGCCGGGCCCTCGTCCGCGATGATCTCGGCCTGGGCCTGCTCGAAGACCCGGATGAACTCGCGGCCGATGATCTTCCGCTTCTCCTCGGGGTCGGAGACCCCGGCCAGCGCCTTGAGGAACCGCTCCTCGGCGTCCACGACCTTCAGCTGTACGCCGGTCGCGGCCACGAAGTCCTTCTCGACCTGCTCGGTCTCGCCCTTGCGCATCAGACCGTGGTCGACATACACGCAGGTCAGCTGGGAGCCGATGGCCTTCTGGACCAGCGCCGCCGCGACCGCGGAGTCCACGCCGCCGGACAGCCCGCAGATGGCGCGCTTGTCGCCGACCTGCTCGCGGATGGCCGCGACCTGCTCCTCGATGACGTTGCCGGTGGTCCAGTCCGGCTTCAGGCCCGCGCCCCGGTACAGGAAGTGCTCCAGCACCTGCTGGCCGTGCGTGGAGTGCATGACCTCGGGGTGGTACTGGACGCCGTACAGCTTCTGCTCGTCGTTCTCGAAGGCGGCGACCGGGACGACGTCCGTGGAGGCCGTCACCGTGAAGCCCTCGGGGGCGGCGGAGCAGGCGTCGCCGTGCGACATCCACACGTGCTGCTCGGCCGGGGTGCCCTCGAACAGGGTGGAGGACGACTTCGAGACGTGGAGATCGGTACGGCCGTACTCGCGGGAGCCGGTGTTGTCGACCGTGCCGCCCAGGCTCTGGGCCATGAGCTGGAAGCCGTAGCACATGCCGAAGACGGGGACGCCGGCCTCGAAGAGGGCGCGGTCCAGCTGGGGGGCGCCCGTCTCGTACACGGACGAGGGGCCGCCGGAGAGGATGATCGCCGCCGGGTTCTTGGCGAGCATCTCGGCGACCGGCGTGGTGCTCGGCACGATCTCGCTGTAGACCCGGGCCTCGCGGACGCGACGGGCGATGAGCTGGGCGTACTGCGCACCGAAGTCGACGACCAGGACGGTGTCGGGGGCGGCTGCGGGGTTCGCTGATGACACGGGTTGCCTTCCGGCGGTGAGCGAGGTGTGTGTGGGGCCGAGTCTACCGGGATCCGCGGGACCCCCTCCGGGGCAAGCCCCGTCTCAGGATGCGAACCGGCTTGGACACCCCGGGACGGCACGGCATACTGACCCCATGCTCACGTACGCGACCTTCCTCTTTACCTATGGCACCCGGCCCGCCGGCTGCCATGGTCGTGCTGCTTGAGCAACTGACAAGCGACTTCCCAGGCGCCCCGGGCCGACAAGGCCCGGGGCGTCTGGCGTTTCCGGGTCCTGTCGCACCGGGGCACCCCACCCCTTACAGGAGCCCCGCATGACCGCCACCACCGCCGAGCAGACCGGCGCCCACACCCCCGAGGCCGCCGACGTGATCACCGGCGCCCGTGAACGCATCGACGCACTCGACGACCGGATCATCGGCCTGATCCAGGAACGTATGGCCGTCTCGGCGGTGATCCAGGAGGCGCGGATCACCTCGGGCGGCCGGCGGGTGAACCTCTCCCGCGAGATGGAGATCCTCCACCACTACAGCGAGGCGCTGGGCAAGCCGGGCACGCCTCTCGCCATGACGCTGCTCGAACTGTGCCGCGGTCGCATCTGAGTTCGGCACCCCTCTCACTCGTACGGCGCGTGACGCCTCCCGCACCGCTTCGTTGGTACCGGTGTCCGTGCCAGCCAGGGGCGGGCCCGAAGAACCACGCGTGGCTCGCTTGGAGCGATGAGGCGGACGGATCACACCGTGCGCCGTGGGACCTCGCTCCAGGAAAGTGACCGGACGGCAGGGGACAGCAGCCCGGTCACCCAAGAGAACGGTCGGCTCCGGGGACGCCCGGGGCCGGCCGGCGGAAGGGTAAGAGGGAGTACAAGGCCGGGTCGAACGGTTGCGGTGGCCGCGCCCGTCCAGCACGATGCGTAGAAAAGCCCCAAGTCCCACGGCCGCAGGCGCTGTCGTCCCACGCCTGACCGGCTCAAGTCCCGCCCCGGACACCCATCTTGCCTCGGTCCGGTCGTGCGTCGCCGCACTGCCAGAGGTCGAGACCATACGTTGCCCGCCGCGCGTCCGCAGAGACGGAACGCGGCAACAGGACCAGCGGCGCAACCCCCCGGCGCCGCTCCCAGGCACCGACGCTGCCCTGACGTCGGTGCTGACCAAAGAAGGGCCCCGCGGCTCCGTCCTGCGGGGCCCTTCTCCTGTCCGGGCGCCCCATGCGTCAAGTGCGGGAGACGGTGCCGCACCCCTCCACCCGGTCCGCGTCGATGTCCTTGCTGCGGTCGTACGGGTCGGTCGTCGGACCGGTGGCGGGTGCGCCGGTGGGCATCGACGAGTCGAACTCCGGGTGCAGATATCCGTCGTACACGGAGCAGGCCGAGTTGCCGATCTCCTGGTCGTAGCGCTGGACGGTGATCTTCCCCGGAGTGACCTGGTACTTGGCCGGGTCGGAGAGTTCCACGTCGAGAACCCGGCGGATGATCGTGCGGGCCACCTCGGTCGAACCCTCGCGGGCCAGTGGGTAGACGAAGGTGTAGTCGGCGTGCACGACGACGGAGGCATGCTCACCCGCCTTGAACGTCATGCGCCCGCGCGTCTTGACGGCATCACCGGCGAGCCGTACTTCGGCGGGGTCGAAGCGGCTGAACATCCACAGGGGATCGTGGTCCTTGTCCGGCTTGCGCAGCGCGGTGGTCAGCAGATCGAGCAGCTCCGTCTGGCGGGGCTCGATGACACCGAGGGCGGTTTCCGGCCGTTCGCCGCGCAGAGTGGCCGGGTCGAGGTTGGCGTCGACCAGGAGCTTTCTGGTCTGTTGCAGTGCCTGCTCCACCTGTCCCTTGGACAGCGAGCCGACCTGGGTGGCCTTGGGCAGTGCGATGCCGGCCTCGCCCTCGGCCCAGCGTTCGGCCGGCGAGCCGGCGAACGGCCTGGCCCTGGTGGGGATCGCGGGATCGGCCGCGCCGGGCGCGGCCGTCGGGGCGGTGGTCTCCGCCGGGAGAGGCGACGCGGCCGCGCCCTTCGGCGACGCGGTGGCCGTGCCGAACGGATCGCCGGGAATCAGCGAGGGCCGCAGCGCCACGACGGCAACGGCGACGGCGAGAGGTACTCCGACGATCGCCCACCGGCGACGGCGCCGGGCGGCCCGCCCGTTCATCTCCTGCCAGGCGGGGCCGGTTCGCCATCCTTCGGGCGTCTCGCCCCGGGCGTCCTGCTGCCGAAGGCGCTCGGTGACCATCCGGGCCCGTGCGGACGGTTCCTTCGGTACGGAGTCCCGGTCGCGCGCGGCGTCCTGGACGAACTTCTCCCATGCCTCGTCCGGTATGGACGAGCCCTCGGGCTCCGGTCTGTGCCCTTCGGACGGCTTGTCGGTCACGGCGGTGTGCGCTTCCTCTCAGGGGGCTGTCGGCCGCTGAGCGTACGTCAGTTCGTAGCCACCGAACGGATCATCGCCCATGTGACGCAGCGCACATAAAAAATCTGTTAGTGAAGGCACAACCATTCACAGCCGTCACCGATCCAACCCTGCGAAACAACGGCCACACCCGCGCCCCACACGCGGAGGCCTCCCTATAGCGCGTGCTGCGGTGTCGCAGCACTCCGGACTTTCGAGGTCTTCATGAAGCTTCGCCGCGCACTGGCCGCCGCAGCCACGACGGCTGTCATAGCGCCGATCGCGCTGCTGTCCGCGCCGGCCGCGTTCGCCACGGACGACGAGACTGCGACGCCGACGGTGTCGGAGAGCACGCCTGCCGCCGAGGACACCACCCCCGCGGCCGAGGACAGCACGCCCGCCGCCGACGAGTCGACCCCGGCCGCCGAGGACAGCACGCCGGCCGCGGACGAGAGCACCCCCGCCGCGGACGAGAGCACCCCGGCCGCCGACGAGTCCACCCCGGCCGCCGAGGACAGCAGCCCGGCCGCCTCCACCTCCCCCTCGCCGAGCGCGAGCGAGAGCGCCCCGGAGGAGGTCGACTTCTGCGAGGACGCGGACGAGGAGGAGGTCGGTCTCAGCGCCGACCTGCACAGCGGTCTGTCGGGCCTGCCCGAGACGGTCGTCGCGGGCAGCGGCTGGACCAACTTCTCGTTCGACGTGTCCAACTCCGGCGACGAGGCCATCAAGAACATCAAGCCGATGATCGGCGTCGCCGCGGTCGGCTGGGACGCCGAGGACTACTCCGGCGACATCAAGGTCCAGGTCTTCGACAAGCAGGCCGGCACCTGGCAGACCCTCGCCGACGCCGCCGGTGAGGGCGCGACCTTCACCGCGTTCGGACTCGACGCCGGTCAGTCCACGTCGTTCAAGCTGCGGCTGAGCGTCAGCGGCAAGGTGCCCGACGCCATCGGTCTCACCGGCGGCTTCGCGCAGTACTCGGACGCCGACGGTTGCTGGCTCGCCGACGACCCGAACGGCTGGGTCTACTTCTTCGACATCCTCGCCGCGGGCTCCGACCCGGGTGACCCGGAGGACGCCAAGCCGCAGACCGGCGGCCAGCAGCCCATCTCCGACGTCAACGAGGTCGACGTCACCGGCAGCCTCGCCGAGACCGGCTCCAGCTCCAACCTGCCGATTCTCGGCACCGTCGGTGGTATCGCCATCGTCGCCGGTGCCGGCGTCGTGTTCGCGATGAAGCGCCGCAGGGTCGGTGCCGAGGCCTAAGCCTCAGCAGAGCTACACGCAAGAAAGAGAAGGACCTGCGCTCGGAGGGGGGCGCAGGTCCTTCTCTGTGTTCGGTCCGGTCGTTCGGCCGCGTGCCTACTTCTTCGGCGGCATCGCCGGCATCCCAAGGAACGGCAGCTTCAAGGCCCCGAACGCCTCCGCCGGCACCACCGGCGACTGCGGCTCGACCGGCTTCAGACGTTCGTACGCCGCTCCCGCCGCCGGACGCGGGTCGGCCTCGCCCTTGTTGGGCCAGTACGACATCGCCCGCTCGGCCTGTGCCGTGATCGTCAGGGACGGGTTCACGCCCAGGTTGGCCGACACCGCCGCCCCGTCGACGACCGAGATCCCGGGGTGGCCGTACAGCCGGTGGTACGGGTCGATCACGCCGGTCTCGGGCGAGTCGCCGATCGGGCAGCCGCCGAGGAAATGCGCGGTGAGCGGGGTGCCCATGAGTTCGCCGACGTTGGAGCCGGCGAAGCCGTTGATGTCGGCGGCTATGACCGACGCGGCCTCCGAAGCGGCCTTGATCTGCTTGGGGTTGGGGGCCCCGTGGCCCTGCCGTGCCGTCAGCAGGCCCTTGCCGACGCCGTCCGGTTTCAGATACGTCGTCAGCGAGTTGTCCAGCGACTGCATCACCAGGCCGATGATGGTCCGCTCCGACCAGCGGCGGTTGGACAGGGAGCGCAGCAGCATCATGGGGTGCCGGACCGCGTTCGCCAGCCAGCCCGCGACCCGCGAGGAGCCCTCCGCATAGGGGACCTGGAGGATCGACAGGCCGCCCATCGAGTTGGAGCCCTTGCCGTAGCGGACCGGCTCGATGTGGGTGTTCTCGTCCGGGTGGATCGAGGACGTGATGGCGACTCCGCGCGTGAAGTCGACCTTCGGCTCGCCCGTGGCCCGGCGGTAGCGCCGGTTGTCGGTCTGCGCGCCGACCAGGGCCTCGGAGTTGGTGCGGGTCAGCTCGCCCAGCTTCGGGGAGAGGTGCGGCAGCTGGCCGCCGGCCTTCATCCGGTGCAGGAGGGTCTGGGTGCCGTAGGTACCGGCCGCGACCACCACCCGGCGGGCCGTGAACAGCCGGTCCCCGCCCTTCTTGCGGTCCGTCGGCAGGGTGGCCACCGCGTAGCCGCCCTGCGAGTCGTCGGTGATCGAGACGACCGTGGTCAGGGGGTGGACGACCGCGCCCGCCTTCTCGGCCAGGTAGAGGTAGTTCTCGTTCAGCGTGTTCTTCGCGCCGTGCCGGCAGCCCGTCATGCACTCACCGCACTCCGTGCACGCCTTGCGCGCCGGGCCGGCCCCGCCGAAGTAGGGATCGGCGATCTCCTTGCCCGGTTCGGCCTTCGCCTCCCCCTCGGCGTCCTTGCCGTCCCCGAAGAACACGCCGACCGGCGCCATGTGGAAGCTGTCGCCGACGCCCATCCGCTCGGCCGCCGCCTTCAGATGGACGTCGGACGGGGTCATCGTCGGGTTGAGCCGTACGCCGAGCATGCGCTGGGCCTGGTCGTAGTACGGCTTCAGCTCCTCCTGCCAGTCCGTGATGTCACGCCACTGCGGGTCGTCGAAGAAGGCCTTCGGCGGTACGTAGAGGGTGTTGGCGTAGTTGAGGGAGCCGCCGCCGACGCCGGCGCCCGCCAGCACCATGACGTTGCCCAGCAGGTGGATGCGCTGGATGCCGTACATGCCGAACTTGGGTGCCCACAGGTAGTTCTTGAGGTCCCAGGAGTTCTTGGGGAGGGTTTCGCGGGTCCAGCGGCGGCCGGCTTCCAGGACACCTACGCGGTAGCCCTTCTCGGTGAGACGAAGGGCCGTGACGGAGCCGCCGAAGCCCGATCCGACGACGATCACGTCGTAGTCATAGGTGTCCTGTGGCACATGCTCTCCTCGTTGAGAACGGGTGTTTCTACTTGAACCGCAAGGTCTTCATCAGCCTCAGACTGCGGCTCATGAACTGGGCGTACTTCTCGTCGTCCATGCCCAGCGACGGCGCCATCGGCAGCAGTCGCTGCTGCGCGACCGTCTGGGCCTCCGTGTACTTGAGGATGCCCTCGGAGCCGTGCCGGCGGCCGAGGCCGGAGTCCTTCATGCCGCCCATGGGCGACTGGACGCTGCCGTACGCGGGGGCGTAGCCCTCGTTGACGTTGACCGTGCCGGTGCGCAGTCGGGCGGCGACCGCGCGGCCACGGCCGCCGTCCTTCGTCCAGACCGACGAGTTGAGGCCGTACGGCGTGGAGTTGGCGTGCTCGACCGCCTCGTCCTCGGTCTTGAAACGGTAGATGGAGACGACCGGGCCGAAGGTCTCCTCGGAGCAGACGGTCATCGCCGGCTCGACACCGTCGAGGATCGTCGGCTCGAAGAAGTACGGGCCGATGTCCGGGCGGGCCGTGCCGCCCGCGACGAGCTTGGCGCCCTTCGCGACGGCCTCCTCCACATGCCGGGTGACCGTCTCCAGCTGCCGCTCGCCGACCAGGGAGCCCATGTCGGCGCCGTACGCCAGGGACGTGCCGAGCCGCATCGCCTTGGTGCGGGCGGCGAAGCGCTCGACGAAGGCATCGGCGATCGACTCGTGGACGTACAACCGCTCGATGGAGATGCACAGTTGACCGGCGGAGGAGAAGCAGGCGCGGACGGCGCCCGCGGCGGCCTTCTCCACGTCGGCGTCCTCAAGGACCAGCATGGCGTTCTTGCCACCCAGTTCGAGGGAGACGCCGACCAGCCGGGCGGCGGCGCCCTGCGCGACCTGGCGGCCGGTGTTGGTGGAGCCGGTGAAGGAGACGTAGTCGGCGTGCTTGACGACCTCGGGGCCGACGACCGGGCCCTCGCCGAGGACGACCTGGAAGACGTCGGCGGGCAGTCCGGACTCGATCAGCAGGTCGCGCGCCCACAGCGCCGTGAGGCAGGTCTCCGTGTCGGGCTTCATCACGACCGCGTTGCCCGCGACGAATGCCGGGAGCGCGTCACCGACGGACAGCTCCAGCGGGTAGTTCCAGGGGGCGATCTGGCCGACGACACCGCGCGGGTGACGCAGTTCGGTGACGCGGGTGAGCGTGGGCACGGCGCCCGCGTGCCGCTTGGGCTTGAGGTAGGCGGGCGCCTTACGGCCGTAGTGACGGGCCGCGACGGCGACGGCCTGCACCTCTTCGTGCGCGTGCAGACGGGCCTTGCCGGTCTCCAGCTGGATGAGGTCGAGGACCTCGGCCTGCCGTTCCAGCACCAGGTCGTGGAAGCGGAGCAGGACCGCGGCGCGCTGCCGCACCGGGACCTGCGCCCAGACGGCCTGAGCCTTGCGGGCCGACTCGAAGGCCTTCGCCACGTCCTCGGGCGTCGACTCCGGCAGGTCGGCCAGCTTCTCGCCGGTGAACGGCGTGTGGTTCGCGGTCCGGCCGGAACCGACCACGCCCTTGGTGAGCTGGGCCACCAGCTCGGGGGTGACCACGTCGGCAGCGGTACGGGCGCCCTGCGGGGCGGGGGCGAGAGGGTTGGTGCCGGTCTTGGCCGGGGCCTGCGCGTCCGTCATGAGGCGCAGAGTATGCCGGAGCGGAGGCTTTGTGTACCCGTCGGTAACGCGGATTCACGGAGTGCTCACATGGTGCCAGTGTCCACTGGCAACAAACGCGCTGATCAGGCCGTTGCCAACGGAGATCGGGTGACGGTCAGTCCGGTCCGATCTCAAGTCGGTCACGGGCGCCCTTGAAGACCGCCGTCCCCTTCTTCTCCGTGGGCGTGCCCTTGGGCATGTCGACGCGCAGCTCGTACATGCGGTCGTCACCGGTGACGACGATCAGCTGCATGACGCGGCTCGGGGACTCCTCCATGTCGTAGGTGGTGTCGGAAAGGACCGCGTCATAGCCCTTGAAGGTGGTGCGGGTGGCCTGGGTGCTCGCGTCGTGGTTGTAGCTGTCCCAGGTGTCGTGCGCCTCCTGTGCCTGGTCCAGCAGCGGGCGGGGTGCCTTGTCCCACTGGGTGAGGCGGACCTGGACGAGGCCGATGTCGTAGACGACCAGCCGGGGCGGGTCGGCGGCGCTGCCCTCCCGCGCGGCCTCCTTGTACTCGGGCGGGAGGGAGAGGACTGCGTCCATGTCCTTCTCGCGATGCGCGATCCACTTGGGGGCGGTGGGGGTGGTGGCGGTGGAGGCCGGCGTGGACCCGGGGGCCAGGGGGGCCGAGGTGTAGACCGGGTTCATCTCCTTGACCTCGTCGCCCTTGTCGGCGAGGACGCGGGAGGTGGTGAACCAGGTACCGGCCACGAGGAGGACGGCGAGCGCGGCGACGGGGGCGGGGCGGAGCAGCCGGGAGCGGCGCTGGGGTTTCGTGGGGGTCGTCGAGACGGTTGGCGGTTCGGGACTCGCTCCCGTGGCGGGTTCGGGAGTCCCACCGGTGGCTGGTTCGGAAGTCGCGCCCGTGGCCGGTTCGGACCCGTGCTCATGGTCCGACTTCGGCTCGCCCGGCGCTTCGGACGCCGCCCCCTGCCCCAGCCGTACCGTCCCCGAGTCCTCCGCGAACTCCCGTAACCCGGAAGCGTCCTGCGGCCCCGTCACCGCCGACCCGCCGGAGAGCGCCGGCGCCGGCCAACCCTCCGCCACCGCCTCCAGCGCCGCACCGACCTCCTCGGCACCGGGCCGCAGGTCGGGGTCCTTCTCCAGCAGCCGCACGATCAGCGACCCCAGCGGCCCCGCCTGCTTGGGCTCGGGCGGATCGGCGGCGAGGATCGCGGCGAGCGTGGACTCCAGGGTCGTACGGCGAAAGGGCGACCAGCCCTCCACGGCGGCGTACAGGAGCACGCCCAGGGACCACAGGTCGGAGGCGGGGCCGGCGCCCCGGCCGGACATCCGCTCGGGTGCGATGAACTCCAGCGAGCCGATGAACTCGCCGCTGACCGTGAGGGATTCCTCGCCCTGGATGTGGGCGATGCCGAAGTCGGTGAGTACGACCCGGCGATGGGCGCCGAGCAGCACGTTGGCGGGCTTGACGTCACGGTGGACGATGCCGACCGCGTGCGCGGCACGCAGGGCGCCGAGGACGGCGAGGCCGATGCGGGCGGCCTCGGACGCCTCCACCGGGCCGCGCTGGAGGACCTCGTGCAGGGACTCGCCGCGGACCAGCTCCATGACGATCCAGGGCAGTCCGTCCTCCACGACGACGTCATGGATGGAGACGGCGGCGGGATGGTCCACCCGGGCGGCGGCGCGGGCCTCACGATGGAGCCGATGGGAGGCCCGCTGATGACCGGCGTCCTCCGGGTCGCCCGGCAGCCTCGGCTGCTTGACGGCGACTTCACGGTCCACCAGTTCATCGAGCGCCCGCCAGACGGTGCCCATCCCTCCGGAGCCGATGCGCTCGACCAGGCGGTAACGCCCGCCGATCACACGCCCGTTGGGTCCGGTGCCGCCACCGTCATCGCTCATGTCCCATGCCTACCCTGCGAGGTGGGGACTTCGCCAGTTCAGAGCTTGCCGATGTCCAGGTTCGCGATGGTCGTGCGCGCCACCTCACGTCCCCGGTCGGTGAAGTCTCCCTTGCCGGGGTAGCTGATCGTCACCTTGTACATGTCGCCGGCCGAGGTCTTGTAGTAGAAGAGCTTCAGCTCGCGGGGGCGAGGGTTCTCGGTGTCGTTGGTGTCGTACGTGATCGTGTTCTCCGCCGACTGCCTGCCCTGGTACGTGGTCTGCTCCGGGTCCGTGTCGGGGCCCTTGGGCATGGCGAGGTCGTAGCTGCCCTGCTCCTTGAACTCCTCGTTGTCGGCGTACATCTCGGCCGCGGCGGAGTTCTTGATCTCGTTCGAGGTGTCCTCGGACTTCCTGGCCAGCCTCACCCTGATCCAGACGCTGCCGCTCCAGTCGGAGTAGGTGACCCAGTTCTTCTCCGTGTCATCGGCGTCCGGCCTGCCGACCTGGTAGGTCGCGGGCACCTGCAGCGTCACTCCCAGCTTCGGGTGTACCCGCTTCGTCCAGCCGTCCGGCAGCGACCCCGCGAACGGGTCGGCGATCACCAGATATGCCGCCACCGCCCCGGCGACGACAGCCGCGCCGATCCCGAGCAACGCCTTGCGCCCCAGTCGGATGCCGCCCTGGACGCCCTCGGGTATCCGTACGACCTGCGTGGTCGCCGGCGTCGGCGGATTGGCCGCCTGTTCCAGCAGGGCTCGCGTCTGCGCGGCGTTCGGGCGGCGCGCCGGGTCCTTCTGCAGCAGGCCGTTGATGGCCTCGGCGAGCGGGCCCTGCGCGGAGGCGGGCGGTGCGGGCACGGCGTTGAGGACCGACTGGAGGGTCGCCGGGGTGTTGCTTCGGCGGAACGGCGAGACGCCCTCGGTCGCCGCGTACAGCACGACGCCCAGGGACCACAGGTCGCTCGCCGGTCCCGGGCGCTGACCCAGCACCCGCTCGGGCGCGATGTACTCGGGCGAGCCGACGAAGCCGCCGGTGTCGGTCAGATTGGTCTCGCCCTCGATCTGGGCGATACCGAAGTCGGTGAGGACGACGCGGTCATGGCGGCCGAGGAGGACGTTGTCCGGCTTCACGTCACGGTGCAGGATGCCCGCCGCGTGCGCGGCCTCCAGCGCGCCGAGCACTTCGAGGCCGATTCTCGCCGCGTCGCGGGCGCCGAGCGTGCCCTCCTGCAGCGCGTCGCCCAGCGAACGGCCCTGCACCAGCTCCATCACGATCCACGGCCGGCCGTCCACGACTGCAACGTCATGCACGTTCACGACCGCCGGGTGATCGAGCCTGGCCGCGGCGCGGGCCTCGCGGCGCATCCGCTCGTAGGCGTTGGCGCGTTCACGTTCGGGAAGGTGATCCGGGACGCGGGGCTCCTTGACGGCGACCTCACGGTCCACCGTCTCGTCCTTGGCCCGCCAGACCGTGCCCATGCCGCCGTGCCCGAGCTTGGCGAGCAGCCGGTAGCGGTCGACGACCAGACGTCCGGTGCCGGGGTCGGGGGTGGGTGGAGCGGGCGCGGCGGACTGGGCGGGCGCCGTCTGCTGCGGTACGGATCCGGCGGGCGTCGCATACGGATTGTCCGGGTGCGGGACGTGCGCGGACGGGTTCGACTGCGGCGGTTGCAGTTCGAAACTCGTCGGCTCGTCGGACCGATAAGGGGCTCCCCCGTTGCTGCTCATGGCTCCATCCATATCGCGGCGAGGGCTTCGGCATCCAGCGGGAACCCTTTCCGGTCACAGACCCGTGACTCAGGTCGCCGCTTATCTCCCCTTTATTCAGGGTTGGTGGGTTCAGGGACCGAAGTGCTCGATGAGGGCGACGGGTTGGGGGAGGAAGGGCTGGCCGGAGAGGGGGACCGGCTGAGGGAGGGAGATCGACTGGAGGACGGCGACCCGGTGGAGGACGAAGACTGACTGGAGGACGAAGATCTGCTGGGAGATGGAGACCGGCTGGGAGCGCTGGAGGAGCTCACCGAACTCTCCGGCGCCGAACTCGTCGGCACCACACCCCCGTCCCCACCCCCCTTCACCAGCAGCGCCGCCGCCGACACCCCCACCACCGCCATCGCGGCGACCAGCACGACGGTGGCCAGCACGCTCCGGGGCGAGTACGGGCGCTCCGCCCTGCTGAACCGTTTCGGCACGAGGTCGATCCCCGTCTCCAGGAACTCCCGCAGCATCCGCTCCGCGTCCATCGCCTCCAGCCGCAGCCCCGGATCCCGCTCCAGCAGCCCCTGGACGACGGGCAGGATCGGTGCCGCCTGAGCGGGCGGACGTATCTCGTCGGACACCACGGCGAGCACGACGCCGCTCAACGAATCCCGCCGGAACGGCGATTCACCGCTCAGCGCCGCACACAGCAGCGCCCCCACCGACCACAGGTCGGAGGCGGGGCCGGTCCCGGCGCCGGCCATCCGCTCGGGCGCGGTGTACTCGGGCGAGCCGACGAAGGAGCCGGACTCGGTGAGCGTGGGGGTGCCGGGAACCTGGGCGATGCCGAAGTCGGTGAGGACGACGCGGTCGGTGCCGTTCTCGATGAGGACGTTGGCCGGTTTGATGTCACGGTGCAGCACGCCGGACGCGTGGGCCGTGCGCAGCGCGCTCAGCAGGTCGGCGCCGATACGGGCGGCCTCCCGCGCGTCCACCGGGCCGTGCGTCGCGATCCGGTCGGCGAGGGAGTCGCCATTGATCAACTCCATGACGATGTAAGGGCGTTCCTCGTCCTCGACCACGTCGTGGACGACGAGGACGTGCGGATGGCTGAGCTGTGCCACCGCCTGGGCCTCGCGCAACGTCCGTTCGCGCTGGTGCCGGGCCTCGGCCGCGGAGAGCGAATCGTCGAGGGGGAGCTCCTTGACGGCCACCCTGCGCCCGAGCAACTGGTCGGTGGCCCGCCAGACGACACCCATGCCGCCGCGACCGAGCGTCGCCTCGAGGCGGTAACGCCCCGCGATCACACGGAAATTGGCGCCCTCGGTCCCCATGGGCCCCATCATGCCCCACCGGATGCGCCGACTCCGGGGCGCCGATCGGCCAACTATGCAAAGGAGCAAACGACTTCAAAAGCGTCAGGAGGACCCGTACGGGACGTCAGGAGCCGCTCGCCTGCCAGCCCTTGAGCACCGACGTGTACTGCTTGCGCGTGGCTGTCCAGTCCGCCTCGGGCGTGGACATGTAGATCGCGTACTCCGTGCCGTCCCGGTCGATGTACGCCTGGTCGATCGCGTGGCGCGGCCCGGGGAAGGGGGTGTCCTTGGCCAGCGCGTTCCACGTGTACTCCCACAGGGCGCCATCGCGGTCGCGGTAGAGGTTCTGCTTCAGGGACACGGTCGAGTAGTCGACCAGCTTCCGTCCCAACTGGTCTTCCAGGTCCGCCATGTGGTCGTAGGCGTTCGCGAAGTCGGGCGAGGTGTCGACGGCGATCCGGACGAAGTGCTCGCCGCCGTCGGGCGTGTAGTCGACCTGCTGGAGCCCGTCGATCTCCGGGCCGACCACCTCCCGCTGCCAGCCCTTGGGCAGATAGAGGCTGAAGCCGAGCGGGTCCTCATAGCGGACCCAGGACGCCGGAACGCCGCCCGCCGGGCGCGGCGATTCGTCCACCGTGGGGTCGGGCGAGGAGGAGACCGAGGTGCCGCCGCCGCCTTCCTGCGGCCCCCATTTCTGCAGCACCACCGCGGTGCCCCCGCCGATGATCGCGGCCAGTGCGACGACGAGGGCGAGCGTGCGCAGACGACGGCGCTTGCGGGGCGGCGGGGCGGGCGTACCGCCGGTGCCTGCCGTGTCGTACGGCCGGCCGATCGTCGTCGGACCGTTCATCGGGGGGTACGGCGTGCCGGTCGCCGCCGTCTGCGCCCCCGTGGGCGTGGGCGCCCCGGCGTACCCGGACCCGGTGCGCGCCTCCGGCACGTACCGGTTGTGCTGGGTCGGCACGTACACCTGCGCCGCGCTCGGCCTGCGCCCCTCCGCCGCCTCGGCCAGCATCTGCTCGGCCTCTGCCGCGCCGGGCCGGGTGGCCGGATCCTTGCGCAGCAGGGCGGTGATGACGGGCGCGAGCGCTCCGGCGTGCTGCAGCTCGGTGGGCTCCTCGTCCACGACCGCCTGCATGGTGGTCAGCGGCGAGGTGCGACGGAAGGGCGAGCGGCCCTCCACGGCCGTGTACAGCGTCGCGCCGAGCGCCCACAGGTCGGAGGCGGGGCCCGGGTCATGGCCGCGGACACGCTCGGGGGCGAGGTAGTCGACCGAGCCGACGACCTCGCCGGTGCGGGTGATGGTGGTGTCGCCCTCGATCTGGGCGATGCCGAAGTCGGTGAGCAGGACGCGGCCGTCCTCGGCGGAGAGCAGGACGTTGCCGGGCTTGATGTCACGGTGCAGGACCCCGGCGGAGTGCGCGGCGCGCAGCGCCCGCAGCACCCACAGGCCGATCCGGGCGGCCTCGGACGGCTCGACCCGTCCACGCTCCTTGACCGCGTCGGCCAGCGAGTGCCCCTCGACCAGCTCCATCACGATCCACGGCCGGCCGTCGTGCTCCAGCACGTCGTGCACGGTGACGACGGCCGAGTGGTTGATCCGGGCGGCGGCGCGGGCCTCGGCGCGAGTGCGCGCGAGCAGCCGTTCCTGATCGCTCTCGGAGACATAGAGCGCGGCGGTCAATTCCTTGATCGCGACCGCTCGATGGAGCACCTCGTCGTGCGCACGCCAGACACGGCCCATACCGCCGCTGCCGATCGCGTCGGCGAGCCGGTAGCGGCCCGAAACGAGCTGGCCCTGCATCTGATTCACGTTGCCCCGCAATGCTCTTGACAGGGTCAGGTTAAGGACCGGCCGACGCGACCGGAACCACGGGGGTGCCAAGGAGACCGCACTGTGATGGTTGTCGCTTTCGGCATTTCGAAGCAACCATCACCCTGTGTCCGCGGCCGGAGTCATCCGGTGACCTGATACGTCGCCGACGCCTGCTCGAACAGCCGCGTCACCTCGTCCCGCTCGGCGCCCGGACCGCGCATCTGCACCACGTGGTACCGACCGTCGGCCAGGATCGCGAGATTGCGTACGAACAGGTCGCGCCCCTGGTCGTCGGTCCAGGTGAACTGCCCCTCGGCCATGACCCGCTCACCGACCTGAATGGTCTTCAGCCCGCCGGAGGAGGCCCAGCTGGAGTCGCGGTACGGCTGCAACTCCCGCTCGTGCTCCCGCTGGTAGACCATCGGGTCATCGCCGTACTGCTCGGCGGTGTCCCGGCCCGGCACGAGAACGAGGTCGAAGTCACCGTGCGAGTACACGACCTGTCCTCGCCCGTTCTCCGAGGTGCGGTTCCATCCGTTGGCCACGGCCACCTGGAAGCCGGCCGCGTCCTTGCGCAGGGTGAAACCGTCGGGCACCTCTGGGCCGTTGGTCTGTGTCTCGGTGGAACCGGCCGACTCCGAGGGGCTGTTGCCGGACTCAGGCGAGGTCTGGTCGGGCCGAGGTTCACTGCTCGCCTCGGCGGACTGCTCGGGCTCCGCCTGATCGGCCTGGCCCGCGGCACCGGTGCGATCGGCGTCGGCCGTGGCGCCGTCACCCTGGTCGGCCTTCGGCATGAACAGCATGGCGTACGCGATCGCCGAGGCCAGTCCGAGCAGCACCAGCACCAGCAACGTACGGCCGAGTCGTCTCGGCGAACGCGCCTCCTGCTTGGCCCGCTTGTGCCGCCCGTGGTGGGCGGGCAGCCCGGCCCGCCGCCGGCGCACCAGCTCGCCCCGGCGCCGGACGATCGGCAGCCGGTTGGGGTCGACGGGCGGGGTGGCGACGACATGCGCACCGGCCTCCGGCTCCGGCGCGGACCGCACCAGCGAGCGCAGCCATCCCCTGAGCTCCTCGAAGTCGAGGCGCTCGGTGGGGTCCTGACGCAGCAACGACTCCACGACCGGCCTGAGCGGCCCGCACTCCTCGGCGTACGCGGGCGGCTCCGCGCACACCATCTGCACCAACTCGGCCGTCGACTCCTCCGGATACGGCGCGTGTCCCTGCACGGCCCGGTAGAGCAGCGCCCCCAGCGCCCAGAGGTCGGTCGCGGGTCCGATCGGCGCGGCGAGCTGCCAGTTCTCGTGCACGGGCCCGGCCTGCTCCGGCGCCCACCGCTCGGTGACAGGCCCGACGACGGCCATCCGCGCATGCCGGGCCCGCTCCGCGGCGAGCGCGGTGGCGGGGCCCCGGCGGGTGGGGGTGCTGGTGACGAGGTCGTTCCAACGGGTCGGGTTCGACGGGGTGTCGGCGGCCGGGGAGCCTGTGGCCCCGGGCGCGGGGAAGCCTCCGGCGCCGGTAGCCGGGACACCGTGGTCGGGGAAACCGGCGATGCCCTGAGCGGAGGAACCGACCGCCGGGGACGCCCCGCGTCCGAGCGCCGGGATACCGCCGACGGCAGGGTCGGCGGGGGGCAGTGCCGCGCGGTCGCGGCCCTCCTCGACCGGGGTGCCGCCGACCCCGCCACGAGGCGCGGCGCCGTGCCAGGACGTGGCCTGCACGCCGTACGGGTCGGCTATCTGCCCGGGGGGCGTCCTGGGGCCGTCACCGGAGGCGTACGGCTGTTGCGCGGCACCGTTGGCCTGGGGCACGGGGCCGCCTCCGGGCGCCGGCCGGACGCCCGGCAGCGCGACGCGTGCGTTCTGCCCGCTCTCCTGCACTCGGGCCGCGGCACGCGCACCCGCCCGATACGCGGCGATGGCTCCCGCCCGCGCCGCCCTGATGTCTCCGCCGGTCTCCACGGCTCCGCGCGGTTCCGCCCCCGGGGCTCCCGCGCCCTTGTCCGCGTCGCCCGCGGGCACCGGCAGGCCACCGGCCGTCCGCGCCTCGATCGCCGCCCGCCGAGCGGCCTCGGGATCCGAACCACCGACACCGTCGGGGCCTCCACCCGGAGCCGGGGGCCCGGCGTCGAAGGCCGCCGCCCCGCCACCCCCGTCACCGTCCTCGACCGGCACCGGGTCATACCCGCACAGCGCCTCCTCCGCGGCCCCGACGGCGAGGCCGGTCAGCATGACCCGGCCGTCGTCGCAGACGAGGACCGTGCGGGCGGTGATGTTCCGGTGAACCCAGCCGTGCGCGTGCAGCACTCGCAGCGCCATCAGGACGTCGGAGGCGACCTCGGCCGCCCGATACGGCGTCAACGGCTGCTCGGCGAGCAGCGCGGCCAGCGGGCGCGCGGCCACCAACTCGCTCACTATCCACAACGAGCCGCCCTCGGCGAACACGTCGAAGACCTGGTCCAGCCGTGGATGGTCGGGGATCCGCGCCGCGGCCTGCGCCGCCTCGACCGCCCGCCGTACGGCGGGGTCACTGGGCCGGCGCGTACTCGAACGCGCCGAGGGCCCGCGCCCTGCCCCGCGCTCCCTGGTGTCCCGCGCGGTGAAACCGTCGGGCAGCCCCTCGGCGTCGAGCACCTCGGCCTCGACCACCTCCGGCAACGGCACCTGCCGGACCAGGACTTCCTGACCGCTGTAGGTGTCGAAGGCGCGGGTCTCGGTGAGTTCGTACTCGTCGGAGGGCGGCAGCGGCAGGCGGTAGCGGTCGGCGAGCACCCGACCCGCATAGTCGTCCACGTTGCCTCCCCCGGCAGCCCGGTTGGTCAATTCCGTTCGCCTTGCGTCGCGTTCCGGACGCACGTCTGGATGCGCACGGTCCGCAGGCATTCACGATACGTGCCGGAGGCAACCCGCAAAGAGGGCTTGCCGTATCTCACGGCTCAATCCCCGCCGTCACGAGCCCAAACCCGCAACGGCTCACTTCACGACTTCGGCTTGAACGAACCGGTCAGTGTCTTCCAGGTGTCCTTGCGGAGCTCGCTGTCCCAACCGGAGGCCTTCGCGGAGTACATCAGCGCGTACCCGCGGCTGTCGTCCACGACGAACCCACGGTCGATCGTCCGGTACTTCGTGCCGCCCTCGACATAGGTGAACTCCCAGTCGGCCGCGTTCCAGTCGCGGTAGTCCACCTGCTCTATGCGGATGCGCTCGTACTGCGAGCGCTGCATGTACTGCTCCTGGTTCTTCCAGTCCGCGACCGGGTCGTCCTGCGGCGTGGACGTCCAGGCGACGAGCAGCTTCTGCCCGTCGGGCCCGGTGAACCGGTCCCCCGCCGACCCCGTGGACTGGAACTTCCACCCGTCGGGCAGCCCGATCGTGTACCCCTGGCCGCCCTTGTGGGTCGAGGCGGCCCCGCTGTCGCCACCGGACCCCGCCTCCGCACCGCTGCCCCCGGTCGCGCTCGCCCCGGCGCTCGGCGTCTTGCCCTCCGCGCCGGAACCGGACCCCGACCCGGAGCCGCCCGTCGCGGAGGTGTCACCGTCCGTACGGGTACCGCCGCTTCCGTCCTTCTTGGTGTCGGCACTGCCGCTCGCCTCGGCCGAGGTCTTGGCCCCGCCTCCGCTCGCCGCACCCGTCGAGTCATCGCCGCTGCGGAGCGCGATGGCCAGCACCACGCCGATCACGGCCAGCGCCACGACCACCGCGATGATCACCAGTGTCCGCCTCGGCACCACATCGGTCAGCGGCGCCCTCGGCACGGGCCGCGCCGGCAGATCCGGCGGCGGCATCACGGGCCAGCCCGAACTCCGCCCCGCATCCTGCCCGTTCCCGCCCGTCGCATCCCGCTCACCGGCGCCGGCGCCCGCCTTGTCGTCGGCACTCGCCGCGGAACCCGCGGCCACACCGCCGCTCCCGGCTCCGGAGCCCCGCCCCGAAGCCCCGGCCCCCGACGAAGCTCCGGCTGCGCCCGCTTCGGCGGACGACTTGGCCGCCGCACCGCCGGACCCCGAATCGTCCTTCTCACTCACGGACTTGGTACGACCGGCGGCCGCCCCGGCCGCCCCCGCACCCACGGCGGCCTTCCGCACGGAACGCAGCGCCCCGCGCAACCGCTCCCCGGCCTCCTCACCCCGCTTGCCTCCGGACCCGGAACGCCCCTTCTCCGCGGGCGCGCCGGGCTGCGGCGGCAGCGGCACGACCTTCGTCGCGTCCGCCGGCTCCGGCTCGGACTTGGGCTCGGGCGCGTGAATGACGGCGTTGAGCATCGCCCGGGCACCGGCGTCGTCGAGCCGCTTCTCGGGGTCCTTGGTGAGCAGGCCGTAGATGACGTCCTTCAGCGGCCCCGCGTTCTTCGGCTCCTCCAGCGGCTCGGTCATCACCGCCGTGAGCGTGGCGATGGCGGAGCCCTTGTCGTACGGCGGCACACCTTCGACCGACGCGTACAACAACCCGCCCAGCGACCACAGGTCGGCCGCGCGGCCCGGCTTGTGCCCGCGGGCCCGCTCCGGGGAGATGTAGGAGGGCGCGCCGACCAGCATGCCGGTCGAGGTGATGGACGGGTCGCCCTCGACCTGGGCGATGCCGAAGTCGGTGAGCACGACCCGCTCGGTGTCGGACTCCAGCAGGACGTTCGACGGCTTCACGTCGCGGTGCAGGATGCCCTCGCGGTGCGCGGAGCGCAGCACGTCGAGCACGGCCAGCCCCACCTCGGCCGCCCGCTTGGGCTCGAGCAGGCCGTCCTCCCGGATGACCTCGGCGAGCGACTTGCCCTCGACGAGCTCCATCACGATCCACGGCCGGTCGTCCTCGTCGACCACGTCGAACACCGTCACCGCGCTGTTGTTGCGGATCCGCGCGATCGCCTTGGCCTCACGCAGGGTTCGCGTGATCAGCCGCCGCTTCTCCTCCTCGTCGATGTTCGACGGGAACCTCAGCTCCTTGACGGCGACGGTCCGCCCCAGCGTCTCGTCGACGGCACGCCACACCGTGCCCATGCCGCCCCGGCCGAGGACTCCGCCCAGCCGGTACCGCCCCGCGAGGAGACGCTCACGGTCGTCCTGACGAGTGTCCTGACGAGATGTCCCCGCCCGCTCCGGCTCCGACATGCGTCCCCTCATACAACCCGCCCTGACAGAGCCTCCATTGTCTCTCACCCGACAAGTGCCCAACGCCCAGGGTGCCTCTCGCCCCGCCACCGGGCCGCACGGGCCGAACGCCGGGTCCGGATCCGCCCTAGCCCCGATGAACCGCGCGTTCCGCCGCCCGGCATGATGAGCCGGGATGAGGGGAGGCACCCGCGTGGCGCGACGGACGACACCACTGCCGCGGGCACTGCCGGCCGTCCCTGTCCTCCTGACCCTTCTCTGCCTGCTCGCGCCGGCGCTTCTGGAACTGTCCCCGACCGCATCGTCGGTGCTCACCGCCTCGTCGACCTCCGGGCCCCCGGCGACGGACGCCCTCCTCGCACGGCTCGTCACCCGGGGCAGGGCTCCCGCCGCGGCCCTGCTCACCCGCGAGGACGGCGGCCTCCGTTACGTCCGGGCAGGCCAAGGCATCGCCCGCACCGACCACTTCCGCGCCGGCAGTGTGACGAAGACGTTCATCGCGACGGTCGTCCTGCAATTGGCCGCCGAGCGACGGCTGTCGCTGTCCGACCCGGTGGAGCGGCACCTGCCCGGCCTGGTGCGCGGGGCGGGCAACGACGGGCGCGCGCTGACCCTTCGTTCCCTGCTGACCCACACCAGCGGCCTGTACGACTTCACCGCCGCGACAGACGGCACCGTGCCCGTCACTCCGCTTCAAGCCGTCCGTACCGCGCTCACCCACCCTCCTGCCGACCCTGGCAGCTACTCCTACTCCAACACCGACTACGTGCTCCTCGGCCTGGTGATCGAGCAGGTCACCGGCCACTCGTACGCCGCCGAGGCCGAACGGCGCATCATCGCTCCGCTGCGTCTGACGGGCACCTCCTTCCCTGGATCCCGCACCTCTCTTCCCGATCCGCACGGCCGTGCCTACGCCACCGACGGGACCGATGTCACCGAACTCGATCCGCGGGTGGCCGGCGCGGCCGGCGAGTTGGTGACCACGCTCGCCGACCTCGACCGCTTCTACGCCGCGCTGCTGGGCGGCCGACTGCTGCCCCCGCGCGGGCTGCGCGAGATGCTCGACACCCGTGCCGCACACGGCTCGTACGGCATGGGGCTCTTCCCCGTGAAACTGCGCTGCGGCACCGTCGTATGGGGGCACAACGGGCGCATCTCCGGCAGCTACGTGCGCTCCGCGGCCACCGTCGGCGGTCGTCGTGTCCTGACCTTCCGGGTGAACACGACGGCGATCGCAGATCCCGGCCTGGAGCCCCGGCTGCTCGCCGCCGAGTTCTGCCCTCGCACCAAGTAGAACGCCCAGGGTTCGAGCAGAGATCCCGACTCCGATCACCCGTTCGGGTGATGTTCGCCCAGGTCGACACGCTCGGCGCCCACCTCCCGGGCCAGGACTCCACGCGGTCGAGGCTCGGCAGGACTACAGCGGCACGATGTCCGGCGCCCCCAACCGCGCCGCGTCCGCCGTCAGGTCGTCCGGCTGTCGCTGCGACTCCCGCTCGGCCTCCACCCGCTTCTGGTAGTGCTCGATCTCGCGCTCGATGTGGTCCTTGTCCCAGCCCAGCACCGGCGCCATCAGCTCGGCCGCCTCGCGCGCGCACCGCTGGCCCCGGTCGAAGGTCTCGATGGAGATACGTGTGCGCCGCGTCAGCACGTCGTCCAGATGGCGTGCCCCCTCGTGCGAGGCGGCGTACACGATCTCGGCGCGCAGATAGTCGTCGGCGGACTGCAGGGGCCGGCCCAGCGAGGGGTTCTCGGCGATGAGCTCGATCAGCTCCTCCGTGAGTGCCCCGTACCGGTTCAACAGGTGCTCCACGCGCACCACATGAATGCCCGTCCGCGCCGCGATCCGCGCCCGCGCGTTCCACAGCGCCCGGTAGCCCTCCGCGCCCAGCAGCGGGATGTCCTCCGTCACGCACTCGGCGACCCGCATGTCGAGCCCGTGCACCGCCGCGTCCACCGCGTCCTTGGCCATCACCCGGTACGTCGTGTACTTGCCGCCGGCCACGACGACGAGTCCGGGCACGGGGTGGGCCACGGTGTGCTCGCGCGAGAGCTTGCTGGTGGCGTCCGACTCGCCGGCGAGCAGGGGCCGCAGTCCCGCGAACACGCCCTCCACGTCGTCCCGGGTGAGCGGCACCGCGAGCACCGAGTTCACATGTTCCAGCAGGTAGTCGATGTCCGCGCTGGACGCGGCCGGGTGGGCCTTGTCGAGGTCCCAGTCGGTATCGGTGGTGCCGACGATCCAGTGCCGGCCCCAGGGGATGACGAACAGCACCGACTTCTCGGTGCGCAGGATCAGCCCCGACGTGGAGTGGATGCGGTCCTTGGGCACGACCAGGTGGATGCCCTTGGAGGCGCGCACGTGGAACTGCCCGCGCTCCCCCACCATCGACTGGGTGTCGTCGGTCCACACACCGGTCGCGTTGACGATCTGTTTGGCGCGGACCTCGTACTCCCCGCCCCCCTCGACGTCCCGCACCCGGGCCCCGACGACCCGCTCGCCCTCGCGCAGGAACGAGGTCACGCGCGCGCGGTTGGCGACCTTCGCGCCGTAGGCCGCCGCCGTGCGCACGAGGGTGGCCACATAGCGGGCGTCGTCCATCTGGGCGTCGTAGTACTGCAGCGCGCCGACCAGCGCGTCCTTCCTCAGGGCGGGTGCGACGCGCAGGGCATGACGGCGGGTCAGATGGCGGTGCAGGGGCAGGCCCCGCCCATGACCGCGGGCCATCGACATCGCGTCGTAGAGCGCGACGCCCGCACCGGCGTACAGACGCTCCCAGCCCTTGTGCCGAAGCGGGTACAGGAACGGCACCGGCTTCACCAGATGCGGTGCGAGCCGCTCCAGCAGCAGCCCGCGCTCCTTGAGGGCCTCTCTCACCAGCACGAAGTCGAGCATCTCCAGATACCGCAGACCGCCATGGACCAGCTTGCTGGACCTGCTGGAGGTGCCCGACGCCCAGTCGCGGGCCTCGACCAGGCCGGTGGACAGTCCGCGGGTCACCGCGTCGAGTGCGGTGCCGGCGCCCACGACGCCACCGCCCACGACCAGTAGGTCCAGCTCGCGCTCGGCCATTGCCGCCAGTGACTCGGCGCGCTCCGCCGGCCCCAGTGTCGCTGTCCTCACCGCTGCCTCCCGCTCATCGGTCGCGTAGGCCGCACCCGTCGGGCGAAGCCCGCTTCGTACCCCCTATGCCCAAAATTCTGACCGCGTTGCCCGACTTCAGCCACCACGCGCTCCCAGCCTGTGGACAACACTCCCGGAAACGCGATCATTCAATGCAGCAAATCGGTCATATTTACTCCTAGTCTGACATTGCGCTCCCTCGTCCTGTCCACAGGGGTTGCGCACCTGTCCCGCTTCGGTTATTGGGAAGGACGGCCCACGCCATGCCCGCAGATCTCGCCGTCATCGGACTAGGCCCGTACGGCCTGCCCCTGGCCAAGGCCGCGGTCGCCGCCGGCATCGCCACGATCGGCTACCGGACCGGGCCCGAGGCCGGCTCCCTCAGTCCCGCCGAGCTGCGCCGGATGCTCTCGGGGGGTTTCCGGCACGCCACCAACCCGGCCGACCTGGGCCGGGTACGCACCGCCGTCATCTGCCCGCCCACCCCGCGCGGCGCGGACGGCGGGCTCGACCTGAGCCAGCTGGAGGCGGCCGCCCACACCCTGGCCGCACAGCTGCGCCAGCACACCACCGTCATCCTGGAGTCGCCCGTCCCCCCGGGCACCACCGAGAACGTCCTGCGCCCGCTGCTCGAAGAGGGCTCCGGAATGCGCGCAGGACGCGATTTCCACCTGGCCTACTCCCCCAGCCGCGTCGACCCCGGCAACCGTCACTTCACGCCCGCCAACACTCCCAAGGTGATCGGCGGCCTCACCCCCGCGTGCACCGAGTCGGCGGCCGCCTTCTACGGGCGTCTCACCGACAAGGTGGTACGCGCGCGTGGCCCGCGCGAGGCCGAGACGGTGCAGGTGCTGGAGACCAACTTCCGGCACGTCAACATCGCCCTCGTCAACGAAATGGCCGTCGTCTGCCACGACTTGGGCGTCGACCTCTGGGACGTCATCCGCTGCGCGGAGACCAAGCCGTTCGGCTTCCATGCCTTCCGCCCCGGCCCCGGCGTCGGCGGCCACGCGGTCCCGCAGGACCTCACCGGCCCCGCCGGCCGCACCCTGCGCATGGTCGAGCTGGCCCAGCAGGTCAACAGCCAGATGCCCCGCTACGTCATCCAGCGCGCCGCGACCCTCCTCAACGAGCACGGCAAGTCCGTGCGCGGCGCCCGCATCCTCCTGCTCGGCGTCACCTACAAGCCCGACCTCGCCGACCAGCAGTCCACGCCCGCCCAGGAGGTCGCCATCCGCCTGCTGGAGCTGGGCGCCTCCATCAGCTACCACGACCCCTACGTCGCGTCCTGGGGCGTCCTGGACCGGCCGGTACCGCGCGCGGACGCGCTGTACGAGGCGGTCGCGGAGGCCGACCTCACGATCCTGCTTCAGCAGCATCGGACATATGACCTGCAGGGACTGTCGGTGAAGGCGCAGCTGCTGCTCGACACGCGGGGGGCGGCGCCTACGGGGGCGGCGCATCGGTTGTGAAGAGGGGCGCGTGGGGTGTGAGCCGCCGGGGTTGGTGGCGTGGGGCATGCTGCGCCGGTACCGTGTGGAACAGGTGGAGCCCACCGCAGAGGGTACTGCGATGGGCTCCGAACGGATTACGGGTGTCCGCCCCTAACTCTTATAGGGGCGGCCGCTCACCGTCCGTAGTACCACAAGATGCACCTCCTCCGGAACTTCACCAGCCGAAGCCAAGTGCGATCCCAGCGGGTGGGCTTGCGGTGACGGCCCATGGGCGCGCCCCCTTCCACGATGCCGCCCATAGACCCGGTAGGCGGTCCGTCTGGAGCTCGGGCCGGGCCCCGAGGGCCGGGGTCCGGAACATCTCCTTGGAAGGGGGCGCCCCAAGAGAAGGGGTCGCCGATCAGTGACACTAGCGACTCACTTCACCCGTTCAGCCCACATTCGCCCCAAACGCAACCACGCGCCCCTTCCGGCACAACGCGCCCCCACCCAAGCCCACTTGGGCACAGAAAAGGGCCGGTCACCCCACCCGGAGTGACCGGCCCTTCGCAAACGCCGATGGGATGGCTACCGCATGTGCTGCGAGTCCGCGACCGTCACCTCGACCCGCTGGAACTCCTTCAGCTCGCTGTACCCGGTCGTGGCCATCGCCCGCCGCAGCGCACCGAAGAAGTTCATCGAGCCGTCCGGCGTGTGCGACGGCCCCGTCAGTACCTCCTCGATAGTGCCGACCGTGCCCAGGTCGACCTTCTTGCCGCGCGGCAGCTCCTCGTTCACGGCCTCCATGCCCCAGTGGTGGCCCTTGCCGGGCGCGTCCGTGGCGCGGGCCAGCGGGGAGCCCATCATCACCGCGTCGGCGCCGCAGGCGATGGCCTTGGGCAGGTCGCCGGACCAGCCGACGCCGCCGTCGGCGATCACGTGCACATACCGGCCGCCGGACTCGTCCATGTAGTCACGGCGGGCCGCCGCCACATCCGCGACCGCCGTGGCCATCGGGACGCGGATGCCCAGCACGTTCCGTGTGGTGTGCGCGGCGCCGCCGCCGAAGCCGACCAGGACGCCCGCCGCGCCGGTGCGCATCAGGTGCAGGGCGGCGGTGTACGTCGCGCAGCCGCCGACGATCACCGGGACGTCGAGCTCATAGATGAACTGCTTCAGGTTCAGCGGCTCGTGCGAACCGGAGACGTGCTCCGCCGAGACAGTGGTGCCCCGGATGACGAAGATGTCCACGCCGGCGTCGACGACCGCCTTGGAGAACTGGGCCGTGCGCTGCGGGGAGAGCGCGGCGGCCGTGACCACGCCCGAGTCGCGCACCTCCTTGATGCGCTGCCCGATCAGCTCCTCCTTGATGGGAGCGGCGTAGACCTCCTGGAGACGGCGCGTGGCGGCCTCCGTGGGCAGCTCGGCGATCTCGTCGAGCAGGGGCTGCGGGTCCTCGTAGCGCGTCCACAGGCCCTCGAGGTTCAGCACGCCGAGGCCGCCGAGCTCGCCGATGCGGATCGCGGTGGCCGGGGAGACGACCGAGTCCATGGGAGCGGCCAGGAAGGGCAGCTCGAAGCGGTAGGCGTCGATCTGCCAGGCGATCGAGACCTCCTTCGGGTCCCGCGTACGGCGGCTGGGGACGACGGCGATGTCGTCGAAGGCGTACGCCCGCCGGCCGCGCTTGCCGCGCCCGATCTCGATCTCAGTCACGTCTGTGGCCTTTCCCTGATGCGTTCAGCGTCTTCCAGTATCGCCGACGGGTACGACAAGGGCGGCCCCGGAGGTTCCGGGGCCGCCCTCGGGAAGCCTGACGTCTACTTGCTACGGCTGTAGTTCGGTGCCTCGACCGTCATCTGGATGTCGTGCGGGTGGCTCTCCTTCAGGCCCGCCGACGTGATCCGCACGAACTGGCCCTTGTCCTGCAGCTGGGGAACCGTCCTGCCGCCGACGTAGAACATCGACTGGCGCAGACCGCCGACCAGCTGGTGGACGACCGAGTGCAGCGGGCCGCGGTAGGGCACCTGGCCCTCGATGCCCTCGGGGACCAGCTGCTCGTCGGAGGCGACGCCCTCCTGGAAGTAGCGGTCCTTGGAGAACGACTTGCGGTCGCCGCGGGACTGCATGGCGCCGAGCGAACCCATGCCCCGGTACGACTTGAACTGCTTGCCGTTGATGAACAGCAGCTCGCCCGGGGACTCCTCGCAGCCCGCGAGCAGCGAGCCGAGCATGACGGTGTCGGCGCCCGCGACGAGCGCCTTGGCGATGTCGCCGGAGTACTGCAGGCCACCGTCGCCGATGACCGGGATGCCGGCCGCCTTGGCGGCGAGCGAGGCCTCGTAGATGGCCGTGACCTGCGGGACGCCGATGCCGGCGACGACGCGGGTCGTACAGATGGAGCCGGGGCCGACGCCGACCTTGATGCCGTCGACGCCGGAGTCGATCAGCGCCTGGGCACCGTCCCTCGTGGCGATGTTGCCGCCGATGACGTCGACGCCGGACGAGTTCGACTTGATCTTGGCGACCATGTCGCCGACCAGGCGGGAGTGGCCGTGCGCGGTGTCCACGACGATGAAGTCGACGCCCGCCTCGATCAGCGCCTGGGCGCGCTCGAAGGAGTCACCGGCGACACCGACCGCGGCACCGACGAGCAGACGGCCCTCGGAGTCCTTCGCGGCGTTCGGGTACTTCTCGGCCTTGACGAAGTCCTTGACCGTGATCAGGCCCTTGAGAACACCCTGGTCGTCGACCAGCGGAAGCTTCTCGATCTTGTGCTTGCGCAGCAGCTCCATGGCCTCGACGCCGGTGATGCCGACCTTGCCGGTGACCAGCGGCATGGGCGTCATTACCTCGCGCACCCGGCGCGCCCGGTCGCTCTCGAAGGCCATGTCACGGTTGGTGACGATGCCGAGCAGCTTGCCGGCGGGGTCGGTGACCGGGACACCGCTGATGCGGAACCGGCCGCACAGCGCGTCGGCCTCGGCGAGCGTGGCGTCCGGGTGGATCGTGATCGGGTCGGTGACCATGCCGGACTCGGAGCGCTTCACCAGGTCGACCTGGTTGGCCTGGTCCTCGATGGAGAGGTTGCGGTGCAGTACGCCGACGCCGCCCTGGCGGGCCATCGCGATCGCCATGCGCGACTCGGTGACCTTGTCCATGGCGGCGGACAGGAGCGGGATGTTCACCCGCACGTTCTTGGAGACGTACGAGGCGGTGTCGATCTCGTCGGGTGCCATGTCCGACGAGCCCGGCAGCAGCAGCACGTCGTCGTAGGTCAGCCCGAGAGTCGCGAATTTGCCGGGCACTCCGTCGACGTTGGCAGTCATGACACCTTCCCCAAATGGCCTTGATCGGTGCGGATGTCCATGCTAACGGGAAGCATGGGTTGCAAATTCCACGGTTCTGGGTGGCCGAGGGCTTCGTATGTTCGTACGGAACCGAGGTGAGGACGGTTCATTTGCGGTGCGCGCAAGGGAGCACTACTGCTCGGCGAGCGCCCGCAACCTGCTCAGCGCCCGGTGCTGGGCCACCCGTACCGCTCCGGGTGACATTCCCAACATCTGTCCCGTCTCCTCTGCCGTCAACCCCACCGCGATCCTCAGCAGCAACAGTTCGCGCTGGTTCTCGGGCAGGTTGGCCAGCAGTTTCTTGGCCCACTCGGCGTCGCTGCTGAGCAGCGCGCGCTCCTCCGGGCCGAGGGAGTCGTCCGGGCGTTCCGGCATCTCGTCGGACGGGACCGCGGTGGAACCCGGGTGCCGCATCGCCGCCCGCTGCAGGTCCGCGACCTTGTGCGCGGCGATGGCGAAGACGAACGCCTCGAAGGGGCGGCCGGTGTCCTTGTAGCGCGGCAGCGCGAGCAGGACGGCGACGCAGACCTCTTGGGCGAGGTCCTCGACGAAGTGCCGGGCGTCGCCCGGGAGGCGGGACAGCCTGGTGCGGCAGTAGCGCAGGGCCAGGGGGTGGACATGCGCGAGCAGATCGTGCGTGGCCTGCTCGTCCCCGTCCACGGCGCGGTGGACGAGTGCACCGATCGCCCCTGCGGCTTTGGCCGCCTCGTCGTCGCGCATCGGTCCATGGTGCCTTGCGGCCGTACGGTCCGTGGCATCGCGTCCGTTGTTGTGCACCGAAGCGTTATGAGCAGGTGCGCCGGAACTCATCCCTTGCGCCCTTCCCTTCCGCTCGACCGACTCGTCCCCGAGAGACTCCACATCTCAAGGATGCGGCATCCGCGGCGAAACGAGCATCGGGCACCGACAGGACCGATCGACCGATCCCGCAGCCGCGCCCCCGAAGGGGCGCGGGGAGCTGCGCGACCAGCCACGATGAACCCGCGGCTGCCAGACGACACAACGCGGCACCCACGGTGGGGCGCTTAACGAACCAGGCCCCACCGGAAGCCGAGCGCCACCGCGTGCGCGCGGTCCGAGGCGCCGAGCTTCTTGAACAGCCGCCGGGCGTGTGTCTTGACCGTGTCCTCGGAGAGGAACAGCTCACGGCCGATCTCGGCGTTCGAGCGGCCGTGGCTCATGCCCTCCAGGACCTGGATCTCACGCGCGGTGAGGGTGGGCGCCGCGCCCATCTCGGCGGAGCGCAGCCGCCGCGGGGCCAGCCGCCAGGTGGGGTCGGCGAGGGCCTGCGTGACGGTGGCGCGCAGCTCCGCGCGCGAGGCGTCCTTGTGCAGATAGCCGCGGGCACCGGCGGCGACCGCGAGGGCCACGCCGTCCAGGTCCTCGGCGACGGTGAGCATGATGATGCGCGCACCGGGGTCGGCGGACAGCAGCCGCCGCACAGTCTCGACGCCGCCCAGTCCGGGCATGCGTACGTCCATCAGGATCAGGTCCGAGCGGTCGGCGCCCCAGCGGCGGAGGACTTCCTCGCCGTTGGCCGCCGTCGTCACACGCTCGACGCCGGGCACGGTTGCCACCGCGCGGCGGAGCGCCTCTCGGGCAAGCGGGGAGTCGTCGCAGACGAGGACGGATGTCATGGCCGCCCTCCGCAGCTGATGCACGTCACCTTGAGCCTCCAGGCTGGTACGAAATCGTCACCTGTGCGGTCGACCGTCTCGGACGCCTGCCCGAGCGCTTGTTCCTTCAACCGCCTCCGCCCTCTCAACGACGGTCACTCGAAAGAGTTACGGGGGCATGCGCCGTCTTCGGCACTCTACGTGAGGGGACGGACACGAGGCAGACATGCACGACGGACCCGCAATGTTTCACCACAACCCATGCCCCATTCAGCCCTTTTTCTTCCCGTTTCATGGCGTTTGGGGCTAGATTCGCAATGAGTCATATTTTCATCTCCTTAGATCGTAGATGTACGGTCGTAGACACCGTATCCGCCTAGAACGGCTACAAGGGGTCACGCAATGGCAGATTTCTCCCGCCTTCCCGGACCGAACGCGGACCTGTGGGACTGGCAGCTGCTGGCTGCATGTCGCGGGGTGGACAGCTCGCTCTTCTTTCATCCGGAGGGCGAGCGCGGTGCGGCTCGGAGCGCTCGAGAGAACTCGGCCAAGGAGGTCTGCATGAGGTGCCCGGTGCGCGCGCAGTGCGCGGCACACGCGCTGGCGGTACGCGAACCGTACGGCGTCTGGGGCGGCTTGACCGAGGACGAGCGCGAGGAGCTCATGGGGCGGGCGCGCAACCGGCTGGTGTCGGCGTCGACAACCAGCGGCGAGGCCGGTCCGCACACCTGAAGGAACGTTTCTGCAATCAGGGCACGCGCATGCGTGCCCTTCCTTCTGCGCCGCTAGCGGGCCGCGGCCCGCGCAAGTTGCTCCAGCGTCGCCGCGACGGCCGGCACCTGCGCCAGGTCGGGCAGGGTGAGCGCGACGATCTCCCGGCGGACGGCCGGTTCCAGCGTCAGCATGCGCGCCCCTCGCGGCCGTACGGACTCGACGGCCAGCTGAGGCAGGACGGCCACGCCGAGGCCGGCGCCCACCAGGCCGACGACCGCCGGATAGTCGTCGGTGGCGAAGTCGATGCGGGGCGTGAAGCCGGCGCTCTCACACACCTCGACCAGCTGGCCCCGGCAGCGCGGGCATCCGGCGATCCAGGGCTCGGACGCGAGTTCCCCGATGGCGACGGACCCGGCGCGGGCCAGCCGGTGCCGTTCCGGTACGAGGCCGACGAGACGGTCCGTCAGCAGGGGGCGTACGACGAGGTCGTCCCACTCCCCCTCCTGCGCCGCACCCTCGTAACGGAACGCGAGCGCCACATCGCAGTCACCCTCGCGCAGCAGCTCGACGGATTTCGGCGGCTCGGCCTCCTCCAGGGAGACCCGGGTGCCGGGATGCGCGGCGCGCAGGGCGGCGAGGGCGGTCGGGACGAGGGCGGAGCTGCCGCTGGGAAAGGAGACGAGCCGTACGCGCCCGGCCCGCAGCCCGGCGATGGCGGCGACCTCCTCCTCGGCGGCGGTGAGCCCGGACAGAATCCCGGCCGCGTGCCGCACCAGCGCCTCACCGGCCTGGGTCAGCCGCATCTCGCGCCCGCTGCGGACCAGCAGGGGGGTGCCGACCGATGCCTCCAGGGCCTTCATCTGCTGGCTGACGGCGGGCTGGGTGCAGCCCAGTTCGCGCCCCGCCGCGGAGAAGGAGCCACTGGCGGCGACGGCGCGCAGCACACGGAGATGACGAGCCTCGATCACACGTCGAGCATAAGCGAACCTTGGATACGGCGTCGGATAATGCATGGACGCTTTGACTGCCGATCGCCTACCGTGCGGTCATGAAGCTTCTGTCCGTGAACCTGGGCCGCCGGAAGTCGGTGCCGTACACCGACCACCCCGAGGGTGTGACCGGGATAGACAAGCAGCCGGTCGACGGGCCGGTGCGGGTGGCGGCGCCCGGGCCCAAGGGGATCGCGGGAAGCGGCGTCGCCGGGGACGAGGTGTGCAGCCTGCGTCATCACGGCGGCGACGACCAGGCCGTGTACGCGGTGGCGCGTGAGGACCTCGACGACTGGGAGCGCGAGCTCGGGCGGCCGCTGGCGAACGGCGGCTTCGGCGAGAACCTCACGACCTCCGGCCTCGACGTGTCCGGCGCCCTGATCGGCGAGCGCTGGCGGATCGGGTCCGCGGTGGTGCTGGAGGTGACGTGCGGCCGGATCCCCTGTCGTACCTTCCAGAGTCATCTGGGTGAGAAGCAGTGGGTGAAGCGGTTCACGGCGAAGGCCGCGCCGGGCGCCTATCTGCGGGTGATCGAACCGGGCGAGATTCGGGCGGGCGACGCGCTGGAGATCATCCACCGGCCGGACCACGACGTGACGGTGGCGCTTCAGTTCCGGGCGGTCACCACGGACCGGGCGCTGCTGCCGAGGCTGTTGGCGGCGGGTGCGGCGCTGCACCCGGAGTCACTGGAGGCGGCGCACAAGTACGTGGCCCAGCACCGGAGCTGACGGAGCCTCATTTCACGACGCCCGACGAGCGCTCACCGCACCGGTCTTCGCCCGAACTTCACCGATCGGGAGGGGCTGTGCAGTAAACGGATGCACGCAGTCCAGGTCACTAATCTTGCGCCATGACAACGGCATTGATTACGGGATCGACCGCGGGTATCGGCGCCGCCTTCGCGCGGCGGCTGGCCGCCGACGGGCACGACCTCGTCCTGGTGGCCCGGGACACCAAGCGGCTGCGCGAACAGGCGACCGAACTGCACGACCGGCACGGCATCGAGGCCGAGGTGCTCACCGCGGACCTCGCCGAGGACACCGGCATCGAGACGGTCGCCGCCCGCCTCGGCGACCGCAGGAACCCCGTCGAACTGCTGATCAACAACGCCGGCTTCGGCAACAAGAGCCGCTACCTCGACGTCTCCATGGCCGACGAGCTCAAGATGCTCAAGGTGCACTGCGAGGCCGTACTGCGCCTGACGTCCGCGGCGGCCGAGGCGATGCGGGAGCGGGGCCGCGGCGGCGTCGTGAACGTCGCGTCCGTGGCGGCCTTCGTACCGCGCGGGACATACGGCGCGTCCAAGGCGTGGGTGGTGCAGTTCACGCAGGGAGCGGCGCGGGATCTGGCCGGGAGCGGGGTGCGGCTGATGGCGCTGTGCCCGGGATTCGTGCGGACCGAGTTCCATGAGCGGGCCGGAATGGGCACGGACAACATTCCGGGGTGGATGTGGCTGGACGCGGACAAGCTGGTGGCGGCGGCGCTCGGGGATCTGGCGCGGGGGAAGTCGCTGTCGATTCCGGATCCTCGGTACAAGGTGCTGTTGGGGGCGGCGAAGTTGGTGCCTCGGGGGATGCTTGGGGGGATCAGTTCGCGGACTGGGCGGAAGTACGGGCCGCAGTAGGGCGCTCCGGGCCCAGCGGGCTCCTCCATGTGGCGTTGCTCGTGCTCTCCACGGCTACCGGGCCGCGCAGGGCCTCCACGACGAGGGGCACCGCCCGGGGCTCCAGACGCAGCAGGGCGGGCAGCACCTGGGTCCACGAGATGTGGTGGAGCGCCGCGAAGAGCAGCCTGCGCGCTCTGGGCTCGTCGGCGTGGCACGCGATCTTTCCGAGGACCCTGCCGGTCTCGCGCTCCAGCGGAAGGAGCCCGCGCGCGAGCCGTTCGGCCCGGTCGTACGCCCCGGCCTCGGCGAGCACCTCGCCCACTTCGGCCCGTGCCCTGACCCGGACAGCGGCGTCCTCGATCCCGTCCACGAGGGCTTCGGCCTCATCGTGCCGGCCGACGAAGGCCAGAAGCCGCGCGCACGACGGCAACTCGTCCTGAGTGATGTCCGCGTGGGACACCGCGGTGGCGAGCCTGAGCCGAGCGGCGTCCACCTGCCCGAGCGCGACCAGCGCCTCGACCAGCGGTGTCGTCGGCGACCACACCTCGGGGCCACACACCTGGTCCGCCAGATCGGCCGCAGCGCCGAGCAGTAGCTCCGCGTCGCCGCATCGGCCGACAGACTGGGCCGTGAGGGCCAACCGCGCGAGGGCCGAGATCTGTTCGTCGACGTTTGCGATGCCCGACACGGCCTCCAGGGCGGCCGCGTCGTCACCCTTGAGTACAAGCCCGCGGGCAACCGCGGCGAGGATGCACTTACGGCCGCTCTCGCTCGGGCCGCCGGCCAGTAACGCGCGGGCCCGCTCGATCTGTCCGCCGCCGGCCAGCGCCTCCACGAGGGGGAACAGGATCAACAGGTGATCCGGAGCGCCTTCGAGCATCGCCTCCAGCCGCTGGAACGCCCCCGCGCCGGCCAGCACTTCGCACCCGGCCATGAGATACAGGTCCATTCCGAGTTCGTCGTCGGGCCAGACGAGCGCCTCCAGATGGGCGAGCATCGGGGGCTCGGAGGCCACGACGGCGGCCGCCTCGGCGGTGTGTCCGGCGTCGGCCAGCGCCTTCAGCGCGTCGGCCAGCTTGAACAGGTCACCCGGCACCAGGACCGCGCTGCGCGCCTCCTCCTCCAGATCGCAGAGGATCTGCTCGCTCTCGGCCGCGCGACCGCGGAGCGCGAGGGTCAGCGCCACCCTGGCCATCGCCTCGGACGAGAAGGGGAAGTCCGCCAACTCCCGTATCAACGCCTCGGCTTCCTCCATTCTGCCGAGGCATGCTCCCGCATCCGCCAGCGCGACCAGGAGATGGGAGCGAGCCTCTTCGTGGAAGAGACCGCCGCCTCTCTCGGCGGCCCGCGCAAAGTCTCCCGCCTCCGCGAGCGCACCGGCGACGCGTGCCTGTGCCCACTCCAGCTGCCGGTCTCCGTCCACCTCCTCCACCAGCCGGTCGGCCTGCTCCAGCTTTCCCCGGCGTACGAGCTCCGCGGCCAGGTCGGCTGCGACAGCCTCCCTGAGCGTCGGATCCGCCATCCTGGTGAGCCACGACTCCGCGCGGCGCAACTCCTCGTGCTCCGCGTCGGCTCGGGCCAGCGTCGCCCATGCCCGGTCTCGATCGCGGACGGATGCCGCGGTGCCGCCGCCCGTGTTCCGGACCCGGGTGGCGAGGATCGCCGCACGCTGGAGTTCGCCCGCCTCGACGAGCGCCTCCACCACTCCCCACGGCGACTTCAGCTCGCCGGCCGTCTCGACCGCCTCGTCGAGGAGACGGCCGGACTCCGCCGGCTCACGGGTTCGGGACAACGAGACCAGTGCCAGCGCCCTGGCTTCCGGGCCGCCCGCCCGCAGGACCGCCTCGGCATCCTCGGCGGCGCCGGCTCCGAACCGGGCCGCCGCCAGGGCCGCGAAGGCCAAGGCCCTCCGCGCCGGATCGATGATGCGGTCGGCGGCCGCACGCGCCGAGGCGAAGCGGTCCCCGGCGAGGTGCTTGGCCACCAGCCGCACCAACACGTCCTGCGTGTGCGCGGGCGGGACCGAGCCCAGGAGGTCGGCCGCCCGGCCGCACTCGTCGATGGCGACCAGGGCGAGACACAGCCGCCGCGTCATACGGTCACGGTCCTGCGTCCTGCGCACCCGGCGCACGGCTGTCCGGGCGTCGGTCAGCAGGGTCCGTGCGCGTTCCGGATCGCCCGCGTCCGCGAGCCTGCCCGCGATCGCCATGAGGACCGCGGCCCTGCTCTCGGGGTCGGTCAGGCTGTAGGCGAGGGCCTCCGCGCGGTTCACCTTGCCCAGCACCGCCCATGCCTCCGGAACCACCTCGGAGATACGGGCACTGCGCCCCGCGAGTTCGTCACGGTGCATGGCGAGCCGTAACGCGGCCAGCAGGTCGCCGCCCCGCCCTCGCTCGGCCACGTCGACCGTGACCTCCTGTGTCGTACGGATCTCGTCGAGCGCCGCGGCGTCGCCACCGGTCACGTCCAGCATCCGCTCGTGGCGGACGGTGTCCAGGGCGCACCGCATCATCCGGGGCAGATCGTCGGTCGCCCGCACCATGGAGAAGTACCCGCGCAACAGGTACTCCGGGGTCGCGTCCGGCCACCCGCGCTCCCGCCAGTCGTCCGCCCACGCGTGCAACCGGGCCCGGTACCGGTCCAGCTCGGCGGCACCGAGCATCTCCTCGGCCTGGGACTGCAGCTCCTCGTGACCCAGCAGGTAGACGCTCGCCCGGATGCCGAACGTCCGCCCCGCCCGGGTGCGCAGGACATCCTGGACCCGGAAGGCGCTGCTGCCGGTAAGTGCGGACAGATCGGCGGCCGCAAGGCCTCCGCCCGCAGCCGTCACCAATGCCAGCAGGTCGTACTCGAGTCCTCCGGTCTCGATCAGACACTTCAGCTCACGTTCCGCCTCGGCCCGGATCACCTCGGCCCGCGGGGACAGGCTCAGTGGCCGTACGGCCTCGGCGCACCACAGCGGATGACCCTGCGCCACATCACCCGGGAGCGGTGGGTTCAGCCGGCTCGCCACGACAACCCGCATCCCGTGCTCGGGCCGTGCGGGCAGCAGACTGGCGATGCTGTGCGCCTCCGAACCGGTGGTGACGCCACGGTCCTCGTCCAGGCCGTCGACGATCAGGACCAGCCGTTCGCCCCGCTGGGCACAGACTTCCGCCGCCTCCCGGTACATGCGCAGCAGATGGGCTTCCCGGGTCGCCTCCGTCAGATAGCCGGGGATGCCCTCACCCACCAGCTCCGCCAGCTGCTCCAGCACGACATCCACGTACGCCACCACGTCGTTCTGTGCCCCCAGCCGAGCCGTCACGAAGAAGGGCACGATCCGCACGCCATGCGGCGGGTGCAGCGCGAACCACGACATCAGGGCCGTCTTGCCCGCCCACGCCGCCGCCCGCCACCAGACGTACGACGGCCCGGACTCGGCGGTGCAGAAGGCGGCGAGGTCGTCCAACTCGCGGTCGCGGTCGACGAGTTCGAAAGGGGCGATACGGCGGACCTGCTCCCAGTACGCCGAGCGCACGGCGGGCGCCAGCACGATCTGGTTGTCGTCGCCCGTGACGGCCACCCCGATGTCGCCGCCCGCCGAGACGGACCGGCTCCCCCGCGCTCGCATCCCGTCATGATGCCAAAGCCCGACAGGCACAGCCGCCCACCCGCGAGGAGAATGGAGCTGTCCAGCCGCACCCAGGGCACCGGGAGGCGACGGCGTCATGACCTTCGTACAGCTCATCGACTGCAGGACCAGCCGCTTCGAGGAGATGAACCGGCTGATGGACAGCTGGGTCGAGCAGACCAAGGGGAAACGGACGGCGACGCACGATCTGGTCGGGAAGGATCGGGCCGACTCGGCGCACTTCGTCGAGATCGTGGAGTTTCCGTCGTACGAGGACGCGATGCGGAATTCGAATCTGCCCGAGACCGATCGGATCTTTCAGGAGATGGTCGCGCTCTGCGACGAGGCGCCGACCTTCACCGATCTCGACGTCGTGCGGGACGAGCAGCTGAATGTGCTGGCCGCGCGGGCCTTCTTCGGGAACATGGGGACGATGGCGCCGGAGCGGATCGGGGAGCATGTCACCGCCGACTACGTGGATCACGATCCGTCGTATCCGGAGCCGGTGCAGGGTGTCGAGGGGCTGCGGGAGCAGTACGCGGACTGGCGGGCCGCCTTCGATTTCGTGTTCCGGATCGACGATCAGCTGGCCCAGGGCGACCAGGTGTGTACGCGGTGGACGTGGGCCGCGCGGCACAAGGGGGAGTTTCTCGGGATTCCCGCGACCGGGCAGGACGTGACCATGCAGGGCATGACCTGGCAGCGGTTCCGGGGCGGCAGGATCTGCGAGGGCCACTGGCTCTACGACCGGGCGGGTCTGCTGGAGCAACTGGGGGTACTCGGTCGGTGAAGCCCGCGAAGGGGAAGGCCCCGGTCCCCGCACACAGGTGCGGGGACCGGGGCCTTCTGCGAGCGCTGGGGCTCAGTGCGCGTGGCCGTGACCGTGGCCGGCCGCCGGCTCCTCCTCTTCCTTCTTCTCGACGACCAGGGTCTCGGTCGTCAGGAGCAGGGAGGCGATGGAGGCGGCGTTCTCCAGGGCGGAGCGGGTGACCTTGACCGGGTCGATGACGCCGGCCTTGACCAGGTCGCCGTACTCGCCGGTCGCGGCGTTGTAGCCGTTGCCCTTCTCGAGCTCGGCCACCTTGGAGACGATGACGTAGCCCTCGAGGCCGGCGTTCTCGGCGATCCAGCGCAGCGGCTCGACGGCGGCCTTGCGGACCACGGAGACACCGGTGGCCTCGTCGCCGGTCTTGTCGAGGTTGCCCTCGAGGACCTTGACGGCGTGGACCAGAGCGGAGCCACCACCGGAGACGATGCCCTCCTCGACCGCGGCGCGGGTCGCGGAGATGGCGTCCTCCAGACGGTGCTTCTTCTCCTTCAGCTCCACCTCGGTGGCGGCGCCGACCTTGATCACGCACACGCCGCCGGCCAGCTTCGCGAGGCGCTCCTGGAGCTTCTCGCGGTCCCAGTCGGAGTCCGTGTTCTCGATCTCGGCCTTGATCTGGGCGACGCGGCCCGTGACGTCGGCGGAGTCGCCGGCGCCGTCGACGACCGTGGTGTCGTCCTTGGTGACGGTGACGCGGCGGGCGCTGCCCAGCACGTCCAGGTCGGCCTGGTCGAGCTTGAGGCCGACCTCCTCGGAGATGACCGTGGCGCCGGTGAGGACCGCGAGGTCCTGCAGCATCGCCTTGCGGCGGTCACCGAAGCCGGGGGCCTTGACCGCGACCGCGTTGAAGGTGCCGCGGATCTTGTTGACGACCAGGGTCGACAGGGCCTCGCCGTCGACGTCCTCGGCGATGATCAGCAGCGGCTTGGAGGCACCCGACTGGATGACCTTCTCGAGCAGCGGCAGCAGGTCCTGGATGGAGGAGATCTTGCCCTGGTTGATGAGGATGTAGGGGTCCTCCAGGACGGCCTCCATGCGCTCCTGGTCCGTCACGAAGTACGGCGACAGGTAGCCCTTGTCGAAGGCCATGCCCTCGGTGAAGTCCAGCTCCAGACCGAAGGTGTTGGACTCCTCGACGGTGATGACACCGTCCTTGCCGACCTTGTCCATCGCCTCGGCGATGAGCTCGCCGACCTGCTGGTCCTGGGCGGACAGCGCGGCCACGGCGGCGATGTCGGACTTCTCGTCGATCGGACGGGCGGAGGCCAGGAGGTCCTCGGAGACGGCGGCCACGGCCGCGTCGATGCCCTTCTTGAGCGCGGCCGGGGAGGCACCCGCGGCGACGTTCTTCAGGCCCTCGCGGACCAGCGCCTGGGCCAGCACGGTGGCGGTGGTGGTGCCGTCACCAGCGATGTCGTTGGTCTTGGTCGCCACCTCCTTCACCAGCTGGGCGCCGAGGTTCTCGTACGGGTCCTCGATCTCGACCTCACGGGCGATCGTGACACCGTCGTTGGTGATGGTGGGCGCGCCGAACTTCTTGTCGATGACGACGTTGCGGCCCTTGGGGCCGATCGTCACCTTGACCGTGTCGGCCAGCTTGTTGACGCCGCGCTCGAGGGCGCGACGGGCGTCCTCGTCGAACTTCAGGATCTTCGCCATGACAGCGGGAGCCCTCTCGAATCTGTGGGTTCTCAAAAAAGACGCTGCGCCCCGGGCGCCCGGCTTCTTTAAGTGGTCGCGGGGGGCCAGGGGCGCAGCTGGAAAAACTCTGAGGTGGTGCTTACTTCTCGATGATCGCGAGCACGTCGCGAGCCGAGAGGACGAGGTACTCCTCGCCGTTGTACTTCACCTCGGTGCCGCCGTACTTGCTGTACAGCACGATGTCGCCGGTCTTGACGTCGAGCGGCAGGCGCTCGCCGTTCTCGAAGCGGCCCGGGCCCACGGCCAGGACGACGCCCTCCTGGGGCTTCTCCTTGGCGGTGTCCGGGATGACCAGGCCAGAGGCGGTGGTCTGCTCGGCGTCGAGCGGCTGGACCACGATGCGGTCCTCGAGCGGCTTGATGGCAACCTTGGAGCTGGTGGTCGTCACGATCCGACCTCCCCCTTCGGAGATCTCACGGGGTTAACTGTCTGAGGTGGCGACCAGGTGGATCCGTCGTCGCGGGTGCCGGACCTGCCCGTCGCGTGTTGGCACTCTCCAGTGGGGAGTGCCAGAGCCGAGACTATGACCGCGATTAGCACTCGGTCAAGCGGACTGCTAATTCGCGGCGCGGGCCGAGCCGCGTTCGGGTGACCGGCGCTGACGGTGAGCGGCGCTGACGGTGACCGGTGTTGCCGTGGCCGCCTGAAGGATCCCTCGGACGCCTGGCCCTCAGATGTAGTCCTCCAACCGGCCCACCGTCAGCCCCCGCCCCTGGATCTCCCGGAGCAGCCTCGTCGTCCGTTCTCGCAGCGTCAGCCCGGCCGGCTCCCCCGAAGGGACGGACACGATGTCGCCGGCGCTCAGCCGGACGGGCCCCTTCGCGTACGTCAGTTCGCCGTCGCCCTCCATCGCCGCCCGCCACAGCACGACCGCCGTCACGCCGCAGTCGGCCGCCGCGCGGAGCGTGGTGGTGTCGTACCTGCCGTAGGGCGGGCGGAAGAGGCGGGGGAGGATGCCGAAGCGGGCGCGGAGCTTGTTCTGCTGGCCGCAGATCTCGGCGCGCTGGCCGGCGTACGGCAGACCGCGCAGGGCGGCGTGGTCGAGGGTGTGGTTCTGGATCGACGCGCCGACCGCGCGCAGGCGCGCGAAGTGGCCGTAGCCCGGGCCGACCACGCTGTCCGTGAGGAACATGCTGACCGGCAGCCGTAGCTCACGGACCATGTCGACGAAGCGCGGGTCCTTCTCGGCGCCGTCGTCGTAGGTGAGGAAGACGACCTTGTGGTGCGTGCGGACGCGGTGGACGACGGGCAGCGGGTCGCCGGCCGGCCGCGGCTGTCCGCGGACGGGCGGCGACGGGGGCACGGGCAGCGGGGCGGTCAGGCCCCAGTGACGGTACGGCCGTGCCGTGTACGTCGGGTTCTTCGCCGACCGTGCCGCATGCTCGGCCGGCCCTCCGCGCGGGTCGGCCGAACCCACCGCGCCACCGCACCCGGCGAGCAGAGCGGACGCCAGGACCACGGCGGCGAGCGCCCGCGCCCCCGGCGCCGACCTCACAGGTAGTCCTCCAGCCGGGCCACCGCGTAGCCCTCGGCCGTCACCTTGTCCAGGAACCGGCGGATCATGTCGGGCATTGTGCCCTTCCAGTCCTCCCTGCCCCGGAAATGACTGAGCACGATGTCACCCGGTCGGATCTTCCGGTCCCACTCGCGGTACTCCCAGTGGTCGACGAACACCTCCTCGTTCCACAGCGGGACGTACTCGATGCCACAGGACTTCGCGGCGCGCAGGGTGTTCCGGTCGTAGTTGCCGTAGGGCGGCCGGAAGAGCAGCGGGCGCCTGCCGTACTGCTCCTCGACGACCTCCTGCATGCCGCAGATCTCCTGCTGCTGCCCGCGGTAGGAGAGGGCCGGGAGGTAGCGGTGGTGGAGGGTGTGGTTGTTCAGGGCCACGCCCTCGCGCTGCATCCGCCGGAAGTAGCGGTAGTCGTCCTTGATCAGGTAGTCGCTGAGGAAGGCGGTGTACGGCAGCTGCAGATCGTTCATCATCCGCAGGAACGTCGGGTCCTTCTCGGCGCCGTCGTCGATGGTGAGGAAGACGACCCGATGTGTGGTCGGGACGGTGGTGAACACGGGCGGGAGGCCGAGCTCCTCGTGCCCGTCGACCTCGAAGCCGTCGCGGGTGGTGATCTTCACCTTCTCGGCAGGGGCGGGCGGCGCCGCGAGCGGGACCCTGTCCAGACGCCAGCGGCGGGCGGCGGCGACCCGCGCGGCGTGCGCCTCCCGGGCGGACTGGAGCTTCTTGGCCTGCGGGTCCGCAGTGGCCGCGGCGGGCGGCGCCTTGAGGGGCTGCCGGCTCGCGTCGGCGCTGGGACCCGCGGCCTCGGATCCGTCTCCGGCCCCCGATCGGCCCGCGCCCCCCACCGCGCCGGGCTGCGCACAGCCGGAGGCGACGGCGGCCAGGGCAAGCACGGCGATGACACCGCGGACGCGTGAACGCCGGGCCGTCCACTGACCGCGCTTTACGACCGCTGCCCCATTTCGGGGACTTTTGTCATTTTGTACTACTAGTTGCATGGAGCCGGATCTTGGCAGGCTCCCGCCCCGAACCCGTGCCGACACCGCGGCAGCGGGCGGACCATCCACCGACTGGCCCACAGGGTGGGCGACGGGCCGCGCGGCCAGCGGTGCGCGGGCGGTGCGCCGCGCTTGCCCATCGAGCGGGCGGTACGCCGTCTGGCCGACAATGACCCGGTGAACGACCACCTCGCCGCCCTCGCCTCCCTCCTCACCCCCGAGGGCCGCGCCCTCCTCGACTCCGTTCGCGACACCGACCCCGCCGACGAACTCGCCGTCGCCACCCGGCTGCGCCGCGAGCACCCCGCCGAGCTGGTGTCGGCGGCCCTCGGGCAGGCGCGGCTGCGGCAGCGGGCGGTGGCGAAGTTCGGGGCGGCGGACGCGGGGCGGATGTTCTTCACGCCGAACGGGGTCGAGCAGTCGACGCGCGCGAGTGTGGCGGCGTACCGGGCCGGGCGGATGAAGGAGCTGGGTATCGGCTCGGTCGCCGACCTGTGCTGCGGGATCGGGGGCGACGCCATCGCGCTCGCGCGGGCCGGGATCCGGGTGCTGGCGGTGGACCGGGATCCGGCGACGGTGGCGGCGGCACGGGCGAACGCCGAGGGCCTCGGGCTCGCCGACCTCATCGAGGTACGGGAGGCGGACGTCACCGAGGTGGACACCAGCGGTTACGACGCCGTGTTCGTCGACCCCGCCCGGCGCGGCGGCCGCGGTCGGATCTTCGACCCCGAGGCGTACTCACCGCCGCTGTCCTGGGCCGTCGAGGCGGCACGCAAGGCGCCGCACGCCGCACTGAAGATCGCGCCCGGCATCCCCCACGAGGCGATCCCCGACGACACCGAGGCCGAGTGGATCTCGGACGGCGGGGACGTGAAGGAGGCGGTGCTGTGGTTCGGCACCGCTCCCGGGACGATCCGCGCCACCCTGCTGCCGGGCCCGCGCCCCCTGCTCTCCCGCGGCCTGCCCGACCCCGAAGTCCGTCCCGTCGGACGGTACTTGTACGAGCCCGACGGCGCCGTCATCCGCGCCCATCTGGTCGCCGAGGTCGCCGACCAGCTGGCCGGGGGGCTCGTCGACGCGACCATCGCCTACGTGACGGCGGACGAGCTGCGGCCCACGCCCTACGCGACGGCGTACGAGATCACCGACCAACTCCCCTTCAACGTGAAGAAGTTGAAGGCATTGCTGCGAGAGCGGGAGGTCGGGATCCTGACCGTGAAGAAGCGAGGGTCGGCAGTCGAGCCGGAGGAACTGCGCAAGAAGGTCAAGCCGCAGGGGCCGAACGCGGCGACGGTCTTCCTGACCCGGGTGGCGGGGGCGCCGACGATGCTGGTCGGACGGCCCGCGTAGTCATGCCCCGGCGTCCGCCGCCCGCCTGAGCAGCATCTCCCGCTCCGGCTCGTTCCGCGTCAGGGTCGCCGCGCGCTCGAACTCCGCCCGTGCCTGAGCCGTACGGCCGAGACGCAGCAGCAGGTCGCCGCGGACGCTGGGCAGCAAGTGGTAGTCCCGCAGCACCGGTTCGGCGGCGATGGCGTCGACGATCTCCAGGGCCGGCTCCGGGCCCTCGGTCATCGACACGGCGACCGCGCGGTTCAGCTCGACGACCGGGGAGGGGGACCGGACGGCGAGGAGGCCGTAGAGGGTGGCGATGGTCTTCCAGTCGGTCTCCTCGTAGGTGTACGCATGCGCGTGGCAGGCGGCGATGGCGGCCTGGAGGGCGTACGGGCCGGGGGCGCCCGTGGCCGCGGCGTCGGCGCGGGACAGGGCCGTGATGCCGCGGGCGATGAGCATGCGGTTCCAGCGGCTGCGGTTCTGGTCCTTGAGCAGGATCGGTGTGCCGGACGGGCTGGTGCGGGCCGCCGCGCGGGACGCCTGGAACTCCAGGAGGGACGTCAGGGCGTGCACCTCCGGCTCCTTCGGCATCAGCCCCGCCAGCACGCGGGCCAGCCGCAGCGCGTCCTCGCACAGCCCCGGGCGCAGCCAGTCGTCGCCGGCCGTGGCGGCGTACCCCTCGTTGAAGATCAGGTAGATGACGTCGAGGACGGAGCCGAGGCGGGCCTCGCGGTCGGGGCCGTACGGCACCTCGAAGGCGACGTTCCTGGTGGCGAGGGTGCGCTTGGCGCGGACGATGCGCTGGGCGACCGTCGGCTCCGGGACCAGGAAGGCTCGGGCGATCTCCGGGGTGGTCAGGCCGCCGAGGAGACGGAGGGTGAGGGCGATGCGGGCCTCCGGCGACAGCACCGGGTGGCAGGTGGTGAAGACCAGGCGGAGCAGGTCGTCGTCGATGTCGTCGGGGTCGGAGGGTTCCTCGGGGGGTGCCGTCGTCTCCAGGTCGCGGCCGATCTCGGCCAGCTTGCGGGCGTAGTTCTCGCGGCGGCGGATCAGATCGACGGCGCGGTGCTTGGCGGCGGCCATGAGCCAGGCGCCGGGGTTGTCCGGCACGCCGTCGCGCGGCCACTGCTCCAGCGCGGCGACCAGCGCGTCCTGCGCGAGCTCCTCGGCGATGCCGACGTCGCGGACCATGCGGGTGACGGCGGCGATGACGCGCGGGGACTCGATACGGAAGACGGTCTCGACGGTCGCGGCCGTGTCGGCGGGGGCGCGGCCGACGGCTGCGGGGGTACGGCCGGTGGCTGCGGTGGGCTGGGGCTGTGGTTCCACAGCCCACCATCAGACACCCCTGCGGCTACGGAGCCAAGGAACCGGCTCAGCCCTCGGCGATCTCCCGCACCTCGCAGGTCACCGTCCACTCCTCGCCGTGCACCTTGACGAACCGCTTGGTCCACTCCACGGCCTCGGCCATGTCCTTGCACTGCATGAGTGCGTAGCCGCCGATGACCTCCTTGGACTCGGTGAAGGGGCCGTCGGTGACGGAGATGCCGCCGCCCTCCCAGTGCACGCGGCTGCCCTGCGCGGACGGCGTCAGTCCGGCCGTGTCGAGCATGACGCCGGCCTTGGTGATCTCTTCCAGCAGCTCGCCCATCCGCTGCATCATCTCGGGGCTCGGGCCCTCGGCGGGCGCGGTGGACTCGTCGACCTTCACGAGCGACAGGTAGCGGGGCATGGTGGCTCCTCGTGTGCGTGGGGCCGGGTTCTTCCCGGCCTCTCACCCCTGCGTCGATCGGCGGACCGCCGGATCGACACGCTCGCCGAACTTCTTCGAAGATCTTTTTCTCACCGCAACGACTCCCACAGCTCCCCCGCCTCCGGCTCCTGCGCCACCACCCGGTTGCGGTCCGACGCGGCCGGTACGACCGGCATCGTGACCGTCCGCACCGCTTCCGACGACAGGCCGCTCAGGCTGCGGCCGAGGCTCACCAGCTCGGTCAGGGAGTCCAGGCCGGTGTCGGTGGTCAGGCCGGCCGTCACCGCGTCGGCGACCCGGTAGAGCTTGGTGGGATCGGTGAGGAGAGAGGTGGCCGAGATCTGGTCCAGAAGGGCCTTCACCAGCGTCTGCTGGAGGCCGATCCGGCCGAGGTCGCTGCCGTCGCCTATGCCGTGCCGGGTGCGGGCGAGGGCCAGCGCCTGCGCGCCGTCCAGGTGATGCGTGCCCGCGTCCAGGGTCAGGTGGCTGTCCTCGTCGTCGATGTCCTCGTCCGTGGTGACGGTGACGCCGCCCAGCGTGTCCACAAGGTTCGCGAAGCCGGAGAAGTCGATCTCGATGTAGTGGTCCATGCGGATGTTCGTGATCGATTCGACGGTCTTCACCGCGCAGACGGGGCCGCCGGTCGCGTACGCGCTGTTGAACATGGAGTTGTACGACACCTCGGTCGACCCGCCCGACGGCAGCGGGCAGGACGGCCGGGTGACCAGGGTGTCGCGCGGGATGCTGACGACCGTGGCCCGCGTGCGGCCGGCGTCGATGTGGACCACCATCGCGGTGTCGGAGCGGGCGCCGGTGCTGCTGCCGCCGCCGAGCTCCTGGTTCTCCTCGCCGCTGCGCGAGTCCGAGCCGAGGACCAGGATGTTGAGGGACCCGGTGGGAAGCGGGGACGCCGAGGGGGACGGGGTCGTCATCGCCCTCGGCGGACGGTTGTCGCCGAGCGCGCTGTCGATGTCGACGCTCTTGATGTTGTCGTTGAGGTGCCAGTAGGCCCAGCCCGCCGCGGCGACGGCCAGGGCCAGCAGGCCGGTGAGGAGGAGGCCGACGGTCTTGAGCGCTGTCGACCGCCGGCCCAGGTGTCTGCCGTCGTCCCCGTCCGTTTCCCGCCCGTTCGCGCCAAGTCCCGTCATGGGCAGGAACGTACGTCCGATTTATTACGGGCAGGGATGCCAGAGCCGCTTTTCTTCGGAAATTCTCAGACTTCCGGGCCGAACCGGTCCCGCTCCAGGACCCGTTGAAGCCGAGCGCCGCCGAACCGCCGTCGGGAACCGCCCTGTTGCCGAAAGTTTCGGCCGGGCAACCGACTGACTTCGGTGACGTGCGAGGGCACCGCGAAACACCCGTCGATACAGCAACAGGCCGCTACTGCCGAACCGCCGGCGGCTCACCCGTGCTGCTGCGCACCACAAGGCTCGTCGCCAGCTCCACCCGCGTCGCCACCGGCGTCCCCTCCTCCCGCGCGAGGTCGAGGACCAGCTTCGCCGCGGCCTCGGCCATCTCCGTCAGCGGCTGCCGTACGGTCGTCAGCGGCGGCCCCACCCAGCGGGCGATGGGCAGATCGTCGAAGCCGACCACGCTCAGGTCCTCCGGGATCCGCAGCCCCAGCTCGCGCGCGGCCTCGTACAGCCCGAGCGCCTGGAGGTCGTTGCCGGCGAAGACGGCGGTCGGCCGGTCCGGGCGGCGCAGCAGCTCCAGGCCCTGCCGGTAACCGGTCTCGTGGTGGAAGTCGCCGGGCCGGATCAGGTCATGATCGACCGGGAGTCCGCCCGTCTCCAGGGCGGCGCGGTAGCCGTCGATGCGGGCGCGGCTGCACATCATGCGGGACGGCCCGGTGATCGCGCCGATCCTGCGGTGCCCCAGCTCGACCAGATGCCTGGTGGCGGCCAGCCCGCCCTGCCAGTTGGTCGCCCCGATCGACGGCACGTCCGCGCCCGGGTCGCCCGCCGGGTCCATCACCACGAACGGGATCGAGCGGCTGGTGAGCAGGGCGCGCTGGGACTCGTCGAGGCCGGACAGCACGAGGATGACGCCGTGCGGGCGGCGGGCGGCGACCTGGTCGGCCCATGTCCTGCCCGGGGTCAGCCGCCCGGCGCTCTCGCTCAGCACCACGCTCAGCCCGGCGTCGCGGGCGACGTTCTCCACACCCCGGATGACCTCCATCGCCCACGCGCTCTCCAGCTCGTGGAAGACCAGGTCGATGAGAGGGGAGCGGCTCGCCTCGGCCCGCCGTCGGCGGTAGCCGTGGGCGCGCAGCAGTTCCTCGACGCGGGTGCGGGTGGCCGGGGCGACGTCGGCACGTCCGTTGAGGACCTTCGAAACAGTCGGCGCGGACACTCCGGCCTCGCGGGCGATCTCGGCGAGCGTCGCGGTCTGCGCGGACCGGCCGGTCGTCGTCGTGGTCGTCCGGGTTTCAGCGGGCTCACGGGCTGTCATGGCGGCGATCGTATCCCTGCGCGACCTCTTGACGAACCCTTCTCACCAGACCTAGGTTCCGGAACATTCGAGGTGACTAACGAAACATTCGCGAGTGGGCCATCGCCCCGACAGGAGTTTCATGACCACCGCCCCCTGGCGCGACCCCGCTCTGCCCGCCGCCGCCCGCGTCGACGACCTCCTCTCCCGGATGACCCTTCAGGAGAAGACCGCCCAGTTGTACGGCGTATGGGTGGGCGCCGCCACGGACGGCGAGGCACGGGCCGAGGGAGTCGCCCCGCACCAGCACGACATGGGCGCCGACCACTCCGCCGAGGAATGGGCCGAGCTGATCACCCACGGCCTCGGCCAGCTCACCCGCTCCTTCGGCACCGCCCCCGTGGACCCGGCGCTCGGGGCGCAGGCACTGACCCGCGCCCAGCGCCGTATCGCCGAGGCGGGCCGCTTCGGCATCCCCGCGGTGGCCCACGAGGAGTGCCTGGCCGGCTTCACGGCCTGGCAGGCCACGGCGTACCCCGTACCGCTGGCCTGGGGAGCCTCCTTCGACCCCCCGCTCATCGAGGAGATGGCCCGGCACATCGGCCGTGACCTGCGCTCGGTCGGCGTCCACCAGGGCCTCGCGCCGGTCCTGGACGTCGTACGCGATCCGCGCTGGGGCCGGGTCGAGGAGACCATCGGCGAGGACCCGTACCTGACCGGCACGATCGGCACGGCCTACGTCCGGGGTCTGGAGTCGGCCGGAGTCATCGCGACGCTCAAGCACTTCGCCGGGTACGCCTCGTCGGCGGGCGCACGGAACCTCGCACCGGTGCGGGCGGGTGTCCGGGAGCTCGCGGACGTGACGTTCCCTCCCTTCGAGATGGCGCTGCGCGAGGGCGGGGCGCGGTCGGTGATGGCGGCGTACAACGAGACGGACGGGGTGCCGGCGTCGGCGGACCCGGGACTGCTGACCGAACTCCTGCGCTCGGAATGGGGCTTCACGGGCACGGTGGTCGCCGACTACTTCGGCATCGGCTTCCTCCAGACCCTGCACCGGGTGGCGGGCAGCCCGGGCGAGGCCGCGCACGTGGCGCTGGCGGCGGGCATCGACGTAGAGCTCCCGACGCTGAAGTGCTACGGGAAACCGCTGGTCGAAGCCATCCGAGTGGGCGAGGTCCCGGAGGAACTGGTGGACCGGGCGGCCCGCAGGGTGCTGCTCCAGAAGTGCGAGCTGGGTCTGCTGGACGAGGACTGGACCCCGGAGCCGACGGCCTCGCACATCGACCTCGACTCCCCCGAGAACCGGGCGCTGGCCCGCCGCGTGGCCGAGGAGTCGGTGGTGCTGCTGGACAACCCGGACGGGCTGCTGCCGCTACCGCCCGACGCCCGTATCGCGGTGGTGGGCCCACGCGCGGCGGACGCCCTCGCCATGCTCGGCTGCTACTCCTTCCCGTCCCACGTCCTCACGCACCACCCCGAGGTGCCGATGGGCATCGACATCCCGACCCTCCTGGAGGCCCTGCGCACCGAACTCCCCGACGCCAAGGTGACGTTCGCGGAGGGCTGCGGGGTCGCCGACCCGGACACGGCGGGCTTCGAGGAGGCGGTGGCACGGGCGTCGGAAGCGGATGTATGCCTGACGGTCCTGGGCGACAGGGCGGGCCTGTTCGGGCGCGGCACCTCGGGCGAGGGCTGCGATGTGACGGACCTGCGGCTGCCCGGAGTACAGGCCGAACTGCTGGACGCGCTGGTGGCGACGGGCGTCCCGGTGGTGCTGGTCCTGCTGACCGGCCGTCCGTATGCGCTGGGCCGCTGGGAGGGCCGGCTGGGAGCGGTCGTCCAGGCCTTCTTCCCTGGGGAGGAGGGCGGGCCGGCGGTGGCGGGCGTACTGTCCGGGCGCGTGAATCCGTCGGGACGGTTGCCGGTGAGCGTGCCTCGGGAGCCCGGGGGGCAGCCGTGGACGTACCTCCAGCCGCCGCTGGGGTTGGCGGGGGAGGTCAGCAACCTCGATCCGACACCGCTGTACGCCTTCGGGCACGGGGGGTCGTACACGTCGTTCGCGTGGGAGGACTTCCGGGGCACGGCCTCAGAGATCCCGACCGACGGCACATACGACCTCTCGCTCACCGTCCGCAACACGGGGGACCGGGCGGGCGCGGATGTCGTCCAGCTGTACCTGCACGATCCGGTGGCGTCGGTCACGCGGCCGGATGTGCGGTTGATCGGGTACCAGCGGGTGGAGTTGGCACCGGGCGAGGCGGGCCGGGTGACCTTCCGGTTTCATGCGGATCTGTCGTCGTTCACCGATCGTTCGGGGCGAAGGGTGGTCGAACCGGGCCTGTTGGAGTTGCGTCTGGCGGCATCCAGCACCGACGTACGGCACACGGCGCGAATGGAACTCACCGGCCCCGTACGGGAGCTGGGACCGGACCGCCGGTTGCGGTGTGAGGCGGAGGTCTCGACGCCGGCCTGACTCGGCCGCCGGGACGGCGTCGCGTCCTCCACGCCTCACGCCTCAGCCACCTCGAGCCCCGCGGACTCGAACCGCCACCGATGCACCGCCCGAGTCACCAACCCCCCGTCCGGCTCGGGAAGTTCGGGCAGCTCGGTGTGGAGGTCCGCATCCCACCAGGTGATGACGAGGACCCGGTCCTCGGGGGCCCGGAAGGTCTCGCGGCGCAGGGGCCGGGCGGACAGTTTCTGCCGCCGAGCCCACGCGAGCAGTTCCTCCCCCTGGCCCGGATTCGCCCGCGCCTCCCACATCAGCGCGACCGTCACGAGTAGAGGTTCTCCTTGCTGACCTCGTGCACATGGTCGTGGTCATGACCGTGGCCGTGCTGCCCGTGACCCTCATCGCCGAAGTCCCCCGGCACATGCGGATCCGTCACCGGCAGCGACGAGTCGGCCGACAGGTCCCAGCTCGACGCGGCACGGTTGCGCGCCACCATCTCCGCGCCCAGCGCCGCGACCATCGCGCCGTTGTCCGTGCACAACTTCGGCCGCGGCACCCGCAGTCGGATGCCGGCCGCCTCGCACCGCTCCTGCGCCATCGCGCGCAGCCGGGAGTTGGCGGCCACCCCGCCGCCGATCATCAGGTGGTCGACGCCCTCGTCCTTGCAGGCCCGTACGGCCTTGCGGGTCAGCACGTCGACGACCGCCTCCTGGAAGGAGGCCGAAACGTCACGCACCGGCACCTCCTCCCCCGCCGCCCGCTTGGCCTCGATCCAGCGGGCGACCGCCGTCTTGAGCCCCGAGAACGAGAAGTCGTACGCCGGGTCGCGCGGGCCCGTCAGTCCGCGTGGGAAGGCGATCGCGTTCGGGTCGCCCTCGCGGGCGTAGCGGTCGATGACCGGGCCGCCTGGGAAGCCGAGGTTCAGCACCCGGGCGATCTTGTCGAAGGCCTCGCCGGCCGCGTCGTCGATGGTCGCGCCGAGTGGCCGTACGTCCGAGGTGATGTCGGTCGCCAGCAGCAGCGAGGAGTGGCCGCCGCTCACCAGCAGCGCCATCGTCGGCTCGGGCAGCGCGCCGTGCTCCAGCTGGTCCACGCAGATGTGGGAGGCCAGGTGGTTGACGCCGTAGAGCGGCTTGCCCAGCGCGTAGGCGTACGCCTTCGCCGCCGACACGCCGACCAGCAGCGCGCCCGCCAGGCCCGGACCGGCGGTCACCGCGATGCCGTCCAGGTCGCGGGCGCTCACCCCGGCCTCCTTCAGCGCGCGGTCGATGGTCGGGACCATCGCCTCCAGATGCGCCCGTGAGGCGACCTCCGGCACGACACCGCCGAAGCGGGCGTGCTCGTCGACGCTGGAGGCGATGGCGTCGGCGAGCAGGGTGGTGCCGCGGACGATGCCGACGCCGGTCTCGTCACAGGAGGTCTCGATGCCAAGGACGAGGGGAACGTCGCGCGAGTCAGCCATTGATCTCGGTTCCTTGTACGGAGTTTTCGGGGGCGGTCAGTCGCATCACCAGGGCGTCCACGTTCCCCGGCTGGTAGTAGCCGCGTCTGAAGCCGATGGCCTCGAAGCCGAAGCGTTCGTAGAGCTTCTGAGCGCGGACGTTGTCCACACGGCACTCCAGCATCACTTCGGCGCACTCGAAGTCGGTCGCGGCGCGCAGCAGTTCGGTGAGCAGACGCCCGCCGAGCCCGGTGCCCCAGTGGTCGCGGGCGACGGCGATGGTCTGAATGTCGGCGAGGTCCCCGGCGGAGGCGAGGCCGGCGTAGCCCACGACCCGTTCGGGCCCCTCGGCGACGACATAGCGCCGGGTCGCCTCCGATCCGCGCGCATGGGCCAGCTCGGACCAGAACATGCCCCGGGACCAGGCGTCCTCGGGGAACAGTTCCTTCTCCAGCTCCAGCACGCGGTCGATGTCCCACCAGCGCATCTCGCGCAGCGGGGGGCCGCAGGGAGCGGCGGAAGGAGTCACGGGTTCGGTCACTTGGGGGTGACCACCTTGTAGTTCTTGGGGACCTGGGCGTCGGGCCGGCGCAGGTACAGCGGCCGGGGCGTGGGGAGTTCCTCGCCCGCCGCCAGCTTCTCGGCGGCCAGACCCGCGAGCGCCGCGGCCGACACATGCTCCGGCTCGTGGGCGCTGGGGAAGGTGTCGGGGTACAGCAGCGCGCCCGCTCCGACGGCGGGCAGTCCGGCGACCTGGTCGGCGATGTCGGCGGGCCGGTCGACGGCCGGCTCGGTCAGGCGGGTGCGGGAGTCGGCGTACCGCGCCCAGTAGACCTCCTTGCGCCGGGCGTCGGTCGCGACGACGAAGGGGCCCTTCTCGATGTCGGCGGCGTAGGCGAGGCCGTCCAGCGTGCACAGGCCGTGCACGGGGACGCCGAGGACGAGCCCGAAGGTGTCGGCGGTCATCAGACCGACGCGCAGCCCGGTGTACGGGCCGGGTCCGATGCCTACGACGATGCCGGTGACGGCGTCGAGCTTCACACCGGCCTCGGCGAGGACGCGGTCGACGGCCGGCAGCAGCAGCTCGCCGTGCCGGCGCGCGTCCACCTGGCTCGACGAGGCGATGACGTCCGTACCGTCGTGCAGCGCGACGGTGACGGCGGGGGTGGCGGTATCCAGAGCGAGCAAGAGCACGCAAACAGCCTACGGCGCTCACGGCTCGGGAAGCGCCGCCCCGGTGCGCCGGTCACCGGCTGCTACGGTCGGGCTGGATCACCACATATGACGCGAACGGTGAGGTGGGCGACGGTGGCAGCAAGCAGCTCCGGAATTGTCGCGGGGCTCACCGCACTCGCCCTCGCGACCGTCGGCTTCCTCGCCTTCCGGGCCTCGGCGACCGTCCCGGCCGAGCTGAGCAGGCCGCGCGCCGCCGGATCACTCGACGTGAGTATGTCCAAGGTGCCCCGCGACAAGAAGGAGCCGGACGCGCTGCCGGCCGGTTCCGGTGCGGGGCAGCGGGTCGTGTACTCCGTGGACGACGACCGGGTGTGGCTGGTCGACGAGGCCGGCAAGGTCAAGCGGACGTTCCGCGTCACCCCCGGATCGGTCGACCCGCCCACGGGCGTCTACGCGGTCACCTCCCGCTCCAACGCGGTCACCGGCACCGACGGCGCCCCCATCGAGCATGTCGTCCGCTTCGCGACCATGGACAACGTGACCATCGGCTTCAGCGCGGCCGTCAAGAGCGCGTCACCGCTTCCCGACCCCAACCCGACCTTGCGGACGGGCGGCATCCGGGAATCCCAGGCGGACGGCAACGCGATGTGGGACTTCGCGACGATCGGACGGGCAGTGGTCGTGATCCGCTGAGCGGACGGGTTCGGCAACGCCCCCGAGGGGCGTGGGAATCTCGTGATCGGCCATGCCGACGCCTCAGACAGCGGCAGCACGACCCGGCACTGCCTGCGCAGCGCCTATGCCGCCTCGCGCCTGCCGTGGTCGGCGGACGACCGGGGCGTCTGCGCGTCGGGGACGCGGGGCGGAGTGGAGATCACGTTCGCCGCGGCGCCGGCGGCCAGCAGGTCGCGCATGGACACCCCGGCAACCACCTGTGGCCGCTGCTGGACCTTGTTCTCCGATGCCGGCATGGACGCCTCCTGGGGGCCGGGGGCGGACGTAGTTAGGTACACCTAACTACGAACTGGGTACCATGTGACCACGCACAAGACCAGGAACGCAATATCTTGCCGACGTCTTGTCGGAATGTTCATGAGGCTCGGGCCACACTCGCCGGACCAGGCACTCATCCGGACCCGGCCCGCCCGCTCACGCCGACAGCACGCTCAGATCCACCGTCGCCCAGCGCTCCCCGAGCCCGGTCACCGTCACATGCCGCACCTCGTCCGTCGTGTCGCCGACGGCCCGGTGGATGACGACCTGGAGCCGTTCCTCGGTCAGGTCCTCGACCTTGCCCTCGCCCCACTCCACGACGATCACCGACTCGGGCAGCGAGACATCCAGGTCGAGATCCTCCATCTCGTCCAGGCCGCCGGACAGCCGGTAGGCGTCGACGTGGACGAGCGGCGGACCGTCGCCGAGGGACGGGTGCACCCGGGCGATCACGAAGGTCGGGGACGTGACCGCTCCCCTGACCCCCATCCCCTCGCCGAGCCCGCGCGTCAGCGTCGTCTTGCCCGCGCCGAGCTCCCCGCTCAGCATCAGAAGGTCGCCGGCGCGCAGCAGCTTGGCGAGTCGGCGGCCCAGCTCCCGCATCTGGTCGGGAGAAGTGACGGTCAGCTGAAGGTCACCCGCGTTGTGCGGTGCTGCTGGTGCTTCCATAGCCACTAACCGTAGCCCCTGCGGGCACGGCGCCCGCCCGGGTGAGCAGGTCGGCCATACGGTCGGTGACCACTTCCGGGTGCTCCAGCATCACCAGGTGCCCGGCGTCCGGCACCAGGACCAGCTCGGCCTCCGGCAGCAGGTCGGCGATGGCCTCACTGTGCTCACTGGGGGTGACGAGGTCGCCCACGCCGGCCAGGACGAGCACCGGCATGTCGGTGAAGAGGGCGAGCGCCTCGGTCTTGTCGTGGTCGGCGAAGGCCGGGTAGAACTCCGCGACCACGTCGATCGGCGTCCCCTCGATCATCCGCTCGGCGAACCGGGCGACGGCCGGGTCGACGTCCCGTGACGAGAACGAGTAGCGCTTGATGATCCCGGCGAACAGGTCGGCGGTGGCCCGGCGCCCCTTCTCCACCCAGTCGGCCCGCTGGCCCAGCGCCCGGAGCACGCCCGGCAGCACCCGCCGCACCGCGTTCACCCCGGCGACGGGCAGCCCGAAGTTGACCTCGCCGAGCTTCCCGGACGACGTACCGACGAAGGCGGTGGCGACGACCCGGTCGCGGATCAGCTCGGGGTACTGGTCGGCCAGTGCCATGATCGTCATGCCGCCCATGGAGTGTCCGACCAGCACGAGCGGCCCCTCGGGCGCGGCCGCGTCGATGACGGCCTTCAGGTCACGCCCGAGCTGCTCGATGTCGACGTGCTTGCCCTCCTGCGTCTGGGCGACGCCGCGCGCCGAGCGGCCGTGGCTGCGCTGGTCCCAGTGCACGGTGCGCACGACGCCCCGGAGCGCGGCGCGCTGGAAGTGCCAGGAGTCCTGGCTGAGGCAGTAGCCGTGGCTGAAGACGACGGTGACCGGGGCGGGTGCCTTGCGCCCGAAGAGCCGTCGCCGGCGCGGCGTGAGGGTGGGGGCGGCCTCGGGGTCGATGTCGTCGACCTCGTAGTACAGCTCGGTGCCGTCGTCGGCCTGCGCCCTGCCAGGCGTGCCGCGCAGCGAGCCGTAGGGTCCCGCCGAGTCGAGGGCGAGCCTGGCCTTCTGCCGCATGCCGCGGCCCACCGTCATCCGCTCTATGGCGACGCCGGCGGCCGCGCCCGCCGCGATCACGCCTATCGCCGCACCGGCGATGCCGGTGGCCCTGCGCCAGTTCGCGGCCGCCCCCGTGGCGGAGGCGACGGCCGCGACGGCCTCCGCGCTGCTCTCGCTCACGTACCGCTCCTCTTCGCCTGGTATTGCCGGTCTGTCGATGTGATGCCGGGTCCGTCGGTCGGATGCCCCGTGTTGGTTGGATGCCCCATGTCCCGGTCTGATGCCCGGAACGGGTTACCCCTCTCGTTCCTCATTCACATAACCGCATTCGGACGGACCCATCACATTGCCCGCGTCACATAGCCGCATCACGAAGACGCATCACATGGGTGCGTCACACGTACGCATCCGATGGGCACATCACTCGGACACATTCCTGTAGACGCGTGGAACGCGCGTTCCGATCCGCGTGACGACTTCGTAGGCGATGGTCCCGGCGGCCTGCGCCCAGTCCTCGGCGGTGGGCTCACCGCGGTCGCCGGGCCCGAACAGCACGGCTTCGGCACCCGCCTCGGGCTCGTCCCCGCCCAGGTCGACGACGAACTGGTCCATCGCGATCCGCCCCGCGACCGTCCGCCACTTGCCGCCGACCAGCACGGGTCCCGCGCCGGAGGCATGCCGCGGGATGCCGTCGGCGTAGCCGAGCGGGACCAGGCCGAGGGTGGTCTCGCCCGGGGTGAGGTACGTGTGGCCGTAGCTGACGCCGTGGCCCCCCGGCACGTGCTTGACCAGCGCCAGGGACGCCGAGAGCGTCATCACCGGCCGCAGCCCGAAGTCGGCGGGGCTGCCGAGCTCGGGGCTGGGCGAGATGCCGTAGGTCGCGATGCCCGTGCGCACCAGGTCGAAGTGGCTCTCCGGGAGGGTGAGCGTGGCGGGCGAGTTGGCGATGTGCCGCACCTCGGGCCGCACGCCCTGCTCCTCGGCGTACGACACCATCTCGTGGAAGAGGTCGAGCTGGGCGGCGATGGAGGGATGGCCGGGCTCGTCGGCGCAGGCGAAGTGCGACCAGAGCCCGGTGACCCGGAGCAGCCCGTCGGCCTCGGCCCGCAGGGCTTCGCGGACCAGCTCGGCCCAGTCCGCACCCGGCTGGCAGCCGTTGCGTCCCAGTCCGGTGTCGGCCTTGAGCTGCACGCGGGCGGGGGCGCCGGCCTGCCGGGCGGCCTCGGTGACCTCCCGCAGGGCCCACATCCCGCTGACGGAGACGTCGAGGTCGGCCTCGATGGCCTCCCGCCAGGGCCCGCCCGGCGTCCACAGCCAGCACATGATGCGCGTGTCGCGCAGCCCGGCGGCCCGCAGTACGAGGGCCTCTTCCGGCGTGGCCGTGCCCAGCCAGTCGGCGCCCGCCTCGACGGCCGCGCGGGCACAGGGCACCGCCCCGTGGCCGTACGCGTCCGACTTCACGACGGCCATCAGGGCCGCGCCCGGCGCGAGGGCGCGCAGGGTCCGCACATTGGCCCGCAGGGCGGCCAGATCGATCTCGGCGCGGGCTCGCAGGGGCGCGGTCCGCAGGGCTGTTGTCTCTGTCATCGCGCCCCCAGTCTCTCAGAGGGGTCCGACAACGCAGCCGAGCCGGACCCCTCCCATGGGCGACGGGTTCCTAGGCCGGCGGCTTGTGCCCCCACACGAACACCCGGTCGTTCTTCTTCAGCAGCCCCCACAGCCTTCGGGCGTCGCCGATGCGCAGATTGACGCAGCCCATGGAGCCGACGCCGGTGAAGACGTTGCCGTAGATGCCGTGGAAGGCCTGGCCCCCGCTGAAGAACTGGGAGTAGGGCATGGGGCTGTTGTAGAGCGACGACACATGGTTCTTGTGCCGCCAGTAGATGCGGTGCCATCCGTTCCGGGTGCCGTACCCCGCCCGCCCGCTGCGGATGTGCACGGGCCCGTACACGACCTTCTTCCCCACCTGCACCCAGGAAATCTGCCGGTCGAGATCGACGCAGGCGACCCGGTACTCCCGCACCGGGCACTTCTTGGCGGCGTTGGGGTTCTCGCTCGCCGAGGCCAGCTGCATGGTGGCCCAGGTCACCGGCCCGGCGTACCCGATGGCGGGCCTGATCCTGTACTTCTTCTGGAAGGTGCGGATGGCCCGGCAGTCGCCGGTCGACTGCTCACCGTCCACCCGCCGCTTCAGCCACTTCTCGACCTCCCGCTGCCGCAGTCCCGTCTCCTCGCTGCACTTCACGTCCCCGAAGGAGTCCATGGGGTCGACGTACTCGACGAGGTCGTCCGCCCCCTTCGGCGCGTCCTGCGGCTCGACGGCCTCCTCCTCGTCGCTGGGTGTGTACACCTTCGGCGGCAACGCCTGGTCGGGCGTGTCCATCTGCCGGAACGGGAGCAGGTTCAGGGGGATTCCGGGGAGGAGCTGCGCCTCGGGCCCGGGCACCGGGGGTACGGGGTCGGCGGAGTCCGCCGATGCGCTGCCGAGGGGCAACAGGGTGGCCCCGGCGAGCAGCACGGCGATGCTCCCGCATGCGATACGTCCGCTGATCATGCGCACAGGGAAGCGTGAGGGTCCGCCCGCGCGGGGACGCCGCGCGGCGGGGGTCACTCTTTTGAGGAGCATCTTTCGGGGACCCATAGGGTGCACGGCATGAGCATCATCGGGGTCGGCATCGACGTGGCCGAGATCGACAGATTCGAAGCGGCGCTGGCGCGCACACCCGGACTGGCCGAACGGCTCTTCCTGGAGCGCGAGTTGCTGCTGCCCAGCGGCGACCGCCGGGGCATCGCCTCGCTCGCCGCCCGCTTCGCCGCGAAGGAGGCCCTGGCGAAGGCGCTGGGCGCACCGGCGGGCCTGCTCTGGACCGACGCCGAGGTGTGCGTGGAGGACAGCGGCCAGCCACGCCTGCGGGTGACGGGGACGGTGGCGGCCCGGGCGGCCGAACTCGGCGTCCGGTCCTGGCATGTGTCGCTGAGCCATGACGCCGGGGTGGCTTCGGCGGTGGTGGTGGCGGAGGGCTGAGCCACGGCGGCGAGGAGCCGTAGTGCAGCGACAACTGGCCGATGAAGGCGACGCGCCCCGCTCCGTGCGGGAGACTCGATCGCATGCGGACTGCGTACAGCGTGGAGACGGTAAGGGCGGCCGAACGAGAGCTGATGGCACGGCTTCCGGACGGGACGCTGATGCAGCGGGCGGCGGCCGGACTCGCCGCTGCCTGCGCGGATCTGCTGGGCCGGGTGTACGGCAGCCGGGTCGTGCTGCTGGTCGGCAGCGGCGACAACGGCGGCGACGCCCTGTACGCCGGTGCCCGGCTGGCCCGGCGCGGAGCGGGAGTCACGGCGGTGCTGCTGTCGCCGGAGCGAGCGCACGCCGAGGGCCTTTCGGCACTGCGTCGCGCGGGCGGCCGCTCCGTCGGCATCGGCGCGGCCGAGGAGTTGATCGAACGCGCGGATCTGGTCCTGGACGGAATCGTCGGCATCGGCGGCAAGGGCGGTCTACGCCCGGAAGCCGCACCCCTGGCCGACGCGGCGGCGCGGTCGAGGGCCGCCGTGGTCGCCGTGGACCTGCCGAGCGGCGTGGACGTGGACACGGGCGAGGTGCGCGGCACGGCGGTGCGCGCCGACCTCACGGTCACCTTCGGCACCCACAAGCCGGGCCTGCTGATCGATCCGGCGCGGGAGTACGCCGGGGTGGTGCGGCTGGTGGACATCGGACTGGCGCTGCCGAACGACGCGGTGGAGCTGCAGGCACTGCAACACGCGGACGTGGCGGCGCTGTTGCCCCTCCCGGCCGCGGAGACGGACAAGTACCGGCGTGGGGTCGTGGGCATCGCGGCGGGATCGTCGAGGTACCCGGGCGCCGCCGTACTGGCTGTGGCGGGCGCACTGCGGGGCGGGGCCGGGGCCGTACGGTACGTCGGTCCGGCCGGGGACGCGGTGATCGCCCGGTTCCCCGAGACGCTGGTGTCGGACGGGGGACCGAAGAAGGCGGGGCGCGTGCAGTCCTGGGTGGTCGGCCCGGGCGCCGGTGACGACGCGGCGACGGTGGCGGAGGTGCTGGCGACGGACGTACCGGTGCTGCTGGACGCGGACGGGCTGCGGCTGGCGGACGCGGATGCGGTACGGGCCCGTACGGCACCGACCCTGATGACCCCGCACGCCGGGGAGGCGGCCGCGTTGCTCGGTGTCTCCCGGGAGGAGGTCGAGGGGGCTCGGCTGGCTTCGGTACGGGAGTTGGCGGGGCGGTACGCGGCGACGGTGCTGTTGAAGGGGTCGACGACGCTGATCGCGGATGCGGGCGGCGCCGGGCCCGTACGGGTGAACCCGACCGGAACCGGCTGGCTGGCCACGGCCGGCAGCGGCGACGTGCTGTCGGGCCTGGCGGGATCGCTGCTGGCGGCCGGGCTCACACCGGTGGACGCGGCGAGCGTGGCGGCGTATCTCCACGGACTGTCGGCGAGGTTCGCGGCGGACGGGGCCCCGGTGGGGGCGCATGACGTGGCGGAGGGTATTCCGGAGGCTTGGCGGGACGTGCGGGGGTGACCGGAGCCGGGTGAGCACGGGTTGACCGACGCGGCCGCCTCCGCGAGGTTGACCAGCGGCACCAGGACGTGAATCGGCGGGCAGGTCCGGCGAAGTGAGGTCGTGGGATGCGAGCGATCGTCGTGGGAGCGGGAATCGGCGGACTGGCGGCGACGCTGAGCCTGCGCCGGGCGGGTGTCGACGTGACGCTGCTCGAGCAGGCACAACGCTTCTCGGAGATCGGCGCCGGCATCCAGCTCGCCCCCAACGCCACCAGGGAGCTGCGCCGCCTGGGCGTACTGGACCAGGTGTCCGCACAGGCCGCCCACCCGGCCCACGTCAGCTTCCACACCTGGTCGGACGGCTCGGAGATCTGCCGTTACGCGCTGGGCCGCGAGGCGGAGGAGGAGTTCGGGGCGCCGTACCTGGTGATCCACCGGGCGGATCTGCACGGCGCACTGGCCGCCGCGGTGCCGCCGGAGGCGGTTCGCCTGAACACGACGGTCGTCGCCGTCGACCAGGACACCGACTCGGCCCGGGTGACGACGGCGACGGGCGAGCGCTGGGAGGCCGACCTGGTGGTGGCCGCCGACGGCATCCGCTCCTCGGCCCGGCAGTGGCTCTTCGGCAAGGACGAGGCGGTGTTCTCGGGTACGGCCGCGTACCGGGCCCTGCTCCCCGCCGACGAGGTGGCCGATCTGGGTCTCCCTCCGCTGGCCGCCTGGCTCGGCCCGGACCGCCACTTCGTCCACTACTGGGTGCGGCGCGGCGAACTGCTCAACGTGGTGGCCGTCTTCAGCACGGGAGCGGCCACACAGGAGTCGTGGACGGCGCAGGCGGACCCTGGCGAGCCGCTCCGCGCGTTCACCGGCTGGGACCCCAGGGTCCGCACCGTCCTCGAACGCGCGGGCCGGGTCTTCCGCTACGGCATCTACACCCGCACGCCCCTCGCCCACTGGAACGTCGGACGCGTCACCCTCCTGGGCGACAGCGCCCACGCGATGGTCCCGTTCCAGGCGCAGGGTGCGGCCCAGGCGATCCTGGACGCGGCGGTGCTGGGCGACGCGTTACGGAACGCTGCGGCGGACGCCGTCCCCGAAGCCCTCGACGCCTACGTCCACCGCCGCCTGGCGACCGCGAGCGGCATGCAGTCCCGCTCCGCACAGGCGGGCACCGAGTTCCACCTCCCGGACGGCCCGGAGGCAGAGGCCCGCAACGCCCGCATGGCAGCCCATGCGGCGGAGCACAGGTTCATGCCGCAAGCGCCGACGTGGAGGGAGGAGGCGCCGGACGACCGGCCGGAGCCTTCGCCTTCGCGGCCGTCCTCGACAACGTGAAGCGCGCCTACTCCACCGTCACCGACTTGGCCAGGTTCCGAGGCTGATCCACCTCGTTCCCCCGGGCCGTGGCCAGCTCACACGCGAAGACCTGCAGCGGCACCGTGGCCACCATGGGCTGGAGCAGGGTCGGGGTCGCCGGAATCCGGATCAGGTGATCGGCGTACGGCACCACCGCCTCGTCCCCCTCCTCCGCGATCACGATGGTCCGCGCCCCACGCGCCCGGATCTCCTGCATGTTGGACACGATCTTGTCGTGCAGAACGGACCGCCCCCGAGGCGAAGGCACCACGACGACCACCGGCAGATCGTCCTCGATGAGAGCGATGGGCCCATGCTTCAACTCGCCCGCCGCGAACCCCTCGGCATGCATATAGGCGAGTTCCTTGAGCTTGAGAGCACCCTCAAGGGCGACGGGATATCCCACATGCCGCCCGAGGAAGAGCACCGTGTTCTTGTGGGCGAGCGACCGCGCCAGCGCCCGAACGGGCTCCATGGTCTCCAGGACCCGCTCGACGTCACTGCCGATGTGCGACAGATCCCGGACGACGACATGGATCTCGTCCCCCCACTTGGTGCCCCGTACCTGCCCCAGATAGAGCGCGACGAGATAGCAGGCGACGAGCTGGGTCAGAAACGCCTTGGTGGACGCAACGGCGACCTCCGGCCCGGCATGCGTGTAGAGCACGGCGTCCGACTCACGCGGAATGGTGGACCCGTTGGTGTTGCAGATCGCCAGCACCTTGGCGCCCTGCTCGCGGGCGTGCCGCAGGGCCATGAGGGTGTCCATGGTCTCCCCGGACTGGGAGATGGCGATGACGAGGGTCTGCTGGTCGAGGATCGGATCCCGGTACCGGAACTCGCTCGCCAGCTCCACCTCACACGGGATCCGAGTCCAGTGCTCGATGGCGTACTTGGCGATCAGCCCGGCGTGAAAGGCCGTACCGCAGGCGACGATGACGACTTTGTCGACCTCCCGCAGCTCGGAGGCGCTGATCCGGACCTCGTCCAGGGTCAGGGAGCCGGCGGCGTCGATGCGCCCCAGCAAGGTGTCGGCGACCGCCTTGGGCTGCTCGGCGATCTCCTTGAGCATGAAGTAGTCGTAACCGCCCTTCTCCGCGGCGGCGGCGTCCCAGTCGACGCGGTACGACCGCACATCCGCCGGCCGCCCGTCGAACCCGGTGACGGTCACCCCGTCCCGTCGCAACTCGACGACCTGGTCCTGCCCCAACTCGACCGCCGACCGCGTGTGGTCGATGAACGCGGAGACGTCAGAGGCGAGAAAGGCCTCCCCTTCCCCCACGCCCACCACGAGCGGCGAGTTCCGCCGCGCCCCGACCACGACGTCGGGTTCATCCGCGTGCACGGCAACAAGCGTGAAGGCCCCCTCCAGCCGCCGGCACACGAGCCGCATGGCCTCGGCGAGATCGGCACAGCCCGAGAACTCCTCGGCGAGCAGATGCGCGACGACCTCGGTGTCCGTCTCGGAGCCGAGTTCATGCCCCCGCTCCTCCAACTCGGCCCGCAGAGCGGCGAAGTTCTCGATGATCCCGTTGTGCACGACGGCGACGCGTCCGGCGTTGTCGAGATGCGGATGGGCGTTGGCGTCGGTGGGCCCACCATGAGTGGCCCACCTCGTGTGCCCGATCCCGGTGTTCCCCGTCGGCAGCGGCCGCTCGGTCAGCTCCTTCTCGAGATTGACGAGCTTCCCGGCCTTCTTGGCGGCCGCGAGTCCCCCATCCGCGAGGACGGCGACCCCCGCCGAGTCATACCCCCGGTACTCCAGCCGCTTCAGCCCGGCGGTGACGATCTCAAGCGCCGACTGCGCCCCCACGTATCCCACGATTCCACACATGCGCGGCAGCCTACGACTGAAACGGCGCCCAAAAGGGCCGCAGCGTGCCCGATTTCGGAAATTCCCACGGCAGTACGAACGCCCCGACGGACCCCGTTCCCGGGCGACCGCACCCCTCACGTCTTTGCCCGATAGGCCCGCATGGCCAACGGATAGAACACCACCGCGATCCCCACAGCCCAGACCAACGACCACAACACCGGCTCGGCCACAGCACCGCCCAGCAGCAACCCCCGGAAGGCATCGGAGAGATGCGTCACCGGATTCACGTCGCTCCATGCCTGCAACCACCCCGGCATGGTGTCCACCTGGACGAACGCGCTGCTGGTGAAGGTGATCGGGAAGATGATGGTGAAGGCGAAGGCCTGCACCTTCTCCGCGTCCCCCGCCAGCATCCCGATCAGCACCGCCCCCCAAGACACCGCGGCAGCGAACACCACCACCAGCAGCGTCCCGAGCAGGAACCCGTCCAGCCCGCCGGTGATCCGGAAGCCGAGCAGCAGCCCCAGGCCGATCATCAGCACCAGTGCCCAGACATGCTTGGCGAGGTCCGCGGTGATGCGGCCGATGAGCGGGGCCGAGCGGGCGATCGGCAGGCTGCGCAGGCGGTCGAAGACGCCCTTGGTGAGGTCGGTGTTCAGGGCCATCGCCGTGTACATCGTCATGAACAGCGTGTTCTGCACGATGATCCCGGGCAGCGCGTACTTCAGATACGCCTCCGGCGATCCGGCCATCTGCCCGCCCAGGACGAACGTGAAGAGGAACACGAACATGATGGGCGTGATGCTGTAGTCGACCAGTTCGAGAGGGTTGTGCTTGACCGCCACCAGGCTTCGCCAAGCCATCGTGAAGGTCTGCCGCATCCCGTCCAGCGGCCGCACCCGCCCCGACCTGGTGATCGGCACACTGATGCTCGTGGCGGTCATGACCCGCTCACCGCCTTCTCCAGCTCACCCTCGTCCTCCCGTACGGCCGCCCCACCGTCCCCCTCCGGCTCGCCGGGCTCGGCACGGTGCCCGGTCAGGGCCAGGAACACCTCGTCCAGCGACGAGCGCCGCAGGGCCAGCTCGCCCACCGCTATCCCCTCCCGGTCCAGCGTTCGCACGACCGCCGGCATCAGCTCGGGGTCCTTCACCGGCGCGGTGACCATCTCGCCCTCGATACGGGCCTCCGCCCCCGCAGCCCCGGCCACCAGCTGATGCGCCCTCGCCAGGTCCTGCCCCAGCACCGGCCGCAGCTCCAGCACCTGCCCGCCCACCTGCGACTTCAGCTGGTCCGGGGTGCCTTCGGCGATCACCCGCCCCTTGTCGATCACCACGATGTCGTCGGCGAGCACATCGGCCTCGTTCAGATACTGCGTGGTCAGCAGGGCCGTCGCACCGTCCGCGACCAGGCCCCGCAGCAGGTCCCACAGCTCACCTCGGCTGTTCGGGTCCAGGCCGGTGGTCGGCTCGTCGAGGAAGAGGATGCTGGGCCGTCCGACCAGACTGGCCGCGAGGTCCAGACGCCTGCGCATGCCTCCGGAGAAGGTCTTCGCGGCCCGCCCGGCCGCGTCCGCCAGCTGGAAGCGCTCCAGCAGCTCCGCCGCACGCGCCTTCGCCTCCCGTCGAGGCAACCCCAGCAGGCGCCCGATGAGCAGCAGATTCTCGGTGCCGGTGAGGTTCTCGTCCACCGCCGCGTACTGCCCGGTCAGGCCCACCATGGACCGTACGACCCCGGCCTCCCGGACCACGTCATGGCCGGCCACCCGGGCGCTGCCCCCGTCGGGCTGGAGCAGCGTGGCGAAGATCCGCACCGCAGTCGTCTTCCCGGCGCCGTTGGGGCCCAGCAGCCCCAGCACCGAGCCCCTGCGGGCCCCCAGATCGACCCCGGCCAGCGCCTCGGTGTCCTTGAACCGCTTGACCAGGCCTTCCGCCTCTATCGCATACGTCGTCATGGGTCACCCCTGTCACCCCTCGGGGTTATGGACCCGGCCCGGGTCCACCTCTCCCACAACTGTGACGCACGCCACTGACATTCCCCACCTAGTCCGGGTTCGCCCGGAAATCGCGGCCGCGTGACGGATCCCACCCCGCCGTCCGTTCGTACTCCCGTAACAATGGACTGTGATCTCTCCGGTCTCCTCGATCCCCCGGAGCGCCCACCGGCAGCGGCCGGAGGCGACTCCCTACGTCGACCTCACCCGTTCGGAGTGGAGCGCGCTGCGCGACAAGACCCCGCTGCCGCTCACCGCGGAGGAGGTCGAGAAGCTGCGCGGTCTCGGCGATGTCATCGACCTCGACGAGGTGCGGGACATCTATCTCCCGCTCTCCCGCCTGCTCAACCTCTACGTCGGCGCCACCGACGGCCTCAGAGGGGCGCTGAACACCTTCCTCGGCGAACAGGGCTCCCAGTCCGGCACCCCGTTCGTCATAGGGGTCGCCGGTTCCGTCGCCGTAGGAAAGTCCACGGTCGCCCGGCTCCTCCAGGCCCTGCTCTCCCGCTGGCCCGAGCACCCGCGCGTGGAGCTGGTCACCACGGACGGCTTCCTGCTGCCCACCAAGGAGCTCCAGGCCCGCGGCCTGATGTCGCGGAAGGGATTCCCCGAGTCGTTCGACCGCCGAGCCCTCACCCGCTTCGTCGCCGACATCAAGGCGGGCAAGGACGAGGTCACCGCCCCCGTCTACTCCCACCTGATCTACGACATCGTCCCGGACCAGCGACTCACCGTCCGCCGGCCCGACATCCTGATCGTCGAGGGGCTGAACGTCCTGCAGCCCGCCCTCCCCGGCAAGGACGGCCGCACCCGGGTCGGCCTCGCCGACTACTTCGACTTCAGCGTGTACGTCGACGCCCGCACCGAGGACATCGAGCGCTGGTACCTCAACCGTTTCAAGCGACTGCGCGAGACCGCCTTCCAGAAGCCCTCCTCGTACTTCCGCAAGTACACCCAGGTGTCCGAGGAGGAGGCCCTCGACTACGCGCGCACGATGTGGCGGACCATCAACAAGCCCAACCTGGTGGAGAACATCGCCCCCACCCGCGGCCGGGCCACCCTCGTCGTACGCAAGGGCCCGGACCACAAGGTGCAGCGGCTGAGTCTGCGCAAGCTGTAGGGCCGTAACGCGCGCCTGTTAGAAAGGCGTCATGCTGCACCTGCGCCTGATCACCCCGGCCGACCGGACCGAAGAGGTGATCCGCCTCATCGAGCGGACGGTCGGCACCACACACCTGGTCGTACTGCCGGGCGCCGCCCGCAACCCGTCCGGGGACGTCGTCCTGTGCGACGTGGCGCGCGAGGCGGGTGACGAACTCATCGGCGCGCTGCGGCGGTTGGACCTCGACAAGAGCGGATCGATCGCCGTGGAGAACATCGATCTGTCGCTGTCCAAGCGGGCCGACAAGGCCGAGGAGGAAGCGCCGGGCGAGGGCGCGGACGCGGTGCTGTGGGAGCACCTCGCCGACGCCACGCACGAGGAGTCGACCCTCTCCGTCACCTACGTCGCCTTCCTCACGCTGGCCACGATGATCGCGGCCTGCGGTGTCGTGCTCGACAACGCGGTCCTGATCGTGGGCGCCATGGCCGTAGGGCCGGAGTTCGGGCCGCTGGCCGGGCTCAGTACGGCGCTGGTGCAGCGCCATCCGCGTCTCGCCCTGCGCTCGCTGATCGCGCTGATCGCCGGATTCGCCGTCGCCATGGCGGTGACGGTCGGCTTCAGCTGGTTCATGGAGGCGCTGGATCTCTTCTCGGAGGATCAGCTGAAGGGCGACCGGCCCAACACCGCCTTCGTCTACGCCCCCGACGCCTTCTCGTTCATCGTGGCGGTCCTGGCAGGCATCGCGGGCACCCTCTCCCTGACCTCCGCCAAGTCCGGCGCCCTGGTGGGCGTCGCCATCTCCGTCACGACGGTCCCGGCCGCCGCCAACGCGGCCGTGGCCCTCAGCTACGGCGACACCGAACAGACCTGGGGATCCACCGGACAGCTGCTGCTGAACCTGCTGGGCATCGTCCTGGCCGGCACGCTCACGCTGCTGGCCCAGAAGGGGCTGTGGGCCAGGCAGCGCGAGCGTACGGCCAGGACGGGCCGCCTCTAGAAGACCCTCTCGCAGGCCGCGCCCACGGGGATCGTGTCACCGGCGTCGCGGAACACCGTGTCGGTGCCGCCGTTACAGGTCACCGTGTCGCCGGACGTACCGTCGTTCACGCCGATCGTGTCGTTGCCGCTGCCGGTCCTCACGGTGTCGGCGCCCGTACCGGCATCGACGACGGTGCGGACCGAAAGGCCCTGCCCGTTGAAGCTGTCGCCCAGGTCACCCAGCCCGATCGCGAGCTGGGTGGCAGGGAGGGGGCAGTCGACGGTGGTGGGGTTCACCTGACGACAACCCGGTCCCGCCGCGACGCCCGAGGTGTCCGTGAGCCGGATGTTGCTCCCAGCGACACTGGCCGTCACGACGTTCACCGCGTTGGCACGCGCGCTGAGGATGACGTTGCCGAAAATCCGGAGAGCGGTGGAACCGGGGGTCTGGGCCGCCGCGGGGGTGGCGAGCGCGGTGACGACGAGACCGGCGGCCAGGGCCGGACCGACCGCTCGCGTCAGGGTGCTGCTGACGATCTTCATGCTGTGTCTCTCACTTTCGTCCAGGCGGAGCGCCAGGCATACCGCCGGGGCAGACCCCCCTCGACGAAAGTGAAACAACCCGTTACCGGATGCGCACTCTTTGTTGCGCCGCCAGAGCGGCGGCCCGGAACTGCGCGCCGGGGCGGCCCAGACCTGCCCCGGCGCCCCCGGAACTAACCCAGCGCCGACTTCACGACATCGGCCAGCCGTCCGGCCACCGACCGGGCCTGTTCGATGTCCGCCGCCTCGACCATCACCCGCACCAACGGCTCGGTACCGGACGGCCGCAGCAACACCCGCCCCGTGGAGCCGAGTTCCCGCTCCGCGTCCGTGACCGCCGCCGCGAGCTCCGCCGACGTCTTCACCCGCGACCTGTCCACGTCGGGCACATTGATCAGCACCTGCGGCAGCCGCTCCATCACGGCGGCGAGGTCCCGCAGCGTACGACCGGTCTGCGCGACCCGCGCCGCCAGCAGGAGCCCGGTCAGCGTGCCGTCACCGGTCGTCGCGTGATCGAGGATGATGACGTGCCCGGACTGCTCGCCGCCGAGGGCGTAGCCGTGCTCCTTCATCTCCTCCAGCACATACCGGTCGCCGACGGAGGTCTGCACCAGCTTCAGCCCCTCGCGCTCCATCGCCAGCTTGAAGCCGAGGTTCGACATCACGGTCGCCACGACGGTCTCGGACCGCAGGGCGGACCGCTCCCGCATCGCGAGCGCGAGCACGGCGAGGATCTGGTCGCCGTCCACCTCGTCGCCGGTGTGGTCCACGGCGAGGCAACGGTCGGCGTCACCGTCGTGCGCGACGCCGAAGTCGGCCCCGTGCTCGCGGACGGCGGCCTTCAGCTTGTCCAGATGCGTGGACCCGCAGCCGTCGTTGATGTTGAGCCCGTCCGGCTCGGCACCGATGGTGACGATCTCCGCCCCGGCCCGGGTGAACGCCTCCGGCGAGACGCCCGCCGCGGCGCCGTGCGCCTCGTCGAGGACGATCTTCAGCCCGTCCAGCCGGTTGGGCAATACGCCGAGGAGATGGCCGACGTACTCCTCGAACCCCTCGTCGTACGACCGCACCCGTCCGACGCCCGCGCCGGTCGGCCGCTCCCACGGCTCACCGTGGCGGTGCGACTCGTACACGGCCTCGATCTTGTCCTCCAGCTCGTCGGCGAGCTTGTGGCCGCCGCGGGCGAAGAACTTGATGCCGTTGTCGGGCATGGCGTTGTGGCTGGCGGAGAGCATGACACCGAGGTCGGCGCCGAGCGCGCCCGTGAGGAACGCCACCGCCGGCGTCGGCAGCACACCGACGCGCAGGACGTCCACGCCGGCGCTGGCGAGGCCCGCGACCACGGCGGCCTCCAGGAACTCCCCGGACGCGCGCGGGTCCCGCCCGACCACCGCTTTCGGCCGGTGGCCCGCGAAGGTGCCCGCCTCGGCCAGTACGTGCGCCGCCGCCACGGACAGACCGAGCGCCATCTCGGCCGTCAGATCCGCGTTGGCGACACCACGCACGCCGTCCGTGCCGAAGAGTCGTCCCACTTGTCCTCCTGAGGAAACTTCAATTCCGGAAGCGGAGCCGGCGCTCGCTGTATCGCACACCGCCGAGGGCAGCCGCTTCCAGGCATTCCATGCCTGGGCATCGGATCACACAAGCCTTTGAACGTCTTGTGCCGTTATACGCCCGAGCCCGGTGATAAGACGAACGCCCCGGCGGCACTGTGGCGTGCCGCCGGGGCGTTCGGAGTACCGGAGTACGTGCAGAGGCAGCTTGCGCTTAGCGCTTGCTGTACTGCGGGGCCTTGCGGGCCTTCTTGAGACCGGCCTTCTTGCGCTCGACCGCACGGTCGTCGCGCTTGAGGAAGCCGGCCTTCTTCAGCGGGCCGCGGTTGTTGTCGACGTCGGCCTCGTTCAGCGCGCGGGCGACACCGAGACGGAGCGCACCGGCCTGGCCGGAGACACCGCCACCGGCGATGCGGGCGATGACGTCGTAACGGCCCTCGAGCTCGAGCACCTTGAAGGGCTCGTTGACTTCCTGCTGGTGCACCTTGTTGGGGAAGTAGTCCTCAAGGGTGCGACCGTTGATCTTCCACTTGCCGGTGCCCGGAACGATCCGGACGCGGGCGATGGCGTTCTTGCGACGGCCCAGGCCGGCGGCCGGCTGCGGCTCGCCGAACCGGGAAGCGAGCGACTCCGAGGTGTACTCGCCCTCGACGGGGACCTCGGACTCGGTGGTGTAGCTGTCGATGTCGACAAGCTCAGTCTCTTCGACCGGCTGCTCAACGGTGGTCTCGGCCACGATTCTCCTCAGATTCTCTTCAGTCTTAGGGGGTGGCCGGACTTACTGCGCGACCTGGGTGATCTCGTACGGCTGCGGCTGCTGCGCGCCGTGCGGGTGCTGGTCACCCTTGTAGACCTTCAGCTTCGAGAGCATCTGACGGCCCAGCGTGTTCTTGGGGAGCATGCCCTTGACGGCCTTCTCGATGGCCTTCTCGGGGTTCTTGTCGAGCAGCTCGTCGTAACGGACGGAGCGCAGACCACCCGGGTAGCCGGAGTGGCGGTACGCCATCTTCTGGGTCCGCTTGTTGCCGGAGAGGTGCACCTTGTCGGCGTTGATGATGATGACGAAGTCACCGGTGTCGACGTGGGGCGCGTAGATCGGCTTGTGCTTGCCCCGCAGGATGGAGGCGGCGGTGCTGGCGAGACGGCCCAGGACGACGTCCTGAGCGTCAATGACGTGCCACTGGCGCGTCACATCGCCGGGCTTGGGGCTGTACGTACGCACGGTTCGTAGCCTTCGCTTCGAGTGAATGGTCCTGACAAGGTCACCGAAACGATCACGACAGCCTGAGCCACTGCGGCGACGCATACCGCGTACGTGGGGTTGCTGGTCATCGGCCCGGTGGACCGGTGTAAGGGCCCGTCCCGTGAGAATGAGCAAGCCAATACACAACGAACATGCAGGATACCTGCGGCGCCGTGGCTGGGTCAAAACGGGACGGCTACCGCTGGGCAACCCCGATTTTACGGGCTCCCGGCAGCAGTCGCGCCATCGTAATCGCCATACCACACAACGTGACCGCACCCTTGAAGGCGCGCCGAAGACGCGCCGCCGCACCGCGAGGACCCCGGCACGACCCCTGCATCGCCCACAGATGCCACATGGCACGTCGTACCAACCACCCAGAGATGTCGCTTTTGCGCGCGCTCAGCGTGTGAACGCCAGGTGCCCGTGCGCCTCTTGGGGCGGACCGGCACGCCTCAGCTCCGTCTAAGATGCGCCCCATGAGCTATGGGCAGCAGGGGGGACCCCAGTCCCAGTGGGATCCCTGGACACCGCATTCCCAGCAGCCGTGGAACGACGGCGCCGACGGGACCCCGGACTGGGCCGCTCTCGCCGAGGCATCCGAGAGCCGCAACAAGCGGCGCCGGCTGCTGTTCATCGGCGGCGGCGCGCTGGCCACCGTCGCCATCGGTGCCGCCGTGGCCGTGGCCGTGGTGTCGGCGAACGACGGCAACTCCGAGGCCAACAAGCCGGCTTCGACCCTGCCCGCTACGGCGGATCTGCCGGGCGAGTCCGCCGCGGCGCCGTCGTTCGAGCCGACGAGTGCTCCGCCGCCGCTGGACCCGAAGGACTTCATCTCCAGCAAGAGCAAGGACACCGCCCCGCTCGGCGCTCAGATCCTCTTCCCGGGGACGCAGCTGACCATGGGCGAGACGGTGTACAAGAAGGGCCCGACGGACGACACGAAGAACTGCTCCGCGGTCACCAAGGGCGGCCTCCCGAAGATCCTCACCACCAACGACTGCACCCGTTTCCTGCGCGTCACCTACCTCAAGGACGGCATCGCTGTGACGGTCGGGGTCGCCGTCTTCGACTCCGAGGCACAGGCCGCCAAGGTAAAGAGCCAGGTCAACACCAAGAAGGACATCGTCAGGTCCCTCTCGGGCAAGGGCGTCAAGGACTTCTGCACGTCGGCCGTCTGCCGCTCGACCTCCAACTCCTACGGCCGTTACGCCTACTTCACCATCACCGGCTTCACCAACGGCCGGGACATGACGGACAAGGACACCAAGGCCTTCCAGGCCGGCGACGACCTGGCGGAGTTCACCTTCCGCCAGATCCGCAGGCGCGGCGAGGCGCAGGCCTCCGCGGCCGCCAACGAGTAGCGGCGACGGCCGGCGACCCGTCCGTCGCCGGCCGTCCGCTCACAACCGCTTCGCGCTGCGCAGCGTCTTCGCGTAGTACCCGTTGCCGTCGAGCCGGGACACTCCGCCGACGTCGCCGATGGTGGGCCCGTTGACCTCCTCGCGGCTCGACACGAAGATCAGGTGCCCCTCGGTGTCATGGCCGAGGACCATGCCGACATGGTCGAGCCGCTCGCCGGTGCGGGTGTCGAGCTTGAAGAAGACGAGATCGCCCGGCTGCAGCTGGTCGATGGCGGAGGGCCGGTCCTTCGCCGAGATCCCGGCGAGCGGCAGGATGTCGACGCCCTGCTTGGAGCGGGCCATGCCGTTGGCGGTGCGGGGCAGTCCGTCGCCGGAGGTGTCCGAGGACATCAGGGGGTAGCGGGCCCGGTAGCCCAGCACCATGCGCATGAAGCCCGAGCAGTCGATCGAACGGGCCTTGAGGCCCTCCGGCTGCCCGACGACGCCGTCCCGGAACGGGTACTGCACCCCGAGGTAGTCGTAGAAGTCGGACTGCTCCAGGCGCAGGTCGCCGCCCTCGGCCCCGGTCGTGTTCAGCGGACCGAAGTTCGCGTCACCGGCGTAGACGGTGCCCTGCGCGTCCTTCTTCACCGGTGCGCCCGCCACGTACTGGAAGGCGAACGCGAAGATGTCGTCCTTCTTGCTGTCCTTGAACTCGGCGTACCAGTCCTTGAACCACTTCTTCTGCTCCGCGCCCTTGGCCCAGGGCTCCGGCATCAGCCGCACCCAGTCCGTCGTGCTGACCTTGGACGCGGTCGAGGTCGGCTCCTGGAAGGTGCGGGCCGGCCCGACCAGGGTCGCGGTACGCGCCCCGTCCGTGAACGTGGCCTTGATCTGGCCGTCGGCCCCGCGCAGCACGGACCGCGCCGGGTTCTCCAGCCGGGACCAGGTCTCCTTCCCGGTGTCCGCCGAGGCGCCGGTGCGGCCGCCCTCCAGGACGCCGACGTTGCGCACCTCGGTGACACCCTGTTCGTCCTGCTTGCGCAGTTCCACGGTGAGGTAGCCGGAGGTGCCGACGAGTGCCAGCAGCACCAGGCCCGTGACGACGGGCCGCGACTTCTTCTTCCCTGCCATCGTTTGCTCCTCGGTTCTCAGACGGTCGGCATGACGCCGAGCAGCAGGCCGGCGGCGACGACGATGTAGGCCATGAGGGAGACGGTGCCCGTGGCCAGCAGCGTGGCCCCCTTGGGCTGGCGGACCATCTGGTAGGCGATCAGGCCCGGCACGATGAAGCCGAGCGTCTGGTTGCCGTACAGCAGCGGGAACTCGAGCGAGAGCACGATCATCACCGTGGCCTGCAGCAGCACGCCCAGCAGCACCACCGCGGCGAACAGCCGCTTGCCGTAAAGGATCACCAGCCGCTGCATGATCTTGGTGCCGCCGTAGGTCAGGGCGGTGACACCCACGACCATGACCGCGCGCTGCAGGTCCTCGATGAGGGTGAGCGCGAGCCAGCCGGGGGTGATCATGCCGCCGGGCGACAGGTTGGTCGTGAGATAGCAGAGCAGCGAGAAGAACAGGCCTATGGCGATGCCGAGGGCAGCCATCTCGGGGGTCAGGGCGGCGGTGGTCAACGGGGTCTCCGGACGAAGGGGTGCGGGTTCAGGGGCGGAACGGGCGGCGGCCTGCGGACGAGGGCCGCCCACCCCGCGGATGCCGGGCACGGAACGGGCGCCGGGCGCGGGACGGGTGTCATGCGCGCGACGGGTCGCCACCTCCGTCGTCGTCCGCCGGCCGCCGGTGCGGCCGGCCGAAGGGATCGTCGTCGTACGGCTGCGGCACGGGTCCTGCGCCGTACGGCTGCTCCTGACCGGGCCCGGGCGAGGGCTGACGCGCGGTGCGGAACCAGGCCGAGACCTCCGGGTTCCCGCCCTCGTACGGCTCCTGCCCCGAGCCCTGCGGCCCGCCGGACGCGTACGACGGCCCTGGGTCGTGCGGCCGGCCCTGGCCGTACTGCCCGCTCTGCCCGGGGTACTGGCCCTGGCCGTACGACTGCGCCCCGTGCTCCCCGCCCGGCGCGGCCGCGGCATACGCGCCCGGTGCCTCGGCGTACCGCCCCGCCGGCGGGGCCGGAATGGTGATCACCGGGATCTCCTGGGTCTGCGAGGCCTGGTACCGCTCCTCGTAGGCGGTGGGGTACGAGGCGTACGGGTCCAGGCGCTGCGGCTGGTGCGGTGCGGCGGCGGCCGGCTGCCCCGCCTCCTCCGCCTCGCTCTCGTCGGCCGGGAGCTCGGCCAGGTATTCGAGGAGTTCCTCGCCCTGTCCGTGGATGTTGCCGATGGCGACCAGGGAGGAGCCGTCGGACATCCGGCCGAGCAGGGTCGGCATGAACTCGTCCGCCGCGCGGCGCTCACCGCCCAGGTCGACCGCGCGGTCGCGCCACTCGGCGGGGATGGCGTCGATGGCGCTCTTGGACGGGTGGCCGATGACGAAGACGTTGTCCGGCTGCAGATCGGGGATGATCTCGCCCATCTGCCCGTTGCGCTCCACCCGGTCCGGGCGGCAGTTGATCACGACGTTCAGGGGGCGGCGGATCGCGCCGAGGTCGAGCAGCTGGTTGATGTTCATCAGCGTCGACTCGGGGTCGTTGGCCGCGAACACGTTGGCGAAGGCGAGCCGCTTGCCGTCGGGGGCGACGTACTTCTCCACGGAGAGCACACCCGGGTCCGGCGGGGCGTCGTACATGCCCTGCAGCGCGACCTTGCGCTCGATGCCGAGCAGGTCGGCCACGACCAGCGCGATGGCGACGTTCTCCTTGAAGGTGAACCAGCTGAAGCCGCGCAGCTCCTCGTCGCTGACCGTCTCCGGATCGGCGTAGATCAACTTGCAGTTACGGGCGTCCGCCTCCTCCTGGAGGATGTGGAAGCGCTCCTTCTCCGCCGTGACGCAGATGCCGTCCTCCGGCATCGAGCGGCACAGCGAGCGGGCCACGTCGTCCAGGGTCGGGCCCATCTCGGCGAGGTGGTCCTCACGGACGTTGCACAGCACGCCGATCGTCGAGCGGATCAGCTTGCTCTGGTTGACCTCCTGGAGGGCCGGCATGACCGCCATGCACTCGATGACGAGGGCGTCGGGACGGTAGGTGGCGGCCCGGCGGACGATGCCGATCTGCTCCACGACGTTGGCGATGCCGAACTTGCGGTAGACCGGCTCCTCCGTCGCGTCCGGATGGATGAAGCGCGCGGCGGTGCCCGTCGTCTTGGCCACGGTCACCAGGTCACCGCCGCGCAGGGCACCCGCGCACAGCCGGGTGATGGAGGACTTGCCGCGGATGCCGTTGACCAGCACCCGGGAGGGGATCATGTGCAGGGCGGCGTAGTGCCTGCGCTGTTCGATGATGCCGGCGATCAGCAGGAACACCCCGCCGATCAGCAGCACGAAGTAGAGGTAGAGCACGGCCGGTCACCTTCCTCCGGCGCCGAGCCGGGGCTCGGCGCTGCGGCGCGCCTGGTTCTGCCTGCGGGCCTGCAACTGCTGGCGGACCAGTTCGAGGCTGCGGACGACGGCCCCCACCTCGTCGTGATAGCGGGGGTACAGCACGGTCTTGAGGTCGCCGTCGGCCAGCTTCTCGGCGCTGCTCGCGAGGGCGCGCAGCGGCCGGACCACGACCAGATGGATCCAGCCCAGGCAGACCACGATCAGCGCGAGCCCGAGCATCCCGGCGAGCACACTGCGGTCCTCGCGCTCGTACGGCGCGATCTCGAAGTGCTTGGCGTTCTGCCAGCTGATCACGGTCCAGCCGACGTCGGCCGCCACACCTCCGCCGGAGAAGGGCGCCGCCGCGGCGACCGTGACCGAGCGTCCCTCGCGGATGAGCAGCCCGTTCTCCACCGGACCGGCGCCGACGTGGACGCCGCCCGCCCGCACGAGGTCGGTGAGCGACTCACGCGGCAGATCCTCGAAGGCGAGGAAGCCGTCGCTGCCGGCGATGGTCCTGACCTTGGTGTCGACCACGCGGACCTCGCCGAGGCCGGGCCGGTCGAGGAGGGAGTTGAGGAACTCCACGCGTACCTCGCCGACGAGCGTCATGCCCTTGTGCTCCGGTACGGCGGCCCCGGCCTGGATCACCGGCTTCTTGCCGCCCTCACCGGACACCCGGATGAGCGACGCGCCATGCTCCCCTGCCTTCTCGTCCGCGCTCCAGTCGGCGCTCGGCTCGTTGCCGGCGCGGGCGACGACGTCGCCGCCCTGGTCGACGACGTACAGGGAGCCGTAGCGGGAGTGCTTGCGCAGGGCGTCGTCGAGCACGCCCGTGGTGGCGTCGGGATCGTCCACGTCGATCAGCCCGGTGAGAGAGACGAGGTCGGCCTGGGCCTCGTTGAGGGCCCGGCGGACCCGGTCGGCGACGAGGTCGGTGCGGTCGCGCTGGTCGTTGACCATGGTGCTGGGCACGCTCACCGAGGCATCCGTGCGGTTGAGCAGCAGACCGACCGGCACACACCACAGCAACAGCAGTACGGCGGTCAGCGCCAGCGGCACCCGCAGCCCGAGCCGGGCCCTGCGGCCGGTGCCGTCGCCGGAGCGGGACTCCGCTCCCCCGCCGGACAGCTGCCCGCGCAGCCGCTCCAGGGCGGCACCCACGCGGGCGGCCTCGCCCCAGCGGGGCACGGCGACGGGGCGGGTCAGGTCGCCGCGGGCGAGCCTGCGGGACTCCAGGAACAGCGTCAGCAGGGGCCGCTGCACCGCCATCCACAGCAGGGCCGCCGCCAGCAGCCCGAACACCACCAGGACACCCGCCGCCACCAGTCCGTACAGCTCCCGCTCCTGCCCGACGGCGTGTTCCTGCACCACGGGCAGCATGGCCACGACCGTCAGGCCGAGGCCCGCGCCGACGCTCTGGCGCTGCTCCGGGTCGGCGGAGGCGAGGGAGGCGTATCCGGCGGTGGCGATACGGCCGTTGTAGGCCTCGCCGAGCAGGGTCCCGCTGACGCCCGGGTAGCCGCGGGAGCCGGGCTCCCTGGCGCTGACCGGGTCCTGCTCGGTCTCCTTCGCCGCCCGCTCGGACAGCCGGGTCATCTGCTTCGACAGGAAGGAGAGCTCGCTGCGCTCCGCGTCCGAGTTCAGCGCCTCGGCCTGCTCGAACCCGGCCGTGGCGAGGACCTCGCCGCCCCGGGCCACGACCGCCATCGCGCGGAACGGGCCCAGGTTGATGGCGGGCACGGAGAGGCTGTTGGAGGCGATGAGCAGCTGCTGCGGACGGTCCTTCCAGTCCAGCAGGGCCATCGTCATCAGCCGTACGTCACCGGTCTCCAGGCGCACCATGCGGGGCGTCAGGGCGTGCTCACCGGTGAGGACGTCCTTGTCCAGCCAGGCAAGGGGAATCGTTTCACCCCTGGCGGCGAGCACCTTTCCGCTCTCCAGGTCCAGCACCGTGGTGCCGGTCCACTTCTGGTACGTGTCGCTCAGATCCGACAGCACCCGCTCCGGGTCCGCGGGCTTCCCCGCGTTCAGGGCGGCCGCCGTGCGGTCCAGGTCGGTGACCCGCTCGTCGATCGACGCGCGTAGGGCGATGGCGCCGTCCTGCGCGAAGTACTGCTGGGAGCCCAGGACAGCCTTCGGCACGGTCGGCTCGCCGGCCGGTCCGAGCACCTTGGCGGTCAGTCCGGCCAGAGCCAGGATCAGCAGGCACAGCAGCGCGATCGGCGGCCTGATGCCGCCCAGGAGCGGCATGTCCGCGCGTCTGCGCATGCGTCGCCGCCCGCCCCGTCCGGGACGCGGCGCGCCTTGGGTTGAAGTCACCGGTGGTTTCCTTCGCCTCATCACTACTCAGGCGCTCGCAGGAGCCACCGCTGACGCGGGCATGAGACGCCGTCGCTTTAAAAGACTGTTGGCACGCGCCGGGGTTGGGTTCCGACGGCCAACGCTGTCTGTGTCGCTCGTCACGTCCCCAAAGACAGCTGCTCAAGACCGTCGCCGCCGGGGGCGCCACGGTTGTAGAGGAAGCCGCGGGTGCGGTCGGCGCCGAGCTGGTACCGGGCGAGCCGGTCCTCGGACAGGTCGCCGGGGTTGTCGAGCGCCTCCTGCACGTCCACCAGCCGGTGGTCCACGACCGCGCCCTCGGGCACCTTCTCCCCGGTCTCCAGCTCCGGCGGGATGTCCACCAGGGTGGTCCGGTAGCGGGCACCGACGTCCCAGCCGTCGGCCGTCTCCTTGAACTCGAACCAGCCGATCGCGCCCTCCTCGGTGAGGCCGCTGGGCGAGGAGTGACGGGCCACCTGGTTGCCGAGGCCGTAGGCGACCCAGGTGCCGTTGAGCTTCTGGATGGGCTGCACCACGTGGGCGTGGTGCCCGATCACCAGGTTGATCCCGGTGTCCTTGGTGATCCGCTCCGCCAGCTGCAGCTGCGGGACGCTCGGCTCGTTGTAGTGCTCCAGGCCCCAGTGCAGCGAGAGGATCACCACCTCGGCGCCCTTCTCGCGGGCCTTCGCCTCGGCCTTCTTGATGGCGTCGAAGCCGATCCGGTTGAAGGCCCAACGCTCCTTCTCGGGCGTGGGGTTGAGGAAGGACTCCCAGGAGTAGGCGAGATGGGCGACCTTGACGCCGTTGACGTCCCGGATGTTGATCTGCTCTGCTTCCTCGGGCGTACGCGCGGACCCGGTGTGACCGAGGCCTGCCTTGTCCATCGCGTTCAGGGTGCGCTTCACGGCCCCCAGGCCGTGGTCGTAGGTGTGATTGGAGGCCGTGGAGCAGGTGTCGTAGCCCACGTCCTTGAGGGTCGTGAGGATCTGCGGTGGAACGAGGAACTCCGGGTACCCCTCGAAGGGGCCCTTGGGCGTGCCGACCGGCGTCTCCATGTGACAGATGGCCAGATCGGCCTTGCTGATGACCGGCTTCACCCCGGCCATGAGCGGTCCGAAGTCCAGCCCGGCCTGCCCCTCACCGGTCTTCTTGGCGTCCTTGGCGGCCTGTTCGACCAGCTCGGGGTGGATGAGCACATCACCCGCGGCGGCGACGGTGAACGAACGTCCACCAGGCTTCACCTGAGAACCGGACGGCTCGGCGGTACAAGCGGAGATCAGGCCGGCCAGAGCCCCCAGAACCGCCAGAGAGCGACCTATACGGAGAGACTTACGGAATGTCACCGCGACATATTCACACGCGCCTCACAACTCAACCCGTCTCTCACATCACAAGACAATCACGTTTCGCTCGCATTCTTGCTCAAACGGTTTTGATCCTGGCGTTGGCCGGTTGTGATACCGCATCGTCCGATGCGACGGAACACTCGGTTCCGCAGGCTCGGGAGCTCGTGGACATCCGCAGCCGGATCCTCACGTACACGGCCGACTTCGCACCCGACGACCCCTACACCCCGCCGAGCGAGAGCCGGCTGGAGGAACTGGCGCACGGCGTCGGGCGCCTCCTGGACGGCGACGCTGCGGAGGCGGAACGGCTGCTCGCCCCGCTCGGCCTGGGCGTCACCCGCCTCACCGACACCGACTCCGGTCGCCGCTACGACGAGATCGCCGCCCTACGCCCGAACGGCGAGGCCGCGCGCTGGGGCCGCCTCTACCTGACCGCGGACTCCGACGTGCGCTGGAACGTCCAGGTGCCGCACCCGGTGTCCGACCGCGACACCGAGGCACTCGGCGTCCGGCTCCTGGAGAACACCCCCTCGGGCGCCCTGGTGGTGGCCGGCGCCCATCGCCGGGCCGGCCGCTCGGACGCCGCGGACGTCGCCCACCGCGAGGACAGCGCCTTCCACACCATCGTCGTCGAACTGCAGAAGCGCGGGGTGCCCGGCCTCCAGCTCCACGGCTTCGGCGAGTCGGACGGGCGCCCCTACGAGGCCGTCGTCTCCGGCGGCTCGGCCCAGAGCACGTCCCGCGAGGCCACAGGGCTGGCCGACCGACTGGAGGCGGACGGGCTGCGGGTCTGCCGGGGCTGGTCGGCACGCTGCCCGCTGGAGGGCACCACGAACGTCCAGGGCATGTCCGCCGAGCGCCGGCACGCCGGCTTCCTGCACGTGGAACTCGCCCCCGACGCCCGGGACGACGGCCCCGACTCCGACGAGACCGCGGACGCCCTCGGCGATCTCCTGAGGAACTGGTCGACCGACTGAGACCTCCCGGCCCCGCTCAGCAGCAGCCGGCCGGCCCGGGCAACGACCGCTTGTTCCGCGCCTCCTTGTTCCGCGCCGCGAGCAACTCGTCGGCGGGGTACCCGACCTCTTCGAGAGTCAGCCCATGCGGCCGTACGACATGCACGGCGGAGTCCCTGACACCCGCGGCGAGCACCTTGCCGGGCCAGTCGGCGGGCCGGTGCCCGTCCCCCACGAACAGCAGCGCCCCGATGAGCGAGCGCACCATGTTGTGGCAGAAGGCGTCGGCCCGCACGGTGGCGGTGACGATCCCGTCGTCCCCCCGCACCAGGCTCAGCTCCTGCAGCGTGCGGATGGTGGTGGCCCCCTCCCGCTTCTTGCAGTAGGCGGCGAAGTCGTGCTCACCGAGCAGCCGTTGGGCCGCCTCGTTCATGGCGTCGACGTCGAGCGGCCAGTCGTGCCAGAGGACGTGGTTGCGCAGCAGCGGGTCGACGCCGCCGGGGTTGTCCGTGACGCGATAGGCGTAGCGCCGCCAGATCGCCGAGAACCGAGCATTGAACCCACTGGGCGCCTCCCGCAGCGCCCACACCCGCACGTCCTTCGACAGCCGCCCGGCAAGCCGCTTGAGCAGCTTCTCGTGATGCTCCCGCCAGACCGCCTCCGGCAGATCGACATGCGCCACCTGCCCGCGAGCGTGCACGCCGGCGTCGGTACGCCCGGCGACGGTCAGCTCGTACGTCGTGCCGCCCGACCGCGTGACGGTCCGCAGTGCGTCCTCGATCTCCCCCTGCACGGTCCGCCGCCCACCGGCCTGCTTGGCCCAGCCGGAGAACTCGGTCCCGTCGTACGACAGATCGAGGCGCACACGCACATACCCGGGCTCTACTTCGTCACTCACACAGAGATCCTCTCAGCAACACAAAAGCGGGCCCGCCCCTCGAAAGGAACGGGCCCGCAATCGCCCAAAGGGGCGCGGGGAACTGCGCGACAAGCCACGACGGTGCCGCAGCCGCAAACCGAACAGCCCCCGGCAGACGCTTACGCGTCCTTCGACTCCTCGGCAGCCTCATCGGCCTGAGCCTCGGCAGCCTCGTCGGCCTTGGTCGTGTCGACCTTGACCTCGGCGTCCTTGGCAGCGCGCTTCGTCGCGGCCTCGGCCTCGCCAGTGGCCTCCTGAGCGACCGTCAGAGCCTCGACCAGCTCGATGACAGCCATGGGCGCGTTGTCGCCACGGCGGTTACCGATCTTGGTGATACGGGTGTAGCCACCCGGACGGTTCTCGTAGCGCGGGCCGATCTCGGTGAAGAGCGTGTGCACGATGCTCTTGTCCGTGATGACCTGCAGCACCTGGCGGCGGTTGTGAAGGTCGCCCTTCTTCGCCTTGGTCACCAGACGCTCGGCGTAGGGCCGCAGACGGCGGGCCTTCGCCTCGGTGGTGGTGATACGGCCGTGCTCGAAGAGCGCCTTCGCGAGGTTCGCGAGGAGCAGCTTCTCGTGCGCGGCACTGCCGCCCAGACGGGCACCCTTGGTGGGCTTCGGCATTGTTCTTCTCCTGTGTGTCTGCCCCGGCCGTATCAGGTACCGGGGTCAGGAACCCGATGAGCGGATGCTCACCGGCAACGACCGATCAGTACTGCTCGGTCTCCACGAAACCCGCGTCCGCGTCGTCGTCGGCGCCGAAGGCGTCGGCAGCGGCCGTGGGGTCGAATCCGGGCGGGCTGTCCTTCAGGGCCAGGCCCATGCCGGCCAGCTTCGCCTTGACCTCGTCGATGGACTTCGCACCGAAGTTACGAATGTCGAGGAGGTCGGCCTCGGAACGAGCCACGAGCTCACCCACGGAGTGGATGCCCTCGCGCTTGAGGCAGTTGTACGACCGAACGGTGAGCTCCAGCTCCTCGATCGGCAGCGCCAGATCGGCGGCAAGGGCGGCGTCCGTGGGGGACGGGCCCATGTCGATGCCCTCGGCGTCGATGTTCAGCTCGCGGGCGAGACCGAACAGCTCGACCAGGGTCTTACCGGCGGAGGCCATGGCGTCACGCGGACGCATCGCCTGCTTGGTCTCGACGTCGACGATCAGCTTGTCGAAGTCGGTGCGCTGCTCGACACGCGTGGCCTCGACCTTGTACGTGACCTTGAGAACCGGCGAGTAGATCGAGTCGACCGGGATGCGCCCGATCTCCTGACCGACCTGCTTGTTCTGCACGGCGGAGACGTAACCGCGGCCACGCTCGACCGTGAGCTCCATCTCCAGCTTGCCCTTGCCGTTCAGCGTGGCGAGGACGAGGTCGGGGTTGTGCACCTCGACACCGGCCGGGGGCGCGATGTCGGCGGCGGTGACCAGGCCCGGACCCTGCTTGCGCAGGTACATCACGACCGGCTCGTCGTGCTCCGAGGAGACGACCAGCTGCTTGATGTTGAGGATCAGGTCGGTGACGTCCTCCTTGACGCCCGGCACGGTGGTGAACTCGTGCAGCACGCCGTCGATGCGGATGGACGTGACCGCCGCACCCGGGATCGAGGACAGGAGGGTCCGGCGAAGAGAGTTGCCGAGGGTGTAACCGAAGCCCGGCTCCAGCGGCTCGATCACGAACCGGGAGCGGAACTCGTCGACGACCTCTTCGGTCAACGAGGGACGCTGAGCGATCAGCATGTGTGGATCAGATCCTTCTTTCGTGGACGCCCGCTATTTGACGCCCGACGGAAACCGCGCCCATGAAAGCGCGGGTACTGCAAGGGTACGGGCGGTACGGCCCTTACGGACCGTACCGCCCGGCACCCGAGACCTACCGGCCGTGCGTCAGACGCGACGACGCTTCGGCGGGCGGCAGCCGTTGTGCGGGGTCGGGGTGACGTCCTGGATGGAGCCGACCTCGAGACCGGTCGCCTGAAGCGAACGGATCGCGGTCTCACGACCCGAACCCGGACCCTTCACGAACACGTCGACCTTGCGCATGCCGTGCTCCTGGGCGCGGCGGGCAGCCGACTCGGCGGCCATCTGCGCGGCGAACGGCGTGGACTTCCGGGAGCCCTTGAAGCCGACGTGGCCGGCGGAGGCCCAGGAGATCACGTTGCCGGACGGGTCCGTGATGGAGACGATCGTGTTGTTGAACGTGCTCTTGATGTGCGCGTGGCCGTGAGCGACGTTCTTCTTTTCCTTGCGGCGCACCTTCTTGGCAGCGCCCTGACGACCCTTGGGGGGCATCTACAAACTCCTACGGGGAGGTGGTCGGTCCTACAGCGAAGACCGCTGATGAAGCGTTGTCCGCTGCGGACTACTTCTTGCCCGGCTTCTTCTTGCCGGCGATGGCGCGACGCGGGCCCTTGCGGGTGCGGGCGTTGGTGCTGGTGCGCTGACCGCGGACCGGCAGACCTCGGCGGTGACGCAGACCCTGGTAGCAACCGATCTCGACCTTGCGGCGGATGTCGGCCTGGATCTCACGACGGAGGTCACCCTCGGTCCTGATGTTGTTGTCGACGTACTCACGAATCGCGACGAGCTGCTCCTCGGAGAGGTCGCGAACGCGGGTGTTCGGGTCGACGCCGGTCGCAGCCAGCGTCTCCTGCGACAGGGTCCGGCCGATGCCGAACACGTAGGTGAGGGCGACCTCCACGCGCTTTTCGCGCGGGATGTCAACACCGGAAACGCGTGCCATTCAATGGCTCCTGGTGATCTTCGGAGGTCTTCCACAGAATCGAATCCCAGCCGCCGTACCAGGTACGAACTGGGTCCCCGGCCTCCGAACCGGGGGTGTCAGGCAAACGCCTGGATCCTGCGTATGAACATATTCAGCTCGCGTCGCGCGAAGTACTGCGAATGCAGATGAGGCGGTTTTGCGATCAGCCCTGGCGCTGCTTGTGGCGCGGGTTCTCGCAAATGACCATGACCCGACCGTGACGGCGGATCACCCTGCACTTGTCGCAGATCTTCTTGACGCTCGGCTTGACCTTCATTGGTGAGGTTCTCCGGGTCAGTGCCATCACCCCGGGAAGCCCGGGGCGCGGGCAAGATCTACTTGTACCGGTAGACGATCCGGCCACGCGTCAGGTCGTACGGAGACAACTCCACCACGACCCGGTCGTCAGGGAGGATGCGGATGTAGTGCATACGCATCTTGCCGCTGATGTGTGCCAGGACCTGGTGGCCGTTCTGGAGCTCGACCTTGAACATGGCGTTCGGCAGAGACTCAACGACAGTGCCCTCGATCTCGATGGCACCTTGCTTCTTGGCCACGCTTCGCCCTTCGGAATCGACTACCTTGATCAGCTCTCGTGACACATTCACACCGCTTGCGAGCGCATGCGGACATGCGGGTACACGAGAGCCGACGAGTCAGTCTACGTCAGCGCACCCGGAAAGACGAATCGGGGAAGTCTGCCCAGACAGGCAGATCATTAAGCGCCGGGGAGGGCGGACTCAGGCCAGCGGATCCGGAGCGGCGACGATGCCGTGCTCCGCCAGCTTCGCCTTGCCGCCGTCGGGAGCGGTGAGCACCAGGGGCCCTTCATCGGTCAGCGCAACTGAGTGCTCCCAGTGCGACGACCAGGTCCCGTCCGTCGTGATGACGGTCCAGTCGTCCGACAGGACCTCGGTCTTGGGCGTACCCAGCGACACCATCGGCTCGATCGCGAGGCAGAAGCCGGAGACCAGCTTCGGGCCCTTGCCGCGGCGCTTCTCTACGTAGTTCAGCAGATGCGGGTCCATGTGCATCTCGGTGCCGATGCCGTGACCGCCGTAGTCCTCGATGATCCCGTACCGGCCGCCGCCCGGCTTCGGCTGGCGGCGGATGTACGTCTCGATGGCACGGGAGACATCGACGAGCCGGTTCCCCTGCTTCATCGCCGCGATGCCGGCCCACATCGACTCCTCGGTGACCCGGGAGAGCTCGATCAGCTCCGGAGCGTGACCGGAGCCCACGAACGCGGTGTAGGCGGCGTCGCCGTGCCAGCCGTCGATGATCGCGCCGCAGTCGATGGAGATGATGTCGCCGTCCTTGAGGACGACGTCCTCGGACGGGATGCCGTGGACGACGACGTCGTTCACGGAGGTGCAGATCGTCGCGGGGAAACCGCCGTAGCCGAGGAAGTTCGACTTGGCGCCGTTCTCGGCGAGCACCTTGCGGGCGACCTCGTCCAGATCCTTGGTGCTGGCCCCGGGCACCGCGGCCTCGCGCGTGGCCGCGTGAATGGCGGCTACGACCAACCCCGCCTCACGCATCTTGGCGATCTGCTCGGGGGTCTTGATCTGCACCATGGGCACGGGCGCCTTTCCTGGGCCGGATAGAGGGGACTGCTTCAACCATAAGGGCGGAGCAGGTCCGCCCCGCTCCACGCAGCAGCCGCGGCCCCCTCAGAGGGAACCGCGGCCTGAGCTACGTATGAGCTGCGAAAGCTCCTACTTGCCGTCCTCGTCACGCTTGAGCGCCTCCATGGCGCGAGCCGTGACCTCCTCGACCTTGCCCAGCGCGGAGATGGTGACGACCAGTCCCTGCGCCTTGTAGTAGTCGATGATCGGCTCGGTCTGCGTGTGGTAGACCTCCAGCCGCTTGCGGACGGTCTCCTCCGAGTCGTCGTCCCGCTGGTACAGCTCGCCGCCGCAGACGTCGCAGACGCCTTCCTTCTTCGGCCGGCTGTACGTGACGTGGAAGACGTGGCTGGAGTCCTTGCGGCAGATCCGCCGCCCGGCGATCCGCTTGACGACCTCTTCCTCGGGGACCTCGAGGTCGAGCACCGCGTCCAGCTTCATGTTCTCGGACTGGAGCATCTCGTCGAGCGCCTCGGCCTGGGACACATTGCGCGGGAAGCCGTCCAGCAGGAAGCCGTTCTCGGCGTCCGGCTTCTCCATGCGGTCCTTGGCCATCCCGATGGTGACCTCGTCCGGCACCAGGTTGCCCGCGTCCATGTAGGACTTCGCGAGCTTCCCGAGCTCCGTCTGCTGGCTGATGTTGGCGCGGAACAGGTCGCCCGTGGAGATGTGCGGAATCGACAGGTTCTTGGCGAGGAACGCGGCCTGCGTTCCCTTGCCGGCACCCGGCGGCCCGACGAGGACGATACGCATCAGCGGAGGAACCCTTCGTAATTGCGCTGCTGGAGCTGGCTCTCGATCTGCTTCACCGTCTCCAGGCCCACACCCACGATGATCAGGATGCTGGTCCCGCCGAAGGGGAAGTTCTGGTTTGCCCCGAAACCAGCCAACGCCATCGTCGGCACGAGAGCGATCAGACCCAAGTACAGCGAGCCCGGCCAGGTGATCCGGTTGAGCACGTAGGAAAGGTACTCAGCGGTCGGTCGGCCAGCCCGGATGCCCGGGATGAAGCCACCATACTTCTTCATGTTGTCCGCGACTTCCTCGGGGTTGAACGAGATGGCCACGTAGAAGAACGCGAAGAAGACAATCAGGAAGAAATACAGAGTGATGTGCACCGGAGCGCCCGTGTCCGCCAGGTTTTGTGTGACCCAGGTCGCCCAACCGGACTGCTGGTCGCTGGAGAACTGCACGATCAGCGCCGGAATATAGAGCAGCGACGACGCGAAGATGACGGGAATCACGCCCGCCTGGTTCACCTTGAGCGGGATGTACGTCGACGTACCGCCGTAGGAACGGCGGCCGATCATGCGCTTGGCGTACTGCACCGGAATTCGGCGCTGCGCCTGCTCGACGAAGACGACGAGACCGACCATGACCAGGCCCACGGCGATGACGGTGCCGAACTCGATCCAGCCGTCGGCCAGGTCACCCTGCTGCTTGATGGCCCACAGGGCGGACGGGAAGGTCGCGGCGATCGAGATGAACATCAGGATCGACATGCCGTTGCCGATACCGCGGTCGGTGATGAGCTCGCCGAGCCACATGACGACGGCCGTACCGGCGGTCATGGTGATGACCATGGTGATGGTCTTGAAGATCGACTGGTCCGGGACGATCTGGCCGGCGACCGGGCAGCCCTGGAAGAGCGCGCCGCTGCGGGCGGTGGCCACCAGGCCGGTGCCCTGCAGAATGGCGAGCGCCACGGTCAGGTAGCGGGTGTACTGAGTGATCTTGGCCGTACCTGCCTGGCCCTCCTTCTTGAGGGCTTCCAGGCGCGGGATCACGACGGTCAGCAGCTGGAGAATGATGCTCGCCGTGATGTACGGCATGATGCCGAGCGCGAAGATCGTGATCTGAAGCAGTGCGCCGCCGCTGAACATGTTGACCAGACCGAACAGACCAGTGTTGGTGCTCGCCTGGTCGATACAGGTCTGGACGGCCGAGTAGTCGACGCCAGGGATAGGTACGTGTGTACCGATCCGGTACACCACGATGATGGCGAGAGTGAAGAGCAGCTTCTTGCGCAGGTCGGGCGTCTTGAACGCCCGGGCGAACGCGGTGAGCACGGTGCCTCCTGCGACCCCCGCGCAACTGCGTCAAGGGTGACGGTCTTGAGGTTCGACTAATAGGAACGACTTAGCTAACGGTCAACTGCCGCTCAGAGTGCCCCACAAGAAGCACCCAGTAAAAGTGGGCAGTGCAGGCCACCTTACCGGCGAGACCGCCCCCCTTGGAACGACCAACCGGGGATACCCCATTTGTGGGGTATCCCCGGTCGGGATCGCTCAAGTCATCGAGACGCCTGAATCGTTCAGACGAGCTCGGTGACGGTACCGCCGGCGGCGGTGATCTTCTCCTTGGCGGAGCCGGAGACGGCGTCGACCGTCACCTGCAGCGCCACGGAGATCTCGCCCTGGCCGAGCACCTTGACGAGGCTGTTCTTGCGAACGGCACCCTTGGCGACCAGACCCTCGACGGTGACCTCGCCACCCTCGGGGTACAGCGACGCCAGCTTGTCGAGGTTCACGACCTGGAACTCGGTCTTGAACGGGTTCTTGAAGCCCTTCAGCTTCGGAAGACGCATGTGGAGGGGCATCTGGCCACCCTCGAAGCGCTCCGGAACCTGGTAACGGGCCTTCGTACCCTTGGTACCACGACCGGCCGTCTTACCCTTCGACGCCTCACCACGACCGACACGGGTCTTGGCGGTCTTGGCGCCGGGGGCCGGACGGAGGTTGTGGATCTTCAGCGGGTTGTTCTCCGCCATGATCAGACCTCCTCAACCGTCACGAGGTGGCGGACGGTGTGCACCATGCCGCGGAACTCGGGGCGGTCCTCCTTGACGACCTGCGTGTTGATCCCCTTGAGACCAAGGGAACGCAGGGTGTCACGGTGGTTCTGCTTGCTGCCGATGTACGACTTGACCTGCGTGATCTTGAGCTGTGCCATTACGCACCAGCCCCGGCACGCGCACGCAGCAGAGCCGCGGGAGCGACGTCCTCGAGCGGCAGACCGCGGCGGGCCGCGACCTCCTCGGGACGCTGCAGGCCCTTCAGGGCCTCCACGGTCGCGTGCACGATGTTGATCGCGTTGTCGGAGCCGAGCGACTTCGACAGGATGTCGTGGATACCGGCGCACTCGAGCACGGCACGCACCGGGCCACCGGCGATAACACCGGTACCGGGCGACGCGGGCTTGAGCAGAACGACGCCGGCAGCCTTCTCACCCTGGATCGGGTGCGGGATGGTGCCCTGGATACGGGGGACCTTGAAGAAGTGCTTCTTGGCCTCCTCAACACCCTTGGCGATGGCGGCCGGCACCTCCTTGGCCTTGCCGTAACCGACACCCACGGTGCCGTCACCGTCGCCCACTACGACGAGCGCAGTGAAGCTGAAGCGACGACCACCCTTCACAACCTTGGCGACACGGTTGATCGCGACAACGCGCTCAACGTAAGCGGTCTTCTCGGCGGCAGCTGCGCCGCCGTCACGGCCCTTCCGGTCCCGCCGCTCGCCGCCACCGGCACCGCCACCGCGGCGCTGGGGTCCAGCCATTGGAATTACCTCTCTCTGTTTCCGCTAGCTACGGAAGCGGCTCAGAACTTGAGCCCGGCTTCGCGGGCGGCGTCCGCCAGGGCAGCGATGCGCCCGGCGTACTGGTTGCCACCACGGTCGAATACGACGGCCTCGACGCCGGCAGCCTTGGCGCGCTCGGCGACCAGGGCACCGACCTGCTTGGCCTGCGCGGACTTGTCGCCCTCGGCACCGCGGATCGAGGTGTCCAGGGTGGACGCCGACGCAAGGGTGTGACCCTTGATGTCGTCGATCACCTGGGCCACGATGTGGCGGTTCGAGCGGGTAACGACCAGACGCGGACGCTCCGCCGTTCCGTTGATGTGCTTACGGATCCGGATGTGGCGGCGCTTGATCGCGGCGCGCTTGTAGGCGTCGCCCTTGAGGATCTTCTGTCCGTATGCCATGGCTTACTTACCCGCCTTTCCGACCTTGCGGCGGATGACTTCGCCCTCGTACTTGACGCCCTTGGCCTTGTACGGGTCGGGCTTGCGCAGCTTGCGGATGTTGGCCGCAACCTCGCCGACCTTCTGCTTGTCGATGCCCTCGACCGAGAAGTGGGTCGGGTTCTCCACCTTGAAGGTGATGCCCTCGGGGGCCTCGACGGTGATCGAGTGGCTGTAGCCGAGCGCGAACTCGAGGTTCGATCCCTTGGCTGCAACGCGGTAACCGACACCGCTGATCTCGAGCTTCTTCACGTAACCCTGGGTCACGCCGGTGATCATGTTCGCCACCAGCGTGCGGGACAGGCCGTGCAGGGCCTTGTTCTGACGCTCGTCGTTGGGGCGGGTGACGTTGAGCACGCCGTCCTCACCCTTGGCGATCTCGATCGGCGCCACGACGGTGTGAGTCAGGGCGCCCTTGGGGCCCTTGACCGAGACCGTCTGGCCGTCGATGGTGACGTCCACGCCGGCGGGAACCGCGATGGGGAGCTTGCCGATGCGCGACATAGCTGTTTCCTCCGTTCCCTTCCGCTACCAGACGTAGGCGAGAACTTCTCCGCCTACGCCCTTCTTGCCGGCCTGCTTGTCGGTGAGGAGCCCGTGGGACGTGGAGATGATCGCCACGCCGAGGCCGCCGAGCACCTTCGGCAGGTTGGTGGACTTCGCGTAAACCCGGAGACCGGGCTTGGAGATCCGCTTGATGCCCGCGATGGAGCGCTCACGGTTGGGGCCGAACTTCAGCTCCAGGACGAGGTTCTTGCCGACCTCGGCGTCCTCGACCTTCCAGCCCGTGATGAAGCCCTCCTGCTGGAGGATCTCCGCGATGTGCGACTTGATCTTCGATGCCGGCATCGTCACGGAGTCGTGGTATGCCGAGTTCGCGTTCCGCAGACGCGTAAGCATGTCTGCGATCGGATCAGTCATGGTCATGAATTGGCCTTCGGCCTCTCTCGCCGGGGTTTCCTGGTGCGCCATCCCTCTCCCCGATCCGAGACGGGACGGGTGCGGCGCGGTGGACCTACGGCGTAGTAAGTCGTACGGGCGACCGTCAGGCGCCCAACCCTCCAAGCCTAAGCCATGAAGGGGAGGGCACCTGACACGCCCATTGCTTACCGAGAGCCTCTGGAATCCCTAAAAGCGGGACTACCAGGAGCTCTTGGTCACGCCCGGCAGCTCGCCACGGTGAGCCATCTCACGAAGGCACACGCGGCACAGGCCGAACTTGCGGTACACGGAGTGCGGACGGCCGCAGCGCTGGCAGCGGGTGTAGCCACGCACACCGAACTTGGGCTTGCGAGCAGCCTTGGCAATCAGAGCCTTCTTCGCCATCTCGCTCACGCCTCCTTGAACGGGAAGCCGAGGTGACGAAGGAGCGCGCGGCCCTCAGCGTCGTTGGTCGCCGTGGTCACCACGGTGATGTCCATACCCCGGGTACGGTCGATCTTGTCCTGGTCGATCTCGTGGAACATGACCTGCTCCGTGAGACCGAAGGTGTAGTTGCCCCGGCCGTCGAACTGCTTGGGGGACAGACCACGGAAGTCGCGGATGCGCGGCAGCGCGAGCGACAGGGTGCGGTCCAGGAACTCCCACATGCGGTCGCCACGGAGGGTGACATGGGCACCGATCGGCTGACCCTCACGCAGCTTGAACTGCGCGATGGACTTGCGGGCCTTGGTGACGGCCGGCTTCTGACCGGTGATCGTGGTGAGGTCGCGGATGGCGCCCTCGATCAGCTTGGAGTCGCGGGCGGCGTCGCCCACACCCATGTTGACCACGATCTTGACGAGGCCGGGAACCTGCATGACGTTCTCGTACTTGAACTCGTCACGCAGCTTGCCCGCGATCTCCTCGCGGTACTTCTGCTTCAGACGCGGGCTGGTGGTGGTCGTCATCAGATGTCCTCACCCGTCCGCTTGGCAACGCGAACCTTGTTGCCTTCGTCGTCGAAGCGGTAGCCGACACGCGTGACGACCTTGTTGCCGTCCTTCTCAACGACCAGCTGGACGTTGGAGACGTGGATCGGCGCCTCGGTCGTGACGATGCCGCCGGCCTGCGAACCCTTGGCGGTCGGGCCGGCCTTGGTGTGCTTCTTGACCCGGTTGACACCCTCGACCAGGACGCGCTCGTCGCGCGGGTAAGCGGCAATGACCTTGCCCTGCTTGCCCTTGTCCTTACCGGTGATGACCTGAACCAGGTCGCCCTTCTTGATCTTCATGCTTACAGCACCTCCGGAGCCAGCGAGATGATCTTCATGAACTTCTTCTCGCGCAGCTCACGCCCGACCGGGCCGAAGATGCGGGTGCCGCGAGGGTCGCCGTCGTTCTTGAGAATGACGGCGGCGTTCTCGTCGAAGCGGATGTACGAGCCGTCCGGACGGCGGCGCTCCTTGACGGTGCGAACGATGACCGCCTTGATGACGTCACCCTTCTTCACGTTGCCGCCGGGGATCGCGTCCTTGACGGTGGCGACGATGACGTCACCGATGCCCGCGTAGCGGCGACCGGAGCCACCGAGCACACGGATGCAAAGGATTTCCTTCGCACCAGTGTTGTCGGCGACGCGCAGTCGCGACTCCTGCTGGATCACGTCTATCTCCTGTTTGTCTGCCGGTTCCCGGGGCGGGGCCGTCTGTTACGGCGGCCCCGTCCCGAGCCTGGCGGAACTGACCTGCGGGATTTGCCCCGCAGGAATTACTTGGCCTTCTCGAGGATCTCGACGATGCGCCAGCGCTTGGTCGCCGACAGCGGACGCGTCTCCATCAGGAGGACGCGGTCGCCGACGCCGGCAGCGTTCTGCTCGTCGTGCGCCTTGAGCTTGTTCGTACGGCGGATGACCTTGCCGTACAGCGCGTGCTTCACACGGTCCTCGACGGCGACGACGACGGTCTTGTCCATCTTGTCGCTGACGACCAGACCCTCACGGGTCTTACGGAAGCCACGGGCTTCTGCGTTCTCAGTCACGTTGCTCTCGCTCATCAGGCGCTCTCCACCGTCTCGATGCCCAGCTCGCGCTCACGCATCAGGGTGTAGATCCGCGCGATGTCCTTACGGACGGCCTTGAGCCGACCGTGGTTCTCGAGCTGACCCGTCGCCGCCTGGAAGCGGAGGTTGAACAGCTCTTCCTTGGCTTCGCGGAGCTTCGCGAGAAGCTCCTCGTCACCCAGTTCGCGCAGCTCGGACGCCTTGGTACCGGCCGACATCACGCTTCACCTGCCTCGCGCTTGACGATCCGGCACTTCATCGGCAGCTTGTGGGCGGCGCGAGTCAGGGCCTCACGGGCGATCTTCTCGTTGGGGTACGACAGCTCGAACATCACGCGTCCGGGCTTGACGTTGGCGATCCACCACTCCGGAGAACCCTTACCGGAACCCATGCGGGTCTCGGCAGGCTTCTTGGTGAGGGGACGGTCCGGGTAGATGTTGATCCAGACCTTGCCACCACGCTTGATGTGACGCGTCATGGCGATACGAGCGGCCTCGATCTGACGGTTCGTCACGTACGCCGGGGTGAGCGCCTGGATGCCGTACTCGCCGAACGCAACCGTCGTGCCACCCTTGGCAGCGCCGGAGCGCTTCGGGTGGTGCTGCTTGCGGTGCTTGACCCTACGGGGGATCAGCATTTCGGTCAGGCCTCCGTTCCGGTGCTCTCAGCCGGAGCGGACGCGGGAGCCTCGGCCTTGGGGGCCTCGGCGCCGGCAGCCTGCTGCGGCTTGCGACCGCGCCGCTCGCCACCACGGCCACCACGGGCCGGGCGGTCGGAGCCGCCACCACGGGCCGGGCGGTTACCCGCACGGGCCGCAGCGTTCTCGGCGCGGACCTCGGCGATGTTCTTGACGTCGCCCTTGTAGATCCAGACCTTCACACCGATACGGCCGAAGGTCGTCTTGGCCTCGAAGAAGCCGTAGTCCACGTTCGCGCGGAGCGTGTGCAGGGGCACACGGCCCTCGCGGTAGAACTCCGAGCGGGACATCTCGGCGCCACCGAGGCGGCCACCGCACTGGATCTTGATGCCCTTGGCGCCGGCCTTCATGGCGGACTGCATGCTCTTACGCATGGCCCGACGGAAGGAGACGCGGGAGGAGAGCTGCTCGGCAACGGCCTGAGCAACCAGCTGAGCGTCCGTCTCGGGGTTCTTGACCTCGAGGATGTTCAGCTGGACCTGCTTGCCCGTGAGCTTCTCGAGGTCACCGCGGATGCGGTCGGCCTCGGCGCCACGGCGGCCGATGACGATGCCCGGACGCGCGGTGTGGATGTCCACCCGCACACGGTCACGGGTGCGCTCGATCTCAACCTTCGAGATACCGGCGCGCTCCATGCCGGACGTCATCATCCGACGGATGGCGACGTCTTCCTTGACGTAGTCCTTGTACAGCTTGTCGGCGTACCACCGGGACTTGAAGTCCGTGGTGACACCGAGCCGGAACCCATGCGGGTTAACCTTCTGGCCCATTACCGGGTTCCTTCCTTGCTGCTGACGACCACAGTGATGTGGCTGGTCCGCTTGCGGATCCGGTAGGCACGGCCCTGGGCACGCGGACGGAACCGCTTCAGGGTCGGGCCCTCGTCGACGTACGCCTCGCTGATGACCAGCGAGGAGGCGTCCGGGTGGTCGTAGTTGTGCGCGGCGTTGGCGATGGCGCTGTCGAGCACCTTGCCGACCGGCACGGAGGCTGCCTGCGGAGCGAATCGCAGAACAGCCTGAGCCTCCGTGGCATCCATGCCACGGATAAGGTCCACCACGCGGCGGGCCTTCATGGGCGTAACGCGGATGTACCGCGCCTGGGCCCTGGCTTCCATGGTTGTCCCTCTCAGTTACTTACGTGTCTGAATGCGATCCGCTACTAGCGGCGCTTCGACTTCCGGTCGTCCTTGACGTGGCCCCGGAAGGTGCGCGTCGGCGAGAACTCGCCGAGCTTGTGGCCGACCATCGACTCGGTGACGAACACCGGGATGTGGGTCTTGCCGTTGTGCACCGCGAGCGTGTGGCCGAGCATGGCCGGCACGATCATGGAGCGACGGGACCAGGTCTTGATGACGTTCTTGGTGCCTGCTTCGTTCTGCGTTTCCACCTTCTTGATCAGGTGGTCGTCGACGAAGGGCCCCTTCTTGAGACTGCGCGGCATCTAAACCCGCTCCTAGCGCTTCTTGTTCGTCTTGCGGCGGCGGACGATGTACTTGTTCGAAGCCTTCTTCGGCGAACGAGTACGACCCTCCTTCTGACCCCAGGGGCTGACCGGGTGGCGACCACCGGAGGTCTTGCCCTCACCACCACCGTGCGGGTGGTCAACCGGGTTCATCGCCACACCGCGAACGGTCGGACGAACGCCCAGCCAGCGCTTACGGCCGGCCTTACCCCAGTTGATGTTGCTCTGCTCGGCGTTGCCGACCTCGCCGACGGTGGCGCGGCAGCGCACGTCGACCAGGCGGATCTCACCGGAGGGCATGCGGAGGTGGGCCATCGAGCCCTCCTTCGCGAGCAGCTGCACGGAGGCACCGGCGGAGCGGGCGAACTTGGCGCCGCCACCGGGACGGAGCTCGATCGCGTGGATCGTGGTACCGACCGGGATGTTGCGGAGCGCCAGGTTGTTGCCCGGCTTGATGTCGGCCCCGGGACCGTTCTCGACGCGGTCACCCTGCTGCAGGTTGCGCGGGGCGAGGATGTAGCGCTTCTCGCCGTCGGCGTAGTGCAGCAGCGCGATACGCGCGGTGCGGTTGGGGTCGTACTCGATGTGCGCGACCTTCGCCGGCACGCCGTCCTTGTCGTGACGACGGAAGTCGATCACGCGGTAGGCGCGCTTGTGGCCACCACCCTGGTGGCGGACGGTCACACGACCGGAGTTGTTACGGCCACCCTTGCTGTGCAGGGGGCGGACCAACGACTTCTCCGGCGTGGACCGCGTGACCTCGACGAAGTCGGCAACGCTGGAGCCACGACGGCCCGGCGTAGTCGGCTTGTACTTGCGGATTCCCATTTCTCAGTCCTCGTCCGATATCGGACGATCCGGACCGCCCTTAGGCGGTCGGACCGCCGAAGATGTCGATACGGTCGCCCTCGGCAAGGGTCACGATCGCGCGCTTGGTGCCGGCACGCTGGCCGAAACCGGTGCGGGTCCGCTTGCGCTTGCCCTGGCGGTTGATCGTGTTGACCCCGGTGACCTTGACGTCGAAGACCGCCTGGACGGCCTGCTTGATCTGGGTCTTGTTGGCGCTCGGGTCAACGATGAACGTGTACTTGTTCGCGTCGAGAAGCGCGTAGCTCTTCTCTGAGACGACCGGCTTGATCAGGACGTCACGGGGGTCCGTGTACGCCTTGCTCGCCGGGGTCTCGACGGTGTTCTTGCCCTCGGCGGCGTGGCGACGCGCCTTGGCGACGCGCGCGGCCTTGGCGGCCTTGGCCGCCTTGGAGGCAATGCTCGGGTGACGCGTAGCCATCAGGCCTCGCTCCCTTCGGTGTCATTGGCCTTCGGGCCGGACACGAAGGACTCGAAGGCGGCCTGGGTGAAGACCACGTCGTCCGAGACGAGAACGTCGTACGTGTTCAGCTGGCCCGGCTCCAGGATGTGGACCTGGGGCAGGTTGCGGGCGGACAGCCACGCGGCCTCATCGGCGCGCTCGACGACCAGGAGCAGGTTCTTGCGCTCCGAGATCTTGCCGAACAGGCTCTTGGCGGCCTTCGTGGACGGGTTCTCGCCCTCGATCACGCCGGAGACGACGTGGATGCGGTTGTTGCGGGCCCGGTCGGTGAGGGCGTGGCGCAGGGCCGCGGCCTTCATCTTCTTCGGGGTCCGCTGCGAGTAGTCACGCGGCACGGGACCGTGCACGACGCCACCACCGGCGAACTGCGGAGCGCGGGTCGAACCCTGACGGGCGCGGCCGGTGCCCTTCTGGCGGTAAGGCTTCTTGCCACCACCACGGACTTCACCGCGGGTCTTGGTCTTGTGCGTGCCCTGACGGGCCGCGGCCAGCTGCGCGACGACGACCTGGTGAAGCAGCGGAACGCTGATCTTCTCTACGTCGAAGATCTCCGCGGGGAGCTCGACGGTACCGGCCTTGTCGCCCGCCGGCGAAAGGATGTCAACAGTGCTCATCGGTTACCTCAGGCCCCCTTGGCCGCGGTGCGGACCAGGACGAGGCCGCCGTTCGGACCAGGGACAGCGCCCTTGATGAGCAGCAGACCCTTCTCCGCGTCAACGGCGTGGACGGTCAGGTTCTGGGTGGTGACCCGCTCGTTGCCCATGCGACCCGCCATGCGGAGGCCCTTGAACACACGGCCCGGGGTGGCACAGCCACCGATGGAACCGGGAGAGCGGTGCTTGCGCTGGGTGCCGTGTCCGGCGCCGAGGCCCTTGAAGTTGTGACGCTTCATGACACCGGCGAAGCCCTTGCCCTTGCTCTTGCCGGTGACGTCGACCTTCACGCCGGCCTCGAACACCTCGGCGGTGACTTCCTGGCCGAGGGTGTACTCGCTGGCGTCAGCGGTACGGATCTCGACGAGGTGGCGGCGGGGGGTGACGTCAGCCTTGGCGAAGTGGCCCTTGAGGGGCTTGTTCACCTTGCGCGGGTCGATCTCGCCGAAGGCGATCTGGACCGACTCGTAGCCGTCGACGTCGTTGGTACGCACCTGGGTGACGACGTTGGGGCCGGCCTTGACGACGGTGACCGGAACAACACGGTTGTTCTCGTCCCACACCTGCGTCATGCCGAGCTTCTCGCCCAGGATGCCCTTGATCTGCTTAGCCATTCTCAGATCACCGGCCCCTAGAGCTTGATCTCGATGTCGACACCGGCCGGGAGGTCGAGTCGCATCAGAGAGTCAACGGTCTTGGGCGTCGGGTCGAGGATGTCGATCAGGCGCTTGTGCGTGCGCATCTCGAAGTGCTCGCGCGAGTCCTTGTACTTGTGCGGCGACTTGATGACGCAGTACACGTTCTTCTCAGTGGGCAGCGGCACCGGGCCCGCGACCGACGCACCAGTGCGAGTCACCGTCTCGACGATCTTCTTCGCCGAAGAGTCGATGACCTCGTGGTCGTAGGCCTTGAGCCGGATGCGGATCTTCTGTCCCGCCATGGCTACTCCGTAGTCCTGTCTCTTCTTAAGCTCTGGAACCCGGTGTTCCCGTACCCGCCCCTCCGACCCACGCGGTCGGGCGTGTCGCGCTCCCGCTGACACAGATGCCCCTTGTTCGAACATCCCTTGTCTGGGAACACGGCCCTTCCGGAACCGCAGGCCGGGGGCGAAAGACCCACCGGGTGCCTGGTCGGTGCTGCACTGACACTTCCCGAAAGATTCCCGTACGTCCGCCCCAGCGCTGCCGTGAGGCAGTTAGGGCGACGAGTACTGTGGGACTCGCTTTCGGTCCTCCCGGCGGGAGGCGCGCAGCATCAACACTCGACCGAGCAACCCCGCTAGTCTGCCATACGGGGCAGGGGGCTGGCCAATCGAGCCGGAGAGAATACCCCGAGGGTGACGTAGGTCAAACCCGGGCCGCCGACCCCTTGGACCGACCCGGCACACGGCGTCTGATCTGGGCGGTCCCGTCCGGGTTGTCCTCGGCCAGCGCCCGGATCACCCCGTGATCCGGCGACAGCCCGCACGCCGGGTCCGTACGGGTGGCGTCACCGGTGAGTGCGTAGGCCTGGCAGCGGCAGCCGCCGAAGTCCTCGTCGCGGCGGGAGCAGCTGCGGCAGGGGTCGGACATCCAGTCGGTGCCGCGGTAGCGGGTGAACGCCTTGGAATGGTCCCAGATCCAGTCCAGCGGATGATCGCGGACGTTCGGGGGGTCCAGGTCCGGCAGTGAGGCCGCGGCCGGGCAGGGCAGGACGGTGCCGTCGGGGGTGACGGTGAGCGAGACCGCGCCCCAGCCGCCCATGCAGGGCTTGGCGACGCCGTCGAAGTAGTCGGGGACGACCCACACCAGCTCGGGGCCGGCGGTCAGCCGCCCCCGCCGGCGCTCCACGGCGTCCCGCGCCCCGGCCAGCTGCTCGCGCGTCGGCAGCAGCGCGGCGCGGTTGAGCAGGCCCCAGCCGTAGAACTGGACGTTCGCCAGCTCGATGCGGTCCACGCCCCAGGACACCCCCAGCTCCACGAGGGAGTCGAGAGCGTCGAGGTTCTCGCGGTGCAGGACGACATTGAGGCCGAGCGGGAGACCGGCGGCCCGGACCAGCTCGGCGGCCCGTTCCTTCTCGGCGAAGGACCGGCGTCCGGCGATCTTGTCGGAGGCGCGCGGGTCGGCGTGCTGCACGGAGAGCTGGACACTCTTGAGCCCGGCGGAGGCGAGCGCGGCCAGGCGGGGCTCGTTCAGGCCTACCCCGCTGGTGACCAGCTGGGTGTAGATCCCGGCGGCCTCGGCGGCGGCGACGATCCGGTCCAGGTCCCGGCGCAGCAGCGGCTCGCCGCCCGACAGATGCGTCTGGACGACGCCGAGCTCGCCCGCCTGGCGCATCACCTCCGCCCACTGCTCGGTGCTCAGCTCGCTCGAACGGCGCGTCAGTTCAAGGGGGTTGGAGCAGTACCCGCAGTGCAGCGGGCAGGCGTGGGTGAGCTCGGCCAGCAGGGCCCAGGGGCGAGCGGGCGGCGGCGGTTCGGCCGGGGTCATCGGAGCCAGCCCTGCTCGCGCAGCCGGTGGAGGAACGGGGGGACCTCGGTGGCGACCGGGGCGCCGGGGAAGCGGGTGGCCAGCTCGTCGACGATGTCGCCCACCTCGCGGGTGCCGTCGCACAGGCCGACGACCGCCGCGGCCGAGCCCCTCAGGACGCCGACGCGCTCCGGGAGGAGCAGCAGGTCGGCGTCGCGTACGGGGTCGTGGCGCCGCACGATGGCGGGGGCCAGGGCGGGTCGCCAGTCGGTGGAGCCCGGCGCGCTCACTCCTGCTCCCGGCGGCCCGCTCGGTCCACGGCGTCCAGCAGCGACCACAGGACATCGCACTTGAAGCGCAGCGCGGCCACCGCACGCTCCTGGTCGTCACGGGCGTGGGCCCAGCCGAGCACCAGGTCGAGCGCCTCCCGGCTGTCGCGCCGCCCCTGGGCGACCCGGGTGCGGAAGTAGGCGAGGCCCTCGGACTCGATCCATGGGAAGTGGCGCTCGAAGGCGTCGATGCGGGTGCGCATCAGGTCCGGCGCGGACAGCTCGGTGAGCGAGGCGGCGACGGCTTCGAGGGGCGAGCCCAGCCGGCAGAAGTTGACGTATCCGTCGACCGCAAGCCGTACGCCCGGCAGCGCGGAGTCGGTGCGCAGCATCGTCTCGCGGTCCAGGCCGGCCGCCTCGCCGAGCCGCAGCCAGCGCTCGATGCCGCCCTCGCCGCTCTGTGACCCGTCGTGGTCCTGGATCCGGCGCAGCCACATCCGGCGCAGCTCGGAGGTGGGCAGCTTGGCGGTGATCAGGGCGTCCTTGACGGGGATGTGGCGCTGGTAGTGGAAGCGGTTGACGATCCAGCGGCGCAGTTCCTCGGGGCTGAGGTCGCCGCCGTGCATCCGGATGTTGAAGGGGTGGCGGTGGTGGTAGCGCTCCTCCCCCACCGCGCGCAGTCGTGCCTCGAGCTCCGCGGGGCTCCAGGGCTCCGCGAGCGGGGCGGGCGGCGTGCTCTCGGCCACCGTTCTCCCGGCCGCAGCATCCTCAGCCGCCGTGTTCACAGCTGCCGTCTTCATGGCTCGATCACCGTCCCGTCGTGCGCCACCTCGATGCCCAGCCGGGCGAGCCGCTTGTGCTGAGGTGCGGCCGGGTCGACGAGGGGGTTGGTGTTGTTGAGGTGCGTGTACAGGCACCGGGCGGAGAGCTGGGCCAGCCGCTCGGCGGTGCCGCCCGGTCCGTCGATGGGCAGATGGCCCATGCCGGTGGCGGTGCGGGAGGAAATGCCGGTGCGGCGGGGCTCCTCGTCGTCCCAGAAGGTGCCGTCGACGATGACGCAGTCGGCCTCTTCGGCGGCCTGCTGAAGGCGGTCGGGCCAGGCGGCCAGCGCCGGGGCGTAGAGCGCGGAGGTGCCGGAGGCGGGGTCGTACAGGCGCAGCGCCACGACCCAGGACTCGTCGTCCGGTGCGTCGGCGGCGTACCGCGGGCGTTTGCCGGACACCGGGATGCCGCTGACCTGCAGGCCGGAGGCCGCGCCACCCAGCGGTCCGGCGCCGTGCCCGGGCAGCTCGCGCCAGGTCACGTCGGTGTACGGCGCCAGCACCTCGCCGAGACGCAGGCGCTCCAGCAGCGCCTGCCGGACCGGGGCCGTCGCCAGCACCTCGAAGCCGTCGGCCTCGCGCAGCCGGGCGATGCCCAGGGTGTGGTCGAGCTCGGCGTCGGTGAGGATCACTCCGGCGAGCGGGGTCTGCCGGGGGCCGGGACCTGGGTGGAGCTCGGGCCGGCCTTCGATTTGGTCGCCGATGTCGGGGGTCGCGTTGACGACGTACCAGCGGCCCTCGCCCGTCCGTACCGCGAGCGAGGCATGCCGGCGGCGCCGGTGCGGATGGGCGCGTGCCCCGGAGCAGCCGGGGCACGCGCAGTTCCACTGGGGGATGCCGCCGCCGGCGGCGGTGCCGAGTACCAGCAGCAGCATGGCGGCCGCTAGCGGGTGCTGAGGGAGTAGGCGGTGACCTCCAGCGCGGTGTCGACGACCTCGAAGGCGGGGGCCTGCCAGGTGGCGTCGTCCGGCTGCGCCGAGGAGGTCTGCTCGACCGGCTTCAGTGCTTCCTTGGTCTCGTTCATCGCTCGTACGTCCTTTCCGTGGGGGTTGCTTGACGGTGGGTCATTTGATGGGGACGCGGAGGATTTTGTCGTTGCCGTACCCCAAGTCGCTTGTGCCGACCCACAGTTCGTTCACACCGGGCACCTTGGCGAGGGCGCGCAGCCGGCCGTACGTGCCCGGGTAGAAGGCGGTCTTCGTGCCGAGCCGCTCGCTGTCGCCGTCGATGGGGATGCGCCACAGCCGCTGGCCGCGCAGCGACGACACATACAGGACGTTGCGCACGACGGCGATCTGGGCGGGCACGCCCCGCTCCGGGCTGAAGGTGGCCTTGGGGTTGGTCATGCCCTTGCGGGTGCAGGTGCCTTCGCAGCTGGGCCAGCCGTAGTTGGCGCCCCGCTTGATCAGGTTGAGTTCGTCGTGCGTCTGGTGCCCGATCTCCACCGACCACAGCCGGCCCTTGCGGTCCCAGGCCAGTCCCTGCGGATTGCGGTGCCCATAGCTGTAGACACGGTTGCCGAACGGGTTGCCGGGAGCCGGCTTCCCGCTCTTGGTGATGCGCAGGATCTTTCCGTTGATCGAGTTCTTGTCCTGCGCGAGCCGCGGCTGAAGCGCCTCGCCGGTGGTGACGTAGAGGTACTTGTCGGGGCCGAAGGCGATCCTGCCGCCGTTGTGGTCCCCGCCCCGTCGGATGCCGGTGAGGATCGGCTGGTAGTTGCGAAGCGAGGAGCCGTCGTAGTCCATCCTGACGACCCGGGTCTCGGACTTCGTGGTGTGCATGAAGAACACCTGCTTGTCCTTCTTGCCGTCCCAGGTCGGGGACGGGGCGATGCCCAGCAGGCCGCCGGCGCCCTCGTCGTACGGCTCGGGGACGGTGTAGGGCACCTCGCCCACCCACTTCTTCCTGCCGTCCCGGTCCAGCCGATGGACCTGGTACGACAGTCGCTCCGTCACCAGGGCGGTGCGGCCGTTGGGCAGGAACGAGATGCCCCAGGGGGTGTGCCATCCCTTCGAGAGCGTCTTGACGCCGGCCGGTGCGCCACCGTCGGCGGCGTCCGGGGCGGCGGACACCGGCTGGGCCAGGCAGGTCGCCAGCAGCGCGGCCGCGGTGGCCAGCGTGGCCATCCCGAACCGGGATGAATGCCGCGTCGAGCGGCGTACGTCGGTCATGGAGACGTCCTTCGTCATTGCTCGGGGCGTGGGACCGGCTAGCCGGCGGTCACGCGAAGGATCTTGTCGTTGCCGTCCGCGCTCCTCGAGGTGCCCAGCCACAGTTCGTTCCTGCCGGGAACCTTCGCGAGGGCGCGGAACGCGTAGCCGGAGTAGACGGGGGTCTTCGCGCTGTCGCCCCTGCCCTGGAGCGCCGCGTCGATCGGGACGAGCCAGAGCTTCCAGCCGCGCAGCGTCGACACATAGAGGTCGTCGCCGACGACGGCGATCTGGGCGGGGGCCGTGGTGTGGTCCCAGGTGACCTTCGGGTCGGTCATGCCCTTGGCGGAGCAGACGCCCTCGCAGCCGGGCCAGCCGTAGTTGGCGCCCCGCTTGATCAGGTTGAGCTCGTCCTTCGCCTCCTGCCCGATCTCCACCGACCACAGCCGGCCCTTGCGGTCCCAGGCCAGTCCCTGCGGATTGCGATGGCCGTAGCTGTAGACACGGTTGCCGAACGGGTTGCCGGGAGCCGGCTTCCCGCTCTTGGTGATGCGCAGGATCTTCCCGTTGATCGAGTTCTTGTCCTGCGCGAGCCGCGCGTGGGTGGCCTCGCCGGTGGAGACGTAGAGGTACTTGTCGGGGCCGAAGGCGATCTTGCCGCCGTGGTGGTTGGAGCCCCGCTTGAGTCCTCCGAGGACGACGGTGTAGCCGCTCAGCGACTTGCCGTCGTAGTTCATGCGCACGACCCGGCTCTCGGACGCCGTGGTGTGCATGAAGAACACCTGCTTGTCCTTCCTGCCGTCCCACGTCGGGGACGGGGCGACCCCCAGCAGCCCGCCCTTCGCGGCGTCACCGGGCTGGAAGACGGCCACCTTCGGAACCCTGCCGATCAGGGTCCGGGTGCCGTTGTCGCGGAGGCGGTACACACGGGCGGACTCGTTCTCGGTCACCAGCGCCGAACGCCCGTCGGGGAGGAAGGAGATGGCCCACGGATTGGACCAGCCCGTGGAGAACCTCGATACGTCGACGGCGGCTCGCGGAGTCAGTTCTCCGGCCGCGGCGGCGGTGAACGGCACCGCGCCGGCCAGCAGGGCGATCGTAGCTGTGAGTGAGGTTATGGAGAACCGGGACGAGAACCGCACCCGATGGCCCGAATGTCCCATACCGTCACCTTTCATGATTCCTCACAGCAATCTCCGTGAGGCGTGATCGGTATGCCACTTGGGTGGGCCGCAGGGGTGACGCCCCGCGGCCCCGCGTCAGCCCTCCGCTCCGCCCTGGCGCGGCCCGGCGAATTGTCGCGGGGCCGGCTCGGACGGGTCCTGCTGGACCAGGAGGCGTAGAACTTCCCGTAGCAGCGTGCTTGAGGTGTGCACGGTGTAGGGGAAGTAGACGACCTCCACGCCCACCCTCGCGAACTCGGTCTCGTAGGTCGTCCAGACGTCCGTACCGAGCCAGTCGTCACCCTTGAAGATGACGTCGAAACCGACTTCCTTCCAGATCTCGATCTTGTCGTCCACGGTCGCGACGAAGGCCTCGTCCACATGACGCACGCTGCGTACGATCTGCAGCCGCTCCGAGAGCGGTACGACGGGCGGCCTGCCTTTCAGGCGCACCACGAGTTCGTCGGAGCAGACGCCGGCGATGAGCCGGTCGCAGTGCCCGCGCGCCCGCCGCAGGATGTTCAGATGGCCCACGTGGAAGAGGTCGAAGACCCCCGGCGCGTAGCCAAGACGTTCTCCCATCAACGCTTTTCCTTCGGACGCTCATCGCCGACCGCGGTGACCACGAGCGCTTTCGACTTGAGCGAGGCGTTCTCACCGTCGGTGACGGCGATCCGGTAGCGGTGGCGGGAGCCGGGAGCGACGGAATCCGTGTACTTCATCGTGGGGCGCGCCCACTCCGCGGACCGCCGCGTCGGCGAGGCCACGAGCCTGCCGTCCCGGTAGATCAGATACGTGAGCTCCGCGTCGTCCCGGTCCCATGTGGCACGCCACGTGAGCGTGACGCGACCGGTGCCCGAGGCGGAGGCCTTGAGCTGGGGCACCTCTTCCGGAGCACCCCGGTCGGGCCCGGGCGAGAAGCGGGTCAGGCTCTGCTGCGGCCTGCCATTGACCATGGTGAACTCACCGCCCGCCCACAGGACTTCACCCGCCATCTCCAGCACGCGGGGGCCATTGCCCTCGCCGGTCCCTCCGTCCGTGTCGGGGAACCAGTGCAGGATGTGGCGGTCTCGGACCGATTGGGCCAGGAAGTGCTGACGGTTGTTGAACTCGACGAAACCACCCGGGGTGTCGCGGCAGTCGTGGGCATGGGACCCGCTGTAGAGCACACCCTTGTGCACGGCGACCGCCTGGGTGGCGCCCATGCAGGTGTCCTTCCACACCATCTTGCCGTCGCTGAGGCGACCGGCGATGCGGCCGTCGAAGATACCCGTCCCGCTGCCCTCGGCCGCCACGTAGAAGTTGATCCCGTCGCGTGCCAGCGCCTTCACTGATGACCTCGGCGGCACCCAGTCCTCGTACGAGGCCACTGTCCTGCCGGTGACGGGGTGCAGTGCGGCGAGCGACTTCTCCAGCTGGCCGTTGAGCATGTTGAAGTCGCCGCCGACGAGGAGCTTGCCGAACTTCGGCGCCGCGAGTACGGCCCGTACGGGAGCGTCGATCTCCGCCTGGAACGGCAGCAGTTTCCCGCTGGGGGTGAACGCCGCGATGCGCTCCCTGTCCTGACCGTTGACGAGCGTGAAGTCGCCCCCGAGATAGACCGCATCGTTCGTGACCTCGATGGCTCGCACGTACGACGACATGGTCGGACGGAAGTCCTTGCGCAGCGAACAGCCGGCCGTGTTGAGCGCGACCGCATCGGCCACGTCGGCCCCACCGGCCTTGGTGAACGAGCCACCGACATACAGCACCTTGCCGCCCGGCGACGCCTTCAGCGCCCGCACGGTGCCACCGCCGCCGGACAACCGCAGGGCGCATGGCAAGAGCCGGCCCGTGGCCGCGTCGAACGCGGCGAAGTTCTTGCGTGCGACCTCCCTTTCGCCGGGCTTCGCTCCCGGAGGGCGGACCTTGCCAAAGGTTCCGCCGACGTACACGACGCCGCCCGAGTACTCGATCGACCAGACGATTCCGTCGGTCTGCCAGGTCGCCAAGGTGTCAGCGGTCAGGGTCCTTTCACCGCCGTCGGATGCCGCAGCGGAGGCGGTTAGAAGCGAGGCAGCCGCGAGGAGGGCCACAGCCGAAGCGGTGGTGGCCCCTCTTTGCATGCTCTTTCTGAGGCGCATGGAACTTCCCGGGTTGCAGCGAGTACGGGTGAGAGAGGGGTGTGGCTGTCTCGGTTCTGAGACGGACTTACGTGGCGCGTTCGCGCAGTACACCGACGAGTTCACGCACTCCCAAAGGCGTGCGAAATCGCCACAAACTTATACCGAATACCGAAAATCCCGCAGTCATTGCGACGGCAAGTCCGACGGCCGTGTCACCTGCGAGGAGCCTCGCGGGAAGGACGAGAGCCGCCGTGAGGCAGAGACCGGCGCCGGTCGCCAACAGGTATCCGCCGTCGACGATGGAGAAGCCTGGGTGCCGTCGCACCAGGGCGGCCGAGACGACGTTCTCGACGACGATCGCCGCTCCCCATGACAGTGCGGCTCCGAGGGCGCCCCAACGGGGCACGGCGAGAAGACCGACGGACAGCTGTACCGCGAACGCGGCGCCGGTCACCGCGAGATGCCATGAGCTCTTGCCGGCCATCAGCAGCACCGTCTGGGCGTTGCCCACTCCGACGTTGACCGCCGAGGCCACACAGAGCACGACGAGCGCATCCGTCCCCTGCGCGAACTCGGGTCCGAACACGGAGAGGACGGTGCCGGGGAAACTCACGAGCAACACGAGCAGCGGCCAGGAGAACAGCACGATCCAACGTGTCGAGATGCGATGCAGATGGCAGGCCAGCTGGTTCTCCTCCACGGCGAGGAGACGACTGATTTCCGGAGCGACGGCCAGGCGGATGGCCAGTTGGAGCAGCGTCACGGCGACGATGACACGGCCGACAGCTGTGTAGATGCCCGCCTCTTCGCTGGTGGCCAGGCTCGAAAGCAGGATGACGCCCACCCAGATCGCGCTGATGTCGAACACGGAGGAGATCGCCCGGGGTGCGGAGAAGGCCCAGAATCCGTGCCGTGTGGCGGCCACATCAGGTCCGGAAGGTTCTCCGATGCCCGTACGGCGGCACCGACGCACCGCGTGCCACGCGACCAGGACGCCGCCCAGGGCGGGAATCAGCCAGGCGACGGCCAGACTCAGCACCCCCGGAGCCAGCAGCGCGACCGGTACGGCGATCAGAACACGCAGTACCGGCTTGCCGATCTGTTCGACTCCGACCAAGGGAACCACTGTCCCGTAGCCCTGGGTCGCGCCGAGCAGAATCAGGGTGACCGTGGCCAGAGGGAGGAACAGTGCGAAGAGCCGGACCAGAGTGACCGCGTCCTCCGGAGCAAGGTTCGGCAGCAGTGAGGTGGCCGTCGCGGGAGACAGAAACAGTAGCGCGGCGGCCGCGGTACTCACCACGGCTCCCGGTACGAGCGCCGTGCGCAGCAGTACCCCCACCTGTCGCCCGCCGCCCGTGGCCACGTCACGGGAGATGAAGCGCACCAGCCCGGTGTCGGCGCCGAGCTTGCAGGTGTTGCTGAGGATGGTGAAGACAGCGACGCCTGTGAACACCGCTCCCGATCCGTGCGCGCCGAGGGCACGAGTGACCAGCATGACGAGGGCGTAGCCGAAGACAGCGCTGACCGTCGAACCCAGGAAGCCCCACCACCCGCCCCGCGCGGTGGCAGCGATCCCGCTTGGGGCGGCTTTTCCGCCGGCGTCGGCCAGGGCCGCTGCGGAGGCGCTCATCCTTTGGAGGCGGTGAGGGTGTCGTCCTGCGCGGACGAGCTCCGCTGCGACAGGGTGACCGGGTCTGCCTGCGTTTCGCCGTCGGCGTGACGCGCAGCCACGGACAGGCCCTGGGCTCCGTCGGCACGGGCGGCCGGCATGACGCCCGAGCCCGGCCCGCCCGGATGACGGACACCGTCCGGGGCATCGCGGCGCAGGCTGCGCCGGGTCCCCGTGCAGAGTACCGCGCCCACGATGCGCCCACCTGAGCAAGTCATCAACTCGCGAACCTGTCTGAGGTCGTCGCGCCTGGTGTGCTCCAGACCCCCCACAACGAGGACACCGTCCGCGCGTTGGGCGACCGCGAGGCCATCGGCGTGTTCGAGCAGAGCCCTCGTCACAACGACCTTGGACCTTCCGGGACCGGCGCTCGACACGGCAGACGTCACCATGGGGGACATCGGGATGTCGCCGGTGGTGGTGCCACGTCTGTCGGGGCAGAGCGTGATGCGCCCCGCCGTACCCACATCGACGACGAGCCGGTCGTCCAGAAGGCCGAGTGCCTCCTCGTCGTCACCCGGATCCTCGGTGAGCAGCGGCAGTCGTGCCGCAAGGCCCGGCGTGCGCGCGGTGGCGTCCACCAGCAGCACGTCCTCGCCGAACTCGGCGAACGCAGCGGCGAGATTGACGGCGGCCGCCTCGGCGTCGTGGTCCTGCTTCGGCGCCACGACCAGCAGTGTGGAACCGGCCGTACGGGCGTCGCCGTGCCGGAGATGGAAGGCGAGAGTGCGGTACCACTCCGCGCGACTGCTCGCGACCCGGCCGACCTCCAGCAGTTCGCCGTCCGCCGCGGTGCCCGGGATGATGGCCAGCACCGGGGCGCCGAGGGCGCCTTCCACCTCGCCGACCGAGCGGATCCGTGGTTCGAGGGTGGACCGCAGCCAGGCGATCACCATGGCCAGGACGAGACCGCTCATCAGGCCGAGACCCATGAGCGTCACACGCCCCGGTCCCACCGGGTGCTTCGGGGGCTCGGCCTTGCGTACGACGTCGCCTCCGGTGGTGTCGCGGGACTCGAAGTCGGAGATCCGCTTCTGCAGCGCGTTGATCTGTTCCCGCAGAGCCGGGCTTCCTTTGCCGCCTTCCGCGGTGTTCTTCTTGATCAGCGGGGCGACCTGACGTTTCAGCATGCTCGTCATGCGTGCCACCGTGGCGTCCGTCCGCTCCTTGCGGTCGGCGAGATAGGCGTCGACGAACGCGTTGGTGACTCGGGCCGCCCGCTTCGATGTGCCGGCCGTGTATTCGAACCGGAGAATCTGGGTGTGCGGCGGGTTGCTGACACGCAACTCCTTCAACAGCGCGTCGGCGCGGGACGGTTCGCGCAACGCTCCTGCCGCACGGTCCGCGACGGTGGCGCTGAGCGCGATCTGCTGCTCCGTGCCCATGCTCACCTGGTTGTCGAGGGACACGCCGTAGGTGCTGAACGGATCCACCGTCGAACGGACGAGAACCTCGCCCGTGGACGTGTAGCTGCCCGCGCGGAGCTGCATCAGCAGCAGCGCCCCGAGCAGTCCGAGGGCGATACCCAGCGCGATGGTCACGCGGTACTGCAGCAGCTGGCGCAGCTGGTCGCGGAGCTGGTCCGGTTCGCCGTACCGGTCATCGAAGCTGGTGGAGCTGGTCACGGATGCCTCCTGTTCCGGGGTGAGTGCGTGGCTGGCGGTCGCGGGCGGCGCCGGTGAGGGGAACCGGGGTGGCCGGCCGGCGGGACGGGTGATGAACAGCGGGGTGATCAGGAGCAGCAGCATCGGCCCCACGATGGCCAGGAGGCTGCCGCGCAGGAAGATCAGCTGATAGAAGGCGAAAGCCGGGACGAGCAGGAACGCCAGCGTGGCCGGTCCGTCCCGTAGCCGTTCCCGGATCTCGTCCATACGGCGTCCGGCCGCACCCAGCAGACCGAAGACCGCCACCACAGCGGGAAATCCGGCCCACGTGTAGCTCTCGATCCACAGCGGTGCCGAGAGGTTCCAGAACTCGTAGCCAGCATGCTGGGCGAGGGTGATGCCGAGGGCCTGCGGCTTCTCCGGCCACAGGGAGCGCGGCACCATGAACACGAAGGGGCCGAGCGCCCCTGAGGGGGAGAACCCGTTCTCCTCCACATGGTCAACTCCCGTCTGCATCTGCTGGAAGGAGTCGTAGTCCATGTTCGACGTGAGCTGCTCCGTCAGGCTCACCACCTGGACGGCTTCGCGCTGGCTGTAACGGAAGTAGTCGCTATAGGGAAAGACGAGCAGCACCACCGCCGTGAGCGCCGCGGCGGTGATGCGGAAGGCCCGTGGGCGGTTGAACCTGCTCCATGAGAACAGCAGGGCCAGAAGGACGGTTCCGGCCCAGAAACGCGGCCTGCTGATCGGGTTGTTGACGACCACGTTGAGCCCGAGCAGTAGCGGGAGCAGCATCCACCGGGCGCTGCGCAGCCATCGGTCACCCCTCGGCCGGCGGGGCAGGTGGATCAGGCCGATCAGCGCCCAGAAGGCGGGAACGGCGAGGATCCAGGTGCGCAGCGTCCGCTCCGTGCCGGTCGCGGCTTCCGACTGCCACAGCGCCTGCCGGCTGGTGAAGAAGGCGTCCATTCCTCCCATCCGGGGGATGAGTACGACCGCGAGAAGGAGCGAGAGGCCGCACAGGACGAGCACGGGCAAGGGTGCGAGTCTGCGGGCGAGCAGCGGTTCGAGGACGACCGAGCGTTTACCGTTGCGCCTGGCGATCAGGAGCACTCCGGCGCTGTAGGCGAGGAGCCCGACTTCGATCAGGACGGTCGCGGAGAAGGCGTTGGCCTCGTCGGTCCGGTATTCGAGGGGGTAGGTGTCCGTGGCGAGCATGGCGAGCGGTGCCAACCCGAGCCATACATAGGCGAAGAGCCAGAAACCGAATGCGACGAACCGCACCGATGTTCCGGTGAGTACCCACGCGAGCGCACTGCCGGTATGCACCACGACAACGCACTGCACGACGAGTGCAGCGCCGACGTGCCCGTCGCAGGACAGGAGGATCAGCCCCGGTAGCACGCCGATGAATGCAGCGGCCCAGGCACATACCGCGGCCACGGAACGCACAACCGATTCACCCTCTCGCCTTCGGCCGACACGTCATGAAGTACTGCGAGCTCAGCCACCAGGGCATGTTCGGCACCGGGCTCATCTGCACGGCGTCGATATGAAAGCGCTCCTTGACGGTCCCTCTCAGCTCACGGAAATCAAAACCCTTGTGCGTCGTGCGCGGATCCCCTGGACGACTCACCGGCATTCCGACCATCGCTTTCAGCACTTCCGTAGGCGTGTACTCCGACTTGAGCGAGCGGCTGCGAATCATCCAGTTCGACACCTTCGGCGCGATGGCCAGGCCGCACATGATCGGCACGGAAATCACGAGCACACCGTTCGGCTTGAGAATGCGTAGCGCGTCTTCGAGCAGAGCATCGACTTCATGGTCGTAAAGATGCTCGCAGACCTCGAATGCGGTCAGCACATCCACGCTGTACGTGGCGATTTCTTCAATAGATTTCGCATACTTCAAATCGGTGTACGTCGGTGCCATGTACGGGTCGTGTCCAATGAGCGTGATGTCGGGGCGCGCCTCGCGAAGCATGTGCAGAAAGAGTCCCGGCCCTGCGCCGAAATCGATGACTGTGCCGTGGTTCGGGCATACACGGACGACAAGATTGACCGCTGTCGCCATACGGCCGCGATGAGCAAAACGGGCTACTGGATTGCCGGACTTGATCGTCTGCTCTTCGTACGAGATTGTGCGAATCACTCTTCGAACGTAGCAGAAATGTCCATCACATAAAGACCGACACGCCGCCGCACCAATTCACCAGTACCCCTACCGCAAAACCAGGTGTGGATTTAGCCGGGACAGACCCTACGGAAGTGCCACGCCGCGCTCACTCAAGCCGAATCGAAATGCCGTTTCGGGAAAGACTCAGCTGGCATCGGAGCGGCCCACTGTCCTCAAGATGTCCTCGAATTGTGAGGCACAGCCGTCCAGGGCGAACTCCCGCTCGGCCAGTGCCCGGCTCTCCTTGCCCAAGGTCTCCGCTCGCACCGGGTCGTTCAGGACCTCGCTGACCCACGTGGCCGCCTCGGTCAGCGAGGACTCCTCGGGGGCGAACACCGCCGAGCCGGCCTGATGGAGCAGCTTCGCCGCCAGGTTGTCCGCGGGCATCAGGCCCAGCACCGGGCGCCCGGCGCACAGGTACGACAGCGTCTTGGAGGGGACCGAGAACTCTCCGGCATCCGCTGCCAGAAGCACGACAAGCACATCGCCCGTGCCCAGCACTTCGGGCAGCCGGTCGTAGGGCTGGAAGGGCAACAGGGTCAGCTCGACGCCACGGGCGGCGGCGACCTCCTTGATGACCGGCACGGCCGGGCCGTCGTTGACAACTACGAGACGGACCCGTTCGCCCTGCTCGCGCAGGGTCTCGGCGAGCCGCACCAGCAGGGCGGGGTTGTGCTTGAGGCCGATCGTGCCGGAGTACAGCAGGGTCCGGACGTCGGCGAGACCGTGCTCCGCCGACCAGGCGTTGGCCCGGTCGACGGGGCGGATCTCGTCCAGTGGCGCCCAGTTGGGGATGACGGTGACCTTGTCGGCAGTGCCCCACTCCCGGTGGATCCGCACGAACGCCCCGGCGATCACCACGACCGCCGAAGCGCGTCGCGCCGACCACTTCTCGCCCTGCTCGAAGACTCTGGCGGCGACGCCCATCAGCCTCGACACACCCGCTGCGGCGAAGCTCTTCAACGCGACGGCGGTGACGTCCTGATGCCACAGCACCCAGGGGATGCGCAGCGCCCTCAGCGCCGCCGCGGCCACGACCAGGGTCGGGATCGGCAGGTTCCCCAGCAGCGCCACGTCCGGCTGCTCGCGCCGTACCTGCCGGGCCAGCTCCAGACCCAGCCGGGTCTCCTGGAAGAGGCGTCGGACGTAGGCGCCCTTGTCGAGCGCGATGTGGTCGCCGATGGTGACGAAACGGAGCCCGGCGACCGTGTCCCGAGCGAGGTTGCCCTTGCCTGAGACGTAGGCCGGGCAGGTGGAGTGGACGACGGCATGACCGCGGCGCGCCAGCTCACGGCTGAGCTGGGCCTGGAACGGATGCCCGCTGTAGTCATGGACGAGGATCTTCATCGGCTGCCCTCCCGGCCCGTTCGAGAGGTCAGGAGCCAGCGCGCTTGACCTGGTCGTAGACCCAGGCGTAGGTCTTCTCCAGACCTTCGGCCAGGGGGATCGCCGGCTCCCAGCCGTACAGTTCGCGGATCAGGGCGTTGTCGGAGTTGCGGCCGCGCACGCCCTGTGGGGCGTCCATTTGGTACTTGCGTTCGCAGCGGATGCCCGCGATCTCCTCGACGATGTCCACCAGCTGGTTGATGGTGACCAGTTCGGAGGAGCCGAGATTGACGGGGACACTGCTGGTCCCGTTCATGAGCATCCGCGTGCCGTGGAGGCAGTCGTCGATGTACATGAAGGAACGGGTCTGCCGGCCGTCGCCCCAGATGTCGATGCGATGGTCGCCGGAGACGACTGCCTCGGCGATCTTGCGGCAGACAGCCGCAGGGGCCTTCTCCCGGCCTCCGGTCCAGGTGCCCGCGGGGCCGTAGACATTGTGGTAGCGCGCGACGCGGCAGGTGAACCCGTAGTCCTCCTCGAAGTGGCGGCACATGCGCTCCGCGAAGAGCTTCTCCCAGCCGTAGCCGTCCTCGGGCTGTGCCGGATACGCGTCCTCCTCCTTCAACGCGGTGACGTTCGGGGCGACCTGCTTGCCCGCCGCGTACACACAGGCGGACGAGGAGTAGAAGTAGCGCTCGACGTCGGCTTCCTGCGCGGCCTTGAGCATGTGGGTGCTGATCAGCACCGACATCATGCAGGCGGCCTTGTGGTTCTCGATGAATCCCATGCCGCCCATATCGGCGGCGAGCATGTACACCTGGCCGGCGTCGCGGACGGCATCACGGGCGCGGTCCAGAAGCGACAGATCGCCGACGACGTTCTCGGCGTCGCCGTGCAGTTGGTGCCACTCGTGCTGCGGCTTGATGTCGATGCAACGGACCGTCAGCCCATGGGACAGGAGATCGGCAGTGAGATGCCCACCGATGAATCCCCCACCGCCGGCAACAACGACGTCCACCTGCTTGGTCATGGCAGCTCCTTCAGAAACCCAAGGCTGATTACTGGTCGACCACTTGTCCCGGCCGAACATCAGTGGTCACTGGGACCCGCCTGGAAGGTTATGCACCAATTTTCTGAATTAGCGCAATATGCCACGCACTTTCGCGCCTCGAGTCACGCGATGCCTCCGTCTGGACCTGTCAATTGGCCCCGGACATGGGGCATCAGAGATTTCGGTAGATCTCTTCCAGTCGGTCCGCCACCGCGTGGATGGAGAAGGATTCCTCCACCGCGCGCCTACCGGCTCGCACCAGCCCATCTCGCCTGTTCTCGTCGGTGAGCACCACGCAGACAGCGTCGGCCATCGCCCGCGGACTGCCGTCCGTCACGACCGCCGCTTCGCGGCGCGCCAGTTCGTCCGCCATGCCGCATGTGTCGGTACACACCACAGGCGTTCCCGCGGACAGGGCTTCGATCACGGTCATGGGGAACGGCTCGTCCACGCTCGGCAGCACGTACACCGCAGCTCTCGCATGCGCGCGCAACGCCTCGGCGTACGACAGCGCCCCGCCGTATGAGACGACGTCCCCGAGCCGATGGGTGGCGATGAGCTGACGCACGGTTGGCAGCAGGCCCTCGTCCGCCCCGTACAGGACGAAGCGCACACCGGGCAGCTTCGCGTGAACCAGCGCGGCCATCTCGACAAAGGCGTCCGGGCGCTTGCGCGGGTGCAGCCGCGCCATGAAGAGCGCCTCTGGAGCGCTCGACCGGCGCTCCACCCCCGCGGCATGCCCGGGACGCACCCCGTTGGACAGCGTCAGCAGCGGCGGCCCCTCCGGTCCGATGACCTCGGACACGGCCCGGCGCTCGCGCTCGGTGAGCACGAGACAACCACGCGCCCGGCGCAGGAGAGGCACGTACAGCAGGTCGAAGAGCTTGGCGACAACACGGTGGCGTGGCTCCACCATTCCGTGCGTCTGCGTGAAGAACCTCTTGCCGCGCAAGGTGGCCACGGCCAGCGCGGTGAGGGAGACGAGGTCTCGCCCCGCATGGATGTGCACCACATCGGCTCTGCCCATGGAGCGCCACATGTCCCCGACGAGCAGCGGGTGCATGAGCCCGGTGAAGCGGCCGGGAAGCAAGGTGCGCGCCGGACGCGTTCGCAGCGGCACCGAGCCGATGCGTGCCGGTGCCGGGGACTTGCCTCGCCACAGGGACAGGAGCGTGACCTCGTGGCCACGCGTGGCGCACTCCTCCAGCTGCCCCGCCGCCACGCTCGTGGGACCGCCGAACGCTCCGTCCTCGCTGACGAGCGTCACCACGTGAACGAGCTTCATCTCACGCCCCTTGCCGTGACAACCTCATCCGGGGCGATGTCGCGGTGTGCGACCGCCGCGGCACCCACCACGGCGCCATGGCCGACGGTCACCCCTCGCAACACCACGGCCCGTGCCGCGATCCAGGCTCCCGGCCGCAGGTGGATGGGCCCGTTGTCGAATTCGAAAGTGCGGGTACGACGTTGATGGCTTCCGGTGCACAGCAGCGCGTCCTGGGAGACACAGACATCGCTGCCGATGGTGATCCGCTCGAGATTCAGCAGCCAGGCGCCCTCGCCGATCCACACGTCGTCGCCGACTTCCAGCCGCCACGGCCAGTGCACGCGCACCCGGTGCCGGATCAGTACCCGCCGCCCGATCCGCGCGCCGAAGGCCCGCAGCAGAACGGGCCGCCAGCGAGCCGGAAACCACCACTTGACGAAGACAAGGTTGAGAACGGCGTACCAAGCCGCCTGAACGAGCAGTGGGCGCCCCTTGTCGTAGCCGGCTCCGGTGAAGCCCCGCAGTGAGCGTCCCACGGCGGTCGGCGCGGCGATGTCTGCCACGGGTCGGGCCTTCCTTGTGACGGGAACGAATCGGGTCAGGAGAGTTCTCGGAACCACTTGGTGAAGAACGCGGGTACGAGCATCATGTGGGCCGCAAGCAGGACGGTATACAGCACGAAAAAGAGCTTCTGGTTTCCCAGGAACAAGAAGATCAGGCACAGCAGGCCGTAATCCACGGGCAGCAGTGCCATACCGCGCACGGCGGAGGGCGGGCGCGGCGGGCCGGCGTGTCCGCCAGTCCCTCGGCGTCTGAGCTGTTCCGTCAGGATTCCCCCGAAGAACAGCAGGACGGCAGCGAACTGGAAGGCGATCGGGGTGAGCAGCAGGGCGGGACGCGGCAGGTCGAAGAAGCGGTAGAAGGAGATCAGAACCGCCGCATGGACGCTCAGGAGCTTCGCGCAGTCCACCACGTGGTCGATCCACGCCCCGGCGGAGCTGGCGGACCCGTGCAGCCGGGCCAGTTGACCGTCCGCCGAATCGAGCGCGAAGCCCACAAGCAGGGCGAGCGCGACCCATCTTCCAAGAGTGTGTGAGGGGGAACAGAGGGCGATCGCGGCAATGGCCGGAAAGGTGACCAGCCCACTTGCGGCGGTCACGTGATTGGGCGAAAGCCCGATGCGGTGAGCCACGGCCGCCAGCAGCCTTCCGGCCGGCCGGTTGACGAAACGTGAGTAGCCGGGAACCCCACGGGCGGGCTTCTGCGCTTTCGAGAGCTGCGTCAGTGTGCTGAGGAATTCCACTCTCTCAACCCCATACCTGAAGTAATCGCAACCAACGTAAACGCTTGGATCCAGTGCACACGATGCGACAAGCGACTTATTGCGAGATCCACCCGATTGGCCGCGACTGTGAGCATCGCCGGTCAGACTCCTTGAGATGCCAGTATTGGTTGATCGACTGGAAATGACGAAATATCGAAGCAAACGCAGTCGGCATGTACGCTGACCAGACAACCGGCGATCCTGGATTCATTCGCATGACAGGCGAATCCGCATCATCACCCCGACGGGTCACCAAAAAGGGAGACCGAGCCCTTTTCTGCGGACTGTTCTATTCGATTCTTTTCCAGCCGCTTTTGATTCCTGCTGACGGCGGGCAGCTTCCGGATGCTCGCCTTGGACTTCGCTGGCCTGATCCTGGCCGGCCAGCTGCGGTCCGGTCTCTTCGCCGCCACCGATGCCGTGCTGCTGGTCTACAGCATGGTGCGACAGCAGGGCCGCATCCAGGATTGGGCCCTCAGCCTGGTGCTCTTCGGGTACGGGCCGTTCCTCATAAAACCGCCAACGGAATGGAGATGACGTCACTCCACAGCGGCGGTCGCGATCGGGTGGCTGCTTCGCAGCGGCCACCACCATGCCTGGATCGGGCTGATGCCGCTGGCTGCCACAGCCCCGTGGATCCGGGCGGAAGCCGTCGGCTACGTCGTCGCAGGGCCGTCGTACTGTCGCTCTGGTCGAAGGAGTACCGCCGTCAACGTTCTGCTGCCGTCAGGGGTCATGGCGATCGCAGAGACAGTTCATCGCCCCCCTGACAGTCAGGTGGCTGGCACCCCGGCGACGTACCGGGAGGCCGGCGAGGCGCTGGATGAGATGCGAGTGGGGCTGGGAAAGCCCGACCTGACCGTGCTGACCCCGGAGGTCGGCGGCTCGAGCCTGTGTGGTTCGAAGTTGAGGATTCTTGACCTCGCGCTGCCGGCCAGCGCTGTGCTTGCCCGTGACGGATACGCTGCGATGCCCTCGTACCTGGAGGCCGACAGACCCGATCTGGTGGCGACGCACGGCATGTGGTGGGACATGCTGATCGTCGTTCGCGGAATGCAGATCCACCTGCGAAATGACCTCCGGCCGGAGCTCGATTCACAGTGCGGATCTCCTGACCGTCAGTAGGCCCCGCGTCCGTCCAGCACGGCACGGACCGTGCGGCCCATGACCGTCAGGTCCCATGCCCACGACCAGTTGTCGACGTACCGCAGATCGAGCGAGACGGTCTCGTGCCAGGACAGGTCGGATCTGCCGCTCACCTGCCACAGTCCTGTGAGACCGGGCTTGACACTCAGCCGGCGCATCTCCACCTGGTCGTAGCGCGCGACTTCCTCGGGCAGCGGCGGTCGGGGGCCGACCAGCGACATGTGGCCGAGCAGGACGTTGGCCAACTGGGGCAGCTCGTCCAGCGAGTAGCGGCGCAGAAGGCGCCCGACGCGCGTAACGCGCGGATCCCTGCGCAGCTTGAACATATGGCCGTCCTGCTCGTTCGCCGTCGCCAGTTCGTCCTTCATCCGGTCCGCGTCCACGACCATGGTCCGGAACTTCCACATGGGGAAAGCGATGTTGTGGCGGCCGACCCGCGTCTGACGGTAGATGACGGGTCCGGGCGAGCTCATGCGCACAGCAAGCCCCAGGAGCAGAAACAACGGAGCCAGCGCGACGAGCAGGAGCAGTGCGCCTGCCTGGTCCGTGGCCGCCTTCAGGATCATGGGCAGGCCTCGACGCGTCGGCGAGGAGATGTGCAGCAGAGTGAGCCCGGCCGCCGAAGTGAGCCGCACCCTCCGCTGAGCCACCTCGACGACGCCGGGCAGGACCATCAACGGGCGGCCTTTGTCATGCAAGGCCCAGGACAGCCACCGAAGCCGGTCGCCCGACATGTGCCTCCCCGCAGCCACGAAGACCAGGTCGGCGCGGAGTGCCTCGGTGACCTCCCCCACAGCCCGGGCGTCCTCCTGGGGTCCGGCGGACTCGTCGACCGGGAGACGGCAGCGCACCGGTGCGCCGGACAGCACATCGCCCTCGCCCACCACGCAGGCCCCGACCACCACGTACCCGTGGTCGGTGCGCTCGGCGAGTTGTCCCACCACGGCGTCCACCGATGCCGACTCGCCGATGACGAGGACGCGCAGCAACGCCCGGGCCCGTCGGCGCACGGCCAGCAGCCGACGGCGGATCGCCTTACGGCAGACGACGGTGACCACCAACGACGGCCCCAGCGCGGCGAGGCTTGCCGCGGGTGCGCTGCCGAGGCCGGACACGGCGTGCAGGGCAGCCAGGACACCGAGCAGCACCAGCCACTCCCGCACGAGCGGCCCGACGGGAGCGCCCTCATCCCAGGTCCAGGGCGTGTACTGTCCGGCGACGAAACCCAGGAGTACCCAGAGAACAGTGATCATCAAAGCCTGACGCACAGGGTGGGCCTCACCGATCGCGGCGAACGTCGCCGTCGCCGTCAGCGCCACCCCGACGAAGTCGGTACAGACAGCGGCCCGTACGTACCACCACCCGGCCCTGAGACCTCCCTGCGAGGTCGCCCGCGGCCGCGTCTGAGAGGCCGCATGCCGTGACGCCGCGTTGGTGAACTGCTGCATGACTCTCCCTGTGACCCCGACGTGGACAAAGGGCGCGGCCGCAACGGCGGGCAGGGGGCTCACGCCTCACGAGATGCTTATATCAACTCTCATGATGCTATGTCCTATTTTCTAAGCTCATGGCCAAGTCGTGGTCGCGCAGTTCACCCGCACCGGAGGGCTCCCTCTCACTCGATCCGCCCAGCTCACCTTCACTACTTTCTCGCATTATCTGACGTCTTCTCACCTATTCCGGTGCTCATTGGGAACCGTATGGCCCACGAATGCAGACGAGTAGCGCGTGACGCCGAGCTGATCACGGAAGAGATGCCGTGCCCGGCGGCGGATGGAAGTCACCCCTCGAGCGCCGACGACGACGACACGAGACTCCGCGAGGGCGAACTCAGGCATATCCAGAAGAGAAGGAAGCACTCGGCATGCGAGTAACCACTCGAGCGAAGAACGGAACGAGACGAGCGGGACTGGGAGCGAAGGTGGTCGGCCTCGGCCTTGCCACCCTGGTCGCCATCGGCGTCTCCGCAAGCCCTGCAGCAGCCGCGTCGGTGGACCCCGATTTCGTGGAGGGCAACCCGCCCCTGGAGTGCCCCGAGGGCGCGGAAGGGTTCAGGATCGACCCGCCGGCAGACACCACCGTCCCCGTCAGCCCGGGCGACGCAACCGGCACGGTCATCATCGACTTCACCGCCAGCAACACACTGGTGAGCTTCAACACCACGGGCAACATCGCGGTGCGCCAGGTCACCGTCAAGGGCGGGCCGGACGCCAACCGCTACGTCTACGACGCCGATTCCACGCCGACGAGTTTCCCCGACGGCATCGCGATGGACACCAACCTCGTCTCGCCGCTCAACCCGGGTGGCCAAGTCCCCACGATCAGCCACGTCGACTTCTGCGTCATCGAGGGCAACGGCAGCTGAGCCCCACAGCAAAGGGGCCCGCACGACCAAAGTCGTACGGGCCCCTTCAGGAGCTCGCGCTGGAGCTACCAGGTCAAATCAACAAGCTTACTTGTTGATCTTGGTGACCTGGCCGGCGCCCACGGTCCGGCCACCCTCACGGATGGCGAACTTCAGGCCCTCTTCCATGGCGACGGGCTGGATGAGCTCAACGGTCATCTCAGTGTTGTCGCCCGGCATGACCATCTCGGTGCCCTCGGGGAGGGTCACGACGCCGGTCACGTCCGTGGTACGGAAGTAGAACTGCGGGCGGTAGTTGTTGAAGAACGGCGTGTGGCGGCCGCCCTCGTCCTTGGACAGGATGTACGCCTGCGCCTCGAACGAGGTGTGCGGGGTGACCGAGCCGGGCTTGATGATGACCTGGCCGCGCTCGACGTCCTCGCGCTTGATGCCACGGAGCAGCAGACCGACGTTCTCACCGGCCTGGCCCTCGTCGAGCAGCTTGCGGAACATCTCGATGCCGGTGACCGTGGTGGTGGTCTTCTCGGTCTTGATGCCGACGATGTCGACGGTCTCGTTGACCTTGAGGACACCACGCTCGATACGACCGGTGACGACGGTGCCACGACCGGTGATCGTGAAGACGTCCTCGATCGGCATCAGGAACGGCTTGTCGACGTCACGCTCGGGCTGCGGGATGTTCTCGTCGACGGCCTTCATCAGGTCGAGGACGGTCTTGCCCCACTCGGCGTCGCCCTCGAGGGCCTTGAGCGCCGAGACCTTGACGACCGGCAGGTCGTCGCCCGGGAACTCGTACTCGGAGAGCAGCTCACGAACCTCGAGCTCGACGAGCTCCAGGATCTCCTCGTCGTCCACCATGTCGGCCTTGTTCAGGGCGACAACGATGTAGGGAACGCCGACCTGGCGGGCCAGGAGCACGTGCTCCTTGGTCTGCGGCATCGGGCCGTCGGTGGCGGCGACCACGAGGATGGCGCCGTCCATCTGCGCCGCACCCGTGATCATGTTCTTGATGTAGTCCGCGTGACCGGGGCAGTCGACGTGGGCGTAGTGACGCGTCTCGGTCTGGTACTCGACGTGCGCGATGGAGATGGTGATACCGCGCTGGCGCTCCTCGGGAGCCTTGTCGATCTGGTCGAAGGCCGAGGCCTCGTTCAGGTCCGGGTACGCGTCGTGCAGCACCTTGGTAATGGCGGCCGTAAGGGTCGTCTTACCGTGGTCGATGTGACCGATGGTGCCGATGTTGACGTGGGGCTTAGTCCGCTCGAACTTCGCCTTCGCCACGGGGTCCTCCTGTGGAGTGGTTCTGAACGCCTTGCTTCATCGGCGCCAGGTGATCTTTGCTGGAAAGCCCGGGCCTCGGGGCAAACATCCGTGTTTGCGGGTGTTTGCCCCTCAAGGCTCCGGAGTCAAGCCTAAAGCGTGTGAACGCGGAGCGTTACTCGCCCTTGGCCTTCGCGATGATCTCCTCGGCGACGTTCCGCGGAACCTCGGCGTAGGAGTCGAACTGCATGGAGTAGCTGGCCCGGCCGGACGTCTTGCTGCGCAGGTCGCCGACGTAACCGAACATCTCCGAGAGGGGCACGAGGCCCTTCACGACGCGGGCACCGGCCCGCTCCTCCATGGCCTGGATCTGGCCACGGCGGGAGTTGATGTCGCCGATGACCTCACCCATGTAGTCCTCGGGCGTGGTGACCTCGACGGCCATCATCGGCTCGAGCAGCACGGGGCTGGCCTTGCGCGCGGCCTCCTTGAAGGCCTGCGAGCCGGCGATCTTGAAGGCGAGCTCCGAGGAGTCGACCTCGTGGTAGCCACCGTCGATGAGGGTGACGCGCACGCCGGTCATCTCGTAACCGGCGAGGATGCCGAACTGCATGGCCTCCTGCGCACCGGCGTCGACCGAAGGGATGTACTCCTTCGGGATACGACCACCGGTCACCTTGTTCACGAACTCGTACGAGGCGTCGCCGCCCTCGATCGGCTCGATCGCGATCTGCACCTTGGCGAACTGGCCGGTACCACCAGTCTGCTTCTTGTGCGTGTAGTCGACGCGCTCGACGGCCTTGCGGATCGTCTCGCGGTAGGCGACCTGCGGCTTGCCGACGTTGGCCTCGACCTTGAACTCACGGCGCATACGGTCGACCAGCACCTCGAGGTGCAGCTCGCCCATACCACCGATGATGGTCTGACCGGTCTCCTCGTCCGAGTGGACCTGGAAGGACGGGTCCTCCTCGGCCAGGCGCTGGATCGCGACGCCGAGCTTCTCCTGGTCGCCCTTCGACTTGGGCTCGATGGCGACCTGGATGACCGGCGCCGGGAAGTCCATGGACTCCAGGATCACCGGGTTCTTGTCGTCGGACAGCGTCTCACCGGTGGTGGTCTGCTTCAGGCCCATGACGGCGACGATGTCGCCGGCGCCCACCGACTCGATCTCCTCACGCTTGTTCGCGTGCATGCGGTAGATCTTGCCGATGCGCTCCTTCTTGCCCTTGACGGAGTTCAGCACGGCAGTGCCGGACTCCAGGCGGCCCGAGTAGACCCGGACGAAGGTGAGCTTGCCGAGGTGCGGGTCGCTCATGATCTTGAACGCCAGCGCGGACAGCGGCTCGTCCTCGGACGGCTTGCGCTTGACGACCAGCTCGGGGTCCTTCACGTCGTGGCCCTCGATGGCCTCGACGTCGAGCGGGGTCGGCAGGTAGCGCACGACCGCGTCGAGCAGGGGCTGGACGCCCTTGTTCTTGAACGCGGTGCCACAGAACACCGGGGTGACCGTGGTGTCGCTGGACTTGCCGGACGCGATGGTGATGCGACGGATCGCGGCGTAGAGCTGCTCCTCGGTGGGCTCCTGGCCCTCCAGGTACAGCTCCATGATCTCTTCGTCGTTCTCGGCGACGCCCTCGATCAGCTTGCCGCGGTACTCCTCGGCAGCCTCGGTGTGCGTGGCCGGGATGTCGACGACGTCGTACATCTCGCCCTTGGCGGCCTCGGCGGACCACACGAGCGCCTTCATGCGGACCAGGTCCACAACGCCCTTGAAGTCGGCCTCGGCACCGATCGGAAGCTGCATGACGAGCGGCTGGGCGCCCAGGCGGTCCGAGATCATGTCCACACAGCGGTGGAACTCGGCGCCGGTACGGTCCAGCTTGTTCACGAAGCAGATGCGCGGCACGCCGTAACGGTCGGCCTGACGCCACACCGTCTCGGACTGCGGCTCGACACCGGCGACACCGTCGAACACCGTGACGGCACCGTCGAGGACGCGCAGCGAGCGCTCCACCTCGACCGTGAAGTCGACGTGACCCGGGGTGTCGATGATGTTGATCGTGTAGTCGTTGTCCTCGAGCGGCCAGTGACAGGTGGTGGCAGCAGAGGTGATCGTGATGCCACGCTCCTGCTCCTGCTCCATCCAGTCCATGGTGGCAGCGCCGTCGTGGACCTCACCGATCTTGTAGCTGACGCCGGTGTAGAAGAGGATCCGCTCGGTGGTGGTCGTCTTGCCCGCGTCGATGTGGGCCATGATCCCGATGTTGCGGACCTTGGCCAGGTCAAGTGAAGTGGTAGCCATAAGGCTTCAGTCTTCTCTCGGTCTCGATGGGGTCTGCGACTACCAGCGGTAGTGCGCGAAGGCCTTGTTGGACTCGGCCATCTTGTGGGTGTCCTCGCGCTTCTTCACGGCCGCACCGAGGCCGTTCGAGGCGTCGAGAAGCTCGTTGAGGAGACGCTCGGTCATGGTCTTCTCGCGACGGGCGCGGGAGTAACCGACCAGCCAGCGCAGCGCGAGCGTGTTGGCACGACCGGGCTTGACCTCGATCGGAACCTGGTACGTCGCACCACCGACACGGCGGGACTTGACCTCGAGGGTCGGCTTGATGTTCTCAAGCGCGCGCTTCAGCGTGATGATCGGGTCGTTGCCCGTCTTCTCACGCAGACCCTCCATGGCGCCGTAGACGATGCGCTCGGCGGTGGAGCGCTTGCCGTTCAGCAGCACCTTGTTGATGAGCGACGTGACAAGAGGAGAACCGTAGACCGGGTCGATGATGACCGGGCGCTTCGGGGCGGGGCCCTTACGAGGCATTCTTACTTCTCCTTCTTGGCGCCGTAGCGGCTGCGGGCCTGCTTGCGGTTCTTGACACCCTGGGTGTCAAGCGAACCACGGATGATCTTGTAGCGAACACCCGGCAGGTCCTTCACACGGCCGCCGCGCACGAGCACGATGGAGTGCTCCTGCAGGTTGTGTCCCTCACCCGGAATGTAAGCGGTGACCTCGATCCCGCTGGTCAGACGCACACGCGCGACCTTACGCAGGGCCGAGTTCGGCTTCTTCGGGGTGGTCGTGAACACACGCGTGCAGACGCCACGACGCTGAGGGGAACCCTCGAGTGCGGGCGTCTTGTTCTTCTCGACCTTGTCCTGCCGGCCCTTCCGGACCAGCTGCTGGATCGTAGGCACTACTTCTCCGGTTTCTGTGTGCCGAATGGTGAAGCTAACCTGGAACGTCGCCGACCCACGCGGTCGGGTGTGTCGAATCCGGCGAACTTCCGCCGCGAGGCGAAAAGAGCACAGATTACGGTGGCCGCTCACAGCTCGTTATGCGGTTGAAGGCACGCACGAGAGCCAGGGCACACCCCAGGCACAAGGTCTGAGCGTACCTACCTCATTCGCTGCGGTCAAAACAAATGGGCCTCGCCCGCATCGCCATACGGCCGATGTCAAGACCGCACGACGTGTTTGATCTTCGAATCGCCGATTCGGGCATGCCAGAGTCCCTCAGCCGGCCCCGGACTCGGACACGGCGGCGGCCACCATCAGCAGCATCAGCAGCACCGCCCAGCCCGCGGTCGACAGCCACCCGAGCACGAGCCCGGTCAGCGCCAGCGCGTCACCGCCCTGCCCGGTGCGGCGTATCTCGGTACGCGCCGCGTGCCCCAGGACGACGGCCGGAATGCCCGTCAGCCCGAAGCTCACGAGACAGAGCACCCCGCAGACCGCCGCACCGACGGCCTTGCTGTTGGTCTGCGGCCGCGGCGACGCCAGGAACGTCCCCGGTACGGGCGTGACGGGCGCCGGCTGGGGCATCGGGCCCTGGGGCAGGTCGGCGACCAGCAGGGCGAGCTCGCCCACCGTACGAGCCGTGTAGGCCCGCGTGACCCGCTTCTCGAACTCGGGCTGCGCCAGTCGCCCTTCGCCGAAGCCGGCCCTGAGCACGTCCACGGCCCGCTCACGGTCGGCGTGCGAGGCGAGCATCGCCGGGGCGTTCGCCCCGGACCACGGTTGTGGCGCGCTGTTCCCCTGCCATGGCTGCCACGACGGATGCGTCATGGAGCACCTCCCCCGTACTGGTCGGAGTCCTTCCATGATGCGCCGAACCGGCAATCCAGGCATCGGGGTCCACCCGGAGAAAACCCGGAGACGCCTCAGGGAACGCCGAAGGGCGGCCACCCCGAGAGGTGACCGCCCTTCAGTGCGTCAGACGCACGCCCTACTGGTTGTACGGACCGTAGTCGTAGTCCTCCAGCGGAACGGCCTGGCCGGAGCCCGTGCCGAACGGCGAGTAGTCGATGTCGTCGTAGCCGACGGCCGAGTACATCGCGGCCTTCGCTTCCTCGGTCGGCTCCACCCGGATGTTGCGGTAGCGGGACAGACCCGTACCGGCCGGGATGAGCTTACCGATGATGACGTTCTCCTTGAGGCCGATGAGGCTGTCGGACTTGGCGTTGATCGCCGCATCCGTCAGGACTCGGGTCGTCTCCTGGAAGGAGGCGGCCGACAGCCAGGATTCCGTCGCCAGCGAGGCCTTGGTGATACCCATCAGCTGCGGACGACCGGAGGCCGGGTGACCGCCCTCCTGGACCACACGACGGTTCTCGGTCTCGAACTTCGAGCGCTCGACCAGCTCACCGGGCAGCAGCTCGGCGTCGCCGGACTCGATGATCGTCACACGGCGGAGCATCTGCCGGATGATGATCTCGATGTGCTTGTCGTGGATCGACACACCCTGCGAGTTGTAGACCTTCTGGACCTCGCCGACCAGGTGGACCTGGACGGCACGCTGACCCAGGATGCGCAGCACGTCGTGCGGGTTGGTGGCACCCACGGTGAGCTTCTGGCCCACCTCGACGTGCTCGCCCTCGCTGACCAGGAGTCGGGCACGCTTCGAGATCGGGTACGCCGTCTCGTCGCTGCCGTCGTCCGGGGTGACGACCAGCTTCTTGGTCTTCTCGGTCTCCTCGATCCGCACGCGGCCGGTGGCCTCGGAGATCGGGGCGACACCCTTCGGGGTACGGGCCTCGAAGAGCTCGACGACACGCGGCAGACCCTGGGTGATGTCGTCACCGGCCACACCACCGGTGTGGAAGGTACGCATCGTCAGCTGGGTACCGGGCTCACCGATGGACTGGGCGGCGATGATGCCGACCGCCTCACCGATGTCGACCAGCTTGCCGGTGGCCAGCGAGCGGCCGTAGCACATGGCGCAGGTGCCGACGTGGGACTCGCAGGTCAGGATCGAGCGGGTCTTGACCTCCTCGACACCGTGGTGCACCAGCTGGTCGATGAGCACGTCGCCCAGGTCCACGTTGGCCGGCGCGATCACCTTGCCGTCGATGACGACGTCCTCGGCGAGCATGCGGGCGTAGACGCTGGTCTCGACGTCGTCGGCCTTGCGCAGCACGCCGTCGGCGCCGCGGTGGGCGATCTTCAGCTTCAGACCGCGCTCGGTGCCGCAGTCCTCCTCGCGAATGATGACGTCCTGCGAGACGTCGACCAGACGACGGGTGAGGTAACCCGAGTCGGCGGTACGCAGGGCGGTGTCCGCCAGACCCTTACGGGCACCGTGCGTGGAGATGAAGTACTCCAGCACGGACAGACCCTCACGGAACGAGGCCTTGATCGGACGCGGGATCGTCTCGTTCTTGGCGTTCGACACGAGACCACGCATACCGGCGATCTGACGCATCTGCATCATGTTGCCTCGTGCACCCGAGTTCACCATCATGAAGATCGGGTTGGTCTTCGGGAAGTTCTCGTTCATGGCCTCGGCAACCTCGTTGGTCGCCTTGGTCCAGATCGCGATGAGCTCCTGCGTGCGCTCGTCCTTGGTGATCAGACCGCGCTCGTACTGCTTCTGGACCTTCTCGTCCTGCGCCTCGTAGCCCTTGACGATCTCCTTCTTCGCCTCGGGAACGACGACGTCGGAGATGGCCACGGTGACACCGGAACGGGTCGCCCAGTAGAAGCCGGACGCCTTCAGGTTGTCGAGCGTCGCCGCCACGATGACCTTGGGGTAGCGCTCGGCGAGGTCGTTGACGATCTCGGAGAGCTGCTTCTTGCCGACCTCGTAGTCGACGAACGGGTAGTCCTCGGGCAGCAGCTCGTTGAAGAGCGCGCGGCCCAGGGTCGTCCGCAGACGGAACGAGTCACCCTGCTGCCACTCCGGCTCACCCTCCTCCTGCGCCGGCGGGGTCCAGCCGCGCGGCGGGATGGTGCCGACCGGGAAGCGGATGTCGATCTTCGACTGGAGCGAGAGCTCGCCCGCGTCGAAGGCCATGATCGCCTCGGCCACGGACGCGAAGGAGCGGTCCTCGCCCTTCACGTTCCGCATCTCGGAGTCGGTGGTGAGGAAGAACAGACCGAGGACCATGTCCTGGGTCGGCATCGTCACCGGACGACCGTCGGCGGGCTTGAGGATGTTGTTCGAGGACAGCATCAGGATGCGGGCCTCGGCCTGCGCCTCCGCGGACAGCGGCAGGTGCACGGCCATCTGGTCACCGTCGAAGTCCGCGTTGAACGCGGTGCAGACGAGCGGGTGGATCTGGATGGCCTTGCCCTCGACCAGCTGCGGCTCGAAGGCCTGGATGCCGAGGCGGTGCAGGGTGGGAGCACGGTTCAGCAGAACCGGGTGCTCGGCGATGACCTCTTCGAGGACGTCGTACACGACCGTGCGGCCGCGCTCCACCATGCGCTTGGCGCTCTTGATGTTCTGCGCGTGGTTCAGGTCGACCAGGCGCTTCATCACGAACGGCTTGAAGAGCTCCAGCGCCATCGCCTTGGGCAGACCGCACTGGTGCAGCTTCAGCTGCGGACCGACGACGATCACGGAACGCGCGGAGTAGTCCACACGCTTGCCGAGCAGGTTCTGACGGAATCGACCCTGCTTACCCTTCAGCATGTCGCTGAGGGACTTCAGCGGGCGGTTGCCCGGACCGGTGACCGGGCGACCACGACGACCGTTGTCGAAGAGGGCGTCAACAGCCTCCTGAAGCATGCGCTTCTCGTTGTTGACGATGATCTCGGGCGCGCCGAGGTCGAGGAGCCTCTTCAGACGGTTGTTGCGGTTGATCACACGGCGGTACAGGTCGTTCAGGTCGGAGGTCGCGAAGCGGCCACCGTCCAGCTGCACCATCGGGCGAAGGTCCGGCGGGATGACCGGGACGCAGTCGAGGACCATGCCCTTGGGGCTGTTGGAGGTCTGCAGGAAGGCAGACACGACCTTCAGCCGCTTCAGCGCACGGGTCTTCTTCTGGCCCTTGCCGGTGCGGATGATCTCGCGGAGCTTCTCGGCCTCCTCGTCGAGGTCGAAGGACTCCAGGCGCTTCTGCAGCGCCGCGGCACCCATCGAACCGTCGAAGTACGTGCCGAAGCGGTCACGCAGCTCGCGGTAGAGGAGCTCGTCGCCCTCGAGGTCCTGGACCTTGAGGTTCTTGAACCGGGTCCACACCTCGTCCAGGCGGTCGATCTCGCGCTGCGCACGGTCGCGCAGCTGCTTCATCTCACGCTCGGCACCCTCGCGCACCTTGCGGCGCACGTCGGCCTTGGCACCCTCGGCCTCGAGCTCGGCCAGGTCGGTCTCGAGCTTCTTGGCGCGGGCCTCCAGGTCGGCGTCCCGGCGGTTCTCGACCTGCTGACGCTCGACCGAGACATGCGCCTCCAGGGAGGGCAGGTCGCGGGTACGGCGCTCCTCGTCGACGAACGTGATCATGTACGCCGCGAAGTAGATGACCTTCTCGAGGTCCTTGGGCGCCAGGTCCAGCAGGTACCCGAGGCGCGACGGGACACCCTTGAAGTACCAGATGTGCGTGACAGGCGCGGCCAGCTCGATGTGGCCCATCCGCTCACGACGCACCTTGGCGCGAGTCACCTCGACGCCACAGCGCTCACAGATGATGCCCTTGAAGCGGACACGCTTGTACTTGCCGCAGTAGCACTCCCAGTCCCGGGTCGGACCGAAGATCTTCTCGCAGAAGAGTCCGTCCTTTTCGGGCTTGAGGGTGCGGTAGTTGATGGTCTCGGGCTTCTTGACCTCGCCGTGGCTCCACTGACGGATGTCGTCAGCGGTGGCCAGACCGATCCGGAGCTCATCGAAGAAGTTGACGTCGAGCACTATGCGTCAATCCCTCTCAGGGTTGTAAGTCTTGGGGTCTGAAACGGGGGCCTGGGGGTCGGCGGGGCCCTGTGGGTAAGGGCCCCGCCGGACTCCCGTCAGACCTCTTCGACGCTGCTCGGCTCGCGCCGGGACAGGTCGATGCCGAGCTCCTCCGCTGCGCGGAAGACGTCCTCGTCGGTGTCACGCATCTCGATGGACATACCGTCGCTGGACAGCACCTCCACGTTCAGGCAGAGCGACTGCATCTCCTTGATGAGCACCTTGAAGGACTCGGGGATGCCGGGCTCGGGGATGTTCTCGCCCTTGACGATGGCCTCGTAGACCTTCACGCGGCCGGTGACGTCGTCGGACTTGATGGTCAGCAGCTCCTGGAGGGCGTACGCGGCGCCATAAGCCTCCAGCGCCCACACCTCCATCTCACCGAAGCGCTGGCCACCGAACTGGGCCTTACCACCCAGCGGCTGCTGGGTGATCATGCTGTACGGACCGGTCGAGCGGGCGTGCAACTTGTCGTCGACCAGGTGGTGGAGCTTGAGGATGTACATGTAGCCGACCGAGATCGGCTCCGGGAACGGCTCGCCGGAGCGGCCGTCGAACAGCGGTGCCTTACCGGTCGGGAGCACCATGCGCTCGCCGTCGCGGTTCGGGATCGTGTGCTGCAGCAGACCCGCGAGCTCGTCCTCACGCGCACCGTCGAAGACGGGGGTGGCGACGTTCGTGCCCGGGTCGACCTTGTCGGCCTCGATGGCCTGGAGGCGCTGCGCCCAGTCGTCCGCGAGGCCGGAGACGTCCCAGCCGCGGCTGGCGAGCCAGCCGAGGTGGATCTCCAGGACCTGTCCCGGGTTCATTCGGGACGGGACACCCAGCGGGTTGAGGATGATGTCGACCGGCGTGCCGTCCTCGAGGAACGGCATGTCCTCGATGGGCAGGATCTTGGAGATGACACCCTTGTTGCCGTGGCGGCCGGCGAGCTTGTCACCGTCCGTGATCTTGCGCTTCTGCGCCACGTAGACGCGGACCAGCTGGTTCACGCCCGGCGGCAGCTCGTCGCCCTCTTCACGGTCGAAGACGCGGACGCCGATGACCTTGCCGATCTCGCCGTGCGGCACCTTCAGCGAGGTGTCACGGACCTCACGGGCCTTCTCACCGAAGATCGCGCGCAGCAGGCGCTCCTCCGGCGTCAGCTCGGTCTCACCCTTGGGCGTGACCTTGCCGACCAGGATGTCACCGGCGACGACCTCGGCACCGATGCGGATGATGCCGCGCTCGTCGAGGTCGGCGAGGACCTCCTCGGAGACGTTCGGGATGTCCCGGGTGATCTCCTCGGGGCCGAGCTTGGTGTCACGGGCGTCGACCTCGTGCTCCTCGATGTGGATCGAGGAGAGGACGTCGTCCTGCACGAGGCGCTGCGACAGGATGATCGCGTCCTCGTAGTTGTGACCCTCCCACGGCATGAACGCCACGAGCAGGTTCTTGCCCAGCGCCATCTCGCCGTTCTGGGTGGCCGGACCGTCGGCGAGGACCTGGCCCTCGATGATCCGGTCGCCCTCGAGGACGATGACCTTCTGGTTGACCGAGGTGCCCTGGTTGGAGCGGGCGAACTTGGCCAGGCGGTACGTGATGTACGTGCCGTCGTCGTTGGCGGTGGTGATGTAGTCCGCGGAGACCTCCTGGACCACACCCGCCTTCTCGGCCTTGACCACGTCGCCGGCGTCGACCGCGGAGCGGTACTCCATGCCGGTGCCGACGAGCGGGGCCTCGGACTTAATCAGCGGCACGGCCTGACGCATCATGTTCGCGCCCATGAGGGCACGGTTGGCGTCGTCGTGCTCGAGGAACGGGATCATGGCGGTCGCGACCGACACCATCTGGCGCGGCGAGACATCCATGTAGTCCACGTCGTCACCGGCGACGTAGTCGACCTCGCCGCCACGACGGCGGACCAGGACGCGGTTCTCGGTGAAGCGCAGGTCGTCGTTGAGCGTGGCGTTGGCCTGCGCGATGACGAAGCGGTCTTCCTCGTCGGCCGTCAGGTAGTCCACCTCGTCGGTGACCTGACCGTCGACGACCTTGCGGTACGGCGTCTCCACGAAACCGAACGCGTTGACGCGGCCGTAGGAGGCGAGCGAACCGATCAGACCGATGTTCGGGCCTTCGGGCGTCTCGATCGGGCACATGCGGCCGTAGTGCGAGGGGTGCACGTCACGGACCTCGAAGCCGGCCCGCTCACGGGAGAGACCACCCGGGCCAAGAGCCGACAGACGGCGCTTGTGGGTGAGACCCGACAGCGGGTTGTTCTGGTCCATGAACTGCGACAGCTGGCTGGTGCCGAAGAACTCCTTGATGGAGGCGACGACCGGCCGGATGTTGATCAGGGTCTGCGGCGTGATCGCCTCGACGTCCTGAGTCGTCATGCGCTCACGGACGACGCGCTCCATACGAGCCAGACCGGTGCGGACCTGGTTCTGGATGAGCTCGCCGACGCTGCGCAGACGACGGTTGCCGAAGTGGTCGATGTCGTCGGTCTCGACGACGATCGTCTGACCGCTGTCCGCGACCGTCTCGGTCTCGCCCGCGTGCAGCTTGACCAGGTACTTGATCGTCGAGATGACGTCCTCGACGGTCAGGATGCCCGCGTCCAGCGGAGCGTCCGCACCCAGCTTCTTGTTGACCTTGTAGCGGCCGACCTTGGCGAGGTCGTAGCGCTTCGGGTTGAAGTACAGGTTCTCCAGAAGCGTCTGCGCGGCCTCACGCGTGGGGGGCTCGCCCGGACGCAGCTTGCGGTAGATGTCGAGCAGCGCGTCGTCCTGGCCCTGGGTGTGGTCCTTCTCCAGGGTGGCGCGCATGGACTCGTACTCGCCGAACTCCTCGAGGATCTGCTCGGTCGTCCAACCGAGAGCCTTGAGCAGAACGGTCACGGACTGCTTGCGCTTGCGGTCGATGCGCACACCGACCATGTCGCGCTTGTCGATCTCCAGCTCCAGCCAGGCACCCCGGGACGGGATGACCTTGGCGGAGAAGATGTCCTTGTCGGACGTCTTGTCGATGGAGGAGTCGAAGTAGACACCGGGCGAACGGACCAGCTGCGACACGACGACACGCTCGGTGCCGTTGATGACGAAGGTGCCCTTGTTCGTCATGAGCGGGAAGTCGCCCATGAAGACCGTCTGGGACTTGATCTCACCGGTCTCGTTGTTGGTGAACTCCGCCGTCACGAAGAGCGGGGCGGCGTAGGTGAAGTCGCGCTCCTTGCACTCGTCGATCGAGTTCTTAGGAGGCTCGAAGCGGTGGTCGCGGAACGTCAGCGACATCGACCCGGAGAAGTCCTCGATCGGGGAGATCTCCTCGAAGATCTCCTCCAGACCGGACTTCGTGGGGACGTCCTGACCGGACTCCAGAGCCGCCTCGACCCGACTCTGCCAGGCGGTGTTGCCGAGCAGCCAGTCAAAGCTCTCGGTCTGCAGCGCGAGCAGGTTGGGAACCTCGAGGGGCTCCTTGATCTTTGCAAAGGAGATGCGCAGCGGGGCAGTGCTGGCGCCGTTGTTCATATTCGCGGTCGAGGCGTTGCGCGAGGCGGCCAAGAGGGGGTCCTTCCGAGGGCTCGGACTCACTACGCGCGTACCGGCCCCTCACCGGCGCACAGAGACAGGTGTTTCCTTCTCCGACCAGAGATCTGGCCAGGTCAGGGACGGTCCGGTCATCGGTGCTCAAGCGAGGGCATGCCCCTGGTGACGGGCAGGGGACAGCTAACAGGCAGCGCAAAGGGTCAGTGTAGCCACTTGGCACACTGATGTCCAGTGCGGGTTTTTCGCGACCCTCGTTGTTCTCAACGCCCTCGGCATGCTCGCCCTCAATGCACGTTGATACTGCCCTCTTCGTCGCCGATCCATGCCTCGGATTCGGATCCTTGTGGCGACGCGTCCTGAGAATTGCGCGCTGCGTGCGGTTCGTCAAGGCCCCCATGCCCGAACCCAGGACGGCCCGGAGACACGACGAAGATCACCATACCCCCCGCCTTAGCGGGCGCAAGGCAACCGCGGCCGCGCCCCCAGGAACGCCGAAGAGCGACCACCCGAATGGATGATCGCTCTTCGGTGCGACTGCGTTACAGCCTCAGGAGGCCGGATTCAGCAAGCGCGGCGGTCGTGTTCGACCGAAAGGTGTTACTTGACCTCGACGGAGGCGCCGGCGCCCTTGAGGGACTCGGCGGCCTTCTCGGCGGCGTCCTTGGCGACCTTCTCGAGAACGGGCTTGGGGGCGCCGTCCACGAGGTCCTTGGCCTCCTTCAGACCCAGGGAGGTCAGCTCACGCACGACCTTGATGACCTGGATCTTCTTGTCGCCGGCGCCGGTGAGGATGACGTCGAACTCGTCCTTCTCCTCCTCGGCCGGGGCGGCGGCGGCCGGACCGGCCGGGCCCGCAACGGCGACCGCGGCGGCGGCGGTGACGTCGAACTTCTCCTCGAACGCCTTCACGAACTCGGAGAGCTGGATGAGGGTCATGCCCTCGAACTCGGCGAGCAGTTCGTCCTGGGTGAGAGCCATGATGGCTTTCCTTCCACTAAATCGGCAGGTGCCGGATGTACATGTCTGGCGGGCGTACGTTGGCCCGCTACGACCTCCGCCTCAGGCGGCGGCGGTCATCGTGCGAGCCGAATTACTCGGCACCGCCCTGCTCGTCCTGCTTGGCACGAAGCGCGTCCACGGTGCGGACGAGCTTCGACGGGAGCGCCTGGAAGACCTGAGCAGCTTGCGTCTGCTTGCCCTTCAGAGCGCCCGCCAGCTTGGCGAGCAGAACCTCGCGGGACTCGAGGTCCGCAAGCTTCTTGATCTCGTCGGCGCTGAGCGCCTTGCCGTCAAGGACACCGCCCTTGATGACGAGATTCGGGTTGTCCTTGGCAAAGTCACGGAGACCCTTCGCCGACTCCACCGGGTCACCGGTGACGAAGGCGACAGCCGTCGGACCGTTGAACAGGTCGTCGAGCGTCGAGATCCCGGCCTCGTTGGCCGCAATCTTGGTCAGCGTGTTCTTCACCACGGCGTACTGGGCGTTCTCACCGAGCGACCGGCGCAGTGTCTTGAGCTGCGCCACGGTGAGACCGCGGTACTCGGTCAGCACAGCGGCGCTGGAGTTGCGGAACTGCTCCGTCAACTCGGCAACCGCGGCAGCCTTGTCGGGCCTCGCCATGAGTCTCGGCCTCCTTCCGGGTGATTCGGACCGCGCGGACCCGAAGGAGGACTGTGGAAAACGAAACGCCCCGGCGCAGGCGCACGGGGCGGACTCGACCGGCCGCACATACGTGGACGTACGTACTCCGGGAGTTCTTCCACTGTCACCTGCGCGGGTCGTCCGCAATTTCAGCGGATCCTTCGGCCACCGCACCCTCTTGCGAGCGCACGGCAACGACCAGCGGTCTTTGGCTTCTGAAGGGAGATTACGTGACGCGGTCGCCGTCAGGCAAATCGGCCCTTACGGCCCTCAGCTTCCGCTCTTCTTCAGCGGCTTGCGCAGGTCCGCCGTGTCGTCGGGGCGTGGCGCACGGACCGTCACCGGCTTGCCGTAGTCCAGGAAGGTGCAGGTGAGGTCGAGCCGGCCATGGCGGCCGAAGCCCTGGGTGCGGAGCCGCTTGACCCGGTCGTCGCCGTCGACCCACACGTCCAGCGTGAGCTCGTCCACGCCCAGCTTCGCGTACTGGTCGAGGCTGCGCTCGCGTCCCTCTCGGGTGGCCTTGTCGCCGGTCTCCTTGAGCGAGGCTCGCAGCTCCTCGACGGTGGCCGTCCCCGCGTAGTGCGTGGTGCCGACGCCGTCGACCTTCTCGCCGCCGACCCGCTTCACGTCCTGCGCGGTGGCCAGGAAGGCGGCTTCCCGGGCCGGGTTGCGTCCGACCTGGTCGCGCAGGCCGCCGACGTCCATCCGCAGGCCGCCGTGCGTGGTGAACTCGGCGGCCGGGCCGTAGCTGATCCAGTGCCGGCCGCCCATCTCCTCGACCATGTCGGCGGTCGCGCTGCCGTACAGCACCCCGTCGACCAGGCGCAGCTCGGTCTTGCCCTGCTCCTCGCCGCTCAGGTTGGCCGTCGTGAGGCCGGCCGTCACCGGCTTCGTGCGGACGGTCCCCTCGTCGGCTATGCGTCCCCGCTCCGGGAACTGCCCCGTCACCCGGTAGTGCAGCGACGTGACGCCCTCGGTCTTCTCCACGGCCCGCGCGACGGCGTCGGCGGCCGAGGAGCCCGCGGCTGGCTCCTGCCCGCCGGCTCCCGCCCCACAGCCGGAGAGAAGCAGCACGGCGGCCGGCAGAGCGACGCGCACGGACGCGGGCAGGGCGGCGCGCACGGAAAGTCTCATTGATTCCCCCCAAGGAACACATGGCCGGTGCTTGGTCAGTGCACCGCAAGATCGGGAGCGTAGCCCAGGCAGCCCGACCGGTCCTCCGAATACCTACGAGGCGCCGCCGACGGCCCCTTCCTTCAGCAGCTCCTTGAGATCGGCGGTGTCCTCCGTCGGCGGCTTCTCGACCGCCGCCTTCACGCCGTAGTGGCTGTAGTACGCCGTCTGGGTCAGCGACCCCGTGGCCGTACGGCCCTTCTCGACCTTCTTGACCAGCAGGTCCCGGTCGTCGACCCATATGTCGACGGTCTGGGTGGTGGCACCCTCCACGCGCACCGTGCCGGAGTAACGCGTGGCGCGCTCGCCGCTCACCGTCTCCTCGCCGACCTTCGTTACGTCCGTGGAGGACAGCAGCAGCTTCACCGAGGTGTGCGGGGCGGTGCCGCGCATCTGGTCGGCGAGATCGGCTCCGGAGCTGCCGGCGAGGTTCTTCAGGTCGTCGTAGGCGTACTTGATCCAGTGCTTGCCGTCGGCCTTCTCGGCGAACGCCTCGCCCATGCGCGCGTAGTAGGCGTCGGGGAGATAGCGGGCCTCCATCGAGGTGGTGCCGAGGCGGCGCATCGCCTCGGCCGTCGTGCCGCCCGTATACGTGATCGTCAGGGCGCCGGTGAGGCCGTCGCTCCAGGCGAGGGTGCCCTGAGCCTTCATGGACAGCGCCGAGCCGACGGTGGTCGTGGACCGCACCCGGGCGGAGTCGGCCCGGTCGGTGGAGCGCTCGACGGTGCGCAGAGCGGCCGTCACGGCGCGGGAGGGCGTGGGACGGTCCTCCTCGGCACGGTCGGAGGAGGTGCAGGCGGCCAGGGCCGTCAGCGCGGTCGGCAGGGCGATCCAGAACGCCGACCGGTGCGCCCTCGTGCTCGTCATTCGTCCCCCCTGTGCGATCCCCGTGAATGCACGTTAACCCAGGGCACTGACAGACAACCGGGGAACGCGGACGAGCCCCGCACCCGGGAAGGGTGCGGGGCCCGTCGTCGAGCCTGGTGAGCCGATGGCTCAGACCGCGGCCGGGTCCTCCTCGACGAGGAGGTTGCGGGTGCGGTTCGGGTCGACCGGAATGCCGGGGCCCATCGTGGTGGTGATGGCGGCCTTCTTGATGTAGCGACCCTTGGCGGCGGACGGCTTCAGACGGAGGATCTCCTCCAGCGCGGCGCCGTAGTTCTCCACCAGCTTGGTGTCGTCGAAGGACGACTTGCCGATGATGAAGTGCAGGTTCGAGTGCTTGTCGACGCGGAACTCGATCTTGCCGCCCTTGATCTCGGTCACGGCCTTGGCCACGTCCGGGGTCACGGTGCCGGTCTTCGGGTTCGGCATCAGACCACGCGGGCCGAGGACACGGCCGAGGCGGCCGACCTTGCCCATGAGGTCCGGGGTGGCGACGACGGCGTCGAAGTCCAGGCGGCCCTTCGAGACCTCGTCGATCAGCTCGTCGGCACCGACGATGTCGGCGCCCGCGGCACGCGCGGCCTCGGCACGGTCACCGGTCGCGAAGACCAGGACCCGGGCGGTCTTACCGGTGCCGTGCGGAAGGTTCACGGTGCCACGGACCATCTGGTCGGCCTTACGCGGGTCGACACCCAGACGGAAGGCGACCTCGACGGTGCCGTCGAACTTGGTCGTGGACGTCTCCTTGGCGAGACGGACGGCCTCGAGCGGGGCGTAGAGCTTGTCCCGGTCGACCTTGGCGTCCGCAGCGCGGAGAGTCTTGCTGCGCTTGCTCACTACTGCTCCTGGGTTTCTTAGGAGTTGTGGTCCGGGCCGAGCAGGCCCCGCCACTCACTTCTGCTGGGGGGTTGAGGTCAGCCCTCGACCGTGATGCCCATGGAACGGGCGGTGCCGGCGATGATCTTGGACGCGGCGTCCAGGTCATTGGCGTTGAGGTCGGGCATCTTGGTGGTGGCGATCTCGCGGACCTGCGCCTGGGTGATCTTGGCGACCTTGGTCTTGTGCGGCTCGCCAGAGCCCTTCTCGACACCAGCGGCCTTGAGGATCATCTTCGCGGCCGGCGGGGTCTTGGTGATGAAGGTGAAGGAACGGTCCTCGTAGACCGTGATCTCCACCGGGATGACCCAACCGCGCTGCGACTCGGTCGCGGCGTTGTAGGCCTTGCAGAACTCCATGATGTTGACGCCGTGCTGGCCCAGCGCGGGGCCGACCGGCGGAGCCGGGTTGGCCGCACCGGCCTGGATCTGGAGCTTGATGAGCCCCGTGACCTTCTTCTTCTTGGGAGGCATGCTCTCTCCGGGTCCTTAGTGAGAGGTGTTCCGCCGCCATCCGTACCGCTTGCCACCTTGAACGGTGAACGTTCGGATCATCCGGATGGAGGCATACCGCACAACGATAACGGGTAACGCGTCAGGGCCAAAACCGGCAGCTCAGACGGTTGACCGTTCGCGGCCCGAACAGGAACGGGCCCCGGCCGCCGCGCGTCGGCCGGGGCCCGCGGAGCGAGCGGGAGGGTCAGCAGCGCTTGGCCGTGGTGGCCTGGCCCGCCACCGGGTCGCCGGGGGCGCGCAGCGTACCGATGGCCGCCGTGCACTCGTTCACCGTGTCGGCCGGGTAGGACCAGAACTCCTGGCTGTTGGTGGCGTTCCACCAGTCCTGGCCCACGATCTCGTCACGGGCGTAGCTGTAGACGCCGGTGCTGACGTCGTAGTCCTTGATCTTGTCGCGGAAGCTCTGCCACACCCAGACATAGCCGTAGTTCGCCTTGCACCTGGGCGAGTAGAACTGCTTCACCGAGGCGACGTGCGCGCCGGCCCGGTTGATGTAGGCGGTGGCGCCGATCTGGTAGGCGTCCGAGCAGACGCCGACGGCCTGCGCCTTGGCGCTCATCGGGTTGCCGGCCTCGGACGGGGCGGTCGAACGGGCGGTCAGGTTCTGCTTGTTGGGCGACGGAGCCGGGCCCGTGCCGGCGACCGCGGAGGTCGTCGGCAGCAGGACGCAGGCGGACGCCGCCGCCACGACCAGGATGGATCGAGCACGCATGAGGAAGTTCCCCCACTTCTTGGTGTGTGACTCGGCGGGTGCCGAAGGCTCACGCGGGCAGCGAGCAGCTCAGGGCAAAACGCCATAAAGAGCTGGGGACCACCATGAAGAACGCTGTCCACGCGTTTCGGTCATCAAGTCAGACCGGTGGGGATGTCAGATGGTTGTGGTGCAGCCCACATTTATTGGGAACTCGGTCGGGTCGTGCGACGACGCGTACGACGAAAGGGCCTCCCACCAGCGGAATCCACCGGGAGGGGGCTCCAGGCCGTGCCTTCAGAGCAAGACCACGATGGCGGCCACGACCGCCACGAACGCGCCTAGGAAGAGCGCCGTGTGTCGGCCCTTCAGCTCCTGGGTCGGCTCCCCCGCACGCGCCAGCGCCAGCTGTTGGCGGAACCATCCACCGAAGACCCACCTCAGGACGGCCAGCGGCAGGGTGCCCAGGATGTACAACTGGAGCGCCTGCTCGGTTCCCTCACCGCGGCCGCGCGCGACGCAGTAGAGCGCCGTGACGAGCACGACGGTCGTCCCCGCGATCAGCTTGGCCCTGGGCTTCGACGGCAAGGACGCAACCGCTGTCGCGAGAGCGAGGCCGGACAGACACGCGGCGATCCACCAGTGCGTCGCCGTGAAGTGTTCAGAGAGCATGGGCGTTCCTAGCATCGTTGCCGCCGGCGGTACTGATCGTGTGTTCGGCCACGGACGGGATCATGCTTCCGGCGCGTCGGCCCAGTGTCGGCCCCGGGACGCGAGAGAGCCCCTGGCCAACGGGTAACCGCTGGTCAGGGGCCCTTTCGGATGATCGTGAACTAGTTCTTCTGGATCTGGTCGAAGGAGAGCTCGACCGGCGTCTCGCGGCCGAAGATCTCCACCAGGCCCTTGACCTTCTTGGAGTCGGCGTTGATCTCGTTGATCGTGGCCTGCAGCGTGGCGAACGGGCCGTCGGTGACGGTGACCGAGTCGCCGACCTCGAAGTCCAGGACCTGGACCTCGACCTTGCGCTGCGGGGCGGGCTTGCCCTCGGCCTCGGCGGCCTCGCGGGCGGCCTTCTCCTCGGCCTCCGGGGCGAGCATCTTGACGATCTCGTCCAGGGTCAGCGGGTACGGGTCGTAGGCGTTGCCCACGAAGCCGGTGACGCCGGGGGTGTTGCGGACGACGCCCCAGGACTCGTTGGTCAGGTCCATGCGGACCAGGACGTAACCCGGCAGCTTGTTCTGCTTGATCGTCTTGCGGTCGCCGTTCTTGATCTGGACGACCTCTTCCTGCGGCACCTCGGCCGCGAAGATGTAGTCCTCGACGTTCAGCGAGACGGCGCGCTGCTCCAGGTTGGTCTTCACGCGGTTCTCGTAACCGGCGTAGGTGTGGATGACGTACCACTCGCCGGGCAGCGTGCGCAGCTCCTCGCGCAGGGCGGCGACGGGGTCGACGGGCTCGGCCTCCTCGGCGGCCTCTTCTTCCTCGTCCTCGCCCTCGACGTGCAGCGCGGCCTCCTCGGCCGGCTCGCCCGCCTCGGCGTCGGCAGCCTCGACCTCGTCCAGGTCCTCGTCAGCGCCTTCGACGATGTCGAGCTCGTCTTCCACGGACTCGGCATCCTGCCCGAGCGGCTCGACGGCGTCGTTCAGGTTCTGGTCAGACACGGTGGCTGCTTCTTCCTGGATACATAGGGGTGGAACATGCGAAAGGGGCGCCGGTAACCACGGCGCCCTTCGCTCTTGGCTCAGCCGAAGACGTACTTGGCGGCGTGGTCGAGCCCATAGTCAATCACGGTCACCAGGGCGATCATGATGGCGACGAAGAAGATCACCACGGTGGTGTACGACGTCAGCTGGTTGCGCGTCGGCCAGACGACCTTGCGGAGCTCCGCAACGATCTGACGGTAGAAGAGGGCGAGCCGCTTCAGCGGGCCCTTCTTCGCGCGCTTGCCGCCCTTGCGGCCCTTCTTCTCCTGCGCCTCATCCTGGGCGTCAGGCGTGTCGATGGAGCCCACGGCGTCCGCCATTCGTCCTCACCTGAATCCCGGGTCGTGGCCGTGCCGCGCCCGGTCTGAGCCGCACGGCGTTGCAAAGCTGTACGTACATGCGCACACATCCTGGCGAAAGTGTGTGTGTAGCAGGGCCGGAGGGACTTGAACCCCCAACCGCTGGTTTTGGAGACCAGTGCTCTACCAATTGAGCTACGACCCTTTGTGCGTCCCCCAACGTACCGCATCCGGACGAGTGCTCGCTGTGCACTCTCGGCTGTGGGCTGCTGAAGGCCAACGAGGTGAGAGTGTACGTGGTCCTGAGCGCGTCGTCGAACAGAAAGTGGCCGATGGGGGCTTGATGCGCGAAAGATCGCCGGGGGAACGGCAGTGCGGCAACGCAAGATCGCCCAGGCCGGGGGCCCGATCCGGACGGATGTTCAGCGGATGTTCAGTCCGTGAAACCCGCGTGCCGGGCGCGTTTCCTGTCTGAAACGATGGGCCCCATGAGCCCTGCAACCCCTCCGACCGAGCGCCGGGTCTCCGCCCGAGTCGGCGCGATCTCCGAGTCCGCCACCCTCGCCGTGGACGCCAAGGCCAAGGCACTCAAGGCCGCCGGGCGTCCGGTGATCGGCTTCGGCGCCGGTGAGCCCGACTTCCCGACCCCGGACTACATCGTCGAGGCCGCCATTGAGGCCTGCAAGAACCCGAAGTACCACCGCTACACGCCGGCCGGCGGTCTGCCCGAGCTGAAGGCCGCCATCGCCGCGAAGACGCTGCGCGACTCCGGCTACGAGCCCGACGTCTCGCAGATCCTCGTCACCAACGGCGGCAAGCAGGCCATCTACGAGGCCTTCGCCGCGATCCTCGACCCGGGCGACGAGGTCATCGTCCCGGCGCCGTACTGGACGACGTACCCGGAGTCGATCCGCCTGGCCGGCGGTGTCCCGGTCGAGGTCGTCGCCGACGAGACGACCGGCTACCGCGTCACCGTGGAGCAGCTGGAGGCGGCCCGTACGGAGCGGACGAAGGTCGTCCTCTTCGTGTCGCCGTCCAACCCGACCGGCGCCGTCTACAGCGAGGCCGAGACCGAGGCGATCGGCCGCTGGGCCGTCGACCACGGCCTGTGGGTGATGACGGACGAGATCTACGAGCACCTGGTCTACGGCGAGGCCGCCGCGGTCTCCCTCCCGGGGCTGTTCCCCGAGCTGCGCGACAAGTGCGTCGTGGTCAACGGTGTCGCCAAGACGTACGCCATGACGGGCTGGCGGGTCGGCTGGATCATCGGCCCGAAGGACGTGGTGAAGGCCGCGACCAACCTCCAGTCGCACGCGACCTCGAACGTCTCGAACGTGGCACAGGTGGCCGCCCTCGCCGCCGTCTCCGGTGACCTGGAGGCGGTCGCGAAGATGCGCGAGGCGTTCGACCGCCGCCGCAAGACGATCGTGCGGATGCTCAACGAGATCGACGGCGTGCTCTGCCCGGAGCCCGAGGGCGCCTTCTACGCCTACCCGTCGGTCAAGGCCGTGCTCGGCAAGGAGATCCGCGGCAAGCGCCCGCAGAGCAGCGTCGAGCTCGCCGGGCTGATCCTGGAGGAGGCCGAGGTCGCGGTCGTCCCCGGTGAGGCCTTCGGCACGCCCGGCTATCTGCGGCTGTCGTACGCGCTCGGTGACGAGGATCTCGTCGAGGGCGTGAGCCGCATCCAGAAGCTGCTGGCGGAGGCCAGGGACTGACGTCCGCCTGCCCGTCATGGGACCGCCTCCGACTGTTCGGAGGCGGTCCCATTTGTTTGTGCGAGCAAGACCACTAAAGGGGAAACCGCTACCGGGACGACAGAGACGTACGGCAGGATCCTGGAATGGAGCGTGTACGTGATGTCTCTGAACTGCCGAAAGCCCATCTGCACCTGCACTTCACCGGCTCGATGCGGCCGGCGACCGTGCTGGAACTGGCCGACAAATACGGTGTGCGTCTGCCCGAGGCGCTGACCGACGCGCTGACGGGTGGGGAGCCGCCGAAGCTGCGGGCGACGGACGAGCGGGGCTGGTTCCGCTTCCAGCGCCTGTACGACGCGGCGCGCTCGTGCCTGCGGCAGCCGGAGGACATCCAGCGGCTGGTCAGAGAGGCCGCGGAGGAGGACGTCAAGGACGGCTCCGGATGGCTGGAGATCCAGGTCGACCCGACGTCGTACGCGCCCCGGCTGGGCGGTCTGATCCCGGCGCTGGAGATCATCCTCGACGCGGTGGAGACGGCGTCGCGGGACACGGGGCTCGGGATGCGTGTCCTGGTCGCCGCGAACCGGATGAAGCACCCGCTGGACGCCCGCACGCTTGCCCGGCTCGCGGTGCGGTACGCGGACCGGGGCGTGGTCGGCTTCGGGCTGTCGAACGACGAACGCCGGGGCATGGCGCGGGACTTCGACCGTGCCTTCAACATCGCCCGCGAGGGAGGTCTGCTGTCGGCTCCGCACGGCGGCGAGCTGACCGGCCCGTCCTCGGTCCGTGACTGCCTGGACGACCTGGACGCGAACCGGATCGGCCACGGGGTGCGCGCCGCCGAGGACCCGCGGCTGCTGAAGCGCCTCGCCGACAGGGGTGTGACCTGCGAGGTGTGCCCCGCGTCGAACGTCGCCCTCGGCGTCTACGAGAAGCCCGAGGACGTACCGCTGCGCACGCTGTACGGGGCCGGCGTCCCGATGGCCCTGGGCGCCGACGACCCCCTGCTCTTCGGCTCGCGGCTCGCCGCCCAGTACGACATCGCCCGCCACCACCACGCCTTCACGGACGAGGAGTTGGCGGAACTGGCCCGGCAGTCGGTACGCGCCTCGGCAGCGCCGCACGAGGTGAAGGCGAAGCTCCTGTCCGGGGTGGACGCCTGGCTCGCCTAGGCCCTGCCGGCCGGGGTCAGCCGGCGATGCCGGCGAGCAGCGTGCGGGCCAGCCGGGCGGCGAACCCGTCCACCGGCGGCCGTACCGCCTCCCTGGTCGCGTCATAGGCGAACGCCCGCTGCGCGCAGGCCCCCATCAGCAGCGACGCCGCCGCGAAGGTGTCGGCGTCCGTGCTGACCCGGCCCAGCTCCTGCTCGGCCCGGAGATAGACGTCGAGCTCCTGGATCGGCACGTGCGGGCCCGCCCCCATCTGCCGTACGGCGTCGTCGTGCCGGCGCTTGAGCTCGGTCTGCGCGTACAGCGACGCGGCGATCGGGAAGCTCTGCTCGTAGAACAGCGCCGCCTGGCGGGCGATCTCGGTGAGGTTCTCCTCCAGGGAGTGCCGGCCCGGCTCGGCGGCGAGACTGCTGAGCAGCGGACGGAGCGGGGGCAGCCGCTCGGTGAGCACCCGGATGAACAGCTCCTCCTTGCTGTCGAAATGCTTGTACAGCGCCGCCTCGGAGCACCCGGCCGCCCGCGCGATCTCCTTCGTCGTGGCCCGCGCCAGCCCGACCGTGAGCATCAGGTCGTGCGCGGCGTCGAGCAGTCGGACACGAGTGGGCCGAGTCTCCATGAAATGTCCAATCGCCCTTGACGGGTGGGTGAGTACTTACTCACCCTAGAGGAAGCAGGGGTGAGTGAATACTCACCCACCCAACTCATGGGGACGGGAGCACTCATGAAACTCACCGTTTTCGGCGCCACCGGAGGCATCGGCAAGGAGATCGTCCGCCAGGCCCTGGACGCCGGTCACGAGGTCACGGCGGTCGTGCGGGACCCCGCGCGCCTCCCCCTCGCCGGGAGCCGCCTGGAGGTGTTCCGCGCGGATCTCACCGACCCCGGTGCGCTGCGGGCCGCCGTCGCCGGACGGGACGCCGTGCTGTCCGGGCTCGGGGCGCGCAGCCGCGGGGACGCGGGGGTGGCGGCGCGGCTGACGCGTACGGTGCTGGCGGCCCTGGAGGCGGAGAAGGTGCGGCGGCTGCTCGTGGTGAGCGCCGCGCCGGTCGGGCCCGAACCGGAGGGCGACGGGTTCCTGGACCGTGCTGTTCGCGGCGTCGTCTCGGCGGTCCTCAAGGACGTCTACACCGACCTGCGGGAGATGGAGGCCGAGGTCGCCGGCGCCGCCGCTGACTGGACGTTCGTACGGCCCCCGCGTCTGCAGGACAAGCCGCTCACCGGCAGGTATCGCACCGTCGTGGGCGGGTTTCCGCTCAAGGGGCGCTTCATCGGGCGGGCGGATGTGGCGCACGCGATGCTGGGCATGGTCGGGGACCCGGCGACGGTGAAGCAGGGCGTGGGCGTGGCCTACTGAAGACCCACCGAGGGCGAACCCTAGAGGCTGACCCCGACCGTCACCGGTTCGTTCACCAGCGTGATCCCGAAGGTCTCCCGCACTCCGGCGACGACCTCGCGGGCGAGCGCGAGGAGGTCCTCGGTGGTCGCTTCGCCGCGGTTGGTGAGCGCGAGGGTGTGTTTGGTGGAGATGCGGGCGGGTCCGGGGCCGTACCCCTTGCTGAAGCCCGCCTTGTCGATGAGCCAGGCCGCGGAGGTCTTGGTGTGCCCCTCCCCCGCCGGGTAGGCGGGCGGCTCCACGCCCTCGCCGAGGTGGGCGCGCACGCGCGCGTGGAACGCCGCGAACTGGTCGTCGGTGAGGATCGGGTTGGTGAAGAAGGATCCGGCCGACCAGGTGTCGTGGTCCTCGGGGTCCAGAACCATGCCCTTGCCGGTACGGAGCTTCAGCACGGTCTCGCGGGCGGCGGCCAGGGGCACGCGGTCGCCGACCTCGACGCCGAGGGCGCGCGCCGTCTCGGCGTACTTGATGGGCGCCGAGAGCCCGTCCGCGTCCTCCAGCAGGAAGCGGACGCGCAGGACGACATGGCGCTCGGGGTCGGCCTTGAAGCGGCTGTGGCGGTAGGAGAAGGCACAGTCGGAGCTCGGGATGACCACGGTCTCGCCGGTGCGGCGGTCGTACGCGATCACCTCGGTGATCGTCGAGGAGATCTCCTGGCCGTAGGCGCCGACATTCTGAATCGGCGTGGCGCCCGCGGAGCCGGGGATTCCGGCGAGGCACTCGATCCCGGCGAGCCCGGCCTCGACGGCGCGGGCGACGGCGTCGGTCCACACCTCGCCGGCGGCCAGTTCGAGCGTGCCGCCGACGAGCTCGAAGCCCTTCGTGGCGATGACGAGTGCGGTGCCCGCGAAGCCCTTGTCACCGATGACCAGGTTCGATCCACCGCCGATGAGCAGCAGCGGGGTGCCGGCGGCGTCCGCCTCGCGCACGACGTCGATCACCTCGGCGTCGGTGGTGGCGGTGACCAGGCGGGTGGCGGGGCCGCCCAGCCGGAAGGTGGTGAACGGGGCGAGGGGGGCGTCGTGGAGTTCCTGCACGCGCCCAAGACTACGAGACGGCACTGACAGCCCCGGCACCCATGGGGAGCGCCGGGGCCGATGCGCGCCACGCGCGCGTGCCGTTCACGTCAGCCTCCGGAAGGCTTCCTTCCAGTCCAGCGGGAGTTCGTCGCTCGACACCTGCCAGGTGGCGAACTTGACGTCCCGCATCTGCGTGGACAGGCCCTTCGAGGTCGGGGCATGGGTGCCCGAGCGGGCGAAGTCCTTGAGCGCCGCCGGTGACTCCCAGGCGGACAGCGTCCAGAAGATCCGCTTGAAGGGCTCGGCCTTGAGGGAGGCCCCGTACGCGCCGGGCGCCCGGCTCACCTGCCACCACACGCCCGGCGTGCGGGCGAGGAAGCGGAGCGCTCCCCAGAGGGTGCGGGTCTCGAATCGGGAGGCGAAGACGTGGACCTCGGCGCCCCGCGGTGCGGGGTTCGGGACGGTCCAGGGAAGAGTGGGCATGACTGCTCCTCATGGTCCGGGATTCGGGTGCGATCAGGAGGCCGGGTGGGGTGGGTCGGATCGCTCGGATCGACGGCTCAGTGCGAGGCGGTCTCCAGCACTCGCTCCGGCCCCTGCTCGGTCGGGCTCACATCCGTGCCGCCGTGCCGGCGCGACGGGATCAGCAGGGCCGCGATGCCGGCGAGCGCCACGACCCCGGCGCCGGTGACCAGGGCGGGCTGCAGGCCGTCGACGAAGGTCTGCCCGGTCTCGTAGCCGCCCTGCGCGGAGAAGATCGACCCCATGACCGCGATGCCGAGCGCGCCGCCGACCTCACGCAGGGCGTTGTTGGCTCCGGAGGCGATGCCCTGCTCGGAGGCGTGGACGCTGGACATGACCAGGTGGGAGGCCGGGGCGAAGAACAGGGCCATGCCGACGCCGCTGATGATCAGGCCGGGCAGCTGGGCGGCGTAGGAGACGTCGACGGTGACCACGGACGCCAGGTAGGCGAGGCCTGCGGCCTGGAGGAACAGGCCGGTGGCGACGACGGGCCGGCCGCCGATCCGGTCGGCCAGGATGCCGGCGATCGGCGCGACGAGCATGGGCATGCCCGTCCACGGCAGCATCCGCAGCCCCGCCTCGGTCGGCGAGTAGCCGAGCACCCCCTGCATGTACTGGCTGAGCAGGAAGATCGACCCGAACATGCCGAGGAACATCAGCATGCTGGCGGCGTTGATCCCGGAGAACGCCCTGCTGCGGAACAGGCGCATCGGCAGCATGGGGTTCTTGGCGCGGGTGCTGTAGAGGACGAAGCCGACCAGCAGTGCCCCTCCGGCGAACAGGCCGGTCAGGACCAGGCGTCCGGTCCAGCCGTCGGCGGGGCCGCGCACCAGGCCGTACACGATCCCGAAGAGTCCGCCGCTGGCGAGCAGGGTGCCGGGGATGTCGAGCCGGGCGCCGGTGCCGTAGGACTCGGCCAGGCGCAGTCGGGCGAGCGGCAGCAGCGCGATGCCCAGCGGAACGTTCAGCCAGAAGATCCACTGCCAGGAGATGTGCTCGGTGAGGCTGCCGCCGATGAGCGGCCCGGACGCGATCGCGAGCCCGTTGACGGCACCCCAGATGCCGTACGCCATCCCGCGCTTGGCCGCGGGCACGGCCGCCGTCAGCAGGGTCAGCGTCAGCGGCATCATGATCGCCGCACCGGCGCCCTGCACCGCGCGGGCGGCGATCAGGGAGTCGATGCCGGGCGCGAGGGCCGCGGCGGCGGACGCGACGGTGAAGATCGAGATGCCGACGAGGAAGAGCCTGCGGCGGCCGAAGCGGTCGCCCAGGGCCGCGCCGAACATCAGCAGGACGGCGAAGGTGAGTGTGTAGGCACTGACCGTCCACTCCAGGTCGTGCAGCCCTCCGCCCAGGTCCTCACGGATGGACGGCAGTGCGGTGGTGACGACGAGGTTGTCGAGCGCGGCCATGAACCCGGCGACGCTGGTGATGACCAGGGCCCATACGGCCCCGCCCGGGCGGCCTGTCGGCGCGTCCTGATCGGTGTGGTGTGACATCGCTCCCCCTGAGTGATGCGTTCCGGTTCTATGGATAGTTATCAATCACTAACTTTTATGGCCGCAAAGGAACAGGGCAGACCTCGCTACCCCACCCCTACGGGCGCTTCCCGTCCCGCCCCGCCGGATCCATGCCCGCCCAGACCCGGTGGTCGGACGGGAATCCCATGGCCACCAGGCAGTTGATGAGCATGCCGTACGCCATGAAGGTCGTCGTCTGGCCGGCGTCCGCCCCCGAGGGCAGATGGACGGTGTCCCACAGGCGCGTCCAGCCGGCCCGCACGGCCTCGCCGAACTCACGGTCGCCCTCCTGCTCGGCGGCCGCCACGGCGAGATACATCTGCATCTGCATCATCAGCCGCTCGGGCTGCTCCGAGACGATCTTCCGGTACGCGTCACCCATGGCATGCAGGGCCTCTTGACCCTCCAGCCCCTCCGAGGCTTCGGCGAACATCCGGATCGTGTCCTCCACACAGCGTTCTGCCGCCGCGAGGAAGATCGCCTTCTTGCCCGGGAAGAGCCGGAAGAGATACGGCTGCGAGACACCGACCCGCTTGGCGATCGCCTCGGTCGAAGTGCCGTAGTAGCCGCCACGGGCGAACTCGGTCATCGCCGCGCGGATGACGCTCTCGCGCCTCTCCTCTGCGCTCATCCTGGCCATGCAAGTAAGTTAGTACTCAATCACTAACTAGGTCAAGGGGACGCAGGAGGATGGGCCGGGGGGCGAGGGGGAGGTGCAGGCGTAAGGGGCGCCCCACCAGGGAGTACGCCCCTTACATCACGGCACGCGCGTGTCACATCACGGCACGCGCGTGCCGTTCACGCCAGCTGTACGACCGCCCGCGACATCCCGAGCACCTTCTGCCCGGCGCTCTTCACGAGCAGGTCCACGCGGACCCTGTTGTCGTCGAGCTTGGCCGCGACCTTGCCGCTGACCTCGATCGTGGCGCCCAGGTCGTCGTTCGGCACGACGACGGGCCTGGTGAAGCGGACGCCGTACTCGACGACCGCTGCCGGGTCTCCGGTCCAGTCGGTGACCACACGGATCGCCTCGGCCATGGTGAACATGCCGTGCGCGATGACGTCCGGCAGCCCGACCTCCTTGGCGAACTTCTCGTTCCAGTGGATCGGGTTGAAGTCCCCCGACGCGCCCGCGTACTGGACAAGCGTGGCGCGGGTCACGGGGAAGTTCTGGGCGGGCAGTTCGGTGCCGACCTCGACGTCGCCGTATGCGATCTTCGCCGTCATCGTCCTCAGGCCTCCCCGTCTTCGGCGTCCGCCCCACGGGCCACGAGCTTCGTCCAGGCGGTCACTACGTGTTCGCCGGCCTCGTCGTGAACCTCGCCGCGGATGTCCACGATCTCGTTGCCCGCCATGGACTTGACGGCCTCGATGGTGGAGGTGACGGTCAGTCGGTCTCCTGCGCGCACCGGGCGGGTGTAGGCGAACTTCTGGTCGCCGTGCACCACCCGGCTGTAGTCCAGGCCCAGCTGGGGGTCCTCGACGACCTGTCCTGCGGCCTTGAAGGTGATCGAGAAGACAAAGGTCGGCGGCGCGATCACATCGGAGTGGCCGAGCGCCTTGGCGGCCTCCGGGTCGGTGTACGCCGGGTTGGTGTCCCCCACGGCCTCCGCGAACTCGCGGATCTTCTCCCGACCCACCTCATAGGGGTCGGTGGGCGGGTAGCTCCGCCCCACGAAGGACTGGTCGAGCGCCATGGCCCGGTACCTCCTGCTGTCTGCCTGGTGTCTGCTCTGGGTGGCCCGTAGCCGGCCGGAACCGACCGGTAACCGGGCCTGAAACGACGCGAGGCCGCCCCCACTGTCGGGGGCGGCCTCGCGTACGAGCCTGATTTATCGCGTCTCGCGGTGCGCGGTGTGCGCATTGCAACGCGGGCAGTGCTTCTTCATCTCAAGACGGTCCGGGTTGTTACGCCGGTTCTTCTTGGTGATGTAGTTCCGCTCCTTGCACTCCACGCAGGCCAGCGTGATCTTCGGGCGGACGTCGGTGGCAGCCACGTGAGTGCTCCTTGACGAACGGGTGGGAATGAATTAACGCAAGCAAGAGTAGCCGATCGAAGGACCGACCCCGCAATCGGCTACTGTCAGTAGCGGTGACCGGACTTGAACCGGTGACACAGCGATTATGAGCCGCTTGCTCTACCGACTGAGCTACACCGCTGTGATGCGATCGGTTCCCGCCTTGCGACGGAAACCTCACACACCAGAGCCCCAATACGGAATCGAACCGTAGACCTTCTCCTTACCATGGAGACGCTCTACCGACTGAGCTATTGGGGCGAGCGATGAAGACATTACACGCTCAGCGGCCGTTCACCCAAATCCGTTTCACGGGCCCTGGCTGCGGCCGATCGGCGGACCGCACCCCCGTCTCGCGGGCCACCGCGGCACCGCGGAACGGCTCCCGTTCGGCGGACCACACCGGTACGACTATTGCGCTCCTGCGAGCCAAGTCCTGGCCGTCACCCTAGGCTCGACTCACTCTGCGTGATCTTGTCTCTGGAGCACGATGCCCGACAGCAACCCCCAGCCACCGCACTCGTCGTCCCCGTCGGGCTCGTCCGGACCGGCCGAGCCAGGTGCTCTGCTGCTGTGCGGGGCTCGGCTCACCGACGGCCGGACCGTGGACGTACGGCTGGACGGCGGGCGCATCGAGGCGGTCGGCACGGCCGGGAGCCTGGCGGCGGGCACGCGCGCGTGCGGCACGCGAGTGGACCTCGGCGGCTATCTCCTCCTGCCTGCCCCGGCCGAACCGCACGCCCACGGCGACACCGCGCTCTCCGCCGACGAGGGCGGACCGGTCTCCTACGACCCCCATGACGTCCAGCGCCGGGCCACCGAGGCCGCCCTGCTCCAGCTGGGACACGGGGCGACCGTGCTGCGGGCACATGTGCGCGTGGACGAGATCCAGGAGCTGAACGCGCTCGCCGCCGTGCTCCAGGCCCGGCGTTCGCTGCGCGGGCTCACCGAGTTGACGACGGTCGCCATGCCCCGGCTGCTGACCGGGGTGGCCGGGGCCGACGGGCTCGCGATGCTGCGGGACGCGCTGAAGATGGGCGCGTCGGTGGTCGGCGGATGCCCCGACCTGGACCCCGATCCGACGGGTTATGTCGAGGCGGTCCTGGAGGTCGCCTCCGAGCACGGCTGCCCCGTCGATCTGCACACCGACGCCACCGACCCGGCCCGTCTGTCCCGCCTCGCCGCGATGGCCGGCGGACTGCGCCCAGGAGTGACACTCGGCCCGTGCGGCGGCCTGGGCCGCGTGCCCTCCCAGGTGGCCTCCCGCGCCGCGGACCAGCTCGCCGCGGCCGGGGTGACGGTGGTGTGCCTGCCGCAGGGCGGCTGCGGGGGCGTGGAACGACGCACCACGGCGCCCGTACGGCTGCTGCGCTCCGCCGGCGTGCGCGTCGCCGCCGGAAGCGGAGCGATGCGGGACGTGTCGAACCCGGTGGGCCGCGGGGACCCGCTGGAGGCCGCCTACCTGCTCGCCTCACGCCACGGGCTGCGCCCCGAGGACGCGTACGACTGCGTGAGCGCATCGGCCCGGGCGGCGCTGGGGCTGCCCGAGGTGCGGGTGGAGGCGGGATTCCCGGCCGAGTTGCTGGCGGTGCGCGGGGACCGGCTGGCGGGGGCGCTGTCACTGGCGTACAGCCGGATCGTGGTGCACCGGGGGCGTGTGGTGGCGCGGACGAGCGCGGTGCGGGAGTACTGCAACTCGGCCGTGGCCTCGGAGTTGGGGCTGCCTCGGCAAGGGCGCGGGGAGTTGTCGTGAGGGGTGGTTTGCGGCAGGGGTGGTTTGCGGCAGGGGTGGGGCCGTGGCGGAGGTACGCGGGTGGCGCACGCGCCCGGCGTACGCGAATGAGGTGCACGCCCCCAGAGGTGTGAGGCGTGGCTGAAGTCGTGCGGCGGATGCGGCTGTCCGGGCGTACGGTCGGAAACATGCGCATTGTCATCGCTGGTGGTCATGGTCAGATCGCGCTGCGGCTGGAGAAGCTGCTCGCCGCGCGCGGAAACGAGGTCGCGGGAATCATCCGCAAGGCGGAACAGGGCGACGACCTGCGGGAGGCGGGCGCCGAACCCCTCCTGCTCGACCTGGAGTCGGCCTCGGTCGAGGAGGTAGCGGCCCATCTCGAGGGCGCGGACGCGGCGGTCTTCGCGGCCGGCGCGGGTCCGGGCAGCGGAACGACCCGCAAGGACACGGTGGACAAGGGCGCGGCGGTCCTGTTCGCCGACGCGGCGGTCCGGGCGGGCGTACGGCGCTTCCTGGTCGTGTCGTCGATGGGCGCGGACCCCCGGCACGAGGGCGACGAGATCTTCGACGTCTATCTGCGCGCCAAAGGCGCGGCCGACGAGTACGTCCGCGGCCAGGACGCCCTGGACTGGACGATTCTGCGCCCCGGCGCGCTGACGAACGACGCCGGAACCGGCCAGGTGCGACTGGAGGCCCACACCGGCCGCGGCCCGATCCCGCGCGACGATGTGGCCGCCGTACTGGCGGAGTTGCTCGACACCTCGGCGACGGCCGGCCTGACACTCGAACTGATCAGCGGCTCGGCCCCGGTGTCGGTGGCGGTGAAGTCGGTGGCAGGGAACTGAGGATGGAGCCCGAGGGGGTTCGCGCCGCGCGGGAGGCGCTGTTGCGCCGCATGTACGAGGTCTTCTCGACGGACGAGCGAGAGACCTTCATGCAACGGTGCCTCGCCCCCGACGTGGACTGGCCGAACGTGCTGGACGGAGCCAGGCTGCACGGCCGCGAGGCGGTACGCGCGTACTGGGCACGGCAGTTCGCCGCCGGCCACCCCCTCGTACGGCTGGAGGGGCTGCGTCCGGACAGCGACGGCGAGGCCGTGGTCGCGACCGTACGGACCGGGATGCGTGACGCGTCGGGTGAGCGGTGGGCCGAGGAGACGGTCGAGCATGTGTACCGGTTCGACGCGGACGGGCTGGTGGCCCGGATGGATGTGCGGGCGGGCGGCTAGGCGTTCAGAACAGCGGCAGCTGCCCCGGGAACTCGGGCACCACGTACCCGTCCAACGCGGGCTGCGCGGCCCCGAGTTCCGCCAGTCGCCGCGATCCGGGGCACGACACGAGCTCCCCGCTCCCCGCGCGCCCGGCGGGTCATGCCGTGCGAACCGACCGGCGACGACGGCGATCTCGCGCCGGCACTCGGGGCAACTTCTGCGACGCGTGCTCATGGAGCCAGTGTGCCCGGGGCACGTCTCCGGAACGCGAAAACCCCTCCGCGCTACGTTTCCGTAGATCGGAGGGGTTTCCCCAATGTGGCGGCGCCAGGATTCGAACCTGGGAAGGCTGAGCCGGCAGATTTACAGTCTGCTCCCTTTGGCCGCTCGGGCACACCGCCGGGGTTGCTGCCGTTCGAACCGCGCTTCGGCGGTGCTCCCTGGCAACGACGTAAACAATACCCGATGTGTAGGGGTGCTTCGCCACCCGATTGATCGCCTCCCGGGGGACGAGGGGTGGCTAGGCTTGTCCGGATGCGGACCGGGGCCTGCCCCGGGCTCGGCGGCCACCCCCACGCCCGCCGATACGCACCTCACACGCACCCCGATACAAGGAGCCACAGGACATGGCCGACTCCAGTTTCGACATCGTCTCGAAGGTCGAGCGGCAGGAGGTCGACAACGCCCTCAACCAGGCCGCCAAGGAGATCTCGCAGCGCTACGACTTCAAGGGCGTGGGTGCCTCGATCTCGTGGTCCGGTGACAAGATCCTGATGGAGGCGAACTCCGAGGACCGGGTCAACGCCGTCCTCGACGTCTTCCAGTCCAAGCTGATCAAGCGCGGGATCTCCCTGAAGGCCCTGGACGCGGGCGAGCCCCAGCTCTCGGGCAAGGAGTACAAGATCTTCGCGTCGATCGAGGAGGGCATCTCCCAGGACAACGCGAAGAAGGTCGCGAAGATCATTCGCGATGAGGGCCCGAAGGGCATCAAGGCCCAGGTGCAGGGCGACGAGCTGCGGGTCAGCTCGAAGAGCCGGGACGACCTCCAGGCCGTGATCGCCCTGCTCAAGGGCAAGGACTTCGACTTCGCGCTGCAGTTCGTGAACTACCGGTGATCAACTGACCGGCCGAGCGGCTGATCACCGGCGGACCGCCCCGCTGAGTCAGCTCCACGAGGAAGGGTGGGCACCCGGTGCGGGTGCCCACCCTTCTCGCCTGCTGGCCGCGGTCCGGAGATCAGTTGCGCGAGTGGCCGAACAGGAGGCGGTAGACGATCAGAAGCACGAGGGAACCACCGATCGCCGAGGCCCATGTCGTGCCGTCGTAGAAGTCCTTGGTGATCGGGTGGTCCAGCCAGCGGGACGAGATCCAGCCGCCGATGAACGCGCCCGCGATGCCGATGAGCGTCGTGCCGATGAAGCCGCCCGGGTCGCGGCCCGGCAGCAGGAACTTGGCGATGGCCCCGGCCAACAGCCCCAGAATGATCCAGCTGATGATCGTCATGCCCTGAACCTGCCCCTCCGCGCTGTGCCCGCACTGTTCCGGCACTGTGATTTCGGGCGCGTTTGTTCGTGCTCTGTTGATGAACAGGACGTCACGGGGGCGGCCCTCGGTTGCAGCGATCAGTAAGGTTCCGGCCATGACACGCTCCGGCTCCGCCTCGTCCGAGCTGCGGCGCACCCTGGGAGTCGGGGATGCCGTGATGATCGGGCTCGGCTCGATGATCGGGGCGGGGATCTTCGCCGCACTCGGCCCCGCGGCGCGCGCGGCCGGGTCCGGGCTGCTGCTCGGGCTCGCGGTCGCGGCCGTGGTCGCCTACTGCAACGCCACGTCGTCGGCGCGGCTGGCCGCCCTGTATCCGGCCTCGGGCGGCACGTATGTCTACGGACGCGAGCGGCTCGGGGAGTTCTGGGGCTATCTCGCGGGCTGGTCCTTCGTGGTCGGTAAGACGGCCTCCTGTGCGGCGATGGCGCTCACCGTGGGCACGTACGTCTGGCCGGGGCAGGCGCACGCGGTGGCGGTCGCGGCCGTGGTGGCGCTGACCGCGGTGAACTACGGCGGCGTACAGAAGTCCGCCTGGCTGACGCGGGCGATCGTGGCGGTTGTCCTGGCTGTCCTCGCTTCTGTGGTGGTCGTGTGCCTGGGCTCCGGGGAGTCCGATGCCGGGCGCCTGGACGTCGGGGCCTCCGGGGGCGTGGGCGGGGTGCTTCAGGCGGCGGGGCTGCTGTTCTTCGCGTTCGCCGGGTACGCGCGGATCGCGACCCTCGGCGAGGAGGTACGGGACCCTGCGCGCACCATCCCCCGGGCGATTCCGCTGGCCCTGGGCATCGCGCTGGCGGTGTACGCGTGTGTGGCGGTCGCTGTCCTCTCTGTTCTGGGGTCGGACGGTCTCGGGGACGCGAGCGCGCCGCTGGCCGACGCGGTACGGGCGGCCGGGGTGCCGGGGTTGGTGCCCGTGGTGCGGGTGGGTGCGGCCGTCGCCGCGCTCGGCTCGTTGCTCGCCCTCATCCTGGGCGTCTCGCGGACGACCCTGGCCATGGCCCGCGACCGGCATCTGCCCGGCGCCCTGGCCGTCGTGCATCCGCGTTTCCAGGTACCCCACCGGGCCGAACTCGCCGTGGGTGCGGTGGTCGCCGTCCTGGCCGCCACGGTGGACGTGCGGGGCGCGATCGGGTTCTCCTCCTTCGGTGTGCTGGCGTACTACGCGGTGGCCAATGCGTCGGCCTGGACGCTCGACTCGGCGCTGACTTCGCGCGTCGTGCCGGCGGTGGGGCTTCTCGGGTGCGTGGTGTTGGCGTTCTCCCTTCCTGGGATCTCGGTTGTTGTCGGTGCGGGTGTGCTGGCGGTCGGCGTGGGTGCGTATGGCGTGCGGCGGTGGGTGGCTGCGCGGCGGGGAGCGCGGGGCGGATAGGTCAATCGTTGTTGGGGGGCGGGGCGACAGTCCAACGGAGTAGGGGCGCGGCTTGCGGTTGGGCCGGGCGGGACGGCTGCCGGACCGCAGGGCACGTCCGCAGGACACGACCGGTCAGGACGCCTGTGCCGCCGTCGTGCGTATGCGGAAGTCGGCCCAAGGCGGCATCTCCGGCTCCTCGTTCATCTCCTCGTACCACCCCCGGCCGTCGACCCACGCGCAGAGCCACTCCGTGAGGCTGGGGGCGTCCACGTACCACGCGTGGTCGGCGTCGTCGGCGTTCGGTTCGAAGAGCAGGACGGTGGCCTGTGCGCTGCGGCAGTCCACGCACGCGTACATCGCACAGCCCCAGTGGGATATCGGCAGGACCCCCTCGGGCCAGGGCCAGTCGGGGTCCTTGCGGGCGCCCTCGCGGTTGGCGAGGTACTGCGTGACGGCGGCGGGCTCGCCGGACGGAGGGCTGTCGAGCAGGGGCAACAGGCCGTACTCCGGTCCGAATCCGCCGTCCCCTATACGCAGGTAGAGATCGGCGAGCAGCGGCGGCAGGCGGAAGCCGAGGGCTGCCTCGGCACGGGTCACGGTGGCCGTGTCCACGGGCTCGGGGAGCGAAGTCCAGCCCCACGGTCGGGTGTTGCGGGCCTTGTCCGCCACCCTCGTCAGCAACTGCTCGATCTCGGTCATGCATTCATGATGCAAGCCGCCACTGACAATCGGCCCGGCCTGTGGACAACCACCCGATTGTGGATAACCACGGTCGGGTCAGGACCTGCAGCCCCGCGCCGCTCGGCTACCAGTTCCCGGCGAACGGCTGGTCCGTCGGCACGATTTCGCGGCCCAGCGGGAACAGCGACACCGGGATCAGCTTGAAGTTGGCGATGCCGAACGGGATGCCGATGATCGTGACACAGAGGGCGATGCCGGTGACGATGTGGCCGATGGCGAGCCACCAGCCCGCGAGGACCAGCCACAGGACGTTGCCGACGCAGGAGGGGGCTCCGGCGTCGCGGCGCTCGATCGTGGTGTACCCGAAGGGCCACAGGGCGTAGACCCCGATACGGAAGGCCGCGATGCCGAACGGGATGCCGATGATGGTGATGCACAGCAGCAGGCCCGCGAGCAGGTAGGCGAGGAACAGCCAGAAGCCGCTCAGGACGAGCCAGATGACGTTCAGGATGGTTTTCACTTGGGGCCTGCCATCCTCTCGAGTCGGGCAATACGCTCCGCCATGGGCGGGTGGGTGGAGAACATCTTGGAGAACCCCTGACCTGGACGGAACGGGTTCGCGATCATCATGTGGCTGGCGGTCTCGATGCGCGGCTCGGGAGGCAGCGGAAGCTGCTTGGTGCCGGCGTCGAGCTTGCGCAGGGCGCTGGCGAGGGCAGCCGGGTCGCCGGTCAGCTGGGCGCCGGACGCGTCGGCCTCGTACTCTCTGGACCGGCTGATCGCCAGCTGGATGAGCGTGGCGGCGAGCGGCCCGAGGATCATGATCAGCAGCAGGCCCAGGATGCCGGGGCCGTCATCGTCATCGGACCGGCCGATCGGGATCAGCCAGGCGAAGTTGACCAGGAACATGATCACCGACGCGAGGGCGCCGGCAACCGACGAGATCAGGATGTCTCGGTTGTAGACGTGGCTCAACTCGTGGCCGATGACACCGCGCAGTTCGCGCTCGTCGAGGATGCGCAGGATTCCCTCGGTGCAGCACACGGCGGCGTTGCGCGGGTTGCGGCCCGTCGCGAACGCGTTCGGTGCCTCCGTCGGGGAGATGTAGAGGCGCGGCATCGGCTGGCGGGCCTGGGTGGAGAGATCACGGACCATGCGGTACAGCCCAGGGGCCTCGAACTCGCTGACCGGACGGGCGCGCATCGCGCGTAGCGCCAGCTTGTCGCTGTTCCAGTACGCGTACGCGTTCGTGCCCAGCGCGATGACCACCGCGATGACGAGCCCCATGCGGCCGAAAAAGCTGCCGATGACGATGATGAGTGCGGACAGTCCCCCGAGGAGGACTGCGGTCCTGAGCCCGTTGTGCCGGCGGTGCACGGTACGCCCTCCAAGTGGTGCGGCAGGGGAACCCTTTGCTGGTCGATCTCCGATGCCACTGGTGCCGTGGTGTCACGTCCCCAGTGGACCCTTCTGTACTGGTCAACGCCAGGCGAGGGCCGCGGGTTCCCTTGTGCGTACGGCGGCGGGCGTGGGCCGTACGGGTGAGTGCGCCCGCGCGCGTGAGGTTCGGTCCTCCCACGCGCGCGTACGGAACGCTTCCCCTGGGCTCAGAAAAGCCCGGTGTCGGCGAAACGCAGGATCAGCTGAGGGGCTCCGGACAGGGCCACGCCCACGACTCCGGTGAGCGCCATCGCGGCCGTGACCGGCACGGGGGCCAGGTGCCTGACGGGCTCGCCCTCGGGGGCGCGGAACAGCAGGGTCGTCCACTGCAGGTAGTAGAACAGCGCGATCACGACGTTCACGGCCATGACCACGGCCAGCCAGCCGAGGCCCGCGTCGACGGCGGCGGAGAAGACGGTGACCTTGGCGAAGAGGCCGATGATGCCCGGCGGGAGCCCCGCGAGACAGAGCAGGAAGAAGGCCAGGATCAGGGCGGCCAGGGGGTTGCTGGCGTACAGGCCGCGGTAGTCGCTGATGCGGTTGAGGGTCTTCGTACGGCCGACGAGTGCGGCCACCGCGAAGGCGCCGAGGTTCACGGCGGCGTACATGAGGGCGTAGGCGACGGTGGAGCCGATGGACCGCTCGGCGTCGTCGGAGTACGCGGCGGCGGCGATCGGCACCAGGAGGTAGCCGGCCTGTCCGACGGACGACCAGGCGAGCAGGCGGACCGCGCTGTACGCGCGCGTGGCCTGCTGTCGCAGGGCGCCCACGTTGCCGACGGTCATGGTGAGGGCGGCCAGTGCGGCGAGGGCTGGGCCCCAGACGTCGGCATACGACGGCAGGGCGATGACCGTGATGAGGATCAGGCCGGTGAAGCCGACCGCCTTGCCGACGACCGACAGATAGGCGGCGACCGGCAGAGGCGCGCCTACGTAGGTGTCCGGCACCCAGAAGTGGAAGGGCACGGCGGCCGTCTTGAAGGCGAAGCCGACCAGGGTGAGGACGACTCCGGTCTGGGCGAGGGTCTGGAGCTGTCCGTCGACGTCCTGGATGCGGTCGGCGATCTGCGTGAGGTAGAGGGTGCCCGTGGAGGCGTACACGAAGCTGATGCCCATGAGGCTCACCGCGGTCGCGGTGACCGAGGACAGGAAGAACTTCAGTGCCGCTTCGGAGGACTTGCGGTCGCCGTAGCGCAGGCCGACGAGCGCGAAAGCGGGGAGCGAGGCCACTTCCAGGGCGACGATGAGGGTCGCCAGGTCCCGGGAGGCGGGCAACAGGGCTGCTCCGGCGGCGGAGGAGAGCAGCAGGAACCAGAACTCCCCTTCGGGGAGTTGCTTGTTCGCGTCCTTGAGAGCCGTGACGGACAGGAGGGCCGCGAGGAGGGCGCCGCCGAAGACCAGGAACTGGATGACGAGGGTGAAGCGGTCGGCCGTATAGCTGCACAGACCGGCGTCGCCGGACAGACAGAAGGTGGAGCGGTCGCCGTCCAGGAGGGGCAGCAGCAAAAGCGCGGAGGCGGCCAGGCCGGCCACGGACGTCCAGCCGAGTACCGCCTTCTTGTGCTCCGCGATGAACAGGTCGGCGACGAGGACCACGAGTGCGACGGCCGCCGCGAGGGTGGGCGGCGCGACGGCGAGCCAGTCGACGGACTGGACGAGGTTCTCGGCCAGCGGCTGGGCCAGGGAGCTCATCGGGTGCCTCCTGCGAGGAGCTGCTGCACGGCCGGGTCGGTGAGCCCGAGGAGGGCCTTCGGCCACAGTCCGGCGACGACGGTGAGGACGACGAGCGGCGTCCAGGCCGCGAACTCGTAGCTCTGGACGTCGGCGAGCTTCGGGGCCTCCTGCGGTACGGCGCCCATGCAGACGCGGCGGACCACGACTAGCAGGTACGCGGCCGTGAGCAGGGTGCCGAAGGCGCCGATCGCCATGAAGGTGAGGAACGCCGGCCGGCTGAGCTCGGGGGCGGGTTCGAACGCACCGAACAGCGCGAGCATCTCGCCCCAGAACCCGGCGAGCCCCGGCAGTCCGAGCGAGGCGACCGCCGCGAAGGCGAGCAGGCCGCCGAGGCGCGGGGCCTTGCCGTACAGCGCGGCGCCGGTCTGCTCGGCCAGGGCGTCGAGGTCGGTCGTGCCCGTACGGTCCTTCAGCGCGCCGACCAGGAAGAAGAGCAGGCCGGTGATGAGGCCGTGGGCGATGTTGGCGAAGAGAGCGCCGTTCACGCCGGTCGGGGTCATCGTGGCGATGCCGAGCAGGACGAAGCCCATGTGACCGACGGAGGAGTAGGCGATGAGCCGCTTGAGGTCGCCCTTCGCGCCCTGCTTGGCCAGGGCGAGGCAGGCCAGGGATCCGTAGATGATCCCGACGACGGCGAAGGCGGCGAGATACGGCGCGAAATCGGCGAAGCCGTCGGGAGTGATCGGCAGCAGGATGCGGACGAACCCGTACGTACCCATCTTCAGCAGCACGCCGGCCAGCAGGACCGAGCCGACGGTCGGGGCGGCGGTGTGGGCGTCGGGCAGCCAGCTGTGCAGCGGCCACATCGGGGTCTTGACGGCGAGCCCCAGCCCGATCGACAGAACGGCGATGACCTGCACGGATGCGGTCAGTGACCGGCCGTTGTCAGTGGCGAGTGCCACCATGTCGAACGTGCCCGCCTTGATTCCGATCAGGAGCAGGCCGAGCAGCATGACCACGGAGCCGAGCAGCGTGTAGAGGATGAATTTCCAGGCCGCCGCGGCCCGGCCCTCGCCGCCCCAGCGGGCGATGAGGAAGTACATCGGGATCAGGACCATCTCGAAGGCGAGGAAGAAGAGCAGCAGGTCGAGGACGGCGAAGGTGGCGAGGGTGCCGGCCTCCAGGACGAGCAGCAGTGCGACGAATGCCTTCGGGGTCGGGCCCGCAGGCATCTTGAAGTACGAGTAGAGCGCGCAGAGGAAGGTCAGCAGCGCCGTCAGGACCAGAAGGGGGAGGGAAATGCCGTCTACGCCGAGGTGGATGCGCACATCGAGCGCGGGGATCCAGCTGATGTCCGTGCTGGCCTGCATCTTCGACGGCTGGTCGTGGTCGAAGCCGAGCGCTAGGACGATCGCCGCGATGAGGACCGCGCCGGTGACGGTGACACCGTGCCGGAGTACGGCCTGCTCGGGCGACTTCCCCTTCAGCCCGGGCGGGGCGGGCAGGAGAGCGGCGGCCGCGCCCAGAAGCGGGCCGACGACGACGAACGCCAGAAGGAACTGCATCACGGACTCGTTGATATCGATCACGCCTGCTCACGCTCCCGTGGCGACGAGGACGGCGGCGACCGCGAGAACGACGGTGCCGGCGAGCAGCGCGCTCACATAGGTCTGCACATTGCCGGTCTGGGCGCGCCGTACGGCGATGCCGAGCCAGCGGGGTAGGGCGCCCGCGCCGCGTACGTAGGTGTCGACGACCTCGCGGTCGAGGAACCGGACGAGACTCGCGCCGGCCTGGACCGGACGGACGAACAACGCCCGGTACACGGCGTCGAGGTGGAAGCCGACGGCCGCGGGGCGGTGCAGCGGGCCGAGCAGCAGCCGGCCGGGGTCGGCGGGGTCGGGCGCGTAGGCCACTCCCCCGTACACGGGCGCGTGGCTGGCGATGGCCTCGGCCTCCACGACTCCGGCGTCGCCCTCGGGGTGGGCCGCGACCGCGCCGATCGGGACACGCGCCGCGAGCGAGGTGGTGTGGCGCCAGGTCCCGTACACGACGATGCCGCCGACGAGGGCCAGGCCCGTGCCGAGGACGGAGGTGGTGAGGGTCGGGGCGAGGTCACGGCCGTCGAACCAGTCGGGCAGCACCCGGTAGGCGAACGCGCCGACGGCGAGGGACGGCAGGGCGAGCACCCACAGCACCACGGTCATCGTCAGCGGCTGCCTGCCGTGGTCCGGGGCTTCGGCGCCCCGGCCGCGGAAGGCCAGCAGCCACAGGCGCATCGCGTAGGCGGCGGTGAGCAGGGCCGTGAGCAGGCCGGCGACGAGGACCATCCAGCCCGTGGCGCCGGGGGCGTGCTCGGTTTGACCGGTCGCGACGTGCTCGGCGGCGCCGAGGACGGACTCCTTGGAGAAGAAACCGCTGAACGGCGGGATCGCGGCGAGCGCGAGCAGCGCCACGGTCATCGTCCAGAACGCGTCGGGGACTCGGTCGCGCAGATGGCTCATGCGGGACATGGCGGCCAGCGAGTTGGTGCCGGAGGCGTGGATGATCACGCCGGCCGCGAGGAACAGCAGCGCCTTGAAGGCGCCGTGGGACAGGAGGTGGAAGACGGCGGCACCACGGTCGGCGACCGCGAGGGCACCGGTCATGTAGCCGAGCTGACCGATCGTCGAGTAGGCGAGGACGCGCTTGATGTCGTCCTGGGCGAGCGCGGCGAGGCCGGAGCCGATCATCGTGACGGCGGCCATCGCGGCGAGGACGATCATCGCGGCCTGGGAAGCCTCGAAGGCCGGAAGGAGCCGGGCGACGAAGTAGACACCGGCGGCGACCATCGTCGCGGCGTGGATCAGCGCGGAGACGGGTGTCGGGCCCGCCATCGCGTCGGGGAGCCAGGTGTGCAGCGGGAACTGCGCCGATTTGCCCGCCACGCCCGCGAGGAGCAGCAGGGCGATCAGGGTCGGGTGGTCGAGGCCGCCGCTCGCGACGGTGTCGAGGACCTTCGTGATGCGGAACGACCCCGCGTCGGTGGCCAGCGCGAACAGGCCGATGAGGAAGGGGACGTCACCGAGCTTGGTCACCAGGAAGGCCTTGATGGAGGCGGCGCGGGCCTCCGGCGTCTCCCAGTAGTGGCCGACCAGGAAGTACGAGCAGATGCCCATGATCTCCCAGCCGACCAGCAGCACCATCAGGTCGCCGGAGTAGACGACGAGCAGCATCGCGGAGGTGAACAGGGAGACCAGCGCGGCGTACGAGGGGTAGCGCGGGTCATCGCGCAGGTAGCCCGTCGAGTAGATCTGCACGCAGGTGGCGACGACGCCGACCAGTACGGCGACGAGGGCGGCGAAGCCGTCGATGTACAGCGCGAGTTCGATCGGAACCGAGCCGGTGGGCGTGAGCTCGGTGGCGGCGTTGATCGCCTGGTCGCCGCCCTGGCGCACGGCGATCACCGCGGCGAGCACGAGGGACGTGAGCGTCGGCAGGACGGCGAGCGGGCGCACGAAGCCGGGAGCGGTGCGGCCGAGGAGCAGGCCGGCCGCGGCGCCGAGGAAGGGAAGGAGGGGGACGAGTACGGCGAGGGTGGTCGTGGTCACGCGGTGGCCTCAGCCTTCTCGGCCTGCCCGGCGGTGAGGGCGTCGTGGTCGGGGCCGTCGGTCTCGTGGCCTTCGGCTGTGTCGCGGAGCTTGTCGATGTCCGAGGTGCCGCGGTTGCGGTGGACGGCGAGGACGATCGCCAGGCCGATGCCGATCTCGGCGGCGGCGATGGTGATGGTGAACAGGGTCAGCGCCTGGCCGGAGTGCAGGGTCTCCTCGGCGGCCTTGCTGAGCCAGACGTCGAAGGCGACCAGGTTGAGATTGACCGCGTTGAGCATCAGCTCGACGGACATCAGGACGAGGATCGCGTTGCGGCGGGCGAGGACGCCGTACAGGCCGGTGCAGAACAGGAGGGCGGAGAGTACCGCGGGATAGGCGAGGTGCATCAGCGGGCGCCTTCCTGCTCGGCCTGACCGGTTCCTGCGGCCTGACCGGTTCCCGCGGCCTGACCGGTTCCCGCGACCTGCTTGTTTCGCTCGATCGGGTGATTGCGGGAATCCGGGACGGATGGGGAACTGCCGGTCCTGGCTCGGGAGTTCACTGAGGGAGAGCCCGACTCCGCCTTCGCCTTGCGGGACAGGACGATCGCACCGACCAACGCGGCGAGGAGAAGGACGGAGAGGGCCTCGAAGGGGAGGACCCAGTTCTGGAAGAGGCTCTCGCCGGTGGCCTTGGTGGAGCCGGCGGCGGGGCCGTCGAGGTCGATCCAGGTCGTGCGGAAGGCGTCGACGACCACCCACACCAGAGTGGCCGCGGCGACGACGGCCACGGTGAGGGCGACCCAGCGGTTGCCGGAGTCGGCGTCCGGCGAGCGGCCGATGGGCGCCCTGGTGAGCATCAGACCGAACAGAAGGAGGACGACGACGGAACCGACGTAGATGAGGACCTGCACCCACGCGATGAACTCGGCGGTGAGCAGGAGGTACTCGACGGCGAGGCCGCCGAGCGTGACCACCAGCCACAGGGCGGCGTGCACCAGCTGCCGGGTGGTGACCGTGACCAGCGCGGCGCCGAAGGTGACCAGGCCGACGAGGAGGAAGGCGATCTCGACGCCGTTCGGGGAGAGGAAGCCGTGGGTGTCGGCGGCAAGGCTCACGAATCTCCCTCCTGCGGTTCCGCCTGCGCGGCCGCCAGCTTCTCGGCGGACTTGCGGGCGGCGGCGATCTCCTTGGGCTCCTCCGCGCCGGGGTCCAGAGCCGGCGGGGCCGGGACCGTCCACATCCACTCGCGGAGCTTGTCGCGCTCATGGGTGAGTTCGCGGATGTCGGTCTCGGCGTACTCGAACTCCGGGGACCAGAACAGGGCGTCGAAAGGACAGACCTCGATGCAGATACCGCAGTACATGCACAGGGCGAAGTCGATGGCGAAGCGGTCGAGGACGTTGCGGCTGCGCTCGCGGCCGCCGGGGGCCGCCGCCGGGACGGTCTCCTTGTGGGAGTCGATGTAGATGCACCAGTCCGGGCACTCGCGGGCGCAGAGCATGCAGACCGTGCAGTTCTCCTCGAACAGGCCGATCACACCGCGGGTGCGGGGCGGGAGGTCGGGCTGGGAGTCCGGGTACTGCGCGGTGACGGACTTCCTCGTCATCGTGCGGAGGGTGACGGCCAGGCCCTTGGCCAGGCCGCTTCCAGGAATGGGGGCCATGGTTACTGGATCACCACCTTGACGACGCCGGTGAGGGCGATCTGGGCGAGAGAAAGGGGGACGAGGAGGGTCCAGGAGAGCTTCTGGAGCTGGTCCTCGCGCAGACGGGGATAGGTGACGCGGAGCCAGATCACGATGAAGGCGAGGACGGCCGTCTTCAGCAGGGTCCAGACCCAGCCGAGGCCGTCGGCGCCCCACGGGCCGTGCCAGCCGCCCAGGAAGAGGACGGTGGTCAGGCCGCACAGGACGACGATTCCGGCGTATTCGGCGAGGAGGAAAAGGGCGAAGCGGAGACCGGTGTACTCGGTGTAGGCGCCGAAGATGATCTCCGAGTCGGCGACGGGCATGTCGAAGGGCGGGCGCTGAAGTTCGGCGAGGCCGGCGACGAAGAAGACGATCGCGCCGACGATCTGCCAGGGCAGCCACCACCATTCGAAGGCGTCGACGATGCCCGGAAGGGAGACCGTGCCGGCCGCCATCGCGACGGAGGCAGCGGTGAGCAGCATCGGGAGTTCGTAGGCGAGGAGCTGGGCGGCGGTACGCAGGCCACCGAGGAGGGAGAACTTGTTGGCGGAGGCCCAGCCGGCCATGAGCGAGCCGAGCACGCCGACGCCCATGACCGCCAGCACGAAGAAGATGCCCGCGTCGATGACCTCGCCGACCGCGCCCTCGCCCGGGCCGATGGGGATGGCGAGAAGGACGAGCAGATACGGGAGGAGAGCCACGGCCGGGGCGAGCTGGAAGATACGGCGGTCCGCGCCGGCCGGGACGACGTCTTCCTTCTGCGCGAACTTCACGCCGTCGGCGACGAGTTGGGCCCAGCCGTGGAAGCCCCCGGCGTACATCGGGCCGAGGCGGCCCTGCATATGGGCCATGACCTTGTGCTCGGTCTGCCCGATGATCAGGGGGAAGGTGAGGAAGACGACGAAGACGATCAGGAGTCGCAGGGTGACGTCGAGCGCGTCGTTCACGGCGGGCCTCCTGGGTGGTCGGTGCGGGCGTCTTCGGATTCGTCGTCGGATTCGTCGTCGGATTCGGCCTCGGGCCCCGGGGACTGGTCGGGAGTAGCTGCCGGTTCGGCCTGCGGCTCGGGCTTGGGGGTCGTGGCCTCGCCGGGGTCGGGCTGCTCCTGGGCCGAGTCGGGCTGTGGCGCGGGCTTGGGCTGTGGCGCAGGCCCCGGCTGCGACGGGGGCTCGGATTGCGATTCAGGCTCGGGCTCGGCTCGGCGCTCTGGATCCGGCTCGTCGAAGGCCGGGCGGGCGTGATGCCAGGGCGCGTCCGGGCTGCGGGGGGTCGCGGGGGTCCTCGGAGGGGCCGAGGGCGGTGACGACGCGGCGGCGTCGGACGCGGCGGGCGCCGGGGTGCCGGATGCGGCCGTGTCCTGCGTAGCCGTATCGGACGCTGACGCTGCCGAGTCGGACGCCGATGTAGTGGACGCCGCCGTATCGGAAGCGGCCGCTTCGGAAGCCGCCGTACCTGATGCCTCCGTACCGGAAGCGTCAACGGCCCTCTGGCTGGCGGAGCCCTCACCGGCGCTGCGCGCGCGACGAGGCCCTGCCGGCCTGCCCGGCGTGGTCGACGGTGCGTCCGCCGTGGTGGACGACGCGCCGTTGCCGGCCGGAGAAGCTCCCGCCTCAGTCGAGCCCTCGGCTCCCTCAGCGAGGGTCTCGCCCGCCGAACCCGAAGCCTCAGCGTCCGCAGCCGAACCCGCCGCCTGCTGACTGACCGAGCCCTCCGACGCCTTCCGAGCACGCCGGGCCGCACCGGCTGCAGGAGCCGCGCCTGCCGAGGCGTCCGCCGCCTGACTCGCGGAACCCTCAGCCGCCGTACGCGCACGCCGAGGCACCGCACCTTCCGTAGCAGCTCCGCCCGGCGAAGCCTCCGCCGCTTGACTCGCCGAACCCTCAGCCGCCGTACGCGCACGCCGAGGCACAGCACCTTCCGCGGCAGCCCCGCCCGCCGACGCCTCCGCCGCCTGACTCGCCGAACCCTCAGCCGCCGTACGCGCACGCCGAGGCACAGCACCTTCCGCGGCAGCCCCGCCCGCCGACGCCTCCGCCGCCTGACTCGCCGAACCCTCAGCCGCCGTACGCGCACGCCGTACCGGACGCTCCCCGGCGGCCCGCGCGGGTCGCTCTCCCGCAGCCCGTGCCGGTCGCTCCCCGGCCGTGCGGCCTGCGCCCCTGGTCGGGCGGGCCGGAGCGGGCGGGAGTTGGCCCTTCTGGGGGCCCCATTCGTTCGGGTCGGGGACGCCTGGGGGGAGCATCTGGCGGCGCTTCGGGCCGCCGTGTTCGGACTCGCCGGGTTCCTTGGCGCCGGGCCAGGCCTTGGCGACGCGGGCTGCCAGGACGAAGTCCTTGCGCAGGGGGTGGCCCTCGAAGTTCTCCGGGAGGAGCAGGTGGTCCAGGGCCGGGTGGTCGGCGAACACCACGCCGAACATCTCGTGCGTCTCGCGCTCGTGCCAGGCCGCGCCCGCGTAGACGCCGACAGCAGAGGGCAGCGTCGGCGCCTCGTGCGGGACGGTCGTACGGACCAGCAGACGCCGTACCGGGGACAGGGCGGCGACGTGGGCCGCGACGCGGAAACCGGTGCCCGGTTCGTCGACCGCGCTCAGCCAGTCGAAGTAGGTGCAGCCCAGAGCGTCACGGGCCGCCTCCAGCGCCGCGATCCAGGAGGCCGGGGGCACGTCGACGGTCAGGACCTCGTACGACTCCTCGGCCGTGGCCTCCGGGCCGAAGAGGTCCTCGACGGGGGCGGGCAGCCAGCCGATCGTCGTCATCGGGCGCCCTCCCCGGTTCCGGTGCCGGCGGTACCGGGAGCGGCTCCGGCATCAGCCACTTCCGGCCCCCGTACCAGCCCGCTCTGCAACGCCGCCGCGGAAGGCCGAGCCGTGCCGTACCGCTCGCCCAGCGACTCCCGTGCGATCTTCTCCTGGAGCTTCAGGATCCCCTGGAGGAGCGCCTCGGGGCGGGGCGGGCAACCGGGGACGTAGACATCGACGGGGATGATCTGGTCGACGCCCTTGGTGACGGAGTAGGAGTCCCAGTACGGGCCGCCGCAGTTCGAGCACGCGCCGAAGGAGATGACGTACTTCGGCTCGGGCATCTGCTCGTACAGGCGCTTGACGGCCGGGGCCATCTTGTCCGTCACCGTGCCCGAGACGACCATGAGGTCGGCCTGGCGGGGGCCGGGGGCGAACGGGATCACGCCGAGGCGGATGAAGTCGTGGCGGGCCATCGACGCGGCGATGAACTCGATCGCACAGCAGGCGAGGCCGAAGTTGAAGACCCAGAGCGAGTAGCGGCGGCCCCAGTTGAGGATCACCTTCATCGGCTCGGGCGCGAGGCGGGCCAGCGCGCCGAGCCGCTTCGGCTCCGGGAGCAGAACCGGCTGCTCATTGGTGTCTGGCGTCACGTCCATGCCAGAACGCCCTTCTTGTATGCGTAGAGCAGGCCCACGGCCAGGAAGCCGAGGAAGACGAACATCTCGACGAGCGTGGTCGCGCCGTAGCCCGGGTCGGCGAAGACCGTGGCCCAGGGGAACAGGAAGATCGAGTCGATGGCGAAGATCACGTACAGGAAGGCGTAGACGTAGTAGCGGACCTGGGTGTGGGCCCAGCCCTCGCCGACGGGGTCGACACCGCATTCGTACGTCATGAGCTTCTCGGGCGTGGGGACCACGGGACGCAGCAGGCGGCCCGCCCCGAAGGCGACGGCGACGAACAGCACGCCGACGACGGCCAGCAGTCCGACGACCGAGTAGGACTGGAAGTAGTCCGCCGAGACGACGACGTTGTGCGCATCCGCCGCGACGACGACGGTCTGTTCCGACACGTCCGCCCCTCGCTCCCTGACCTCGTGACCGATGCCCCAGGAACAGGCCCTGGGACCAGTGTCCTGCGATGTGTGATCTCGTGAACACCCCTGTTTCCCGTGCTTCCCGTGAAACCGCAGTGTTCGACGATCTGTACGCACGGGAGTCTAGGCCCTGCTAAAGAGAGCGTAAGCAGCCCGTCACGCCTTGAGATCTCGTCGAGATGCTCATGGCGGTCCTCCGGCGCGCTGCCGGGTCGGGCGGGGGGTGGGGTTTTCCCCCGGGGATCGCGGCGGTCCGCTCCATGGCGCTGCGGCGCACCGCGCGGCACGCTAGCCCATATGACCGAACGCCCCAGCCCTTCGTGGGACGCCTCCCAGCGCTCCGACGGCGAGCAGCCGCCGCTGCCACCGGCCCGTTTCGCCTACGACCGGCACACCTGGAAGGAGATCGCCCACCTTCTGGCGAACCTTCCGGTGTCGCTGCTCGGATTCACCTATGTCGCGGTGGTGCTGTTCACCGGGGCCCTGCTGACCGTGACGGTGATCGGGTTCCCGTTGCTCGCGGCGGGGCTGGTGGGCGCGCGGCAGCTGGGCAAGATGGAGCGCGCACGCGCGCGTGCGCTGCTCGGGGTGCGGGTGGAGGAGCCGAGTCCGCTGCCGTTGCGCGGTGGCAAGGACGGCTTCTTCCCGCAGCTGTGGCAGGCGCTGAAGGACCCGGTCGGCTGGCGCACGATCCTGTACGACTTCATCCGGCTTCCCTGGGGCATCCTCACCTTCGTCATCACGCTGACCTCGTTGTTCGTGCTGTGGCCGGTGCTGCCGTTCATCGCGCGGGGCCTGGCGAACGCGGACCGCGCGATGGTGCGCGGCCTGCTGTCGCCCTCCGACGAGCTGGAGCGCCGTATCGCCGAACTGGAGTCGGACCGCGGGGTCGTCGTGGACACGGCGGCCGCCGATCTGCGGCGCATCGAACGCGACCTGCACGACGGCGCCCAGGCCCGGCTGGTCAACCTCGCCATGGGGCTGGGTCTGGCCAAGGAGAAGCTCCTGGAGGACCCCGACACGGCGGCCTCGATGGTCGAGGAGGCGCATGGCGAGGTGAAGCTCGCGCTCCAGGAGCTGCGCGATCTGGCGCGCGGCATCCATCCGGCCGTACTGACCGACCGCGGCCTGGACGCCGCCCTGTCCTCGGTCGCCTCGCGCTGCACGGTGCCGGTGAAGGTGACCGTCGACCTGCCGGCCAGACCGGTGGCGGCCATCGAGGGCATCGCCTACTTCACCGTCTCCGAGCTGCTGCAGAACGTCAGCAAGCACAGCGCGGCGAAGTCGGCTTCGGTGGAGGTGTGGCGCTCGGACGACCGGCTGCTGATCCAGGTGTGGGACGACGGGCGCGGAGGTGCGCGCCTCGACGGCGGCACGGGCATGCGCGGGCTCGCCGACCGGCTGGACGCGGTGGACGGACTCTTCGTCATCGAGTCACCGCGCGGCGGCCCCACGACCGTGACGGCCGAGCTGCCCTGGCGGGATCGCGCCGGCGGGCAGGGGTAGGGAAAACCCCCCGTTCAAGAGGCCGACGGCCTCCATGTTCCGTGGACCCGTGGTCCAGGAGGGTGGAGGTACGACGGCACAGCCCCCGCGGGGCTGACGGGACGAGGAGAACGGACGACACCGATGGCCACGGACTACGGACAGGGCTACGGGCACGGGCTCGGTTTCCCCGAGCGCGGCCTACCCGAGCACGGCGGCGAGCGGCGGCACCGGCTGCCCGCCGGGCTGCGGGCGCCGTTCGAGGCACGCAGCTGGCGCGAGTTCGGCTATGTGCTGCTCGGCCTCCCGATCAGCGTGCTGCTCTTCGTGTACGCCGTGACGATGGTGTCGCTGGGCGTGGGCCTGCTGGTGACGTTCCTCGGCATCCCGGTGCTGGCGGCGGGCCTGGCCGGCTGCCGGGGTTTCGGGGCGCTGGAGCGGGCACGCGCGCGTGCGCTGCTGCACATGGAGGTGGCCGAGCCGGAGCCGTTGCGGATGCGCCGGCGCGGCTTCATGGGATGGATGGGCGCCGTACTGAAGAGCGGGACGTCCTGGCGGTCGCTGCTGTACGCGGTGCTGCACATGCCGTGGGCGACGTTCTCCTTCGTCGTCGCCGTGAACGTCTGGGCGTACGGCTGGGCACTGCTGACGTATCCGCTGTGGTTCTGGGTCTTCCCGATGTGGACCGGTCAGGACGGCCTTCAGCTGTACGGCGACGAGACCCACCGCATCTACCTCGACAACCCCTTCGAGATCACGGTCACCGCGCTCGTGGGCCTGCTCTTCACGCTGGCCACGCCCTGGATCGTGCGGGCGCTGACGACGGTGGACCGGCTGCTGGTGCACGGCCTGCTCGGCCCGTCGCGGCTCGCCACACGCGTGGTGGAGCTGGAGTCCGACCGCGGTGTCGTGGTCGATACGGCCGCCGCCGACCTGCGGCGCATCGAGCGCGACCTGCATGACGGTGCCCAGGCCCGGCTGGTGGCCCTGGCCATGGATCTCGGTCTCGCGAAGGAGAAGCTGACGGAGGACCCGCAGGCCGCGGCGCGGATGGTCGACGAGGCGCACGGCGAGGTGAAGACGGCCCTTCAGGAGCTGCGTGATCTGGCACGCGGGATCCATCCGGCGGTCCTGACCGACCGGGGGCTGGACGCGGCCCTGTCGGCTGTGGCCTCGCGGTGCACGGTGCCGGTGGAGGTCCAGGTCGATCTGGAGGAGCGGCCGGTGCCCGCGATCGAGGGGATCGCGTACTTCACGGTGTCGGAGCTGCTGCAGAACATCAGCAAGCATGCGCGGGCCACCTGGGCGGCGGTGGATGTGTGGCGGGTGGAGAACCGTCTGATGCTGCAGGTCGTGGACAACGGCGTCGGCGGTGCGGACACCTCCAGCGGCTCGGGGCTGGCGGGGCTGGCCGAGCGGCTGGACGCGGTGGACGGGATTCTGGTGGTCGACTCGCCGGTCGGGGGGCCGACCCGGGTGACGGCGGAGCTTCCCTGGCGGACCGTGTAGTTCGGGTGGGCCGTTCGGCCCGCCGTGTGCGGGATCCGGCTCCGATCGGTTCGGAGCCGGATTTCCGTGTGTTCGCAAGCACCCCCTGAGCAATTTCACGAGCACGCGCCCCGAAAACGCTCCCTTTTTCCCCACGCGATCCGAACTCCGGCCGGCAGTTATCCACAGGCCCGGTGCGGAAGAGCCGATCGCGGGATACTGAGGTCGCGAGGACGACAGGGCCGGGGCATGCTCGGCCGAATGCCAAGGCTCGGGGGGCCGAGGATCGTGGAGGACAGGGTGCGGGTGGTCATCGCCGAGGATTCGGTGCTGCTCAGGGAGGGGCTGACCCGGCTGTTGACCGACCGTGGGCACGAGGTCGTGGCGGGGGTGGGAGACGGCGAAGCGCTGGTCAAGACCATCACGGAGCTGGACGGACAGGGCGAGCTGCCGGATGTGGTGGTCGCGGACGTACGGATGCCGCCGACGCACACCGACGAAGGGGTCCGGGCGGCGGTGCTGCTGCGCAAGGCACATCCCGGACTCGGGGTACTCGTACTGTCGCAGTACGTGGAGGAGCGGTACGCCACAGAGCTGCTGGCCGGTTCCAGCCGCGGAGTCGGCTATCTGCTGAAGGACCGTGTGGCGGAGGTCCGGGAATTCGTGGACGCGGTGGTGCGCGTGGCCCAAGGGGGTACGGCCCTCGACCCGGAGGTCGTCGCCCAGCTGCTGGGCCGCAGCCGTAAGCAGGACGTACTCGCGGGACTCACCCCACGGGAGCGGGAGGTCCTGGGACTGATGGCCGAGGGGCGGACCAACTCCGCCATCGCCCGGCAGCTGGTGGTGAGCGACGGCGCCGTCGAGAAGCACGTCAGCAACATCTTCCTCAAGCTCGGGCTGTCCCAGAGCGACGGGGATCACCGACGTGTGCTCGCCGTACTCACCTACCTGAACTCCTGACGGGCCGACCCCGTGTCAGTCGAGCGGGTGACCGCTCCGGCGGCATCCACGGCACGGGCGCCGGCACGGCAACCGAACGAAGAGCGGGGAGCGTCTTCAAAAGCAGCGCCGGGGGGCGTGTAAACCATGACAAGTCAGGGTGGCGAAGCGTTCCAAATCCATGTCCGTCATGCGAATGGCCCAGGGAGGGCGACCTTTGCGGACGTAGGGTTGATCCTGGGAAGGCTTGCGGGAAGGCCAGCCCAGACAGCCGCCTCGAAGGAGGTCCAGTTCAGTGACCAGCCAGGTCAGTAGCCCAGCGGAGCAGGCCGACGAAGCCGTCGTGGGAGAGCAGCGCAAACCGGCAGGGACGACGAAGGACGTCCGCCGGCTGGACCGGGTGATCATTCGTTTCGCGGGGGACTCGGGCGACGGTATGCAGCTCACCGGCGACCGTTTCACCTCGGAAACGGCGTCCTTCGGCAACGACCTTTCGACATTGCCGAACTTCCCCGCCGAGATCCGCGCCCCCGCCGGAACCCTGCCGGGCGTGTCCTCCTTTCAGCTGCATTTCGCCGACCACGACATCCTGACGCCGGGCGACGCACCGACCGTGCTGGTGGCGATGAACCCGGCGGCCCTCAAGGCCAACCTGGGCGATGTGCCGCGCGGCGCGGAGATCATCGTCAACACGGACGAGTTCACCAAACGGGCGATGCAGAAGGTGGGCTACGACACCTCGCCGCTGGAGGACGGCTCGCTCGACGGCTACAGCCTCCACCCGGTGCCGCTGACGACGCTGACGGTCGAGGCGCTGAAGGAGTTCGACCTCACGCGCAAGGAGGCCGAGCGCAGCAAGAACATGTTCGCGCTGGGCCTGCTGAGCTGGATGTACCACCGGCCGACCGAGGGCACCGAGAGATTTTTGAAGTCGAAGTTCGCCAAGAAACCCGACATCGCGGCCGCGAACATCGCCGCGTTCCGCGCGGGCTGGAACTTCGGCGAGACGACCGAGGACTTCGCCGTCTCCTACGAGATCGCCCCGGCGACGACGGCGTTCCCGGTGGGCACCTACCGGAACATCTCGGGCAACCTCGCACTGTCCTACGGACTGATCGCCGCGTCCCGCCAGGCGGACCTGCCGCTGTATCTGGGCTCGTACCCGATCACCCCGGCCTCGGACATCCTGCATGAGCTGAGCCGGCACAAGAACTTCGGCGTACGGACCTTCCAGGCCGAGGACGAGATCGCCGGCATCGGCGCGGCGCTGGGGGCGGCCTTCGGCGGCTCGCTCGCGGTGACCACGACCTCCGGTCCCGGAGTGGCCCTGAAGTCGGAGACCATCGGGCTCGCGGTCTCTCTCGAGCTGCCGCTGCTGGTGATCGACATCCAGCGCGGTGGTCCGTCGACGGGGCTGCCGACCAAGACCGAGCAGGCGGACCTGCTGCAGGCGATGTTCGGCCGCAACGGCGAGGCGCCGGTGCCGATCGTCGCCCCGTGCACCCCGGCCGACTGCTTCGACGCGGCCCTGGAGGCGGCGCGGATCGCGCTGACGTACCGCACCCCGGTGATGCTGCTGTCGGACGGCTATCTGGCCAACGGCTCCGAGCCCTGGCGGATCCCGGAGCTGGACGAGCTGCCGGATCTGACCGTGCAGTTCGCGCAGGGCCCGAACCACACCCTGGAGGACGGCAGCGAGGTCTTCTGGCCGTACAAGCGTGACGCGCAGACCCTCGCCCGGCCGTGGGCGATCCCGGGCACGCCGGGTCTGGAGCACCGCATCGGCGGCATCGAGAAAGAGGACGGCACGGGCAACATCTCGTACGCCCCGGCCAACCACGAGTTCATGGTGCGCACCCGCCAGGCCAAGATCGACGGCATCGATGTGCCGGACCTCGAGGTCGACGACCCGCACGAGGCGAAGACGCTGGTGCTGGGCTGGGGATCGACGTACGGCCCGATCACGGCGGCGGTGCGCCGGCTGCGTGCCGCGGGCGAGTCGATCGCGCAGGCGCATCTGCGTCATCTGAACCCGTTCCCCCGCAACCTGGGCGTGGTACTCGGGCACTACGAGAAGGTGGTGATCCCCGAGATGAACCTCGGTCAGCTCGCCACCCTGGTCCGGGCGAAGTACCTGGTGGACGCCCGCTCGTACAACCAGGTCAATGGCATGCCGTTCAAGGCGGAACAGCTTGCCAAGGCTCTCAAGGAGGCCATCGATGCCTGAGACGTCCGCGGAAGGCACGGGCACGATCGAGGCGCTCTCGCTCGTCCCCAAGGCCGTGGCCCGGCAGTCCATGAAGGACTTCAAGACCGACCAGGAAGTGCGCTGGTGCCCCGGCTGCGGTGACTACGCGATCCTCGCCGCGGTCCAGGGCTTCATGCCGGAGCTGGGTCTGGCCAAGGAGAACATCGTCTTCGTCTCGGGCATCGGCTGTTCCTCCCGCTTCCCGTACTACATGGACACCTACGGGATGCACTCCATCCACGGCCGCGCCCCGGCCATCGCGACGGGCCTGGCCTCGTCGCGCCGGGACCTGTCGGTGTGGGTGGTCACGGGCGACGGCGACGCGCTGTCGATCGGCGGCAACCATCTGATCCACGCCCTGCGACGCAACGTCAACCTCAAGATCCTGCTGTTCAACAACCGGATCTACGGTCTGACGAAGGGCCAGTACTCCCCGACCTCCGAGGTCGGCAAGATCACCAAGTCGACGCCGATGGGCTCCTTGGACGCGCCCTTCAACCCGGTGTCCCTCGCCATCGGCGCGGAGGCGTCCTTCGTGGCACGCACGGTGGACTCCGACCGCAAGCACCTCACCCAGGTGCTGCGCGAGGCGGCCGCCCACAAGGGCACCGCGCTGATCGAGATCTACCAGAACTGCAACATCTTCAACGACGGTGCCTTCGAGGTCCTCAAGGACCGGCAGCAGGCGGAGGAGGCGGTGATCCGTCTGGAGCACGGGCAGCCGATCAGCTTCGGCACGGACGGTGCGCGCGGTGTCGTCCGCGACGCGCAGACCGGCGACCTGAAGGTCGTCACCGTCACCCCGGAGAACGAGTCGCAGATCCTGGTCCACGACGCCCACTCCACGTCCCCGACCACCGCCTTCGCCCTGTCCCGGCTGGCCGACCCGGACACCCTGCACCACACCCCGATCGGCGTGTTCCGCTCGGTGGAGCGCCCGGTCTACGACACCCAGATGGCCGACCAGCTGGACACGGCGATCGAGCAGAACGGCAAGGGGGATCTGGCCGCACTGCTGGCGGGCGGGGACACCTGGACGGTCGTCGGCTGACCGACGGCTGAACCGACGGCATGGTGAGGGCCTGGACGCGCCGCGGCGCCCAGGCCCTCACACCGTAGGAGTTCCTCCGGCACAGCCCGAAGGCCCGCAGGTCAGCCCTGCTCGGCGCCGTCCTTGCGCGCGTCGTACACCTCGCGCGCCTTCTCCACCTGCCCCATCCGCTCCTGGGTCCACAGCGCCAGCCCCCGCACCTGCTCCGCCGCCTCGCGGCCCAGGTCGGTGAGGGAGTAGTCGACCCGTGGGGGGATCACGGGCTTGGCGTCGCGGTGGACCAGGCCGTCGCGTTCCAGGGTCTGGAGGGTCTGGGTCAGCATCTTCTCGCTGACCCGGCCGATCGCACGGCGCAGTTCGCTGAAGCGGTAGGGGCGGTCCAGCAGCTCGATCAGGACGAGGACGCCCCAGCGGCTGGTGACATGCTCCAGGACCAGGCGGTACGGGCACATCTGCTCGCCGATGTCGTACTTGCCGGTCGTCGCGCTCTCCACGCTACTTACTGCCATGCCAGTACCTTACTTCAAAGTGGGTACTTTCGCAGAGTTAGCGCATCTCCTAGGGTTAGTGCCACCGCACCCCACAAGGAGTTCTGATCATGAGCATCGTCGTCACCGGAGCCACCGGAAACCTGGGCCGCCATGTCGTGGAGCAGCTGCTGGAGAAGGTCCCGGCCGACCAGGTGACCGCCGTCGTCCGTACCCCCGAGAAGGCCGCCGACCTCGCCGAGCGCGGCGTGCGGCTCGCCATCGCCGACTACAACACCCCCGAGACGTTCGACGGACTCTTCGCGGCCGGCGACAAGGTGCTGCTCATATCCGGCAGCGAGGTCGGCAACGACCGTGTCGGCCAGCACAAGGCCGTCATCGCCGCCGCCAAGGCCGCCGGCGTCGCCCTGCTCGCCTACACCAGCGCCCCCGGCAGCCTGACGGCCGCCCTCGCCGACGATCACCGCGGCACCGAGGAGGCACTCCTGGAGTCGGGGCTGCCGTATGCGCTGCTGCGCAACGGCTGGTACCACGAGAACTACACCGAGAACCTCGCCCCGGTCCTGGAACACAGCGCGGTCACCCACGCCGCCGGCGCGGGCCGGGTCTCCTCCGCCTCCCGCGCCGACTACGCGGCCGCCGCGGTCGCCGTACTGACCGGCGAGGGGCACGAGAACAAGACGTACGAGCTGGGTGGCGACATCGCCTGGAGCTTCGCCGAGTACGCCGCCGAGCTGAGCCGGCAGACCGGCAAGGAGATCGCCGAGAACCCCGTCTCCGTCGAGGTCTTCACCGGCATCCTGGCCGGCGCCGGACTGCCCGAGCCGGTGGCCGCGGTCATCGCCGGGGTGGACGCCTCCGTGGAGAAGGGCGAGCTGGTCGTGGACAGCGGGGATCTGTCCCGCCTGGCCGGCCGTCCGACCACCCCGATCGCCGAGTCGATCGCGGCCGCGCTCAAGGGCTGAGTTCCTCCGGGTTCCCCCGCCCCCGGCCTGTCATGACCGTATGGCGATACGGGCATGACAGGCGGGGGCTTTCGGCGTTACCTTCGTGCGGGCCGCTGTAGGGACGCGGCCATGTGCGGGCATGAAGGAGGGGCCGTGACCGGGACGTCCAGGGGTGAGCGGCGGATGGGGCTGCTGAACGGCTTCGCGGCGTACGGCATGTGGGGGCTCGTCCCCCTCTTCTGGCCTCTGCTGAAGCCCGCCGGCGCGATCGAGATCCTCGCCCACCGGATGGCCTGGTCCCTTGTCTTCGTGGTGGTCGCGCTGCTCGTCGTACGCCGCTGGGCCTGGGCGGGCGAGCTGATACGGCAGCCCAGGCGGCTGGCGTTGATCGCCGTGGCCGCGGGCGTGATCACCGTCAACTGGGGCGTCTACATCTGGTCCGTGAACTCGGGCCATGTGGTGGAGGCCTCGCTCGGGTACTTCATCAACCCGCTCGTCACGATCGCGATGGGCGTGCTGCTGCTCAAGGAGCGGCTGCGGCCCGTGCAGTGGGCGGCGGTCGGGGTCGGTTTCGCGGCCGTGGTCGTGCTGACCGTGGGCTACGGCGAGCCCCCGTGGATCTCGCTCGTCCTCGCGTTCTCCTTCGCCACATACGGGCTGGTGAAGAAGAAGGTCAACCTGGGCGGCGTCGAGTCGCTGGCCGCCGAGACCGCGATCCAGTTCCTGCCCGCCGTGGCGTATCTGGCCTGGCTTTCTGCGCAGGGCAAGTCGACGTTCACCTCGGAGGGACCCGGGCACGTGGCGCTGCTCGCGGCCACCGGAGTCGTCACCGCCCTGCCGCTCGTGTGCTTCGGCGCGGCCGCCATACGGGTGCCCCTGTCGACGCTGGGGCTGCTGCAGTACCTGGCACCGGTGTTCCAGTTCCTGCTCGGCGTCCTGTACTTCCACGAGGCCATGCCCGCCGAGCGGTGGGCCGGGTTCGCGCTGGTGTGGCTGGCGTTGACGCTGCTGACGGCGGACGCGTGGCGCTCCGCGCGGCGGGGCAGGGTGAGCGCGATCAGCGTGCCGCGGCTCGAGAAGCCGGCGTCCGCCGCAGTGGACGCCTGATCCGAGGGCTGCCGCCCCCGGACCCCCGCTTCGGCCCCGAACGGGCCTCGTCCTCAAACGCCGGACGGGCTCGACTACCTGGACCGGCATAGAGAGCGACCGACCGGCGATTCTCATTGCGGCGCCACTGCCGCACCCCTTTGAGTGGTCGCATGACACAGCCAACGCAGGCACCCGCAACCACCCCCACCCCCCTCCACTGGAAGCTCGTCATCGACTGCGCCAACCCCCAGTCGCAGGCCGACTTCTGGGCCGCCGCGCTGCACTACGAGGTCGAGGACAACAACGCCCTCATCGAACGGCTGCTGGAACTAGGCGCGCTGCCCCGGGAGGCAGCCGTAGAGTTCCACGCCCGGCTCGCGTTCCGGGACCTGGTGGCCGTACGGCATCCGGACGACCCGTACGACAAGGACAGCGGCACCGGGCTGGGCCGGCGGCTGCTGTTCCAGCGGGTGCCGGAGGAGAAGACCGTCAAGAACCGGATCCATCTCGATCTGCACGCGGCGGCCGGGGGGCGCGAGGGAGAGGTCGAGCGGCTGGAGGGGTTGGGGGCGAGTGTGCTGCGGCAGGTGAACGAGCCGTCGGGGCAGTGGACGGTGATGTCGGATCCGGAGGGGAACGAGTTCTGCGTGCAGTAGGCACGTGGGTCCGTGGCGCACATCATGTGGGGCCCGCGGCTGGGGCTTGCGCCGGACATAGGGTTTTCCCTATCCGAACTCCCCGTCCGAATAGCGCTCTTGACGGAGGGTCAGAATCACCCGGACCATCCAAGGCACCCCATTCACTGAGGAATCCCCGTGATTCCCTAGGAATTCGGAGCCCCCCACATGAAGCTCTCCGTCTCCTGGCGCGCGTCGGCGGCCGCCGCAGTCGCGACCGCCACGCTGCTGACCAGCGGATCCATAGCCGACGCGGCGCCCAGATCCGAGGCCCTGGCCGCCGCCCCCGACATCCCCGTGGCCAACGTCAAGGCCCACCTCACCCAGCTCCAGTCCATAGCCACCGCCAACGGTGGCAACCGCGCCCACGGCCGCCCCGGCTACAAGGCATCCCTCGACTATGTGAAGGCCAAGCTGGACGCCGCCGGATACACGACGAGCATCCAGCAGTTCACGTCCTCCGGCCGCACCGGCTACAACCTGATCGCCGACTGGCCCGGCGGCGACGCCAACCAAATCGTCATGGCCGGCTCCCACCTCGACAGTGTCTCCTCCGGCCCCGGCATCAACGACAACGGCTCCGGCTCCGCGGCCGTCCTGGAGACCGCGCTCGCCGTGTCGCGGGCCGGCTACCAGCCCACCAAGCATCTGCGGTTCGCCTGGTGGGGCGCGGAGGAGCTGGGGCTAGTCGGCTCCCGCTACTACGTCAACAACCTCTCATCCGCCAACCGCGCGAAGATCAGCGGCTATCTGAACTTCGACATGATCGGCTCGCCCAACCCGGGCTACTTCGTCTACGACGACGACCCCGCGATCGAGAAGACCTTCAAGGACTACTACGCCGGCCTCGGCGTCGCCACGGAGATCGAGACCGAGGGCGACGGCCGCTCCGACCACGCACCGTTCAAGAGCGCGGGCGTGCCGGTGGGCGGGCTGTTCACCGGGGCGAGCCGCGCGAAGACGGCGGCGCAGGTGACGAAGTGGGGCGGCACCTCCGGGCAGTCCTTCGACCGCTGCTACCACTCGTCCTGCGACACCACGTCCAACATCAACGACACCGCCCTCAACCGCAACAGCGACGCCGTCGCGTACGCGGTGTGGGAGCTGTCGGAGTGACCGGCTGACTCACACACCCTGACTCAGCTCCTGGGCGGTTCGGCCGACTTGGCGGCTCGGGCGGTGAGTCGGTCCATGCGCGCACGGGCCGACTCCAGTTCCTCGACGTCGTCGACGGCCGGGCCGCCCTCGGCCATGAGCTCGTCCCACAGACCCAGCAGGTCACGGCCAAGGTGCAGACCCAGTGCCGGGTCCCGTACGGCGCGCCAGGCCGTGGCCGCGCCGTGCAGGCTGCCGTACGCCGCCTCCGCGTCCCGGGCACGGTGGTGCCGCCGCGCCACGTCGAGGGCCAGCGCGAAGGCGCGCTCCGGGTCGCCCGCCAAGTAGGCGATGTACGCGGTGAGTTCACGGATCCGCAGCACCTCGGGGTGCTCCGGCCCCAGCACCGCCGACGCCTCCGCCACGGTCCGCTCCGCGAGCTCCGCCGCCTCCGCCGTCCGCCCCGCCTTGACGGCGTCGTTGATCCGCGCGCTCGGTTCGGCGAAGGGGGAGGTGTCGGCGGTGGTCGTGGCGCCGGGCGGCGCATCGCCGAACATGGCTTCGGCCACTGCGTCGAAGCCTCGGGGTGGGGCGGGCTTGGGGTCGGGATCGAGCTCCGGGTCCGGGGCCGGGCCGGCCACCAGGACGGGTCCCCGGGCGGCCGGCGACGAGACGGGAAGGGGCGCCGGGTCGGACAGCGGGATGGGGTCGCTCACTCCGTCCGGCACCTGATCGGCCTCGGGTACGACGGAAGTCGGCCGGCCGGGCTGCGGTACGGCGTCTTGCGGCAGGTCGCCCTGCGGTACGGCGTCCTGCCATGCGGCGGCCTGCGGTACGGCATCCTGCCGTACGGCCGTCTGCGGTACGGCAGTCTGAGATACGTCCGTCGGCTCCGGCCCGGCGTCCATGCGTGGCGGTGGGCCGAACTCCCCCAGCGGCGGCGCCACCGTGCCGGGCGCGGTGTCCCGCACCGGCTCGGGCAGCGAGCGCAGCCGGAAGGTGGGCGGGGCTTCCTGCGCCCGGTCCGGCAGCGGCCGTAGGACATGGGTGTGGGTGTCCCGATGCGGCGCCGCATCCGGCGCGGGGGCGCTCGTCGCGGCGGCCGGGAGCGCGAGCGGTGCCGGGGGCGCGGGCGGAGCCGTGCGCACCGGTTCGGCGGTGTAGCGGCTGGACCCGTCCTGCTCCACCAGCAGCGGGACGACGTAGCCGATGCGCTCGTCGTGGACGGTGGCGTGCACGGGGTGGCCGGCCGCGAGGGCGATGCGCTGGAGGTGGGTCAGGACGACGTGCTGGATCTCCTCGCCGGGAGCCGCGCCGACGGGTACGCCGCCGATCGACGCGCCGCCCGCGCCCGGACCGGCGGCCGGGACGTGCACATCGATCGGCGCGGCCACGGAGGCGGCCTCGGCGGCGTGATTCTGGTCCCGCTTCTTCGCGCGGCTCAGTCGAGGCATCGCTTCCCTCACTCGCATGCGCCGGGGAGGTCACGGACGGCGCGTTCGGGTTCCATGGTGCTCCCTCTCGCCCGCGGTGCCGTTCCCCGGCGTCCAGGTCCGTCGTACAGGCCGGACACGTCGTACACGTACTCTCGAGTCTCTCCGGCCGCGCGCGGTGCGGACGTCACCGGGGCGTCACAGACTCGTTCCAGGAGCTTGTGCCACGTCATAGCGTTCTCATGCCTGACGCGAAGATCGGTGGCGTGACGAGGGAGGAGTGCGGGCATGCGCACTGACGTGCATGTACAGCAGGGGCGGCCGCAGCCGGGGCCGGAGATCTGGATCCGGGGGCCGGTCGCCCTCCCTGAGGAGCCGCCGCACTCCCCCTCCGCCGGTGGACCCCGGCGTTTCTCATGGGTCGGCGTGCACGGCGGGGCGGGTGTCTCCACGCTCGCCGCGGTCTACGGCGGCCACGACTGCGGCCGGCACTGGCCGGGCCCGGCCGATCCGCCGTCGGTGCTGCTCGTGGCCCGTACACATGCCGCCGGACTGGCCGCCTCCGTGAACGCCCTGGAGGTCTTCCGGCGCGGCGAGGCACCGCACGGGCTCGACCTCGACGCCGTGGTCCTGGTCGCGGACGCACCGGGCCGGCTTCCACGCCCGCTCGCCGAACACGTCAAGGTCATCGAGTCGGTGATCGACGTGTACCGCGTGCCGTGGGTACCGGCTTGGCGGCTCGGCGATCTGGGTGGCCGGCCGCCCAGGGAGGCCGAGGCACTGGGCCGGCTGACCGGCCGGGCACGCTGAGTTCGACGGCTTGATCGGCAACGCCCTTGCAGGCGCGTCGCCCCTTTCAACCCCCTCGCGGACAATCGCCCCATGACGACCACGCCCGCCCCCACCCTCTCCGCCGGGGAGATCGCCGCAGCCGTACGCTCGGGCACCCTCCGCGCGGCCGAGGTCGCCGCGCAGACGCTCGACCGGATAGAGCGAGCCGACCCACTCCTGTCCGCCTTCATCGAGGTATGGAGAGAGGAGGCTCTTCGACGGGCCGCCGAAGTCGACGCGCGGGTGGACGCGGGAGAACACCTGCCGCTGGCCGGCGTACCGATCGGCGTCAAGGGGCGGCGGGGGCTGACCACAGCGGGTCCGCTGCTCGCGGCGGGGTGCGTGGCCGTTGGCGCGACATCCGTACCGGGACCGGGAACCGTCTGGCAGACCTGGGGACTCGGCCGACACGGCCCTACGGTCAACCCCTGGCGTCACGACCGCACTCCGGGCGGCTCCTCGGCAGGTTCCGCGGCGGCCGTCGCGGCGGGGCTGGTGCCGCTCGCGACCGGGAACGACGGGGCCGGGTCGGTGCGGATTCCGGCGGCGTGGTGCGGGGTCGTCGGGCTGAAGGTCGGCAACGGACGGTTGCCGACGGCCGACCGCACCGGACTGATGGCGCCGGGGGTGCTCGCGCGGTGCGTGGGGGATGCGGCGGCCTACTGGAGAGTGGTGTCGGGGGACGCGACACCCGAGCCCGGTGAGGTCGTGCCCGACTCCGACAGGGCGGCCGCCCCGAACGACGCCCCGCCCGCCGTATGGTCCCCGGACCTCGGCTTCGACTCCCCCGACCCGGACGTGGTCGCCGTCGCCCACGCCGCGGCCGTACGGCTCACCGAGTCCGGCGCGATACGGCGGGCGCGCCCGCGCGCTCCTCTGCGCCTGGACGATCCCGCCCCGGCGTGGCTCGCCCTGCGCAACCCTGACGCCGGGCCCGCCCTCACCCGCGAGGCTCATCGCATCCGCGCCGCGAACGACGGCCGCCTGGCCGCCCTGTTCGCCGACGCCCGGCTGCTGCTGACGCCGACCGCCCCGACCCCACCGCACGGCCACGACGGCCCGGGCGAGCGCTACTCCACCGCGCTCACCTGGGCGTTCAACCTGAGCGGGCACCCGGCGATCAGCATCCCGGCGGGCCTCGGGCCGGACGGCTGCCCGGTCGGACTCCAGTTGGTGGCGGCGCACGGCGCGGAGTCGCTGCTGCTCGCGGTGGCCAGGGCCGCCGAGGCGCACCTCGGGCCCTGGACTTCTTCATGCGCACGCATATAATGCACATGCTATTAGTTGTCGTACGCCGACCTTCCGGCCCGCCGACGGCCGACCTTTGGGGGACCCATGACCCGCCGCTTTCTGTTCGTTCTCGGCAGCAGCCGCCCCGACGGCAACACCGAGCTGCTCGCCCGCAGGGCCGCCGAGCAGCTGCCCGAGGATGTCGAACAGCAGTGGATCGATCTGGCCGAGCATCCGCTGCCCGACTTCGAGGACCTGCGGCACGACAGCGACCATGTGCGCCCCACGGAGGGCAATGTGGCGCTGCTGCTCGACGCGACGCTCGCGGCGACGGACATCGTGATCGCCTCGCCGCTGTACTGGTACGCGGTGTCCGCCCACGTCAAGCGCTACCTCGACTACTGGTCGGGCTGGCTGCGCACCCCCGGCATCGACTTCAAGGCGACCATGGCCGGGCGCACCCTGTGGGGCGTCACCGCGCTCGCGCACGAGGAGCAGGAGGTCGCCGATCCCCTGGTCGGGACGCTCAGCAACTCCGCCGCGTACCTGGGGATGCGCTTCGGCGGGGTGCTGCTCGGCAACGGCAGCAAGCCCGGTGATGTGCTCGACGACGCCGAGGCGCTGACCCGGGCGAAGACGTTCCTCGCCCGGGAGGCACCGCTGGCGCGCTTCCCGTACGAGACGCCGTAGGCCCCGCGGCCCTCGGTCGGGTCGGTCTAGGCCGTGATGTCCTTCGCCGTGAACCTCGCCCACGCCGCCGAGCCGAACACCGCCGCGTAGAGGGCCTGGATGCCGAGGTTCTTGACCAGGTCGTCCCAGTAGACGGGTTCGCGCATCAGGTCCGCGAAGGACAGCCAGTAGTGCGAGAAGAAGTACGGCTGGATCGCGTGGAGCTGGGGGATCTGGTCGAGGATCTGGACGGTGATCAGCAGGCCGACCGTGGTCGCCATCGCCGCGATGCCGCTGTTGGTCAGCGTCGACACGAACAGGCCGAGCGCGGCCACGCCGATGAGTGACGCGGCGACGACAAGGGCGATCAGCAGGGCTCTGACCAGCCCCTCGGCGAAGCTGATCCGGGTGCCGGAGATGGTCGTGAGTTCGCCGAGCGGGAAGAGCAGCGCCCCGACCGTGAGCGCCGAGACCGCGACCACGAGGGTGGCCACCACGCAGAAGGCCATCGTGGTCGCGTACTTGGTGAGGAGCAGGCGGGTGCGTCCGGCGGGGGCTACGAGGAGATAGCGCAGGGTGCCCGCGTTCGCCTCGCCGGCTATCGCGTCGCCCGCGATGACGCCGATCGCCATCGGCAGGAAGAACGGCAGCGTCGCGGCCAGCGCGGTGAAGACCAGGAACAGGCCGTTGTTGGTGATCTGCGAGATGAACGCCGGGCCGCCTCCGCCCTCCGGACCACCGCCTCCCGCCGATGAACCGCCGCCGGTCTCGATCTTCACGGCGATCCCGACCAGGATCGGCACGGCGGCCAGCACGGCGAGCAGCGCGAGGGTGCGCCAGCGCCGGAAGGTGGTGAGCAGCTCGCTGCGGAGGAGTCCGAAGGTCCACAGCGGGCTGGGTTTGCGGGTCGCTTCGACCCCCGGGATCGCTTCAGCCCGCGACATCGAAGCCCTCCCCCGTGAGCGCCACGAACGCGTCCTCCAGAGAGGCCCGCTCGACGCCGAAGCCCCGGACCCGGATGCCGGCCTTCACCAGCGCCGCGTTGACGTCGGCCAGATCGCGGTCCGGAGGTTCCGCCGTCACCCGGTCGTCGGTGATGACGACGTCACCGGCGCCCTGCTCCTTCAGCACCCGGGCCGCGTCGGCGGTGTCGGGTGTGGTCACGACGAGCCTGGCGCGTGCCCCGGTCGCCAGCTCCGCCACCGCGCCCTGGGTGATCAGCCGGCCCTGGGCCATCACGGCCGCGTGTGTGCAGACCTGCTCGATCTCGTCGAGGAGGTGGGAGGAGAGGAAGACGGTCGTACCGTCGGAGGCCAACTCCCTGATCAGCGACCGTATTTCGCGCATGCCCTGGGGATCGAGCCCGTTGGTCGGCTCGTCCAGGACGAGAAGCCTGCGCGGCTGGAGCAGCGCGGCCGCGAGCCCGAGCCGCTGCTTCATGCCGAGCGAGTACGCCTTGGCCTTCTTGCCGCCGGCCGCCGTCAGGCCCACCCGGTCCAGCGCGGCCGCGACGCGGGTGCGCCGGGTGCGCGGATCGGCGGTCGGGTCGGCGGCGTCGTACCGCAGGAGGTTGTCGCGGCCGGAGAGGAAGCCGTACAGGGCGGGCCCCTCGATGAGCGCGCCGACGTGTGGCAGTACGGCGCGTGCGCCCCGGGGCATGGGGCGGCCGAGCACCCGCGCCGTACCGGAAGTGGGCTCGATCAGGCCCATCAGCATGCGGATGGTGGTGGTCTTGCCCGAGCCGTTCGGACCGAGGAAGCCGAAGACGCTGCCCGCCGGGACGGTCAGGTCGAGACCGTCCACGGCGAGCTGCCCGCCGCGGTAGCGCTTCGTGAGCGCGCTGGTGGCGATCACCGTGTCGACCTGGTCGACGTGGTCGATGACGCCGACCGGGCCGGGCTCACCGGGCTGATCGACCTCGTCACCCTCCGCGGCGGTCAGTTCCTCCACAGGCTCCTCAGGCTCCTCGGTCCGGTCCGTGCGTACTACGGGTTCAGCGGTCGATCGGGGGTCACTTCCCCGAGTCGGCCGCCTTCACCAGCGTGTCCTTGTCGACCGCGCCGACGTAGACCTTGCCGTCGTCCGTCATCAGGGCGTTGATCAGGCGGGTCTTGAAGACCGTGCCCGAGCCGAACTTACCGGTGACCTTGTCGCCCAGGGAGTCGAGGAAGCCACCCATTTCGCCGCCGACCTCGGCGCCGGACGGCATGCCCTCGCCGCCGGTGTCGAAGACGGCCACGGAGTTCCAGCCCTCGCCGATGACCTCGGGACCGCCCTCGGCCGCCTTGCCCGGCTCGCCCTCGGACTTCGGGCCGCCGAACTCCTTCTCGAACTCCTTGCGGAACTCGTCCTCGGACTTCGCCGAGCCGTGCTTCTCGGCCGCGCCTTCCAGCGCCCCCTCCTCGGTGACCGTCGCGCCCTTGGGCGGGGTGAAGTCGAAGGTGGAGGCGTCCGGCTTGGCGAAGCTGACCTGGGTGAAGCCCGCGTCGATCACCGCGGCGCCGCCGCTCGACGGGGTCAGCGTGAACTTCAGCGGCATACCGGTCTTGGCGTCCACCGCCACGGTGATCGCGCCGACCGTGGTGCCGGACTGCTTCGGCTTGATGAGCAGCCGGTAGGCGTCCCGGCCCGCGACCTGCGCGGTGCCGTCGACGGTGACGGACGTGGTGTCGTCGACCGCCTTCAGGGCTTCCTCGGTGAACTCCTTGGGAGTGGCGGGGACCTCTTCGGTCCTGCCCTTCTCCTTCTGGGCCTCCTCGGCGGTGCCGTGGTAGACCTCGTTCGACTTGCTGTCGTAGCCCCAGATGTCCTTGCCGTTGTGGATGAGGCTGTACTCGGAGGCGTTCTCCAGCAGGGAGAGCTTCTGCTTGTTCTCGCCGTCCACGGCGAGACGCAGGGTGTGGGTGCCGGACGCCAGCTCGGTCAGCTTGGCCGAGGGGTCGGCGGAGGAGCCGTCGCCCGATCCCGACGCCATGGCACCGGAGGCGAAGCTCGACTCCAGCCCGCCGAGGTCGGGCAGGCCCAGATCGGTGCTGATCTTGAAGGTGCCGGACAGCTGCTCGACGTCCGACTTCGCGATCTTCTCGATGAGTTGCTGCGCGGTGATCTCCGGCAGGTCCGGGTCGCCGGAGTCGGCGATCGCCGGGACGAGCCCGATGGTCGCCGCCGCGATTCCCACCACCGCGACCGGGACGACGTACCGCGCGGCCTTGCGGCGCCCCGCGCGCAGGTCGTCGACCTCCCCGGCGGTCGTGCTGTCGTCGGATTCGTACGGTGCCATGTGTGCCTTACCTCCGTCGTCGGCGGCGGCTGCCCGTCTCGTGCCTCCCGCGGGTCTTGCGACCCCGCACTCGCCCACCCTGAGCCGCCATTCTCACCCGAATCGGTGAGGAGTGGTGTTTTCCGTGGTCTCCATCTGACCAAATCGGCCAGAGAGATTCGTCAACCTGCGGAGCCAACTCCGCGTACACCTGGGGTATGACACGCGAAGGCGGCGCCTCCCCCGACCCGTAGGGGTCGGATCGGGGAGACGCCGCCGTGCGCCGCGCGGAATCCGCCGCCGAGGAGGCGGATCAGGCGCGGCAGTGGGCGGATCAGCCGTCGATGAACACGTAGTCCGCCTGGTACGGCACGCCGACGATCGCGCCGGGTGTGCACGAGCCGGCCGGGGCCACTCCGCCGACGGTGTTCAGCCGCAGGATCTCGGCGGTGTCGGCCAGCAGGCCGTGGTGCCTGCCGGACTGAGTGGCCTTCAGGTCGAGCTCGGGGATGTTCTTGTCGCCGTTCGGGGTCTTGGAGATGAGGGACCCCGTCACCGCGCTGCCGTCGCGTGCGATCCACTGCGGTGTACCGGAGTTGGGTGCGACGAAGGAGTGCGCGATACGGCCGCTCAGTACGGCGCTGACGTCCCGCTGGGCGAAGGCGTACCCGCCGCCCTCGGCCGGCTTGCACTCATAGATCTGCTTGCCCTTGATGACGGACGCCTGGAAGTTGTCGAGCGCGTCCCGGAAGTCGAACTTGGCGACGGTGACCTTGTGGAGCTGTCCCCGTACGGCGCCGCCCGGGAACTGGGCGGTGTGCAGGTTGGCGTAGAAGGAACTCGGGTCGGTCTTGAGGGTGTTGAGGAGGGCGGGGTCCTTCACCTTCACGGTCCCCGTGACGCTGTGCCCCTTGCTCTTGCCGAGAAGGCCGCCGAAGTCGACCTTGATGCCGCCGTTGGTGCCCTTGGCGCCCTGGTGGATGTGGAGGGCGGTCGGCTTGCCGGTGCCGCGCCAGGTGACGGCGACGGACACCTTGTCGCCCTTGACCTTCACGAACTGCAGGGCGGCACCGTCCTTGTCCCCGACGGCGGGTCCGCCCGCGACCGGCACCTCGTTCGCCCCGCGGAGACTGGCGGCGAGGAGGGTGCCCCCGTTGCCGCCGCCGAGGGCTTCACTCTGGCTCACGATCCCCTGCGCGTCGCCTCCGGCGTGGCCCGCGTGGTCAGCGCGGTGGCCTCCGGCGGCGAAGGCGGGAATCACCGCGGCGGCGACACCACCGGCGGCGGCCACCGCGACAGCGGTGACGATCAGGCTCTTACGGCGCTTCGCGAACGTCGTCTTCATGCCCATGATTCTGTTTTCTCCCCGTAGTGCAGCTGACGCCCCCTGCGTCAGCTTCTGGGCATTCATACGGAGGGGATCTTAGTTTGGACTCAGTCCAGATATGTGAGCTGCATCACGCATACTTGGCCTGTCCGGCGCTTGCGGGCGAGGCCCTTTCAAGATGGGACGGGCGGGGCGTGGGGCCGCGGGCGACGGGGCGACGGGGCGACGGGGCGACGGGGCGACGGGGCGAGAACCTACCCGGCCCGATGCACCACCGCGTCGCACAACTCCATCAACGCCGCCTTCGCAGCCATGTCCGGCAACGGCGCCAACGCGGCGCGCGCATCCTCCGCGTACCGCACCGTGTCCCGCCGAGCCTGCTCCAACGCCGGATGCACCCGAAGCTGGGCCAATGCCTCCGCGAGCCGTGCGTCGTCACTCAGATCGGAGTCCAGCAGCTCGCACAACGCGGCATCCTCCGCCAGCCCCAGCCGCTCGGCCCGCTCCCGCAGCCGCAGCACCGGCAGCGTCGGAATGCCTTCCCGGAGGTCCGTCCCCGGCGTCTTCCCGGACTCACGAGACTCGCTCGCGATGTCCAGCACGTCGTCCGCCAGCTGGAAGGCGACCCCCAGCCGCTCCCCGTACTGGGTCAGCACATCGACCACCGTCTCGTCGGCGCCCGACATCATCGCCCCGAACCGGCACGACACCGCCACCAGCGACCCGGTCTTCCCGCTCAGCACATCCAGGTAGTGCTCGATCGGGTCCCGCCCGTCCTGCGGCCCCGCCGTCTCCAGGATCTGCCCGGTGACCAGCCGCTCGAACGCCTCGGCCTGCACCCGAACCGCCTCGGGCCCGAGGTCGGCGAGGATGTGCGACGCCCGCGCGAAGAGGAAATCGCCGGTCAGTACGGCAACCGAGTTCCCCCAGCGGGTGTTCGCGCTGTCGACCCCGCGCCGTACCTCCGCCACGTCCATCACGTCGTCGTGGTACAGCGTCGCCAGATGGGTGAGCTCCACGACGACGGCCGACGGCACGACCCCCGGCGCATACCGGTCCCCGAACTGGGCGGCGAGCATCACCAGCAGCGGCCGGAACCGCTTTCCGCCCGCCCGCACCAGATGCTGGGCGGCCTCGGTGATGAAGGGGACCTCACTCTTGGTGGCTTCGAGCAATCCCTCCTCGACAGCCGCCAATCCGGCCTGGACATCGGCTTCCAGAGCCTGGTCCCGCACGCTCAGCCCGAACGGCCCGACGACGGTCACGAGGGGTCTCCTGTCTGCTGGTGTCCACTGGCGGTTACACGGTTTGTCGATAGGTCGCTGCCATCACTCAAGTCAGCGTATCCGGTCACGTTTCGATCACCGATGCCGCCCACCCGTCCACCACGGGCGGTATCGGATCACGGCCGGTATTTTTTTGATCACCTGATAAGGCCGGATATCCATCGACTTATAGGGAAGTAGCGGTCGATGTCGCGAACCGAAGTCGGCATCGAGCCCGGGAGCGGCCCTCCGCCCCGCGACGACCGTGCCCTCTCCGGCCAGCCCAGAGGCCTGCTCACCCTCTCCGGGCCCGAGGCCTGGGAAGGCTTCTCGCTCCTCGACATGCAGACCATCCTCGCCTTCCGCTTCGCCGACACGGTCGCCTCCGGCGGTATGGGCATGTCGGCCGGAACCGCCGCCTCCGTCTCCGCCGCCGGCGGCCGGCTCGCCGACCGCAGCGCGGTGCTGCGGGGCGGCGTACTGATGGCCGGCGGCCACTGGGCCATGGCGGTGCCGACCGCTGTCATGGCCTGGGCGGGCCTCGGCCTGATCGGCGCGGCCACGGGGCTGCCGAAACCTGACGTCGCCGCTGCGGTCGGCAAGCTCTACCGCACCGACGACGACCGCCGTGACGCGGGCTTCGCGCCCTCCTGCACGGTGATCGACATCGGCACCTTCGCGGGCCCGCTCCTCACCAGCCCGCTCGGCGACCACAGGGGCCGGCGCTGAGGCTTCTCGGCGGCCGCCACCGGCCTCGTCGTCGGCGCCACCCGCGCCGTCCCGCTCGCCGCCTACGTCGCCTACGCCGCCTCGACGGTCGTCGACTTCAACCTCTTCCAGGCGTACTCGGCGCGCCGACCAGACGGGGGTCCCGCTCATGCGCATCCGTACGTCCTTTCCCTACGAGACGACCCACCACGACCTCCGTATTCCCCCGCCGGACGGAACATGCCTCTACCCGCGAGCCCGTCCCGGCGCCCTTCGAGGTCGAGGTCGCCAACTGGCCGACGGCCCAACCCTGGTGCGACGGCAGGGTCGGCAGGTCCGGTACCTCCTGACGCGGCTTCAACTCCCTCCAGAGCGGACGATCGCTATGACAACGACGGGCACTGGATGGGAGGTTCCGCCCTCCTGGCCGACATGCACGCCTGGGCGTCGACGACGCTCGCCTTCGCCTCCCGACCGCCGGACCCGTGCGCGACGTGGCGCCCGACGGCTCACCGACCCTGGTCACGCGCGGCGTGCCGAACCTGTCGGCCCGCCACGGCCATGACCGCACGGTGCCATGGGAGCCGGGGGCGAAGAGGTTCTTATCCACCAGACCTGGCAAAAACGGACTCCACGGACAGCCGGTCAAAGGCGAGTTGGAGCCATTGCCCGATTTGCCAGTCTTGCGCCGCGAGTGAATTGGGTCACTCGGACCCGTCTCGAGACCCGACCCGGCGCGCCCTCTCCCCTCCTTGCGCCGAAGGCAAGTTGAGGCTTGGCAACCGCAAAGGATCAAGCGCCCCATTCACCCCAGACCATGGTCAACCGGCACGTCAGGTGACCACGGCACTTGTTCCGGGCATGTGCTCTCGCATACGTTCCCGCTCGTCGGGCGGACGCCTAATCCTGCCGCCGCCCGAGTCATCCCCGACGTAACTCACACACGCGCGGCAGGAGCGGGGGACCCAGGTAAGTCGCCGGACCGGACGCCTTGATGGCGCACCGGACCGGCTAGGGGTGAAGTCGCACTGCCGTAAGGCGGTGCGGCCGGGCATCTCCCGCCCGAACCCGACAGCTCACCTCGCAGGCGCCGGAGAGGAACAGCGCCATGCCCCGAGGCAAACACCGCCGCCCCCGCACCAACCCGCTCACCCGCCGTGCCGTGATCGCCGGAACCGGCACCGCGGCCCTCGCCCTCCCCCTCCTGAGCGCGACCACCGCGAGCGCCGCGGAGCCTGCCGCGGCGAAGATCGGATCCGTCACCTACACCACGAAGAAGGGCGATTCGCTCTACGGCATCGCGGAGCGCTACGACGCCCAGGGCGGCTGGAAGCAGCTCTACAAGGACAACCGCAAGGCCGTCGGCGACAACCCTCGTCTGATCCACCCGGGCCTCGACCTGAAGGTCCGGGCCACGAAGAAGGCGAGCACGCCGAGCAAGACGGCCGACACGGCGTCCGCGCCCGTCAAGAAGTCCTCCGTCGCCCAGGCCACGCAGTCCTCGGTGAAGACGTACCCGAACAACCTCGACGGCTGGATCCGCAACGCGCTGGACATCATGTCGCAAAACGGAATTCCGGGTTCTTACGAGGGCATTCACCGCAACATCATGCGTGAGTCGTCCGGCAACCCGCTGGCCATGAACAACTGGGACTCCAACGCCGCGGCCGGCACCCCGTCCAAGGGCCTCCTCCAGGTCATCGACCCCACCTTCGCGTCCTACCACGTGCCGGGGACGGTGTACGACCCCTTCGACCCGGTCGCGAACATCACGGCCGCGTGCAACTACGCGGCCGCGCGCTACGGCTCGATCGACAACGTGAACGGGCCCTACTAGGAGAAGTAAGCGGCCTACCGGCGCATATCGCTACTTACTGGACGATATGCTCCAGACTCCCCGCGAACAGCCTCTCGAGGACGACGGCGATGCCGTCGTCCTCGTTCGAGAGGGTGATCTCGTCGGCGACCGCCTTGAGTTCGGGATGCGCATTGGCCATCGCGACGCCCCGGGCGGCCCAGTCGAACATGGGGATGTCGTTGGGCATGTCACCGAAGGCGATGGTCTCGCGCGGACCGAGGCCGAGATGCTCGGCGGCGAGCGCGAGACCGGTCGCCTTGGTGATGCCGCATGGCTGGAGTTCGACGGTGCCGGGCCCCGACATGGTGACCGTCGCCAGCGAGCCGACCACCGAACGCGCCGTCGCCGCCAACTCGTCGTCCGACAGGCTGGGATGGCGCAGCAGCACCTTGCTGATCGGCTCGCACCACAGGTCGTCGCGGCGCCTGACGCGTACGGCGGGCAGGGTGGGGTGCGGCATCAGATACCCGGGCTCGATGAGCGTGAGCCCGTCCACGCCGTCCTGGTCGACGGCCGCGTACACCTGCCCCACCTCGGCCTCGATCTTGCCGAGCGCGGTCTCCGCCAACTCCCGGTCCAACGTGACGGACCACAGCAGACGATCCGCGCCGGCGTCGTACAACTGCGCGCCCTGTCCGCACACCGCGAGCCCCCTGCTGCCCAGGTCGTCGAGCAGCGGCCGCACTCTGGGCGCCGGCCGTCCCGTCACGACGAGATGCTGGGCGCCGGCCGCCGCCACCCGCGCGAGCGCGTGAAGGGTCCGGTCGGAGAGTGTGTCGTCACCTCGGAGCAGCGTCCCGTCCAGGTCAGTGGCGATGAGTGAATATGCGATGGGTGGGGCCATGATCAGAGAATACGGACAGGAAGCCCCATCGACTCGACCTGAACCGGACGGCTGCTGTGTTCACATGCGTTGACACCTGTTCCGGTTCCGCTTCTGCTTCCCCGCCCACAACTGCCTTCCGCCCCTGGTGATTTCACTCCGACGTGGTGCCGAAGTGCGCCGGAGCGCCCGCCCGGCGTGGCGACCTGCTGTTTCGCCGGCGCCGGCGACGCGACTTCCGCACTGCCCAAGACCGGCGGCTCACCCGTAACGTGTGGCCCGACCACATGGCATACGGAGCGTATGAGAGTGAGGCAGCACCCCATGCCCCCCTTCGATCTCCCCGAGGGCGACCCCTTCGGCACGCACAACCTTCCGTACGGTGTCTTCTCCCTTCCCGGCTCGGACTCCGCGCGACGGGTCGGCGTCCGGCTCGGCGACCACGTCCTCGACGCGGGCAAGGCGGCCTACGCGCTCGGCTCGCCGTACGCCCCGCTGCTCGCCCAGGACTCCCTGAACCCCCTGCTCGCCGCGGGCCGCACCACCTGGTCCGACGTCCGGCGGGCACTGACGGCCTGGGTGACGGTGCCCGCACACCAGGAGTCCGTCCGTGACCTCCTGCACCCCCTGTCCTCGGTGACCCTGCACCTCCCCTTCGAGGTCGCTGACTACGTCGACTTCTACGCCTCCGAGAACCACGCCCGGAACGTCGGCCAGATCTTCCGCCCCGACGCCGCGGACTCCCTGACCCCCAACTGGAAGCATCTGCCCATCGGTTACCACGGCCGCTCCGGCACGGTGGTCGTGTCCGGCACCGATGTCGTACGACCGTCGGGCCAGCGCAAGGCCCCCACCGACCCGGCGCCCGTCTTCGGCCCGTCGGTCCGCCTCGACATCGAGGCCGAGGTCGGCTTCGTGGTCGGGGCGCCGTCGCGGATGGGTGAGCCGGTGGCGCTGGGCGACTTCCGGGAGCACGTCTTCGGCCTGTGCCTGCTCAACGACTGGTCGGCACGTGACGTCCAGGCCTGGGAGTACGTCCCCCTCGGCCCGTTCCTCGGCAAGTCCTTCACCACGTCGGTGTCGGCGTGGATCACCCCGCTGGACGCCCTGGAGGAGGCGCGCGTGGCACCGCCGCAGCGTACGCACCCGCTGCTGCCGTACCTGGACGACTCCGGCTCCGAGGCCGAACCCGGCGGCTACGACCTGCGTATCTCGGTGGCCGTCAACGGCCACGTGGTCTCCGAGCCCCCCTTCTCCACCATGTACTGGACCGCCGCCCAGCAACTCGCCCACATGACCGTCAACGGCGCCTCGCTGCGCACCGGCGACCTGTACGGCTCCGGCACGGTCAGCGGCCCGACCGAACGCGAACGCGGGTCACTGCTGGAGCTGACGTGGAACGGCCGTGACCCTCTTGAACTCCCCGACGGCAAGCGGACGTTCCTGGAGGACGGCGATGTGGTGACACTGTCCGCCTGGGCGCCGGGACCCGGTGGGGTTCGAGTGGGGCTCGGGGAGGTCACAGGGCGGATCGCGGCGGGGTGACGCCCGGTTCCGGCCCAACTCGCGGGCTCTGCGGGGTGGTTCGCAGTCGCGGAAACGGTGCCGGGCGGGTGTGGGAGCAGCCTGGGGGCTGACCGGGACCGTGATTCGGCGAGTCTTTCCTCCTGACTCCGTCGACGGTCACCGTCATACTGGCTGGCGGTGGGAAGCGAGCCGCGATCGGCGTGCGCTGCCCACCGCCCCGCCCGCACCGCGCCACCGCACCGTCCCGTCCCGTCCAGGATCCGGAGACCTTGGCATGACCGTCTGCATGCTCCTGCTGAGCATCGTCGCCCTGACGGCCGCCGTACCCGTCCCCCAAGCGCTGACCCGGGCCACCTGGACCGAACGGGAACCCGTGGTCGCCCTGTGGGTGTGGCAGTGCCTGGTCGCCACCGTCCTGCTGTGCTGCCTGACGGCCCTGTCCCTGGGCACCGCCGCCGTCTTCGGCACGGTGCGTGCCCAGCTCTTCGCCCCGGCGCCGCCGATGGTGACGGAGGCGTACGACCTCTCGGCCACGCCCGCCTGGGCGGCCGCCCTCACCCTGCTGCTGGCCTGCGGTGCCGCCTGGACGACCGCGATGCTGGCCCGCGAACTCGTCGAGGCGCGCCGACGTCGCGGCCAGGCCAGGGCCCATCTGCGCGAACGCGCCCCCGACCTGCCGGCGGGGCTGGGCGCGGCGCGCGGCCCGCTCCTGGTGCTGGAGGACGAGTACCCGGACGCCTGGTGGATGCCCGGCAGCCCGGCCCAGCTGATCGTCACCACAGGCGCCCTGCACCGTCTGACCGACCACCAGCTCGACGCGGTCCTCACCCACGAACGCGGCCATGCCCGCGCCCGCCACGACTGGCTGCTGCACCTGTCCACCGCGCTGGCCACCGGATTCCCCCGCATCCCGTTGTTCGCCCACTTCTGCGACCAGACCCACCGCCTCGTCGAACTCGCCGCCGACGACACGGCGTCCCGCCGCTGCGGCCATCTGACGACGGCCCTGGCCCTGATCGAGCTCAATCAGCACCGAGGCGTGCTGTCCTGCGCCTCCACCAACCGCCTCCTGGGCGAGCGCGTCAACCGTCTCCTGCAGCCACCGCCACGCCTGGGGCGCCGACGCCGAGCCCTCACGACGACGCTGGCCGCCCTGGTGCCGCTGGTTCCGCTGCTGATCACGTTCGCGCCGGGGCTGACGGCGTTGGCGTGACCGTCGCGCCGGGACTCCAGCCCCCGCCTCGGCCCTGAACGCAACGCCCCCTAGGCCCAGTCCTCCGGCTCCGGCTCCGTCTCGGGCCAGTCGTCCATCCCGTGATCGGACCCGGGATCCGCTTCGGACGCCGCCCCCGCGCCGGACTCTCCACGCACCGAGGCCAGCACCTCGATCACGCCCTCCCCGTATGTGGCCAGCTTCTTCTCCCCGACCCCGCCGACGCTCCCGAGCTCCCGCACGGAGGCGGGCCACACGGTCACGATCTCCCGCAACGTCGCGTCGTGGAAGATCACATACGCCGGGACCCCCTGCTCCCGAGCCTGCTCGGCGCGCCAGGCCCGCAGCGCCTCGAAGGCCGGCACCAACTGCTCCGGCAACTCGGCCACCGCGGCCTTGGCCTTGCGCTCCCCGCGCCCGGAACCCGAGGAACCGGACCCGGACCGCGAGGTCGCCGGCTTCTTCGGCTCCTTGCGCAGCGGCACCTCCCGCTCCCGCCGCAGCACGGTCCCGCTGGCCTCCGTGAGCACGAGCGTCCCGTAGTCCCCCTCGACCGCGAGCAGTCCCTGCGCCAGCAACTGCCGGACGACGCCCCGCCATTCGCCCTCGTCCAGCTCCTGGCCGATGCCGAAGACGGACAGCTGGTCGTGGTCGAACTGGATCACCTTGCCGGTGCGCTTGCCCAGCAGGATGTCGACGATCTGCACCGCGCCGAACTTCTGCCCGCGCTCGCGCTGCAGCCGCACCACCGTCGACAGCGCCTTCTGCGCGGCGATCGTGCCATCCCAGGTCTCCGGCGGCGTCAGGCAGGTGTCGCAGTTGCCGCAGCCCACCGGGGCGGGGTCCTGACCGAAGTAGGCGAGCAGCTGGCCGCGCCGGCAATGGGCCGTCTCGCACAGCGCCAGCATCGCGTCCAGATGCGAGGCCGCCCGGCGCCGGAACGCCTCGTCGCCCTCGCCCGACTGGATCAGCTTGCGCTGCTGTATGACGTCGTTGAGGCCGTAGGCCATCCAGGCCGTGGAAGGCAGGCCGTCACGGCCGGCGCGGCCCGTCTCCTGGTAGTAGCCCTCGACGGACTTGGGCAGGTCGAGGTGGGCGACGAACCGCACGTCCGGCTTGTCGATGCCCATCCCGAAGGCGATGGTCGCCACCACGACCAGCCCCTCCTCGCGCAGGAACCGGGACTGGTGTGCCGCGCGCGTGCCCGCGTCCAGGCCCGCGTGATAGGGCACCGCCTCGATGCCGTTGCGGGACAGGAACTCCGCGGTGGCCTCGACGGACTTGCGCGACAGGCAGTACACGATGCCCGCGTCTCCCGCGTGCTCCTCCCGCAGGAAGCTCAGCAGCTGCTTCTTCGGGTCCGCCTTCGGCACGATCCGGTACTGGATGTTGGGCCGGTCGAAGCTCGCCACGAAGTGCCGGGCCGTCGGCATGTGCAGCCGCTGGGTGATCTCCTGGTGCGTCGCGTGCGTGGCCGTCGCCGTCAGTGCGATCCGCGGGACGTCCGGCCAGCGCTCGCCGAGCAGCGACAGGGCCAGATAGTCGGGACGGAAGTCGTGGCCCCACTGCGACACACAGTGCGCCTCGTCGATCGCGAACACCGCGATCTTGCCGCGCGACAGCAGGTCCAGCGTCGAGTCGAGCCGCAACCGCTCTGGGGCGAGGTAGAGCAGGTCCAGCTCACCCGCCAGGAACTCCGCCTCCACCACCCGCCGCTCGTCGAAGTCCTGCGTGGAGTTCATGAACCCGGCGCGCACACCGAGCGCCCGCAGCGCGTCCACCTGGTCCTGCATCAGCGCGATGAGCGGCGAGACGACCACGCCGGTACCCGGTCTGACCAGGGACGGAATCTGGTAGCAGAGCGACTTCCCGCCACCGGTCGGCATGAGCACGACGGCATCGCCGCCACTCACCACATGCTCGATGACGGCTTCCTGCTCGCCCCGGAATGCCTCGTACCCGAACACCCGGTTCAGCGCGGCCAGCGCCTCACTGCCCGCTGTCCCTGTCGACTCGGTCACCCCTGGCATCTCCCTGATCCCACCCGTCACACCCATCGCCGTGTCCCCCGTACGTCGTCCCTCGACCACTGCCTCCACGATAGGGGCCCGCACCGACAGCCCCGGAGTTATCCACAGGCTCACGCCCCGCGACAGGAAAAGCGGCCCGGCTTCCCTACGAGAGAAGCCGGGCCGCCGCCGTGCACGGGAACGCCGCGTCAGCGCACGAAGACCCCCGCGTCGCTCGCCAGATCCAGGAAGTACTGCGGCGCCACACCCAGCACCAGCGTGACCGCCACGCCCACCCCGATCGCCGTCACCGTCAGCGGCGACGGAACGGCGACCGTCGGCCCCTCCGGATGCGGCTCGCTGAAGAACATCAGGACGATGACACGGATGTAGAAGAACGCCGCGATCGCCGAGGAGATCACACCGACCACGACCAGCGGGGCCGCCCCACCCTCCGCCGCCGCCTTGAACACGGCGAACTTGCCGGCGAAGCCGGAGGTGAGCGGAATGCCGGCGAAGGCCAGCAGGAACACCGCGAAGACGGCCGCGACCAGCGGCGAACGGCGGCCCAGACCGGCCCACTTGGACAGGTGGGTCGCCTCACCCCCGGCGTCACGCACCAGCGTCACCACCGCGAAGGCACCGATCGTCACGAACGAGTACGCGGCCAGGTAGAAGAGGACGGACGACACCCCGTCCGGAGTGGTCGCGATGACACCCGCGAGGATGAATCCGGCGTGGGCGATCGACGAGTACGCCAGGAGCCGCTTGATGTCGGTCTGGGTGATCGCGACGATCGCACCGCCCAGCATGGTGACGATCGCGACGCCCCACATGACCGGCCGCCAGTCCCAGCGCAGGCCGGGCAGCACGACGTACAGAATGCGGAGCAGGGCACCGAACGCGGCCACCTTCGTCGCCGCCGCCATGAAGCCGGTCACCGGCGTCGGAGCGCCCTGGTAGACGTCCGGCGTCCACATGTGGAACGGGACCGCGCCCACCTTGAACAGCAGACCCATGACGATCATCGCGGCGCCGACGAGCAGCAGCGCGTCGTTGCCCATGGTGTCCGCGAGCGCCGGGGTGACGTCCGGCACGGTGCCGTCGACGACCTGTGCGATCGTCGCGTACGACACCGAGCCCGCGTACCCGTACAGCAGCGCGATGCCGAACAGCGTGAACGCGGAGGCGAAGGCGCCCAGCAGGAAGTACTTGACCGCGGCCTCCTGCGACATCAGCCGCTTGCGGCGGGCCAGCGCGCACATCAGGTACAGCGGCAGCGAGAAGACTTCCAGGGCGATGAACAGCGTCAGCAGATCGTTGGCCGACGGGAAGATCAGCATGCCCGCGACGGCGAACATCAGCAGCGGGAACACCTCGGTGGTGGTGAACCCGGCCTTCACTGCGGCCTTTTCGCTGTCGCTGCCCGGCACGGACGCCGCCTGCGCGGCGAACGAGTCGACCCTGTTGCCGTGCGCGGCCGGGTCGAGCCGCCGCTCGGCGAAGGTGAACAGGCCGACCAGGGCGGCCAGCAGGATCGTGCCCTGAAGGAACAGGGCGGGTCCGTCGACGGCGATCGCGCCCATCGCGACGATGCCCGACTTGGTCGTGGCGTACCCGCCGGCCGCCAGCGCCACGACCCCGGCGAAGGCCGCGACGAGCGCCACGGCGGCGACGAACACCTGCGCGTAGTAGCGCGCCTTGCGCGGCACGACCGCCTCGATCAGCACCCCGATGATCGCCGCGCCGACGACGATCAGGGTGGGCGACAGTTGTGCGTACTCGATCTTCGGCGTGTCGATCTTCGAGATCGGGTCGGCCGCGGTTGTCCACAGGCTGTGGACGACTGATGCGCTCACTTGGCCGCCTCCACCTCGGGCTGGGGATCCTTCTTCTGTACGTCGGACATGGTCTGCTTGACCGCCGGGTTGACGATGTCCGTGAGGGGCTTCGGGTAGACGCCCAGGAAGATCAGCAGTGCGACCAGCGGGGCGACGACCACGAGTTCACGCACCCTGAGGTCGGGCATGGCGGACACCTCCGCCTTCACCGGGCCCGTCATCGTCCGCTGGTAGAGGACGAGGACGTACAGCGCGGCGAGCACGATGCCGAAGGTGGCGATGATCCCGATCACCGGGTAGCGCGTGAACGTGCCGACCAGGACCAGGAACTCACTCACGAACGGTGCAAGGCCCGGCAGCGACAGCGTCGCCAGTCCGCCGATCAGGAAGGTGCCGGCGAGCACCGGGGCGACCTTCTGCACACCGCCGTAGTCGGCGATGAGCCGCGAGCCGCGCCGTGAGATCAGGAAGCCGACCACCAGCATCAGCGCGGCCGTGGAGATGCCGTGGTTGACCATGTAGAGCGTCGCGCCGGACTGGCCCTGGCTGGTCATCGCGAAGATGCCCATGATGATGAAGCCGAAGTGCGAGATCGACGCGTACGCGATCAGGCGCTTCATGTCCCGCTGGCCCACGGCGAGCAGCGCCCCGTAGACGATGCTGATCAACGCCAGGACGAGGATCGCGGGCGTCGCCCACTTGCTGGCCTCCGGGAACAGCTGGAGGCAGAAGCGGAGCATCGCGAAGGTGCCCACCTTGTCGACCACCGCGGTGATGAGGACGGCGACCGGTGCGGTGGCCTCCCCCATCGCGTTGGGCAGCCAGGTGTGCAGCGGCCACAGCGGGGCCTTCACCGCGAAGGCGAAGAAGAAGCCGAGGAACAGCCAGCGTTCGGTGTTCGTCGCCATGTCGAGCGTGCCGTTGGCGCGGGCCTCGGCGATCGCCTGGAGGCTGAAGTTCCCGGCGACCACATACAGGCCGATCACCGCGGCCAGCATGATCAGACCGCCGACCAGGTTGTAGAGCAGGAACTTCACGGCCGCGTACGACCGTTGCGTCGACGCCACCTTCTCGCCGTGCTCGTGGGCACGGTCCCCGAAGCCGCCGATGAGGAAGTACATCGGGATGAGCATGGCTTCGAAGAAGATGTAGAAGAGGAAGACGTCGGTGGCCTCGAAGGAGATGACCACCATCGCCTCGACGGCCAGGATCAGGGCGAAGAAGCCCTGCGTAGGCCGCCAGCGGGTGCTTCCGGTCTCCAGCGGGTCGGCGTCGTGCCAGCCCGCGAGGATGATGAACGGGATCAGCAGCGCCGTCAGCGCGATCAGCGCCACCGCGATGCCGTCCACACCGAGTTCGTAGCGGACCCCGAAGTCCGCGATCCAGGAGTGGGACTCGGTGAGCTGGTAACGGTCGCCGTCCGGGTCGAAGCGGACCAGGACGGTGATCGCGAGGCCGAGCGTGGCGAGCGAGACGAGCAGCGCGAGCCATTTGGCTACGGTGCGCTGCGCGGCCGGCACGGCGGCCGTGGCGATCGCCCCGATCGCCGGGAGCACCGCCGTGGCTGTCAGCAGAGGAAAGGACATCGGTATCAGACCGCCCTCATCAGCAGGGTCGCGGCGATGAGGATCGCCACACCGCCGAACATCGAGACCGCGTACGACCGCGCGAAGCCGTTCTGAAGCCTGCGCATCCGTCCGGACAGGCCGCCGACCGAGGCCGCCGTGCCGTTGACGACGCCGTCGACCAGGGTGTGGTCGACGTACACCAGGGAGCGTGTGAGGTGCTCGCCGCCGCGGACGAGGACGACGTGGTTGAAGTCGTCCTGGTACAGGTCGCGCCGGGCGGCCCGGGTGAGCACCGACCCGCGCGGGGCGACGGCCGGGACCGGACGGCGGCCGTACTGGCCGTAGGCGATGGCCACGCCGATGACCATGCACGCGACGGTCGCGCCGGTGATCGTTCCCGCGCTGAGCGGCGCGTCACCGTGGTCGTGCCCGGTGATGGGCTCCAGCCAGTGGATGAAGCGGTCGCCGATGCTGAAGAACCCACCGGCGGCCACCGAGCCGACGGCCAGCACGATCATGGGGATCGTCATGACCTTGGGCGACTCGTGCGGATGCGGTTCGTTGCCCTTCTCGTCCGGCTGCCAGCGCTTCTCGCCGAAGAACGTCATCAGCATCACGCGCGTCATGTAGAAGGCCGTGATCGCGGCGCCGAGCAACGCGCAGCCGCCGAGGATCCAGCCCTCGGTGCCGCCCTTGGCGAACGCCGCCTCGATGATCTTGTCCTTGGAGAAGAAGCCGGACAGACCCGGGAAGCCGATGATGGCGAGGTAGCCGAGACCGAAGGTGACGAAGGTGATCGGCATGTACTTGCGCAGACCGCCGTACTTGCGCATGTCCACCTCGTCGTTCATGCCGTGCATGACCGAACCGGCGCCGAGGAACAGCCCGGCCTTGAAGAAGCCGTGCGTCACCAGGTGCATGATCGCGAAGACGTAGCCGATGGGGCCGAGGCCCGCGGCGAGGACCATGTAGCCGATCTGCGACATGGTCGAGCCGGCCAGCGCCTTCTTGATGTCGTCCTTCGCGCAACCGACGATCGCACCGAAGAGGAGTGTGACGGCGCCGACGATCGTGACGACCAGCTGTGCGTCGGGCGCCGCGTTGAAGATCGCCCCGGAGCGGACGATCAGGTAGACGCCCGCGGTCACCATCGTCGCGGCGTGGATGAGGGCCGAGACCGGGGTCGGGCCCTCCATCGCGTCCCCGAGCCAGGACTGCAGCGGCACCTGGGCGGACTTGCCGCAGGCGGCGAGCAGCAGCATCAGGCCGATGGCGGTGAGCTTGCCCTCGCTCGCGTCACCGACCAGGCCGGGCTCTCCCTCGCCGCCGAGCAGCGGCCCGAAGGCGAAGGTGCCGAACCAGAAGAACATCAGCATGATCGCGATCGACAGGCCCATGTCGCCGACGCGGTTGACCAGGAAGGCCTTCTTCGCGGCCGTCGCGGCGCTGGGCTTGTGCTGCCAGAAGCCGATGAGCAGGTAGGACGCGAGACCGACGCCTTCCCAGCCGACGTACAGCAGCAGGTAGTTGTCGGCGAGGACGAGCAGCAGCATCGCCGCGAGGAACAGGTTCAGATAGCCGAAGAAGCGGCGGCGCCGCTCGTCGTGCTCCATGTACCCGACCGAGTACAGATGGATCAGTGAGCCGACGCCGGTGATCAGCAGCACGAATGTCATCGACAGCTGGTCCAGGCGGAAGGCGACGTCCGCCTGGAAGCCCTCGACCTGGATCCAGCTGAACAGGTGCTGGGTGAGGGTCCGCTGCTCGGCGCCCTTGCCCAGCAGGTCGGCGAAGAGGACCACGCCGAACACGAAGGACACGAAGGACAGGAGCGTGCCGATCCACTGTCCGGCGGCGTCCAGACGCCGGCCGCCGCACAGCAGAAGAGCCGCTCCGAGCAAGGGCGCCGCGATCAGCAGCGCAATCAGGTTCTCCACGTTTTCCGACCCCTCAGAGCTTCATCAGGCTGGCGTCGTCGACCGAGGCCGAGTGGCGGGAACGGAACAGCGACACGATGATCGCGAGCCCGACGACGACCTCCGCGGCGGCGACGACCATCGTGAAGAAGGCGATGATCTGGCCGTCGAGATTGCCGTGCATCCGGGAGAACGCGACCAGCGTGAGGTTGCACGCGTTGAGCATCAGCTCGATGCACATGAAGACGACGATCGCGTTGCGCCTGATCAGCACGCCGGTGGCGCCGATCGTGAACAACAGGGCCGCGAGATAGATGTAGTTGACCGGGTTCACTTCGACGCCTCCTCTGGCCGCTTGAAGGTCGACGGCTCGATCGCGGTCCGCTCCAGCCGCTCCTCCGCACGCTGCTCCAGCGCCCGCAGGTCGTTGAGCGCCTCGGTGGACACGTCACGGATCTGGCCGCGCTCGCGCAGCGTCTTGCTGACCGTGAGGTCGGACGGGGTGCCGTCGGGCAGCAGGCCCGCGATGTCCACGGCGTTGTGCCGGGCGTACACGCCGGGGGCCGGCAGCGGCGGGATGTGCTTGCCTTCCCGGATGCGCTCCTCGGACAGCTCGCGCTGTGTCTTGGCCCGCTCGGTGCGCTCGCGGTGCGTGAGCACCATGGCGCCGATGGCGGCCGTGATCAGCAGGGCGCCGGTGATCTCGAAGGCGAAGACGTACTTGGTGAAGATGAGGGTGGCGAGGCCCTCCACATTGCCGTTCGCGTTCGCCTGGGCGAGGCCGTTGAACTCCTGCAGGGAGGCGTGGCCGATGCCCGCGATCAGCAGGATGCCGAAGCCGAGCCCGCAGAGAAGGGCCAGCCAGCGCTGGCCCTTGATGGTCTCCTTCAGAGAATCCGCGGCCGTGACGCCGACAAGCATCACCACGAACAGGAACAGCATCATGATCGCGCCGGTGTAGACGACGATCTGCACGATGCCCAGGAAGTAGGCGCCGTTGGCGAGGTAGAAGATCGCCAGGATGATCATGGTCCCGGCCAGGCAGAGCGCGCTGTGCACGGCCTTCTTCATGAAGACGGTGCACAGTGCGCCGATGACGGCGACGGTGCCCAGGATCCAGAACTGGAAGGCCTCTCCGGTGGAGGTGGAGTAGGCGGCGAGCTGCGCGCTCATGCCTCCACCTCCTCTTCTTCGGGCTTCTCGCCCTTGGAGGCGGCGACCTGGCGTTCCGTGCCCGGCGCGGCCTCCGTCACCAGTCCCCGGTAGTAGTCCTGCTCGTCCGTCCCCGGGTAGATGGCATGGGGGCTGTCGACCATGCCGTCCTCGAGACCGGCGAGCAGCTGTTCCTTGGTGTAGATGAGGTTGGCGCGGCTGGAGTCCGCCAGCTCGAACTCGTTCGTCATCGTGAGCGCGCGCGTGGGGCACGCCTCGATGCACAGGCCGCACAGGATGCAGCGGGCGTAGTTGATCTGGTACACCGCGCCGTACCGCTCGCCCGGCGAGTAGCGCTCCTCGTCGGTGTTGTCGGCGCCCTCCACATAGATGGCGTCGGCGGGGCAGGCCCAGGCGCACAGCTCGCAGCCGACGCACTTCTCCAGGCCGTCCGGATGGCGGTTGAGCTGGTGCCGTCCGTGGAAGCGCGGAGCGGTGGTCTTCTGCTGCTCCGGGTACTGCTCGGTCAGCCGCTTCTTGAACATGGCCTTGAAGGTCACGCCGAAGCCTGCGACGGGGTTCATGAAACCGGGCTTGGTCTCCTTGGGCTCCTCAGCCATCGGACGCCTCCTTTCCATCCAGAGATCCGTCACTCTGAGTATCGGGCCCACCACTGACAATCAGCTCCCGCTCGCGGTGCGAGCGGCGCCGCGGCACCGGCGGCAACTCCTGTCCCGGTAGCGGCGGTACGGGGAATCCGCCCGCCATCGCGTCGAAGGAGGCCGGTTCCTCGGCGGCCTTCTCGGTCTCCGTCGCCTTCTCCCGGAACAGGTCGACGACGAAGGAGAGCAGGAGCAGCGCCAGGACGCCGCCGCCGACGTAGAGGGCGATGTCGGCGAAGTCGTAGTTCTCGTTGCGCAGGGTCCGCACGGTCGCGACGAGCATCAGCCAGACGACGGAGACCGGGATGAGGACCTTCCAGCCGAGCTTCATCAGCTGGTCGTAGCGGACACGAGGCAGCGTGCCGCGCAGCCAGATGAAGAAGAACAGCAGCAGCTGGACCTTGATCACGAACCAGAGGAGCGGCCACCAGCCGTGGTTCGCGCCCTCCCAGAACGTGCTGACCGGATACGGAGCCCGCCAGCCGCCCAGGAAGAGCGTCACCGACACGGCCGAGACCGTCACCATGTTCACGTACTCGGCGAGCATGAACAGCGCGAACTTGATCGACGAGTACTCGGTGTTGAAGCCGCCCACCAGGTCGCCCTCGGACTCCGGCATGTCGAAGGGGGCGCGGTTGGTCTCACCGACCATCGTCACGATGTAGATCAGGAAGGACACCGGCAGCAGGACGACGTACCAGCGGTCCTGCTGCGCCTCGACGATCGCCGAGGTCGACATCGACCCCGAGTAGAGGAACACCGAGGCGAACGCGGCGCCCATCGCGATCTCGTAGGAGATCATCTGCGCGCACGAACGCAGGCCGCCCAGCAGCGGATACGTCGATCCGGAACTCCAGCCCGCAAGCACGATGCCGTAGATGCCGACCGAGGCGACCGCGAGGATGTAGAGCATCGCGATCGGCAGGTCGGTGAGCTGCATCGTGGTGCGCTGGCCGAAGATCGAGATCTCGTTGCCGGCCGGACCGAAGGGGATCACCGCGATCGCCATGAAGGCCGGGATGGCCGCGACGATCGGTGCGAGGATGTAGACGACCTTGTCCGCGCGTTTGACGATGACGTCTTCCTTCAGCATCAGCTTGATGCCGTCGGCGAGCGACTGGAGCATGCCCCAGGGGCCGTGCCGGTTGGGCCCGATGCGCAGCTGCATCCAGGCGACGACCTTGCGCTCCCAGACGATGGAGAACAGTACGGTCACCATCAGGAAGGCGAAGCAGAACACCGCCTTGATGACGACCAGCCACCAAGGGTCGCGGCCGAACATCGAGAGGTCTTCAGCGGCGAGGAAAGGGCTCATGCCTCCACCTCCTCGGGGGCCTCGGACGTCAGGGTCGCCGGGCCGATGCGGACGAGTGAGCCGGGCAGCGCCCCGGCGTCGGAGGCGACACCGGCGCCCACGGAGTTCAGCGGGAGCCACACCACCCGGTCGGGCATCTGCGTGATCCGCAGCGGCAGTTCGACGACTCCGGCGGGTCCGGTCACGGCGAGCAGGTCGCCGTCCTTCACACCGGCCTCGGCGGCCGTGGCGGCCGACACGCGCGCGTGCGCGGCGTGCCGGGTCCCGGCGAGCGCCTCGTCGCCCTGCTGGAGCAGGCCCTGGTCGAGCAGCAGCCGGTGCCCGGCGAGGACGGCCTCACCGGCGGCCGGCCGCGGCAACTGGGGTGCGCTCTCCAGAGGTTCGGTGGCCCGCGGTCCGTCCCAGGCGCCGAGCCGGTCGATCTCCGCGCGCGTGGTGCGCAGATCCGGCAGGCCCAGGTGTACGTCCATGGCGTCGGCCAGCATCTGCAGGACGCGCGCGTCGGTCGGGGCCACGCGGCGGGTCATCTGGTCGGGCTTGAGCGCGGCCTCGAAGAAGCGCACCCGGCCTTCCCAGTTGAGGAAGGTGCCGGCCTTCTCGGCGACTGCGGCGACCGGCAGCACGACATCGGCGAGCTCGGTCACCTCGCCGGGCCGCAGCTCCAGCGACACCACGAAGCCGACCTCGCCGAGCGCCTCACGCGCGCGTGCCGGGTCGGGCAGGTCGGCGACCTCGACGCCCGCGACCAGCAGCGCCTGGAGTTCGCCGATCGCGGCGGCCTCGACGATCTGGCCGGTGTCGCGGCCGTAGCGGTGCGGGAGTTCGGCCATGCCCCAGACGGCGGCGACCTCCTCACGCGCGCGTGGGTCGGTCGCAGGACGGCCGCCCGGCAGCAGCGATGGCAGCGCGCCCACCTCGACGGCAGCGCGCTCCCCCGCCCGGCGCGGGATCCACACCAGCTGGGCACCGGTCGCGGTCGCGGCCCGTACCGCGGCGGTGAGCCCGCCCACCACGGCGGCCAGCCGCTCGCCGACGACGATCACCGAGCCTTCGGTGCGCAGCGCCTCGGAGGCCTTCGCGCCGTCCTCGTCCAGGCCGACCCCGCCCGCGAGCGCGTCCAGCCACTCGGTCTCGGTGCCGGGAGCGGCGGGCAGCAGCGTGCCGCCGGCCTTCTCCAGGCCGCGTGTCCCGTGCGTGGCGAGTGAGAAGACCTTCTGGCCGTGCCCCCGCCAGGCCTTGCGCAGCCGCAGGAAGACACCGGGCGCCTCCTCCTCGGCCTCGAACCCGGCCAGCAGGACGGCCGGTGCCTTCTCCAGGGCGGCGTACGTGCCACCCGTACCGTCCAGGTCGCGGCCGTGACCGGCGACCCGCGCGGCGAGGAAGTCGGCTTCCTCGGCGCTGTGCACGCGCGCGCGGAAGTCGATGTCGTTGGTGTCGAGCGCCACGCGCGCGAACTTGCTGTACGCGTAGGCGTCCTCGACGGTGAGCCGGCCGCCGGTCAGCACTCCGGTGCGGCCGCGTGAGGCGAGCAGGCCCTGGGCCGCGATCTGCAGTGCCTCGGGCCAGGACGCCGGTTCGAGGTCACCCTCGGCGTTGCGCACCAGCGGCGTCTGGAGCCGGTCACGCTGCTGGGCGTACCGGAAGCCGAACCGGCCCTTGTCGCAGATCCACTCCTCGTTGACCTCGGGGTCGTTGGCGGCGAGGCGCCGCATGACCTTGCCGCGCCGGTGATCGGTGCGGGTGGCGCAGCCGCCCGAGCAGTGCTCGCACACCGACGGCGAGGAGACGAGGTCGAACGGGCGGGAGCGGAACCGGTACGCCGCCGAGGTGAGCGCGCCGACCGGGCAGATCTGGATGGTGTTGCCGGAGAAGTACGACTCGAAGGGGTCGCCCTCACCGGTGCCGACCTGCTGGAGCGCGCCCCGCTCGAGCAGCTCGATCATCGGGTCGCCCGCGATCTGGTTGGAGAACCGGGTGCAGCGGGCGCACAGCACGCACCGCTCGCGGTCGAGCAGCACCTGCGTGGAGATCGGCACGGGCTTCTCGTACGTCCGCTTCTTGCCCTCGAAGCGCGAGTCCGCCTGCCCGTGCGACATCGCCTGGTTCTGCAGGGGGCACTCGCCGCCCTTGTCGCAGACCGGGCAGTCCAGCGGGTGGTTGATGAGGAGCAGCTCCATCACACCGTGCTGGGCCTTCTCGGCGACCGGCGAGGTGAGGTGCGTCTTCACGACCATGCCGTCGGTGCAGGTGATCGTGCAGGACGCCATCGGCTTGCGCTGGCCCTCGACCTCGACGATGCACTGGCGGCAGGCGCCGGCCGGGTCGAGGAGGGGGTGGTCGCAGAAGCGGGGGATCTCGATGCCGAGTTGCTCGGCGGCCCGGATGACCAGGGTGCCCTTCGGCACACTGATCTCGACGCCGTCGATGGTCAGCGAGACGAGATCTTCCGGCGGGACCGCCGCCTCTCCCCCTCCGGAGGGAGCGCTGGTGGTCACAGTCATGCGTTCACCTCCGTGCGGTGGTCGGCCCAGGCCGTCGACTTGGCCGGGTCGAAGGGGCAGCCGCGGCCCGTGATGTGCTGCTCGTACTCCTCGCGGAAGTACTTCAGCGAGGAGAAGATCGGCGAGGCGGCGCCGTCGCCGAGGGCGCAGAAGGACTTGCCGTTGATGTTGTCGGCGATGTCGTTCAGCTTGTCGAGGTCGCTCATCACGCCCTTGCCGGCCTCGATGTCACGCAGCAACTGCACGAGCCAGTACGTGCCTTCGCGGCAGGGCGTGCACTTGCCGCAGGACTCGTGGGCGTAGAACTCGGTCCAGCGGGTGACGGCGCGGACGACGCAGGTCGTCTCGTCGAAGCACTGCAGTGCCTTGGTGCCGAGCATGGAACCGGCGGCGCCCACGCCCTCGTAGTCGAGCGGGACGTCGAGATGCTCGTCGGTGAACATCGGCGTCGAGGAGCCGCCCGGCGTCCAGAACTTCAGGCGATGGCCGGGACGCATGCCGCCGCTCATCTCGAGGAGCTGGCGGAGTGTGATGCCGAGCGGGGCCTCGTACTGGCCGGGGCTCGCGACATGGCCGCTGAGCGAGTAGAGCGTGAAGCCGGGGGACTTCTCGCTGCCCATCGAGCGGAACCATTCTTTGCCCCGGTGCAGGATCGCGGGAACCGACGCGATCGACTCGACGTTGTTCACAACAGTCGGGCAGGCGTAGAGACCTGCCACCGCAGGGAAGGGGGGACGCAGCCGCGGTTGTCCACGGCGGCCTTCGAGCGAGTCGAGCAGTGCGGTCTCCTCACCGCAGATGTACGCGCCGGCGCCGGCGTGCACGGTGAGTTCGAGGTCGAGTCCGCTGCCCAGGATGTTCTCGCCGAGGAAGCCGGCCGCGTAGGCCTCGCGCACGGCCTCGTGCAACCGCCGCAGAACGGGGACGACTTCACCACGCAGATAGATGAAGGCATGCGAAGACCTGATGGCATAACACGCGATGACGATGCCCTCGATGAGGCTGTGCGGGTTCGCGAAGAGGAGCGGGATGTCCTTACAGGTCCCGGGCTCCGATTCGTCGGCGTTGACAACTAGATAGTGCGGTTTTCCATCACCCTGCGGAATGAACTGCCATTTCATTCCCGTCGGGAATCCCGCGCCGCCGCGCCCGCGCAGACCGGAGTCCTTGACGTACGCGATCAGGTCGTCCGGCGACATGGCGAGCGCCTTGCGAAGTCCCTCGTACCCCTCGTGCCTTCGGTAGACGTCCAGCGTCCAGGACCTGTCCTCGTCCCAGAAGGCCGACAGCACGGGTGCGAGCAGCTTCTCGGGGCTGTTTTCCTTCAGCTCTGGTGCCAATGTCATCACTCCCCCTCCTCGGCGACAGGCCCTGCCGGGTGGGCCGGGTCGGATGCCGACGTCTCATGCGGCGCGTCGTGCGAACTGAGGTGCTCGGTCGGCGACGGCTTGTGCACCGCCCTGTCCTGCGGCTCGTCGTGCGGGCCGCCGTCGCGCGGATGGACCACGCGCGCGGGTGCGGTCTCTCCCCTGGCCAGGCGGAGGCCCACCAGCGAAGCCGGTCCCGCACCGCCGCTCTCCTCGACGGCCCCGGGCCGCTCGTCGGGGAAGCCGGCCAGGATCCGCGCGGTCTCCTTGAAGGTGCACAGCCGGGCGCCGCGTGTGGGCTCCACGTCCCGGCCCTCACGCAGGTCGTCGACGAGGCGCTTGGCGCTCGCGGGGGTCTGGTTGTCGAAGAACTCCCAGTTGACCATCACGACCGGTGCGAAGTCGCAGGCCGCGTTGCACTCGATGTGCTCCAGGGTGACCTTGCCGTCGCCCGTGGTCTCGCCGTTGCCGACGCCCAGGTGCTCCTGGAGCTCCTCGAAGATCGCGTCGCCGCCCATCACCGCACACAGGGTGTTGGTGCAGACGCCCACCTGGTAGTCACCGCTCGGCTTGCGCCGGTACATGGTGTAGAAGGTGGCGACCGCGGTGACCTCGGCCGTGGTCAGCTCCAGTACGTCCGCGCAGAACCGCATCCCGGTGCGCGTGACATGGCCCTCCTCCGACTGCACCAGGTGCAGCAACGGCAGGAGGGCGGACCGGGAGTCCGGGTAGCGGGCGATGATCTCGCGCGCGTCGGTCTCCAGCCGGGCCCGAACGTCGTCCGGGTAGCCGGGCGCGGGCAGTTCGGGCATGCCCAGGCTGACGCCCCGCTCGGAAGAAGAGGTGGTCACCGGTCGACGCCTCCCATCACGGGGTCGATGGACGCGACGGCGACGATGACGTCGGCGACCTGGCCGCCCTCGCACATCGCCGCCATCGCCTGCAGGTTGGTGAAGGACGGGTCGCGGAAGTGGACCCGGAAGGGGCGGGTGCCGCCGTCGGACACGGCATGCACTCCGAGCTCGCCCTTGGGCGATTCGACGGCCGCGTAGGCCTGTCCCGGCGGGACGCGGAAGCCCTCGGTGACCAGCTTGAAGTGGTGGATCAGGGCCTCCATGGAGGTGCCCATGATCTTCTTGATGTGGTCGAGGGAGTTGCCGAGTCCGTCGGGTCCCAGGGCGAGCTGGGCGGGCCAGGCGATCTTCTTGTCGGCGACCATGACCGGGCCGGGCTGGAGCCGGTCCAGGCACTGCTCGACGATCCCGAGCGACTGGCGCATCTCTTCCAGACGGATGAGGAAGCGGCCGTAGGAGTCGCAGGTGTCGGCGGTCGGGACCTCGAAGTCGTAGGTCTCGTAGTCGCAGTACGGCTGCGTCTTGCGCAGGTCGTGCGGCAGGCCGGTGGAGCGCAGGATCGGGCCGGTGGCGCCGAGGGCCATGCAGCCGGCCAGGTCGAGGTAGCCGACATCCTGCATCCGGGCCTTGAAGATGGGGTTCCCGGTGGCGAGCTTGTCGTACTCCGGGAGGTTCTTCTTCATCTTCTTCACGAACTCGCGGATGTGGTCCACCGCGCCGGGCGGCAGGTCCTGCGCGAGTCCGCCGGGCCGGATGTACGCGTGGTTCATGCGCAGGCCCGTGATGAGCTCGTAGATGTCGAGAATCATTTCACGATCACGGAATCCGTAGATCATGATCGTGGTGGCGCCGAGCTCCATGCCGCCGGTGGCGATGCACACCAGGTGGGAGGAGAGCCGGTTCAGCTCCATCAGGAGCACCCGGATGATCTTGGCGCGCTCGGTGATCTGGTCCTCGATGCCGAGGAGCTTCTCGACGGCGAGACAGTAGGCGGTCTCGTTGAAGAAGGACGTCAGGTAGTCCATGCGCGTCACGAACGTGGTGCCCTGCGTCCAGGTCCGGTACTCGAGGTTCTTCTCGATGCCGGTGTGGAGATAGCCGATGCCGCAGCGGGCCTCGGTGACCGTCTCGCCGTCGATCTCCAGGATCAGGCGGAGCACTCCGTGGGTGGAGGGGTGCTGGGGGCCCATGTTGAGGACGATGCGCTCGTCGTCGGCACGGGCCGCGGCCTGGACGACCTCGTCCCAGTCGCCACCGGTGACCGTATATACGGTGCCCTCGGTGGTCTCACGGGCGGATGCTGACTGCGTGCTCACGAGTACGACCTCCGCTGGTCCGGAGCCGGGATCTGGGCGCCCTTGTACTCGACGGGGATGCCGCCGAGGGGGTAGTCCTTGCGCTGCGGGTGGCCCTGCCAGTCGTCCGGCATCATGATCCGCGTCAGGGCGGGGTGACCGTCGAAGACGATTCCGAAGAAGTCGTACGTCTCGCGCTCGTGCCAGTCGTTCGTCGGATAGACCGAGACCAGCGACGGGATGTGCGGGTCGCTGTCGGGGGCGCTGACTTCGAGGCGGATCAGCCGGTTGTGGGTGATCGAGCGCAGGTGGTAGACGGCGTGCAGCTCGCGGCCCGTGTCGCTGAGGTAGTGGACGCCGCTGACGCCGGTGCACAGTTCGAAGCGCAGGGCCGGGTCGTCGCGCAGGGTGCGGGCGACGCGGACCAAGTGCTCGCGTTCGATGTGGAAGGTGAGTTCGCCGCGGTCGACGATCGTCTTCTCGATGGCGTTGTCGGGGAGGAGTCCCTGTTCCTCCAGCGCGCCCTCGAGTTCGTCGGCGACCTCGTCGAACCAGCCTCCGTAGGGGCGGCTCGTCGCACCCGGGAGCCGGACCGAGCGGACGAGGCCGCCGTAGCCGGAGGTGTCGCCGCCGTTGTTGGCGCCGAACATGCCGCGCTGGACGCGGATCTCCTCGCCGCCCTGGCCGCGCTGGCCGGGGAGGTTGGAGGCGGAGAGGTCCTTCTCGGGGTTGACCCCGTTCGACCCGTTCGCCCCGTTGGTGCCGTTCGCGTCGCTCACCGCAGCAGCCCCTTCATCTCGATCGTGGGCAGGGCCTTGAGCGCCGCTTCCTCTGCCTCGCGGGCCGCCTCCTCGGCGTTCACGCCGAGCTTGGAGGACTGGATCTTCTGGTGCAGCTTGAGGATGGCGTCCATCAGCATCTCGGGCCGTGGCGGGCAGCCCGGGAGATAGATGTCGACCGGGACGATGTGGTCGACGCCCTGGACGATCGCGTAGTTGTTGAACATGCCGCCCGAGGAGGCGCAGACCCCCATGGAGATCACCCACTTGGGGTTCGGCATCTGGTCATAGACCTGCCTGAGCACCGGCGCCATCTTCTGGCTGACCCGGCCGGCGACGATCATCAGGTCGGCCTGGCGCGGGGATCCGCGGAAGACCTCCATGCCGAAGCGCGCCAGGTCGTAGCGGCCGGCGCCGGTGGTCATCATCTCGATGGCACAGCAGGCGAGGCCGAAGGTGGCCGGGAAGACGGACGCCTTGCGCACCCAGCCCGCGGCCTGCTCGACGGTGGTCAGCAGGAATCCGCTCGGCAGCTTTTCTTCGAGTCCCATGTCTAAAGGCCCCTCAGTCCCATTCCAGGCCGCCGCGCCGCCATACGTACGCGTACGCGACGAAGACGGTGAGCACGAAGAGCAGCATCTCCACGAGCCCGAAAATCCCCAGGGAGTCGAAGGTGACGGCCCAGGGGTAGAGGAAGACGATCTCGATATCGAAGATGATGAAGAGCATCGCCGTCAGGTAGTACTTGATCGGGAAGCGCCCGCCGCCGGCCGGCGTGGGGGTCGGCTCGATTCCGCACTCATAAGCCTCGAGCTTGGCCCGGTTGTACCGCTTCGGACCGATCAGCGTGGCCATGACCACGGAGAAGATCGCAAAGCCTGCCCCGAGGGCTCCCAGTACGAGGATGGGCGCATACGCGTTCACCGCTCCTCGCTCCTCTCAGTCGGCACTGACTGCTGGCGGTTGCACTGGGCTCACAGCCGCCCCACCGGTCCCACGAGCCCCGCTCGTCCCGGCGAAGATCGAGAACATGTGAAGCAGGTCACAAGCCCAACTGCCTCGCATCTTATGCCCGCCGCTCTGTGATCTGCGACACGGGGTATTGCACAAGCTTTGTGATCTCCACCACCTGACGAAGGATCATGAACGCGGATGAGCGGTGATCTTCGTACGAGAAGCGTCCGAGTGATCACCAGAGGTGACATTTTCGCTCGTCGGCCCAGCTCGGAGGGGTCGTCTCAATATCAAGAGAGTTCTCTTGCATGCAAATTGGTGCTGGACGGGACGCCTTGGTAGAGGACCCCGTTCACACATCAGAGGGAGGGTCGCGAGCGGATGTGGACGCGTGCACGCATTCACGAGCGACGCCGGGCGCAATCCGTGCACGGGACGCGCACGACCCCGTAACCGTTGCGTGACCTCTGCCACATCAATGAGAGACCCGGAGAACCGGGCTTGGCCACCCGTCCCAACAAGTGGTAAGCGGTGGGCAATTCGGACTTAATGATGAAAGGCCGTGATCACGGGCGGAGTGAAGGGCGCCCGCAATGTCCGTTACGGCGTCAATAAGGGGCGCTCAGCCGGGAATTTCGGGGCCCCATTGAACAACTGTGGCGCAGCACACGTTTCTTGAAGGTATGGAGGAGCCCCTGATACCCGTTGTTCTCATGTCCCACACCGCTCACATACGCAGCCACCGGAAGCCCCGCCGCACCGCGTCGACGACCATCGCGATGCGCGCCGGAGTTGCCGGTGGCGTCCTCAGCATGGCAGCGGCAGGCGCTGCGGCCACGGCGAACGCAGCCGAGCCGGTTACGCAGACCATCGAACTGCCCACCCTCACGGGTGACCTGGCGGACCAGCTCGCCCGGTCCGCCGACGCCACGCAGCTGGCGGCGGCGAACTACGAGCTCGACGCCGAGCGTGACGCGGCCGCCGCCGCAGCGGCCAAGGAGGCCAAGAAGGACCTCGCGGAGGCCAAGAAGAAGGCCGAGGCGAAGAAGAAGGCCGAGGAGGCCCGTCGGGCCGCCGCCGAGGAGGCTGCCTCGCGCAGCTCCGAGCGGACCACCCTGTCCGCCTCCGCGAGCACCGACACCGACGTGCCCGCTCCCGCCAGCGGCAGCGTCGGGACGGTCATCGCCTTCCTCCAGGCGCAGGTCGGCGACGCGTACGTCATGGGTGCCACCGGCCCCAACGCGTGGGACTGCTCCAGCCTGGTCCAGGCCGCGTTCAAGCAGGTCGGCGTCGACCTGCCGCGGGTCTCGCAGGACCAGTCGATGTCCGGCACCGACATTCCCCTGTCGCAGGTCCAGGTCGGCGACATCCTCTACTGGGGCGGCAAGGGCTCCGCCTACCATGTGGGCGTCTACATCGGTAACGGCCAGTACCTGGACGCGGCCAACCCGTCCAAGGGCGTCGTCATCCAGGACCTGTCCGGATACCCGGCGTCGGGCGCGGTACGCGTCCTCTGAGTCGCAGGGATCACCGTAAGGGCCGCAGCCGCTCGGGGGCAGCGGCCCTTACGTCTCATCCGATACGCCTCATCCGAGGTCGAAGGTGTTGGGCAGGCCCAGCCGGTGGCGCACCTCGTCGACCCGCTTCAGCGGCTCCAGCTCGGGCGGCCGGTACAGCTCCCAGATCCGGCAGCGCTCGGCGTCCGAATTGTCCACGTCCAGGAGTGCGTTGACCGCGAGGCGTGCCGACTCGTTGGCGCCCTCCATCGTCGCCAGGTCCACATCGGTGCGGACGTAGTCGCCCGCGAGGAAGAAGTTCGGGACCCTCGTACGGGCCGTGGGGCGGTTGTAGAGGGTTCCCGTGGGGTGGATGAGGAGCTGTTCCCGGTTGCGCGGGTCGGGGCCGCCCAGGCCCGTCACCGCCGGGTCCATGAACCAGCCGAGTCGGTCCTCGTCCCGGAGCACGGTCCTGCCGGCGTCGTTCAGGCCGTCCTTCAGCTGTGCCCAGAGTTCGGCGACGACCTCCTCCTTGGTGCACTCCTTGGCCGTCTTGCCGTACAGGATGCCCGGCTTGTCCCACTCCGAGATGATGGCGGAGAGACAGTCGTGGGCGCGTCCGTCGCCGTAGTCGCGTGAGAAGTCCCGGCCGTCCCAGAACTGGGCCTGGCCGACGCCGGTCACCGACCAGGGTGAGTCGAGGCAGTTGATGTGGCCGTGCACGACCGGGGTGGGCGTGCGCAGATAGAACATCACGCCGGTCATCCAGTCCGTCTTCAGCGCGTCGCACCTGGCGAGCTGCGGGTCGGCCGCGCGCAGCCCCGGGCCCCAGGTCAGGCGCGCGTGCTCGACCGGGAGCGCGGAGACGTAGTGGTCGGCGGTGACCGTACGTTCGTCGCCTCCGTCGCGGGCCGAGACGCGGGCGCCGGTCACCCGGCCGCCGTCGTAGCGAATCTCGTGGACCTGGGTGCCGAGGACGAATTCGACGCCGAGGGAGCGCAGGTGGGCCTCCCAGGGGTCGATCCAGGCCTCGTTGGTGGGGGCGTTGAGGACGCGGTCGACGTCGGCGTCACCGTCCATGCCGCGGCCGAGCAGGCCCCACAGCAGCAGCGCCTCGATGATCACGCGGCCGACGGTCCGGGTCGACGCCACCTCCGCGCGCGTGGCGACGAGATTGCGGGTCTGGCCGATGCCGAGGAGGGTCTGGTACTCCTCGCTCATCTCCTCGGCGCGGATGAAGTCCCACCAGGCGACCTTCTCCCACTGCGCCTCGCGCCGGGCGTCGCAGCTGGTGAGGTGGACGAGGAGGCGGTCGGCGAAGTAGGCGACCTCGTGGGCGGGCAGTCGGGTGCCGAGGTCCAGGACCGACAGGAGCTGGTCGCGGATCCAGCCGAGGGTGAGATCGCCGGGGCGGGGCGGGGTGGTGACGCGGCGGAGCGGGAAGTGCAGGTCGGGCCGGCCGGCCTCGCGGGCGAACAGGGCCTCGGTGCCGCTGACGAGGTTGTCGTGGACGCCGTGCGCGTTGCCGGCGACGGGGATGCGGCGCATGGTGTCCGGAAGGTTCCGGTAGAAGCCGGGGAAGAAGCGGAAGCCGTGCTCTGCGGGGAGGTCGGCGCGGCCGCCGGCCGCCGTTCCCGGGACGGGCATGGAGCGGGCCTTGCCGCCGAGGGTGTCGTAGTACTCGTAGACGGTGACGGCGTAGCCGCGTTCGGCGAGTTCCTGGGCGGCGCTCAGACCGGAGACGCCGCCGCCGAGGACGGCCACCCGTTTGCCCACCGCCGCCCGCGCACTGCCCGCCGGCCATAAGGCGAGGGTGCCGGCCACCGACCCGGCGCCGGCCAGGAAGCGTCTGCGGGTGTGGCCGGACGGTGTGTGACCTGTCTTCTCCTGGGGCTCCTGCGCGTGTTCTGTTGTCATGAGTCCCGGAGGGTAGGGAGGGTCCGCCGAGGTCGGAAGCCTGTTTCGCGCCCGGCCACAGCATCCTCACAACCCGCGAGGAGAGACAGACAGAGAGGGAGAAAAGCGATGCCCAGCGTTTTCGTGCAAGGCAGGCCCGTCGAGTCGTATCCGCCGCTCGCGCCCGAGGCCCGGCGCGGGTCGGTGCGCAGGATCACCGAGACGGGTGAGGAGGTACTGCACAAGCCGTGCCGCGATGTGACCGAGTTCGGGCCCGATCTCGCCGCGCTCATCGACGACATGTTCCTGACGATGTACATCGCCGACGGGGCCGGACTCGCGGCGAACCAAGTCGGCGTGGACCTGCGGCTGTTCGTGTACGACTGCCCGGACGACGACGGGGTCCGGCATGTCGGGCACATCGTCAATCCGGTGCTGGAACCGATCGACGCCTCGGACAGGAGGCTTCTCGACGACACGGAGGGCTGCCTCTCCGTCCCGGGCGCGACGATGGACGTACCGCGTCCGGACCGGGCCGTGGTGCGCGGGCTCGACAGAGACGGTGAGCCGATCCTGATCGAGGGCACCGGGTACTTCGCCCGTTGTCTGGCGCACGAAGCCGATCACTGCGACGGGCGGGTCTATCTGGACCGGCTGTCCAAGCGGGAGCGCAAGGACGCGCTGCGGCAGGTGGCGGACCGGCGGGACGAGGTGTTCGCGCGCCGGGCCGCCAACATCGAGGCGTTGAACAGCTAGTTCAGGCCTTCGGGGCCACCTTGCTGAGGCCGTTGATGATGCGGTCCATCGCGTCGCCGCCGGTCGGGTCCGTGAGGTTCGCGAGCAGCTTCAGCGTGAACTTCATCAGCATCGGGTGGGTCAGACCGCGCTGGGCCGCGATCTTCATGACCTTCGGGTTGCCGATGAGCTTCACGAAGGCGCGGCCCAGCGTGTAGTAGCCGCCGTAGGTGTCCTTCAGGACGCGCGGGTAGCGCTGGAGGGCCAGTTCGCGGCTCGCGGGCGTCGGGCGGGCGTGGGCCTGGACGATGACGTCGGCGGCGATCTGGCCGGACTCCATGGCGTAGGCGATGCCCTCGCCGTTGAAGGGGTTCACCAGACCGCCGGCGTCGCCGACCAGCAGCAGGCCCTTGGTGTAGTGGGGCTGCCGGTTGAAGGCCATCGGCAGAGCGGCGCCGCGGATGGGCCCGGTCATGTTGTCCGGGGTGTAGCCCCAGTCCTCCGGCATGGAGGCGCACCAGGCCTTCAGGACCTCGCGCCAGTCCAGTTCCTTGAAGGAGTCGGAGGTGTTGAGCACGCCCAGGCCGACGTTCGAGGTGCCGTCGCCCATGCCGAAGATCCAGCCGTAGCCGGGCAGGAGGCGGTCCTCGCCGGGGCCGCGGCGGTCCCACAGCTCCAGCCAGGACTCCAGGTAGTCGTCCTCGTGCCGGGGGCTTTCGAAGTACGTCCGTACGGCCACGCCCATCGGGCGGTCCTCGCGGCGGTGCAGGCCCATCGCCAGGGACAGGCGCGTGGAGTTGCCGTCGGCGGCGACGACCAGCGGCGCGTGGAAGGTGACCTCGCGCTTCTCCTCGCCGAGCTTGGCGTGGACGCCGGTGATCCGGCCGGTGCGGTCGTCGATGATCGGGGCGCCGACGTTGCAGCGCTCATAGAGGCGGGCGCCGGCCTTCTGGGCCTGGCGGGCGAGTTGCTCGTCGAAGTCGTCGCGCTTGCGGACGAGGCCGTAGTCGGGGAAGGAGGCGAGATCGGGCCAGTCCAGCTGGAGGCGCACGCCGCCGCCGATGATCCTCAGGCCCTTGTTGCGCAGCCAGCCGGCTTCCTCGGAGATGTCGATGCCCATGGCCACGAGCTGTTTGGTCGCGCGCGGGGTCAGGCCGTCACCGCAGACCTTCTCCCTCGGGAACTCGGTCTTCTCCAGCAGGAGGACGTCGAGGCCGGACTTGGCCAGGTGGTACGCCGTCGCGGAGCCGGCCGGGCCCGCACCCACGACGATCACATCGGCGGTGTTCTCGGCGAGCGGCGAGGAGTGGTGCTCGGTCAGGACGGTCACGGCTGGATCTCCCCGGGTTCGAAATCTGCGTGCCGACCGGCACTGGACATGGGCAGTCTATTCAGCAGAATTGATCACCCGGCTGAAGGGCTGCCCTGTGAACCGAGCTCTCCCCGAAGTACGGCTGCGTGTGCCCACCGACGAGGACGCGGTCGCCTGGCACCGGGTCTTCGCCCACCCGGAGGTCATGGAGTTCCACGGCGGCAGGGCCGCGGAGCCGTCCGTCTATGAGGAGCTCACCGCCCGCCAGCGCCGGCACGACGCCGAGCGGGGGTTCTGTCTGTGGACCATGCTCGACGAGCACGAGCGGGTCATCGGTTTCACCGGGGCCCAGCCGTGGGAGCGGGAGTGGGGTCCCACGGGCGAGATCGAGATCGGCTGGCGCCTCGGGCGGGAGTACTGGGGCCGGGGCTATGTCACGGCGGCCGCGCGGATGACACTGGAGCGGGTGCGGGCGGCCGGGGTGCCGGAGGTGGTGGCCATGGTCGACGCCCGCAACACCCGGTCGATCGCGGTGACGCGGCGGCTGGGGATGGCACTCGCCGAGGTGTTCACCACCGCGGATGCCCGGCACAAGGGGCACTGCTACCGGCTCGGTCTCTGAAAGTGGATCCGTAAGATCAGACTCCGGATTCATCACCTTGAGTAACCGACTGTTACAGAAAGGTACTTGAAGCTTCCGAACGACACCCCCGGGCGGTTACTCTGCAGGTACCGCTGGGGGTGACATCTGTGCGCATAACACCCAAAACGCTCGAGGTGCGAGTACCGAAACTCGTCGGACTGATGGCCATGGACGCGCGCGAGGCGGCGAAGTCGCACGGCCTGATCCTCAACGCACCGGACCGGCCGGACTTCCATCTCGCCGTCGTCGACTACGTCGTCCGTCAGTATCCCCAGCCCGGTGCCGAGGTGCCGAGGGACTCGATGGTCTACATCTGGTTCGACTTCGGCGAGGGCGAGGGCGGCGGAGGCATCCGCGAGCCACGCATCCCGCGACCACCCTCCGGCGGACTGCAACGCGAGCTCGACGAGCCCGGCGAGGACCCCTACCCCGTGGTCAGCTCGGCCTGAGCGGCACCGCTCAGCCCTGCTTGAAACCCCGGTGCAGGGCCACGACCCCGCCCGTCAGATTCCGCCACGCCACCTTCGACCAGCCCGCCTTGCGCAGCCGTTCGGCGAGGGCCGGCTGGTCGGGCCAGGCGCGGATGGACTCGGCGAGATAGACGTAGGCGTCGGGGTTGGAGGACACCGTGCGCGCGACCGGAGGCAGGGCGCGCATCAAGTACTCGGTGTAGAGGGTGCGGAAGGGCGCCCAGGTCGGGTGCGAGAACTCGCAGATCACGACCCGCCCGCCGGGCCGCGTCACCCGGTACATCTCGCGCAGGGCGCCGTCGAAGTCCTGGACGTTGCGCAGCCCGAAGGAGATCGTCACGGCGTCGAAGGTGTCGTCCTTGAACGGCAGCCTCGTCGCGTCGCCCGCCGTGAACGGCAGCCAGGTGTGCTTGCGCTTGCCGACCTGGAGCATGCCGAGGGAGAAGTCGCAGGGCACGACATAGGCGCCGGTCTGCGCGAAGGGCAGCGAGGAGGTGGCCGTACCGGCGGCGAGGTCGAGGATCTTCTGCGCCGGACGGGCATCGACGGCCTTCGCGACCTCCTTGCGCCATCTGCGGTCCTGGCCGAGCGACAGCACGTCGTTGGTCAGGTCGTACCGTTCCGCCACGTTGTCGAACATCGAGGCGACTTCGTGCGGCTGCTTGTCCAGGGATGCGCGGGTCACGGGCCCATTGTGGCAGTACGGCCTCACCGGGTCGCAGTACGCCCTCCCGGGAGCAGCGTCGGCTTCTTCTTCCCGGCCACGTCCTCCACCCAGCCGCACAGCAGGACGAAGACGGCGATCAGGAGCCAGCCGATGCCGAACATGAACCACTGGCTCTCCAGCGGCAGGTACTTCTCGAACGCGGGCACGTTCCAGAACCGGTCGATCAGCGGGACGGCGAGGATCAGCGCGATCTCGTGCCAGAGATAGATCGTCACGGCACGGGAGTTGAAGATCGTGACGAGCCGGTCGAGACGGCGGAAGCGGGTGAGCCCGGCGAAGTCGACCTTGAAGTACGCCTTGGCGTACATCAGCAGCGTCACATAACCCGCCGACCAGAAGGCCTGCGCGAGGGGGATGTCGTCCAGGTCGTAGGACCCGGTCTCGGCCTGGTGGGTGAAGGCGTACCAACCGCCGTAGCCGATCGCGGCGAGCGAGAGGACGACGACCGCGAACGGCTTCAGCCGCTGGAGCACGCCGTCGCGGTGCGCGAAGCCGAGGATCCAGCAGAAGAGGAAGGTGGCGAGGTCGGTGAGGGCGCTGCCGAGGCGGTTGTCCGGGGGCTCCCAGGCGAAGTGGAAGACCAGGATCGGGGCCAGTGACAGAAGCAGGACCGGCACCGGGGCCAGCCGGAACACCCTCAGCAGCAGCGGGGACAGCAGGACGAACCAGAGGTACGTCCGCAGGTACCAGAGGATCTCCCAGGCCTGCTCGCCCCACGCGTTGCCCGGCGGGTCGCCGAGCGGCACGATCCAGTAGACGATCTCCCAGTTCGGTATCCAGCCGTGGATCAGCATGGCCAGCACCACGAAGAAGCCCCAGAACCAGAACGGCGGCAGGAGCCTGCGCAGCCGGCTCTTCAGCACCTTCGGCGCGGGGCGCTCCAGGGACTTGGCCATGAGGGTGCCGGCCAGGCCGAACATGATCCCCATGGAGGGGAAGACCATGCCGGCCCAGGCCCAGCCGAAGGTGTGGTAGGTGACGACACGGATCAGGGCGATGGCGCGCAGGGTGTCGAAGTAGCGGTCGCGGCCCGGGGGCCGAGGCGGAGGCTTCTCCTCCTCCGCCTCGGCGGCTCCGGGGGGCGCCGGGGTCACGGACCCGGGCTCCGGTTCCGGCTCCACCACCGGCAACGGGGCGGTCACCTGCGCCGTTCCCTGGCCCTGCCCGTACTCGGCGTACTCCGGTGGATACGACTGCTGCGCATACCCCGGGTACCCGTATCCCTGACCGTATCCCTGGAGGTACCCCTCCTGCGGATGGTCCGGCCGCGGATACGGCTGCTGGTACGGCTGCGGATACCCCGCTTGTTCATACGGCTGCTGCTGGTACCCCTCCTGTTCCCAGCTCATCAGCTCACCCCGGCCGGTGTGCCCACCTCGCCGGTGCGCTTCAGTTTCTGCCAGCGCAGCCGGCCGCCCGTCATCGCGGTGATGCAGGAGTGGATGAGGACCAGGTACATCATCTGGCGGTAGGCGAGCTGCTGCAGCGGCATCATCAGCAGATAGCGGTACTGCTCGCGGTCGAGCCGGAAGGCGTAGGCCGCGCACAGCAGCTGCACCCCCAGTACCGCCAGCCACGCGAACAGGGCCGCCTGGAAGTCGACGAAGATCATCGAGTAGACGGTGAACACGTCGATGAGCGGAGCGAACACCGGCGTGACGATCTGGAAGATGACGACGAGCGGCATGCCGACCCGGCCGAAGCGACCCGAAGGACCCTTGTCCGTCAGGGACTTGCGGTGCTTCCACAGCGCCTGCATGGTGCCGTAGGACCAGCGGTAGCGCTGGGACCACAGCTGCTTCAGCGAACCCGGCGCCTCGGTCCACGCGCGCGCGTGCTCCTGGTAGACGACCCGCCAGCCCGCGCGGTGCATCGCGATGGTGATGTCGGTGTCCTCGGCGAGGGTGTCCTCGCTCATGCCGCCGACCCCCAGGACCGCCTCGCGCCGGAAGGCGCCGATCGCGCCCGGGATGGTGGGCATGCAGCGCAGCAGGTCGTACATCCGGCGGTCGAGGTTGAAGCCCATCACGTACTCGATGTGCTGCCAGGCGCCGATCACGGTGTTGCGGTTGCCGACCTTGGCGTTGCCGGCGACCGCGCCGACCTCGGGGTCGGCGAAGGGCTGCACGAGCTGGTGCACGGCGTCCGGTTCGAAGACCGTGTCGCCGTCCATCATCACGACGATGTCGTAACTGGCACTGCGCACACCGTTGTTCAGCGCGGCCGGCTTGCCCGCGTTCTCCTGGCGGATGACCCGGACGTTGGTCATGCCGAGTTCGCGGGCCGCGTTCCGGGCGATCTCGGACGTGCCGTCCGTCGAGCCGTCGTCGACCACGATGATCTCGATCGGATGGGTGCTCTTCGCCAGCGACTCGAGGGTGTTGGCGATGCACTCCTTCTCGTTGTACGCCGGGACGATCACGCTCACCGGCTGGTGGACGGTGGGCCCCCAGCTGAACCGGCGTCTGTTGCGCTGCCGGTGGTGGCGGCGGGCGAGGATCAGCATCATGCCGAAGCGGCCCATGACGGCGACCCCGACGACGAGGAGGCCGACCGACAGCACCGGCACCGTCCATTCCGCGACGGCCACGGCCCCGATCAGGGCCTTGCCCTCGTACAGGGTCGCGCCGGTGGCCTCGCGGTGGGCGGCCTGGAGATTCGAAGTCCCCGCGCCCATCGCGCCGGCCTGTCCGTTCGGACCGCCCTGCCCCTGTTGCGCCTGGCCCCCGGTCTGCTGACCGCCGATCTGCACGCCACCGGCCTGAGCGCCACCGGCCTGAGCGGCGCCGGCCTGCCCGCCGTTCGCCGCCTCGTCCTTCTGGATCGCGCCGCTGATCGTGGTGAAGGTGTAGCCCTTCGCCTTCATCTTCTCGATGTACGTCGGCAGCGCCTTGATCGTCTGCGACCGCTCGCCGCCCGCGTCGTGGAACAGGACGGAGGCACCCTCACCGTCGTCCGGTGTGGCCCACTTGATGATCTTCGAGACGCCCGGCCGCTTCCAGTCGTCGCTGTCGGTGTCGACGAAGACGCTGGTGTAGCCCTCCTCGCCGAGCTTCTTGTAGACGGGCCAGCTGTAGTTGTCGATGGCGTCCGTCTCCGATGAGTACGGCGCCCGGAACAGCGTGGTGGTGATGCCGGCCGCGCCCGCGAGCGCGAGCTGGGTCTGCTGCATCTCGCGATTGACGCGGGCATCGCTCTGGTAGGAGAGGTCGACGTGGGTGAAGGTGTGGATGCCGATCTCGTTGCCCTGCTCGACCATGTCCGCGACGATCGAGGGGTAGCGCGAGACCATGGAGCCGACCACGAAGAACGTGGCGGGCACGTCGTACTTCTTGAGGATCGCCAGGACCTGCGGCGACCAGGTCGGGTTCGGACCGTCGTCGAAGGTGAGCGCGATCGTCTTCTCGGGCACGGACACCGTGGTGGCCTGACCGCCCCGGAAAGTGAGGATCGGACCACCGTCGAGGACCTTGTCGGGGACCTTGCCGGAGCTGGCCCCCGTGCGCACCCGCTGGTCTCCGCCGACCTCGGCGCGCAGATAGCCGTCGAGCAGCATGACGCTGGTCAGCGCGAGCAGGAGCAGCCCGGCGAGGATCACCCGGGGTTTTTGCAGGGCCGCGGCCTTGCCCGCCACCCGCTCGATGCGGGAGGGGCGGCGGCGGCGACGTGAGGGCGTCGTCGTGGTCATGAGTGGGGCTGCGCTCCGGTCAGTTGGCGGACGCGTCGGCGGACGCGGACGGGGCGGGGGCGCCCGAGGGCGGCGTCGACGGCGTGCCGCTGGGCGGGGCGACGGGGTTGCCGCGGCCGCCCTGGGGCTGCTCGCCCGGACCCGCGCCGCCGGGGCCGCCCTGGCCGTTGGCGAAGGGCAGCAGCTGGGACGGTGTCAGTGAGGTGCCGAAGCCCATGAAGGCCATGCCCAGCACCACCGCGTAGCCGAGACAGGCCACGCCGAGCAGGAGGCCGAGGCGCCGCAGCAGCTTGGAGCGGCGTCCGGAGTTGTCAACGAACACGGGCCCCTCGGCGGACCCGTTGCCGCGTTTGCGGCGGCGACCGCGCACACGGCGTTCGGCGGCGCGGTTTTCGATGGCGGGCTCGGAATGCATTCCCCGGATGTTAGGGAGGCTTTATGTGGCCACGGCTCTCTTTTTATGTGAGACGCCCATGAGAAACGCCTTAACCTGTACGTTTCCTGAGAGTTTCTGCGAACGACCGCGCACTTCACAGCCATGTGAGAGGAGTTGGGGATCCGGGTCCAGCGGACTGTGAGACATTTGCGCCCCGGGCACGTATGCCATTTCTCAGCCTGAGGCAGAAATCACGAAAGCGGGTACGGACGCAATGCGGAGTTTCCTGACGGCGACGGCCGGGCTCACCTGCATGTTTGCACTGGCCATCACGGGGTGCTCCGCGGGCTCCGACGGGACGGCGGACGCGGCGCCGCCGACACCGTCGCAGACCGAGGCGTCGCCCTCACCGAGCGCCTCACCGAGCGCCTCGTCGAGCACGTCGTACGCGCCCTACGTCAGCGCCGTCGAGGCCTCCGACAACGACTCCGCCGGCTCCCCGGCGACGTACAACCTGGCCTTCGTCATCTCGGACGGCAGCGACTGCACGCCCAAGTGGAACGGCACCACCGCCCTCTCCGACTCGGCCGTGAAGTCCCGTATCTCCCGGCTCACTCAGGACGGTGCCACCGTCCGCGTCTCCTTCGGCGGCGCCTCCGGCAAGGAGTTGGCGGCCAGTTGTGACAGCGCGTCCGACCTTGCGGAGGCGTACGGGAAGGCGCTGGACGCGGCGGGTTCCGCGCAGGCCGACTTCGACGTCGAGGGCGACGCGCTGACCGACTCCGACTCGGTGGATCTGCGTTCCGAGGCGATAGCGCTGCTGCAGAAGGAGCGCAGTGATCTGGAGGTCTCCTTCACGCTGCCGGTGATGCCGTCCGGGCTGGACGACGACAGCGTGGCGCTGCTGGAGTCCGCCAACGAGCATGACGTCCAGGTCTCCACCGTGAACATCATGACGATGAATTACGGCGAGTCGTACGACGGCGACATGGGCGACTACGCGGTCACGTCGGCGAAGGCGGTCCATTCCCAGCTGAAGGAGATCTTCGGTACGTCGGACGCGACGGCGTGGAAGGCGATGGCGCTGACGTCGATGCTCGGTACGAACGACGTCGACAACGAGACGTTCACGCTTGACGACGCGGCGCAGGTGCGGGAGTTCGCCGAGGAGAAGGGGATCGGGTGGGTGTCGATGTGGGCGACGTTTCGGGATCAGGAGTGTGGTGACGATGCGTCTTCGGATGACGCCCTGACCAATTGCAGTGGGGTGGATCAGGAGGACGGGGCGTTTGCGGAGGCGTTTTCGGGGTGAGCTCGGGGGGGCAAAAAGAGGGGTGCTCCCTCACCGTCGGCGGTAGACCAAACGGCCGTCCACCACCGTCGCCACGCACGTCCTCGCGCCGCGCTCCACGAGCTCACCTTCGTCGCGTACGTCGAACACCGCGAACCGCGCCGCGGAGTGACGCTCCCTCGGTTCCGCGAACTCCACCGGCAGACCGGCGTCGTACGGGTCGAGCGCGGGTGCCCCGCCGGGGCGCCCGATCCGGCCCATCACCGCCAGACCGGTGCGGTGCACGGCGTCGCTCACCGCGCGATTGCGCAGTTCCTCGCAGGCCGCCCGGACCGTGCCGTGTGCCAGCATCCGCTGCACTCCCCGCCGCGCGCTCGCTCCCCAGCGTGCCGCGTCCATGGACTGGGCCAGTGCCACCAGTGCCTCCCCGGTGATCGGCTCGGTGCCCAGCTCATCGGCCTCGCGCGGATCCGGGTGGTACGCCTCCTCCAGCAGCTCATTGCCGTGGAGGTTGATCAGTCCGGGCGTGAGGATGCCCGGCCACTCCCGCACCCGAGCCTGCGGATGCGCGGCGACGAGCTCCTCCAGCGCTCCCGCGTCGGCGATCCACGCGCCCTTGACGGCGAGCGCGTGGCCCCGGGAGTCGGCGTGAATCGTCAGCACAGGCAGGTCAGTTGGAGGCGAGGATCTTCAGCTCGGGGTGGGCCGTACCGCCCTCGATCGCCGTGGACGAGATGTGGGACATGACCCGCTCGTCGACCGGGTCGTTCGCCGGGTCGTCGTGCACGACCAGGTGCTCGTACGTCGTGGCGCGCTGCGCCGGCACCCGCCCCGCCTTGCGGATCAGGTCGATGATCTCCATCCGGTTGGAGCGGTGCTTGGCACCGGCCGAGGAGACGACGTTCTCCTCCAGCATGATCGAGCCGAGGTCGTCCGCGCCGTAGTGCAGCGACAGCTGGCCGATCTCCTTGCCGGTGGTCAGCCAGGACCCCTGGATGTGGGCGATGTTGTCCATGAACAGCCGCCCGATGGCGATCATCCGCAGGTACTCGAAGATCGTGGCCTGCGTACGGCCCTTCAGATGGTTGTTCTCGGGCTGGTAAGTGTACGGGATGAAGGCCCGGAAGCCGCCCGTACGGTCCTGGACGTCACGGATCATCCGCAGGTGCTCGATGCGCTCGGCGTTGGTCTCGCCCGTGCCCATCAGCATGGTCGAGGTCGACTCGACACCGAGGTTGTGCGCGGCCTCCATGATCTCCAGCCAGCGCTCGCCGCTCTCCTTCAGCGGGGCGATGGCCTTGCGCGGCCGCGCGGGCAGCAGTTCGGCACCGGCGCCCGCGAAGGAGTCGAGGCCGGCCTCGTGGATCCGGGTGATGGCCTCCTCGACCGACACACCGGAGATCCGGGCCATGTGCTCGACCTCGCTCGCCCCCAGGCTGTGGATGACGAGCTGCGGGAACTCCTTCTTGATGGCCGCGAAGTGCTTCTCGTAGTACTCCACGCCGAAGTCCGGGTGGTGGCCGCCCTGGAACATGATCTGGGTGCCGCCGAGTTCGACGGTCTCGGCGCAGCGCCGCAGGATGTCGTCCAGATCGCGGGTCCAGCCCTTGGCCGTGTCCTTGGGGGCGGCGTAGAAGGCGCAGAACTTGCACGCCGTCACGCAGACGTTCGTGTAGTTGATGTTGCGCTCGATGATGTACGTCGCGATGTGCTCGGTGCCCGCGTACCTGCGGCGGCGTACGGCGTCGGCGGCGGCGCCCAGCGCGTGCAGCGGGGCGTCGCGGTAGAGGTCGAGCGCTTCCTCTGGGCTGATCCGCCCGCCCGCTGCGGCACGGTCGAGGACGGACTGAAGGTCGGCCTTCTCGGTCACCGGGGCGTCCCTTTCGTCAAGGAAATCAGTAGGTGCGCGCGAAGCGCTCAGAACAAGGGTGGTGGCGGGAGACGGGCGGGCGGACCGGACCAGCCTACGCCAGCGTTTTCGCGGTCCCGAGGTCAGGCCGCGTACGCGCCGATCAGCAGCCCCGCGTACGCCCCGCCGAGCAGGAACGGCCCGAAAGGGATCGCCGACTTGCGCCCGGCCCGCCGCACGAGCACCAGCCCCCAGCCGTACAGCGCCCCGAACAGGAACCCGGCGAAGGTGCCGAGCATGACCGTCGCCCAGCCGTACCAGCCCAGCACCGCCCCCGCCCCGAGCGCGAGCTTCACATCGCCGAATCCCATGCCGCCGGGGTTGATGAGATGCAGGGCGCAGTAGCCGGCGCCGAGCGCGAGCGAGGCCCACAGGGCCGTCGGCCAGTCCCCGGCGTGTTCCGGCACGAGCGCGACCACGCCGAGCAGTCCGAGCGCGGCGCCCGCGAGCGGCAGAGTGAGCACGTCGGGCAGCCGGCGCACCCGGAGGTCGACGAGCGCGAGCAGCACGCCCACGGGAGTGAGCAGCAGCCAGACGGCCAGTTCGGGGCGGGTGTCGGTGGCGGCGCCGAGGGCCGCGCACAGGAGGGCGGTGGTGAGGGCGACGAGAGGCGTGCCGGGGCCGTACCGCATGGCACATCGCGAGCATGGGGCCCGCCCCAGCCATCCCCGGACGGGATGCCCCTGGGGGCACTGCTTGCGCCACTCCTCCTCCGCGGCCACGGAGAACCGGTAGGCGGCCCGAGGCAGCAGGGCACCCGCCACCGCGCCCCACAGCCCGGCCACGACGATCACGACGAGCGTGCTCATCCCCACGTCGGCCCCACTACCCGACCTTCGACAACCGTGCCTCGGGATTGCCCTCGTCACTGCTCTCCGAGCGGTACACCAGGTCGTCCCCGGCCGGTGCGATCCGGACGGTGTGCGGTTTCGGGTTGCAGCCGCCGTGGTTGGTCTTGCGGCCCACGGACGTCACGACGAGCGCCTTGGCCGTCACCTGCTTCAGGGTCAGTACGTCGTTGCAGACGCCGCCGAGCAGGTCGGTCTGCCGGAGGGTGCCCAGCTCGTCGCCCACGTCGGCCTTGTGCACGGTGAGCCGGAAGGTACCGGCCGACAAGGCGCCGTCCAGGACGGTGGCCTTGCCCTCCCAGGTCCCGAGGTAGCGCTCGGGGACGGCGGTTCCGGCGCTTCCGGGGCTGCTCGAACTGGCCGTGGGCTTCGGCGAGTAGGCGCCGGTGTCGGAGCTGCCCGCGTCGCCGTCGCCGTCGTCCGGCAACAGCTCGAACACGAACACCGATCCCACGGTCACCGCCGCCAACGCGCCGGCGACCCCCAACGCCACCGTGCAGCTCATCCGCCGCCCCCGGCCGCCCTCCCCCGGCGTCGACGCCGCCGCGACGGACAGCGAGAGCTTGCCGGGCTTGGGGCCGGCCGTCGGGACCGCGTCCTGGGGAGGCGTGGCGTCACGGGGTTCGGGGACCGCGGCAGGGGTCCGGGGCGGCGTGGCCGGCATCACGGGCGGCGGCCCGAACTGCCCGGCGGTCGCCGCACGCGCGTCCGCCCCGGCCGTCTCGGGCACCCCTTGCGAAGGGGCGCTGAACGCCACCGGCCCCGACGCGACGTCCTCCGCCGCCTCCAGGTTCAGCAGCCGGACGGCACCACGGCTGACCTGCTCGACCAGTTCCCCCGGCAGCCACCCGCCCGCCACCAGCCGAGCCGCCCCTTGCGGTGCCAGCCGCCGGGCCACCTCGCCCGGAGTGGGCCGCGCGCCGGGGTCCTTGGCCAGACAGTCCGCCACCAGCTCCCGCAACTCACCGTCCAGCGCGTCGAGTTCGGGCTCCTCATGGACGACCTTGTAGAGCAGCGCCGCCGACGAGTCCCCGGAGAACGGAGGCTCACCCCTCGCCGCGTACGCCAGCACCGCGCCCAGCGAGAAGACGTCCGCCGCTCCCGTGGCCCCCTTGCCGATGATCTGCTCGGGCGACATGTATCCGGGGGAGCCGATCGAGACGCCGGTAGAGGTGAGGGACGCGGTGCCGTCCATGGCCCGCGCGATGCCGAAGTCGATCAGCAGGGGGCCGTCCAGTGTCAGCAGGACGTTCGACGGCTTCACGTCCCGGTGCACCAGGCCCAGTTCGTGCACCGCGGCGAGTGCCTCGGCGAGCCCCGCCCCCAGCGCCCGCACCGAATGCGCGGGAAGCGCACCCGCGTCGGCGACCGCGGACGACAGCGACGGTCCGGCCGCGTACGCCGTGGCCACCCATGGCACCGCCGCCTCCGGATCGGCGTCCAGGACGGGCGCCGTCCACGCGCCGCCCACCCGGCGCGCCGCGTCCACCTCGCGGCGGAAGCGGGCGCGGAACTCCTCGTCGAGGGCGAAATGCGGATGCACGATCTTGACGGCGACCGTACGGCCGCCCGCGCTGCGCCCCAGGTACACCCGCCCCATGCCGCCCGAGCCGAGCCGGCCGAGCAGCCGGTACGGTCCGACGACCGCGGGCTCGTCAACTCCGAGCGGCTGCATCGGCGTCCACCCCTCCCCCCGTACGGCCCCATGGGCACTCTTTTGCCGCAGTGGAACTCCCCCAGCAGGTTAGTGCGCGAGCACCCCGCCCTTTCCCGCGGCGGCGGATCCGCTCACGGCCGGAGCAGATCCACCTTCACATCCGCGGGAAATCCTGTCGTCGGTCCCACCCGGCGCGCGAACTCCGCCACCGCCGCGAGCTGCGGGCCGCCGAAACGGAAGTCGAGGGTCGTGAAATACCGCTCCAGGACCTCCTCGTCGAACGCCTCCCAGCGGGCCGCCTGCTCGGCGACCTTGCCGACCTCGTCCAGGGAGAGGTTGCGGGAGTCGAGGAAGGCCTCGTGGACCTGGCGGGTGATGACCGGCTCGCGCTCCAGATAGTCCCGGCGCGCCGCCCAGACCGCGAAGACGAAGGGCAGGCCGGTCCACTCCTTCCAGAGCGCGCCGAGGTCGTGCACGTCGAGGCCGTAGCGCGGCCCGTCCAGCAGGTTCGCCCGCAGTGCCGCGTCTCCGATGAGTACGGCCGCCTCCGCCTCCTGCATCATCAGGCTGAGATCGGGCGGGCAGGTGTAGTAGTCGGGCTGTACGCCGTAGCGCTCGGCGAGCAGCAGCTGGGCCAGACGCACCGAGGTGCGCGAGGTGGAGCCGAGGGCTACCCGGGCGCCGTCCAGCTCGTCCAGCGGGACCTGCGAGACGATCACGCAGGACATCACCGGGCCGTCGCAGCCGACAGCGATGTCAGGGAAGGCCACCAGGTCATCGGCGTTGCGCAGGAACTCGACGAGGGTGATCGGCCCGATGTCGAGGTCGCCCCGCACCAGCCGCTCGCTGAGCTTCTCCGGGGTGTCCTTGGTCAACTCGAAGTCGAGCAGGGTGCCCGTTCGCGCGAGCCCCCAGTACAGGGGCAGGCAGTTCAGAAACTGGATGTGGCCTACGCGCGGCCGGGTGCGAGAATTGTCCACATCGCGAGGCTAGACCCTATGAGGTAGCGTGCAGCCTTCAGGGTGGCGACTCTCCGGTGACACCCAGGTCACCACCTCACCGTCAATCCCGACACGGGGCTTCAAACGTCCGAGTGACGTGATCTTGACCTCTATTGCTTTCGGCTGCCCGCGTGCTAGGCTCGCCGCAAGTTGCAGTTTGGTTTCCCTTGCAGTACAGAGCCTGCGGAGCATGTAACCGCGGGCTCTCGTCGTTTTCAGACGTATGCAGTTGTGCGGCACTTGTTTTCACACTTGCAGGGTTCTGGAGCAGGGCAACCCTTTGGGCCCAAGGAGGGCTTATGGCTACCGGAACCGTGAAGTGGTTCAACGCCGAAAAGGGCTTTGGCTTCATCGCCCAAGAAGGCGGCGGCCCCGACGTCTTCGTTCACTACTCCGCGATCAACGCGAGCGGCTTCCGCTCGCTGGAGGAGAACCAGCAGGTCTCCTTCGACGTGACCCAGGGCCCGAAGGGCCCGCAGGCGGAGAACGTCACCCCCGTCTGATTCGGTCTCGGAGCCTGGTGCTTTGATCCGGAACTGATAGCAGTACCCAAGGAGCCCCGTGCCGCAAGGCAATGGGGCTCCTGCCTTTTTCTGCCCTCCCTCTATACGTGCTGCATCACCAGCACGAACGTCGTCCCGGGCGCCAGCGCCTCGTACGAGTGGGGCACATCTCCGCGATACGACATGTAGTCGCCGGGCCCCAGATCGACCTCCTCGCCCCGGGGCCCCGCCTTCACCCGGCCGGTGCTGACGATCAGATGCTCCACGCTCCCCGGAATGTGCGGCTCCGACTCCCGGGCCGCGCCCGGCTCCGCGCGCAGGTGGTAGAGGTCCCGGCGGGCGCCCGGCGGGCTGGCGGAGAGCAGGGTGGCCACGTAGTCCGCCCGCTCCGAGGCGACCGTGGGCCCCTCGCCCGCCCGGATCACCTGAACGGCCGGGGCCGGCGGCTCCACCAGCGCGCTGAACGGCACACCGAGCGCGACTCCCAGCGCCCACAGCGTCTCCACGCTGGGGTTCCCGCTGCCCGACTCCAGCTGGGACAGCGTGGACTTCGCGATCCCCGCCCGCTTGGCCAGCTCCGACAGCGACAGCCCGGCGCGGGTGCGCTCGCGGCGCAGGGAGACCGCGATCCAGGTGAGGGGCTCGCTCATGCGCTTCACTTCCAGTCGTTCGCTCTACAGGTACGTTCGTTCGCCTTGACGAACATAGCTTTTGGTGTCCATGCTGGAAAACGTGTTCATTCTGGAAAACATGCGTTCGCTGCTCCGAACACCGATGATGGCACCCCTGGTGCGCGACAGCGCACTCGTCTGGCTGGCGAGCGGGGTCGTCGGCGTCTCCTTCGGCGCGATCGCCGTGGCGGGCGGGCTGCCGGTCTGGGTGCCGGTGGTGATGTCGCTGATCGTGTACGCGGGCTCGGCGCAGTTCAGCGCGGTCGGTGTGCTGCTGGCCGGCGGCGGGCCGATCGCCGCGGCGGCGACCGGGCTCCTCCTGAACACCAGGACGGCCGCCTTCAGCCTGGCCGTGGCGGACGTCCTCGGCGGCCGGGGCCGGCTCGCCCGCTTTCTCGGTGCCCACCTCGTGACCGACGAGACCGTGGCCTTCACACTGGCCCAGCCGGATCCGCGGCATCGCCGGGCGGCGTTCTGGGTGAACGGGCTCGGTCTGTTCGCCGCCTGGAACACCGGCGTCGTCGTCGGCGCACTCGCCGGAAGCGCCCTGGGCGATCCGGCGACATACGGCCTCGACGCCGCCTTCCCGGCCGTACTGGTGGCCCTGGTGCTGCCGGCCCTGCGCACGGACGCCCGCACCCGGCGGTGCGCGTTGCTCGGCGCCGCGCTGGCCCTGGCGGTGACGCCGGCCGTCCCGGCGGGCGTGCCGGTGCCTTTGGCGCTGGCCGGGCTGGTCCTGTACGGCCGTAAGGAGGTGTCGGCGTGAATGCGACGGTCGTCATGATCCTGGCGCTGGCGGTGGGGACGTACGCCTTCCGGCTGGTCGGCCCGGCCTTGCAGGGGCGGGTCGAACTGCCCGTGCGGGTGCAGGAACTGCTGGCGGCCGCCGCGGTGGTGCTGCTCGTGGCGTTGCTGGCGACGGGTGGGCTGACGGAGGGCGGCGGCTTCGCGGGGTGGGCGCGGACGGCCGGGGTGCTGGTCGCGGGCGTGCTGGCGTGGCGGCGGGCGCCCTTCCCGGTGGTGGTGCTGGGGGCGGCCGGGGCCACCGCGCTGCTGCGGGCGGCGGGGTTGGCATGAAGCGTCCCCGTGGGAAAATCACCGGGTGACAAGCGGTGAAGAGAACAACCAGGCGGAGAGCGACGGCACTCCCGCCGGCAACGGACTGGCGATGGGCATGTCCGTCGGTCTCTCTCTCGGCACGGGCATCGGCCTCGTGTTCGGGATGACCCTCTTCGACAACCTGGCGCTCGGGCTCGCGCTGGGAATGTGTCTGGGCATCGCCGTCGGGACCGCCATCGGCGCCGGCCGGACACGGACCGGAGAGCAGGAGGACGGAGGCGAATAGCCGCCCGCTTCGCTAGGGTCCCCGGCCATGACCGAAGCCGACTTCCTGACCACTACCCGTACCTTCTACGACGCCATCGCCGAGGACTACGCGACCCTCTTCACGGACGAGCTCACGAAGAGGCCTCTGGAGCGGGCGATACTGGCGCTGTTCGCCGAACTGGTCTACGGGGACGGCCCGGTGGCCGACCTGGGCTGCGGTCCGGGCCGTACCACCGCCCGCCTCGCGGCGCTGGGGCTGCCGGTGTTCGGGCTCGATCTGTCGGAGTCGATGCTCGCCATCGCCCGGCGGGAGAACCCGGGGCTGCGTTTCGAGCGGGGCTCGATGCTGGAGCTGGACCTCGCCGACGGTGCGCTGGCCGGCGCGCTGTCCTTCTACTCGTCCATCCACACGCCGGCGGACCGCCTCCCGGACCTCTTCGCCGAGTTCCACCGTGTGCTGGCCCCGGGCGCGCCACTGCTCGTCGCCTTCCAGGCCGGCGACGAACACCGGCACCACGACCGGCCCTTCGGCCACCCGGTCGCGCTCACCTTCCTGCGCCGCCGGCCGGAACACATCGCCGAGCTGCTGACGGCGGCCGGCTTCGCACTCCTGTCCCGTACGGTCCGCGAACCGGACCCGGCGCTCGACGAGACCTCCGCACAGGCGTTCCTGATCGTCAGGAAGCCCGCAGGTACCTTCTCCTAGCCGCCCCCGGCGATGTCCTTCGCCGCGATGTACCCGAACGTCATCGCCGGACCGATCGTCGAGCCCGCGCCCGCGTAGCTGTGCCCCATGACGGCCGAGCTGGCGTTGCCGGCGGCGTACAGCCCCCGGATCACCGAGCCGTCCTCCCGCAGCACCCGGGCGCGGGCGTCAGTGAGCAGCCCGCCCTTGGTGCCGAGGTCGCCGGGGACGATGCGGAAGGCGTGGTACGGGGGCAGCCAGAGCGGGGCGAGGCAGGAGTTCGGCAGCACGTAGGGGTCGGTGTAGTAGTGGTCGTAGGCGCTGTCGCCCCGGTGGAAGTCGGGGTCCTTCCCCTTCAGGGCCTGGGCGTTGAAGCGGTCCACCGTGGTGCGCAGGGCCGCCGCCGGGACGCCGATCGAGCCGGCGAGCGCGTCCAGGGTCCATGCCTTGTGCGCGGCGCCCGAGTCGTACCAGCCGGCGGGGAACGGCAGGGCCGGCAGGACGTCCTTGAAGAGGTAGCGGTTGCGGTAGTGCTGGTCGACGATCAGCCAGGACGGGATCGCGGGGCTGGTGTCGTTGACGTCGTACATCGTGTGGACGACGTCGCTGTAGGGGGCGGCCTCGTTGACGAAGCGGGCGCCGGCGGCGTTGACCAGCAGGCCGCCGGGGAGGGTCCGTTCGGCGAGGCAGAAGTACGGCTGCCCGGGGAGCGGGATCGCCGGACCCCACCAGGCGTCGTCCATGAGGCCGAGCGCGGCGCCGAGGCGCTGCCCGGCCCGGATGCCGTCGCCGGTGTTCTCCTTCGCGCCCACCGTCCAGTCCGTGCCGATGGGTCCCCGCTGGTACTGCTCGCGCATCGCCGCGTTGTGCTCGAAGCCGCCCGAGCCCACGATCACGCCACGGCGGGCGCGGACCAGGCCGGGGCCGCCGTCCCGGGTGACGACCGCTCCGCTCACGGCGCCGCCCTCGACGTACAGGTCGGTCAGCGGCGTGTCGAGCCACACGGGCACCCCGGCCGAGCGCAGCCCCAGCCGCAGCCCGGCCGCCAGCGACTGCCCCATGGTCAGCGGCTTCTCCCCGCGCAGGGCCGCGGCCGTCCCGCGCGCGAGACACTGCGCGGCGACGGCCGCGCCCTTGGCGTTCACCGCGGCCAGGGCCAGCCACTTGTAGTCGGCACTGAAGACGACCATGCCGGCGGGCACGTCCATGTACGGCGGGTTCAGCCGCGCCAGCTCTGCGCCCAAGAGGTTGCCGTCGAGCTGGTCGGGCTCTACGGAGCGGCCGTTCGGGAGGCCGCCGGGCAGCTCGGGGTAGTAGTCGCTGTACCCCTCCATCCAGCGGAAGCGGAGGGGGCTGTTGGCCATGACGAAGGAGAGCATCGCGGGCCCGTGCGCGAGAAAGGCCTGCTGCCGCTCCACCGGCACATCGGGCCCGACGACGGCGGCGAGGTAGGTGGCGGCCTTCGCCGGCGTGTCCGGCACACCCGCCCCGAGGATCACGGAGTTGTTGGGAATCCAGATCCCGGCACCGGACCGAGCGGCGGACCCGCCGAAGGTGGGCGCCTTCTCCAGCACCACACAGCTCAGGCCCTGCTTGGCGGCGGTCAGGGCGGCGGTCATGCCGGCGGCTCCGGAGCCGATGACCACGACGTCGTAGGTGCCGAGAAGAGGCACGTCCGCCGCATGGGCGGCCGTGACAGAGAGGGAGGCGGTGACCGCGCCCGCGGCACCGGCGGCGAGGACGTGTCTTCGGGAAGGGTGCGCGCTGGTGGTCATGGAGGCAGCTCCCGCCTGGACGGCTCCGCATTTCTGATGATGTGTCAGAGATGCGAATGTGACGCGGATACCTTGTGAAGTCAAGCGACAAGAAAGGGAGTTGAGCGTTCCGACCTCGCGCTTTGGGTCGGCACCCGCTCCCTCCCCGCCATCGGTCCGGACACCGGCGGGGGCGAGGAGCGGGTTGCCGCCCGGGCCCGTCCAGGATCGTCGTACATCGGGCAAAGCCCAGTCAATCCTTAGGATTTGTAGCGACCTCCAAGTATTAACTTGGAGGCCATGACCCTCGATGACCTGCGCGTGTTCGTGGCCGTGTGCCGGGCCGGGAGCCTCAGTTCGGTGGCACGGGAGCTGGGGTGCACTCAGTCGGCCGTGAGCCAGCATGTGAAGCGGCTGGAGCGCGAGATGGGAGTCGCGCTGCTGGAGCGGCAACCCCGGGGTGTCACGCCGACGCAGGCGGGGCGGGTGCTGGAGGCGGCTGCCGCCGAGGGGATATCCGGGCTGGATCTGGCCGTACGGCGGCTGCGGGATCTCGCCGCCGGCGAGAGCGGGTACGTGCGGGTGGCGACGGGGGCGACGACCGTACGGCACTTCATGTCGGAGGCGGTCGTCGCCTACCGGCGGCGCCACCCCGGGGTCAGCCTGGAGTTCCGTACCGTGAGTTCGGGCCGGGGCAGCTTCGACGCGCTGGCCGACGGCACGCTCGACCTGGCCTGGATCACCCTCGGCCCGCCGGTGCGCGGCATCGAGCAGCGGCCGGTGGTGGAGCTGCCGTGGGTGCTGGCGGTGCGGGCCGACGATCCGCTGGCGAAGCGGCCGTACGTCGACGCGGGCGCCGACATGGACGGCGTACGGCTGATCCGGCTGCCGCCGAACTCCGCCTCCGCGGCTCATCTGGACGCCGCCTGCGCCGAGTTGGGCGTCCGGTTCGCGCACGACACCAGCGTCGCCGACTGGGACACGGCGCTGCTGCTGGCCGAGCTGGGGGTCGGGCGGGCGGTGGTGCCCGCGCTGCCGGGGCTGGCCGTCCCCGGCAGCGGTGATCTGCGCCTGATCCCGCTGCCCGCGCTGCGTCCCCTGCCGGTCGGCTGGGCCGTCCGCCGCTGGGACGCGCTCAGCCCGCCGGCCCGGGCGTTCGCGGATCTGGTGGAGACGCACCGCCGGGCCGTGCGGAACTGACCGGCCTGGGCCCGGCGACTAGGCCCTGTCGTTTGGATCATCCCGGCGTCGCGGGGTCTGGCACGCGCATCTGCCGCGTTGCCGTCGGTCGCCGACGCTCCGCGTCGACTCCCTCCTCCGCCTTGCAGCTGCACGCTCCCCCATGCCCCCGCTCGGCTCGGCCAGGAGGAAACCGATCCTCGCAGCCGGGCTCATCCAGACGACAGGGCCTAGTTCAGGCCGATCTTCGCGCAGTCCGCCGCGTACTCGGGGGTGCAGATCTGGTCGACGGTGTAGACGCCGTCCTGGATCACCGTGTCCTTGATGTTCTTCTGTGTGAGGGCGACCACCGAGACCAGCTGGGCCGGGATCTTGTCCTGGGTCGGGCTGTCGACCGAGTCCTGGGTCAGCGCGTCGAACTCGATGTCGCGGTTCTGCACCTTGTACACGGCCATCTTCGCGGCGTTGGTCGCCTCCAGCAGGAAGGACTTGTACACCGTCATGAACTGCTCGCCCGAGACGATCCGCTGCACCGCGTCCAGGTTCGCGTCCTGCCCCGTCACCGGCGGAACCTTGCTGACGCCGGCCTCCTTGAGGGCGTCGATGACGGCGCCCGCCATGCCGTCGTTCGCCGAGTAGACGGCGGCGATGTCGCCGACCCCGACGGCGGCGATCGCCTTCTCCATGTTGGCCTTGGCGGCCTCGGGCGACCACTTCTCGGTGTCGTACTTCTTGACGATGTTCACCTCGCCCTCGAGTTCCTCGAGCGCGCCCTTCTTGAACCGGTCCGTGTTGGGGTCGGCCGGGTCGCCGTTCATCATGACGACCTTGCTGCTCGCGGCCTTCGAGCCGAGTTCCTCGACGAGGGAGCGGCCCTGCACCTCGCCGACGAGTTCGTTGTCGTGGGAGACATACGCGTCGATGGGCCCCTCGGCCAGGCGGTCGTAGGCGATGACCGGGATGCCCGCGTCCTTCGCCTTCTCCACGTCCGGCCCGATGGCCTTGGCGTCCACCGCGTCCACCAGGACGACGTCCACCTGGTCGTCGATCATCTGCTGGAACTGCTCGCTCTGCTTCTGCGGACTCGCCGCGGCGTTGGCGTAGACGACCTTGCCCCGGTCCTTGGTGAGGGCGCCGACCTCCTTCTTGATGAGCGGGTAGTCGAACTTCTCGAAGCGCGCCGTGTCCTTGTCGGGCAGCAGCAGACCGACCGAGATGTCGTCACCCTTCTCCGGCGACGCCGAGCTGTCACCGCCCCCGATGCCGTCGATGACACCGCACGCGGTGAGCGACATGGCCGATGCGGACGCGACGAGGGCTATGCCGATACGGCGTCCAGCGCGGGTGTGGGGGGTACGAGCGTTCACTACGGGGCCTTCCAAGCGGAGGAGCGGCGTTGCTACCCGGGGTTGGCGGTAGCCAACGCGGGGAGGACATGTCACGTCAAGCGGTTGTCGTAACGAGACGGCAACCGTTTGCTCCGTTCGCGATTCCGGGTCATGGGAAACACCTCGGACGCGTTTACGTCGACGTATACTCGGGCCATGTCCGATGCCATGATCCGAGTCCCCTCCGAGGTTCGAGACCGCCTCGCGGTCATCGCCGAATCCCGAGGTACGTCGATCCGTTCCCTCGTCCAGGAGTTCGCGGAGGCCACGCTCACCGAGGAGGAGCGCCGAGAGCGCGCCGAGAGGACCCACGCCTACCTCGCCGAACACTTCGGCATAGAGGTCACGGACGAAGAGAGCGCCGCCATGGGGCGCAAGCTGCGTGAGGCCTTTACGCACCGGACGGAGTCCGCCGCGTGATCCAGCACCATCTGGTACTGGACACTCCCACGCTTCTCGCCCTGTCCGGCAACCGCCAGGTCTCCTCTCTCATTCATCGGGCTCACTTCGAGCCCGAAGTCCGGCTCTGGGCCCCCACGTTGTGCGTGCTGGAGGCCGACGCGGAGCACCTGGGCCTCGCCGAGCACATCGGTCAGCTGGAAGTGATCCACACCATCGACCTGGACTACGCGGCCACCCTCGCCGTGGCCCAGCTGCGCCGCGACGGGGTATCACCTGGCATCGGCGCCGCCATTCACGCCGCACGCCATCTGCCCGACTGGGGCGCGGACGCCCTGGTCGCCACGGTCGCGGCCAAGGCGTACGACGGACGAGGCGTCCCCTTCCTCGACCTCACCCGCTAGACACGGCCGGCGCTACTTGGCGTACAGCTCCTCCACCTCCCCCGCGAAGTCCCGCATGACCGCATCCCTCCGCAGCTTCATCGACGGCGTCAGATGACCCGCCATCTCCGTGAAGTCCGTCGGCAGGATCGTGAAGCGGCGGATCGACTCCGGCCTGGACACCAGCTTGTTCGCCTCGTCCACCGCCCGTTGCAGGATCGCCCTCAACTCCGCGTCGGTCACGAGGAGTTCGGCGGGCACCGAGTGCTTGCCGTTCATCCGGCGCCAGTGGGTGACGCCGTCCATGTCCAGGGTGATCAGGGCGGAGACGTACGGGCGGCGGTCGCCCAGGACCATGCACTGGGAGATCAGGGGGTGCGAGCGGAGCCAGTTCTCCAGGGGCGCCGGGGCCACGCTCTTGCCGCCTGCCGTGATCAGCAGCTCCTTCTTTCGGCCGGTGATGGTCAGATAGCCCTCGTCGTCCAGGGCACCGATGTCCCCCGTCGGCAGCCAGCCGTCCGCCGCGGGCGGGACCACGCCGCCGGCGGCCGGGTCCCAGTAGCCGCGCAGCACCTGGTCGCCGGCGATGAGGATCTCGCCGTCGGCGGCGATCCGGACGCGGGTACCGGGCAGCGGCCAGCCGACCGTGCCCAGGCGGGGCTTGAGCGGGGGCGTGACGGTGGCCGCGGCCGTCGTCTCGGTGAGGCCGTAGCCCTCGTAGATCTCGATGCCCGCGCCGGTGTAGAAGGCGGCGAGGCGCCGGCCCAGGGGTGAGCCGCCGCAGATCGCGTACCGCACCCGGCCGCCCATCGCGTTGCGGATACGGCGGTAGACCAGCGGGTCGTAGAAGGCGCGGGCCGTCTTGAGGGTCGTGCCGGGGCCCGACCCGGTGCCCGCCGCACGGGCCTCCATCGCCTCGCCGTAGCGCTCGGCCACCGAGGCCGCGCGGTCGAAGGACGACACGCGTCCGCCCGTCTCGGCCTTCGCGCGCGCGGAGTTGAAGATCTTCTCCAGCATGTAGGGGATGGTCAGCAGACACGTCGGGCGGAAGGCGGCCAGGTCCGGCAGCAGGTCCTCCGCCTTCAGGCTGGGCGCGTGACCCAGGCGCACCCTGGCCCGTACGCAGGCCACGGCCACCATGCGGCCGAAGACGTGCGACATGGGCAGGAAGAGCAGCACCGACGCCTCTTCGCTGGTCCTCGCCTTGAAGATCGGGTAGAGGAGCTCGATCGCGTTGTCCACCTCGGCGAAGAAGTTGCTGTGCGTCAGCGCGCAGCCCTTCGGGCGGCCGGTCGTGCCGGAGGTGTAGATGAGGGTCGCCAGCGTGTCCGGCACCAGCATGCCCCGCCGTACGCCGACCTCCCCGTCCGGCTGCTGTGCGCCCAGCTCACCCAGCCGCTCGACGTGGCCCTTGTCCATCACCCACATGTGGCGCAGGTCGGGCACGCGGTCAAGCTCGGGGCCGAGGGCGGCGGCCTGGGCGGCGGTCTCGGTGACCAGCGCCACCGCGCCGGAGTCCTGGAGGATCCAGCGGGTCTGGAAGACGGAGGAGGTGGGGTAGACGGGGACCGTCACCAGCCCGGCCGCCCAGGCGGCGAAGTCGAGGAGGGTCCACTCGTAGACCGTGCGTGCCATCACGGCGATCCGGTCGCCGGGCATCAGCCCCTCGGCGATCAGCCCCTTCGCCACGTCCTGCACCTGCTCGGCGAACTGAGCCGCCGTCACCTGCGCCCATCGCCCGTCCGCGCTCCGCCGGCTGAGCACCACCGCGTCGGGAGCCGCGGCCGCGTTGTCGAAGGGCAGGTCCGCGAGCGACCCGTGGGTCACCGGGGGCGCGAACGGCGGTACGTACGCCTCCCGTACGACGCCGTCCAGGCGCCGTGTCTCGGGCTGTACCAGGTGCGGTCCGGGAGTGTCGTCGTAGGCCGCCGAGGGGGCGAAGGAGGGAAGCGAAGTGGACACGGGCGGCTCCTGCGACGGGCTTGCAGCGACGAAAACTGCTTGCTGCATGACGTACGTACCTCGCGCACCGTGGCGTTCACCTGCGGAGGCCGGCGGAAACGGGTTACCGCTGGTTAGGCAGGCGATCGTACGGGTCCCGCGTGTGGGGGTTGTGCGGGTTCGGCGGTGGTACGGAGCCGGGTATGTGCAACCTCGGGGGTTATGTGAGGGGCACTCAGCTTCGTCTCACCTCATCCTTACCTTCGCTCCAGGATCGCCGTCACGCCCTGCCCTCCGGCCGCACAGACCGAGATCAGTCCGCGCCCCGAACCACCCCTCTCCGCGAGCGACTTGGCCAGCGTCGCCACGATCCGCGCGCCGGTCGCGGCGAAGGGGTGACCGGTCGCCAGGGATGAGCCCGTGACGTTCAGCCGGGTCCGGTCCACCGGCTCCAGCCCCTGCTTCTCCCACGCCGCGAGCGTGGCCAGCACCTGGGACGCGAAGGCCTCGTGGATCTCCACGAACTCGAAGTCGGAGAAGGTCAGTCCGGCGCGTGCGAGCATGCGCGGGACGGCGTGCGCCGGTGCCATCAGCAGCCCGTCCGCACCGCCCGCCACATCGCCGTGCACATGGTCCACGGCCGCCGTCTCGTACGCGGTGAGGTACGCCAGCGGCTCCAGCCCCCGGCGCGCCGCCCACTCCTCGCTCGCCAGCAGCACGACCGCCGCCCCGTCCGTCAGCGGCGTCGAATTGCCCGCCGTCATGGTCGGGCCGGGCCGGTCGAGGCCGAACACCGGCTTCAGCGCGGCGAGTTTCTCCGCCGTGGAGCCGGGGCGCAGGTTCTGGTCCCGGTCCAGGCCCCGGAAGGGCACGACCAGGTCCTGGAAGAAGCCGCGTTCGTACGCCGCCGCAAGCCGCTGGTGACTCGTCGCCGCCAGCTCGTCCTGGGCCTCGCGGGAGATGTTCCAGGCGCGGGCCGTGACGGCGGCGTGCTCGCCCATGGAGAGCCCGGTGCGCGGCTCGGCGTTGCGCGGGATGTCGGGGACGAGGTGGGACGGCCGCACCCGGGTCAGCGCCCTGACCCGCCCGCCGAGCGACTTCGCCCGCCGCGCCCGGAGCAGGGTGCGGCGCAGCTCGTCGTTGACGCCGAGGGGCGCGTCGCTCGCCGTGTCCGCGCCGCCCGCGACGGCCGCCTCGGTCTGGCCGAGCGCGATCTTGTTGGCGGCGGCGATGACGGCCTGGAGCCCGGTGCCGCAGGCCTGCTGGATGTCGTACGCCGGTGTGCGCGCGTCGAGCTTCGAGCCGAGGACGGTCTCGCGGGCGAGATTGAAGTCACGGCTGTGCTTGAGGACGGCCCCCGCGACGAGCTCGCCGACCGCGCCCGGATCGCCGAGTTCGTAGCGCTCGACGAGGCCGTCGACCACGGCCGTGAGCATGTCCTGGTTGGACGCGGTGGCGTACGGGCCGTCCGAGCGCGCGAACGGGACGCGGGTGCCGCCGATGATCGCCACGCGCCGGACCGCCGGCGCCAACAGGGAGCTCATCTCCATCCACTCCTCACGTCCAGCATGGGCTTACCTCGGGTAACCTTACTCCGGAGTCAGTACCGGAGCGCACTGGGAGTGGGACATGGCCGACCGCTATCTGAGCTTCACCGGCACGGGCCCCGGCCGCTTCCTCACCCGCCGCCTCGGGTTGCCCCGGCCCACGCCGCTGAAACGCTGGTCACCGCGGCGGCCCACGCGGGTGGGCGACCGTCTCCTCCTCACCGCCGGCAAGTCGGACCTCGACCTCGCCGCCACGGGCCTGGACCTGACGCCCTCCTCGGACGAGCCGGCGGCCGTTCTCCTGGACGCCACCGGGGTCCGGGACGTCGAAACGCTCGCCGAGGTGCACGCCGCCCTCCACCCGGTCGTGCGGTCGGTCGCGCAGAGCGGCCGGATCGTCGTCCTCGGCGCGCCCCTCGACCCCGCCGACCATCACCAGGCAGCCGCCCAGCAGGCCCTGGAGGGCTTCACACGCTCGCTCGGCAAGGAGATCGGGAGCGGTCGCACGGTCAATCTCGTACGGCTCACCGACGCGCGCGCCGCGGAGTCGACCCTGCGCTTCCTGCTCTCCCCCAAGTCGGCGTACGTCAGCGGACAGGTCGTCGAGGTGGGTCCGGCGCAGAGCACGGACGCCGCGCCCGACGACCCCGACCGCCCGCTGACCGGCCGCACCGCCCTGGTCACCGGCGCCGCGCGCGGCATCGGTGAGGCGGTCGCCGAGACGCTGGCCAGGGACGGTGCCCGGGTCGTCGTACTCGATGTGCCGCAGGCCGAACAGGACGCGCGGCGGGTGGCCGACCGGCTCGGCGGCACCGCCCTCACGCTCGACATCACCGCCCCCGACGCCGGCGCGCGCATCGCGGACGCGCTGCCGGACGGGCTGGACGTCCTGGTGCACAACGCCGGGATCACCCGCGACCGGCGGCTCGTCAACATGCCCGCCGAGCGCTGGAGTTCGGTGCTCGACGTCAACCTCGCGAGCGTGCTGCGCACCACGGACGCGCTGCTGGCGAGCGGGACACTGAGGCGAGGCGGCCGGATCGTGGCGACGGCGTCGATCGCGGGACTGGCGGGGAACGCCGGTCAGACCAACTACGGCGCGAGCAAGGCGGGCGTCGTCGGCCTGGTCCGTGTCCTCGCACCACGTGCGCTGACCGAGCACGGGGTGACGGTCAACGCGGTCGCGCCCGGCTTCATCGAGACGAAGATGACCGCCGCGGTCCCGCTGTTCATCCGGGAGGCGGGGCGCCGGATGAACTCGCTCGCGCAGGGCGGACTGCCCGTCGACGTCGCCGAGACGACGGCCTGGCTGGCGGATCCGGACTCCGGGGCCGTCAACGGCCAGGTCGTACGCGTATGCGGCCAGAGCCTGCTGGGGGCCTGATGGACCTAGTCCTCACCCGTGCTCCTTCCCTTCCGCCCCTGCTCACCCAGGGCGCCCTGCTGTCCCCCTTCAAACGACCGGGCCCCGACGCGGAGTTCCCGCGCACCCGGCTCGTGCTGCCGGGACTGCGTGTCGACCTCGCCCGGCTGGCCGGGTACGAGCGGGTGTGCGGGTTCCCCACCGGGGAGGACGCCCTGCCGGTGACGTATCCGCATGTGCTGGGCTTCCCGCTGGCGATGCGGCTGATGAGCGGCCGGGGTTTCCCGCTGCCGCTGCTCGGGCTCGTGCACACGTCGATCACCATCACCCAGCACCGGGCCATGGCGGCCACCGGGGAGTACGAACTCTCGGTGCGCGTGGACGGGTTGGCCCCGCACCGGCGCGGCACGGAAGCAGCCGTGATCACCGAGATGCGGGTCGGTGACGAGGTCGTATGGGAGTCGAGGAGCACATATCTGGCCCGCCATCGCACCCGGCACCGGGCTCCGGAGGCCGCGAAGGAGGTGCGCAAGCCGCTGCCCGGGGTCGCCGAGTGGCGCATCGCCGGCGATGTCGGCCGCCGATACGGCGCCGCCTCCGGTGACCGCAACCCCATCCACCTGCACCCCTTCACCGCCCGCCTGTTCGGCTTTCCCCGTGCCATCGCGCACGGCATGTGGACGGTGGCCCGCTGCCTGGCCGCGCACGGTGTGCCCGAACGGGTCCGGGTGGAGGCGGAGTTCCGGGCGCCGGTACTGCTGCCGGGGACGGTGACCTACGCCGCTGAGGGCGGCCGGTTCGAGCTGCGGGCCGGAGCTGACCGGCTGCATCTGGCCGGGGAGGTCTATCCGCTCGCCTCGTGAGCGGTGTCCGGCTGCGTCCAGGGATTGCCGGCCATCAGATTGCCCAGCCCGGCCCAGGCGAAGTTCATCAAGGTCGCCGCGGCCTGTCTCGCCGTCACACCCTGCGTGGCGTTGGCCCAGGCGGCGAGCGACTCGCCGGCTCCCACGAGGGCCACGGCGAGCCCGGCGACCTCGCTCTCGGGCAGGTCGGGATCGCGGTGGGCCTCGCGTGCCGCCGCGAGGATCAGCTGGGTCACGAACGCGACGATCTCCGCGCGCATCGCGGCGACCTCGGAGGCGAACGGCTCGCCATGGGTGCGGGCCTGGAGGTGCAGGACGGACCAGCCGTCCGGGTTCTGCGAGGTGTGCGCGAAGAACGCGCCCAGGCCTTCCCAGAGTTGCCGGTCGGCGGGCAGCTCGCGCCGCACGCCCGCCCGTACCGCCGCGGTGAGGGCGGCGGCCTCCCGGCGTATGCAGGCGGTGAAGAGGTCTTCCTTCGAATTCAGGTACAGATAGACCAACGGCTTGGACACGCCCGCGAGTTCGGCGATCTCGTCCATCGACGCGGCCATGTACCCGCGCTGACCGAAGGTCCGCACGGCGGCGTCCAGCATCTGCTGCTCACGGACGGCCCGCGGCATCCGCTTGGTCTTCACGGCACCCATGGGGCAAGAGTAGGCGACCCGTTCTCCGGAGGATTCTCCTTCGACGGGACCGACCCGGGCCCGGGGACGTCGTACGCCCTATGCCGACACGACCTAGGAGGCCTGGCCCTGTGCGCGAGCCGTGTCGTCGGCCACGTCCTCCTGGTTGCGGTTCGCGTCCAGGTTGGCCTTCATGCGGTCGACACGCTGGACGATCCCGACGGAGGCGCGGTCGCGCTCCTTGCGCAGGACGACGAAGCTGATCGGCGCCGAGATCACCAGCGAGAGCAGGACGATCCACATGCCGTTGGAGTCGCCGAGACCGCGGGGGGCGAGGCCGGAGAAGACGAGGCCCCAGACGACCACGAGGCAGCCCACGAAGATCCCGAGGCGCATCAGTGTGTAGCGGAGCATCTCAATCCACTCTTCCGATTCCAAATGGGGCCAGTGTCCAGTGAAGCACGCCGGACCACCGATCTTGCAGGGGGGTCGGTACGGGTTCAGTGCAGCGGGAGCAGCATGATCACGTCGTCCCGGTCGTCGCCCGGTGCGACCCGGATGGCGTCCGGGATCCGGCCGACCTCCTTGTAGCCGCAGGAGCCGTAGAAGCGCTCCAGGCCGAGGCCGCCCCGGCAGGTGAGCCGGATCGCCTCGATGCCGTCGAAGGTGCGGGCCGCCCGCTCGGCTGCCGTCAGCAGGTCGCGGCCGTAGCCCCTGCCCTGGTGGCGGGGGTGGACCATCACCGTGTACAGCCAGATCCAGTGGGTCATCAGCCGGTGCGAGTTGAAGGTGAGGAAAGCGGTCGCGGCGACCCGCCCGTCGTCATCGTGCCCGACCAGCAGCCGCCTGCTCCGGTCGGCCATCGCGGCGAACTGCCGCACCAGCTCCGGCCGGATCTCCTCCCGTGTCACGGGCGGCACGAAGCCCACGGCTCCGCCCGCGTTGGAGACTTCGGTCCACAGGTCGAGGATGCCGTCGCGGAGGTCGGGAGTGACGGCCGGGTCGAGTGTGAAAGTAAGGGACACCGCGCCATCGTAGTCATTACGAGGAACGCCGCGAAAGCCATCACGTCAAGGCCCGCGCCGCCACCTTCAGGTCCGAGACGAGCCCCGCGTACGCCGCCTCCCGGCCGCGTCGCCCTGGGCCCTCAGCACCGACGACGGATGGACCGTCGCCATCGGCTTCTCCGGCCGGCCGTGGATCTCGCGCTCCAGCAGCGTTCCGCGCACCTCCCCGACCCTGAACGACGACCCCGGCAGCGCCTTGCCCGCGCTCGCGCCCAGCAGCACGATCAGCTCGGGCTCGCCGGCGGCCAGTTCGGCGGCCGGCCAGGGACCGCCCGCGGTCATGTCGCGCAAGGTCGGCGCCTTGTGGGTCCGGTGCCCACGGGGTTCGGCCCAGGTGAACTTGAAGTGCTTCACGGCGTTGGTGACGTACGCGTCCGCCGGGTCCAGGCCGGCTTCCTCCAGCGCCCTGTCGAGGAGACGCCCGGCGGGACCGACGAAGGGCTTGCCCTGCCGGTCCTCCTGGTCGCCGGGCTGTTCGCCGACGAGCATCACGCGGGCGTTCCGGTCGCCGACGCCGAAGACGGTTCGGGTGGCGTCCCGGTGGAGAGGACAGCCCCGGCATTCGGCGGCGGCGCGACGCAGGGCGGGCAGGCCGCCACGGTCGGGGAGCAAAGGTCAGCGGTGTAGGCGTCCTCGGGTGCCTTGGTGCTCACCATGGCGGACGAGAACCACGGCCCCGCCCGCTGGAATCACACCCGCATCGGCTGGGGGGACTCGCGGCGCAGCGGGTCCGGGGCGTCGTACTCCCGGATGATCTCGTACCGCGTGTTGCGCTCCACCGGCCGGAAGCCCGCGTCCCGGATCAGGTCCAGCAGGTCCTCGCGGGTCAGCTTGTTCGGCGTGCCGTAGTTGTCCGCGTCGTGGGTGATCTTGTACTCGACGACCGAGCCGTCCATGTCGTCCGCGCCGTGCTGCAGTGCCAGCTGGGCGGTCTGGACGCCGTGCATGACCCAGAAGACCTTGACGTGCGGGACGTTGTCGAAGAGGAGACGGGAGACGGCGAAGGTCTTCAGGGCCTCCGCGCCGGTCGCCATCTGGGTCCTGGCCTGGAGGCGGTTGCGTACCTTGCCGTCCTTCATGTCGACGAAGTCGTGCTGGTAGCGCAGGGGGATGAAGACCTGGAAGCCGCCCGTCTCGTCCTGCAGCTCGCGCAGGCGCAGCACGTGGTCCACCCGGTGCCGCGGCTCCTCGATGTGGCCGTACAGCATGGTGCTCGGGGTCTTCAGACCCTTCTCGTGCGCCAGCCGGTGGATCCGGGACCAGTCCTCCCAGTGGGTGCGGTGGTCCACGATGTGCTGGCGGACCTCCCAGTCGAAGATCTCCGCGCCGCCGCCGGTGAGGGACTCCAGGCCGGCGTCGATGAGTTCGTCGAGGATCTCGGAGGCCGACAGCCCGGAGATGGTCTCGAAGTGGTGGATCTCCGTCGCCGTGAAGGCCTTCAGCGAGACGTTCGGCAGAGCGGCCTTCAGCTCCCGCAGCGAGCGCGGGTAGTAGCGCCACGGGAGGTTCGGGTGCAGGCCGTTGACGATGTGGAGCTCGGTGAGGTTCTCCGACTCCATCGACTTGGCGAGCTTGACGGCCTCCTCGATGCGCATCGTGTACGCGTCCTTCTCCCCCGGCTTGCGCTGGAAGGAGCAGTACGCGCAGGAGGCCGTACAGACGTTGGTCATGTTGAGGTGACGGTTGACGTTGAAGTGGACGACGTCGCCGTTCTTGCGGGTGCGCACCTCGTGCGCGAGGCCGCCGAGCCACGCCAGGTCGTCCGACTCGTACAGCGCGATGCCGTCCTCGCGGGTCAGCCGTTCACCGGCCCTGACCTTCTCCTCCAGCTCGCGCTTGAGCCCGACGTCCATGCCCACACCTTTCTCCGACGACCTGTCCACCGTACGTCTAGACCTCCTCGGGCAGTTCCCCGACCCGGTTCTCCCACTTCGTGGAGAGCACGATCGTCGTACGGGTCCGGGAGACGCCCGTCGTCCCGCTGAGCCGCCGGATGATCTTCTCGAGACCGTCCACGTCGGCCGCCCGTACCTTGAGCATGTACGAGTCGTCGCCCGCGATGAACCAGCAGTCCTCGATCTCGCCCAGGTCCCGCAGGCGGTCCGCCACATCCTCGTGGTCGGTGGCGTCGGAGAGCGAGATACCGATGAGGGCGGTGACGCCGAGACCGAGCGAGGCCGAGTCGACGGTGGCGCGGTAGCCGGTGATGACGCCGGCCGCCTCCAGCCGGTTGATGCGGTCGGTGACGCTGGGGCCCGACAGGCCTACGAGGCGTCCCAGCTCCGCGTAGGAGGCCCGGCCGTTCTCCCTCAGGGCCTGGATGAGCTGCCTGTCCACCGCGTCCATGCGATTCGAAGCCTTCCGCTGAAGAGGTCTGACGTGATTGCTGAACTGAAGCCTGAAGTGATGAGTTGTGCTGGCACCGCGCGTTGCGGTGGCATGCCGGTCAGGTGGCAAGGGCGCCGCCGCCCAGTTCGCCCTTCCAGCGGCGGTAGAGCCGGTGCTCGACGCCCGCCGCGTCGAGCACGCGTCCGGCGACGAAGTCCACCAGGTCCTGGATGTGGGTGGCTCCCGCGTAGAAGGCGGGCGAGGCGGGTACGACGATCGCGCCCGCGTCGTCCAGTGTCACCAGGTGCCGCAGCGTCTGCCCGTTCAGGGGCGTCTCCCGTACGGCGACGACGAGCCCGCGCCCCTCCTTCAGGGTCACGCTCGCCGCCCGCTGCAACAGGTCCTTGGACAGCCCGAGCGCGACTCCGGCGACGCAGGCGGTGGAGGCGGGCACGATCAGCATGCCCTTCGTGGCGTACGACCCCGAGGACGGCCCGGCGGCGAGATCCCCGGCGTTCCAGTACCGGACGTCCTCGATGTCCACCTCGAAGGTCCCGGGCTTGCCGTCGGCACCCCGCGCGAGCCATTCCCGCAGGTCGTCCTGCCAGTGGGCATCGCGGAAGGAGATCCCCGTCTCGTCGAGCAGGGTGAGCCGTGAGGCCCGGCTGACGACCAGGTCGACGCTCTCCCCGGCGGCGAGGAGCGTGCGCAGCACGGCGGCCGCGTATGGGGTGCCGGAAGCGCCGGACACCCCTACGATCCAAGGCGTACGCGCCGACTCTCCTGGCTTGACTGGGTTCACGACTCCGAGCCTATCCGGCGTGACGGGGTGGGAACCGACCAAGGGGGGCCGGGCGTTCCCAGAGGGGGACGAAGTCGGGCGGGGGTTGCCATGCCGGGTACATCGGATGCGTCGGGTGGGTCGCGCGGTGAGCGCGCTTTGACGGCGGCCAAGCTGATGGTGGGCTGGGTGGCGCTGCTGTGGCTGCTGGAAGTGGCCGATGTGATCAGCGGGCACGCACTGGACGGCTTCGGCATCGTCCCGCGCGACCCGTCCGAGCTGGTGGACGTGGTCCCGGCCGCCTTCATCCACTTCGGCTTCGCCCATGTCGCCGCGAACAGCGTGCCGCTGCTGGTCCTGGGGTTCCTGGCCGCCCTCGGTGGCATCCGCCGTTTCGCCGCCGTCTGCGCCCTGGTCATCGTGGCCGACGGCCTCGGCGTCTGGCTGATATCGCCGTCCGGCACCAACACCGCGGGCGCCTCCGGCCTGATCTTCGGCCTCTTCGGCTTCCTCCTGGCCACGGGCTTCGTGGAACGCCGCCCGCTCGGCATCCTGGTCGGCCTCCTGGTGGCGGCGATCTGGGGCGGCTCCATACTGACGGGCCTGGCCCCGACCCAGTCGGGCGTGAGCTGGCAGGGGCATCTGGTGGGGCTGGTGGCGGGGGTGGCGGCGGCGTTCGTGTTCCGCCGCCACGACGCCGTCTCGCGTCAGGAGCTCATCGCCTAGAGGCTGCGTCCGCCGGCTGCCGGGCCCGAGCCCGTCAGACAGTGAGTCCGCGCACCAGCAGATCCAGCAGCGCACACACGAACAGGGCAATCCCGATGAACCCGTTGACGCTGAAGAACGCCCTGTTGAGGCGGGACAGGTCATGTGGGCGGACGATCGAATGCTCGTACAGGAACGCGCCGGCCACGATCAGCAGGCCCAGCCAGAAGAACGTGCCCGCGTCCGTGGCGAGGGCGTACCAGACGAACAGGGCGGTGGTGAGCGTGTGGCAGACCCGGGCGCCCCAGATCGCCGCCGGGATGCCGAAGCGGGCCGGGACCGACATGACGCCGATCTCGCGGTCGGTGTCGACGTCCTGGCAGGCGTAGATCAGGTCGAAGCCGCCGATCCAGATGCCGACGGCGAGGCCGAGGATCACCGCGTCCCAGGACCAGGTGCCGGTGACGGCCAGCCAGCCGCCGACCGGGCCCATCGCCTGGGCGAGGCCCAGGATGGCCTGCGGGAAGTTCGTGAAGCGTTTGCCGTAGGGGTAGACCACCATCGGGATCACCGCGATGGGGGCCAGGGCCAGGCACAGGGGGTTCAGCAGGGCCGCCGAGCCCAGGAAGATCACCAGCGCGATCAGGGCGCCGGTCCAGGCGTGGCGGACCGACATGGCGCCGGTCACCAGCTCGCGGTGGGCGGTGCGAGGGTTCCGCGCGTCGATCTCGCGGTCGATGATCCGGTTGACCGCCATGGCGAAGGTCCGCAGGCCCACCATGCAGATCGTCACCAGGAGCAGCCGGCCCCAGTGGATGTTCCTGTCCATCTGGAACATCGCGGTGAGCGCGGCGATGTACGCGAAGGGCAGGGCGAAGACCGAGTGCTCGATCATGACGAGGCGCAGGAACGCCTTCGTCCGTCCTGGCTGCGGGATCGCGGCGGAGGCGCTGCTCACAGTCCGTACTCCTTCCAGCGTCGGTCGACCTTCGCCGCCGTCTCGGGGTCGGACTCCACCATGTCGGGCCAGCCGCCATCGCGCGTGTAGCCCTCCTCGGGCCACTTCTTCGTCGCGTCGATGCCCGCCTTGCCGCCCCAGAACTGCTGGTAGGAGGCGTGGTCGAGATGGTCGACCGGGCCTTCGACGACGGTGAGGTCGCGGGCGTAGTCCGTGTTGCCGAGCGCCCGCCAGGAGACCTCGTGCAGATCGTGTACGTCGCAGTCGGAGTCGACGACCACGATCAGCTTGGTCAGGGACATCATGTGGGCGCCCCAGATCGCGTGCATCACCTTCTGGGCGTGCTTGGGGTACTTCTTGTCGATCGAGACGATCGCGCAGTTGTGGAAGCCGCCGGACTCCGGCAGGTGGTAGTCCACGATGTCCGGGACGATGATCTTCAGCAGGGGGAGGAAGAAGCGTTCCGTCGCACGGCCCAGGGGTCCGTCCTCCGTCGGAGGCCTGCCTACGACGATCGACTGGAGCAGGGGTCGGCGGCGCATCGTCACGCAGTCGATCTTCAGTGCGGGGAACGGTTCCTGCGGGGTGTAGAAGCCGGTGTGGTCACCGAAGGGACCCTCCGGCAGCATCTCCCCGGGCTCCAGCCACCCCTCCAGCACGACCTCCGCCTGCGCCGGCACCTGCAAGGGCACCGTCTTGCAGTCCACCATCTCGATCCGCTTGCCCGAGACGAATCCCGCGAACAGGTATTCGTCGATGTCCCCGGGCAGCGGTGCGGTGGAGGCGTAGGTCACGGCGGGCGGACATCCGAAGGCGATGGCCACCGGCAGCCGCTCGCCCCGCCGCGCCGCCACCTGGTAGTGGTTCCGGCTGTCCTTGTGGATCTGCCAGTGCATGCCGATGGTGCGCTGGTCGTGGCGCTGGAGGCGGTACAGCCCCAGGTTCCGTACGCCGGACTCCGGGTCCTTGGTGTGCGTGAGCCCCAGGTTGAAGAAGGAGCCGCCGTCCTTGGGCCAGGTGAACAGGGCGGGCAGCTGGTCGAGGTCGACGTCGTCGCCCGTGAGCACGACCTCCTGGACCGGGCCGTCCTTGACCTTCTTCGGCGGCACGTGCGTCATCGAGCCGAGCTTCCCGAACGCCTCGCGCACCCCGACGAACCCGTGCGGCAGTTCGGGCTTGAGCAGCCCGCCGATCCGGTCGGAGATCTCGCCGTACGACTTCAGGCCCAGGGCCTTGAGCAGCCGTCGGTCCGTGCCGAAGACGTTCATCGCGAGGGGCATCGACGACCCCTTCACGTTCTCGAAGAGCAACGCGGGGCCGCCGGACTTCTGCACCCGGTCGACGATCTCCCCGACCTCCAGATACGGATCGACCTCTGCCTTGACGCGCTTGAGGTCGCCTTCGCGTTCCAGTGCCCTGAGCAGGGAACGAAGATCGTCGTAAGCCATGGGGTCAAGTATCCCCGAGCGGCTACCCTGGCCCTGAACCCGGGGGCCGTGCCCCCGGCCCGACGACCGTTTCGCTGGAGAGGGCCCATGCTCCGGGTGCTGATGTTCCTCGTGCCACTGGCGCTGAGCGTGTACGCGTTCATCGACTGCATCAGCACGAAGGAGGACGACATCCGCCATATGCCCAAGCCGCTGTGGGCGATCCTCGTTCTGGTGTTCCCGCTGGTCGGCTCGATCTCCTGGCTGATCGCGGGCAAGAAGCGCAGTCCGGCCGCCGAGGGCTGGTCCGGTGTACGCGACCGTCAGCGTCAGCAGTGGGTCGCGCCCGACGACAACCCCGAGTTCCTGAAGTCCCTGGACGAGGACGACGACAGGAACGACGGCGAGAAGGACGACAGGAAGAGGGACGACGGGCCCAGGCGCGACGAGCCCTGACGACTGCCCCCGCCGGGTCTACTGATTGGCCGGGTGATTCTCCGGCCCCGCCAGCCTGTTGGCCTCGTACGAGGCCGTCGTCAGCCAGGACTTGACACTCTCGTCCTGCCGGAGGTCGACGTACACGGCCACCGCGGAGATCACATACCGGTGCTTGCGCACGGTGTAGGCGTCCCACGTCGCCTGCGCGAGCCCCGAGTCGCGGCAGACGTTCGCACCGACGCCGATCGTGGGGCACCGGTAGCGCCAGCCGCCCGCGTTGCTGTCCTTGAGCCGGCTGTGGGCGACGACGGCGGTGGCCTTGTCGGCCAGCGCCATGACCTCCACCGCCACCAGGACGTTCTGGTCGCGGTCGAGGTAGGTCCCGGTGGCGACCTCGTCGTCGACGCAGCCCGCGGCGACGAGGGTGGTCGTGGCCTCACTGTTCCGGGACAGCTGGTCGCAGGTCACGACTCCCTCGCTGTTCCTGGTGTAGCGGACGCCCTTGGAGTCGGTGAAGGCGGCCGGAAGCAGCGCGTTCACGGTGATCGGCGTGTGGTCGGTGAGCGCGTCGTCGAGGGTCGTCGGGTCGAAGGACGGGGTGCTCGGCTCGTCGGTCGTGGGCTCGTCGGTGGGTGTGGCGGACTCCTCGCCGGGAGTCGGGGTGGGGGTCTCGTCCTCGGACTCGTCGTCCTGCGGCCAGGTGGGCCCCGTGCCCGAGGCGAGGTCGGCGGAGGACGACCCCGAGGAGGGTTTCTTCTCCCCCTCCCACGCCTGGTACATGAATGTGAGCGCCACACCCGTCACGGCGACCACCGCCACCGCACCGGCCTTGAGCACGAAGGTGTTGTGCTGCGTGTTGTTGTTGCCGACCTGCGTCCCCCGGGCCTCGGGGGCATGGATGTAATAGAGGTCGGGGTCGTTCTCGGGCACGGATTCCGCCCCGGTCAGTTGAAGGTGTTGTGCTGTGTGTTGTTGTTGCCGTTCTGCATGCCCTTGGAGTCGGGGGCGTAGACGGTGAAACGGCCGTCCTGCCCCGTCTCGGCGAGCAGTGCGCGCGCCCCGGCCATGACCGCCCGGTCCTGCTCGACCCCGGAACCCGTCAGCACGCCGACCAGTCGACTCCGCCACACCTCCAGGTCCGCGTCGGGAGCGTCCAGCACGCGCGCGTCCGCCACACCGTCCGGGTCCAGCCTGCGCCGCACGGCATCGCGCAGTCCGGTGTACAGATCGTGGACGGCACCGCGCGCGGTGTCCGTGAGCCCGGCCGACGCTCCCGCGGCCAGCGCGGCGGCGACCAATTCCACCTCAGTCATCCGGGGAACTCCCTTGCACGGTGCGGACGTTCGTCGTGTGGACAGTGTGGACCGCGGACCATCCTGCCGGAAGCACGTTCTAGAATTTTTTCTAGATCTCCTATCTAGAAGTGGTTTCTAGAACCGCGTCCCACTAGCCTGTTCCGCATGCCCAGCAAGCAGCGACGCGGTGAGGCCACCGTCGACCGGCTCCTGGATGCCGCGTTGCAGGTGTACGTCACCGAGGGTGAGCAGGGTTTCACCGTCAAGGCGGTCACCGACCGGAGCAAGGTCAGTCTCGGCAGCCTCTACCACCACTTCGGGAGCCTCGACGGCCTCTTCGAGGCGCTCGCGCTGCGCTGCCTCTCCCGGCTGTTCGACGAACTGGTCACGGCGTTGGCGCAGGCCCCGAACGCCCGTGCCGGTGTCTACGCCGTCGTGGAGGCGTATCTGGACTTCGTCAGGGACCACGAGGACGCGGCTCTGCTCCTGCACTCCCCCGCCGCCGACCGCCGCGGGATGGCCCAGGGCGCGGACCTCCGCGACACCCAGGAGGCCAGGCTGGCGGCGTTCGCCGAGTGGGTGCAGACGCACGTGGAATCCGGCGAACTCGCCCAACTCCCCCTGCCTCTGTACGAGTCCCTGGTCCTGGGCCCCGTCGTCGGCACCGCACGCCGATGGCTGTCCGGCATCCGCGACATCGGACTCGACGAGGCGGCGCGTGTCCTGCCGGAGCGGATCTGGCGGTCGGTCAGCGCAGAGCAGAGGTAACGCCGGCCAGGCGGAGCGGCTGCCGAAGGAGAGTGGGAGACATGGAGCTCTTGGATCAGGCGACTGCTCGGACGTGGCTCGGCACCGCCGTCGCGGAGGCCCGTGCCGGGCTCGGCGAGGGCGGCATCCCGATCGGCGCCGCCCTCTACGGCCCGGACGGTGCCGTCCTCGGTCGCGGCCACAACCGGCGCGTCCAGGACGGCGACCCGTCCATGCACGCGGAGACGGCCGCCTTCCGGGCGGCGGGGCGGCAGCGGTCGTATCGCGGCACGACCATGGTGACCACCCTCTCGCCCTGCTGGTACTGCTCGGGACTGGTCCGGCAGTTCGGTATCTCCCGGGTGGTGATCGGCGAAGCGGTCACGTTCCACGGCGGGCACGACTGGCTGGCCGACCATGGTGTGGAGATCGTGCTGCTCGGCGATCCCGAGTGCGTCGACCTGATGCACACCTTCATCAAGCACCACCCCGACCTGTGGAACGAGGACATCGGTGAGTGACCAGCCCCGCATCCCCGGCACGCCCCGCATCCCCACGATCGACCTCCGCCCCTGGGTGAACGGCGACGCCGAGACCCGCAGAGCCATCGCCGGCACCGTCGACCGGGCCCTGAAGACCGCCGGCTTCCTCCTGGTCACCGGACACGGCGTGGACCCGTCCCTGCGCGAGCGCATCCGCGCCGCCGCCCGCGCCTTCTTCACGCTCCCCGACGAGGCCAAGCAGGCGTACGCGGTGAAGGTCGGCGCACGCGGCTGGCTCGGGCCGGGCGCGGAGGCCAACGGGTACTCCGAGGGCACCGAGACCCCGCCGGACCTGAAGGAGTCGCTGTCCTTCGCGACGCACGAACCCTTCGAGGACCCGGTGATCAACGCCGAGTGGTACGCGCCGAACGTCTGGCCGGCCCAGGTGCCCGAACTGCGGCCGCTGTGCGAGGAGTACCTCGCGCGGATGGGCGAGCTGGAGAACCGGCTGCTGTGCCTGCTCGGCGAGGCCCTCGGCCTCGAACCCGACTTCTTCTCCCGGCACATGGACCACCCGACGTACGGCTTCAACATCAACTGGTATCCGGGCCGCGAGGTGCTCGGCGAGCCGGAGCCGGGACAGTTCCGCATCGGCCCGCACACCGACTTCGGCACCGTGACCATCCTCGACCGGCAGGAGGGGAAGGGCGGTCTGCAGGTCTACACGGACGAGGGCGGCTGGGAGGACGCGCCGTACGACCCGGCGGCGTTCACCATCAACATCGGCGATCTGATGGCCCGTTGGACCGGAGACCGGTGGCGGTCGGGCCGGCACCGGGTGCTGCCGCCGCCCGCGGACGCGCCCGCCGAGGAGCTGATGTCCCTCGTCTACTTCGGCGAGTGCACGCCCGGCACGCTCGTGGAGTCGGTGCCCGCGCCGGTGGGCCGGGTGGCGTACGAGCCGGTCGACTCGCATGTGTATCTACGGGCGAAGCTGGACTCGATCACCGTCGACTGATCGCGGAACCGAACCGTTTCCGAGCAAGGGTTGCCTCGTTGGGCGGGATACCACCCTTTCGGGTGGCCCCCCGCCGCGAATGGAGCCGCCCGTGCGAATCACTGACATCCAGCGCTGCGACGTCCGGCCCGGACGACTCGTCGAATGGACGCTCAGCCCGTCGACCGTCGCGGCTGCGACACTCCAGGCGGAGGACTCCAGGCCACCGGCGTACAACCAGGAGTCGCACCTGCGGACCGCCCAAACCATGCGTGCGGACGGCCTGTTCGCGCCGACCTGGATCGGCACCGCCTTCGACCTCCCGGGCCGGGCCGACCTCGACGCGCTGGAGGAGGCCCTGCTCGGCTGGACGCTGCAGCACGAGACGCTGCGCAGCGGCTTCCGGTGGTCCGGGGAACCCGGCGACGAGATGCGCCGGTTCACGCTCGACGCCGACGCCCTCGCCCTGCAGCGCACCGATGTCGGCGACTTCGCCGAGCCGACGGATCTGGTCCAGCACCTCCAGGACCGCTTCGACGCCACGGCGGACGCACTGCGCTGGCCGAACCTCATCTACACGGCCGTCGTACGCGACGACTCCACCAGCGTGTACATGGCCTTCGACCACAGCAACGTCGACGCCTACTCCATCTACCGCATCCCCGCCGCGATCCAGGAGTTGTACGCGGCGGGTCCCTCGGAGCAGGGGGAGGGCACGGAGTCCGCGTCGGTCGGCAGTTATGTCGACTTCTGCGAGATCGAGCGGACGGAGGCCGACCGGGTCGACGAGAAGCACGAGATCGTCGCCCGCTGGCGGGAGTTCATCCGCCGCTGCGACGGAAGGCCGCCGGCCTTCCCCGTCGACCTCGGTCTGGATCCCGATGGCCCTCTGCCACCGCAGAAGCTCGTGTGCGAACCGCTCACGGACCCGGACACCGCAGCCGCCTTCGAGGCCTACTGCCGTCCCTACGGCGGCAGTTCGGTCGGCGTCCTGGCCGCCACCGCGCTCATCGTCCACGAGATCGGCGGGCATCCCTTCTACCGCACCGTCGTGCCCTTCCACACCCGGGTGAAATCACGCTGGTCGGACTCCGTGGGCTGGTACGTGGGCGGCGCCCCCGTCGAGGTCCCCATGGCCGAGGCCCGCGACCTCCCCGGCGCGCTGCGGACGGTGCGCGCGGAGCTGCACGCCAACCGGCACATGGCCCGCATGCCGCTCGCCCGTGTGCTCCGGCTGCTCGGCGCTGACTTCCGCCCCACCTCGCCCGACCTGTACTCGACGGTCTCCTACGTGGACACCCGAGGCATCCCCGGGTCCGAACAGTGGGGCGAGCAGAAGGCATGCGGCCTGATCAGGGTGTCGTACGGCGACCAGGTGTGCGCCTGGGTCACCCGGCTGCACGAGGGCCTGTGGTTCGCCGGCCGCTACCCGGACACGGACGTCGCGCAGAAGAACATGCGGCTGTACGTGGAGCGGCTGCGGGACATCATCACCTCGACCGTGTCGTAGGCCAGGACAAGGCCAAGGTCAGGGCCAAGGACAGGGCCAGGGCCAGGGCCTTCAGGAGTCGCCGTCCAACTCCGCGATCAGCAGCTCGAAACGGGCCCGCCAGCGCTGCTCCGTCTCCGCCTCGCCCTGGAACTCGTGGGTGAAGCGCAGCGCGGCCCCGTTCTCGCCGTCCCGTTCCAGATGGAAGCGGATCCGGCCGCCCTCCACCGTGTACTCGGCGACCCGGTCCACATCCCAGGCGGTGAGCCGCCCGCTGCCGAACTCGCGCAGATCGACCGCGCCGCCCAGGTGCGGTTCGAGGGCGTCGACCGGGGTGCACCAGGACGCGAGGCCGTCCTCGGTCGCGAGGTACGGCCAGACCGCCGCCATGGACCGGGGCAGCCGCACCAGGAAGTGCAGGATGTGCGTGTTCCCGTGGGTCTGGCTGATGCCCTGCTCGATGGAACCGGTCATGACACCAGCCTGACCCCGCCGGGGCCGAAACGCACCCGTTACGGGCGCTGACCTGCGCGATCGACTACGGCCCGGTCCAGGATCGCGGTTTTGCCGACCACCTGACCCCGCTTGATGTCCGAGAAGTCCTCGATGGCCACCGTGCGCTCGCCGAGGAACTCATGAGTCTTCACGTCGAAGATCCACTCGTCCCGGGTCGGGTTGTCGGGGTCGTCACGGGTGATCGCGACGCCCCGCCGGCCGGCCGCGTCCACCACGTTCTCCACGACCTTCACGCCGGGGATCCGCGCGACCGCGCGGAAAAGCGCCGCGCTCTGCTCCGGCGGCACGATCGCGTCCCGGATCAGATCGCCGACCAGCACGAACATGGCCTGCGGGGTCTCCTGACCGGCGTGCTTCGGGCCCATCTTCTCCAGCCATGCGTACATCTCGTCCGCGTTGGTGGGGAGCTTCGACAGGTTCCGGTAATTGTTCGAGAGGTCGCTGATGGGTTTGCCGGGGACCCCGTCCGGCTCCGTGGCCCACTGGCCGCGTCCGTCCTGCCGGATCAGCCCCGCGCGGGTACCGTCCACGGACTTCCACTGTTCGGACCGGCGCAACGGAAAGATCTTGGTCTTCTTCCCTGTCTCGTACCTCGCGTAGGACGCCTTGCTGTCGATGTACACGAACTGGTCGTCACGGATCTCGCCGTACGGGTCGCCCGCGTCCTCGGCCGCCAGCGCGATGTCCTCCAGCACCGCCGCGGCGGTCGCGCCGGACTGCTGGGTGCTCGCCCCGCCGCCGGAGCCGGACGCCGGCAGGACGACGAAGGTGACCGCGGCCGCGGTGGCGACGGCGGCCGCGGCGAGCGCGGGGCGCAGCCACTTGGCGCCGGGGCGTGCGGGTTCTTCGCGATGGATCTCGGCCATCAGATGCTCCTTGAGGAGTCGGTGACGGCCCGGCGGAAGGTCGTGTTCAGGAAGCTGGCTCATCGGTTTCCCTCCCTCGTGGGCCCGACCGCGGTGCCGCGGTCACCGTTCATCTGTCCGTCCCGGTAAGGCGGTTCCATATATTTCGCGAGTTTTGTCCGCGCGCGAGAAAGCCGCGACCGTACGGTCCCGACGGGCACCCCGAGCGCCTCCGCGGCCGCCCGGTAGTCCAGCCCCGACCACACGCACAGCGCCAGCACCTCGCGCTCGGGCCGCCTCAGCTCGGCCAGCGCGGTGCGTACGAGGGCCAGTTGCGCGGTGTCGTCGACCCGGTCGGCGACCTCGTCGGCGAAGTCCCGTACCGCGTCGTCGCGCGGCAGGCGGGCGACGGCGGCCGCGTGTCTTCGGTTCGCGCGACGGAGGTTACGCGTGACGTTGGTGGCGATGCCGAGCAGCCAGGGCCGGGGCGAGCCGCCCTCCTCATCGATGCGTTCACGCAGCCGCCACGCCTCCAGGAAGGTCAGCGAGACGACGTCCTCGGCCAGGGGCCACTCCCCCGTGAGCCGGAACGCATGGCTGTAGACGGAGCGTGCGTACGCGTCGAAGAGCTCACCGAATGCGCCGTGGTCCCCCGCGCGGATGCGTTTCCGCAGATTCGTATCCACGCCCTCTACCTGTCCGCACGGCAAAGGCCGGTTCCCATGACCCAGGTCACAGAAACCGGCCTTCGCGGCAACGGACTTACACCCCGGCGTACGAGTGCTTGCCGGAGACGAAGATGTTGACGCCGTAGTAGTTGAACAGCCAGCAGCCGAAGGCGATGAGGGCCAGGTAGGCGGCCTTGCGGCCCTTCCAGCCGGCCGTGGCGCGGGCGTGCAGGTAGCAGGCGTAGGCGATCCAGGTGATGAAGGACCAGGTCTCCTTGGGGTCCCAGCCCCAGTAGCGGCCCCAGGCGTCGCCCGCCCAGATGGCGCCCGCGATGATCGTGAACGTCCACAGCGGGAAGACGGCGGCGTTGACGCGGTAGGAGAACTTGTCGAGGGACGCGGCGGCGGGCAGCCGGTCGAGGACGGAGTTCGCGAAGCGGCCGGGGGTGCCGCCGCTCGCCAGCTTGTCCTCGTAGGAGTCCTTGAAGAGGTACAGCAGCGTGGAGACGGCGCCGACGTAGAAGACCGCACCGCACAGGATCGCCGTGGAGACGTGGATGTACAGCCAGTACGAGTGCAGGGCGGGAACCAACTGGTCACTGGCGGTGTACAAGACAGTGACGGCGACGCCGAGATCGAGGAGGACCGTGGTGATGAGGAACAGCCCGAGCCAGCGCACGTTCTTCTTCAGCGCGAGCAGCGTCAGATACACACCGACGGCGACCGTGGAAAAGGTGATGTTGAACTCGTACATGTTGCCCCACGGCGCCCGCTGCACCGACAGAGCCCGAGTGAGCACACCGCCGAACTCGATGAGGAAGGCGAGCACGGTGAGGGAGATGGCGATACGCCCGTAGAGGTCGCCCTGCTCATCGCCCCCGTGCGCCCCTGGCCCGTCCGGCACGTCCCGCTGCCCGGCCGTGGACCGCACCACGACCTTCGGCCGTTCCAGTACGGCGGTGGAGCCGCCCTTGTTCACGGTGACGGCGGGCGCGGCGGCCTTGCCGACCTTCGCCGGGGTGAGCGCGGCGGCCGTCCGGCCGACCTTGCTGCGGCTGCCGAGGAGCCATTCGGCGATGTACGCGAAGAAGGCCAGGGTGTAGACGGCCATCGACGAGTAGATCAGCGTGTTGCTGATGCTGGCGAGGTTCTCGTTGGTGGCGGCGGCCAGATCGGTTGCGGCGGCGAGGGTCACCTCAGCACTCCTTCGGGTGAATATCCCGGCGACTTGCGGTCGGGCGGTGAGGTCTGCCTGAAACTTGCAGTCGGGTTACCGGGCTGGTTTCAACCCGGCTGGTGTTGATCGTGGAAGACCTGGTGGGCCGCCGGTCCGCCGGGCGGCGAGAGCCAGGAATCTCCCTTGTTCGACGCGGGAGAGGATTCAATTCTCAGCCCCTTCGGCAGACGAGGCGTCGGAGTCGGACACATCGTCCGGCTCCGCCCCCGTGTCGTGAGAGGTCCCCGGCGCCTGCTCGTACAGGATCCCGGCGAGGTCGCCGAGTTCCTCGGGGACCTTGGCGGACTCGCTGCGGCCGAGGCCGGCCATCTCGACGACCGTGACGCCGTCGGTGCCGGTGGCGGCCCGCACCCACACGCGGCGGCGCTGGATGAACAGGGAGGCGGCGAGGCCGAAGATCGCGGCGAGGGCACCGGCGAGCGCCCAGCCGCTGGCGGGCTGGCGGGCGACCTGGAAGCCGGCCCACTCCTTGATGCCCTTCTCGAAGGTGACCGTGCCGGCGCCGTTCGGGAGCTTCATGGTCTCGCCGGGCTTCAGGTTCTCCCGGAGCTGTGCGCCCTTGGAGTCCTTGAAGCCCTCCAGGTTCTTCTTGTTGAGCTGGTACACGCTCTGCGGCAGCCCCGCGTTGACACCGAGGTCGCCGTGGTAGGCCTCGAGGTTCAGGACCGGGTTCAGCAGCGCGGGGAACTGCGAGGAGAGTTCGTTGCCCTTGACATAGCTGGGCAGGAAGAAGGCCTGGAGGCCGAGCTGGTCCCACTTGCCCTTGGCGTCGCGGTAGCCGTCCATGACCTTGATCGCGCCGGTGGAGGTGACGTTGCCGTCCAGCGGGAGGAGGGGCACGGCGTCATGGAAGACGACCTGGCCCCTGCCGTCGCGGACCGTGATGACGGGGGCGTAGCCGTGGCTGACGAGGTAGACCTTCGAGTCGCCGATCTCCAGCGGCTCGTTGACCTTGACGGTGGTCTTCTCGTCCTTGCCGTCGGCGCCCACGTTGTAGACGAGGTCGGCCTCGTAGGTGCGCGGGGTGCCGCGGTTGGGGCCGGTCGCCTCGTAGGTGCCCTTGAAGTTCTTCAGGGTGAAGCTGAAGGGGTCGAGGTCGTCCTGGCCGAAGAGGCTGCCGGACTTGAAGTCGTCGTACTGGGTGAGGGTGTTGGAGAAGCCGTCGCCCTCGACGACCAGCTTGTTGCCCTCGGATTTGAAGAGCTGGCCCCAGGCGAAGGCGATCAGCATCACGATCAGCGCGATGTGGAAGGCGAGGTTGCCGACCTCGCGCAGATAGCCCTTCTCCGCGGCGATGGCGTCACCGGTGAGGTGGGCGCGGAAGCGGCGCTTCTTCAGCAGGGCGAGGGCGGCCTGACGGACCTGCTCGGGCTCGGCCTCGGTGCGCCAGGTGGTGTAGGCGGGCAGCCGGGTCAGCCGCCTCGGGGCGACCGGCGGGCGGCCGCGCAGCTGGTCGACGAACTGCCAGGTGCGGGGAATGATGCAGCCGACGAGGGAGATGAACAGCAGGATGTAGATCGCGGAGAACCACACCGAGCTGTAGACGTTGAAGAGGCCGAGCTTGTCGTAGACCGGCGCGAGCGTCTCGTGCGCCTTGCGGAACTCGGCGACCTTGGTCTCGTCGATGCCGGTCTGCGGGATGAGCGAGCCGGGGATCGCGCCGAGCGACAGCAGCAGGAGCAGCAGCAGTGCGACCCGCATGGAGGTGAGTTGCCGCCAGAACCAGCGGGCCCAGCCGATGACGCCCATCGAGGGCAGGTTGGCGATCTCATCGGTGGGGGCGGTGGAGAGCTGGGAGCCGGCGGCACCCAGGTCCTGGTCCTGGCCCTCGGGGGCGGCCGGGGCGGCCTTGTCGGTCGTGTTGCTCATCGATCAGATCCCCACAGTGAAGCCGTTGGACCAGACCTGCATCTCCTGCACGATGCGGTCCCAGGCGCCGGTCAGCAGCAGCACACCGGTCACGATCATCATGGTGCCGCCGATCCGCATGACCCAGACATAGTGGCGCTTGACCCAGGCGAAGGCACCGAGCGCCTTGCGGAAGGCTACGGCAGCGAGCACGAAGGGAGCGCCGAGGCCCAGGCAGTAGGCGACGGTGAGCAGGGCGCCGCGGCCGGCGCTGCCCTGGTTGGCCGCGAGGATCGTCACGGAGGAGAGGGTGGGTCCGAGACAGGGCGTCCAGCCGATGCCGAAGAGGGCGCCGAGCAGAGGGGCGCCGACGAGCCCGGTGGCCGGCTTGGTGTGGAAGCGGAACTCCCGCTGGGTCAGCCAGGGCATCAGACCCATGAAGAAGAAGCCCATGAGAATCAGCAGGACGCCGAGGACCTTCGTCAGGACGTCCTTGTTCTCCTGCAGATTGGCGCCCCAGAAGCCGAACAGCGCCCCGCCGGAGACGAACACGGCGGTGAAGCCGAGCACGAACAGCGACGCCCCGGCGACCATCCGGCCACGCCGGGCGTCGGCCAGATCGGTGCCGCTGACCCCGGTGACATAGGACAGGTATCCGGGCACGAGCGGCAGGACGCACGGGGAGAAGAAGGAGACGAGGCCGGCGAGTACGGCGATCGGCAGCGCGAGCAACAGGGCGCCGTCCATGACGGTGCCGTTGATGCTCGCGCCCTCGGCGAGCGTGGACAGTGCGCTCACGTCACTTCTCCGCGAGGACGGGCTTGATCATGGCGCGCAGCTTTTCCTCGCTGAGGGGCTGCAGCGCACGCGCGGCGATCTTGCCGTTCCGGTCGACGACGAGCGTGGACGGGATCGCCTGCGGGTTGAGCGTGCCCTTCCCGAAGCGGAGCATCTGCTTGCCCGTGGGGTCGTACAGGCTCGGGTAGGTGACCCCGTACTCCTTCTCGAAGGCCTTCGCGGGGGTGGTGCTGGTGTCCCGGGTGTTGATGCCGACGAACTCGACACCCTGGCCCTTGACGTCGTCGTAGACGGTCTGGAAGTTCTTCGCCTCGGCCCGGCAGGGCGGGCACCATGATCCCCATACGTTGATGACGAGGATCTTGCCCTTGTAGTCGGCGGTGCTGAGCTGCTTGCCGTCGATGGTCTCGCCGGACAGCTCCGGCGCCGCGGCGCGCTTGCCCTGGGCGACGGTGTCGACACCGTCGTTGCCGGCGACGAAGTTGGTGTCCCCGCCGCCACCGGACGTACCACCCGAACTGCACGCGGACAGGGCCAGCGCGGCGGCAACGGCGCTGGTGACGGCGAGCAGGGCGGTACGGCTGCGGGCGCGACGGGCGGCACTCATGTGAAAAGTTTCGCATGTCCGTTCCGGGGATCTTGCGCACCCCCCTCCCGGACGTAAACCCGCATTTCAGGCGGCGTTTTGGGCGCCCTCGGCGGAACCGCTGGGGGAACCGGTGGAGGAGTTCGCGGAGCCGCCCTTCATGAAGGCGTTCCAGCCGCCGGCAGGCTCCTGTCCGACGTCCAGAGTGCGCAACTTGTCCAGAACATCCGGCTTCTGTACGTCCATCCAGTCCACGAACTGCCGGAAGGAGACGAGCCGTATGTCGGCACCCTTCTCCTTCTCCCGCGCGATGTGCTTGAGGGACTCCTCGACGGCGTCCATGTAGATGCCGCCGTTCCACTGCTCGAAGTGGTTGCCTATGAAGAAGGGCGCACGGTTTGACTCGAATGCCCGCTTGAAGCCCTGGATGTACGCCTGCGCCGACTGCTCGCGCCAGCCCGGGTAGTTGTGGCTGGGCGCGTTCGTGGAGTTGACCGACTGGTTGGCGAGCATGTTGTAGTCCATGGAGAGGACCTCGAACGAACGCCCGGGGAAAGGTATCTGCTGCAACGGCAGGTCCCACAGCCCCTGCTTCTTCTGCGGCCACACCTGACGCCCGCCCGGCGAGGAGGCGTCGTAACGCCAGCCCAGCTCACGGGCCATGGGCAGCAGGTTGTCCTGGCCGAGGAGACAGGGCGTGCGGCCGCCGACGAGTTCCTTGTCGTAGTCGAAGGGGAGCGAGGGCAGATCGGTCCACCCGGAGTTCGTCCGCCACTCCTTCACGAAGGACTTGGCCTGATCGATCTCGCTGCGCCACTGCTGCGGGGTCCAGTTGCCGACGGTGCCGCTGCCGGCACAGAAGTGGCCGTTGAAGTGGGTGCCTATCTCATGGCCGTCGAGCCAGGCCTGGCGGACGTTCTTCAGCGTCGCCTTGATGTGGTCGTCGGTGAGGTAGCCGATGTCGGAGGCGCCGCGCGGGTTGTTCGGCGGGTCGTAGAGCCGCTTCTTCGACTCGGGGAGCAGATACAGCCCCGAGAGGAAGAAGGTCATGTGCGCCTCGTGCTCCTTGGCGAGGTCGAGGAAGCGCGGGAAGAGGCCGTTGCCGACCTCGCCGGCGCCGTCCCAGGAGAACACGACGAACTGCGGGGGCTCCTGCCCCGGCTCCAGCGGCTCGGGCTTGCCGGGCTGGTTCGGCTGCTTGCCGGTGTAGGAGGTGGAGCCGTCGCCTATGGGGCGGGCGCGGTCGGCCTGGGCGCCGGGCTGGTTGTCCTTGCCGGCGTTGGAACCTCCGGAGGGGTCCGACCCGTCTGACGAGGTGAGCGTGCCGCACCCCGCGAGCCCTAGGGCGGCGGCCGCTCCGGCACCGAGTCCGATGACTCCCCTTCGGCTGAAGTTGCGCATTGCTGCCCCGTCCGTCGTGCTTGCTCTGGTGGTCACCCAGTCAGAGGGCCCGACGAACGGGGAGGTTCCTCCAGATCACGGAGGATTCGCAACAAATGTCACAAACGTGTCTTAGGCTCCGAAGGCCTTACTCTTCCCCTGGACCGGCTTGGCGCCGGCCCGGAGGTGGGCGGGCACGAGATCGATGGCCGGCTCGCTGTAGCCGACGGAAACGATCCTGTCGCCCTGGTAGGTGAAGCTGGTCAGGGACGCGAGCGTGCACTGCCGCTTGCGCGGGTCGTGCCACAGCCGCCGCTTCTCGACGTAGGAGCGCACGATCCAGATCGGCAGCTGATGGCTGACCAGCACGGCCTCGTGCCCACGCGCCGCGTCCTTGGCGGCGTCCAGCGCCCCCATCATGCGGATGACCTGGTCGACGTACGGCTCGCCCCAGGACGGCTTGAACGGGTTGACCAGGTGCTTCCAGTTCGCCGGCTTCTTCAGGGCCCCGTCCCCCACGCCGAAGGTCTTGCCCTGGAAGACGTTGCCGGCCTCGATGAGCCGCGCGTCGGTCGCGAGGTCCAGCCCGTGCGCCTTGGCGATCGGCGTGGCGGTCTCCTGCGCGCGCTCCAGCGGAGAGGCGCCGACGTGGGTGACGTCACGGGAGGCGAGATGCTCGGCCACCCGGTCGGCCATCTGCCGCCCGAGGTCGGACAGGTGGTACCCCGCGAGACGGCCGTAGAGGATCCCGTCCGGGTTGGCGACCTCGCCGTGCCGCATGAGGTGTACGACGGTGATGTCGCTGTCGCTCCTGTGGATGTCGTCGCTCATGCCGCCGTGGCCTCCGCTGCCGCTCGGGCCGCCGCCGGGAGGGCGTCGGCGATGCGCTGGACGGCCTGCTCGTCGTGGGCCGTGGACACGAACCAGGACTCGAAGGAGGAGGGCGGCAGATAGACGCCCTGGGCCAGCATCGAGTGGAAGAAGGCGGTGAAGCGGAAGGATTCCTGCCGCTTGGCGTCCTCGTAGTTGCGCACGTCACGGTCCGTGAAGAAGACCGAGAACATGTTGGAGGCGTTCTGCAGCCGGTGCGCGACGCCCTCCTTGGCGAGGGCCTCGGTGACGAGGGCCTGGACGGTCTGTGACACCGCGTCGATCTTGTCGTACGCGGCCTCGTCGAGGAGCCGCAGCTGGGCGAGGCCGGCGGCGGTGGCGACCGGGTTACCGGAGAGGGTGCCGGCCTGGTACACCGGGCCGGCGGGCGCGAGGTGAGCCATCACATCGGCGCGACCACCGAAGGCGGCGGCCGGGAAGCCGCCTCCCATCACCTTGCCGAAGGTCATGAGGTCCGGCTTGACCCCGTCGACGCCGTACCACCCGGCGCGGCTGGTCCGGAATCCGGTCATGACCTCGTCGGAGATGAAGAGGGCGCCGTTCTCGCGGCAGGCGTCCTTCAGGCCCTCGTTGAAGCCGGGCAGCGGCGGGACGACGCCCATGTTGCCGGGCGAGGCCTCGGTGATGACGCAGGCGATCTCGCCGGGGTAGCGGTGGAAGGCCTCGTGCACGGACTCGAGGTCGTTGTACGGCAGGACGATGGTGTCGCCGGCCTGGGCGCCGGTGACGCCGGGGGTGTCGGGGAGGGCGAAGGTGGCGACCCCCGACCCGGCGGCGGCGAGCAGCGCGTCGACGTGACCGTGGTAACAACCGGCGAACTTGATCACCTTGGACCGCTGGGTGAACCCACGCGCGAGCCGGATGGCGGACATGGTGGCCTCGGTGCCGCTGGAGACGAGCCGCACCTGCTCGAGCGGCTCGATCCGGTCGACCATCTCCTCGGCGAGCGCGACCTCGCCCTCACCGGGCGTACCGAAGGACGTACCGCGGGACACGGCGTCCTGGACGGCGGCGATCACGTCCGGGTGGGAGTGCCCGAGGATCATGGGCCCCCAGGAGCAGACCAGGTCGACGTACTCGCGCCCGTCGGCGTCGGTCAGGTACGGACCGGTACCGGACACCATGAACCGGGGTGTACCGCCCACGGCACGGAAGGCGCGCACCGGGGAGTTCACGCCGCCCGGTGTGACGGCGGCCGCTCGGTCGAACAGAGCCTGCGAGGCAGGCGCATCGTATGGATAGGGCGTTCCTGAAGAGGGGGCTTCGCTCATGACCTGCGACTACTCCGACCTTCTCTGACCTACTCCGATGATCTCGGACTCCGGTTGCCAGTGACCTCCTCAGAGTAGGCCAGGCAAAGAGGTCGCCAGCGGGCCGCCGCCGCCCCCGGGCCACGTCACCTCAACCCCTCCCCTCCCGCCGTCACCCCCCGTCGCCCCCGCGCGATCTGCGAGACTGGACGTGATACACACAGCTCATGCGGGGCGTGGTGGTCGGGGACTGACAAGATCCCGCGGAGAGGTGTTTCACCGCACGTTTCGGCGGGCGGCCGTGGGGGAGGTCACTGACACGATGATCGGGTTGCGCGGCGGGGGCCACGCGTCCTAGAAAAGCAGTCGGGTGGAGATATGCATCGCGGTGGCGGACTGGGCGAGGGGACCGATGGCCTGGGTCCTCGACGTGCCCGTGGGGGAAAGCACCGGCGCGACGCGGAGGATTCGAACGAAGCACGCCAGGGACACGTTGTACCGGGTATGCCAGACGTTTCCGGTGGACCCGGTGTACCGAGTGAGCACGAGCCGATCGACCGGCGGATCGACAGCCAGGTCGACCGTCTGCGGGCGGGGAGCAGGAATGGTGGTCGGGTGGGGGTGACGTACAAGTACTTCGGCGCGCCGGACGGTGCGACGGCGGCCCGCGTCCCGATCTCGATGCGCCCCGAGGAACTCGGCGGCGACGAGCTCGGCATGAACGGCATGTTCACCAAGATCAAGCCGGAGACCATGGCAGCGATGGTCCTGACCGGCATCGAGGGCGTCCCCCTGCACAAGGTCCCGCCGCTGGAGCTGGTCGTCCTGCACCCCGACTACGCGGTGGTCAAGCTCCCGATGACGGTGGTGGACCCGCTGCGCGGCATAGGAGAGGAAGCGGTCGGCGCGGCCGCCTTCATCTGGTCGACGGTGCCGGACCGGGGCGGGCCCCGGGACGCGTTCAATGTGTATCAGCTGCTGCATGAGTGGCAGGACTTCTCGCACCGGCTTCACGAGGCGGGGCATCAGCCGTATTGCCTGGTGTGGCCCTGAGGCGGCTGCGCTGGTAGCGGGCGGGGTTTCGGACCCCGCCCTCGTCATGTCCGGCCCCCCGTTGCCGGATCTGTCCGGCCCCCCGTTGCCGGATCTCTGCGTCTGCCCCCCCCGGGCTCGTCAGGCCTCCGAGCGGACGAACACCGGCTTCAGGTGCTTCTCCGGCAGTGCCGTCGGCAGATCCTCCCAGTCGATGACGTGGGAGACCACCTTCTCGGGGGTGACCTTGCCGGAGGCGGCCAGCTCCAGGGCGGCCGGGATGTGGGCGCGGACGTTGTCGCGGGCGATGCGCAGGGTGACGCCGGTGAGGTACATGTCGAGGAGGGGCAGTTCGCCGGGGCGGAAGTGGTTGCCGGCGCTCTCGCAGACACCCTCCGGGACCAGGCACTTGACGGCCAGGGAGAGTTGGTCGACGCGGCCGGTGGCCTCCACGGCGATGTCGAAGCCCCGCGGGAGCGGGTCGAGGGATTCGGCCGTGGAGGCGCCGTACCCCTGTGCGATCGTGCGGTGCTCGGGCTCCGGGTCGACGTAGAGGACGTCCGAGGCGCCCAGCGCGCGGGCGATGTCGCACACGTACAGGCCGATGCTGCCACGGGCGACGACCAGGACCCGGGCGCCGGGGCGGGACTTGAGATGCGGGGCGACCAGCCGCCAGGCCAGGGACCAGTTGTCGCTGGCCGACGCCATGGCGACCGGGTCGAGGCGGCGGGAAGGGGTACGAGCATGGCGTCGGCGTAGGGAAGGCGGACCAAGTCGGAGAAGAGTCCGCCCCAGGTGCCGCCGATCGGGGCGCCGTACATCGCCATGTAGGGCACGGCGGCGCAGTGCGCGGTCAGTCCGGCGCGGCAGCGGTCGCAGGTGCCGCAGTTGATGGACCAGGGGACGACGACCAGGTCGCCGGGGGCGACGGTGGTGACCGTGCCGCCTACGTCCACGACCCTGGCCACGCACTCGTGACCCAGCGCGAAGGGCGGGTCGATGAAGCCATGTCCCGCCAGGATCGCCGAGTCCACGTCGCAGGGTGTCGCGGCCACCGGCGCGACGATCGCCTCGCCGCCTGCCTGGATCCTCGGGTCCGGCGCCTCGCGCCACTCGACGGTGCGCCGGGCCACGTACGTCAGTTCACGCATCGGCCCGCTGCCCCTTCGCCAGGGCGACCAGGTCGGCGTGCCGCACGACGGAGCCGCCCGCACCCCAGGTGCCGTCGGGCTGTTCGTGCACCAGCACCCATACCCGCAAGGCCTCTTCGGCGGCGAGACCGGCGGCGGACAGGACGGTCCGCGTCGCCTCCTCGACCAGGCCCGCCTTGCGGCGCTCGGAGAGGGCGCCCTGCGGGACGGTGACCTCCACCAGGAAGCGCGGTGCGTCGTCCTCGGCGGTGGTCTGGGTGCCGGCCGGCAGTTCCACGAGGTAACTCCAGGCCTGGGCGCGGAAGAACGCCGTGTCGGGCGCACCCTCCCAGCGCAGCAGTACGGCGGCCAGGTCGCGCTGGACGCCTGCCCGGCCCTGGTCGGTCAGGGCACCGGCGGGGGTCGTGAGCCGGATCATCGGCATGGCCACACCTCTCTCCTCCTGCTGCCATAGAGGTCTATGACAGTCGTTATAGACGGCGGTCACGCTAGACTATGACGGTTGTTATAGCCAGTGGGGTCAGAAGGGACCGCGTACGTGAGCAAGCCCAGCCCGACGGCCCGGGAGCGGATCGTGGCCGGTGCGGCCGACATGATCAGCCGGCGCGGCCTGAACGCGACGAGCATCCGCGAGATGGCCAAGCACGCCAGGGCGCCGCTCGGCTCGACGTACCACTACTTCCCCGACGGCAAGCAGCAGTTGGCGACCGAGGCCGTCCGCTACACCGGCACATGGGTCGCCGGGAGCCTGCGCAAGGAACTCGACGCGGGACCGGTGGCCGGCCTGCGCGCCTTCCTCGGGCTGTGGCGCAAGATCGTCGTCGACACGGACTTCCGGGCCGGGTGTCCGGTCCTCGCGGTCGCCATCGAGGAACCGCCCACCGACGAGACACCCGCGGTCCTGCTGGCCGCCGCCGAGGTCTTCGAGGAGTGGGAGGGCCTGCTCGCCGCCTCGCTGCGCGAGCACGGGGCCGGGCCCGAGCAGGCCGCGCAGCTGGCGACGCTCGTCGTCGCGGCCGTCGAGGGGACCGTGGCCATGTGCCGCGCCAAGCGCAGCACCGAGCCGCTGGACCGGACCGCCGCGCAGCTGCAGGCGCTGATCCTTGCGGCGATCAAGGACTGACCGACGCCGAGGTGGGCCGGCGGGCCCTTCGCTCAGGCACCCAGCGCGCCGCGCACCGCCTTCACCCGCTCCTCCGTGAACACGCCGCTGTCGAGCAGCGACAGGACGGACAGCACGCCACCCGAGGAGCCCCAGCTCCCCTCGTCGATCACCCGGAAGGTGACCCACCAGGCCGGCGACGGGGCCACCGTCCCGCAGGCCGCCGCCATCGCGGCCAGCACCCGTTCGATGACCTCGGCCCGGACGTCCGGCTGCCACGCGGCGTCCATCACCGCCACGTCGATCGTCATCACGTCGGCCTCCGGCCCGGCGTCCGCCAGCAGCCGCCCGCCGATGGCCATCATGTCGGGCTCACGCTCGACGAAGTGGACCTGGAACCCCACCCGGGCGGCCGGCGCGAGGCGACCCACCTCCGGTACCAGCACCGCGTCCGTGAGCGTCTCGGCGAGCTCACGGCGCTGCTCGAGGCCCAGGCGGCCCTTGGGGGTGTGCACGGTGATGATCGTCATGGCGATCTCCTATGACAGTCGTTATAGAGCAGGATGAACCGCAGGCTACCCGTGCTCTATAACGACTGTCATATCGAGGGTAGGTGAACGACGGTGATGTGGCGCTCGCCCCCCGGGTTCTCGACCTCGTCGACCACCGCCACGGCCAGGTCCTCCGCGCTGATCCACGAACGCCCGTCCGCCCCCGTTAGCAAGGTGTCGGTGCCGCGCCGGTAGCGGCCGGTCCGGTCGCCCGGTTCGAGCACGGCCGGCGGGCTCAGGTAGACCCAGTCGGTGCCGGTGTGGTCCTGGCAGGTCCGCAGCTGTGCCGCTCCGGCCTCCGCCACGGCCCGGTACTCGGCCGGCACGTACGCGGGGTCGTGGGCCACCAGCAGACCGGGGTCGCCGGGGCTGCGCAGGGCGCCGGCACCGCCCACCACGAGCACGCGGACGCCCAGCCGTGCGGCGGCGTCCAGCACCGTGCGGGTGGCGCCGACCAGGAAGTCCCGGTCGGCCGGGAAGGTCCGCACGGCCAGTACGACGGCGTCCGCGGCGCCGGTCGGGCCGGAGCCCGCGAGGGCCTCACCGACGGCCGCCGAGTCGTTCACGTCGACCGCGACCGGCTTCACGTGCGCACCCTGTCCCGCGTCCGCGTCCGCCGGCTCACGGGACAGGGCGAGCACCCGGTGCCCGCGCGCGACCGCCTCGGCGATCACCCGGCCGCCGACCATTCCCGTGGCACCGAGCACGGCGATCGTCATGGCCGGCCGCATCGGACCTGCGGCCACGGAAGCCGCCGACATCGGCACGGGCGCCTCCGGACCCGCCGTCACGAACCCCGCCTGCACCGATCCCGCCTCCACCGACCCCGCCCCCGCCATCACCGAACCCGTCGCCGCCGAACCCGCCCGTACCGAACCCCCGCTCACCGAACCTGCCCCTCACGAACCCGCGGCTCTCCAACTCCCCCACCCCGCCCGCCGCTTCGCCGAATCCCGCCTCCCCCCACGAGCCCACGCAAACCGCCCTTCGGGATTTCGAACTGCGCCGCCAGCAACGCGGCCAGCGCCAGCACGAACCCGAAGGACTGCGGCACGCTCAGCGACTCGCCCAACCCGATGCCGATGGCGGTCGCGACCAGCGGCGACAGCAGCACCAGCGGAGCCGACGCGCCGACCGAGAGCCTGCCGATGCCCCGGAACCACAGCGTGTACGCGATCAGCCCGCCCACACTGCCGAGCCACAGATAGCCGGCCGCCGCCCCGGCGTCGATCCGCTCCGGCAGCCCCTCGATCGCGAGGGTGAGCGGGAGCAACAGCACGCCGCCGACGCTCAGTTGCCAGCCGGCGAGGGCCAGCGGACCGACACCCGGGGGCCTCCCCCAGCGCTTGGTGAGGACGGTCCCGGCGGCCATGGCGGTCGTACCGCCGAGACCGGCGAGCACACCGGCGGCGTCCAGCCGGGCCTGCGGACCGAGCACGACGAGTCCGACGCCGGCCAGGCCGAGCACGCCCCAGACCAAGCGCCAGACCGTCGGCCGGACATGCAGCGCCCCGATGGCCAGCCCGGCGACCAGCAGTGGCTGGGCTGCGCCGAGGGTGGCGGCGACCCCGCCGGGGAGCCGTTCGGCCGCCAGGAACAACAGCGGGAACAGGGTGCCGATGTTGAGCGCGCCGAGGACCCCGGCCTTCCACCACCAGTCGCCGCGCGGCAGCACACGGGTGATCGCCAGCGCCAGCAGCCCGGCGGGCAGGGCGCGTATCAGTCCGGCGAACATCGGATGCCCGGCCGGCAGGAGTTCCGTGGTCACGGCGTACGTGGTGCCCCAGGCCGCGGGGGCGAACGCGGTCAGCGCGACGGTGGCCATCGGCTGTGCGTACGTCCGGGGCGGGCCCGGTGACCGCTCGGTCGAAGGATGCATGTGAAGCAGTCTCCGCAGTCCGCCCCCATGACTCCAACACATGGTTGTCATCACAGCTATGAATGAAGACGATGGATGGATGGATCTCCAGCAGATGCGGTACGTCGTCGCCGTCGCCGAAACCCGTAACTTCACGCGCGCGGCGGAGCGCTGTTTCGTGGTGCAGTCGTCCCTCAGCCACCGGATCGCCGGCCTGGAACGGGAGCTCGGCGTCAAGCTGTTCGCCCGCTCCAGCCGCCGCGTCGAACCGACCAGCGCCGGAGTGGCGTTCGTGGCCGCCGCGCGCGAGTGTCTGGCCGCTGCCGACCGCGCGGTCGCGGATGCCGCCGCCGCGACCGGGGTGGTGCGCGGCCGGCTCGCCGTCGGCGTGATCGTGACGACGGCCGCCGTCGACGTACCGGATCTGCTGCAGCGCTATCGCGCGCGGTATCCGGATGTGCACGTCGTCCTGCGTTCCGGGCGCAGTGACGAGCTGGCCGCGGCGGTCCGCGACGGGGAGCTGGACATCGCCTTCCTCGGACTGCCGGAGGGCGAACGGCCGTCCGGTGTGGAGGCCCTCGTCCTCGACCACGACGAGCACGCCCTGGTCGTGCCGGCCGGGCACCGGCTGGCGGGGGCCTCCCGGGTGACGCTGGAGGAGATCGCCGAGGAGACCTTCGTGGACTTCGCGGCCGGGACGCCCGCCCGTGCCCAGTCCGACCGGGCTTTCGCCGCGGCGGGCCTGGTCCGCGATGTCGCCTACGAGGCCGGTGTCGTCGAGCTGATCTCCCGGCTGGTCGCACGCGGGCTCGGCATCGCGCTGCTGCCGTCGGCGTACGTCGGCCCGCTTGCCGCCGGCGACCCGGAACTGGCGCTGGTCCGCGTGCTCGACGGACCGCATCGCCTGGAGTACCTGGTGTGGAGCCGCTTCAACCCCAGCCCGGCGACCCGGGCGATGCTGGACGTCCTCGGGGTCGTCCGGGGCCCGGAACTCAGCCCCGCGCCACCGGCCCGGTCGCCAGCAGCCCGTTGACCACCAGCGCCGCCAGCGTCTCGGCCGTGGCGGTGAGCTGCTCCGGCGAGGGGTGCGCGGGCCGGCCCAGGCGTCGGGCCAGGGGCACCTCCACCATTCCCGAGACCGGCGGGATGACGACGAAGAACAGCACGTCCGTCGGGATGGGTGCCATGCGTCCGGAGGCCACCAGCCGCTCGATGCTGGGGGCGAGGGTCTCCAGCATCGGCGTGATGTAGTGCTCGTACAGATAGTCCAACCGCTCGGTGTCGCGGTTGAGTTCCTCGACGAAGAGCCGCCCGACCAGCGGTGAGTCCACCGCGCCCTGATAGAAGCCGGTGATGATCAGCCGCAGTTGCTCGACGTCGTCCAGCGAGGGATCCACCTCGGGCATACGGCTCAGGTGTCCCCCGAGGACGTAGTCGACCACCGCGCGCCAGAAGGCGGCCTTGGACCCGTAGCGGTCGTTGATGAAGTTGTGGCTGACGCCCAGGCGGCGGGCCAGCTCCCGTGCGGAGGCGTGGTCGTATCCCAGCTCCGCGAAGGCTTCGAGCCCGCGTTGCAGGATGCTCTCCTCCTCCGGCACCGCCGGTGTGTCCGCGCCGGGGCGTCCCGGCCGCCGAGCGGATTCGGCTCTCGCGCCCACCCTTGCCTCCCTCACTGCCCGCCCCCGACTGCGGGGTCACCGACAGTTTACTTGACACCTGTCAGACGGAAGCTAATCTGACAGATGTCAGGAGAATCTGACAGTCGTCAGACGACCTTCCGTTTCCCCACCGTCATGACCCTTTGACCCTCATGATGCGGAGCCCGTCATGTCCCAAGCCCCCGCCGGCACCTCCGTCAGCACCTCGCCGCGCCCGCCCGCCGAGGCACCACCCCGACATCGCTGGTGGGTCCTCGCCGTGATCGGCGTGGCCCAGCTGATGGTGGTGCTGGACAGCACGATCGTGAACATCGCCCTTCCCTCGGCCCAGAAGGACCTGGGCTTCTCCGATGGGGACCGGCAGTGGATCGTCACCGCCTACGCCCTCGCCTTCGGCAGCCTGCTTCTGCTGGGCGGCCGCCTCGCCGACCTCTTCGGCCGCAAGATGACCTTCCTGGTCGGGCTGGTCGGCTTCGCCGGGGCCTCCGCCGTCGGCGGTGCCGCGAGCAGCTTCGAGATGCTCGTCGTCTCCCGCGCCGCCCAGGGCCTGTTCGGCGCCCTGCTCGCGCCGGCCGCGCTGTCGCTGCTGACCACGACGTTCACCGACGCCAAGGAACGCGCCAAGGCCTTCGGCGTGTACGGCGCCATCGCCGGCGCCGGCGGTGCGATCGGCCTGCTCCTCGGCGGCGTCCTGACCGAGCACCTCGACTGGCGCTGGACCCTCTACGTCAACCTCGTCTTCGCGGCGGTGGCCTTCGTCGGCGGAGCCGTCCTGCTCCAGCGCACCACCCGCGACCGCGGCGTCAGCATCGACATACCCGGCGCCGTCCTCGTCGGCGGCGGACTGTTCTGCCTGGTCTACGGCTTCTCCAACGCCGAGAGCCACGACTGGGGCTCGGTGGCCACCTGGGGCTTCCTGGCCGCCGGCGCCGTACTGCTCGCCGCCTTCACCTGGTGGCAGACCCGCGCCGCGCACCCGCTGCTGCCCTTGCGCATCCTGCTGGACCGCAACCGCGGCGCCTCCTTCGTCTCCGTCCTGATCAGCGGCGCCGGCATGTTCGGTGTCTTCCTCTTCCTGACCTACTACCTCCAGCAGAGCCTGGGCTACTCGCCCATCAAGACCGGCCTGGCCTTCCTGCCGATGGTGGCCTCGCTGATGCTCACCTCCACGCTTGCCTCCAGCGTGCTGATCCCGCGGATCGGCCCCAAGCCGATCGTGCCGCTGGGCATGGGGGTGGCCGCCGCCGGCATGGTCTGGATGACCGCCCTCGACCTGAGCAGCGGCTACGCCACCGATGTGCTGCCGCCGCTGATCGTGGCGGGCCTGGGCCTCGGACTGGTGATGGCGCCCGCCATGAGCCTGGCCACCGCCGGCGTGCACGCGAAGGACTCCGGGGTCGCCTCGGCCACCGTCAACGCCATGCAGCAGGTGGGCGGATCGATCGGCACCGCCCTGCTCAACACCCTGGCCACCGGCGCCGCCACCGACTACCTCGTCGGGCGCGACCCCAGGGACCCCGCCGTGCAGGCGCAGGCCGGTCTGGAGGCCTACTCCACCGCCTACTGGTGGTCGGCCGTCTTCTTCGTCGTCGGCCTGGTCGTCAGCGTCGTCCTCTACCGGCGCGGAGCACCGGCCACCGACCCCGACGCGGCACCCGTGGTGCACATGTGAGCCAGAGGCTTCCCGCCCTCATCTCACGGATCCCCGCACTCCGTACCATGAGAGCCATGACCGAGACCGCCGAGCCGCCCCTGCCCCCCGCGCCGGGCGCGGAGCAGTACCCGTCGCTGGCCCTCGTCAACAGCGTCCTCGCACTGCCGGGCGGTCAGTACGTCGACCTCCTGGGCACCCCGGCGGCCGCGAACCAGTGGCTCGTCGGCCTCGGGCTCGCTCCCGTCGACGCGGGGATGCGGGAGATGTGCGCGGCGCAGCTGCGGTCGCTGCGGGAACAGCTCCGGTCGCTGTTCGACGCCCGGGTCGCGGCGCTGCCCGCGCTGCCCGCCGCCCTGGCCGCCGTGAACGACGCGCTGACCAGGGTGCCCACGGCCCCGCTGCTGCGGTGGGACGAGAAGGACGGCCCCTACCGCGCGGCCCCGCACCCCACCACGGAGATCGTCGACCACGCCCTGGCGACCCTCGCCGCCGACGCCGCCGACCTGCTCACCTCCCCGGACGCCGAACGCCTCACCGCCTGCGGCTCCGCTCCCTGCAACCGCTACCTGCTCCGCCACGGCCGCCGCCACTGGTGCTCCACCCGCTGCGGCGACCGAGCCCGCGCGGCCCGCGCGTACGCCCGGCGCACCCGGCCCACCACGGACTGACGGCGCACGCCCAGCGGCAGCTCACTCGTCCTTCGGCAGTCGCTCCGCGATGTTCCTCAGCGCGGTGACGGACAGCGTCTCGGCCGTGGCGCACTCCTCCTCGGCCGGCCGCTGCCCCCGTACGGTCAGCCGGAACATCTCGATCGTCCGGTCTCCGACGGAGTTGGTGTACGCACGGTGCGGTACGTCGACGACGCAGGAGCGGTCGCCCTCCTCCTCCGGTGAGACGTAACCCGTGGTCCCGGCCAGGGACTTCGGCCGGCCGTTGTCCTCCAGATGGTTGTCCCGGGTGAACGTCAGCTCCACGAAGGCGCTGTCGCCGTCCGCGCTCGACCATTCGCAGTCCCAGTTGGCGAAACCGTAGTCCGACGGCCGGGTCCGTAGGTCCGGTACGCGATTGAGCGCGGTGGTGTCGAGCAGCTTGCAGGCGTCCAGGCGGGCGAGCGAGGTGGCCGGCCAGGACTCCGCGCGCCGGGGCACCGGGCCCCGGTCCAGCACCGTGACCGCGTAGTCGGTGGCGGCGTCGGCCAGGGCACAGGGATCGGGGGCTCCGGCCTCCCGCCGCTCCCCGCGGATGATGATCCCCCGGCGGTCGGAGGTCCGGATGTACCGCTCGCAGTGGTCGCCGACGCGCGTCAGGCTGACGACCCGGACGTTGCCGACCCGCCGGACGGGCACGCCGCCGTCGAACTCCCTGGCCTCACTGAGGAAGTTGGCCTCGGCACCGGCGACCTCGTCCCCGTCGTCGCCGAGTACGAGCACGTCGCAGCGGTCCAGTTCGCCGTAATCCGGGTCGAGTTCGGTGTCTCCGAAGCGGCTCAGCGAGGCGGCGTCGAGCAGCCCGCATGGGTTGGCCGTACGGATGTCGCCGATGGCGCCGGCCTGCGCGGCGGCCGTGGCGGAGGGCTTCGGGTCGGACGCGCGGCTCGTGTCGTCGTCGCCCGGCACAAGGAGGATCCCGGCCGTGACGGCCGCCGCCGCGACCAACGCGCCCGCCGCCAGCGCCAGGGGACGCCGCCGACGCCGTACGGCACGCGGCAGCCGCAGGGTGAGCGAGGCGAGGTGCAGGGTGTTGTGGTCGACCAGCCGGCCCTGGACCTCCGGGGGCGGCGGGGCGGCCCGGGTCAGCAGCCGGTACGCCTCGGCGGCGTCGGGGCGGCGCCGGGCGTCCGGCTCCAGCAACGCGGCGAGCGGGGTGGTGAGCCGGCCGGCCTGCTCGGCGGGTTCGAGGTGGCCCTCGATGGCGCGGGCGATGTAGGCCATGGGGTGATCGACCTCGCCGTACGGCGAGTGCCCCTCGACCGCGGCGAACAGGCTGGCGCCGAGGGAGAACACGTCGGCCTTCTCGTCGGCGGGCCGCCCCCTGGCCAGCTCGGGCGCGAGGTACTTGGGCTTGCCCCGCACCACGCCCGCCGTGACGGTGTGCGTCAGGGTGACGTCGCTGCGCAGGGCCCGCGCGATGCCGAAGTCGGCCAGCCGTGCGACGCCGTCCTCGGTGACCAGGATGTTCTCCGGCGTGACATCGCCGTGCACCACGCCCTGGGCATGGGACTTCGCCAGCGCGGCCGCGATCTGGCAGCCGACGGACCCGGCTTCCTCGGGCGGCAGCGTGCCGTCCTCGACGAGCTGGGCGAGACTGCGGGAGGGGACGTACTCCATGACGATCCAGCAGGTGGCCTCGCCGGATCCCTCGTCCGCCTCCTCGACGAAGTCGAAGACCTGCACGATGTTCGGATGGTGCAGCCGGGCGGCGTACTGGGCCTCTTTCTTGAGTCTCCTGGCGGCCTGTTCGTCGTCCGGGCGCGCGCACTTGACCGCGACGGTCCGCTTCAGCGTCTCGTCCCAGGCCTGCCACACGACGCCCATCCCGCCCCTGCCGATGGGTTCCCTGAGGAGGTAGCGGCCGGCGACTTCGTGCCCGGCCTTCAGCGTCAACACGGTCACGGAGTGTACGGAGCGCTCGCCCAACAGTGACCGTTTTCACGGGACTTCATGCGGACGAGCACAGGGCCCTCGCAAGGCGCGTGGCTGCACCCGGGCTCACTTCGTGCCGACCGTCCGCAGCACGGTCACCGCCAACGTCCGTGCCACCTCCACCACTTCGGTGACCGACACCCGTTCCCGCGCGCTGTGCGCCACCCGGATGTCCCCCGGCCCGTACTGCAGCGTCGGGATCCCCGCGCCGGCGTACAGCCGCAGATCACTGCCGTACGGCGCCCCGCACTCCCGCAGGTCGGCGGCTCCCCCGGCGTCGGCACGGGCGCCCCGGATCACGTCGGGCAGCGGATGCCCCGCCGGCAGCCGCCCGCTGGCGAACTGCCCGCCCGGCCAGGTCACGGTCGCCGGATGCGCGCGCAACCAGGGGTCGTCGGCGCACGCCTCGGCGACGACGCGCTCGAAGGCGGCCCGCGCCTCGGCCGGCTCCTCTCCGAGCCGTACCCCCAACCGGCCTTCCGCGACGAGCAGATCGGGCACGCTGCTCGCCCAGTCCCCGGCCCGCACGGTCCCCACCGACAGGGCGTAGGGGATGGGGTGCTCGGCCATCAGCGGATGGGCGTCCCGGTTGCGCTCGGTCTCCAGCCGGGCCAGTGCCCGGTGCAGCGGCACATACCCGTCGATGGCACTGACGCCCTGGTCCCGGGCGCTGCCGTGCGCCGCCTTGCCGGGCACGGCGAGACGGAAGGTCAGCGCGCCGGCGTTGGCGGTGACGAGGGCGCCGCCGGTCGGCTCGGTGATGACGCACAGGTCCCCGCGGTGGCCGCGCCGCAGCGTGCCGAAGGCGCCGAGGCCGCCGTCCTCCTCGCCGACCACGAAGTGCACGCCGATCCGCCCGCGCAGCCGAACCCCGGCGGCCCGGATCGCGGTGAGCGCCGCGAGGTGGGCCACCAGACCGGCCTTCATGTCACAGGCGCCCCGCGCGTGCACGACGTCCCCGAGCACCCTCGGCACGAACGGATCGCCGTCCCACGCATCCAGGTCCCCCGGCGGTACGACGTCCACGTGTCCCTGCATCAGGAAGGCCGGCCCGTCGCCGCCGTCCTCCGTCACCCCGACCAGCCCCCAGGCCTCCTCCCGCTCCACCTCCGTCCCCGGAAAGGCGGGATCCGCGCGCAGCGCGTCCAGATCCATGGACCACAGGTCGACGTCCAGCCCGAGCCGCTCCAGCCGCCCCGCCAGCAGATGCTGCAACTCCGACTCGGCCGCGCTCCCGGTCACACTCGGCACGGCGATCAGCTCCACCAGCGTCCGCCCGATCCAGGCCTCGTCGATCCCGGCCAGAACCGCACTCTCCACGCCACTCAGCACGACGACGCTCCTCCCCTCGGCCGCCGGCACGACACCGGTCCGCCCGATCAGATGGTGACCCATTCGGGGGAGATCCGAGAGAGCGCGAACCGCCTCAGCCCGAGCCGCCCACGGTGAACCCGATCGCCGTCCCGCCGCCGTCCCGCCGGAACGCGAAGGGTGCCCCGGCGTGCGCGAGGGCCACCTCCCGCACGATCGACAGCCCGAGCCCCGACCCCGGCAGCGAGCGGGCGTCGGCGGCCCGGTAGAAGCGGTCGAAGACCCGGATCAGGTCGTCCTCGGCGATGCCCGGACCCCGGTCGAGGACCTCGACCCGGACGGTGCCCGGGCGTGCGGGGCCGGCGACGTTGATCTCGATGGGGGCGGTGCCGTCGCGGTCGAACTTCGCCGCGTTCTCGACGAGGTTGGTCACCGCCCGCTGGAGCATCCCGGGCCGGCCGGAGGTGGTCGTGTCGCCGCTCGCCCGGACCAGGATCCGTCGTCCCGTACGGCGCCGTGCGAGCCCCGCGACGTCCTCGGCGATGTCGGCGAGGTCCACCCGCTGGGCCGGTTCGGTGTCGGACTGCCCGGCCGCCAGATCGACCAACTCGTTGACCAGATCGGTCAGTTCGCGTGCCTCCTGACCCAGGTCGGCGACCAGCTCGTCGCGGGTTTCGGGCGGCAGTTCGTCGATGCGGCGCAGCAGGGAGATGTTGGTACGCAACGACGTCAAAGGGGTGCGCAGCTCGTGGCCCGCGTCCTGCACGAGGCGCCGCTGGTCCTCCTCCGACTGGGCCAGCCGCCCCAGCATGCGGTCGAAGGCCCGGCCGAGGCGGCCGACCTCGTCGTATCCGGTGACGGGCACCTGGATGCCGAGCTGCCGGGTGCGGGCGACGTCCTCGGCGGCGTCGGTGAGGACGACCAGGCGGCGGGTGATGCGCCGGGCCAGCCACCAGCCGAAGAGTCCCGCGAGTGTCACCACCGCCGCCATCAGCAGCAGCGTCCGCTGCTGGAGCGCCCGCAGCAGGTCCTCGGTGTCGCTGAACTCCTGGGCGATCTGCACCGCGCCCCGCCCGCCGCCGAGCGCGACGGTCGCGACCCGGTAGACGTCACTGCCGACGTCGACGTCCTTGTGCTGGACCATCCGCCCGGCCGTACCGTCGGCCGCGATCCCCCGGTCGGCGGCCCTGACCGGCAGCCCCGGGCGGCCCGGGTCGACGACCGCGCCGTCGGGGCCCAGCACCTGGACGTCGGTCCGGGCGGGCCGTACCAGATCGTGGCCGGGCGCGGAGGAGGAGAAGTCCTCCGGCCGCATCGGCCGCTGCCGCACCTCGCCGCGCAGATCCTGCACGACCTCGTCGAACACGGACTCCTGGTCCACCCGCACCAGCCGGGCGGCGGCCGTGTACGACAGCAGCCCGACCAGGACGGTGACCACGGCGGTCACGGCGGCGAAGGACACGGCGAAGGTGGAGCGCAGCGAGACGAGTCCGGTCCGCCGGCGTCCGGTCAGCAGGCGCGTGGTCATCAGCCGTGCGAGCCGACGGCGGGCCGGGCCGCCCACTCAGTCCTCCCGGAGCACGTAACCCACCCCGCGCACCGTGTGGATCAGTGCGGGCGCGCCCGGTTCGTCGAGCTTGCGGCGCAGATAGCCGACGTAGACGGCGAGGTTCTTGGAGCCGGGGCCGAAGTCGTAGCCCCAGATGCGGTCGTAGATCGTGGAGTGGTCGAGGACTATGCCGGCGTTGCGCACCAGCAGCTCCAGCAGCTCGAACTCGGTCCGGGTCAGCTCCAGCTCCCGCGCGCCCCGCCAGGCCCGCCGCGCCTGCGGGTCCATCCGCAGCCCGGCCGCCTCGATCAGCCGGCCGGACGGCCCGGGTGCCTGCCTCGGTACGTCGACGGGGGCGCCGTTCGCCTCGCTCGTGCGACGCAGCAGGGCGCGCAGCCGGGCGAAGACCTCCTCGACGTCGAAGGGCTTGACCACATAGTCGTCGGCGCCCGCGTCCAGGCCGGCGATACGGTCCTGGGTCTCCACGAGCGCCGTGAGCATCAGGATCGGGGTGCGGTCGCCCTCGGCGCGCAGCACCCGGCAGACCTGGAGTCCGTCGATGCCGGGCATCATCACGTCGAGCACGAGCACGTCCGGCGGCGTGCGATGGGCCTGCGCCAGCGCCTCCACGCCGTCGGCGACCGCGGTGACCTGATAGCCCTCCAGCGTCAGCGCCCGCTCCAGGGCGTTGCGGATGGCGCGGTCGTCTTCGGCGAGGAGAACAGTCTGGGGCACGGGTTCATACTGCCAAGCCCCCGCGGTCGTACGACGTGATGAGCGGCTCACCGGGTGCCCTTCTTACTGGCCTCTCACCCGGCCGGTCGCAGGGCCGCCAGCTGCTGCTCGAAGGGCACCAGCTCGGGCTCCGCCGCCTTCTTCGCAGGTCGTCCGGCGGTCAGTCCCGACGTCAGCGCCGCCAGCTCGCCCGCGGCCCGCTCGATCCGCCCGTCCAGCCCCTCGGCGCCCCAGTCCTCCGACGCGGCGTACACGCCGGTCGGGACGACCACGGCCCGCAGGTAGGCGAAGAGCGGACGCAGCGCATGCTCCAGGACCAGCGAGTGCCGGGCCGTGCCGCCGGTCGCGGCGATCAGCACCGGCGTGCCCGCCAGCGCGTCCTGCTCGATCACGTCGAAGAACGACTTGAACAGTCCGCTGTAGGACGCCGAGAACACCGGCGTGACGACGATCAGCCCGTCCGCCGAGGTGACCGCGTCGATCGCGGCGGCCAGCTGGCGCCCGGGGAAGCCGTTGGTGAAGTTGTGCGCGATCTCCACGGCGAGGTCGCGCAGCTCCACGACCTCGACGTCCACGGGCGCGGGGGCCTGTCGGCCCACCGCGGCCGCAAGCCGGTCGCCCAGCAGCCGGGTGGAGGAGGGGACGCTCAGCCCCGCGGACACGACGACGAGCTTCATGCGACGGTCACCTCCTGGGCGGCCTTGAGGGAAGCGTGGGTGGGGGCGTCGGGGACGCCGGCCGGGCGGCCCTTCGCGAACTCCTTGCGGAGCACCGGCACGACCTCCTCGCCGAGCAGGTCGAGCTGCTCCAGCACGGTCTTCAGCGGCAGCCCGGCGTGGTCCATCAGGAACAGCTGGCGCTGGTAGTCACCGGCGTACTCGCGGAAGCCCAGCGTCTTCTCGATGACCTGCTGCGGGGAGCCGACGGTCAGCGGGGTCTGGTCCATGAAGTCCTCCAGCGACGGGCCGTGCCCGTAGACCGGCGCGACGTCGAAGTAGGGCCGGAACTCGCGGATCGCGTCCTGGGAGTTCTTCCGCATGAAGACCTGACCGCCCAGCCCGACGATCGCCTGCTCGGGCGTGCCGTGCCCGTAGTGGGCGTACCGGCTGCGGTACAGCTCGACCATCTGCTTGGTGTGGTCGGCCGGCCAGAAGATGTTGTTGTGGAAGAAGCCGTCGCCGTAGTACGCGGCCTGCTCGGCGATCTCCGGCGAGCGGATCGAGCCGTGCCAGACGAACGGCGCCACGCCGTCCAGCGGCCGGGGCGTGGACGTGAAGCCCTGGAGCGGCGTACGGAACTTGCCCTCCCAGTTCACGACGTCCTCGCGCCACAGCCGGTGCAGCAGGGCGTAGTTCTCGATGGCGAGGTTGATGCCCTGCCGGATGTCCTGACCGAACCAGGGGTAGACCGGGCCGGTGTTGCCGCGGCCCATCATCAGGTCCATCCGGCCGTCGGCCAGGTGCTGGAGCATCGCGAAGTCCTCCGCGATCTTCACCGGGTCGTTGGTGGTGATCAGGGTCGTGGAAGTGGAGAGGACCAGCCGCTCCGTCCGCGCCGCGATGTAGCCGAGCATCGTCGTCGGCGACGACGGCACGAAGGGCGGGTTGTGGTGCTCGCCGGTCGCGAAGACGTCGAGCCCGACCTCCTCGGCCTTCAGCGCGATCGCGACCATGGCCTTGATGCGCTCACGCTCGGTCGGCGTACGGCCCGTGGTGGGGTCCGGCGTCACATCGCCGACGCTGAAGATCCCGAACTGCATGGTCGCTCATCCTCCAGGTTGTTGACGGTTCAACTATACCCGGAGAACCGAGACCGCCCGAGGACTATTCCCCAGCGCCTCGCCAGTACGGATCCCTGCCGGTCCGCGCGAGCAGCCGTTCGAACGCCGACGCGTCCTCGGGCTCCGGCACCGGCTCCGCGAACACCCCCATCTTCCTGGCCGTCGGCGCCAGCTCGTCCACCGCGCCGGACAGCTCCGCCACGACCGCCTGGTCGGCCCCCGGGTACGCCTGGCCCGTCGCCCGCGCCAGGTCCCACACATGCACCGTCAGATCCAGCAGCGCCATCGAGCCGACCAGCCGCGCCGGCATGTTCATCCCGCCCGTCGTGCCCTCCTCGGCACCCGGCGCGGACCAGGCGCTCACCAGCCGGTCCGTCTCCCGGGCGAGCCGCTCACGCCACTCGGGACCCTCGGCGACCCGGTCGGGCGTCTCACCGAAGTCCGAGGCCTCCTTCACGGCCAGCCGCTGGAACTGCACGATCACCTGGAAGAGGTGATTGACCAGCGCCCGTACGTCGTACTCGGCACAGGGCGTGGGAGCGGCGAGCGTCGCGTCGGGAATGCCCCGCACCACCGGAACCGCCCGCTCCCGTGCCAGGCCCAGCAGCTCACCGATGCCGTACGTCTTCACAGGGTTCGTGTCCATGCTCCGACCGTAGGGACCTCCACGACTGCCCATCTTGAAGAAACGCGACGTACGATCCGCCCATGGAGGCACCCCGCCACGACACCCGCGGGATCGTCGACCCGTCCGGGCTGCTGAACCACGTACGGTTCCGCCGCCACGAGCCGGCCGAGCCGCTGCGCCGGTACATCGAGTGGTACTGGCTCATCGACTGGGACCTGCCCACGCCCTACGCCTCCCACGTCCTCCCGCACCCGGCGGTCAACCTCACCTTCCAGTGGGACGAGGACGAGAGGCCCCCGTATGCCGAGGTCACCGGCGTGGCACTGGGTCTCTTCACCCGGAAGCTGACCGGCCGGGGCCGGGTCTGCGGGGTGAAGTTCCGGCCGGGCGGCTTCCGGCCGTACGTCCCGAAGACCCCGGTGTCCCGGGGGACGGGCCGTGCGCTGCCCGCCGCCGAGGTGTTCCCGGGGGCCACGGGTGAGGCCGCCCGCGCGATCGTCGCCCCCGCCGACGACCTGGACCGGGCGGCCGCCCTCGACGCCTTCGTGCTGGCTCTGCCCTGCGCCCCCGACCCCCAGGCCGACCTCGCCATGAGCCTCGTCCAGCGGATCCGCGCCGACCGCACGGTCCGCCGCGTCGGCGACTTCGCCGAGTCACAGGACATGTCGGTGCGGGCGCTGCAACGGCTGTTCTCGACGTACGTCGGCGTCAGCCCGAAATGGGTCCTGCTCCGCTACCGCATCCACGAAGCCCTGGAACAGGCCGCCACCCGCGACGACGTCGACTGGGCCACCCTCGCCACCGAGCTCGGCTATGCCGACCAGGCCCATCTGGTGCGGGACTTCACCGCGACGGTGGGGGTGCCGCCGACGGCGTACGCGCAGGGCGTGCGCTGACTCCCCGGCACCGGGGGCGGGACCGGCCGGCGGACGTCAGAAGTAGTACGTGTCCCCGGTGTCCAGCACCAGCACCCGCTGCTGCTCGCTCCGCTTCGCCTCCACCGCCCCGCCGGTGAGCACCGTGTCGAACTCCAGCAGCACCTCCGACGGTGCCTCCCGCAGCCGTACCCGCAGGTCCAGCCGCTCCCCGACGCCGTCCGCGGGCAGCGCCGCGACCCGGCACAGCACCGCACGCTCACCCGCCAGAGCACACCCCTCCGGCAGGGACTGCCGGTCCGCCAGCGGCTCGGACCAGCGGATCCGCACCGTCGAGTCCGGTACGGCGCCGGGCCCTGGATTGTGCGGCGTGAACCGTACGTCGACGCCGCCGGCGACCATGTCGACGGAGCCGTGATAGGCGAGCTCCGCCTCGGGACCGCCCAGCGCTCCGGCGGCCGGCGCCATCCCGCCGACCGCCGTCACCACGGCCGCACCGCACACCACAGCAATCCGCATCCGCCGCATACGCCCGCTCCTCGCTCCACGTGGTCGTACGCATGTATCCCACCGCGGAGCGGCCGGCAGGCGCCGTCCAACAGGTGAATGGACCGGGCGGCGGCTCAGGCCGGCTCGTCCGGCAGCAGTCCCAGCTGTGCCAGGAAGTCCATCTCGTCGAAGTAGAGCCGGTAGTCGACGATCTGCCCCTTCTCGTCGACGGTGGCGAGGTCCACCCCGCGGATCCTGATCTCCTTCTGTGTCGGGGGCAGTGTCCGGCCGTCGGGCAACTGGATCGGCCCGGTGTTCCGGCCGGTGAAGACGCCCTCGTCGATGGCGGTGTCGCCGACCTCGTACGAGTGCACCGACTCGTAGGTGCCGTCCGGGACCGCCTGCGTCATCTGACGCCAGTACTCGGTGATGTCGTCCCGCCCGTGGAGCTCCCCGCCGTCGGGGGTGACGGCGACCGCGTCCGGTGCGTAGAGCTCGGCGAGGCTCCCGGAGTCCGCCGTGGTGATCGCTGCGGTGAGCCGGTCCATGACCTCTCGTGCCTGTCCCATGATCCACCTCCTGCTCTGAGGATCACCCGTCTCATTGTCCCACCGCACCGCCCGCCTATCCTGGCCGGACGGTCTCCGGACTCGACCACCCACTAGGAGCAGCCATGGCCACCGCCGCACCGTCCGCCGTCTCCCGCATCGCCGTCATCACCGGTGCGAGCAGCGGAATCGGCGCCGCCACGGCCCGACAGCTCGCCGCGGCCGGCTACCGGGTCGTGCTGACCGCCCGCCGCAAGGACCGCATCGAGGCGCTCGCCGAGGAGATCAACGCGGCCGGCCACTCGGCGACGGCCTACCAGCTGGACGTGACGGACCGCGCCGCGGTCGACGAGTTCGCGACGGCCTTCAAGACGATCGGCGTCCTCGTCAACAACGCGGGCGGCGCGCTCGGCGCCGACCCGGTCGCGACCGGCGACCCCGCCGACTGGCGCACGATGTACGAGACGAACGTCATCGGCACCCTGAACCTCACCCAGGCCCTGCTCCCCGCGCTGGAGGCGAGCGGCGACGGCACGGTGGTCGTCCTGTCCTCCACGGCCGGCTTCAGCACGTACGAGGGGGGCGCGGGCTATGTCGCCGCCAAGCACGGCGCCCATGTCCTCGCCGAGACGCTCCGCCTGGAGATCGTCGGCCGTCCGGTCCGCGTCATCGAGGTCGCCCCCGGCATGGTCAGGACCGACGAGTTCGCCCTGACCCGCTTCGGCGGCGACAAGGAGAAGGCAGCCAAGGTCTACCAGGGCGTTGCGGAGCCCCTCACGGCCGACGATGTGGCCGACACCATCACCTGGGCGGTCACCCGCCCCAGCCACGTCAACATCGACCTCCTGGTCGTCCGCCCCCGCGCCCAGGCGTCCAACAGCAAGGTGCACCGGGAACTGTGACCCCGGACCGGAAGGACCCGCACGACGAACGCCAGATGTGGTGGTGGCTCGGCTACTTCCTGTTCGGCATCCACATCGTGGCGTTCGTGATGATCTACGCGGTGACGCACGCGCCGAAGTGAGCCTCGTCAACACGAGCAAGGCCCCCGGTTCACACCGGGGGCCTTGTGCGTCAACCCTTCACGCAAACAACCTGCTTCAGCTTCGCCACGACCTCCACGAGATCCCGCTGCTGGTCGATGACCTGCTCGATCGGCTTGTAGGCGCCCGGGATCTCATCCACGACACCGGAGTCCTTACGGCACTCCACGCCCCGTGTCTGCTCCTCCAGGTCCTTCGTCGAGAACCGGCGCTTGGCCGCGTTCCGGCTCATGCGCCGACCCGCGCCGTGCGAGGCGGAGTTGAAGGACTTCGCGTTGCCGAGGCCCTTCACGATGTACGAACCCGTGCCCATGGAGCCCGGGATGATGCCGTACTCGCCCGAGCCCGCCCGGATCGCGCCCTTACGGGTCACGAGCAGGTCCATGCCGTCGTAGCGCTCCTCGGCCACGTAGTTGTGGTGTGCGCTGATCTCCGGCTCGAAGGTCGGCTTCGCCTTCTTGAACTCCCTGCGGACCACGTCCTTCAGGAGCGCCATCATGAGCGTGCGGTTGTACTTGGCGTACTCCTGCGCCCAGAACAGGTCGTTGCGGTACGCCGCCATCTGCGGGGTGTCCGCGACGAAGACGGCGAGGTCGCGGTCGACCAGGCCCTGGTTGTGCGGGAGCTTCTGGGCCACGCCGATGTGGAACTCGGCCAGTTCCTTGCCGATGTTCCGGGAACCGGAGTGCAGCATCAACCAGACGGAACCGTCCGTATCCGTGCAGACCTCGACAAAGTGGTTACCGCTTCCCAGCGTTCCCATCTGCTTGCCCGCGCGCTCCTGACGGAACTTGACCGCGTCCGCGATCCCGTCGAACCGCCCCCAGAAGTCGTCCCACCCGGCGGTGGCGAACCCGTGCATCCGCCCCGGATCCACGGGGGCGTCATGCATCCCCCGGCCCACCGGAATGGCCTGCTCGATCTTCGACCGCAGCCGCGACAGGTCCCCCGGCAGGTCGTTCGCCGTCAGCGACGTCTTCACCGCCGACATCCCGCAGCCGATGTCGACCCCCACCGCCGCGGGACACACGGCGCCCCGCATGGCGATGACGGACCCGACCGTCGCCCCCTTGCCGTAGTGCACGTCCGGCATCACGGCGAGGCCCTTGATCCACGGCAGGGTCGCGACGTTCCGCAGCTGCTGCAGCGCCACGTCCTCGACCGTCGCCGGGTCGGTCCACATACGGATGGGAACCTTCGCGCCCGGCATTTCCACGTACGACATATCGTCCTCATTCCCCCGGAAATCACATACAAGTCTGAAATCGCAAAACCGGCGCCAAGGTCGATGAAAAGGGACAACGGACCGGCGTCCACGGCTGTGCGTGCGATACACATTGTCTCCAGCGGGCGCCCCCGCGCGGCAAGCGAATAACCAGCGGGGACACTGAAGACCGGCAACCGACCGACCACACCCCCACCGTCGAGAGGAGCCTGACCGTGCAGCGGAAGGCCTACGTATCCGGCGTCGCCGCGCTCCTCGCGGCGCTGCTGGCCGGCTGCACCGGCAGCTCCGACACCAGCGGCACGGCCGACGACTCCAACCCCGGCGACTCCGGTACGGCGGCCGCGACGGCCGAACCGGGCCGCTACCGCACGCTGCCCGAACCGTGCGGCGTGCCCGGCGAGGAGACGCTCGACTCGCTGCTGCCGGGCATCCGGGAGATCACGGACGCCGAGCAGCGCGAGAAGGCCTACGAGGGCACACCGACGCTCACCTATGACACCGACCGCAAGGTCGGCTGCCGTTGGAAGGTCGAGTCGGCCGACGCCACCGACCACCTCTTCATCGACTTCGAGCGGGTCGTGTCGTACACCGGCGCGGTCAGCGACGACAGCGAGGCGGAGCAGCTCTTCGGGACCAGGCAGACGGCCGCGGACCTGCCCGTGCCGACGAGCACCGACACCGTCGACGACGAGAGCTCCGGGTCCGCCGACCCCAGCGGCTCACCGTCCTCCTCGCCCTCGAACTCCGCGTCCCCGTCCGTTTCGTCCTCCCCTTCCGCCTCCACCTCCGGCTCCCCCTCCACGTCCGCCTCCACCGACGGCACGCCCTCGGCCGAACTCCAGCCCCGCGTCCTGGACGACCTCGCCGACGAGGCCTTCATCGACGACGCGCTCAGCAGCTCGGGTTCGACGGCGCAGCAGCGCACGGTGACTGTGGCGTTCCGCACGTCCAACGTGATCGTGACGATCGAGTACGAGGAGCAGCCGGCCACCGTCGGCACGGTCCCGGACAGCGAGGAAATGCAGGACAGGGCCCAGAAACTGGCCGCACAACTGGCGGACGCGCTCGGGGACTAGCGCACCGCTTTCACATCTCCGCCCCCTTGTGCGACGTAACCGAAACGAGACCACACAGCTCCTTCACCGCGTACCGTGGCCCCTCGGATCCGATCCGACCGCAGGGACCACGAGTGTCAGCCATGAGTGAAGGAACCATGCAGCGAGCAGTAGAGCGTGACCAGCAGGACCGGGATGAGAAGCGCGAGCGGCGGGCGAGGGGCCTGCGCCGCGCCCTTGTCTGCGCGGCGGCCGTCCCCGTGATGCTGGTCGCCGCGGGGTGCTCCTCGGACTCCGGCTCGCAGGAGAAGGCCGCCGACGGCAGCACGAAGACCTCGGCGTCGCCGTCCGGGAGCCCGTCGCCGACGGTGCAGGCGGCCGTGTACAAGGCGCTTCCCGAGCCGTGCAAGGTGCTGGCGAAGAAGACGCTGGAGGACCTGGTCCCGGAGGCCAAGTCCGGCAAGACGGGCTCTTCGGGCGACGCGGCGACGCGCGGCTCCTGCTCCTGGAGCAGCCTGGACAACAACGGCGTGAAGGGCTCGCAGTTCCGCTGGCTCAACGTCTCCCTGCTGCGCTTCGAGTCCGACGTCACCCGCGGTTCGGGCGACGAACTGGCACGGGAGTACTACGAGACACAGCTGCAGGACGCCAAGTCGGTGTCCGGCGCGAAGGGCACCAAGTCGGAGCCGGTCGCCGGGGTGGGCGACGAGGCGACGGCGGTGCGCTACGACCTGAAGAAGAAGGAAGGCACCTTCAAGCAGGAGACGGTCGTGACCCGGGTCGAGAACGTCGTCGTCACGCTCGACTACAACGGCGCCGGTCTCGCCGGTGACAAGGCCCCCAGCGCGGACGCGCTGAACAAGCTCGCGCAGAAGGCGGCCAAGGAGATCGTGGCCTCGGTGGCGAAGGCGAACGGCGGCGGCGACGCGGGCACGCCGAGCGGCGCCCCCTCGAAGTCGGCGTCGAAGTCTCCTTCGAAGAGCCCGTCGAAGGCGGCATCCAGCTCCCCCTCCAAGTCAGCGGCAAAGAAGAGCTGACCGTCACACCCGGCCCACCGCCGGGTCACAACTCGCAGCTCAGCCAGGCCCTTTGCGTGAGCCCGGCCCGTCCTCGGGCCGGGCTCGCTCCGTACCGGGAGAACGGACGCCGTAGGGATGTGCCACCCTGTTGCGCGCAACAACACGCAAGGGGAGGGGAGTACGAGTGGCCGGGCCACCGCAGCTGACTCGGATGCACCGCGTTCTCATCGGCGTGGTCGTGTTCGGCGCAGTGATCATCGCCGGCATCGGCTTCGCCGGTTCGTACGCGGCCGTCCGAGAGCTGGCCATCCAGAAGGGCTTCGGGAACTTCAGCTATGTCTTCCCGATAGGCATCGACGCGGGCATCTGTGTCCTGCTCGCCCTCGACCTCCTGCTGACCTGGATCCGAATACCGTTCCCGCTGCTGCGGCAGACCGCCTGGCTGCTGACGATCGCGACGATCGCGTTCAACGGCGCGGCGGCGTGGCCGGACCCGCTGGGCGTCGGCATGCACGCGGTGATCCCGATCCTGTTCGTGGTGGCCGTGGAGGCCGCCCGCCATGCGATCGGCCGCATAGCGGACATCACGGCCGACAAGCACATGGAAGGCGTCCGCCTCACGCGCTGGCTCCTCTCCCCCCTGCCGACCTTCCTGCTGTGGCGCCGCATGAAGCTGTGGGAGCTGCGCTCCTACGACCAGGTCATCAAGCTGGAGCAGGAGCGCCTGGTGTACCAGGCCCGGCTGCGCTCCCGCTTCGGCCGCGCCTGGCGCCGCAAGGCCCCGGTGGAGTCCCTCATGCCGCTGCGCCTGGCGAAGTACGGCGTCCCGCTGGCGGACACCGCTCCGGCGGGGTTGGCGGCGGCGGGAATCGAGCCGGCGCTGCTGCCGCCGGCGCCCAAGCAGGCGCTGGACACGGCGCCCGCGGCGGCCGCCCAGCCCGCCGGTGGTCGTGCCCCGGTGGCGGCGCCCGGCCCGGAGCGAGCGGCACCTCCCGGCGAGCAGCGCCCCGAGCTGGTCGGCGCCCTGGACGCCGAGCAGCAGCAATACCTGCAGGACTGGTTCAACACCCCCCGCCAGGTCGAGTACCAGGGCAGCTACAACCCGCAGTACAACCCCCAGAACCACTACGAGCAGTGGTACGAGGAGCAGCTCCAGGCCGAGCAGTACCAGGAGCGGTTCCCGGAGGAACCGCCCGTCCAGGAACCCTCCCCCGAGGACACCGGCACCTTCCCGATCCCGGTCACCGGCAACCGCACCCGCCAGCTCGGCGAGGGCGGCGGCCCGCCGGAGGCCCCGGAACCGACCGACGAGGACTACTACCAGGTCTTCCGCCAGTCGATCGACGGCAGCTTCCCCACCCCCCGCGTCCTCGGCGACAACATCCAGGCGACGTACGGCTCCACACTGAGCGTCAGCGAGCTGAAGACCCTCACGGAACGCTTCCAGGCCCGCTTCAACACGGAGCTGGAAGAAGACCACATCGCATGAGAGAAGGGGCCCTCCGAGGAGGACCCCTTCTCAACGAACCCCCGCGCTACTCGCCGAGCAGGCGCCGCACCCGCTCCTGCCCCACCGCCAGCAGCAGCGTGGGCAGCCGCGGCCCCGTGTCCCGCCCCACCAGCAGGTGGTACAGCAGCGCGAAGAACGTCCGCTGGGCGGTCTTGATCTCGGCCGGCAGCTCCTTGGGCGTGGCGTCCGCGGAGAACCCGGCCTGCACCTTGGGCACGCCGTAGACGAGGTGGGTCAGCCCGTCCAGCGACCAGTGCTCGGCGAGACCGTCGAGCAGCAGCCGCAGCGACTGCTGGGCCGCCTCGTCGAGGGACTTCAGCAGCTCGGCGTCGGGCTCGCCGCGCACGATGGTGCGCTGGTCGGCGGGCACCTGCGTGTTGATCCACGCCTCGGCCTTGTCGTACCGGGGGCGGGCCTCGTCCAGCGTGGCCAGCGGGTTCTCCGGGTCCAGCTCGGAGAGGATCCGCAGCGCCTGGTCCGCGTGCCCGGCGGTGATGTCGGCGACGGACGCGAGCGTCCGGTACGGCATCGGCCGCGGTGTGCGCGGCAGCTCACCGGCGGCCGTACGCACGGCACGGGAGTGCGCGGCGACATCGGCCGGCAGCGCGGAGCCGTCGGCCACCTTCGCGTCCAGCTTGTCCCACTCGTCGTAGAGCCGCTGGATCTCCTGGTCGAAGGCGATCTTGAAGGACTGGTTGGGCCGCCGCCGGGCGTAGAGCCACCGCAGGATCTGCGGCTCCATGATCTTCAGCGCGTCGCCCGGCGTGGGCACCCCGCCCCGCGAGGACGACATCTTCGCCATCCCGGAGATCCCCACGAAGGCGTACATGGGCCCGATCGGCTGCTTGCCGCCGAAGATCCCGACGATCTGGCCACCGACCTGGAAGCTCGAACCCGGCGACGAGTGGTCGACGCCGCTCGGCTCGAAGACGACCCCCTCGTAGGCCCATCGCATGGGCCAGTCGACCTTCCAGACCAGCTTGCCGCGGTTGAACTCGTTGAGCCGGACGGTCTCGGCGAAGCCGCACTCGTTGCAGGTGTACGACAGCTCGGTGGTGTCGTCGATGTACGAGGTGACGGTCGTGAGGTCCTTCTCGCAGTTGCCGCAGTAGGGCTTGTACGGGAAGTACCCGGCGGAGCCGGAGCTGCCGTCGTCCTCGCCGGCCGCCCCGGAGCCCTCGGCGGCCTCCAGCTCGGCCTCGTCGACGGGCTTCTGCGACTTCTTCGCGCCGCCCTTCGTCCTGGTCCGGTACTGGGCGAGAACAGCGTCGATGTCGCCGCGGTGCTTCATGGCGTGCAGGACCTGCTCGCGGTACACGCCGGAGGTGTACTGCGCCGTCTGGCTGATCCCGTCGAACTCCACACCCATCTCGGCGAGCGCCTCGACCATCGCCGCCTTGAAGTGCTCGGCCCAGTTCGGGTACGGCGAGCCCGCCGGCGCCGGGACGGAGGTCAGCGGCTTGCCGATGTGCTCGGCCCACGACTCGTCGACCCCGGCGATCCCGGCCGGCACCTTGCGGTAGCGGTCGTAGTCGTCCCAGGAGATCAGGTGCCGGACCTCGTGCCCGCGGCGCCGGATCTCGTCGGCGACCAGGTGCGGGGTCATGACCTCGCGCAGGTTGCCCAGATGGATGGGTCCGGAGGGGGAGAGTCCGGAAGCGACGACGACCGGTTTGCCCGGGGCCCGACGCTCCGACTCCTCGATGACCTCATCCGCGAAACGGGAGACCCAGTCGGTGGTCTCGGTGCTCTGAGCCACGATCGGCACGTCCTTCTTTCTCCAGGGCAGCCGTACGGTCAACGGCCGGCGCCCCATTCTCCCAGACGGCATCGCGCCCGGGAAAACCGCTTTACCCCCCATGGGATACTGAGCGTGTCTATCGATTCCCACGAGGAGAACGGCACCCATCCCATGACCTCGGTCAAGTCGCTCACCGATCAAGTCCAGCAGCGTCTCGCGAACGCACTCTCGGCCACCCGGCCGGAGGCCGACGCGGACCCGTTGTTGCGACGTAGCGACCGGGCCGACTTCCAGGCCAATGGGATCCTGGCGCTCGCCAAGAAGGCCAAGTCGAACCCCCGGGAGCTGGCGACGCAGGTCGTCGGCAACATCGTCACCGGTGACGTGATCAAGGACGTCGAGGTCTCCGGACCCGGCTTCCTCAACATCACGATCGCCGACCGGGCGATCACCGAGAACCTCGCCGCACGGCACGCGGACGCCGAGCGTCTCGGCGTGCCGCTGAAGGAGAACGCGGGCATCACGGTCGTCGACTACGCCCAGCCGAACGTGGCCAAGGAGATGCACGTCGGCCATCTGCGGTCGGCGGTCATCGGCGACGCCCTGCGCGGCATGCTCGACTTCACCGGCGAGAAGACGATCGGCCGGCACCACATCGGCGACTGGGGCACCCAGTTCGGCATGCTCATCCAGCACCTGTTCGAGCACCCCGGCGAGCTGGCCCCCGCGGCCGACGTCGACGGCGAGCAGGCGATGAGCAACCTGAACCGGGTGTACAAGGCGTCGCGTGCGGTCTTCGACTCGGACGAGGAGTTCAAGGAGCGGGCCCGGGGGCGGGTCGTCGCCCTGCAGTCCGGTGACAAGGAGACCCTCGAGCTGTGGCAGCAGTTCGTGGACGAGTCGAAGGTCTACTTCTACTCGGTCTTCGAGAAGCTGGACATGGAGATCCGCGACGAGGAGATCGTCGGCGAGTCCGCGTACAACGACGGCATGCCCGAGACCGCCCGCCTCCTGGAGGAGATGGGTGTCGCGGTGCGCTCCGAGGGCGCGCTCGTCGTCTTCTTCGACGAGATCCGGGGCAAGGACGACAAGCCGGTCCCGCTGATCGTGCAGAAGGCCGACGGCGGCTTCGGCTACGCCGCCTCCGACCTGACCGCGATCCGCAACCGCGTCTCCGACCTGCACGCGACGTCGCTGATCTACGTCGTGGACGTGCGGCAGTCGCTGCACTTCAAGATGGTCTTCGAGACGGCCCGGCGGGCCGGCTGGCTGAGCGACGACGTCACCGCGCACAACATGGGTTACGGCACGGTGCTCGGCGCGGACGGCAAGCCGTTCAAGACGCGTGAGGGCGAGACCGTACGTCTGGAGGACCTGCTGGACGAGGCGGTCGAGCGGGCGACGGCGGTCGTCCGCGAGAAGGCCGAGAAGGTGGGCCTGACCGAGGAGGAGATCGTCGAGAACGGTCGGTACGTCGGGATCGGCGCCGTGAAGTACGCGGACCTGTCGACGTCGCCGAACCGTGACTACAAGTTCGACCTGGACCAGATGGTGTCGCTGAACGGCGACACGTCGGTCTACCTCCAGTACGCGTACGCCCGTATCAAGTCGATCCTGCGCAAGGCAGGGGGAGCTGCCCCTCTCGCGCACCCGGAGCTCGAACTCGCCCCGGCGGAGCGGGCTTTGGGCCTGCACCTGGACGCGTTCGGCGACACGGTCTTCGAGGCGGCCGCGGAGTACGCACCGCACAAGCTGGCCGCCTACCTGTACCAGCTGGCGTCGCACCTGACGACCTTCTACGACCAGTGCCCGGTCCTCAAGGCCGAGACCCCGGAGCAGACGGAGAACCGGCTGTTCCTGGTCGAGCTGACGGCCCGGACCCTCCACGAGGGCATGGCCCTGCTGGGCATCCGGACGCCCGAGCGGCTCTGAGCGCCTCAGGAATTCGGACGCGGGGGGGCCCCCCCCCCCCAGGGGGGGGGAGCGGGGTCCTGTTGTTGTGGCGGGGGGTGGAGGAAGGGGGGGGAAGGGCTAGTCTCC
>NZ_JBHTRZ010000013.1:0-27334 GCF_042795335.1 Streptomyces sp. NPDC056479 | reverse complement strand
CCCGTGGTTTATTTCTCTTGTTGGCCCTCCGTCCCCCCAAATACCCCCGACCGCCCCCGGGGTTTCGCCCCCTCCCCCCCCCCCCCCCGGGTCCCCCTCCCCGCGGCGTGCTGTTGCGGCAGGTCGGATCAGGGACAGTTGGGGCAGGCGTTGGCCATCCGCTTGAACGCGGCCTTGGTCCCGGACCCGGCGATTCCGTCGATCTCACCGGTGTAGCCGTAGCGGGCCTTCAGCCACTTTTGCAGCGCCTTCACCGTGTTGGGCCCGACGATTCCGTCGATCTGGTCGCCGGGGTAGCCCCAGTGCGTGAGCCACTTCTGCATCGCCTTCCAGCTGTTGGTGCCGAGCAGCCCGTCGATCTCGCCGGTATAGCCCCAGTTGTCCTTCAGCACGCGCTGGACCTTCTTGGCCTCTTCGGTGGTCAGGCCGAGGTTGTTCACCGCGAGGACGGAGATCTCGGAGCCCACGGCCGGCTTCGCGTCCGACGCGGCAACGCTGGTACCCGCCGTCACGAGGCTCCCGGCGGCAAGGCCGACGATGGCGCTGACACTGACGAGGGTCCTCGTCCAGACATTCGGTCGCATGCGTTTCCCTCTCGTTGCGGGTCGGGTGGCGGCCCCTGCCGCCTGCCTGCCGAGACTGGGCGAGGGCGGCGACGGCGGCCACCATCGCCACGGAAGTGACGTCATCGCGGGACGTCCCACCCGCCGACCTGTGAGAACACCGCCTGCCGAGACGTCGCCGCGGGACACCTGAGGCGGCCGGTGGCCGATTCCGCACCCGTGCGGGAACCCGCTCCCGGTGCGGTCCGTGGATGCTGATGCAGAATGCGGCGAAGGGCACGGGGACCGCTGACCACGGACCGCCTGCCCGACCGTGAACGCGAATGGGGGGAACATGTCGCGTTGGGCAGTGCTGCCCGCGGAACTTGATCCGCGCGTACGGCAGTTGGTGGTGCGGTTACGCAGGCTGAAGGACCACAGCGGGCTGAGCCTGCGGCAGCTGGCGGCCAGGACGGGGTACAGCCCCAAGTCCTGGGAACGCTATCTGGGCGGCCGGTCGCTGCCGCCCCGGGAGGCCGTCGAGGCGCTGGCCCGGGCCCTCGACGAGGATCCGACCCGCCTGCTGGCATTGCACGAGGTCGCCAACGAGGCGTGGGGGAGCAGACGCGCCGAGACGGCCATGCCGACCGAGCCGGAGATCCTTTCGAGCGAGGTCACCGACGCCAACGGGTCGCGCTCGCCGGGCCGTTCGCTGCACGTCGCACTGGTGGCGGGGGCGGTCGCCCTGGTGCTGGCCCTCTCCACGGCCGTCCTCCTGGTCATGCGGATGAGCGGCGAGGAGCACAGGCCACCCTCGATCCCCCTCGCCGCCACCGCCCCGTCGGCACCCGCGTCGCCCTCGCGGTCGACGCCCCCGTACACCTGCCGGCTGGAGCGGATCGACGGCCGCTGGTACGCGGGCATCAGCCCCACCCGAGGCGCGATCCTGGCGAACGGCCACGCGGGCCCCGACGTGGCCGAGGCGCAGTGTCTGCTGCGCCGGGCGGGCATCTCGCCGGGCAACATCGACGGGATCTTCGGCCCGGTCACGGAAGACGCGGTCAAGCGGGAGCAGCGGCGGGCGGGGCTGGTCGTGGACGGCATCATCGGCCCGCACACCTGGAAGGCCCTACGGCGATGACGGCACCGCTCCCGGAACGGACCCGACTGGCCGCCGTGCTACGGGAGTTGAAGGGACGCACCGGTCTGAGCCTGGCCGGGCTCGCGGCGAAGACCGCGTTCAGCAAGTCGTCCTGGGACCGCTACCTCAACGGCAGGACGCTCCCTCCGCGCGACGCGGTGCAGGAGCTGTGCCGGCTGGCCGGCGAGCCGGAGGGGCGCTGTCTGGCCCTGTGGGAGATCGCGGAGGCGGCGGGGAGCGGGCGGTCGGCGCAGGGGACGCGCGCTCCCGCTCCGCCCCCGCCGCCTCCGCGTACCGGGACCACGCCTGCCGGAAGCACCGGCGACGGCGGCACCGCCCACCGCAGCGCGACCGTCGTGGCGGTGCTCGCGTCCGTGTCCGCCGTCGCCGTAGGAGGCATCGCCGCGGTGGCCCTCCTCCTCCCGCACCCGGACGGCGATCCGCGCGCCGCGCTGTCACCGCCCCCGTCCGCGACCGAGCCGCGCTGCCGGGGAGAGGTCTGCGAGGGGAAGAGCCCGATGCGCATGAAGTGCGCCGGAGCGCCGGAGACCCTCGCCTCCTACCGGACCGCGACCGGTGCCTCGCTGGAGCTGCGCTACAGCCAGGAGTGCGGGACGAGTTGGGCCCGGATGTGGGGGACGCGGGTCGGCGACCGGCTGGAGATGTCGGCGCCGGCCGGCGACGACGCCGGTGACGTTCGCGTCCGCGGCGCGGAGATCCTGGACGGCGTCGACGCGGACTCCTACGTCTACACCCCCATGACGGCCGCCGGCCCGGGAGCCGTCGTCCGGGCCTGCTTCCACCCGGCCGGGGGCGGCGGCGAGGAGTGTTTCGACAGCCGTGTGGGGAGGTGAGGCGCGTTGTCAGCGGCTGCCCCTACAGTCACGGGCATGGCGACACTTCCGAACCCTCTGCCGAGGCTCGCGTCCCTCGGTCTGCAACTCCCGCCCGGCGGACCGGTCGACACCACGGTGGACGGGCCGTGGCACGAGCCGCTGCTGTGGCTCGCGGACGAGCGGTCGGCTCCCGGCGGCTGGGCCGCGCTGCGGCGGACCGCACCGGCCGTCGGCCTGCTCCCGGTCGTCCTCGACGTCGGCGCCGGTCATGGCGGGCCGGAGCGGTGGGAATTGATGCCCGGCGAGATGTCGTACCCCGGGAATCACGACCCCGAGGAGGTGCTGGAGGAGTTCTGGGACGAGTGCGCGCAGGAGGACGCGGACTGGCCCGGTCTGGCCGGCACGGATCACGCCGACGACGCCACGGACCCCGAATCCGTCGCCTCCGACGTCGTGGACTCCCTCCTCGACGGCCACGGTCCCCTGAAGGACCCCCGTTTCGCCCTCGTCCCGGCCCGCCGCAGCGCCGACATCCCCACGGCGATCGGCTGGACGGGCCCGGCCAACCACGACAACGACACCGGGCGCCTGTCCGCGGTCCTCCGCTCCTGGGAGGAGCGGTTCGGCATACGGGTCGTGGCCCTCGGCTTCGACACCCTCCTGGTGTCCGTCGCCGCACCGCCCCGCACCCCTGCCGAGGCGGAGGCCCTGGCCGCCGAGCACTTCGCGTTCTGCCCGGACAACATCTGGCAGGGCAGCGACCCGACTCTCCCCGCGTACGCCGAACACCAACTCCTCAACCAGCCCGCCTGGCACTTCTGGTGGGACTGACCACGTGGGACTGACAACGTGGGACTGACGAGGTGGGATGACCGCCACCCTCACCGGGGCAGCAGCGTCATCCCCTCCGGTACGTCGATCCCGAACTCCTCGTCCAGCAGCCGACGCGCCTCCGCCTCCCCCATCACCTCCCGCTCGACGATCTCCCCGTCCACCCGCGTCTCGGTGAGGAGCCGGCCGTGGAGGAGGAGATGGCGCTCGACGGTGACGCTCTGGACGTAGACGCGCTGGGTGAAGGGCGAGCGCGGGTTGGTGCCGATGTGCCAGTTGACGACCTCGAAGTCGGGCTGCTCGAACGGCTCCAGGGTGAAGGCGTACTGGTCCGCCCAGTCGTCCTTCACCTGGTCGTGGGCCTGGAGCACCCACAGCTGGAGCGGCCCGTCGTGCGGTGCGTGGACGAGCCGGTGCCGGCGTTCCGCGTCCCGGAACCCGACCCCGGCCGTCAGCGGCACCGGCTCCAGCAGCGCCCCGATCGCGCCGAAGCCGACGTCCGCGAGATACGGCTGCGGGTCGCCCGGCGCCTCGACGAGCAGCGCCATGTGCGTGCGCGGCCGGCTCTCGATACGGTCCGCTCCGACCACGACGCGCGCGCCCAGCCTGGTCACCTTGAAGCCGAGCGCCTCCAACGCGCCCGCGAAGAGCGTGTTGTGCTCGTAGCAGTATCCGCCGCGCCGGCTGTGCACCAGCTTGGCCATCAGGTCAGCCGGGTCCAGGGACGGGGCGATGCGCCGCAGGGCGTCCAGGTTCTCGAAGGGGATGCCCCGCAGGTGCGCCAGATGCACACTCCGCAGCGTGGCCAGGTCGGCGCGCGGCTCCCCTTCCCAGCCGATGCGCCGGAGATACTCGTCGAGGTCGAACCGCAGGATGCCGGACATGGCTTCAGCCTAGGAAGGTCCGCTCGGGCCCGTCTGCGGTCCGCAGCCCGACCCGCCCTGGACCGTCGGTCCTAGGACCGCAGCCCCGCCCCCAGCCGCTTCAGCCCCTCCTCGATCTCCTGCGGGGTCTGCGTCACGAAGCACAACCGCAGCGTCGACCGGTCCGGCTCACCCGCGTAGAAGGGCGCCCCGGGGACGTAGGCGACATCGTGCCGCACCACCTCCGGCAGCAGGGCCGTCGTGTCGTACGACTCCGGCAGCCGGGCCCAGACGAACATGCCGCCCTCGGGCCGTTGCCACACCGACCCCTCCGGGAGAGCCCCGGGCAGTCCCGCCAGCATGGCGTCGCGGCGTGCGCGGTAGACCTCCCTGACGCGGGCCACATGCGCGTCGAGGGTGCCGAGGCAGCGGACCGCGGCGAGCTGGTTGACGGTCGGGGTGTGCAGGTCGGCGGCCTGCTTGGCGACCGCGCAGGCCCGCCGCAGGGCGGCCGGCGCGCGCAGCCAGCCCAGCCGCAGCCCCGGCGCCATCACATTGGAGAAGGAGCCGAGCAGCACCGTACGGTCCTCGGCGCCGGGGTACGAGGCGATCCAGGGCACGCGCTCGCCCTCGTACCGCAGCTCGCCGTACGGGTCGTCCTCGACGATCCACACCCCGCCCAGGGCGGCGACCCGGGCGAGGGCCGCCCTGCGTTCGGCGGGCAGGGTCCTGCCGGTCGGGTTCTGGAAGGTGGGCACGGTGTAGAAGAGCTTCGGCCGCTCCCGCGCCACCAACTCCTCGAGCGCGAGCGGATCCACCCCGTCCGCATCGCCCGGCACGGCCACGACCCGGGCTCCGGCGAGACCGAAGACCTGAAGTGCCGCCAGATAACAGGGGTCTTCGACCAGGACCGTGTCACCCGGGTCCAGCAGCGCGGTGGCCAGCAGCGACAGACCCTGCTGGGAGCCGGTGGTGATGAGCAGGTCGTCGGCGTCCGTGGCGAGGCCGCGCGCCGACATCCGGGCGGCGAGCCCGCCGCGCAGGCTGGGCTCGCCCTCCGTGGTGGAGTACTGCAGGGCGTGCGCCGGCGTCTCGGCGAACACGTCCCGGAAAGCGGCCGCGATGCCGTCCCGGTCGAACAGCTCCGGCGCCGGCAGCCCGCCCGCGAAGTTGATGACCTCGGGACGGGCGGTGACGGCGAGGATGTCCCGCACGGGCGATCCGCCCACCGCCCCGGTCCGCGCCGCGAGCGGCGGCACGGCGGCCGGGGCAGGACGGGGTGCGGGCTCAATGACGGTCATGACACGGCTCCTTGGGCTGCGACGGCGTGGGGGACGGCTCGTGCCGGGCAGCCTAAAGAACTACATGTCATCTACAAGTGACTTTCCGGGATACGGACCCCACCGCCCCGTACACAGGGAGCGGCACCCCGCTTCCACCGCCGCGGGGCGTCCCACGCCGGGCCAGCGGGACCTGGCGTCCCTGCAGGTCATCGACCGTCCCGCGACTCCGCCGTCCCGAATTCACCGTCGACGGTGGCGGGCAGGACGGGTGATCGCGCAGGCTTGGCACCGACCCCAACCCCCACGCAAGGAGAGGGCCACCCGATGCCGGCGTCCGCACCCACCGCCCGTCGCCCCCGCGCCCGGCTGCTCGCCGCCACGCTGGTGGCGGTCGCCGCGCTCGCGCTCACCGCGTGCGAGGACGGCCACGGCCTGCGCGACGAGGGTCCGTCGACCCCGACCAGCCCCACAGCCACACCGCCCACGACACCGCCGACGTCCGGCGGACGGTGACGGCCCCCGCAGGCCCTCTCGCCGCGACCGCTACTGCCGACCGAGCCGCTGCGCGGCCTCCGTCGCCCAGTAGGTGAGGATGTTGCGCGCCCCCGCCCGCTTGATGCCGGTCAGCGTCTCCAGGATCGCCCGGTCCCGGTCGATCCAGCCCTTCTCGGCGGCGGCCTCGATCATCGAGTACTCGCCGGAGATCTGGTAGGCGGCCACCGGCACGTCCACCGCGTCGGCGACCCGCGCCAGGATGTCGAGGTAGGGCCCGGCCGGCTTGACCATCACCATGTCGGCGCCCTCCTCCAGATCGAGGGCCAGCTCGCGCAGCGACTCCCGCGCATTGGCCGGGTCCTGCTGATACGTCTTGCGGTCACCCTTCAGCGACGAGGCGACGGCCTCCCGGAAGGGCCCGTAGAACGCGGAGGCGTACTTGGCGGTGTAGGCGAGGACGGCGACGTCCTCGCGCCCGATCTGGTCGAGCGCGTCGCGGACGACGCCGATCTGCCCGTCCATCATCCCGCTGGGCCCCACGACATGGGCCCCGGCGTCGGCCTGGACCTGCGCCATCTCGGCATACCGTTCAAGGGTGGCGTCGTTGTCGACGCGCCCTTCGGCGTCGAGCACTCCGCAGTGCCCGTGATCGGTGGTCTCGTCGAGACACAGGTCGGACATGACGAGCAGTTCGTCGCCGACCTCGGCGCGCACGTCCCGGATGGCGACCTGGAGAATCCCGTCGGGATCGGTCCCGGGTGTCCCGAGGGCGTCCTTCTTCGCCTCCTCGGGCACGCCGAACAGCATGATCCCGGAGATCCCGGCCGCCACCGCCTCCGCGGCGGCCTTCTTCAGACTGTCCCGCGTGTGCTGGACGACACCCGGCATGGTGGCGATCGGCACCGGCTCGGCGACGCCCTCGCGCACGAAGGCCGGGAGGATGAAGTCGGCGGGATGCAGCCGGGTCTCGGCGACCATGCGCCGCATGACGGGACTGGTCCGCAGACGCCGCGGCCGAGTACCGGGGAAGGATCCGTACGTCGTCATGTCACCTACGCTACGCCCGCCCCGGGAGCACCTTTGCCGACGAGGAGTCGGCACGGCGCCCGGCATGCGACGGCTCCGATCCCAGGTCCATCCTGAAGGTAGAGGCACCCGTACAGAACCCTCCACCAAACCCTCCGTACACCGACCACGGAGGCCGCAATGACCGCCACCCACCGCAACACCCCCGACCTCTTCGCCCTCTCCCAGATCCACGGCCCGGTCCTGCATCCCGGCGACGACGGCTACGCCGACGAGGTCATGGGCTTCAACCTGGCCGCGTTGCACACCCCCGACGTGGTCGTGGGCGCGACGGGCGCCGACGACATCGTCACGGCCCTGCGCTGGGCGACGGCCACCGGCACCCCGGTCGCGATCCAGGCGACGGGCCACGGCGCGAACTTCCCGATAGACCACGGGCTGCTGATCAACACGGCCCGTATGACGGACGTACACATCGACCTGGACCGGCGCGTAGCGACCGTCGCCGCGGGCGCGAAATGGCGCCACGTCCTGGACGCAGCGGCACCGCACGGCCTCGCCCCGCTCGCCGGCACGTCCACGGACGCGGGCGCCGTCGGCTACACGCTGGGCGGCGGGCTCCCCGTCATGGGCAGGGCCTACGGCTACGCGGCCGACCTGGTCCGGTCGTTCCAGGTCGCCACGCCCGACGGCACGCTCCGCGCGTGCGACCCCGACCACGAGCCGGAGCTGTTCTGGGCGCTGCGCGGCGGCAAGGGCAACGTAGGCGTGGTCACCTCCATGACGTGCGAGCTCCTGCCCCTGGCCACGATCCTGGGCGGCGGTGTCTACTGCCCCGGCGAGCACACCGAGCCCCTGCTGCGCGCCTGGGCCGACTGGACACGGACGATTCCGGACGAGATGTGCAGCGCCTTCACCCTGCTGCGGCTGCCGCCCATCCCGGAGATCCCCGAACCCCTGCGCGGCGGGTTCTGGGCCCGCGTCGCGATCGCCTGGCCCGGGGACCCGGCCGAGGGCGAGCGCCTGCTGGCACCGATCCGCGCTGCGGCGCCGGTGGCGGTCGACACGGTGGAGGAGATGCCGTACGCGGCTCTGGACCGCATCCACATGGAACCCCAGGACCCGTTGCCCGCCCGCGAGGGGTGCGCCCTGCTGCGCGACCTCACCCCCGAAGCCATGCGCACCTTCCTGGCCGAGGCAGGACCCGAGGTCCCCGACCACCCGCTCCTGATGGTGGAGATCCGGCACATGGGAGGTGCTCTCTCCCGCCCGGCCCGCCTGGACGACGCGATCTGCTCCCGGGACGCGAACTACATCCTGGAAACGGTGGGCGTCCTGGCCGCCCCACCGGCAGCCGCGGCCATAGAGCAGGCCACGGCATCCCTGTACGCCGCGATGTCCCCCTACGGCACGGGCCACACGATGGTCAATCTCCACGGCACCCCGGGCAACGACACCGACCGAGCCCGAGCCTGGACCCCGGAGACCTACGACCGCCTACGCCAGGACAAGGCGACCTACGACCCGTCCAACCTGCTCCGCTTCGGCCACACGGTCGGCTCGTAGCCGCCCCCCACCGGGGGGACGGGAAAGGGCGGGCGGGGGCGGGCCTCCCGGCCCGCACCCCACCCGCCCCTCACTCACACCTATGTCGTGGACCGCCGCCGACGAGCCCCCGGCCGCCGCTCGCTGGGCCGAGTCACCGGATCCCCCGCCTCGAGGGCCGCGGCACGCCGCCGCAGCCCGAAGTCGGCGAGCGCCTCGGCCAACTTGTGCACGGACGGCTCAGGAGCCATCACATCCACCCGAAGCCCATGCTCCTCGGCGGTCTTCGCCGTGGCGGGCCCGATACACGCGATCACGGTCACGTTGTGCGGCTTGCCGGCGATCCCCACCAGATTCCGCACGGTCGACGACGACGTGAAGAGAACGGCGTCGAAGCCACCCCCCTTGATCGCCTCCCGGGTCTCCGCCGGCGGCGGCGAGGCCCGCACGGTCCGATAGGCCGTGACGTCGTCGACCTCCCAGCCCAGCTCGATGAGCCCGGCGACCAGGGTCTCCGTGGCGATGTCGGCCCGCGGCAGGAACACGCGGTCGATCGGGTCGAAGACCGGGTCGTACGGCGGCCAGTCCTCAAGGAGTCCCGCGGCCGACTGCTCCCCGCTCGGCACCAGGTCCGGCTTCACACCGAAGGCGATGAGCGCCCTCGCCGTCTGCTCCCCCACCGCCGCGACCTTGATCCCGGCGAACGCACGGGCATCGAGCCCGTACTCCTCGAACTTCTCCCGCACGGCCTTGACCGCGTTGACCGACGTGAACGCGATCCACTCGTACCGCCCGGTCACGAGCCCCTTCACGGCCCGCTCCATCTGCTGAGGCGTCCGCGGCGGCTCGACGGCGATCGTCGGCACCTCGTGCGGCACGGCCCCGTACGACCGCAGCTGGTCGGAGAGCGAAGCCGCCTGCTCCTTCGTCCGCGGCACGAGCACCCGCCACCCGAAGAGCGGCTTGGACTCGAACCACGACAACTGATCCCGCTGAGCAGCGGCAGAACGCTCACCGACCACGGCTATCACCGGCCGCCCGCCCTCCGGCGAGGGCAGCACCTTGGCATGCTTCAGGGTCTGGGCGATCGTCCCCAGCGTCGCGGTCCAGGTCCGCTGACGCGTCGTCGTACCGGCGACCGTGACCGTCATCGGCGTGTCGGGCTTGCGCCCCGCCGACACCAGCTCACCGGCGGCCGCGCCCACGGAGTCCAGCGTCGTCGACACGACCACGGTCCCGTCGGACGCCCCGACCTCGGTCCAGCAACGGTCGGACGCGGTGCGCGCGTCCACGAACCGCACGTCCGTGCCCTGTGCGTCCCGCAGCGGCACTCCGGCGTACGCGGGCACGCCGACGGCGGAGGCGACGCCCGGCACGACCTCGAAGGGCACGCCCCCCGCGGCGCACGCCAGCATCTCCTCGGTGGCGTACGCGTCGAGCCCGGGATCCCCGGAAACGGCACGCACGACCCGCCTGCCGCTGCGCGCGGCCTCCATGACAAGATGTGCGGCATCCCGCACCGCGGGTAGCCCAGCGGTCGTTGACGCGCCGTCAACTACCGCTAGCTGAGGCGTGCCTGTGCCGGGACCGGCGTCCCCGGAGGGACCCGTGTCCGTGTGCACTTCGGCAACGCCGGTTCTGGCGTGCCGACGCACCACGTCGAGCACCTCGTGCTCGGCGACGAGTACGTCGGCGTTCGCCAGCGCCTCTACGGCGCGCAGAGTCAGCAGCCCCGGATCCCCGGGTCCGGCACCGAGGAAGGTGACGTGCCCGTGTTCAAGGCCGGCGGGAAGAGTGGTGGGGCTCACTGTGCTCGCTCCCCCATCAGACCGGCCGCGCCCTGGGCAAGCATCTCGGAAGCGAGTTCGCGACCGAGCGTCAGCGCTTGGTCGTGCGTCTCGGGCACGGGACCGGTGGTGGACAGCTGCACCATCCGCGTGCCGTCGGTCGTGCCGACGACGCCGCGCAGGCGCATTTCCTTGACAATCTGCCCGTCGGCCAGCAGGTCGGCCAGCGCGCCCACAGGGGCGGAGCAGCCGGCCTCCAGGGCGGCGAGCAGTGAGCGCTCGGCGGTCACGGCGACCCGCGTGAACGGGTCGTCGAGTTCCCCGAGCGCGGCGATCAGGTCCGCGTTGTCCGCGGTGCACTCGATCGCCAGTGCCCCCTGGCCGGGGGCGGGCAAAACTGTGTCGACCGACAGGAAGTCGGTCACCTCGTCGATGCGGCCGATACGGCTCAGGCCGGCCGCGGCCAGCACCACCGCATCCAGCTCGCCGTCGCGCACGTACCGGATCCGCGTGTCCACGTTCCCGCGGATCGCGACCGTCTCGAAGTCCAGCCCGTGGCTGCGCGCGTACCCGTTCAGCTGCGCCATCCGGCGCGGCGAACCCGTACCGATGCGCGCGCCGCGCGGCAGGTCGGTGAGCTTCAGGGCATCGCGGGCGACGATCACATCGCGCGGGTCCTCGCGCTCGGGGACCGCCGCCAGGGCCAGCTCCTCGGGCTGCGCGGTCGGCAGGTCCTTGAGCGAGTGCACCGCGAAGTCGACCTCGCCCCTCAGGAGCGCGTCGCGCAGGGCGGTGACGAACACGCCCGTGCCGCCGATCTGCGCGAGGGCCTCGCGCGAGACATCGCCGTACGTGGTGATCTCGACGAGCTCGACGGGCCGTCCGGTCACCTGGCTCACCGCGTCGGCGACCTGCCCGGACTGGGCCATGGCGAGCTTGCTGCGCCTGGTGCCGAGCCGTAGTGCCTGCTGAGTCATCGTGGGCCTCGGTTCTTCTCGGTGCTGTCCTCGGCGCGGGAGACGGAGGCCACCGTCTCCTGATCGAGGTCGAACAGGGTCCGCAGGGCGTCCGCGTACCCGGCGCCGCCGGGCTCGGCCGCGAGCTGCTTGACCCGCACGGTCGGGGCGTGCAGCAGCTTGTCGACCACGCGCCGCACGGTCTGCGTGATCTCGCTGCGGTGCTTGTCGTCGAGGCCCGGCAGACGGCCCTCCAGACGGGCGATCTCGTTCGCCACGACATCGGCGGCCATCGTGCGCAGCGCGACGACGGTGGGCGTGATGTGCGCGGCCCGCAGCGCCGCACCGAAGGCGGCGACCTCGTCGGCGACGATACGGCGGACCTCGTCGACGTCGGCCGCCATCGGAGCGTCGGCGGAAGCCTCCGCGAGCGACTCGATGTCGACCAGCCGCACCCCGGCAAGGCGGTGCACGGCCGCGTCGATGTCACGCGGCATGGCGAGGTCGAGGAGCGAGAGCGCCGGCGCGGGCCGGGGCACCTCGGCGACGGGCTCGGGCTTGCGGCGCTCGGGGATACGGCCGACGGTGGCCACGGTCGCGGCGAGTGCGGTGATCAGCTCGGCGTCCGCCTCGGGGCTGCGCCGGGCGGCCTCTCGCCGGTCGACGGCGCTGCCCGCGGCCCACGCCGCGTGCTGCTCCAGGGTGGCCGCGTCCATACCGGCGACGGCGGCCTCGCCGAGCACGGAGAAACCTCCCTGCACGGCGGCGACGTCCAGCGGGCAGTTCTCGTCGGTGCCGACGCTGGTCGGCGGCAGCGGGGTCTGCCGTACGTCGGCGCCGTCGGCGTGCGCCCTGGGGGCGGGCGCCTTGTCGGCCGTACGACCGCCGCTCCCGGCCTCGTCGAAGGCGACCGGCTGACCGGTACGGCCCTCCACCGCGGCCGCGACCTCCTCGGCCGCGAGGACGAGACCGGTCGCGCCCGTACAGGAGACGGCGATGTCGGCACGTGTCAGCTCGAGCGGCACCGCATCCATCGGTACCGCGCGGGCCGGCACGTCCGTGTCGTCGGCCTCGTTGAGGATCTCCGCGAGGCGCTCGGCGCGGTCCTGGGTGCGGTTGGCGACCACGATCTCGGCGACCCCGGCCCGCGCGAGCGTGGCCGCGGCCAGGGAGGACATCGAACCGGCGCCGATGACCAGGGCCTTCTTGCCCCGGGCCCAGTCCTGCACGTCGCCGCCCTCGGCGAGCTGCTCCAGGCCGAAGGTGACCAGGGACTGCCCGGCGCGGTCGATACCGGTCTCGGAGTGGGCGCGCTTGCCGACGCGCAGGGCCTGCTGGAACAGGTCGTTGAGCAGCCGCCCGGCGCTGTGCAGCTCCTGCGCCTTGGCGAGGGAGTCCTTGATCTGCCCGAGGACCTGCCCTTCCCCGACGACCATGGAGTCGAGCCCGCAGGCCACGGAGAACAGATGGTGGACGGCCCGGTCCTCGTAGTGGACGTAGAGGTACGGCGTGAGCTCGTCGAGCCCCACCCCGCTGTGCTGGGCGAGCAGTGTGGACAGCTCGGCGACACCGGCGTGGAACTTGTCCACGTCGGCATACAGCTCGATGCGGTTGCAGGTGGCCAGCAGGGAGGCCTCGGTGGCCGGCTCGGCGGCGACCGTGTCCTGCAGCAGCTTGATCTGGGCGTCCGCGCTCAGCGCCGCGCGCTCCAGGACGCTGACCGGGGCACTGCGGTGGCTCAGCCCTACGACGAGGAGACTCATGCCGGCATCACGGCGGGTACGTCCCCGTCGGGTCCCTGGTCGGCGGATTCGTCGGACTCGCGGGTGACGGCGGCCGGTCCGGTGCCGTCCGAGTGGGCCTCCTCGCCGGCCTTGCGCTGCTCGTGGAAGGCGAGGATCTGCAGCTCGATCGACAGGTCCACCTTGCGCACGTCGACGCCGTCCGGGACGGTCAGCACGGTCGGCGCGAAGTTCAGGATGGAGGTGACCCCGGCGGCCACGAGCCGGTCGCAGACCTGCTGGGCGGCGCCGGCGGGGGTGGCGATGACGCCGATGGACACGCCGTTGTCGTCGATGATCTTTTCCAGCTCATCGGTGTGCTGCACGGGGATCCCCGCGACGGGCTTGCCCGCCATGGACGGGTCGGCGTCGATGAGCGCGGCCACCCGGAAGCCACGGGAGGCGAACCCGCCGTAGTTGGCGAGGGCGGCGCCCAGGTTACCGATACCGACGATCACAACCGGCCAGTCCTGGGTGAGCCCCAGCTCACGGGAGATCTGGTAGACGAGATACTCGACGTCGTAGCCGACACCCCTCGTGCCGTACGACCCGAGGTACGAGAAGTCCTTGCGCAGCTTGGCGGAGTTGACCCCCGCCGCGGCCGCGAGCTCCTCGGAGGAGACCGTGGGTACCGAGCGCTCCGACAACGCGGTCAGGGCTCGGAGGTACAGCGGAAGCCGGGCGACGGTGGCCTCGGGAATCCCTCGGCTGCGGGTCGCCGGTCGGTGAGTTCGGCCAGTTGCCACGGTGCTCCTGCGGGTAGAGCGGGGCTGTAGGCGGTCACACGTCCCTACATGACCGCCCCGTCGAATGCAGGCTATGTCTTTGTGAACGCGTGCACAAAGATGGTGTCCGATTTGCCCGCCCAACGTGACCGGGCTCACGCACGCCCGGCGCACGGGTATGGAACCGGCGCATACGCACCACCGTTCCTCAACTCTTGGGGGCAAAACCGCACACGCTCCTCAACGATTCCCGCCCCCGAGACCAAGTCGCCGTCGATCCTAAGCCGTTTCCGGAGGACTTTGGACTACCTGGTCAGTGCTTTGCGGAGGCGATCCTCGTTCACGCGCCAGAAGGTGTGCTGGTCCCCGTCGACCAGGACGACGGGGATCTGCTCCCAGTACTGGTCGTGCAGTTGGGGGTCCTGGTTGATGTCCTTGAGTTCCCACGGAACCCCCAGTTCGGCACACACCTTCTCGACGGCGGCCTGTGCGTCATCACACAGATGACAGTCCGGTTTGCCGATGAGGGTGACGAGCCGGTCCTGCGGGGACTTGGCTGCCGTGCGACGAAAGAGGGGGCTCATGTCAGCCATTCTCCCGCGCCGGCGCCCGGATGCCCGGCCGTCGCCCCACCACACTGTTTAACTGCGCGGTCGCGGAGAGTTCACAACCTCCAAACCTCCCGACTCCGGAAGCACCGAACAAACTGGCTATGCTCACGGTCATGGCCGCTCTTCGATGGCTCACTCCCCGTAGGCGCTCCGCCACGGCGCGGAGCGTGTTGGCTGGCGAGGCCTCGGCGGAGGCAGCGCGCAAGTCGTCGCAGGAAGCGACGGAGGTCTTGGAGGCCGAACCGGAGTTCCCGGTGCTCGGCGACGAGAAGGCCGCCGCGTTCTTCGACCTCGACAACACCGTGATGCAAGGTGCCGCCCTGTTCCACTTCGGCCGGGGCCTGTACAAGCGGAAGTTCTTCGAGACACGGGACCTCGCCAGGTTCGCCTGGCAGCAGGCGTGGTTCCGGCTGGCGGGCGTGGAAGACCCGGAGCACATGCAAGACGCACGTGACTCCGCGCTCTCCATCGTCAAGGGCCACCGGGTCGCCGAGCTGACCTCGATCGGCGAGGAGATCTACGACGAGTACATGGCCGAGCGCATCTGGCCGGGCACCCGGGCACTGGCCCAGGCCCACCTGGACGCGGGCCAGCGGGTCTGGCTGGTCACCGCCGCCCCCGTGGAGATCGCCCAGGTCATCGCCCGCCGCCTCGGCCTCACCGGCGCCCTGGGCACGGTGGCGGAGTCGGTGGACGGCGTCTACACCGGCAAGCTGGTCGGCGAGCCCCTGCACGGCCCGGCGAAGGCGGAGGCGGTGCGCGCCCTGGCCGCGGCGGAGGAACTGGACCTCTCCCGCTGCGCGGCCTACAGCGACTCGCACAACGACATCCCGATGCTCTCCCTGGTCGGCCACCCCTACGCCATCAACCCCGACACCAAACTCCGCAAACACGCCCGCAAGCTGGACTGGCGCCTACGCGACTACCGCACCGGCCGAAAGGCAGCAAAGGTCGGCATCCCGGCGGCAGCCGGAGTGGGCGCGGTGGCCGGCGGCACGGCAGCGGCGATCGCACTCCACAGGCGACGTCGGTAGCGGCTCGCGGAGGACGACGGTTCTCGGCGGGTGCGGCATTCGCGCTGGGTACGGCCATTCGCTCGGGGTACGACGGCCATTCGCGCTGGGTACGGCTATTCGCGCTCAGTACGAGGGTTCGCGCTCAGTACGAGGGTTCGCGCTCAGTACGAGGGTTCGCGCTGGCGACGGCGGTTCGCGTAGCGCCAACGGTTTGCGTCGCGGTCAGGCCGGCCGCCGGACCGGCGTCGCTGCTGACGGACACCCCCGCCACGTCTTCTTGCCGCCGGAGGCAAGTCCCGCCATCCCTAACCCCCACCCACCCGCTGGGGACTTCCCCGCAGCCGCGGCCACCCCTCGGCTCCGCCCAGGCACTCCCAGCCCGTCCGGCGTTTGAGGACAAGGCCCCTTCAGGGCCGACAGTGGGGGTCTGGGGGCGCAGCCCCCAGGGATGGGACGGGTAGGGGCGGCGGGGGCGAGAAAAGTTCGGTACACACCCGACCACGCCCGGCCGCAGAGCCCAATCCGCACCCCCTACCCCCACAACTCCCTGTCCAGTCCCCTTGGCTGCACACGGCCACAACACGCCCCGGACTCAGCCGGAACGCGGACGATTTCGATCAACAATCGGTCACTCTCCGGCACTTGATCGGGCGTCAATCGGTTACAGAAGAGACGCAATCGGTGATTTGAGCAACTGGGCGTAGCAGTGCCTGCACGAAGCGTTATTCTCCTCAGACGCAAACCGGTACCTCTCCGTCGCTACGACGGGTGAACGTTCCGCACTGCACGTGATGGAAGCTCTGCCTCTGGGAGTCCCGTGTACCCACACGTCGGGGTTGACGCCTCGGGCCTGGCTACGCTCCGCGCAACGGTCCAAGACCTGCTGCGCGGCTTCGTCCCCACCGCGTACGCCGTCCCCGCCCTCGCCGTAACCGCCGTGCCCGTAGGCCCGTGCTACGCACTCGCCGACGGAAGCGCCGCCGTCGGCAGACGGGGACGCTCGGCCGGTGCGGCAACCGCTCGCCGGCCCGCCGCTGACAGCGACAGCGCTCGAATGATGGATCTCGTCGAACGCGCACAGGCCGGCGAGGCCGACGCGTTCGGACGTCTCTACGACCAGTACAGCGACACCGTGTACCGCTACATCTATTACCGCGTCGGAGGAAAGGCCACCGCCGAAGACCTCACAAGCGAGACCTTTCTGCGGGCACTCCGCCGCATCGGCACCTTCACCTGGCAGGGCCGGGACTTCGGCGCCTGGCTCGTCACCATCGCTCGCAACCTCGTCGCCGACCACTTCAAGTCCAGCCGCTTCCGACTCGAGGTGACGACGGGCGAGATGCTCGACGCCAACGAGGTCGAGCGGTCCCCCGAGGACTCCGTCCTCGAGTCACTCTCCAACGCCGCACTCCTCGACGCCGTACGACGCCTCAACCCGCAGCAGCAGGAGTGCGTCACCCTCCGCTTCCTCCAGGGCCTCTCGGTCGCCGAGACCGCCCGCGTCATGGGCAAGAACGAGGGCGCCATCAAGACCCTTCAGTACCGGGCCGTCCGCACCCTCGCCCGACTGCTGCCGGACGACGTGCGCTGAGCACGTCACGGACACCCGTCCCAGCACTCTCCGCAACCATCAACTCACCATCGGTGAAAGTCCGTTGACTTCGCGGTCCGTTCATCCTCCGTCCGTAACCCAAGTGCCGCGCCACTCGTTGTGCGGGATGCAGGCTCCCTGTGGTCACTCCCTGGCCGACTTCGATCACTCGATCGAGTGCATGTGGTCAGGGCGTGCAACCCTCAGGACCCCCTGGGGAGCCGACCGTCATCACGAGAGGAGGTGCCGCCAGTGATCGCGAACGTATCGGCACACCGGCGGGCGAACGCCTTCGCCCAGGCCCTGGACGAGCTGACCGACCGTGGCTCGGCGGCCGAGCAGCCCGAGCCCGATGGATCGACACCGGCATCGGCTGCTTCGGAACAGTCCGAGCAGGGGCGCCTGTTGGCCCTCAGCACGAGTCTCGGCGAACTGCCGAAGCCCGAGCTCGACCCCGCGGTCAAGGTGGTCCAGCGGGCCCAGCTCGTGGCCGCCATGGAGGCCATGCTTCAGGAGGGCACCACGGGCGTCGAGGCGGGCCCTGCCCTGCCCGGACAGCGTTCACAGCGGGCACGGGGAGCTCACCGTGCCTCCCCGCTGGGGAAGTTGCGACCGCGCTCACGGCTCGCCAAGGGCCTCACCGCGGGCGGGCTCAGTGTCGGTGTCGCCGCAGGGGCGTTCGGCGGAGTGTCCGCCGCGAGTTCCGACGCCCTGCCCGGTGACTCCCTCTACGGCCTAAAACGCGGCATCGAGGACTTCAAGCTCAACGTCCTGGCCGACGGCGACGACGAGCGGGGCCGCACCTACCTCGACCAGGCCTCCACCCGGCTGAGCGAGGCCCGGCGGCTGATGGAGCGCGGCCGCGGCGGACAGCTCGACCACGAGTCGATGGCGGAGATCCGCCGCACCCTGTACGGCATGCGGCACGACGCCTCGGAGGGACACCGTCTGCTGCGCGAGGCGTACGAGCGCCACCCGGGCTCGCTGGGCCCCATCCAGGCGCTCTCCGCCTTCTCCCGCTCGCACCGCGTGGCATGGGGTCACCTCCGCGAACGGCTTCCCCTCCAGCTCGGGGATGTCGGGGACGAGGTGTCGTCGGTCTTCGACGCCATAGACGAAGAGGTCGCCCCGCTGGAGTCGCTGCTTCCGCAGCAGCCGCCCCAGAGCGGCGAGGGCAAGCGGGGCGGCGGCTCCGGATCAGCGTCCACCGGTACGTCGGGTTCGGACCGGTCGGCCCGCCCCAGCGCCGGCGGCAGCGGCTCTTCCGACGGCAACCGATCCAGCCGCCCGAGCAACTCGGCCGACAGCTCCGGCAGCGAGAACGAGGGCCTGCTCGGCGGCAGCACCGGCGGCCTCCTGGACCCCCCGAAGGACACCGGCACCTCCGGCTCGTCCTCCTCCACCCCCACCCCGACCACCGAACCGGCCGTAACCCTCCCACCGTTGCTCCCCGGCCTGCTCCCCGGCCTGGGCATCGACAGCGAGGACACGAACTAGCACGACGAAGCCACCCGTACGGCGATGGGGCGCCCCTCTCAGGAGGGGCGCCCCATCGCCGTACCGAACAAGGTCCAGCACAGGTCAGAAAAACACCGACCGCCGCTGCACCAGCAACTTGGCCCCTCTCATCTGCCGCCCTCGCACCGCTCCACGGGCTTCGCACGGCTGCGCCGGACTCCGTCCGCCGACTCCCCGCACCGCACCGCCCCGCCGAATCGGCCCCGTCAGAAGAACACCGACCGCCGCTGCACCAGCAACTTATAGAGCGTGTGCTGAATCTGCTCCCTGACCTGATCCGTCAGGTTGAACATCAGCATCGGATCCTCCGCCGCCTCCGGCGGATACCCATCCGTCGGAATCGGCTCACCGAACTGAATCGTCCACTTCGTCGGCAACGGAACCGCACCCAGCGGACCCAGCCATGGAAACGTCGGGGTCAGCGGGAAGTACGGGAAGCCCAGCAGCCGAGCCAGGGTCTTCGCGTTGCCGATCATCGGGTAGATCTCCTCCGCGCCGACGATCGAGCACGGGATGATCGGCGTGCCCTTGCGCAGGGCCGTGGAGACGAAGCCGCCGCGGCCGAAGCGCTGGAGCTTGTAGCGCTCGCTGAAGGGCTTGCCGATGCCCTTGAAGCCCTCCGGCATCACGCCGACCAGCTCACCCTGTCCCAGCAACCGCTCAGCGTCCTCGGCGCAGGCCAGAGTGTGGCCCAGCTTGCGGGCCAGCTCGTTGACCACCGGCAGGACGAAGACCAGGTCGGCGGCGAGCAGACGCAGGTGCCGGCCGGCCGGGTGGTTGTCGTGGACGGCGACCTGCATCATCAGGCCGTCCAGCGGCAACGTGCCCGAGTGGTTGGCCACGATCAGCGCGCCGCCCTCGGACGGGATGTTCTCGATGCCCTTCACCTCGACCCGGAAGTACTTCTCGTACACCGGGCGCAGCAGGGACATCAGGACCTGGTCGGTGAGCTCCTCGTCGTACCCGAAGTCGTCGACCTCGTAGTCCCCGGTGAGGCGGCGGCGCAGGAAGGCCAGGCCGCCCGCGATGCGCCGCTCCAGGCCGCCGCCGTCGTCGTCCTGGGGCCTCACAGGGGCCGGCTCTTCCTCAGGTGTCACAGGAACATCATCCTGCGCGAAGGACCGTCCCGGGAGGGGCTGGACCTCGCGTACCAGCGCGGATTCACCGTTCTTGCGCCGGCTCCCCGCGCTCCGGCGCCGCGACGGCCGCTGAACGGCGCTCCCGCGGGACCGGTCGTCGTCGAACGGAATGACCTTGGCGTCCGCCATCGTTGATGCGCTCCTCAGTTGGCGCTCTGCGTCGGGAGGTGACCGCCGCCCAGGACGGGCAGCGCGGCGATCCGGTCGACGGCCCCCATGAGGGCCTCCGGCGGCAGCAGACCCGGTCCGCGGCTACGCGCGAACTCCGCGAACGTCTCCGCCGTCGTGTACTTCGGCTGGAATCCGAGGGTCTCTCGCATCTGGTCCGTCGCCACCACCCGGCCGTGCGTGAGCAGCCGGATCTGCTCCGGTGAGAAGTCCGACATGCCCAGCGTACGCACCAGGGAGCCCGCCCAGGTGACCGCGGGCAGCAGCAGCGGCACGGTGGGCCGTCCCAGCCTCCGTGAGCACTGCGAGAGCAGCAGCACGCCGTCGCCGGCGATGTTGAAGGTGCCGCTGTTGAGCGTGCCCCGCGCCGGCTCGTGCGAGGCGATGCGCAGCACCTCGATCACATCGTCCTCGTGCACGAACTGCAGCCGCGGGTCGTAGCCGAACACGGTCGGCAGCACCGGCAGCGAGAAGTACGAGGCGAGCGGAGTGTCCGCGCTCGGGCCGAGGATGTTGGCGAACCGCAGCACGCACACGGCGACATCGGGCCTGCGACGCGCGAAGCCCCGCACATACCCCTCGACCTCCACCGCGTCCTTGGCGAAGCCGCCGCTGGGCAGGGACTTGGGCGGGGTGGTCTCGGTGAAGACGGCCGGGTCACGGGGCGCGGACCCGTAGACATTCGTACTGGACTTGACCACGAGCCGCTTCACGGTGGGGGACTTCTGGCAGGCGCCGAGCAGCTGCATCGTCCCGATGACGTTGGTCTCCTTGACCGTGGTCCGGCTGCCGCTGCCGAGCGCGGTTCCGGTCACGTCCATGTGTACGACCGTGTCGGCGCCGCTCTCCGCCAGCACCCGCGCGATGGTGGGCTGCCGGATGTCGGCCTGGATGAAGTCGGCACCGCCCAGGTGGTGCTCGGGCGGGACCGCGTCCACGGCGACCACCCGGTCCACCTCCGGGTCACGCTGGATCCGTCGTACGAAACGGCCCCCCAGTTGACGGGCCACTCCGGTCACGAGCACGACCTTGCCCAAGATCAGCGCCTTCCTTCCAGCACTCGTACCCCTGCCGAGTTCCCCGTGTGCGGCCAACCTAGCGGGTCGGTGTTGCGCTGTGATGACCGCCCAATGCACGAAGTGACGAGAATTCCATGCGTACGACCGGATGGGTCAGTCATATGTCCAGGCATACGCACGGAGTTCGGCCCTTCGCACGCCGCCCGCGATACACGTGTGGCCCCCCACCGGGTGTGGTGGGGGGCCACAATCACGCTGCTTTCGCAGCGTCGCTTACTTCTTGTTGCGACGCTGAACGCGCGTGCGCTTGAGCAGCTTGCGGTGCTTCTTCTTGGCCATCCGCTTGCGCCGCTTCTTGATAACAGAGCCCACGACTACCCTCGCTCACTTCTCATCACTCGGCGTTGGGCGCCATGGGCCCATACGACCTACAAGGGGCCAGCCTACCCGTCCGAGCGCTGAGGTCGTAATCGAGGGGCGAGGGGGGATCCTGAACAGCCCTGAGGATCCCCTCTCGCCCGTCGTTGTCAGGCGGTTTCCACCCCCACGTAGCTCTCGCGGAGATATTCGTGAACCGCTTGCTCCGGGACGCGGAAGGACCGCCCCACACGGATCGCGGGCAGATGACCGCTGTGCACCAGCCGGTACACGGTCATCTTCGACACTCGCATCACCGAGGCGACTTCCGCCACGGTAAGGAACTGAACCTCGTTCAGAGGCCTCTCGCCAGCTGCAGCCATGACACACCTGAACCTTCCGCACTCGACGGCCACCGGCTTCCCCTTCCGGTGACTCTTCGTCGCTGCGTGCTCACTCCCCAATGTAGGGGCGTGTGATGCGAGTGGGGAAGAGGTGCAGCCATCGGCGACCTACTGTGACAGACACGCTCGATTGAGTACGTAGCGGGTAAGCGGCCGGTAGTAATCAGACCGCACAGCGTCATCAAGTGGAACGACGACGGACACGGACCCCTCGGCCTGCCCCACAAAGAGCGCGGGGTCATTCGTATCGGCCGGACCAATGGCCTCAAACCCCAGCTGACCTGCCCCGCAGACCCAACCGTGATCCCCGATCACCAGCTCCGGCATGGGCCCGCCGGCCTCCGCCGCGGCCGCCAGCGCGGTACGAACCGGGAGGGGTGAGTGCGTATGTGCGCCGGGCTCACAACCGGGGCGAGAAGCGCCGGGTTCCCGCACCAGCGCGACTCCTCGTACGTAGGCAAGGTTGTACGTGCGTAGGCCGAACCGGGTCGTTATGTCGACACAGCGACCATGCGCAGGGGTGAGGACGGTACACCCCGCCGCCGACAACGCGTCCGCCAAGGCGGCGTAGAACCCGAGCAGTCGGTGGGGGTGCCCGGTGCCGAGCAGAACAGGGGCACTGCGCTGGGCGGCTGCCGCGAGGCGGTCCGCGAAGGCATCCAGAGCGGTCAGAGTCAGCTCAGGATCAATCACATCCTGACCGGAAGTGTGGTTCGGATCGGCCGAAACCCCGCACCTCTCCGCCATCAACGCAATCAAATCGCGCAGTCCCCAGCTTCTCGCGGGATCCAGTCCGAGCAGTATGCGAGGGTCGCGAGCGGCGAAGAGGCGGTAGCTCCGCAGGCTTTCCTCACGGGAGGTGGCCACGGGACCGGCCAGGTGCGCGGCGAGAAGGTGGGCGCGCAGGGCTCCGGTGGTCAGCACGTGAGCGATGGTGGCCGACGAGGTGGACGAATGCCTCGGGAACCGGGGAAACACCGCACAGTTGGCGTAACGACCGCCGTGACAGCGGTGACTGAACAGCGACAAAACCACCCACAACCCTGCGATGGGCTGCCTGGTCTCACAACACGTGTGCGGCGCACGCCAGTTGACCGACGTACCGGCAGTCGACCGGCGTACCGAGCGCCGCACACGTCGACCACCACCACAGGGGGAACACCATGAACATGAAGTCGACCCGCCGCACGGCCGCCACCGCCGCGACCCTCGCCGCCCTCACCCTGGGCGGCACGCTGGCCACGACCGCCCCGGCATCGGCGGCCACCACCGCCGGCGCCTACAACGGTAAGTGCGGCGCCGGCTACTACGTCCAGGACTGGACGGAGATCCGCGACTCGGCACGGAAGACCATCGGCACCGTGTACGTCGCCTACAGCCGGGAGACCCAGCAGCACTGCGCCGTGCTGGTCCGCACGAACCCCGGGACCCGCATGTTCATGGAGGTCACCCTCGACACCGCGCCCTCCTCCGGCAAGCCCGAGCGGGACTACGGCTCCTTCTCGTCCTACGCCGGCCCGGTGTACCTGGACACATCGGACTTCAACGCCCAGTGCCTCGAGTGGAGCGGCACGGTCGACATCTACTACAACAGCGTGCAGGGCCTCTGCTCCTGAACCGAGCGGGCGTTGCCGCCGGCGTGGGCGCCGCTACGGCAGCAGCCCCCGCAGCGGGAACGCCGCCCGCCGGGCCGCCAGTACGGCCTGGTCGAGCCGGTCCGCGGGGTCGTACCCCGACTCCCAGTCCTGCCAGGACAGCGGCCACCGTCCGTCGGTCATCCGCGCCGGCGCCAGCTGCCGCGTCCGTGCGAAGACCTCCTGCCGCCAGCTCTCCGGGATCATCGCCTCGGGCTCGATCGGCCGCCCCGCCGCGATGCCCACCAGATGCGTCCACGACCGCGGCACGACCTCCACCACGGCATAACCGCCCCCACCGAGCGCGACCCACTTCCCGTCGGCGTACTCGTGAGCGAGGTCGTGACACGCCACCTGCACGGCCCGCTGTGCGTCCAGCGACACGGCCAGGTGCGCCAGCGGGTCCTCGAAGTGGGTGTCGGCGCCATGCTGTGTCACCAGCACCTGCGGCCGGAAGTCCGCGATCAGCTCCGGCACCACGGCATGGAACGCCCGCAGCCACCCGGCGTCCCCGGTGCCCGCGGGCAGCGCCACGTTCACCGCCGAACCCTCGGCGCTCGGCGCGCCGGTCTCCTCCGGCCATCCGGTCTGCGGGAACAGCGTGCGGGGATGCTCGTGCAGCGAGATCGTCAGCACCCGCGGGTCGTCCCAGAACGCGGCCTGCACCCCGTCCCCGTGATGCACGTCGACATCGATGTACGCCACCCGCTCGGCGCCCAGCTCCAGCAGCCGCGCGATGGCGAGCGAGGCGTCGTTGTAGATGCAGAAGCCCGAGGCGCCGCCCGGCATGGCATGGTGCAGCCCGCCCGCGAAGTTCACCGCGTGCAGCGCCTCCCCGCGCCACACCGCCTCCGCGGCCCCGACCGACTGCCCGGCGATCAGCGCCGACACGTCGTGCATCCCGGCGAAGGCGGGATCGTCCACGGTGCCGAGCCCGTACGACTGGTCCGCCGCCCCCGGCTCGGCGGAAGCCGCCTTCACGGCCTCGATGTAGTCCTCCCGGTGGACGAGCCGCAGCGTCGACTCCCCCGCCGGCTTGGCCGCGACGACGTCCACGTCCCGACCGAGCCCGAAGGCATCGACGAGTCTCCAGGTCAGGGCAAGCCGGACCGGATCCATCGGATGCTCCGGACCGAAGTCATAGCCCGTTACTGCCTCGTCCCACATCAGCTGTGCGCGGCCGCTCATGCCCGTCACCGTATCGGTCCGGTTGAGCCGCGAACGAACGGGCGTACACAAGCGTCACCAGCACCAACACCATCGGCACGAGCATGGCCCCGCGATAGTTCCACGCGTCCCCCAGTGCCCCGACCAACGGCGAACCGATCAAAAACCCCACATAGTTGAAGACATTGAGCCGCGCGACCGCCATGTCCGAAGCCCCCGGGAACAACCGCCCGGCCGCCGCGAAGGTCTGCGGCACCAGCACGCACAACCCCACGCCGATCAGCGTGAACCCCAGCATCCCGAACCACGCCCCCGACGCCCCGGCCACCACGGCGAACCCGCCCGCCGCCACCAGCGCACCGCCCCGCACGACCGCGACGGCCCCGAACCGCCGCACCCCGAAGTCCCCGATGGCCCGCCCCAGCAACGTGGTCACCATGTAGACGTTGTACGGCACGGTGGCCAGCTGCTCCGAGCTCCCCAGCACGTCCTGCAGATACTTCGCGCTCCAGTTGGAGACGGTCGAGTCCCCGATGTACGCGAAGGTCATCACCAGACACAGCGGCAGCAGCACCTTGAAGACGACGGGCCCGCTCTCGGCCGAGCCCTCCGCCGCCGCATCCGAGTGACCGGCGCCCCCGTCGACGTACCACCGACTCCCCACCAGCGCGGCCGGCACCAACACCACGACGACCGGCAGATACGACACGAACAGCGCCAGATCCCAGTGCGCCCCCACCCACGCCAGCGAGGCCCCCACGATCCCGCCCAGGCTGTACGCGGCATGGAAGCTGAGCATGATGCTGCGCCCGTACGACCGTTGCAGGCTCACCCCGAGCATGTTCATCGAGGCGTCCAGCGCCCCCACGGCCAGCCCGAACGCCGCCAGCGCCACCCCCAGCTCGACCATCCGCTCGCCCGCCCCGACCCCGACCAGCGCCAGGAGCACGACGGGCTGGGACCAGCGCAGCACCCGGCTCGGCGGTATTCGCTTCACCAGCCGCTCGGTCGTGACACTGCCGACGCCCGCGAGGACCGGCACGGCGGCGAGGAAGGCGGGCAGCAGCGCGTCGGAGACGCCGTACCGGTCCTGAATGGCCGGAATCCGGGTCACCAGCAGGGCAAACGCCACACCCTGAGCGAAGAAGCTCAACGCCAACGAGGCCCTGCCGCGCCGCAGCACATCAGTCATGGCGGCGAGCGTAGGGCCCCGGCGTACCGGTGGGTAGATCCAGCCAAAGATGAATTTCCCTCAGCTTTACTTGGCGGTGGCGAGGTTGGCGGTAGCAAGTCCCTTTTCGAAGGATGCGAGACCGGACTCGACGGGCCGACCGGCCTGCGCCGCCGACTTCGCCTCCGCGATGACCATCGCCGCCATCGGGCCCGCGCCCAGCGCACCACCGGCCAGGAAGCCCACTGCCATGGCGACGACCATGATCACATTGCCGAGCCACACCATGGTGTCCACCGGCAGGGCGTACGCCCCCACGATCCGCACCACGCACTCCACCAGCAGTACGACACCCCACACCAGCGAGAACACCCGCTCGGCCCGCCGGAACCGCGCCGAACCGGCGTGCAGCCGACCCCAGGCGGCCTCCCGGCCGGCGTCCCCCTTCACCACCCAGGGCTTCATGCCTGCGGTCATCATCGGCTTGCCGAGCACGACGGAGACGATGATCCCGATCCCGATCGTGCTGCTGACCGCACTGTCCTTGGCGATCATCAGTCGTGGATCCCCGGCCACAAAGCTGAGCAGCAGCGACACGACGTTCACGAACAGGATGAGGGCGGCGAGCCCATTGACCTCGCGCGCCCTCCACACACCCCACCCTGTACGCACCGCCGGCACGACACTGCTCAGGCCGAGCGCCATCAGGGTGCTCATCCCGAAGCCGTTCTTGAGGAGGTAGTACGCCCCGAGGGGCACCGCGACATCGATGATCAGCGGCGCGAAGTTCCGCAGCACGCTACGGCCGTTGGTGCTCCCGCCCTTGGTGTTCCCCGTGTTCGTCGTCATGCCCTCAGCTTCCCGGCAGGCGCCGGGTCACCGGTAGAAACGATCGTCCAGCCCTCGACATGACAAATGTCAGCCCCGGACCACCCCCTCGCATCACACGAGCAGGTCAGCCAACTCACCCATGTCGGAGAAGAGTTGATGGGCCCCGGCAAGCCGCGCGGCAGGCGTCATGGCGGTGAACCCGTACACCTCCATCCCGGCGGCGACGGCCGCCTGCACTCCCAACGGGCTGTCCTCGACCACGACACACCGCTCCGGAGCGACCCCCATCCGCTCCGCGGCATGGAGAAACAGATCCGGCGCGGGCTTCCCCCGTCCCACATCCTGCGAGCTGAAGACCCGCGAGTCGTCGAACCACCGGTCCAACCCCGTCGTCCGATGCCCCACCCGAATCCGCTCGTGGCTCCCGGACGACGCCACACAGAACGGCACCCCGTCCGCGGCCAGCTTCTCCAGTACGTCCCCAGCGCCGGCCACGGCCTTCAACTCCCGCTCGAACGCGGCGAACACCCGCCGGTGGAAGACATCGTCGAAGTCCTCGGGCAACCGCCGCCCCGTCCGCTCCAACACCAGGTCATGAATCCGGTGCATCGCCGACCCCATGTAGTCCCGAATGGAGTTTTCGTACGACGTCGGGTGCCCCAGCTCGGTGAGGTACGCGGCGAGGAGCCTGTTGGAAATGGGCTCGCTGTCGACGAGTACGCCGTCGTTGTCGAAGATCACCAGTTCATAGCGCATACGCCTGAGCTTAAACGCAAAAAGGCCCACGCCAAATGGCGTGGGCCTTTCTCAAGATTTGTTCGGCGGTGTCCTACTCTCCCACAGGGTCCCCCCTGCAGTACCATCGGCGCTGTAAGGCTTAGCTTCCGGGTTCGGAAT
>NZ_JBHTRZ010000012.1:249104-342898 GCF_042795335.1 Streptomyces sp. NPDC056479 | reverse complement strand
GTTACATTCCGAACCCGGAAGCTAAGCCTTACAGCGCCGATGGTACTGCAGGGGGGACCCTGTGGGAGAGTAGGACACCGCCGAACAAATCTTGAGAAAGCCCCCGACCGGGGATACCGGTTCGGGGGCTTTCTGCATTTCTGGGTCGTGTGCAATTGGAGTCCGACGGACTCCCCCGTGCGTGAATTACAGGCGCCCCGCTGTCTTGAGGGCCAGATAGGCGTCCGCCAATGCCGGCGCCAGCTCTTCCGGCGTCGCATCGACGACCGTAACGCCACGTCGGCGGAGCTGGTCCGCAGTGTGGTTGCGTTCGCTCTGGGCCTGGGCGGCTGCTGCTGCCTCGTACACCGAGTCCGTGTTGCCGCGGGCGGTTGCCATGCGGGCGATGTGAGGGTCCGCTACTGATGCGAGCAGGACTGTGTGGCGCTGGGTGAGTTGGGAGAGGACGGGGAGCAGGCCCTCTTCGATCGGGGCCGCGTCGAGGGTGGTGAGCAGCACGATCAGGGAGTGGCGGGGGGCCGTACGGAGAGCTGTGGCCGTAAGGCCTCGGGCGTCTGTTTCGAGGAGTTCGGGTTCGAGTGTGGCCATGGCATTGACCAGGGACGGAAGGACATCGCCTGCTCCGCGGCCCTGGACGAGGGCGCGAACTCGGCGGTCGTAGGCGAGGAGGTCCACGCGGTCGCCGGCTCGGGAGGCGAGGACGGCCAGGAGCAGGGCCGCGTCCATGGAGGCGTCGAGGCGTGGGACGTCGCCGACCCGGCCCGCCGAGGTGCGGCCGGTGTCCAGGACGAGGAGGATGTGGCGATCGCGCTCGGGGCGCCAGGTGCGTACGGCGACCGTGGACTGTCGGGCCGTGGCGCGCCAGTCGATGGAGCGTGTGTCGTCGCCGGGGACATACTCGCGGAGGCTGTCGAATTCTGTGCCCTCGCCGCGCGTGAGGACGCTGGTGCGGCCGTCGAGTTCGCGCAGGCGGGCCAGCTTTGAGGGCAGGTGCTTGCGGCTCGTGAACGGGGGGAGGACCCGTACCGTCCAGGGGGCCTTGTGGGTGCCCTGGCGGGCGAAGAGTCCCAGGGGGCCGTAGGAGCGGATCGTCACGCGGTCGGCCTGGCGGTCGCCTCGGCGGGTGGGGCGTAGTCGCGTGGTGAGGCGTCGGCGTTCGCCGGCGGGGATCGTCACGCGGTGGCGGGAGGCCGCCACCTCTGTGCCGGGCTGCCAGCTGCTCGGCGGCCAGGCGTCGCGGACGTGGGCGCGGAGTGGGCGGCCGGACGGGTTGGTGATCGTGAGGGTGACGTCGGCCGTCTCGCCCAGGCGTACGGAGGTGTCGCCGGAGCGGGTCAGACCCAGTCGGCGTACGGGTGCTGCCAGGGCGAAGTCGCAGGCGCAGGCCGCGAGCAGGGGTGCGTTGACCGCGAGGATGCCCGTCCAGCTGGGGTCCCAGATGCCTACGGGGAGGGAGCCTAGGGCCGCGAGGAGTGCGGCGCGTCCGGTGAGGGCCATCAGCGGGGGACGGGGACGTGGGCGAGGATCGCGTTGATCACGGAGTCGGCGGTGACGCCTTCCATCTCGGCTTCCGGTCGGAGTTGGACGCGGTGGCGGAGGGCGGGGAGGGCGAGGGCCTTCACGTCGTCGGGGATGACGTAGTCGCGACCGGTCAGCCAGGCCCATGCGCGGGCCGCGGCGAGGAGGGCGGTCGCGCCGCGCGGGGAGACGCCCAGGGTGAGGGACGGCGATTCTCGGGTGGCTCGGCAGATGTCGACGACGTAGGCCGTGATCTCGGGGGAGACCGTCGTCTTGGCGACCGCCGCGCGTGCCGCCTCCAGGTCTGCGGGGCCGGCTACGGGGCGTACGCCGGCGGCGCGCAGGTCGCGTGGGTTGAAGCCCTCGGCGTGGCGGGTGAGGACGTCGATCTCGTCCTGGCGGGAGGGGAGCGGGATCGTGAGCTTGAGGAGGAAACGGTCCAGCTGGGCTTCGGGGAGGGGGTACGTGCCCTCGTACTCCACCGGGTTCTGGGTCGCTGCGACCAGGAAGGGGTCGGGAAGCGGGCGGGGTGTGCCGTCGACCGTGACCTGGCGCTCCTCCATAGCCTCCAGCAGGGAGGACTGGGTCTTCGGCGGGGTGCGGTTGATCTCGTCGGCGAGGAGGAGGTTGGTGAAGACCGGGCCGGGCTGGAAGGAGAACTCGGCGCTGCGGGTGTCGTAGACGAGGGAACCCGTCACGTCGCTCGGCATGAGGTCGGGAGTGAACTGGACGCGCTTGGTGTCGAGTTCGAGTGCGGATGCGAGGGCGCGGACGAGCAACGTTTTGGCGACCCCGGGGACTCCTTCTAGTAGAACGTGTCCGCGGCAGAGGAGGGCGACGACGAGGCCGGTCACGGCGGGGTCCTGGCCGACCACGGCTTTGGCGATCTCGGCGCGCAGGGCTTCCAGGGAGGCGCGGGCGGTGCCCGGGTCCCCGGTGTTCCCGGCGTTGTCAGTGGTCGGGTCCATCATGGACGGCGTACCTCTCTTTCGAGGGCGTCGAGTTGGTCGGCGAGGGAGATGAGGGCCGCGTCGTCGCCGGGCGGCGGGCCGAAGAGCAGTGTGGGCAGGGTCTGTCCGTCTCCGTGATTGTGGAGGTGGGCGGACAGAGCGGGGAGCAGGGCCTCGGGCGCGTGCGCCTGGGAGACGGGGACACCTACGAGGGGGGCGAGGCGCGTGCGGGTGGTGGAGCGAAGAGCGGCTGCGGCGCGGTCGCGGGCGGCTGCCTTGCGGTAGAGACGGGCGCGGCCTTCGACGGTTTCGGAGGCGCGGATCGCCACGGGGAGTTTTTCGGGCACCAGGGGGCCGAGTCGACGTGCCCTCCAGAGGGCGGCCAGGGCTGCGGCGATGAAGAGCTGCAGCGTGCCCCAGAGCCAGCCCGAGGGGAGCAGGTCGAAGAAGCTGCGCTCGTCGTCCGCGTCGGCGGCCGACGCGTCGGAGAGCGAGGGGAGGTACCAGACCAAGTGGGGGCGGGAGCCGAGGAGTTGGAGGGCGAGAGAGGCGTTGCCCTGCTCGTCGAGGTGTTCGTTGTGGAGGATGTCGGGCGCACCGAGGACGACGGTGTCGCCGTCGCCGTCCCCGGTGGTCTCCGGGACGCGCAGCAGGGTCGCCAGGCGGTCGCTGGGGTAGCACTCGTCGGCGTCGAGGTGGGTGGTGGTGTAGCGGATTCCGCCCAGGTCGGCGGTGCCGGCGCGCTGGGCGGCCGGCAGGGCGCAGTCGGGGGCGAGTTCCGAGTCGAGGCTGGTGGCGGGGTCCGCGGTGACCCCGGGCACGAGTCGTTCGACGGACCAGCTGCCGGGGGCGACGAGGACGGTACGGCCGCCGGAGCCGGCGGTCGCCGAGCGCAGCGAGGACTGTTGACGGTGCGTCAGCAGTTCGGGCGCGGCGACGAGGAGCGTGGTGTCCGCGGCGGACGCGGCGCGTGCCTCGTCCAGGGTGGTGACCACGCGGGTGTCCACGCCGCGGTCGGCGAGGAGTTCGGCGACGGCCCGGCTGCCCTTGGGGTCGGCGGAGCGTGGGTCGAGGGAGCCGTGCCGGGCGTCGGAACGGATCGTGGCGATCACGACGGCTGCCGCCAGCAGGAGCACGACGGCGAGGCCGATGCCTCGCGCGCGGGTCCACACCTGGCGTGCGGTGGGCGAGGCCGAGGTGGACGGGAGCGTGGCCCCGGCGGTCATTCGGCGGCTCCCTGGCGGGCGTTGTGGGCCGTGCTGGGTGCGCTGGTCGCGAGCTGGGGCTTGGTGTTCTCCAGGTCGCGGTCGAGTTCCTTGATGCGCTGGTACGCCTGCTGGGTCGCGGCCCGTCCGCCGTATGTGACGTCGTCGAAGTCCCGGGCGGCGGAGCGCAGTCGGTCCCTGTGGGCGGGCAGTGGACGGCCTGCCTCGGCGGCGGCCTCGTCCGCGGTGCGGCCGGGGCGGGCGTCGAGGAGTGCGCGTTCCTCCAGTGAGCGGACGATGGCGCGCATGCGTTCCTGGACGGCCTGGTTCCAGTGGGCCTGGGCGGCGTGTGCGTCGGCGGCGGCGCGGTGTTCGGCGGCGCTGCGGGGGCGGTCGTCGAACAGGGCGGCGGAGGAGGTGGGTTGGCGGCGCGGGGTACCGAGGCGCCACCAGAGGGCGCCCAGGACCGCTACGACGACCAGGATGACGACGACCAGGCCGAGCGGTCCTCCGGGCGTCACGGTCGAGGCGCTGGTGAACAGGTCCTCGACCCAGTCCCAGAAGGCGTCCAGGGCGCGCTGGAACCAACTGGGTTCGTTCTCGTGGTACATGCCCTTGGACAGCTCGCGCCGGGCCGCCTCCCGCGCGGGATCACGGGGGATCGTCAGGGGCGGCTCGTCGTCGGAGCGTGCGAGCAACGACAGTACGGATGTGTCGGCCGGATGCGACAGCGCCCGTACGGATGTGCCGCCGGCGCGCAGCAACGCGCGTCCGGCCGTGTCCGGCAGTGCTGACGCCGTAGTGAGAACTCCCCCCGCAAAGCTCACCGGTTCAGCTCCCCGAGGTGCCGGTGCCGTAGTCCTGGACGCCGGCGGCTCGGGCGAGTTCGAGGTCGAGGGCCTCGCGGCGGATGCGTTGGTCGATGTAGAGCAGGACCGTGACGCCGGCCGAGATCGGGAAGGTGATCATGGAGCCGATCACCGAACCGACGCCGCTGACGATGAGGAACGTCCAGCCGAGGTCGGTGCTGCCGTCGAGGATGTTGGTGGTGGCGTCACCGCTGAGGGCGGCGGCGAGGAAGGTGAAGGGGATGACGACGATCGCCGCGACGATGTTCGCGATGATCATGGCCAGCAGCTGGATGCCGAAGACGCGCCACCAGGAGCCGCGGACCAGCTTGGCGGAGCGGCTCAGTGCCTTCACGATGCCCTGCTTCTCCAGCATCAGCGCGGGCGAGGCCAGGGAGAAGCGGAACCACAGCCACAGCGCGACCAGGCCGGCGGCGAGCATGCCCAGGATGGTGAGAGCCGCGCCCGCGTCGCCGGAGCCCGAGGCGGCCACGAGGATGCCGGGCAAGGCGCCGACGATGACCAGGCCGACGGTCATGAGCAGCAGCAGGAAGAGCAGGCCGAAGAGCCGCGGTACCTGAGTGCGCGCGTCGCGCCAGGCCTCGCCGGTGGTGACCGACTTGCCGAGCACCGCCCGGCTGGTGACCGTCGTCAGCAGGGCGGTGGCGATGATCGCACCGATCAGCGAGATCAGGAGGATCACGCTGGAGCTGAGCATGGCGTCGCCCATGGCGCGGGTCAGTTCGTCGAGGCTGGCGTTCGGGTCGTTGAGGGCCTCGGTGCTGGTGCGGTCGTTCAGGATGAAGCCCTGGACGAGGATGACGAGGATCTCCGTCACGATCGCGACGGTCAGGGAGATGCCGAGGACCGTGCGCCAGTAGGTGCGCATGGTGGAGACGGCGCCGTCGAGGATCTCGCCGACGCCGAGCGGGCGCAGCGGGATCACACCGGGCTTCGCCGCGGGCGGAGGTCCGCCCCAGCCGCCTCCCCAACCGCCGTATGCGCCAGGAGGGCCGTAGCCCGGGTGGCCGCCGCCGTATCCGCCGTGACCGCCCGGGCCGGCGGGAGGTGGAGCGCCCCAGCCCGGGCCGGGCGGTGGGGCTGGCGGGGCCTGGCCGGGAGCCGGGGACCCGGTGGGCGCGGACCACTGGCCGGGTGGCGGCTGCTCCTTGGACCACTTCGAGCCGGGGTCCTGTGGGTCCGCTCCCGGCTGCTGCTCGGGGGCGGGGCGGTCTGCGGGCTCGGCAGGACCGGTCGCGCCGGGTTCCTGTCCGTCGGACGGGGCGGATCCGGGCGAGGCCCAGCCCGGAGTGTCTTTCATCGTCGCTCCTTCACGGTGCCCGTCCGCGGTCGCGGTGGCAGGTTGGCAGCCATCGTGCCATGGGGTGGTCGGCTGGGTACCGGTCGCGGTATGGGCTGCGCACCTTCAATTGTCCGCCGGACAAGGGGCAGACTGGCCACATGGCTGATCAGCACGCGCAATCCGGCGAGGACAGCAGGCCGACCGAGATTCCGGCGATCCGATGGGACGAACCACCCGAAGGTCCCGTACTGGTCCTTCTCGATCAGACGAGGCTACCGGCCGAGGAGGTCGAACTGGTCTGTACGGACGCTCCGGCGCTGGTGGAGGCGATCCGTTCGCTCGCCGTGCGCGGGGCGCCGCTGCTCGGGATCGCCGGGGCGTACGGGGTCGCGCTCGCCGCCGCGCGTGGCTTCGACGTGGACGCCGCCGCGGACTCACTGGCGGGCGCCCGGCCCACCGCGGTGAACCTCGCCGTGGGCGTGCAACGCGCTCGGTCCGCGTACCGGGCCGAGTTGGCCGGCGGCGGGGACGTCGAGCAGGCGGCTGCCGCGGCGCTGGTGGCGGCGCGGGCGCTGCACGAAGAGGACGCCGAGGCCAGTGTTCGGATGGCCGAGCGGGGGCTGGCGCTGCTGGACGAGCTGTTGCCCGGAGGTGGGCACCGGATCCTCACGCACTGCAACACCGGGGCGCTGGTCTCGGGCGGCGAGGGCACGGCGTTCGCGGTGGCGCAGGCGGCGCATCGGGTCGGGCGGCTCAGGCGGCTGTGGGTGGACGAGACGCGGCCGTTGCTGCAGGGGGCGCGTCTGACGGCGTACGAGGCGGCGCGCAACGGGATGGCGTACACCCTGCTCACCGACAGCGCGGCGGGCTCGCTGTTCGCGGCCGGTGAGGTGGACGCGGTGCTGATCGGCGCGGATCGCATCGCGGCCGACGGCTCGGTGGCGAACAAGGTGGGGAGTTATCCCCTGGCCGTGCTCGCGCGCTATCACCATGTGCCGTTCATCGTGGTGGCGCCGCTGACGACGGTGGATCCGGACACGGCGGACGGGGCGTCCATCGAGGTCGAGCAGCGCCCCGGCTTCGAGGTGACCGAGATCGCGGCGCCTCAGGCGCCGACGGCGGGTGGGGAGCCGGGGGGCGGGATTCCGGTGGCACCGCTGGGGACCCAGGCGTACAACCCGGCCTTCGATGTGACGCCGCCCGAGCTGGTGACGGCGATCGTCACCGAGGAAGGCGTCGTGTCGCCGGTGACGGCCGAGGCGCTGGCCGAGTTGTACGCCGGGTCGCGGGCGGGTGATGTGGACGTTGTGAAGTAGGGGCCGGAGCCGGTTGGGCGGGTAGAGCGGGGCATACCCGCCCAAAAGTCACAGTCTGTGATGGGGGCGAGGGCAGACAGTGGCGACCGCCTACGACTAAGGTCACTGGCCGGTGACCTATCTCACCACTGCCTTCGCCACTGTTATGAGAATGGGATGATGTCGTTTATGAAGGGACGAGTCCTTGTCGTCGACGACGACACCGCACTGGCCGAGATGCTCGGCATTGTGCTGCGTGGTGAAGGTTTTGAGCCGTCTTTCGTAGCTGACGGCGACAAGGCGCTGGCCGCATTCCGGGAGGCCAAGCCAGATCTGGTGCTGCTCGACCTGATGCTGCCCGGGCGGGACGGTATCGAGGTGTGCCGTCTGATCAGGGCGGAGTCCGGGGTGCCGATCGTGATGCTCACGGCGAAGAGCGACACCGTGGACGTCGTGGTGGGCCTGGAGTCCGGCGCCGACGACTACATCGTGAAGCCGTTCAAGCCGAAGGAGCTCGTCGCCCGGATCCGGGCGCGCCTGCGGAGGTCGGAGGAGCCGGCGCCCGAGCAGCTCGCCATCGGTGATCTCGTCATCGATGTGGCCGGGCATTCCGTGAAGCGGGACGGCCAGTCGATCGCCTTGACGCCGCTGGAGTTCGACCTGCTGGTCGCGCTGGCCCGTAAGCCGTGGCAGGTGTTCACGCGTGAGGTGCTCCTCGAACAGGTGTGGGGCTACCGGCACGCGGCCGACACCCGACTGGTCAATGTGCATGTGCAGCGGCTGCGTTCCAAGGTCGAGAAGGACCCGGAGCGGCCGGAGATCGTGGTGACCGTCCGTGGCGTCGGCTACAAGGCAGGGCCGAGCTGACATGTCCCGGGACAGTGCCGCTGCGGCCCCCGGTCGGACCGGGGCCCGGCCGGAGCGGCCTGTCGGCCGGAAGGCGGCGGGCTCCCGCTGGGGACGGTTCCTCGAGGGCGGGCTGCTTCAGGGCGGAGTCCAGGGCAGCCCGGTCCTTCGTCTCCTGCTGCGCTGGGTGCGTCGGCCGCTGCTGCCCGTCATGCGGCTGTGGCGGCGCAACATCCAGCTCAAGGTCGTCGTCACCACCCTGCTGATGTCGCTCGGCGTCGTCCTGCTGCTGGGCTTCGTGGTCATCGGGCAGGTGCGCAACGGGCTCCTGGACGCCAAGGTGAAGGCCTCGCAGAGCCAGGCCACGGGCGGGTTCGCGGCGGCCAAGCAGAGTGCCGACGAGGCTGCCGCCGGGACCGCCGACGACGGCGCGACGGCGGACGAGCGCTCCGAGCAGAACGTCATCCAGTGGATGAGCGACCTCGTCTCCTCGCTGTCCAGCGGCGGGCAGGGCGCCTTCGACGTGGTGACCCTCCCGGCCTCGGCCGGAGGAGACACCGGTGGACGCGGCCCGCGCGCATCCGGCGGAGTGGACCCGACATCGAGCGTGCCCGAGGATCTGCGCGAGCGGATCGACAGCAACATGGGGGCGTTCCAGAGCTACACCCGCATCGTCTACAACCCCACCGCCGACAAGGAGGCCCAGCCGGCCCTCGTCATCGGCAAGCAGGTCAACGACCCCAACGGCGACCCGTACCAGCTGTACTACCTCTTCCCGCTCACCCAGGAGGAGAAGTCGCTGAGCCTGGTCAAGGGGACGCTGGCCACCGCCGGGCTCTTCGTCGTCGTACTTCTCGGGGCCATCGCCTGGCTCGTGGTGCGGCAGGTCGTCACGCCCGTGCGGATGGCGGCCGGGATCGCCGAGCGGTTGTCGGCGGGGCGGCTTCAGGAACGGATGAAGGTCACCGGCGAGGACGACATCGCGCGGCTCGGCGAGGCCTTCAACAAGATGGCGCAGAACCTTCAGCTGAAGATCCAGCAGCTGGAGGACCTCTCGCGGATGCAGCGACGGTTCGTGTCCGACGTGTCGCACGAGCTGCGCACACCGCTGACGACCGTACGCATGGCCGCCGACGTCATCCACGAGGCGCGCGAGGACTTCGACCCGGTGACCGCGCGGTCGGCGGAACTGCTGGCCGACCAGCTGGACCGGTTCGAGTCGCTGCTCGCCGATCTGCTGGAGATCAGTCGTTTCGACGCGGGTGCGGCGGCGCTGGAGGCCGAGCCGATCGACCTCAGAGAGGTCGTACGCCGCGTCGTCAGCGGCGCCGAGCCGCTGGCCGAGCGCAAGGGCACGCAGATACGCGTGGTCGGCGACCAGCAGCCCGTCGTCGCCGAGGCCGACGCCCGGCGGGTGGAGCGCGTGCTGCGCAACCTCGTCGTCAACGCCGTCGAGCACGGCGAGGGCAGGGACGTCGTCGTCAAGCTCGCGGCGGCGGGCGGTGCGGTCGCCGTCGCGGTGCGCGACTACGGCGTCGGGCTCAAGCCCGGTGAGGCGACCCGCGTCTTCAGCCGCTTCTGGCGGGCCGACCCGGCACGCGCGCGCACCACGGGCGGTACGGGTCTGGGCCTGTCCATCGCGCTGGAGGACGCGCGGCTGCACGGCGGCTGGCTCCAGGCGTGGGGCGAGCCGGGTGGCGGCTCGCAGTTCCGGCTGACGCTGCCGCGGACGGCGGACGAGCCGCTGAGGGGCTCGCCGATACCCCTGGAGCCCAAGGACTCGCGGCGCAATCGTGGCCTCGATGACGCCGGTCTGCCGAACGGCGGCGGCGCCAAGGCCGCAACGCTGCCGACCCAGCCCAACGGCGACCAGGTCCCCGCGAAGCCGTCCAGGGATCCGATCCCGCCCCGCCTCGGGGCTTCAGCGGTCCCGAAGGCCGATCCGACGGCCCTGCCCGGCAACGGCGCGCGGGTGGTGCCCCGGCCCGTGTCGGGCGCGCGGAGCCAGGACGAGACGCGTGCTGCGGAAGAGCCGCTGAGCGAGGATGCCGGGGGCACCGAGGAGTCGAGCAAGCATGGGGAGGCATCTCGTGGGCGCTGACCGCGAGGGGGGCGCCCGGCGCCCGCCGGGGCGCGCGGTGGTGTACGCCGCCTGTGGCGTCGTACTGCTGGCCGGGTGCGCCTCGATGCCCGACAGCGGCGATCTGCGAGGCGTCGAGTCCACGCCGCGCCAGGACACCCAGGTGCGGGTCTTCGCCATGCCGCCGCACGAGGACGCGTCGTCCTCCGAGATCGTGTCGGGCTTCCTGGAGGCACTGACCAGCGACGATCCGGACTACGAGATAGCGCGCAAGTACCTGACGAAGGAAGCGTCGGACAACTGGCGGCCCCAGCTGTCCACCACGGTGCTCGCCGACGGGCCGGGCGCCGACGTCGACCGGGTGGGAGGCCGGGAGGAGACCGACAACCTCTCGTACACGCTGACCGGTACCAAGGTCGCCACGGTCGACGCGCAGCAGTCGTACGCGTCCGCAGGCGGGGACTACAGCGAGTCGATGCACCTCACCCGGGACAAGAAGACCAAGCAGTGGCGTATCGACGTGCCGCCGCGCGGCGTGGTCATGGGCAAGTCGGACTTCCAGCGCAACTACATGTCCGTCGACAAGTACTACTTCGCCACGAGCACCACGCTCGGGACCTCCCCGCACACGGCGGCCGTCGCCGATCCCGTCTATGTGCGCCGCAACGTCGACCCCATGACGCAGACCGTGCGTTCCCTGCTCAAGGGGCCCACCAGCTGGCTCAACCCGGTGGTCAGGTCGAGCTTCCCCACGGGAACGGCGCTGAAGAAGGACGTCACCACACTGACGCCGGACGACCAGAACCGGCTGACCGTGCGGTTGAACGACAAGGCCGCGCGGGTCGGGCTGACCAAGTGCAACGAGATGGCGGCCCAGCTCCTGTTCACCCTTCAGAACCTCACCCCGACCGTGGACGAGGTCGAGCTGCGGGCGGGTGGCAGGCAGCTGTGCGCGCTGACCGAGGACCGTGCGGAGGCCGTCGCCGCGCGCGGGTCCGTGGAACGCGCCGACTATCTGTACTTCCTCGACGACAAGCACCGGCTGGTACGGCTGGCCGCGGCCACCAACGGCACGAACCCCGACCCTGTGCCGGGCGCCCTGGGCGAGGGCGAGAGGCAGCTGGAGTCTGTGGCGGTCTCGCGTGACGAGGCCATGGCGGCCGGGGTCGGTCTCGACGGCAGGAACCTGTACGTGGGTGCGCTGGTCGCCGGAGGGCCGCTCGGGGATCCCGAGCTGACCAGCGCGGGCCCGACCGACGAGGAACGGCTGTCCGCGCCCAGCTGGGACGCGCAGGGAGACCTCTGGGTGGCCGACCGCGATCCCGACAACCCCAGGCTGCTTCTGCTGAAGGAGGGCGTGGGCGAGCCGCTGGTGGTGAAGACTCCGCCGGGTCTTGAGGGGCGCATCGAATCCGTGCGGGTGGCCGCGGACGGTGTGCGCATCGCGCTCGTGGTGAAGGACGGCGACAAGTCGTCGCTGCTCATCGGCCGGATCGAACGGGGCGAGGACGGCAAGGCCGGCGACTCCACGACCGTCTCGGTGCACGAACTGCGCTCTGCGACGCCCGAGTTGGAGGAGGTCACGGCCATGTCGTGGGCCGGTGACAGCCGGCTCGTCGTGGTCGGCCGTGAGCAGGGCGGCGTGCAGACGATGCGGTATGTGCAGGTCGACGGCTCCACGCCGGAAGGGCCTGCGCCCGCGGCACTCAGCGGGGTGAAGGAGATCACCGCGTCCGAGGACGCGCGGCTGCCGCTGGTCGGGTACTCGGAGGACGGGATCGTACGGCTGCCGTCCGGGGCCCAGTGGCAGAAGGTGGTGACGGACGGGACGGCGCCGGTTTATCCCGGGTGAGGTTTCGTCCGGCCGAACCGTCGAGGTTCGGGGACGGTGAGTGGTGAGCGTGGCGGTCGCTTCCGGCCGGGGTGGGACTCCCGGGGGAGCGGCCGCTTCTTTGTTGCTGCCGTATTCGGGTGGGGGCGGCATTCGGGGTAGGGCCTCCGAGACCGCTGGCGGACGGATTCGGCGGCCTCCATGCAGGGCTCGGAGTTTTCCACAGGGGGTTATCCACAGGGGTGGTCGGTCGGGGCGGACGTTGGCACAGTGGTGGGCATGCGGGGGTGGTGGCAGGACCTCACCGACTTGGTGCTGCCGGCCGAGTGCGGAGGCTGTGGAAGGCCTCGTACGGTGCTCTGTCCGGAGTGCCGTGCCGTCCTGAGCGGGACCGCACCGAGCCGGGTGCGACCGGTGCCGGAGCCGCCCGGGCTGCCGGTGGTGCACGCGGCGGCCCGGTACGCGGACGAGGTGCGGGCCATGCTCCTGGCCCACAAGGAACGCGGCGCGCTGGCACTCGCGGCGCCGCTCGGAGCGGCCCTGGCCGGGGCTGTGCGGGCGGGGCTTCGGGAGGCCGGTCCGGATCTTCCAGGGGCCGGTGCGCAGGGCCGTGGGGCGCCAGGGCGGGCTGTGTCGTCCCGAAGTCCTCAGGCGCGGGCAGACGGGGCGGAGCGGTTCGGGGGCGTCGGCGCGCCGGTGCTGCTCGTACCGGTTCCGTCCGCGCGGGCTGCGGTTCGGGCGCGCGGGCATGATCCGGCACGCCGGATCGCGCTCTCGGCCGCTGGTGAGCTGCGACGGGCCGGTACGCCGGCCCGTGTGCTCGCCGTGCTCCGGCAACGGCGTGCGGTGGCCGATCAGTCGGGGCTCAACTCCCGGCAGCGGCTGGACAATCTCGCCGGCGCGCTGACGGTGGCTTCCGGGGGAGGCCGGTTGCTCGCGGGCGCCGGGCGTTGCCCAGTCGTCCTGGTGGACGACCTGATGACGACGGGGGCGTCCTTGGCGGAGGCGACGCGGGCCTTGCGGGCGGCATTGGGGGAAGCGGGTCGGACCGAGTTGGCCGAGTCGGAGCGAGCGAGCGCATTCGGCAGAACGGTCGGGGAGGTGGACGCGTATAGACCGGTAACCGCAGGGCCGGATGAGTGCGGTGACGGGACAACGGCTGTGTACCGGGCGGGAAGTCGGGAAAGCAGAGGGGAACGGAACGCTGGATCGATGGAGGGCGCTGTGCGGCGGACGCGTGAGATGCCGGGAATCATGGGCGTCAGACGGTCCCATGACCCGATCTGCGCGGCTGTGGTCGCGGCTACTCCGGATTCTTTCGAAATAAACCGGAACTGACTGCGAACTTGCATCGTTGCAGGTAACGAGAGGGTCAATTCACCTGAACGGAGGTACGCCGCAGTAGAGGGTGACGACATCCGTCCGGGCGAGATATGTTCGGTTGTGAGGGAAAGGCGCAGGCCATCCCCGTCATATCCGAATGCCGTGCCGTGGGTTTCGAGCAATCACCCGCGGCCATGGGGTGGAGATCTTGCCCATGGGGGAGGAGGAGGTGGAAGTCGCCGAGTCCGAGGTTCCGGGGTCACCGGAGCCTGGTGCAAAAGGGAGATGCTCCGCCGATGGAGCGGAGCGATCCGGGAACGGAGTTCTGCGTGGACATCGTCGTCAAGGGCCGCAAGACCGAGGTGCCCGAGCGGTTCCGCAAGCACGTGGCCGAGAAGCTGAAGCTGGAGAAGATCCAGAGGCTCGATGCCAAGGTGATCAGCCTCGACGTCGAGGTGTCCAAGGAGCCCAACCCGCGACAGGCCGACCGCAGTGATCGAGTGGAGATCACGCTCCGCTCCCGCGGTCCGGTGATCCGGGCGGAGGCCGCGGCCAGCGATCCGTACGCGGCACTCGATCTGGCGGCGGAGAAGCTGGATGCCCGGCTGCGCAAGCAGCACGACAAGCGTTACTCGCGCCGAGGCGCACGCCGACTCACGGCGGCCGAGGTCCCCGACCACGTTCCGGGCGCCGCGACGCTCAATGGCAACGGCCACACCTTCCAGGAAGAAGAGTCGGACGGAGTTCCCACCAAGAAGATCGGCTCGCTGGAAGTGAAGGGCGAAGGGCCCCTCGTCGTACGCGAGAAGACACACGTCGCCTCCCCGATGACCCTCGACCAGGCCCTCTACGAGATGGAGCTGGTCGGGCACGACTTCTACCTCTTCGTCGACTCCGAGACGAAGGAACCGAGCGTCGTCTACCGGCGGCACGCCTATGACTACGGGGTCATCCACCTCAACACGGACCCGATGGTCACCCAGGCGCATTCTCCCGCGGCAGGTGGCACGCTGGGCGGCTGAACCACCCGGCTGACAGCTGAGCCGGTGCCCCTGGAGCGCGTGTGCGCCCCCAGGGGCACCGGTGTGCGACCACTTCGCGCCCCGCTCGTCACCGGAGTGTGGGCCGGGCATGAAATCATGGCCGCACCGGTCCAACCGTTGGGCCGCTGCCTTGGGTTGGCGATGGCAAACGACCAGCCACAGCCTTCAGGGGGAGGAACGATGGCGGACAGCTTCGGACCGATGCGGGACGAGGGTGCCGACGGCGATGTCGTCGGCATGGGCCCGGAGGCGGGCTCTCCACGCAAGGAGCCGATCAGAGTCCTCGTGGTGGACGACCACGCCCTGTTCCGCCGTGGACTGGAGATCGTGCTCGCCGCCGAGGAGGACATCCAGGTGGTGGGAGAGGCGGGAGACGGCGCGGAAGCCGTCGACAAGGCCGCTGACCTGCTACCGGACATCGTCTTGATGGATGTGCGGATGCCCAAGCGGGGCGGGATCGAGGCCTGCACCTCCATCAAGGAGGTAGCCCCCAGCGCGAAGATCATCATGCTGACGATCAGCGACGAGGAGGCCGATCTCTACGACGCGATCAAGGCGGGCGCGACCGGATATCTCCTCAAGGAGATCTCCACGGACGAGGTCGCCACGGCCATCCGCGCGGTGGCCGACGGCCAGTCGCAGATCAGCCCGTCCATGGCGTCGAAGCTGCTCACCGAGTTCAAGTCGATGATCCAGCGCACGGACGAGCGTCGGCTCGTGCCCGCGCCGCGGCTCACGGACCGTGAGCTGGAGGTCCTCAAGCTCGTCGCCACGGGGATGAACAACCGCGATATCGCCAAGGAGTTGTTCATCTCCGAGAACACCGTGAAGAACCATGTGCGCAACATCCTGGAGAAGCTTCAGCTGCACTCCAGGATGGAGGCCGTGGTGTACGCGATGCGGGAGAAGATCCTCGAGATCCGGTGAGGGCCGCTGAGGTCAGCTGAGGTCACCCCACCAGGAGGGCGAGCTCCTTGGCGAGCGGCTCGCGCAGGGCGGGTGCGTCGACCCGTTCCACCCGTACGTCCGTGCAGTCCACCCAGCTCGCCGCCTCGACCAGCGCCTGGGCCACCGCGGGGACCGCCTTCGGGCCGTCCAGCGTGACCTGCTTGGCGACCAGGGTGCTGCCCTCGCGGGCCGGGTCCACGCGGCCGACGAGATGGCCGCCGGCCAGGACCGGCATCGCGAAGTAGCCGTGGATCCGCTTCTGCTTCGGTACGTACGCCTCGAGGCGGTGGGTGAAGCCGAAGAGCCGCTCCGTGCGCGCCCGCTCCCAGATCAGGGAGTCGAACGGGGACAGCAGCGTCGTACGGTGGCGGCCGCGCGGAGGTGTCTGAAGGGCCGCCGGGTCGGCCCAGGTCGGCTTGCCCCAGCCCTCGACCGTGACCGGGACCAGACCCGAGTCGGCGATCACCGCGTCGACCTGCTCGCCCTTGAGACGGTGGTAATCGGCGATGTCCGCGCGTGTGCCGACGCCGAGGGACTGGCCGGCCAGGCGGACCAGGCGGCGCAGGCACTCGGCGTCGTCCAGCTCGTCGTGCAGCAAGGCCTGCGGAACGGCGCGCTCGGCGAGGTCGTAGACGCGCTTCCAGCCGCGGCGCTCGACGCAGACCACCTCGCCGTACATCAGGGCCCGCTCGACGGCGACCTTGGTGCCCGACCAGTCCCACCACTCGCTCGTCCGCTTCGCGCCGCCCAGCTCGGTCGCGGTGAGGGGGCCTTCGGCGCGCAGCTGCTTGATCACCTGGTCGTAGGCGCCGTCGGGCAGATCGTGGTTCCAGTGCGGGCGGCCGCGGTAGGCGCGGCGGCGGAAGGCGAAGTGGGGCCACTCCTCGACGGGGAGGATGCAGGCCGCGTGGGACCAGTACTCAAAGGCATGGGTGTCGGTCCAGTAGGCCTTCTCGACCGTCTTGCGGCCCACCGCGCCCAGGCGCGCGTAAGGGATCAGCTCGTGGGAGCGGGCCAGGACCGAGATGGTGTCGAGCTGCACCGCGCCGAGGTGACGGAGGATGCCGCGGACGCCGGACCGGCGGTCGGGGGCACCGACGAAACCCTGCGCGCGCAGCGCGATGCGGCGGGCCTCGTCGGCCGAGAGGTCGGTGGTGGGGCGCGGGGTGGTCATGCTCGGCACCTTAGGCGGTGGCACTGACAACGCGGGGTGAGCTGGGGATTTGCCCGCAACTGCTAGGAGGGCTCCTTCGGCGCCGGCAGGTACGGCGCCGTCGAGGGCAGCGCCAGGTCCGACGGGAGCAGCGAGCCGACCCAGCAGTCCCGGCGTACGCCCTGGTGGACGATGGCGGAGCGGAGGGTGCCCTCAAGGGAGAAGCCGGCTCGCTCGGCCACCGCGCGGGAGGCTCGGTTGCCGACGTCGGCGCGCCATTCCACGCGGTCGATCGACAGCTGGACGAAGGCCCAGCGGGACGCGGCGAGGACGGCCTCGGTGATGTAGCCGTTGCCGCGGTGCTCCTTGGTGCCCCAGAAGCCGATCTCCGCCTCGCTCATCGAACGCATCGTGAGGCCGAGCATGCCCACCAGGTCCTCCCCCTCGGGAAGGAACAGCCCCCAGGTGAACATCGAGCCGTTCCTCCAGCCCTCGGGGACGAGTTGTTCCGTGAAGCTCTCCGCGTGCTCGCGCAGGTAGGGCGAGGGAATAGTGGTCCAGCGCTGGATCTCGGGATCCTGGGCGGCCTCGTACACGGCATCGGTGTCCTTCGGGCCGACCGTGCGCATCTGGAGGCGGTCGGTGGTGAGCGTGACGGGTTCCATCGGCCGATTCTCCTCGCGGGTCGGTGACAAGCGCCAACGTTTATGCGGTGGGTGACCGTGCGATTGCGTTTCGCACAATTCATGGGCGGAACGCGGCACCATCCGCGACCCCCGTCCGTTGTCCTCTTTGACGGAGATTTGAAGCAGTGGACGCTCGGCGCCCCCGGCAGGCTCCCGGCGCGGCGGGGTCCTCGCATACGATGGCCGTTGCTCAGCCAAGTCAAATGGAAACCGACCGTCCCAGGCCCGACCGGCAAGGAGACCAACCCCCGTGTCCGTCCTCTCGAAGATCATGCGTGCAGGCGAAGGCAAGATCCTGCGCAAGCTGCACCGCATCGCGGACCAGGTCAACTCCATCGAAGAGGACTTCGTCGACCTCTCCGACGCCGAGCTGCGGGCCCTCACCGATGAGTACAAGCAGCGGTACGCAGACGGCGAGACCCTGGACGACCTGCTTCCCGAAGCCTTCGCCACGGTTCGCGAGGCCGCCAAGCGCGTCCTCGGCCAGCGCCACTACGACGTCCAGATCATGGGCGGCGCCGCCCTCCACCTCGGCTACGTGGCCGAGATGAAGACCGGTGAGGGCAAGACGCTCGTCGGCACGCTGCCCGCGTATCTGAACGCGCTGTCGGACAAGGGCGTCCACCTGATCACGGTGAACGACTATCTGGCCGAGCGCGACTCCGAGATGATGGGCCGCGTCCACAAGTTCCTGGGCCTCACCGTCGGCTGCATCCTTGCCAACATGACGCCGGCCCAGCGTCGTGAGCAGTACGGGTCCGACATCACGTACGGCACGAACAACGAGTTCGGCTTCGACTACCTGCGCGACAACATGGCGTGGTCCAAGGACGAACTCGTCCAGCGCGGCCACAACTTCGCCATCGTCGACGAGGTCGACTCCATCCTGGTCGACGAGGCCCGTACGCCGCTGATCATCTCCGGCCCCGCCGACCAGGCCACCAAGTGGTACGGCGACTTCGCCAAGCTGGTCACCCGCCTGAAGAAGGGCGAGGCCGGCAACCCGCTCAAGGGCCTCGAGGAGACCGGCGACTACGACGTCGACGAGAAGAAGCGCACGGTCGCCATCCACGAGGCCGGTGTCGCCAAGGTCGAGGACTGGCTGGGCATCGACAACCTCTACGAGTCGGTGAACACGCCTCTGGTGGGCTACCTGAACAACGCCATCAAGGCGAAGGAGCTCTTCAAGAACGACAAGGACTACGTCGTCATCGACGGCGAGGTCATGATCGTCGACGAGCACACCGGCCGTATCCTCGCCGGCCGCCGCTACAACGAGGGCATGCACCAGGCGATCGAGGCGAAGGAAGGGGTGGACATCAAGGACGAGAACCAGACCCTCGCCACGATCACCCTGCAGAACTTCTTCCGCCTCTACAAGCGCCACGACCACAATGACAAGGAACAGCCCGGTCTGTGCGGCATGACCGGTACGGCGATGACCGAGGCCGCCGAGTTCCACCAGATCTACAAGCTCGGCGTGGTCCCGATCCCGACGAACCGGCCGATGGTCCGCAAGGACCAGTCGGACCTGATCTACCGCACCGAGGTCGCGAAGTTCGAGGCGGTCGTCGACGACATCGTCGAGAAGCACGAGAAGGGCCAGCCGATCCTCGTCGGTACGACGTCGGTCGAGAAGTCCGAGTACCTGTCGCAGCAGCTGTCCAAGCGCGGTGTCCAGCACGAGGTGCTGAACGCCAAGCAGCACGACCGTGAGGCGATCATCGTCGCCCAGGCCGGCCGCAAGGGCGCCGTCACCGTCGCCACCAACATGGCCGGCCGCGGTACCGACATCAAGCTGGGCGGCAACCCCGAGGACCTCGCCGAGGCGGAGCTGCGCCAGCAGGGCCTCGACCCCGAGGAGCACATCGAGGAGTGGGCCCAGTACCTGCCCGCCGCCCTGGAGAAGGCCGAGCAGGCGGTCAAGGCGGAGTTCGAGGAGGTCAAGGACCTCGGCGGCCTCTACGTCCTCGGCACGGAGCGGCACGAGTCGCGTCGTATCGACAACCAGCTGCGCGGTCGTTCCGGCCGTCAGGGCGACCCGGGTGAGTCCCGTTTCTACCTCTCGCTCGGCGACGACCTGATGCGGCTGTTCAAGGCCCAGATGGTCGAGCGCGTGATGGCGATGGCGAACGTCCCCGACGACGTCCCGATCGAGAACAAGATGGTCACGCGCGCGATCGCGTCCGCGCAGTCGCAGGTCGAGCAGCAGAACTTCGAGACCCGTAAGAACGTCTTGAAGTACGACGAGGTCCTCAACCGCCAGCGCGAGGTCATCTACGGCGAGCGGCGCCGCGTCCTGGAGGGCGAGGACCTGCACGAGCAGGTGCAGCACTTCACGAACGACACGATCGACGCCTACATCAGCGCGGAGACCGCCGAGGGCTTCGCCGAGGAGTGGGACCTGGACCGGCTGTGGGGCGCCTTCAAGCAGCTCTACCCGGTGAAGGTCACCATCGAAGAGCTCGAGGAGGCGGCCGGCGACCGGGCCGGTCTGACCGCCGAGTTCATCGCGGAGTCCATCAAGGACGACGTACGCGAGCAGTACGAGCAGCGTGAGACGCAGCTCGGCTCCGAGATCATGCGTGAGCTGGAGCGCCGCGTAGTGCTGTCGGTCCTGGACCGCAAGTGGCGCGAGCACCTCTACGAGATGGACTACCTCCAGGAGGGCATCGGCCTGCGGGCGATGGCGCAGAAGGACCCGCTGGTCGAGTACCAGCGCGAGGGCTTCGACATGTTCACCGCGATGATGGAGGGCATCAAGGAGGAGTCCGTCGGCTATCTGTTCAACCTGGAGGTCCAGGTCGAGCAGCAGGTCGAGGAGGTCCCGGTCGAGGACACCAAGCCGGTTGCCGACCTGGACAAGAAGGACGCGGTGCCGGCGCAGGCGGGCGCACGTCCCGAGATCCGCGCCAAGGGGCTCGAGGCTCCGCGCCGACCGGACCGCCTGCACTACACCGCGCCCAAGGTCGACGGCGAGGGCGACATCGTCGAGGGCGACTTCGACAACGGCGACGAGCCGGTGCGCTCGGAGGCCGACGGCCTCACGCGCGCGGAGCGCCGCAAGCAGTCGCGTGGTGGGCGGCGTCGTAAGAAGTAGCGCCGGTGAGCGCCGCAGTGCCGTTGAGAAGACGGTGACGGTGCCATAGAGGCTGAAAGGGCCGGGTCTCCTCCAGGAGCCCGGCCCTTCGCCATGCCGAGCGGTCTGCGGCGGTGGTCAGTCGTCGTGCGGGCGCGGCCTGCGAGGGCCGCCCAGTTCAACGGCCGTGCAGCGCCAGCGAAGGTCGCCGCCCTGCTCCAGACGGAAGGCCATGGCGCGCACCTGCTCGCCGGCGCCGATGCGGGCGAACGCTTCGACGGCGCCGGGACGGGGCTCGAAGTAGCCGATGTCGCGGACCACGGGTCGGGTGCCGCGGGCGCGCAGTGGGCCGCGTTCGGCGAGCCAGGCGAGTTCGTCGTAGGCACGGCCCGCGGTGTGGCGGAGCATCGAGTGCACGGGGCGCTGGCCGCTCAGGACCAGCAGGAGACGGTCGGCGAAGACGTCGGTGGGGCGGGGGTGGGGGATCACGGGTCCCGGCGTCGGCGGAGTGCCGCCTGCGCCCACCTGTGCCGACCCGGCCGCGCGACCGCCCCCAGGCCGGGTGGATACGGCTGCTGACCGCGCTTCCGCTGGGGCGGTCGCTGGGCGGGTGTCGGTGGGCCTTGTTCGGGAGCGCGTTGCCGTTGCGCTCGGGGAGCCGGGTGGGCGGCCGTCGGGGGATGTCGTACGGGATACGCCGCCGGTCGGTGTGCGGGGCGGGGAGCCGGCTGGGCGGCGGGAGTCGCGGCGGGTCGGCGGGCGGGTGCCGGGCCGGTGCTGTGCCCTGGTCATGATCTTGTTCATGGGGTCCCCGTTCGGCGGGCCCGGGAGATACCGGGCAGTAACTTAGTGACTGGTGATCTTGTACGGGGCCGTGGGGTCCGACGGCAAGGAAGCGGTGGCTCGGGGAAGGCGGCAGGGAACTTCACTTATCTGGGTGATCGCGGGACGCGGAGGCCAGTGAAGGCAAGGGCGACCAGGGTGAGTTCCCGTACCGGAGTGGACGCCGCGGGAGGTGGCGGCGGGAACTCGAAAGGGGACGCCCGCACGTATCCTGAGAGCCCTCCGGGAGGCGCGGGAGCGCCCTCTCGCCCTCTCCGGGTTTCTTGCGGAGCCTTACGAACACGAAAGCGGTCAGCCATGCGCGTCTACGTCCCCCTGACCCTCCCCGGTCTCGCCGAGGCGTACAAGACGGGTGAGCTGGGCGGCGGACCGCTCGTCGCGTACGCCGTCACACCGGCCCTGCGCGAGTGGTATCTCTCCGACGACATCGAGGAGTTGGAGTACGCGGCGCTGAACCGGGCCGCGCTGGCCTCGCTGCGGCTGCTGGCGGCGGACCCGGGCGTGCCGCGGCGCCGGGTCGTGGTCGCCGTGGACGTGCCCGACGGGGCGGCCGTCGCCGATCCCGACCGAGGGCTGGACCCGGCGGCGCTGGGCGAGGTGCGGATCGCCGGGGGCGTGGCGCTGGCCAAGGCGGCGGCCGTGCACGTCGACGCGGACGACGCGGAGACGGACGTGGCGGCGGCCGCACAGGCCCTTGAGGCGGCGGACGGCGGGGACGACGACGCGCAGTTCGTCGTGGACGGGTCCGAGGACCATGAGCTGCTGTGGTTCGCCACTCAGGAGATCCGGAATCTGGTGGGGCTGGGGGACTGAGCCCGGAGTCGGGGGCGCAGGGCCCCGTCTCCCCGCTCCCGCCCCGCACCTGCTGTGACCTGCTGTTCTCATGATTGTCAGTGGTGGCGGGTACGGTTTTCGGCATGGGGAAGCTGGTAGGGGCGCACATCGTCTGGGACTGGAACGGGACGCTGTTCCACGACAATGACGCGATCATCGGGGCGACCAACGCCGCGTTCGGTGAGCTGGGGCTCGATCCGATCACGATGGAGCAGTACCGGTCGCTGTACTGCGTGCCGGTGCCGAAGTTCTACGAGCGGCTGCTGGGGCGGCTGCCGACGGACGCCGAGTGGGAGGTCATGGACGAGACCTTCCATCGGTACTACACCGAGCACCGGGTGGGGTGCGGGCTCACCGAGGGTGTGGCGGAGCTGCTGGTGCGGTGGCGGTCGGCGGGGCGCAGCCAGTCGATCCTGAGCATGTACGGGCATGACGAACTCGTCCCGCTGGTACGGGGGTTCGGGATCGAGGAGCACTTCCTACGGGTCGACGGGCGGACCGGGCCGTCCGGAGGCAGCAAGGCCGAGCACATGGTGCGGCATCTCAAGGCGCTCGTGAGTGTGGATCCCGCTCGCACGGTGGTGATCGGGGACGCCGCCGATGACGCGGTGGCGGCGTTGCACGTGGGGGCGCGCGCCGTGCTGTACACCGGGGGGTCGCACGGCCGGGCGAGCCTCGAGGCGGTCGGGGTGCCGGTGGTCGACACGCTCGGGGAGGCGGTCGCGGAGGCGGAGCGGTTGGGGGCCTGACCGGTCGGTGGCGTACGAAGAGCTCCCGGATCGGCCGCGTGTGCGGGGCTCCTGGAGGGGCGACCGGCGAAGGTGAGCGTGGGGCGACCGGGGCGACAGGCGCGGCGCCCCGCACACCGCGCCATACGGCTCGCCGCCGTCAGGTCACCGGCGCCTTCGCCCGCAGAACCGTCAGGAACTCCCTCATCCAGGCCGAGTGGTCGGGCCAGGCGCGGGACGAGACCAGGGTGCCGTCGACGACCGCCTCGGCGTCCTGGAAGGTGGCGCCGGCGGCCTGCATGTCCAGCTCCAGGGCGGGGTACGCCGTGACGCGGCGGCCGCTGAGGCTGTCGATCGCCGCGGTGAGCAGTGGGCCGTGGCAGATCTGGGCGACCGGCTTGTCGGAGTCGAAGAACGACTTGAGGATCTTGCGGAGCTCGGGGTCGTTGCGGAGGTACTCCGGGGCGCGGCCGCCGGGGATGACGACGGCGGCGTAGTCACCGGGGTCGACATCGGAGAAGGCGAGGTCGGCGGGCCAGGTGTAGCCGGGCTTCTCGGTGTAGGTGTCGAAGCCGGGTTCGAAGTCGTGGACGACGAACTGGAGCTTCTTGCGGGTGGGGGCCGCGATGTGGACGTCGTAGCCCTCCTCGCGGAGGCGCTGGTAGGGGTAGAGGACCTCCAGGGACTCCGCGGCGTCGCCGGTGACGATGAGGATCTTCGCTGTCATGTCGGGTGCGCTCCTCTGGTGGGCCGTGGTCCGCGGCTCCGTCGGGCTGACCGGTCTAGTGGCACCGTGCCTCGGGGCGGGGGTATTGCCAAGGGGCCGCGCGGCAGGTGAGGGCAACGCCCACCGCCTATCACCCCGGGCCTCGCCCACGGGCCACAGTCGACGGCTGTTTTCGGACACGGGCGCCCGCGGCTGGCCTGTGTCCGGCCCGTCCTCATCGGTGCAGGCGCCACCGCGGCCCGGCACTCCAGCCCCCTCCAGCCTCCCTCTCTGTACCCGACACCGCCAGTTACGCCCTCCCCACCCCGTTTGCCCCTGTGCAGAACGTCAAAGTTCCACCCCTGGTTTTGTACACATACGGCTCATGACGGAGGCCCTGTAAGGAGCGATAGCCTTAGTGGCGTGATCAGCGCGATAGCTCGCGGGGGCACTGTTGCCCCTGCCCTGCGCCCGGAGACCACGGACGACATCCGTGACCGGGCGGCGGTCGCTGGTCTTCGCGGGCGGGAGGGAGCCGAAAGGGCTCCCGGTAAGCCATGCGCACCGTGGGACCGGGCGTCGCAGAGAGCAGCGTCACACCCCGCGGGCAGCTCAAGATTGGCTCATATAACCCCGCTCATCCCACCTCGCGGCATAGCGTCGAACCAGACCGGACACCCCGCGTCGCGGCGTTACACCGGAGGGGAAGACACCGTACTTCCTTCAACGTCACGCAACGGCGCGCGACAGGAGCCAGAGGACAATGCAGACCAAGCTGGACGAAGCCAAGGCCGAGCTGCTCGAGAGGGCCGCCCGGGTAGCTGAGAACAGCCCGGTCGGGGGGTATCTACCGACTGGGACCACGGACGAGAGCAGCCCCGGCACCCCGGACCACGACACCGTGCTCTCGTTCCTCCAGCGCTACTACCTGCACACCGCCCCGGAGGACCTCAGCGACCGCGACCCGGTCGACATCTTCGGAGCCGCCTTCTCCCACTACCGGCTGGCCGAGAACCGCCCCCAGGGCACGGCCAACGTGCGGGTGCACACGCCCACCGTGGAAGAGAACGGCTGGACGTGCAGCCACTCCGTCGTCGAGGTCGTCACCGACGACATGCCCTTCCTCGTCGACTCCGTCACCAACGAGCTGACGCGGCAGGGGCGGGGGATCCATGTGGTCATCCACCCCCAGGTCTTCGTCCGCCGCGACCTCACCGGCAAGCTCATCGAGGTGCTCACCACGCCGCCCACCGGCGAGGTGCCGCACGACACGCACACCGAGTCCTGGATCCACGTCGAGATCGACCGTGAGACCGACCGCGGCGACCTGAAGCAGATCACCGCCGACCTGCTGCGCGTCCTGTCCGACGTCCGTGAGGCCGTCGAGGACTGGAGCAAGATGCGGGACCTGGCCCTGCGCATGGCCGACGAGCTGCCGCAGGAGCCTCACTCCGATCTGCGTGATCAGGAATTCGAGGAGGCCCGCGAGCTGCTGCGCTGGCTGGCCGACGACCACTTCACCTTCCTCGGCTACCGCGAGTACGAGCTGCGCGAGGACGACTCGCTGGCCGCCGTGCCGGGCACCGGCCTCGGCATCCTGCGCGCCGACCCGCAGCACTCCGAGACCGACAGCCACCCCGTCAGCCCCTCCTTCGAGCGGCTGCCCGCCGACGCCCGCGCCAAGGCCCGCGAGCACAAGCTCCTCATCCTCACCAAGGCCAACAGCCGGGCGACCGTGCACCGGCCGTCGTACCTCGACTACGTCGGCGTGAAGAAGTTCGACGAGAACGGCGAGGTCGTCGGTGAGCGCCGCTTCCTGGGCCTGTTCTCCTCCGCCGCCTACACCGAGTCCGTCCGCCGGGTGCCCGTCGTCCGGCGCAAGGTCGACGACGTGCTGCGGGTCGCCGGGTTCTCGCCCAACAGCCACGACGGGCGCGACCTGCTGCAGATCCTGGAGACGTACCCGCGCGACGAGCTCTTCCAGACCCCGGTCCCCGAGCTCCAGCGCATCGCGACCTCCGTCCTCTACCTCCAGGAGCGCCGCCGGCTGCGGCTCTACCTGCGTCAGGACGAGTACGGCCGCTACTACTCCGCCCTCGTCTACCTCCCCCGGGACCGCTACACCACCGGTGTGCGCCTGCGGATCATCGACATCCTGAAGGAGGAGCTCGACGGCACCAGCGTCGACTTCACCGCCTGGAACACCGAGTCGATCCTCTCCCGGCTGCACTTCGTCGTCCGCGTCCCGCAGGGCACCGAACTGCCGCAGCTGTCCGACGCCGACAAGGAGCGCATCGAGGCGCGTCTCGTCGAGGCCGCCCGCTCCTGGGCCGACGGCTTCGCGGACGCGCTGAACGCCGAACTCGGCGAGGAGCGCGCCGCCGAGCTGGCACGCCGCTACGGCAACGCCTTCCCCGAGGGCTACAAGGCCGACCACTCCCCGCGCTCGGCGGTCTCGGACCTGGTCCACATCGAACAGCTCACCGAGGAGAACAACTTCTCGCTGAGCCTGTACGAGCCGGTCGGCGCCGCCCCCGAGGAGCGCCGGTTCAAGATCTACCGCAAGGGCGCGGCCGTCTCCCTGTCCGCCGTCCTGCCGGTCCTGAGCCGGCTCGGCGTCGAGGTCGTGGACGAGCGGCCGTACGAACTGCGCTGCTCCGACCGCAGTGTCGCCTGGATCTACGACTTCGGTCTGCGGATGGCCCCGGCGGCGGGCGGCGGTGACTATCTCGGCGACGACGCGCGCGAGCGGTTCTCCGAGGCCTTCGCCGCCACCTGGACCGGCAAGGCGGAGAACGACGGCTTCAACGCCCTGGTCCTGGGCGCCGGGCTCACCTGGCGGCAGGCGATGGTGCTGCGGGCGTACGCGAAGTACCTGCGCCAGGCCGGTTCCACCTTCAGCCAGGACTACATGGAGGACACCCTCCGCAACAATGTCCACACCACCCGCCTGCTCGTCTCCCTGTTCGAGGCGCGGATGTCGCCGGACCGCCAGCGCGCGGGCCGGGAGATCGTGGACGCGCTGCTCGAAGAGGTCGACGCGGCGCTCGACCAGGTGGCGAGCCTCGACGAAGACCGGATCCTGCGGTCCTTCCTGACCGTCATCAAGGCGACGCTGCGGACGAACTTCTTCCAGGAGGCGGCGGGCGGTCACCCGCACGACTACGTCTCCATGAAGTTCGACCCGCAGGCCATCCCGGATCTGCCGGCGCCGCGACCGGCGTACGAGATCTGGGTCTACTCGCCGCGTGTCGAGGGCGTGCACCTGCGCTTCGGCAAGGTCGCGCGAGGCGGCCTGCGCTGGTCCGACCGGCGTGAGGACTTCCGCACCGAGATCCTTGGCCTGGTCAAGGCGCAGATGGTGAAGAACACCGTCATCGTGCCGGTCGGCGCCAAGGGCGGCTTCGTCGCCAAGCAGCTGCCGGACCCGAGCGTGGACCGGGACGCGTGGCTGGCCGAGGGCGTGGCGAGCTACAAGACCTTCATCTCGGCGCTGCTCGACATCACCGACAACATGGTGGCCGGCGACGTCGTGCCGCCCGCCGACGTCGTCCGGCACGACGAGGACGACACCTACCTCGTGGTCGCCGCCGACAAGGGCACCGCGACCTTCTCCGACATCGCCAACGGGGTCGCCGAGCAGTACAACTTCTGGCTCGGCGACGCCTTCGCCTCCGGCGGCTCGGCCGGCTACGACCACAAGGGCATGGGCATCACCGCCCGCGGCGCCTGGGAGTCCGTCAAGCGGCACTTCCGTGAGCTGGGCGTGGACACGCAGAGCGAGGACTTCACGGTCGTCGGCATCGGCGACATGTCCGGTGACGTGTTCGGCAACGGCATGCTGCTCAGCGAACACATCCGCCTGGTCGCCGCGTTCGACCACCGGCACATCTTCATCGACCCGACCCCGGACGCGGCCACCTCCTACGCCGAGCGCCGCCGCGTCTTCGAGCTGCCCCGCTCCAGCTGGGAGGACTACAACACCGACCTCATCTCGGCCGGTGGCGGTGTCTTCCCGCGCAGCGCCAAGGCCATCCCGGTCAACGCGCACATCCGCGAGGCCCTGGGCATCGAGGGCAAGGTCGCCAAGATGACCCCGGCCGACCTGATGAAGGCCATCCTCCAGTCACCGGTGGACCTGCTGTGGAACGGCGGCATCGGTACGTACGTCAAGGCGTCCACCGAGACGCACGCCGACGTCGGCGACAAGGCCAACGACGCCATCCGCGTCGACGGCGCCGACCTGCGGGTCAAGGTCGTCGGCGAGGGCGGCAACCTGGGGCTGACCCAGCTCGGCCGGATCGAGTTCGCGCGGCAGGGCGGCAAGATCAACACCGATGCCATCGACAACAGCGCGGGCGTGGACACCTCCGACCACGAGGTGAACATCAAGATCCTGCTCAACGGTCTGGTCTCCGAGGGCGACATGACCCTCAAGCAGCGCAACAAGCTGCTCGCCGAGATGACCGACGAGGTCGGCCGTCTCGTCCTGCGCAACAACTACGCGCAGAACACGGCGATCGCCAACGCCCTGGCCCAGTCCGGCGCCATGCTCCACGCCCAGCAGCGCTACATGAAGCACCTGGTCAGGGCGGGGCATCTGGACCGGGCGCTGGAGTTCCTGCCCACCGACCGCCAGATCCGCGAGCGTCTGAACGCCGACCATGGCCTGACCGGCCCGGAGACGGCCGTTCTGATGGCGTACACGAAGATCACGGTCGCCGAGGAGCTGCTGCACACCACGCTGCCGGACGATCCGTACCTGAGCACCCTGCTGCACGCGTACTTCCCGACCGAGCTGCGCGAGCAGTTCCCGGAGTACCTCGTCAGCCACCCGCTGCGCCGTGAGATCACCACGACCGTGCTGGTCAACGACACGGTCAACACGGGCGGTACGACGTATCTGCACCGGCTGCGCGAGGAGACCGGTGCCTCGCTGGAGGAGATCGTCCGGGCGCAGACCGTGGCCCGCGCGATCTTCCGCTCGGCCGAGGTGTGGGACGAGGTGGAGGCGCTCGACAACAAGGTCGAGGCCGGCGTCCAGACCCGGATCCGGCTGCACTCGCGCCGCCTCGTCGAGCGAGGTACGCGCTGGCTGCTCAACAACCGGCCGCAGCCGCTCCAGCTCGCCGACACGATCGACTTCTTCGCCGAGCGCGTCGGGCAGGTGTGGTCGCAGCTGCCGAAGCTGCTGCGTGGCGAGGATCTGGAGTGGTACCAGCGGATCCACGACGAGCTGACCGGCGTCGGCGTCCCCGTCGAGCTCGCCACGCGGGTCGCCGGGTTCTCCTCCGCCTTCCCGACGCTCGACATCGTCTCGGTGGCCGACCGCATGGGCAAGGACCCGATGGACGTCGCCGAGGTCTACTACGACCTCGCCGACCGGCTGAACATCACCCAGCTCATGGACCGCATCATCGAGCTGCCGCGCGCCGACCGCTGGCAGTCCATGGCCCGCGCCTCCATCCGCGAGGACCTCTACGCCGCCCACGCGGCCCTGACCGCCGACGTCCTGGCGGCCGGCAACGGCACGGCGACGCCCGAGCAGCGATTCAAGTCATGGGAGCAGAAGAACGGCGCGATCCTGGGCCGTGCGCGCACGACCCTGGAGGAGATCCGCGGGTCGGACGCCTTCGACCTGGCGAACCTGTCGGTGGCGATGCGCACGATGCGCACGCTGCTGCGGACGCACACATGAGCGGTGTGATGCCGTAAGGCGTACGCGCGTGAGGGCGCCCCGGGCTGTCACAGCCCGGGGCGCCCTCATGTAAGGGGACCGTCGCCCACGAACGTATGAAGGACCGCCGCCTACGAAGGAACCGGCGCGGGCTTGGGCTTCGGCTTGGCCGCCTTGTCGCCCGTGAACGCCTCGTACTCCTTGAGGACCTCGTCCGTCGGCCCGTCCATGCGCAGCTCGCCGCGCTCCAGCCACAGGACGCGGTCGCAGGTGTCGCGGATCGACTTGTTGTTGTGGCTGACCAGGAACACCGTGCCCGCGTGCTTGCGCAGCTCGCGGATCCGGGCCTCGGAACGCTTCTGGAAGGAGCGGTCGCCCGTCGCCAGCGCCTCGTCGATGAGCAGGACGTCGTGGTCCTTGGCGGCGGCGATGGAGAAGCGCAGACGGGCGGCCATGCCGGAGGAGTAGGTGCGCATGGGCAGGGTGATGAAGTCGCCCTTCTCGTTGATGCCGGAGAAGTCGACGATCTCCTGGTAGCGCTCCTTGACCTGCTCGCGGGTCATGCCCATCGCGAGGCCGCCGAGGTAGACGTTGCGTTCGCCGGTGAGGTCGTTCATCAGGGCCGCGTTGACGCCGAGGAGGGAGGGCTGGCCGTCGGTGTAGATCTGGCCGTTCTCCACCGGGAGCAGGCCCGCGACCGCCTTGAGCAGGGTCGACTTTCCGGAGCCGTTCGTGCCGATGAGGCCGATGGCCTCGCCCCTGTACGCCACGAAGGAGACCTTCTTGACGGCGTGCACCTTGCGCACGCCGGCCGCCTTCTCGGCCTTCTTGCCGCGCAGGATGCGGTTGAGGGCGGCGGTGGCGGAGCCGCGGCCGGCGCCCGTGCCGTTGACGCGGTAGACGATGTCGACGTTGTCGGCGACGACGGTGGGGACGTCGCCGGTGAGGTGCTGCGGGTTCGAGTGCTCAGCCACGGCCGTACGTCTCCTCAGCCTTCCAGAAGTAGATGAAGCCGCCGACCCCGGCCAGCAGGGCCCAGCCCGTCGCGATGGCCCACACGTGCGGCGGGAGCTGGCTCCCGTGGAAGCTGTCGATCAGCGCGAAGCGCATCAGGTCGATGTAGACGGCGGCAGGGTTGGCCTGAAGGAGCTCGGGCACCCAGGACGGCAGGCCCTTGTGGCCGCTCGTGACGTGGCTGATGCTGAACATCACGCCGGACGCGTACATCCAGGTGCGCAGCACGAACGGCATCAGCTGCGCGATGTCGGGAGTCTTGGCCCCCATGCGTGCCATGACCATCGCGACGCCCGCGTTGAAGGTGAACTGCAGGAACAGCGCCGGGATCACCAGCACCCAGGACGCGGCGACCGGAATGCCGAAGCAGAGCAGGATGACGAACAGGGCGGCCATCGAGAACAGCAGTTGCTGGAGCTGTTGCAGGGCGAAGGAGATCGGCAGCGCGGCGCGCGGGAAGTGCAGGGCGCGGACCAGGCCCAGGTTCCCCGAGATCGCGCGGGTGCCCGCCATGATCGAGCTCTGCGTGAACGTCCAGACGAACACGCCCGTCACCAGGAACGGGATGTAGTCCGGGACGCCGTGGCTGGTGCCCAGCAGCATGCCGAAGATGAAGTAGTACACCGCAGCGTTCAGCAACGGCGTCATGACCTGCCACACCTGGCCGAGCTTCGCCTGGCTGTACTGGGAGGTGAGCTTGGCGGTGGCGAAGGCGCTGATGAAGTGACGGCGCGCCCACAGCTGGCGGATGTACTCGGGCAGGGAGGGACGGGCACCGCTGACCGCGAGGCCGTGCCGGGCGGCGAGGGCCGCGAGGTCGTGGGCCTGGGGTGGGGCGGGGGCCGTAGGGGGCGGTGTGTGGAGGGCCTGGGTCACATCCGCTGCTTTCGCTCGGGGGGAGGGGGCCGCGGTGAAGGTGAGCGTGGTCCGGCGGTTCCTTACGCTTCTCTTCACGTTTTCTTACGTCGGGACGGGACCGTATCGTCGCAACGTGAGCGTAGGTCGAGCGGGCGTCGAAACGCAACCGTTTCGTCGTGACGTGACCGACGTAACGGCTGCGTGGGGACGGGACCGTATCGTCGTAACGCCCTATGCTGGTCCGCATGACGACGAACGCCGACCAGTCCCAGACGCGTCCGCGCCGCCGGACCCCGGCGGGGGCGGCCGTGCTCCGCGAGGACGTCACGGAGGCCATTCGGGCGGCCGTCTTCGAGGAACTGGCGGCCGTCGGCTACGCCCGCATGTCGATCGAGGGCATCGCCCGCCGCGCGGGCGTCGGCAAGACCGCGGTGTACCGGCGCTGGCGCTCCAAGCTGCACCTGGTGCTTGACGTGGTGTCGGCGGTCGCGGTGATGGGGCTGCCCACGCCGAACACGGGCTCGCTGGAGGGTGACCTGCGGATGCTGTACGAGGTGACCTCGCGCGCACTGCGGCACCCCGTCGTCTCGCAGATCATCCCCGACCTCCAGGCCGAGGCGGCCCGCAACCCCGAGATCGCCGAGGCGTTGCAGAAGGCGCTGGAGCAGGGGCAGGAGGGCGTCGCCAGCAAGATCCTGGTCGGCGCGGAGCAGCGCGGTGAGGTGCGTGCGGGCGTCGACGCGGAGCTGGCGCTCGACCTGATCTCGGGGCCGTTGTACTGGCGGATGGTGGTGGCCCGCACCCGGAAACTCCCCAAGGGCTATCTGGACGCCCTGGCCCGGACCACCACCCAGGCGCTCAAGGCGCTGTGAGCAAGGGCGGACCGCCGTGAGAGTCGTGATCGCCGAGGACAACGCCCTGCTGCGCGAGGGCCTCGTCCTCCTGCTGACGTCGGCCGGGCACGAGGTCGTGGCCGTCGCCGGCACCGGGCCCGAGATCCTGCCCGCGCTGCTGGCACACCGCCCCGACGCGGCCGTGCTCGACGTACGGATGCCGCCGGACTTCCGCGACGAGGGGCTGCGCGCCGCCCTCGCCGCGCGCAAGGAGCTGCCCGGCCTGCCGGTCCTGGTGCTCTCCCAGTACGTCGAGGAGTCGTACGCCGCCGAACTCCTCGCCGGCGGCGCGAGCGGCCTCGGCTATCTGCTCAAGGACCGGGTCGGCCGGGTGGACGAGTTCCTCGACGCCCTGGAGCGGGTCGCGGCCGGCGGCACGGCCCTCGACCCCGAGGTCGTCACCGAACTCCTGACCCGCCGCCCCGGCTCCCCCCTCGACGCCCTCACTCCGCGCGAGCGCGAGGTCCTGGCCCTCATGGCCGAGGGCCACGACAACGCGACCATCGCCAAGACCCTCGTCGTCACCGAACGCGCCGTCCACAAACACATTGGCAACGTCTTCCTCAAGCTCGGCCTGCCGCAGAGCGACAGCGGGCATCGGAGGGTGCTGGCGGTGCTGACGTATCTGAACAACTCGTAGGGAACGCGGAGCAGGTCAGCCGCTGAGTCGCCGCGCGAGCTCGGCCAGGTCCTGCGCCCGCAGTACGCGTGACCCGAATCCGGGCAGCGGTACGTGCACCGCTGCCGCCCACCGCTCCGGCACGGCCGCGATGCCGTACACCGCCCCGGCCAGCCCGCCGGTCACGGCGGCGACGGTGTCGGTGTCGCCGCCCAGGTCGATCGCGGCGCGTACGGCGTCCTCGTAGGAGGTGGTGGTGCGCAGGGCCCAGACGGCGGAGCCCAGACAGGGCCATACGGCGCCGTTGAATTCGGTGGCCCGGTCCGGGTGCCAGTCGGGGGCGAGGACGGTGGCGTAGCGGTCGCGGTGGTCCGGGTGGACGGCCTCGAGGGTGTCCGGAAGGGCGGTCAGGGGATCGCCGCCGGCCAGGGCCGCGCGGACCAGCTCGTGGAAGACGGCGGTGCCCTCCCAGGCCGCTCGGTCTCCGTGAGTGAGGGCGGCGAGCCGGCGGGCCGCGTCCATGGTGGTCGCGCGGCCGTGGCGGGCGAAGTGGACGGCGGAGGTGGCGGCCCGCATCAACGCGCCGTTGCCCGCCGCCCGTTGGCTCACCTGGAAGTGCAGCGCGGCCGCCATGTCCCACGGATCACCGCTGCTCAGCACCGCTTCCGTCTGGAGGCCGATGTCCTTCGGCTCGGCGGCCGCCCAACGCCGAAACCGCCGGAAGACGTCCGGGAGTTCGAGCCCGCCGCACTCCAGGAGCGACTCGCCCACGAGTACGGCCATCTGTGTGTCGTCGGTGGCCTCGCCAGGCTCCCAGCCCCCGCCCCCGCACATCTCGCCGCCCTTCCCCGGCTCCGGAAAACGAGCCGAGAAGGCGCCCTCGGGTCCGAACTCGAAGGGCGCGCCCAGCGCGTCACCGACGGCCGAGCCGATGACGGCGCCGAGGGCGCGCTCGCTGCGGAGGGGGCGGACGGGCTCGGTCACCCCGCGAGGCTACTTCAGCTCCGTGCCGCCCCAGGATGCAGCCGTACCCACCCCTCCCACGCCGACGCGATCATGTCGCGGACGTCGTGCTTGGCCTTCCAGTCCAGTTCGGTGGCGATGCGGTCGGCGGAGGCGACCACTCGGGCCGGGTCGCCGGGACGGCGGGGGCTGACGGTCGGGGGGCGGCCGTAGCCGGTGACGGCGTTGATGAGGTCGATCATCTCGCGGACCGAAACGCCTTCTCCCCGGCCGATGTTGAGCGTGAGGGCGTGGCCGGGCGAGGCCTGGAGGGCGCGGGCCGCGGCCACGTGGGCCTCCGCCAGGTCGACCACGTGGATGTAGTCGCGGATGCAGGTGCCGTCGGGGGTGGGGTAGTCGTCGCCGAAGATGCGCGGCGGCGCGTTCTCCGTCAGCTTCTCGAAGACCATGGGGACGAGATTGAAGACGCCGACGTCGGCGAGCTCGGGGGAGGCCGCGCCGGCCACGTTGAAGTAGCGGAGCGACGCCGTGGACAGGCCCGTCGCGCGGCCGGTCGCCCGCACCAGCCACTCGCCCGCGAGCTTGGTCTCGCCGTACGGAGACATCGGCGCGCACGGCGTCTCCTCCGTCACCAGGTCGACGTCCGGCATGCCGTACACCGCCGCGGAGGAGGAGAAGACGAAGGACCGTACGTTCGCCTTCGTCACGGCTTCCAGGAGGATGCGCAGGCCCTCGACGTTCTCCCGGTAGTAGTGCAAGGGCAGGTCCACCGACTCGCCGACCTGCTTCTTCGCGGCGAGATGGACGACACCGGTGATGCGGTGGGCCGCGATGGCGCGGGCGACCCGCTCACCGTCGAGGGTCGAGCCCACGACCAGTGGGACACCGTCGGGCACACGGTCGGCGAGGCCGGTGGAGAGGTCGTCGTAGACCACGGCGTACTCGCCCGCCTCGGTCATCGCCCGTACGACGTGCGCTCCGATGTAACCGGCGCCGCCGGTGATCAGCCAGGTCATGTGCGGCCGTCCCCTCGTCTGTGGCCTGTGGTCGGTCGAGATCAGTCTTCGTCAGTGACAGTGAAGCAGGCGGCGGAGTCTGTACGGCTGTACGAGTACTACGACTTGGCGGGCGCCCGCCACGGCGCGCCGGCGCAGTAAGGCGGCGCTCGCACGGGCGTGTGCCGTGACCTCGCCTTTCCGGTTCACTCCAGGCCGGCCCGGTCACGCACCCTGACCGGGCGCCTCCTGCAGTGCCGCCGCGTCGAGGGCAGCGGTGAGCTGGTCCAGTCGTTCCCGCAGCTCGCCGATCTCGTCCGCGCCGAAGCCCGTCGCCGTGGCGATCCGGCGCGGTACCTGCAACGCGCGCTCGCGCAGCGCGGTGCCCTCGTCCGTGAGCCGCACCTCCACCGAGCGCTCGTCCCGGGCGCTGCGCTCGCGGCGCACCAGGCCCGCCGCCTCCAGTCGCTTGAGCAGCGGGGACAGCGTGCCGGAGTCGAGGCGCAGGTGTTCGCCGAGCTTCTTCACGGGCAGGTCGCCGTGCTCCCACAGCACCAGCATCACCAGGTACTGCGGATACGTGAGTCCCAGGTCCTTCAGGACCACGCGGTAGACGCCGCCGAAGGCACGGGAGGCGGCGTGCAGGGAGAAGCAGATCTGCTGGTCGAGGCGGAGCCAGTCCGCCGTGGGCGTGGTCGTCATGGCTCCAGGGTAACTCGCGTCCGTCATTTAGTTGTGCGCAATTGAATTGTGTGCTCTACTTGTGGCCGTTCCGGTGGCCGCCAAGAGAGCCGGCGGAACGTGACTCGAGAGGGATGGTTTTCCATGGACGCGCTCTACACCGCTGTCGCCACCGCCACCCACGGCCGTGAGGGCCGCGCCGTCACCAACGACGGAAAGATCGACCTCGCGCTGGGCATCCCGGTGGAGATGGGCGGCAACGGGCAGGGCACCAACCCCGAGCAGCTGTTCGCCGCCGGGTACGCCGCCTGCTTCGGCAGCGCCCTCGGTCTCGTCGGCCGCCAGGCGAAGGTCGACGTCTCCGACGCCGCCGTCACCGCCGAGGTCGGCATAGGCAAGCAGGGCGAGGGCTTCGCCCTGGCCGTCACCCTCCGCATCGAGCTGCCCGACACCGTGGACGAGGAGACCGGCCGCAAGCTGGTCGAGCAGGCCCACCAGGTCTGCCCCTACTCCAACGCCACCCGCGGCAACATCGACGTCGACCTCGTCATCGAGTAACCCCACCCGGAACCCACGGTCACCCGATCCGCGCCAGCACCTCCCCCGTCTCCCGGCTCCACGCCACCACCACCGCCTCCTCCGGCACCCGCTTCCACCGCGTCAGCAGCAGCCAGCGCGCGTGGTAGCGCCGGGCGACGGCCGTGCGCTCGGCACGGGTCGACGCGGGGGAGAGGTAGGCGCGGACACCGGCCAGCCGCCGGGCCCGCTCCCGCTCGTCCAGGGCGGGATCGGGCCGGATCGGCGCGGCGAGGTTCGGCCCGTACCCGGGAATCGACCGAGGGGCGTCGTGCCCGTCGGCGATCACCACCTCGCCCTTCCCGACATACCGCGCGACCCAGGCGTACGAAGGCCGGCGCGACGGCTGTTCCAGCCCCACCGGATCCAGCGCACGCGGCACCACCGCCCCGCCCTGCACGGTGAGGAACCCGACGCAGGCCCCGGCCGCCGCGGCCCCGCCGAGCATCCGGCGCGCCCTGCCCCACGGCCGGGGCGCCGCCAGCTCCACCGCGAGAGCGAACTGCAGCGGCACCGGCGCGAGCCCGAGGATCCTGCCGTACGTGTAGTGGCCGCCGACCCAGCCGTACGCCACGACCAGGCAGTCGAGGCCGAACAGCAGCACCAGCGGATCCCGCCAGGTGCCCCGCCGCCACCGCAGCCACAGCGCAGGCAGCCCGAGCAGCGCCAGCCAGAACTGCCCGAAGAGCCGCTCGTACAGCCGCCGGTGGAACCCGTCCACGCTGTCGTCGCCGGCCAGCGCGAACACGTCGAAGTACGGCCAGGACCAGGCGAGCAGCACCGCAGTGCCCACCGTCACCCCCCACCGCAGCAGCACGGCGGCCCCCCACCCCCGCTGCCACCCCGCGACGAACGCCACCGCCCCCAGCGCCGCCGCCGGCGCGGTGAGCGGATGCACCAGCACGATCACCCCGTACAGCGCGCCCAGCCCCGCGTATCCGCCGAACCCCGGCAGCCCGCTCGGGCCGACGTATCGCACCGGGCGCTGCCCCCGGGCCCGCGCCCCCGTCAACGCCCAGGCCCAGAAGGTGAGCCCGATGGCGAAGGTCGAGGGGTGGCCGAGGTTGCCCGTCATCGACGTCAGGCCGAGGTACCCGCTCCCCCAGGCCCGCTCGGTCCCCCACAGCAGCGTCATCGCCCCCAGCGCGAGCACCGGCGCCCATGGCCTCGGCGTCAGCGTCCGCACGAGGCGGCCGATGCCGGTCAGCAGCACGACCAGGTTCAGCACACCGGCCAGCCGCACCACCTCCCAGCCGCCCAGTCCGGTCAGCCGGGCGAACACGCCCTGCGCGACGGCGTACGGGGAGTAGGAGGGGCTGCCCGCGCCCGGCAGGTCCGCCGTCGGATGGCGCGGGTGGAGCAGATCCGCCCTCAGACGCTCCACGACCGCCGCGTGCTGGCCCGCGTCGCAGCACAGCGGCACGGCCCAGTACGCCAGCAGCATCACCAGCAGGAACAGAAACCCGAAGACCTGGTACGGCGTCGGACGCGGGCCACGGCCGCCGCGCAGCGCGGTGGCACCGCGCACCGCCCTGAGGACGAGAGTGCTGACGGCCGCCTTTCCGACGTCGGCGTTCGTGTGGGTCTGGGGCATCAGCCGTATGTTCCCGATCTGGTCAACGGCATTGCCTCGCATCACCTCATCGAGTGAGCCTCAGCGGGCGCGACAGCGACCCGGCCGCCCGGCGGGACGCCAGTTGGGCGGCCGGGTCGGGGTGGGCCGTGACGTTGCGCCCCGTGACGGGTGCGTGGCCGCATCGACGTGCGGCTTCATGACGGTTCTCCCAGCGGAGCGCCGGGCACCGGGTGGCGCTTGTCCAGCGGTACGACGCAGGGGCGGCAGGTCTCGCCCAGCACCACATGGCGTACGACCCGCTCGGCGGCGCCGCCGTCGTCGTACCGGCAGAAGCGCTCGCGGAACGCCGCCCTCAGCTGGGCGGAACGCGAGCCGCGCCAGTGGCCGGTGGAGAAGATGTCGATCAGTTCGTCCTCGCCCCGCGAGACCGCGCCCGGCGGGAACGAGCGCAGATCGAAGTAGGTGCCCCGGGCCGCCTCGTAGGCCTCCCGGTCGTCGGCGTGGATGACGATCGGCCGGTCCAGGTTGGCGTAGTCGAACATGATCGACGAGTAGTCGGTGACCAGGGCGTCCGCGGCGAGGCACAGCGACTCGACGCTCGGGTGATCGGTGACGTCGATGACCCGGTCGGACGGGTCGTCGACGAGCGGGCCGCCGTGGCGGTGGTGGGCGCGGGCCAGGATGACGTGGCGCGGGCCCAGCCGGCGCTGGACGCGATGCAGGTCGAGGGTGGTGCGCTGGCTGCGGCGGTAGTCGCGGTGGGTGGGGGCGTAGAGGATCACGACCGAGCCCTCGGGGATGCCGAGCCGCTCGCGGATCCGCCTCACGTCGGCGGAAGTCGCCCGCTGGAAGACGTCGTTGCGCGGGCTGCCGTACTCCAGGGTCGTGTACTCGCCCGGATACACCCGCTCCCAGGTCAGGGTGGAGTGGCGGTTGGCGGACAGGACGTAGTCCCACCTGTCGACGTTGCCGAGGATCTCCTCGACGTCCCTCTCGCGCGCCGCCGCGGGACGTTCGCGCAGGTCCAGGCCCATGTGCTTGAGCGGGGTGCCCTGCCCGGTCCGCACCATGACCTGGCCGTGGCGTTTGATCAGACGGCGGTCGAAGTCGGTGTTGTGCACCAGGTACTTGGAGCGCGCGAGGGCCGTCCAGTAGGCGGCCGTGCCGGGGCGCAGCCGTCGGGTGTCCGCCGGGTGCCGCTCGCTCTCCGCGATCCAGGCCGTGCGGATGTGCGGGGCGTGTGCGCGGAACGCCCGCTCCAGGGCGCCCGGATGGCAGCCGTGGCCCCGGACGCCGTGCGCGGCGAAGACGGCGCGGTCGCCCCGCACGGGGAGGCAGCGCTGGAGGCGGTAGTGCAGCCGCAGGACGCCGGAGCGGAGGGACTTCAGCAGGCGGCCGGTGACCTTGGCGCTACGACGGATGAGGGCCGACGCCCACTGCAGGGCGTGGTAAGTGCGGTGCATACTCAGGCGGATCAGGGCGTAGTGGATGCGGGCGCGTGCCGGGACGGCGACGCCCGGGGCGTGGTGACGGCGGTAGTGGACGCGGGCCTTGCGCAGGAAGGCGGCGCGGCTGCGGCGCGGGAGGCGGTCGTGGCGGGCGAACACCACCACCAGGTGGTCGACCATCCGGCGGAACAACAGCGGGCGCCAGCGGGTGAGTTCGGGGTGGTCGGCGACATAGGCGAAGAGGCGGTCGTACTGCTCGAAGATGTCGAAGTGCTGCGGGCCGACCGTGCCGAGGAGGCCGCCCCGGCGCCGTTGCCGGTAGTGCACGCACACCTGGTCCAGGGTCGCGATCGACTCCGCCGTCATGAGGACCGGGTACGTCCAGGGCGTGTCCTCGTAGCAGCCGGACGGGAAGGCGAAGCCCTTCTCCTCGACGAACTCCCGCCGGTACGCCTTGTTCCAGGCGACCAGCAGCACCCGCAGCAACTGCGGACGGTCCGCCAGCCGGAAGGGGGCCGGGCCCTGTTCGGTGAGCCGCTCGGAGGCCTGGTTGCGGACCGTCTCACCGGTCCAGTGGATGCGCGCGTGGTCGTAGACCAGGACGTCCGGCTCGCCGGTCTCCTTCAGCCGGTCGGCGATCGCGTGCAGGGCGTCGGGGGCGAGGGCGTCGTCGCTGTCGAGGAAGATCAGGTAGTCGCCGGTGGCCTCGGCCATACCGGCGTTGCGGGCGGGTCCCAGGCCCCCGTTCTCGGTGAGGTGCACGGGGCGCACGCGAGGATCGCGGGCCGCGAACTCGTCGATGATCGCGCCGCACGCGTCCGGCGAGTGGTCGTCGACGGCGATCAGTTCGAGATCGGGGTACGACTGGGTGAGCACCGATTCCAGGCACTCGTGCAGATACGCCTGCACCTTGTACACGGGGACAATGACACTGAACCTGGGCAAGAGACTTCCACTGGGTCGGCCGGGGTGATGGCGGCGACAGCGCCTTGTCGGGAACGGCCAATGGAGTGACTTGGTTACGGTGCATAAGGCGTACGGGGGACGTTAAGTGAACGACTGGGGGCGAACCGATGTCGGTTCGCCCCCTCGGACATGTCGTGCCTGTCGCGCTACTTGACCGCGCCCGCCATCACGCCGGACACGAACTGCCGCTGGAACGCGAAGAACACGACCAGCGGGATCACCATGGAGATGAACGCGCCGGGCGCCAGGATGTCGATGTTGTTGCCGAACTGCCGTACCTGCGTCTGCAGGGCGACCGTGATCGGCTGGCTGTCGGCATCCGTGAAGATCAGCGCGACCAGCATGTCGTTCCACACCCACAGGAACTGGAAGATGCCGAGCGCGGCGATCGCCGGACCGCCCAGCGGCATCACGACGCGGAAGAACAGCCGCAGTTCACCGGCGCCGTCCAGCCGGGCCGCCTCCAGCAGCTCCCTCGGGATCTCCGCGAAGAAGTTGCGCAGCAGGAACACCGCGAACGGCAGCCCGAAGCCGACGTGGAAGAGGATCACGCCGATCAGGGACCCGAAGATGCCGATGTTCCCGAAGAGTTCCGCGATCGGGATCAGCGCCACCTGCACCGGCACGACCAGCAGACCGACCACGCCGAGGAACCACCAGTCGCGGCCCGGGAACTCCATCCACGCGAACGCGTACCCTGCGAGCGAGCCGATGACGACGACGAGGACCGTCGCCGGGACCGTGATCAGCACCGTGTTGAGGATCGAGTTGGTGATGTCGCTGTTGCCGAGCAGCTTGTCGTAGCTCTCGAAGGTGAGTTGGGAGGGCTTGCTGAAGACCTCCCACCAGCCGCTCGCGGTCATCTCGTCCGGCGGCCGGAGCGACGACAGCAGCAGTCCGATCGTCGGGACCAGCCAGAACAGGCCCACGACGATGAGGAACACCCGCACCAGCCCGCCGCTGACGAAGGAGGCGATCCGGCCGCCGAGGGACTGCTCGCCCTTGACGACGGTGAGCGGCTCGGGCGCCGCCTTGGTGAGCCTGCCGGCGTCCGCACTCATCGCCGCACCTCCCGCCTGAGTCGACGAACGCTACTGCTCATTTCCGGGGGATGGCCCCCGGACCCCCAGCAGATGGTCAGGTGCATGTTCATCGCCTGCCCTCCCGCCTGAGCCGACGGATGTTGAACCACATCACGGGAATGACCAAGAGCAGCAGGAACACAGAGATCGCGCTCGCGATGCCCGGCTGGTCCTCGGAGAAGCCCTTGCGGTACAGCTCCAGCGCCAGGACGTTCGCGTCGTCCTGGGAGGAGCCCGGGGCGATGATGAAGACCAGGTCGAAGATCTTCAGCACGTTGATCATCAGGGTGACGGTGACGACCGCGAGGACGGGCGCGAGCAGCGGCACCGTGACCCGGCGGAACACCTGCCACTCATTGGCGCCGTCGACCCGGGCCGCCTCCAGCAGATCGCGCGGGATGCCCGCGAGCCCGGCCGCGATCAGCACCATCGCGAATCCCGCCCACATCCAGATGTACGACCCGATGATGGACGGCGTGACGAGGGACGGGCCGAGCCAGTCCAGGCCGTTGTACGGCTCCTTGAAGTTGTCTCCCGGAAGCCTCAGCTGGGCCCCGTCCGCGGCGGCCGGCAGGGTGAACGTGCCGTCGTCGGCCGCCTTGGTGGAGGCCACGACCTTGCCGTCCTTGACGGCCTCGATCTTCATCCCGGGATAGCCCAGCTCGGCCGCGTCGACCCCGCCGAGGGTGCCGACGCCCTTGCCGCGGGTGAAGTCCTGCCAGGTGGTGCCGGTGACCTTGTCCGGCTCGGCCTTCGCCGCTACGGCCGTCTTGGCGCCGCCCGGCATCTGGTCGGGGGCGACACCGACCAGGGGCAGGGTGACCGGGGTACCGGCGCTGACGGTGGCCTTGGTGATGAAGGCGCCGCCCGGTGCCGATTCGAGCGGCGACTCGCGGCCCGGGTGGGCCTTGGGGAACGCGGACGCCTGCGCGAACGTGTCATGGACGCCCACCCACACCGCGTTCGCCACGCCCTTGTCCGGGTCCTGGTCGTAGACGAGCCGGAAGATGATGCCCGCCGCCAGCATCGAGATCGCCATCGGCATGAAGACGACCAGCTTGAACGCCGTGCCCCAGCGCACCCGTTCGGTCAGCACCGCGAATATCAGACCGAGCGCGGTGGCGACGGTCGGCGCGAACACCACCCAGATGACGTTGTTCTTCAAGGCGGTGCGGATGCCGTCGTCCGTGAACAGGGCCTGGTAGTTGTCGAACCCGGCGAAGCCGTCGCCGGACTGGTCGTAGAAGCTGCGGATCAGCGAGTACCCGATCGGGTACACCACGAGCGCGCCGAGCAGCACCAGAGCGGGCAGCAGGAAGAGCACCGCCGCCGTCCTGCGGGTGCCGGTCACGCTCTTGCGCGACTTGGGTGCGGCAGGGGGCGCGGTGCCCCCTGCCGCTTCCGCGGAGGCCATGGCGTCAGTTTCCGTACGCCGCGGCCGCGTCGGCCTCCAGCTTCTGCTGGGTGCCCGCGATGTCCTTCGGGTTCTTCAGGAAGTCCTGCAGCGCCTTCCACTCGCCCTTGCCAGGGGTGCCGCCGAAGGCCTGCGGGGCCTGGTCGGACATGTCGAAGCGGAAGTCGTCACCCGAGTCGATCAGGGCCTTGGCGATCTTTCGCTGCACCTCGTTCGGGTACGCGGAGTTCGCCACGTTCTTGTTCGGCGAGAGGTATCCGCCGAGCTTCGCCTGGATCGTCGCCGCGTCCGGGGAGGCGAGGAAGGTGGCCAGGGCCTGCGCGGCCTCGGAGTCCTGGAGGATGACGGCCGCGTCGCCGCCGGAGACGACCGGTGCGGTTTCACCGACGGACGGGAACGGGAACACCTTGGCGTCCGTGCCCACCGCCGCCTTCGCCTGCGTGATGTTGACCTGCGCGAAGTCGCCCTCGTAGACCATGGCGGCCTTCGGCTGGTCGCCGCCGGTGAAGACCTGTGTGACCGAGGCCGGGAAGTCCGTCTGGAGGGCGCCGGACGCGCCGCCCGCCACGTAGTCCTTCTTGCCCCACACCTGGGCGAGCGTGGTGAGCGCGTCCTTCACGGACGCGTCGGTCCACTTGATCTCGTGCTTGGCCAACTGGTCGTACTTCTGCGGACCCGCCTGGGAGAGGTAGATGTTCTCGAACCAGTCGGTGAGGGTCCAGCCCTCCGCGCCGCCCACGGAGAACGGCGTGACACCGGAGTCGTAGACCGTCTGGGCGGTGGTGAGCAGCTCGTCCCACGTCTTGGGCTCGGTGGCCCCCGCGTTCTCGAAGACCTGCGCGTTGTACCAGATCAGGGACTTGTTGGCGGCCTTGTAGTAGACGCCGTACTGCTTGTTGTCGACCTTGCCGATGTCCTGCCAGCCCGCCGAGTAGTTCTCCTGCAACTCCTTGACCGTGTCCGCGCCGAGGGGCTTGGCCCACTTCTTCTCGACGGCCTGCTTGATCGCGCCGGGCTGCGGGAGCATCGCGATGTCCGGCGGCTGGCCGCCCGCGACCTTGGAACCGAGGAAGTTGATGATCGGGTCCTGCGCGGGCACGAAGGTGACCTTGGCACCGGTGCGCTTCTCGAACTCCGCGAGGACCTTCTTGAAGTTCTCCTGCTCGGCACCGGTCCATACGGCGGCGACCTCGAGGGTCTCGCCGTTCAGCTTGGGAAGGGTGACGGTGCTCGCGGTCTCCTGGCCGGATCCGCCCTGTTCGTTGCCGCTGTCGTCGTCGCCACCGCACGCGGTGAGTGAGAGTGCGAGGGCGCCCGCGAATACGGCCGCCGCGGTCCTTGCGGCCCTGCTCGTCCGGTTCTTGCTGCTCGTGCTGCGCATCACTGCCCCGTTCTTCGTGCCTCGTCGAACGTTCGAGCGCTGTCCCGTGCGATCTGGTCTACGCCTTGCCATGGGGGGCGGCAAGACCGCGTCCGGTGTCAAGCGGGGGATCGTGATGGCCTCGTGACCAGGGAGCACGCGACGCGCTCTTCCAGGCTGGCCTCTCGACCGAGCCCCGTCCCGGCACCACCCCGGCTCACAGCAGAGACGGAACCTCCGTGGCCGAAACCTCCCGTGCCGCCCTCTCCACCGCACTGGCCAGCAACGCCAGATCCGTAGGCCCGTTCCCCAGCTCCCGCACCTGCCGCCGGGCCGGCGGATCGCCCATCCGGTGCCACTCCAACGGCACCACCGTCGGCCGCAAGGTCGCCGTCCGCGGGATACGCCCCGTCACCCGCCCGCCCTGGAACGGCAGCACTCGCCCGTCCGCCCAGGTCAGCCGACCGCGCCCCGGCGCCGGTTCGTCCGGGCCCGCCGCCACCGCGTCCAGCGTCACCCGCAAGGTCGCCCGGCGCGCCGGCTCCGACTCCGCCGTACGGCCCCCGACGGCCGTGGCGGCCACGAGATGCACCCCGAGCCGCTCGCCCTCCCGCGCCACGGCCTCCAGCGCGCGTATCACCGAACCCGCGGCCGGCCTGCCCGGTGAGCCCAGCGCGGGTGAGACCAGGGCGTCCAGGTCGTCCACCACCACGACGAGCCGGGGCAGCGGCGGCACGGCCTCGGCCTGCCGACGCCCCGACCCCGGCCGCAGCCGCATGGTGGAACTGGGCGGCGAGTCCAGATCCCCGCCGAGATCACCGGCACCCGCACCGGCCGACGCCGTGCGTTGCGCGATCATCCGGCCCGACAGCGCACGCCCCGTATGCCACTCGGTGAAGTCGGACCGCCCGAGCAGCTCGGCCCGACGCTTCAGCTCGGCGCTGAGCGACTGGGCGAACTCCCGCATACGGACCGGGTCGTTGGCGGTCAGATGGGTGGTGACATGCGGTATGTCGGTGCACGCCCGCAGCCCGTCGCCGTGCCCGCCACCTCCGCCGACGCTGTCCCGGCCGTCGATCAGCACGACCCCCAGCCGGTCCGGCCGCTCGGCCGCCGCGAGGGAGGCGACGACGGCCCGCAGCAATTCCGTACGCCCGCTGCCGGGCGGGCCCTCGATCAGCAGATGCGGCCCGTCCGCGCCGAGGTCCGCGCCGACCGGCCCGCGCGGCCCGGCCCCGAGCACGGCGCACGCCCGTCCGCCGAGGGCCTGAGGGTCGTCGGCCGCGTCGGCCCATCGCGCCATCAGTGACGCGGGCGTGGCGCGTGCCAGCCCCAACTCGTCGAGCAGTCGTGCCGCCTGGGGCAACGGGACCGACACGCGCGCGTGCCGCTCCCCGACGCCCTGCGTGCGCAATGGCGCCAGTGCCCGTGCGAACCGCTCCGCCCAGGCGAGCGAGACGGCGTCCACCGCGGCGACGGTGCCGTGCCCGACGGGACCGTGGGCGGCGGAGGGGTCGCGGGGCTGGGCGGTGCCGTCCCCGGCCGTGCCGTCCTCCACGCGCTCGTGGCCGGCGGCGCCCTGTTCCGCGCTTCCGCCCCGGGCCACCCGCATCAGCCGCAGGGCCGTCGCCACATCACCGCTCAGCAGCGCGACCGCGCCGCACTCCCGGAACGTCGGCGACACCGTGCACGCGGCCTCGTAGGTCTCGGTCACCGGGGACGCGGGCGACGCCGAAGCCGTCTCGGCGAGGCACACCACGTGGATCCCGGCGCGCGGCCCCTCCAGCGCCAGCCGGGCCACCGCCTCCCGCACATCGGCGCCTCCGGGATCGCCGTCCACGACGAGCACCGTGTAGGGCCCCGGGAAACCGTCCGTCCCGTCGGCCGGGTCGTCGTCCCGCGCCCAGGAGGGCCGCCGGGCGGCACGATGAGCCGGAACCTGTCCGTCCGGCACGACCGGCACCACCGGTGCAGGCCCCCGGCCGTCCGTCCCCCCGGTCCGGGTCTCCGCCGCCATGTCCTCCAGACGCCGCAGCAGCTCATCCGTACGGGCCGACGCCTGCTCGCGGTCGTAGGCCAGCAGCAGACGGCAGTCCTGGCCGTGGCCGGGGCGGACATGCGGGAGCCAGCCCAGCCACGCCCATTCGGCGGTCCGCTCCTCCAAAGGACGGGCGCGGTCCACGCTGATCAGGGCCACTTCCAGGGCGTCGGGGGAGTGCAGCGCGGCGAGCTGGGCGATCACCGCGCGGGCCAGCCCGGTGAGCCGCTCGCGCGGACCGGCCAGCCCCAGCGCCCCGACCTCCCGCAGATCCGCGGTCACCGGAACGGCGGGCAGCAGCCCCGAACCGCCGGGGGCCGTCCGGTCGGCCGTGCCGAGCCGCACCGTGAGCGCCTCCGCATGACCGGGCGGGCGCTCCCACAGCCGGGGCCCGGGGCCCAGGGCCGTCAGCAGCAGCGACGCCGGGTCGGGCCACGCCTCCGGCAGCCGGGGACCGCTCTCCGCCGAGGGCTGCCCGGAGAACTCGGCCGGTTCGTCATCGTCGTACACATCACCCTGGGCCGCCTCGTGCTCCGCGCGCCCGCCGGCCAGCCGCCGCGCCCACTTCGTGAGCCCGCCGCGCCTGCGGACGCCCTGCGGCACGTCGGTGCCGCGCAGCGGGGTGCCTTTACGGCTGCTGCCGGGGACTGCGCCGGCTGCGGCGGCGGAGGAACGAGAAGCCGTACTCCCGGCTTCGTGACCCGCGCCGAGCATGCCCGCTCCGAGGCCCGCGCCATGGGTGTCGCCCCCGCGGGGACCTGGAAGCGGCCGCTCGGACCCGTCGTGCCGTTCGATCCGTGGTGCCCCGCCCTGCGGCGGCACGATGGGCGGCTCGACCGGACCGTGTTCCGGGAGCGCCGCCGAGTCGCCGCCGTCCGCCACGCGTGCGTGGGGCACCGGCGAGTCATCATGCGCCGAGGCGACATCGTCCCCGTCAAGTTCGCCCCCGGCAGGGACGCGTACATGCCCCTCCCCGTCCGGCTCCGTCGGCACCCGCGCGCCCGGCCCGCCGGCCGGAGTCAGCCGCAGAGCCGACTCGCCGATCCGCAGCAGCGCGCCCGGCGTGAAACGCACCGGGCGGGTGGTCAGGCGGGCGCCGTCCAGCGTCGTGCCGTTGGTCGAGCCGAGGTCGGCGACCGAGACGCGGCCGTCGGCGCCGACCGTGACGGCGCAGTGCAGACGGGAGACGTCCGGGTCGTCGAGCGGGACATCGGCGTCGGCGGAGCGGCCGATGCGGATCTCGCCGCCGTGCAGAAGGTGCACGCCGCCCGCGTCCGGGCCGGCCACGACATGGAGCTGGGTCGGGGCGTCGTCCAGCTCGGGATGGGGCTCCGGGGCCGCCGGGGCGCCCAGGGACAGCACCGCGCCGTCTATCAGCGGGGGCTCGCCGAGTGTGCTGCGCCGGTCGTCGAGCCGCTCCGTGCCCGCGTACAGCACGGCCGGGCCTCCCCCGCGCTCGGCTTCGCTCCCGCGTGAGGTGCCTCCGTCCCCGGACACCGCCGAGGCGAGCGCCGAGGCCACCGCGGCCAGGGCGGTGCCCGCGGGCGCCGTGACCAGCACGTCGCAGCTCGTGGCGCGGCCCCGGGCAGGGGCAGGCTGGGCCAGCGGGTCAACGACGGTCAGCCGGATCTGCATCGGCGTCAGCGGTCCCTTCTGCGCGGGCGCGGACCAGGGCCCGTCCGATGGATCTCCCCACCCCACACGAGCACTTCGGCCAGTACTCCACGCATCCTCGCACCTGCCACTGACAACGCGCCTCCCGCCCGAAGGCAAGTGATCTTGATTGGTCGGCTCTGCCCGTAAAAGTGCCTGACAGTTGACTTACCGGCGACCGCTTGAGATCGGTCACGTCCGCTTGCGGCAACCACGAGACAGAGCCGAGCGTCTTTCCTTCGAACATGTACGGGAAGCCATACGTAAGACGCACAGAAAGAGGACAGGCCGGTGCCCGGGGGCACGGCACTACAGTGGGTCGGAACGTAGGCAAGCAGCAGGGAGCGCGACGTGCGGCCGGTAGGCAGCAAGTACTTCCTCGAGGAGCCGCTGGGTCGCGGCGCCACGGGGACCGTCTGGCGAGCCCGCCAGCGGGAGACCGCGGGCGCCGAGGCGGCAGTGCCGGGGCAGCCCGGCGAGACCGTCGCGATCAAGGTCCTCAAGGAGGAGCTCGCCAGCGACGCGGACATCGTCATGCGGTTCCTGCGCGAGCGGTCCGTCCTGCTGCGGCTGACCCACCCGAACATCGTCCGGGTCCGTGACCTGGTCGTCGAGGGTGAGCTGCTGGCCCTGGTCATGGACCTCGTCGAGGGCCCCGACCTGCACCGCTACCTGCGCGAGAACGGCCCCTTCAGCCCGGTCGCCGCCGCCCTGCTCACCGCGCAGATCGCCGACGCGCTGGCCGCCAGCCACGCCGACGGCGTCGTCCACCGCGACCTCAAGCCCGCCAACGTCCTGCTCCAGCAGAACGGCGGCCAGATGCACCCGCTGCTGACCGACTTCGGCATCGCCCGCCTCGCCGACTCCCCGGGCCTGACCCGCACCCACGAGTTCGTCGGCACGCCCGCGTACGTCGCGCCCGAGTCCGCCGAGGGCCGCCCGCAGACCTCCGCCGTCGACATCTACGGCGCCGGCATCCTCCTCTACGAGCTGGTCACCGGACGTCCGCCGTTCGGCGGCGGCTCCGCCCTGGAGGTCCTGCACCAGCACCTGAGCGCCGAGCCGCGCCGCCCGTCCACGGTCCCCGACCCGCTGTGGACCGTCATAGAACGCTGCCTGCGCAAGAACCCCGACGAACGGCCCAGCGCCGAGAACCTCGCCCGCGGCCTGCGCGTCGTCGCCGAGGGCATCGGCGTGCACGCGAACTCCGCGCAGATCGGCGCCGCCGAGGGCGTCGCCGCGCTGCTCGCCCCGGACCCGGCGCCGGCCACCGTTCCCGGCTCGGCCGACCCGACCCAGGTACTGCCGCACGGCGCGGGCTCGTACGACCCGAACGCCGCGACCAGCTTCCTGCCGCACACCGGCGCCCCCGGCCCGGCGGGCGCCGCGGACCCCACGGCCGTACTGCCGAACACGGGCGGTCCGGGCGGGCACGGCGCCGCCGACCCGACGGCCGTGATGCCGCCGGTGCCGCCGGGACAGCCCGGTCAGCCCGGCCCCGAGGACCCGCACCCCTGGCAGAACCAGCTGCGGGCCGCCCGGGACCGCAACGAGCAGACCCAGGTCCAGTACCTCGACCCCAACCAGGACCCGCTGCGCCGCCGCCCGCAGCGCCAGGTGGCCCGGCCGCAGCAGCAGCCCCAGCAGCGACCCCCGCAGGGCCGCCCGCCGCAGGGTTACGGCCATCCGCAGCAGCACCAGCCGCAGCCGTACGCCCCGCCGCGCCAGCCGCAGCAGCAGCCTCAGCGGTACGCCCCGCCGCCCGCGCCGGAGCCGCAGCGTCCGCAGCGCGAGCCGCGTCAGCCGCGCCAGCGCAGCTCCAACCCGATGCGGATCCCAGGGCTCGGCTGCCTCAAGGGATGCCTCTTCACGATCGTCATCCTCTTCGTCGCTGGCTGGCTGGTCTGGGAGCTGAGCCCGCTGCAGGAGTGGATCGGCACGGGCAAGGGCTACTGGGACCAGCTCAGCGACTGGTTCACCACCGTGACCGGGTGGATCGGGGACCTGGGCGGCTCGGGCGGAGGCTCGGGCACCAACTGACCGAGGCCGCGCGGGCGTCGGCCAGTTTGGTTATTTGTCGACACCTGGCGGGTGATTTCCGCCTCCGCAGTGAAGGTTGGCTCCTCGGGCGCGTAGTTTTAGCGACACAACGCGTCGGTAGGAGCAGTCTTGGCACGGAAGATCGGCAGCCGGTACACCGCCAACCAGATTCTGGGGCGGGGCAGCGCCGGCACGGTGTGGCTGGGCGAGGGGCCCGACGGACCCGTCGCCATCAAGCTGCTGCGCGAGGATCTCGCGTCCGACCAGGAACTCGTCGGACGCTTCGTGCAGGAGCGCACGGCGCTGCTCGGCCTTGAGCACCCGAACATCGTCTCCGTACGCGACCTGGTGGTCGACGGCAACGACCTCGCGCTCGTCATGGACCTCGTCCGGGGCACGGACCTGCGCACCCGGCTCGACCGCGACCGGCGGCTCGCGCCGGAGGCGGCGGTGGCGATCGTCGCCGACGTCGCGGACGGGCTGGCGGCGGCGCACGCGGCCGGGGTCGTGCACCGGGACGTGAAGCCGGAGAACGTCCTGCTGGACATGCAGGGCCCGCTGGGTCCGGGCGGCTCCCACCCCGCCCTGCTGACGGACTTCGGTGTGGCGAAACTCATCGACTCACCTCGCCGTACGCGCGCGACGAAGATCATCGGCACGCCGGACTACCTGGCGCCGGAGATCGTGGAGGGCCTGCCGCCGCGGGCGGCGGTCGACATCTACGCCCTGGCGACGGTCCTGTACGAGCTGCTGGCGGGCTTCACCCCCTTCGGCGGCGGCCACCCCGGCGCGGTGCTGCGCCGCCATGTCACGGAGACGGTGGCGCCGCTGCCCGGCATTCCCGACGAGCTGTGGCAGCTGATCGTGCAGTGTCTGGCGAAGGCACCCGCCTCGCGGCTGCGGGCCTCGGAGCTCGGGGCGCGGTTGCGCGAACTGCTGCCGTTGGTCGCCGGGATGCCGCCGCTGGACGTGGACGAACCGGACTCGGAGCCTGCGGAGGACGAGGCCCCGGCCGCGGAGGAAGCGGCGCCGGCGGGGGAGCGGGTGCGGCGGCGAGGGGCGGTGCCGCTGGTGCCGGGGGCGAAGCCGGCCGACTCCAACCGGGACACGCATACGTCGATGAGGGTGCCGGCGCCCGATGAGCTGGCCGGCGGGGCGCGCGGCACGGCTCGGGTGCCGCGGGCTTCGGGGGCGCCGCGGCCGGGGTCGGCGCGGCATCGGGCTGCGACCCGGCGACGCAGGGTGGCGCTGGGGGCGGCGGCGGTGGCGCTGGTGGCCGCGGCCGGCGTGGGTGCGTGGCTGGCGACGTCGGAGGACGACGCGGGGGCGACGCCCCAGGACACGAACAACTCGGCGCCGGCGACGCCGTAAGGCACTCCGCGGCAAACCCGCTGGTGGGCTCGGCGCGCTGTGGGTCACGGCCACCCGGGCCTCGCCGCTTGGCGGAGCCGTTACGCTGGAGGCGTGGCAGTCGTCGATGTATCCGAAGAGCTCAAGTCCCTCTCCTCGACCATGGAGTCGATCGAGGCCGTTCTGGACCTCGACAAGCTGAGGGCAGACATCGCCGTGCTCGAGGAGCAGGCGGCCGCGCCGTCCCTGTGGGACAACCCGGACGAGGCGCAGAAGATCACCAGCAAGCTGTCCCACCTCCAGGCGGAGGTGCGGAAGGCCGAAGCCCTGCGTGGCCGGATCGACGATCTGTCCGTGCTCTTCGAGATGGCCGAGGAGGAGGACGACCCGGACACCCGCGCCGAGGCCGAGTCCGAGCTCTCCGCCGTCCGCAAGGCACTGGACGAGATGGAGGTCCGGACACTGCTCAGCGGTGAGTACGACGCCCGTGAGGCGCTCGTCAACATCCGCGCCGAGGCCGGCGGCGTCGACGCCGCCGACTTCGCCGAGAAGCTCCAGCGGATGTACCTGCGCTGGGCGGAGCAGAAGGGCTACAAGACCGAGGTCTACGAGACGTCGTACGCGGAAGAGGCCGGCATCAAGTCGACCACCTTCGCCGTGCAGGTGCCGTACGCCTACGGCACCCTCTCGGTCGAGCAGGGCACGCACCGGCTCGTTCGGATCTCGCCCTTCGACAACCAGGGCCGCCGGCAGACCTCGTTCGCCGGTGTGGAGATCCTGCCCGTGGTGGAGACGACCGATCACATCGAGATCGACGAGTCCGAGCTGCGCGTGGACGTGTACCGGTCCTCCGGCCCCGGCGGCCAGGGCGTGAACACCACCGACTCCGCGGTGCGGCTCACCCACCTGCCCACCGGCATCGTCGTCTCCTGCCAGAACGAGCGGTCGCAGATCCAGAACAAGGCCACCGCGATGAACGTGCTCCAGGCCAAGCTGCTCGAGCGGCAGCGCCAGGAGGAGCGGGCCAAGATGGACGCGCTCAAGGGCGACGGCGGCAGCTCCTGGGGCAACCAGATGCGGTCCTACGTCCTGCACCCGTACCAGATGGTCAAGGACCTGCGCACCGAGTTCGAGGTCGGCAACCCCGAGGCCGTGTTCAACGGTGAGATCGACGGTTTCCTCGAGGCCGGAATTCGCTGGCGCAAGCAGCAGGAGAAGTAACGAAGTTACTTTGTCGACAAAGGCAACTGCCGCCGTCTCGGTGGCAGTTGCCTTTTCTGTACGCGCATGTCTGGGTTTTACATCACACTCACAGCTTCCAACCCCTGGCAAAGAACCCGTAATTGGACATCGCACGCGCAACGGCCTTGACGATGTCTTGAAAAATGGGAAGGGTAAAGCGTGGCATGCGTATCTCTGGGGCGCATGTGAACCGGGGGGCTCAAGTTCTGCTACCCGTCGATCACGGCCTGTCCCCGGAGCGCCGCCTCACTGAACAATTCAGCTACTGGGGGTAGCAACCAGATGACGAAGAAGACGCGGATCCGTATCGCGCGCCTCGCGGCCGGTGCCGTGATCGCGGCCGGTGCCTCACTGACCGCTGCGGGTGCCGCTTCTGCCGCGGAGGCCGAGGATGGCGGCTGCCTGCTCGGCATCTGCATCGGGGACGAAGACCCGACCGAGCCGCCGGTTCCCACCGACCCGCCGACCGACCTCCCGACGGACCCGGGCATCCCCACCGAGGAGCCCACGGACCCGACGGAGCCGACGGAGGAGCCGACCGAGCCGCAGGAGCCCACCGAGGAGCCGACCACCGAGCCGACCGACCCGGGCAACGGGAACGGCAACGGCAATGGGAACGGCAACGGCAACGGGAACGGGAACGGGAACGGCGAGAACGGCGGCGGTAACAACAACACCGACCCCGACGGCGGAACCTCCACCCAGGAGGAGGGCTCCTCCTCCCTGACCGACACCGGCACGGACGGCACCGGCACCGGTGCCAGCACCTCTGCCCAGGGCGGCGGCGACGAGCTCGCCGAGACGGGTGCCGCGCAGACCACGTTCCTGCTGGTCGGCGCCGCCACGATGATCGCCGGCGGTATCGGCTTCCGCATCCTGCCGCGCCTCGCGGGCGGCCGCGGCGGTGCCGCTGCCTGACGGTAGCGATACCGTCCACACCGTGTGACTGATGTCGTACGGCCGAGGGGCCCGGAGCGTGTTCCGCTCCGGGCCCCTCGGCATGTCCGTGTACGGGGGTCTGTGCCGCCCTATGCCGTCTGGTGCGCCAGCAGCGCCACCGCGGCGATCAGCACCGCCAGCAGGGCGATCAGCGCCATCGGGTTCAGACCCGCGAACAGGGACTCCTGCTGCAGCCGCTCGCGGTTCGCCCGGCACACGGGGCAGCGGCCCTCACTCACGGGCGCGGCACAGTTCGCGCACACCAACCGGTCGTACGTCATGCGCCACCCTCCTTGCGACTTCCCTCGGGGGTTCAACGGGTTGGGCCCCGAGAACGTTCCCCCTTCCACAATGCCAGGTTCCCCGGCGAAGGGCGCGGGCGCCCTCGGAGGGGTGGTTCCCATTGTCGCGCGACTGCGGGCCGTGCGGGGCCGTGTGCGCAGTTTCCCGCCCCCCTCAGGGCGTCTCCTCATCCGGCACAAAAGGCACAACCCTTACGCAACCCCTTCTGGCGACTGCGCCCCCACCCCCGCTTCGCGTATGGTCACGCTCATCTACCCCCGGCGACCCGTGGTGCATCCGTGATCCGATTCGACAATGTCTCCAAGGTCTACCCCAAGCAGACCCGCCCCGCACTCAGGGATGTGTCCCTGGAAGTGGAGAAGGGCGAGTTCGTGTTCCTCGTGGGGTCCTCCGGCTCCGGAAAGTCCACCTTCCTGCGGCTGATCCTCCGCGAGGAGCGGTGCAGCCACGGCCAGGTGCACATCCTGGGCAAGGACCTCGCGCGCCTCTCCAACTGGAAGGTGCCGCAGATGCGCCGCCAGCTGGGGACCGTGTTCCAGGACTTCCGGCTCCTCCCGAACAAGACGGTCGCGGAGAACGTGGCCTTCGCGCAGGAGGTCATCGGCAAGTCGCGCGGCGAGATCCGCAAGTCCGTCCCGCAGGTGCTCGACCTCGTCGGACTCGGCGGGAAAGAGGAGCGGATGCCGGGTGAGCTGTCCGGCGGTGAACAGCAGCGCGTGGCCATCGCGCGCGCGTTCGTCAACCGCCCCAAGCTGCTCATCGCGGACGAGCCCACCGGAAACCTCGACCCGCAGACCTCCGTCGGCATCATGAAGCTGCTCGACCGGATCAACCGGACGGGTACGACGGTCGTGATGGCCACGCACGATCAGAACATCGTGGACCAGATGCGGAAGCGCGTCATCGAGCTGGAGAAGGGCCGCCTCGTCCGCGACCAGGCACGCGGCGTCTACGGCTACCAGCACTGACCCGATCCGTCCACGGAAAGGCCTGAAAGAGACGCCATGCGCGCCCAGTTCGTACTGTCCGAGATCGGTGTCGGTCTCCGCCGCAATCTGACGATGACCTTCGCCGTCATCGTCTCCGTCGCCCTGTCGCTCGCCCTGTTCGGCGGGTCGCTCCTGATGAGCGACCAGGTCAACACCATGAAGGGCTACTGGTACGACAAGGTCAACGTCTCGGTCTTCCTCTGCAACAAGAGCGACGCCGAGTCCGACCCCAACTGCGCCAAGGGCGCGGTCACCGAGGACCAGAAGAAGCAGATCCTCGCCGACCTGGACAAGATGACGGTCGTCGACAAGGTGACGTACGAGTCGCAGGACCAGGCGTACAAGCATTACAAGGAGCAGTTCGGCGACTCCCCGCTGGCCGCCTCGCTCACGCCGGACCAGATGCAGGAGTCGTACCGCATCAAGCTGAAGGACCCGGAGAAGTACCAGGTCATCGCGACCGCCTTCGACGGGCGTGACGGCGTGCAGTCCGTGCAGGACCAGAAGGGCATCCTGGACAACCTCTTCGGGCTGCTGAACGGCATGAACTGGGCCGCGCGGGCGGTGATGGCGCTGATGCTGGTCGTCGCACTGATGCTGATCGTCAACACCGTGCGGGTGTCCGCGTTCAGCCGTCGGCGTGAGACCGGCATCATGCGGCTGGTCGGCGCCTCGGGCTTCTACATCCAGGCGCCGTTCATCATGGAGGCCGCGGTCGCCGGGCTCATCGGCGGCACGGTCGCGTGCGGCTTCCTGGTGGTCGCCCGGTACTTCATCATCGACCACGGCCTGGCCCTGTCCGAGAAGCTGAATCTGATCAACTTCATCGGCTGGGACGCGGTGTTGACGAAGCTGCCGCTCATCCTCGCGACAAGCCTGCTGATGCCGGCGTTGGCGGCGTTCTTCGCGCTGCGCAAGTATCTGAAGGTGTGACCAACGCCAAGGGGGCCGTACGGGCAACGGACCGTACGGCCCCTTCACGTTGTCCTAGACTCACCGGCATGTCAGGTCGTGACCTGTTCTGTCAGCCCCGCCGCTTCGGCCGCGGGGCCGCCCTGACATTGGTCTTCGCGAGCGTGCTGGTCGCCGGTGCCGCGACCGGCTCGTTTCCCGGCCCTGACCGGAAATCCCCGGCCGGTACGGCGCGTTCGGCCGCCCCAGCGGGCCGCCACGAGGACGTCGCCGAGGCGGCCGCCGACGCCATGGCCGCCGGTGAGTCCCCCGTGGAGGCCGCCGAACGGGCGGTCAGCCGCAGCGGGGACCGCTGGGGCGCCGTCTACTCCCAGGGCGAGTACGAGGAGTTCGAGGAGGCCCTGGACGGCGAGTACACCGGCGTCGGGCTGTGGGCGCGGCGCGAGCGGGACGGCCGTATCGAGGTGACGAAGGTCCGGGCGGGCTCGCCCGCCGCCACCGCCGGGATCCGCGCGGGCGACCGGCTGCGCAGCGTCGACGGGGCGAAGGTCGACGGGCGCCCGGTCACCGAGGTCGTCTCGTTACTGCGGGGCGACGCCACCGACGCGCCCGTCGGTACGGCCGTGAAGCTCGGTCTCGAGCGCGGCACGCGCGCGTGGGACCTCACGCTGCGGCGGGCCCAGCTGTCCGTCGACCCGGTCACCGTGCGACAACTCGCCGGCGGCATCACCGTCATCCGGATCGCCTCCTTCACCAAGGGTGCCGGCGACGAGGTCCGCGAAGCGGTACGCCGGGCCCCGGCCGCCACCGGCATCGTGCTCGACCTGCGGGGCAACTCCGGCGGCCTGGTCACCGAGGCCGTCACCGCCGCCTCCGCCTTCCTCGACGGCGGCCTCGTCGCCACCTATGACGTCGACGGCGACCAGCGCGCCCTGCACGCCGAGCCCGGCGGCGACACCGGCAGACCCGTTGTCGCGGTCGTCGACGGCGGCACCATGAGCGCGGCCGAGCTGCTCACCGGGGCCCTCCAGGACCGGGGCCGCGCGGTCGTCGTGGGCACCCGCACTTTCGGCAAGGGCTCGGTCCAGATGCCCAGCCGGCTGCCCGACGGCTCCGTCGCCGAGCTGACCGTCGGCCACTACCGCACCCCCTCCGGACGTGCCGTCGACGGCCGGGGCATCACACCCGACCTGGATGCCGAGCGGGGCGTCCTGGAGCGGGCCGAGACGGTCCTCAGCGGCATGGGCGAGTCGTAAACCGGCTTTCCACACACCCCCTTCCTAGTGCGAAAATGGACGGCACTATGAGCAAGGGAATGTACGTACCCAAGGAGTCCCAGCCCAAGCAGGGCGGCGCCGCCGCGAAGGGCGGCAAGGACGGCGAGAAGGGCGGCAAGCGCAAGATCGTCGCCCAGAACAAGAAGGCCCGGCACGACTACGCGATCATCGACACCTTCGAGGCCGGCCTGGTGCTCATGGGCACCGAGGTCAAGTCGCTGCGCGAGGGTCGGACGTCGCTGACCGACGGCTTCGTCCAGATCGACCGGGGCGAGGCGTGGCTGCACAACGCCCACATCCCGGAGTATCACCAGGGCAGCTGGACCAACCACTCCGCGCGCCGCAAGCGCAAGCTGCTCCTGCACCGCGAGGAGATCGACAAGCTGGAGGCCAAGTCCCAGGAGACGGGTCACACCATCGTGCCCCTCGCCCTGTACTTCAAGGACGGCCGGGCGAAGGCCGAGATCGCTCTCGCCCGAGGCAAGAAGGAGTACGACAAGCGCCAGACCCTGCGGGAGAAGCAGGACCGGCGGGAGTCGGACCGGGCGATCGCCGCGGCGAAGCGGCGACAGCGCAACGCCTGACGGGCGGGAATACAGTGGCACCGTCGTGCGTTGGTCACGTACGATGGCACTGCACCTCACAGAGGGTGCGCGCCCCTCTCCGGTTCTCCGGCGAGGATTGAAAAAACAACATGGGGATGATCGGTTTCGACAGCGGCTGTTGAAACAGGGGAAGCGTGTCGAGGAAGCGGCAATGATCTCGTTAACCATATGTCGCAAAAAATAATCGCCAACACCAAGCGCGATTCCTTCGCCCTCGCTGCCTAAGTAGCGACTTGCGAAGTGTCAGCCCGGGGCTGTTCCCGACCCGGATCCTGGCATCAGCTAGGGGACTAAACCTTGATCCCGGTCACGGGGTGAAGAGGGAAATCTAACAGTGACTGGGCCCGTCGGCGACTTGTTCGCGTGATCGCCGGGGCCGAGAAAATCACAGCGAACTGCACACGGAGAAGCCCTGATTCTGCACCGTTGGACGCGGGTTCGATTCCCGCCATCTCCACGATCGGGAGGTTTCCGGACCTCCTTCACCCATGTGGGCAAAGGCCCCATCGCTTTCGGGCGATGGGGCCTTTGTCATTTCGCGATCTGTGACACTGCTGTGACCGGAGGTGTGGCCTCCGCCACAGCCGCCGAGATCGGCCCTTGGTGAGGTGGGCGAATGCCTACCGTCTCCCGCACGGCTCCCGCCGTTCTCGCCGGTGTTCTGCTGCTCGCCGCGTGTGGTTCCCAGAGCGTCTCCCCGGGCGGTGACGACGGTCGGGTCCGGGCCGAGACGCTGTGCCCGTCGGACTTCTCGCAGTACGGGAATGCGCCGTCCGGAGAACCGGCCGTCACCGCCTCCGGCACGCCCACCCCGCTGCCGCTGCCCTCTGCCGACGGGGCGGCCGAGGAGGGCGTGGAGGTCACCGGGCTGTACGCCTGGGGGACGGGGAGCGGCTGTGCGGGGGTCGACTACAGCGCGGAGTTCAAGGTCACCAACCGGGGGACGAAGGCGGTTGCTTACACACTGACCTTCGGCTTCCGCTCGGCCTCCGGAGGCGCCGTCGACAACGTCGAGCGCACGGTCGGGCCCGTCGAGCCGGGGCGGTACGCCGAAGGGACCGTCGTCATGCCGGAGGCGCCCGGGTCGGCGCCCGAGGTGACGGGCATCGAGGTGCTCAAGGTGCGCGGCGTCCCCGCCGACGAGGCGTCGTCCGCCTCGGGCCCGTGCCCCAAGTCAGGGGTGCACCTCTACGCGGACCAGGGGGACGCCGCGATGGGGCTGCGGGTCGTGGGCCTGCACCTGGTCAACTGCGGTACCGGGACCTACCGGCTGAACGGCTACCCGAAGCTCGAGCTTTTCGACGAGGACCACGACACCGTGGACGGCGTACGGATCCTCCAGGGGACCGATCAGATCAGTATGGCCACCGGTGGGAGTGGCAGCCCGCAGCCGGTCGTCCTGCGTCCGGGCGAGGCCGCGGCGGCCACGCTGGCGTGGCGCAACACCACCCAGGCCGGCGACCCGGTGAACGCGCCCTACGTCCGCGTGCGGGCGAAGCCCGGTGCCCGCCCCGTCATGGTGATGCCGGAGCTCGACCTCGGGACCACGGGGAAGCTCGGCGTCGGGCCGTGGAAGAAGGACGAGACGGCCCCCGTCACCACCCCACAGCCGTGAGCCGCCGGCCCATCCCCGTCTCCAGGCACGTGCGCCAGTTCCGTACGACGGCGAGGCCGCCCACGCTTTGATCTGGCCCCCATGACGGCCAGGTCCGTTGTGGTGTCCCACCCCATATCGGCGGGTCGTTCACGCTTCTACGGTCCCTCCGCATGACACAGACCAGAGCCGCGAACCGTCGTATCGCCGTCCTCCTGATCCTCCTCGTCGCCCTGATGGCCGCCTTCCTCACTCCTGGCCGTGCCACGGCCGCCTCGCTCCAGGAGGTCACCGGTTTCGGGACCAACCCCGGTGCCCTGCGCATGTTCCGCTACGTCCCCGACGGCCTGCCCGCCGGCCGCCCCGTGGTCGTCGCTCTGCACGGCTGCACACAGAACGCCTCCGGCTACGGCACCGGCAGCGGCTGGCTCCAACTCGCCGACCGCTGGGGCTTCTCGGTGGTGCTGCCACAGCAGCAGACCGCCAACAACGCCTCCTCCTGCTTCAACTGGTTCCAGAGCGGCGACATCGCGCGCGGCCAGGGCGAGGCCGCGTCCGTCGCACAGATGGTGGACCGGCAGCTCGCGGACGTCTCCGGTGACGCGTCGCACGTGTATGTCACCGGGCTGTCCGCCGGAGGCGGGATGACAGCCGTGATGATGGCGGCGTACCCGGAGAAGTTCGCGTCCGGCGGGATCGTGGCCGGGCTGCCGTACGGGTGCGCGCAGGCCGCCGGGTCGCCGTACGTCTGCATGTACGTCGGGGCGACGCAGACCCCGAAGCAGTGGGGCGACCGGATGCGCGCCGCCCGGCCCGGTCACAGCGGCCCCTGGCCCACGCTGGTCGCCTTCCAGGGCACCGCCGACTACACCGTGAAGCCCGTCAACATGACCGACCTGATGCGCCAGTGGACCGATGTGCACGGCACCGACCAGACGGCCGACGTGACCGACAGCGTCGCCGGGTATCCGCATCAGATGTTCCGGGACGCGGCCGGGCGCGCGGTCGTGGAGACGTACAGCATCACCGGCATGGGGCACGGCCAGCCCGTCGATCCGGGGACCGGAAGCGAGCAGTGCGGGAGCGCCGGGGCGTATGTCCTGGACGTGAACCTGTGTGCCGCGTACCGGATTGGGCGGGTCTGGGGGTTGGGCTGAGCCGAGGCGCTCTGTCGCCGGGAGCGGTTGTCCGGGATGCTGCTGAGGCATGAGCAGACCCGTGAGCAACTCCGGGAGATGTCTCAACTCCCGTAGCAGACTGTGGATTTGGCCCGTCGCCGTGGCGCTCGTCGCCGCCGTCCTCGGGCCCGGCGCGCAGGCCGGTGCGGACTCCGACCGCTCCGGCCTGCCGGAGGCCGTCGACACCATCCTGGGCGATGCGCGGATGGAGGGCGGCGTGGCGAGCGTCGTGATCGCGGACGCAGGTACCGGTGAGCTGCTGTACCAGCACCTTCCCTCGACCCGGCTGATGCCCGCCTCCAACACCAAGCTCGCCACCTCGGCAGCGGCGATGGAGATCCTCGGCCCCGATCACCGGTTCGGCACCCATGTGCTGGCCACCGGGCGGCAGTACGGCTCCGTGCTCCGCGGTGACCTGTATCTGCGCGGCACCGGTGATCCGACCCTGCTCGCAGACGACTACGACCGGCTCGCCGCGCACCTCGCCGCGTCGGGGATCAGGCGCGTGGAGGGGCGGCTGATCGCCGACGACACCCGCTTCGACGACCGGCGCCTCGGCCGCTCCTGGGCCGCCGACGACGAGTCCTCCTACTACTCCGCGCAGATCAGCGCGCTGAGTGTGGCGCCGGACACCGACTACGACACTGGGACCGTGATCGTGACGGTGCGGCCGGGGGCGTCGGCGGGGGACCGGCCCGTCGTGACCGTCACGCCCGACACCGACTACGTAGACCTCGATGTGCGGGCCACCACCCTCGCCGCCGGCGGGGCGAACGACCTCACCGTCGAGCGGGAGCACGGCACGAACACGATCGTCGTCAGCGGTACGACGCCCGTCGGCGGCGCCGGCGCCGAGGAGTGGGCCACCGTGTGGGAGCCCACCGGATACGCCGCCGCCGTGTTCCGGGAGGCGCTCGCGGAACACGGGGTGAAGGTCACGGGGCAGACCCGTCTGGGAGGGCGGACTCCGGCCTCCGCACGGCAGTTGGCCGCGCACGACTCCATGGCCTTGAAGGACCTGCTGATCCCCTTCATGAAGCTCTCCAACAACATGCATGCCGAGAACCTCACCAAAGCCATGGGCCACAAGGTCTCGGGCAAGGGGAGCTGGGACGCCGGGCTCGCGGCGATCAGCGGCTACCTCAAGGGCGTCGGAGTCGACACCGCCAAACTGCGGCAGGTCGACGGCTCGGGGCTCTCACGGATGGACAACTTCCCCGCCGGACAACTCGTCGAGCTCCTCCTCGCCGTACGCACCGAGCCCTGGTACGCCGACTGGTACCGCTCCCTGCCGGTCGCCTGCGCCCCGGACCGGTTCGTCGGCGGCACGTTGCGCTCGCGGATGTGCGGTACCGCCGCGGCCCTCAACGCCCGGGCGAAGACGGGGTCGTTGACGGGCGCCTCGGCTCTCTCCGGCTACGTCACAGACGCCGGGGGACGCGAACTCGTCTACGGCATCGTCCTCAACAACTATCTGGCCTCGTCGGTGAAGCCGCTGGAGGACGCGATCGTGGTGACACTCGCCAAGTCGACCGCGGAGACGGCCGGTTCGGCGCCGGTGTCGGTGCGTGGGGATGGGACGGACGGGGATGTGGAGTGCAGTTGGCGTAAGCCGGATGTCTGCTGATTACGCACGGCGAGTGCGCGGTGACCGATAGTATGACGCTGTGACGCGCCAACTGGGCGCGTCCTCCCTTCACTCCGGGCCCCTCCTTGTCGGGGCCCGGCCCGACGAGAGCGGTCCCGGGACCTTGTAGAGGCCGCCTCACGTCGAAGGGAGGACGCCTCCAAATGGGCTGTCGCCGTGAGCAGAAACCGACTCTCGTCATGCGGCTGATCCGGCTCTTGCCGGAACGGTCCGCGAGGCACGCGAGGAGGTGGCTGCTTTGGTGGCTCAGCAGGTAGCCGGATGTCCCCATACAAGGTGGGGGCATCCGGCGAGCTCCTGACGAGCCTGGGCCCTCGCGCGGAGTTACCGGCTCCGGTGCGGGGGCCCTCCCTGTGTCCAAGTACAGCACAGCGGCCCTCGTCCGACAGCACGATCAGAGAGCACGCTGATGGCGAAGGGGTTGGCCCGGGCGGGGATCAGGGCGCCTTCCTGCCCCCAGTTGTCGCGAGCGCGATCAGCAGGGCCAGGGTCGCTGCCGTGACAGGGACGCCGTAGCCGGTCGGCGGGGTGAGGTGTTCCGCCGTCCAGCCCCCGGCCGCGCTGCCGCAGGCTATGCCGCCGAGGAGGGCGGTCACCGTGAGGGTCATGCCCTCGTTGAGGCGGCCTTCCGGGGTGCGTTGCTGGACCAGGGTCATGGTGGTGATCATCGTCGGGGCGGTGGCCATGCCGACGATGAGCAGGGCGGCGGACAGCAGGAGGAGCGAGCCGGTGAGGGACGCGGCGAGCAGGGGCAGGGTGAGCAGCGCGGTCATCGCGGCTATGCACCACGGGTAGCGGGCCTCGGCGGGGCCGGTGAACCGGAGCCGGCCGTAGAGCAGGCCCGCCGCACAGGAGCCGGTCGCCTGCAGCGCGAGCACCGCGCCCGCCGCCGTACGGTGGCCGGTCGCGTCGGCGAACGCGAGGGTGACGACCTCCGTCGATCCGAACACGGCACCCATGGCGACGGAGGCAGTGAGCAACGGAACCATGCCGGGGGTGCGCAGCGGTGAGCCGGCGGCCGTGGCGGAGGTACGGCTCCCGGGCGGCGGCTCGGTCGAGCGCTGGGCCGCGAAGGCCAGGACGCCGCTCACCAGGAGCACCACCCCGACCAGCGTGCCCGCCTCCGGGAAGAACGTCCCGCACAGGAAGGCCGCGAGCACCGGCCCCAGCATGAAGCAGAGTTCGTCGGCGGCCTGCTCGAAGGAGTTGGCGGTGTGCAGGGCGTCGGAGTCGCCCTTGAGCAGGTGGGCCCAGCGGGCGCGGGACATGCCGCCGGTGTTGGGGGTGGTCGCGGTGACGGCGTACGCGGCGAAGAGGGTCCAGGCCGGGGCGTCGTACCGCACGCACAGCAGCAGCGCGAGGCTCCCCAGCGCCGCTACGAGCGTGGCCGGTACGGCGATCCGGGCCTGCCCGTACCGGTCGACGAGCCGCGCGGTCCAGGGGGCGACCAGCGCGGTCGCCGCGAGGCCGGTCGCGGTGACGGCGCCGGCCAGGGCGTACGACCCCCTCGTGCCGGCGATCATCACGACCGCGCTCACGCTGAACATGCCCATGGGAAGGCGGGCGACCAGGTTCGCGAGGGTGAAGGCGCGGGTGCCGGGGCGGGCGAAGAGCCGGCGGTACGGGCCGGGCGGGCGGTGACGTGTCCGGGGACCGAGGTCGACGGCGACGAGGGTGTCGGCGGTGACGGTGAACAGGCGGCTTCCTCTGGCGGGCTGCTGCGGCATGGATCCACCGTCGCCGGAAGTCGATCAACGGGTCCAACACCTGCCCGGCACGGATTCACGCACTCACGTTGTAAGTTCGTCGCATGCCCGCTCCCGCTCATCTCGACCCCCGCCTCCTGCGCGGCTTCCTCGCCGTGGCCGAGGAACTGCACTTCACGCGGGCGGCGGCCCGGCTGTACATCGCCCAGCAGGCGCTGAGCCGGGACGTACGGCGGCTGGAGCGGGAGTTGGGTGCCGAACTGTTCGTACGCACGACCCGGCAGGTCACGCTGAGCGCGGACGGTGAGCGGCTGGTGCCGTACGCCCGCCGTGCCCTCCAGGCGCAGGACGACCTGCTCGCCGCCTTCGGCCAGGCGCGCCCGCTGCTGGTCGACCTCAACTCGCCGGGCCTCGTCACCGGCCGCACAGTGCTCCACCGCGCCCGTGCCCTCGCCCCCGACCAGGAGCTGATGGCCCGCTACGAGAGCGGTCTGACGGGCGCGGCCGGCGAGATGGTCGCCGGGCGACTGGACGTGTCCTTCGGACGGTTCGCGGGACTGGACCCGGCGCTGCGGGCGGGCCTGGACCACCAGCCGGTGCGCTACGAGCCGATGGCGATCCTGCTGCCCGAGGACCATCCGCTGGCCGAATCACCGCGGGTGCCGCTGGCCGCGCTGGCCGGCGAGACCGTGTACGCCGGTGCCGGGAACCCCCGTACGCCGGAGTGGACGGACCTCGGGCGCCGGCTGTTCGAGGGCCGGGGCATCGCGCTCGCCGCGCCCGCTCCGCTCGCCGTCGGTGACGAGGAGTTCCAGCGGATCATGGCCAAGACGCGGAACCCGATTCTCGTCGTGGTGGGTTTTCCGGCCATGCCGTCGACGGTCCTGCGCCCGCTCGTCGATCCCGTTCCGTTGTCACCCGTGTCGCTGGTGTGGCGAAAGGGGCTGGTCCATCCCGGATTCGAAGCTCTTCGACGGGCGGCGGCTCAACTCTCGGCCGAGGAGGGGTGGCTGCGCAGACCCCTCGACGGATGGATTCCGGCCATTGATTCGGCCACTATGAGAGCCCACAATTGACACGCGGCAACCACGAAACCTCCGCGTGCGCTACATTCGTGGCCTGAGCACTTTGTGGTAAAGGGGGGCGCTCGGCCGGGTGGGGGCTCGGTACGACGACGGGGGCTCAGTGTCGTGCGCGCACCCAGAACGGTCCCGTGGGGGGATGTGCGTGCGTGTGAAGAAGTGGCGAGAAGACGCCCAACCGGAGTGGCCCGAGGTGACATCAGGGTCAGGGTCCGGCGGCGGTTCTTCCGCGGGGGGTTCGAGGGCTGACACCCAGGCCTTCCCGGTGACCGGGGAGACCGAGGTGGTCGGCATGCCCAGTCCGGGCCATCGCTCCCGATCCGAAGCAAAGGAGACGGAGATTCTTCACGGTGGCGGGCGTGCCTCCTCGGGCGCCGATGAGACGGAGATCCTGCGAGGCGGTCCGAGGACGTCCGCGGCTGCATCCGATGCCGACCCGACCGCGGTCCTGCCGTCGGTCGGTGGGACGGCGGAGACAGGCCGGCCGCGCGGTGGCACGGGGGAGATACCCCGGCCCGCGCCCGGCGCTCCCGGCGTTCCCGGCGGGAAGCCCGACGGCTGGTCGGCCTTCGACCGGCCCTCGCCCCGGAGCGCCGACGGCGGGACGACCGCGCCCAGGAGAAGCGACGGGGGGACCACCGCGCCCGGCGAGACGCGTCGCATCCCCGCCGTCCGCGACCCCTGGAGCGAGCCGGACGAGGCCGGGGAGCCCCGGGCTTCCGCGCAGCCCGGCCGGTCCGGCGCGACCCATGATCCGCACGAGGTCACCGTCCAACTCGACGGCGTAGCCCTCCAGCTCGACGGCATGATGCGCGCGGCCCAGGACGGCCCGCGCGGCGGCGAAGGCTCCGACGGGCCGGTGTTCGTCGACGAGTCGGGCCGCCGCAGCCGCCGTTTCCGCCGGATCGGCATGGCGGTCGGCCTCGCCTGCGCCGTCTACGCCGTGGTCATCGTCGCCACGCTGCTGTCCGGCAACTCCGACGCGCCCTGGCTGCCCGTCGAGAGCCCCAAGGAGCAGCCCGCCGGCAAGGTCGACACCCCGCCGCTGCCCGCCGAGTCGGCACCGCAGCCCACCGCCACCGGCAGCGTCTCCCCGGGGGCCTCGCCGACGGCCGGTACCGGCACCACCGCGTCCCCGGACGCCGACGCCACCGCGCCCGACGCGTCCGCCACCGCCGAGGACCCCGGCACCTCCGCCGACCCGAAGCCGACCGCCACGAAGACGACCCGCGACCCGGGCACGAACCCCACGGCGGATCCGGATCCGACCACCGAGCCCACCACCGACCCCGACCCCGACCCGAGCCCGACGGACGGCGGCGGCCCCACCGAGGAGCCGACCGATCCCGCGACCACCGACGAACCCGCAACGGGGACGGTCGCGAACGGCCCGAGCGATCCCACGCCCATCGCGCAGGAGCCGGACTCCACCGCTTCCTCGCCCGCCGCCCTGTCCCCGGAGTACTCCCTCTGATGGCATCCCGCACCCGCCGTCACGGGCCCGCGACCGGAGCCCCCGACGGCTCCCGTCGCCGCCGTGTGCCCATGCGCCTGCTGCTTCCCTCGCTCGTACTCGTCGCGCTGATGGCGATGTTGATGCTGCGGGGGTATGTGCACAGCGAGATCCTGGCCGACCACCGCGTCCAACCGCCCGCCTCCTCCGACCAGGTGCCGGAGAAGATCCTCAAGGGCGGCCCGGTCATCGACACCCGCAGTGGCCGCACCGAGAGCCTGAGCCTGCAGGACCACAGACTCGTCCTCACCTTCGACGACGGTCCGGACCCGACCTGGACCCCCAAGGTCCTCGACGTGCTCAAGAAGCACGAGGCGCACGCGGTCTTCTTCGTCACCGGCACCATGGCCTCGCGCCATCCGGACCTGGTCCGGCGGATGGTCGCGGAGGGCCACGAGGTCGGCCTGCACACCTTCAACCACCCCGACCTCTCCTACCAGTCGAAGAAGCGCATCGACTGGGAGCTGTCCCAGAACCAGCTGGCGATCAGCGGCGCGGCCGGTATCCGCACGTCCCTGTTCCGGCCGCCGTACTCCTCCTTCGCCGACGCCATGGACGACAAGTCGTGGCCGGTGACCGAGTACATCGGCAAGCGCGGCTACATCACGGTCGTCAACAACACCGACAGCGAGGACTGGCGCAAGCCCGGCGTCGACGAGATCATCCGCCGTGCCACCCCCAAGGGCGGCAAGGGCGCGATCGTCCTGATGCACGACTCCGGCGGCGACCGGCACCAGACCGTCCAGGCACTGGACAGTTTCCTGCCGGACATGAAGGCCGAGGGCTACGAGTTCGACAACCTCACCGAGGCCCTGGGCGCCCCCAGCGCGCACACCGAGGTCACCGGCCTCGACCGGTGGAAGGGCAAGGCCTGGATCTTCCTGGTCCAGGCGTCGGACAACATTACGGCCGTCCTGGTGGTCGGCCTGGCGGTGATCGGCTTCCTGGTCATCAGCCGGTTCGTGCTGATGCTGCTGCTGTCGGGCATCCACGCACGCCGGGTGCGGCGCCGCGGGTTCCGCTGGGGCCCGCCGGTCACCGAACCGGTGTCGGTGCTGGTCCCGGCGTACAACGAGGCCAAGTGCATCGAGAACACCGTCCGTTCGCTGATGGCGAGCGAGCACCCGATCGAGATCATCGTCGTCGACGACGGATCCAGCGACGGCACGGCGCGGATCGTCGAGGCGATGGGCCTGCCCAACGTCCGTGTCGTCCGCCAGCTCAACGCGGGCAAGCCGGCGGCGCTCAACCGAGGTCTGGCGAACGCCCGTTACGACCTGATCGTGATGATGGACGGCGACACCGTCTTCGAACCGGCCACGGTCCGCGAGCTGGTCCAGCCCTTCGGCGACCCGCGCGTCGGCGCCGTCGCCGGCAACGCGAAGGTCGGCAACCGCGACTCCCTCATTGGCGCCTGGCAGCACATCGAGTACGTGATGGGCTTCAACCTCGACCGCCGTATGTACGACATGCTGCGCTGCATGCCGACGATCCCGGGCGCCGTCGGAGCATTCCGCAGGTCCGCCCTGGAGCGGGTCGGCGGCATGAGCGACGACACGCTCGCCGAGGACACCGACATCACCATGGCGATGCACCGGGACGGCTGGCGCGTCGTCTACGCCGAGAACGCGCGCGCCTGGACCGAGGCCCCGGAGTCGGTCCAGCAGCTGTGGTCGCAGCGCTACCGGTGGTCGTACGGCACGATGCAGGCGATCTGGAAGCACCGCAAGGCGCTGGTGGAGAAGGGCCCCTCGGGCCGCTTCGGCAGGGTCGGACTGCCCCTGGTCTCCCTCTTCATGGTCCTGGCCCCGCTGCTGGCCCCGCTGATCGACGTCTTCCTCCTCTACGGCCTGATCTTCGGCCCGACGCAGAAGACCATCGGCGCCTGGCTCGGCGTCCTGGCCATCCAGGTGGTCTGCGCCGCGTACGCCTTCCGCCTGGACAAGGAACGCATGACCCACCTCATCTCCCTCCCGCTCCAGCAGATCCTCTACCGCCAGCTCATGTACGTCGTTCTGCTCCAGTCCTGGATCACCGCCCTGACCGGCGGCCGCCTGCGCTGGCAGAAGCTGCGCCGCACGGGTGTCGTCGAGGCGCCCGGCGGGCCCGTACCGCGACAGCGGGCGGCGGGCACCCGCGACGGTGACCGGAGGCCGGTCGGATGACGCACGGATACCAGCCCACGGGCGCCCAGGCCGGACCGGCCGAGCCCGTATGGCCTGCGGCGCCGTACGCCGTCCCGCAGCAGCGCACCACGGAACCGGAGCCGGCCCCCGCCGCTCCCGAACCCCCCGCGCCGGCCCCCAAGAAGCCGGGCCGGGACCGCTATCTGGACATGCTGCGCTCGATAGCCCTGGTCCGCGTGGTCGTCTACCACCTCTTCGGCTGGGCCTGGCTGACGGTGCTGTTCCCGTCCATGGGCGTGATGTTCGCGCTGGCCGGCTCGCTGATGGCCCGCTCCCTGAACCGCCCGGCATGGGGCGTGATCAGGGGCCGTGTCCGTCGCCTCCTGCCTCCCCTGTGGGCGTTCAGCGCGGTGGCGCTGGCGCTGATGTTCGGGGGCGGCTGGAACCCGGCCAAGGACCCGGACCACGGCGGTACATGGGCCCTGGTCGAGATGATCAACTACATCGTCCCGATCGGCGCACCACCCTTCCCCTGGCACATCGGCTCCCAGTCGGGCCTGCTGGAGGACACCTGGGCGGTGCAGGCGGCGGGTGTGCTGTGGTACCTGCGGGCCTACCTGTGGTTCGTCGTGGCGTCCCCCCTGCTGCTGTGGGCGTTCCGCCGGGCACCCTGGCCGACGCTCCTCGCCCCGCTCGGCCTGACGGCGATCGTGGGCACGGGACTTGTCACGATCCCCGGCGAGACGGGCAACGCGGTCACCGACTTCGCCGTCTACGGCAGCTGCTGGGTCCTGGGCTTCGCCCACCACGAGGGCCTTCTGGCGAAGATCCCGCGCTATGCCGCCGTCTCCTGCGCGGCGCTGGTGATGGCCTTCGGCCTGTGGTGGGCCTCGGGCCACCTCGGCCCGGACGGCTGGGACCTCAACGACATCCCGCTGGCCCAGGCGACCTGGTCCTTCGGGTTCGTCGTGATCCTGCTCCAGTACTCCCCGTCCTGGCAGGAACTGCCCGGCAGACTCGCCAAGTGGGACAAGCTGGTGACCCTGTCCAACAACCGGGCGGTCACCATCTACCTCTGGCACAACCTCCTGATCATGGCCACGGTCCCGATCCTCGACCAGCTCTACGACCTGCCCTTCATGCAGGACGAACGAGCCACGGCGGCACTCGACTCGACATACATGATCTGGATGTTCTTCCTGGTGTGGCCGCTGATCGGACTGATGATCGTGGCGGTCGGCTGGGTCGAGGACATCGCGGCTAAGCGGAGTCCCCGGCTGTGGCCGGACGGGGGAGGGAAGAGGCGTACGCACGCCAGGTAGGCAGCCTGGCCGCCAGTGTTGTGCACGGGCGGCCAGGGACGGACGTCACCCGATCGCGGTGCGTGTCAGCCAGTAACTCGCCGGAGCGAGGATCTCCGTGCCGGAACCCGGCACGACCGCGCTCTGGCCGCCCGCGTAGAAGCGCACCGATCCGTCGGACCGCACACCCCAGATGTCGGGAGTGGTGTCCGCGTCGCCATTCGTGTCGGGGGTGCCCATCAGCAGCGGGAAGCTGCTGACCGCCCAGCCGGCGGCGCCATATTCGGTGTCCGCGCCGCCGGCCGAACTTCCGGCGTTGCCCAGCGAGGTGAGGCTGACTCCGCCTCCGGAGGCGGCGATGCCCTTGCGGAGCTGGAGCTTGCCCGACGTGTCGGAGCGATAGAGGAGGTCGGTGACGCCGTCTCCGCTGATGTCCTGCGCCGTGACGATGTCCCGACTGGCCCAGCCCGAGGTCCACAGGCGGGTCGCCTGGTCGATGGTCGCTCCGTGGTACCCGGTGAACACCCACAACTCGTCGCCGATGGTGGCGAAGAAGTCGGTCCGGCCGTCCCCGGTGGCGTCGCCCGCCGACACGAACTGGGTCAGATCGGCGGGGTCGGGGGCGCCGTCCGGCAACAGGATCTCGCGGCGCTTGTCGATGTTGACGGCGCCGTAGCCGTCACCGGGGTACACCCACAGTTTGCTTCCGAGGCGGACGACCAGGTCCTGGAGGCCGTCGCCGCCGTAGATATCGCCGTTGTGGGTGATCAGGGCGTCCTTGAAGTGGCCGTTGGGGGCGGACTTGTAGGGCGGTAGGCCGTCGCCGTTGGGGTCCTTGTCAGGGTTGTACCGGTAGGCGCCGGGCATCGAGCGGGCCAGGTCGCCGCTGCCCTTGGCGAGGTCGGTGGTGGCCTTCGAGGAATACATGGCCAGGTTGCCGGCCTCGGTGACGACCATCATGTCGGGCAGCTTGTCGCCGGTGAAGTCCCCAGGTGCGTCGGCCTGGTCGCGAGGAGTGACGTAGAAGAGGTACGTGGTCGCTTCGGAGGGGTTGCCGGCGCTGTCTACGGCACGGACAAAGAGCACGTTGGGCCCGGCGCTCGGCGGCTTGGCGTTCGCGAGGGTGGCGCTGACGCTGGTGGCCGTGCCGTTGGTGCGGGCGAGGCTGCCGGTGTAGTTGGCGGAGTTGAAGCCGTACTCGTAGCGCACGACATCGGTGTTCAAGGCGCGGAAGGTGAACGAGCCCGGAGTGCCGAACTTCTTGGAGGACCAGGTGGCGTCCTCAGCGTCGCTGCCGAAGCCGTTCTCGCCGCCGTCGGCGTTGGGGAAGTCTGTGGAGCTGACCTTCGGCGGCTTGGGCGCGGTGGTGTCGAGAACGAAGCGGCACGGTGTCCTGGCCGGTGCGTAGCTTGAGCTGGCACCGGCGTCGTCGACAGCGCGCACCCGCCACGAGTAGAGGGTGTTGTTGGTGAGTTTGCTGGTGGAGAAGCCCGTCGTCGTGCGCAGCGCGGTGTCCTTGTCACCGCCGACGGAGACCTTGCCGGTGGAGCCCAGCAGATCGCCCTTCGTCTCCCACTGGCCGTGTTGCCACAGATCGAAATCGAGGTAGTCGAGGTTGCTGTCCTTGTCCGACGCTCGCGCGGTGAACGTCAAGTCGCCCGAGCCCATGCGGACGTACGGCTCGGTGGTGGTGCACCTGGCGTCGGGGCCGAGGTCGAGCGACTTGGAGTCGATGGTCGGCTTGCGGTTGTAAACGAGTTCGAGGACGGGCGCGTGGTCGCCGTTGGCCTGGAACTTCTTCCACGCGTACTGCGAGTGCTCGTCCCGGGCTCGCAGGCCGAAGGTGATGGTGTCCTTGCCCTGGTCGGCCTGCTTCTGCGCAGCCTTCCGCACGTCGAACGTCTCGTACGCGTCCCGGCATCCGGACTTGTAGCCGTGCGCAAAGCCCTTGGTCGCGAACTTGTTTCCGTCATGCAGCCTGGGTGCGTTCTTCCAGTTGGTCTTGCCGGTGACCGGGCCGGTGAGGTGCACGCTCATCGAACGGGCGCTGCACGACCACGAGTACGTCTCCAGCATGCGCAGCTTCGCACTTGTGATCTTCGTGCCCTTGAGATCCTTGTCGAAGGCGATGTTGAAGTACGAGCGCGAGGTGCCCCAGGTGTCCGACTCGAAGCCGACGCGCGCCTCGTGCGTGCCCCCCTTGTTGAAGCCCTTGCCGTTGTAGAACGTGGCGTTGGGGTGACGGCTGTAGGCGGTGGTCCAGTTCTGCGTGTGCTTCTTCACGGACGGGTCGATGAAGACCGGGTACGTGGTGGCCGGGTCGTCGAGGAAGGCCAGGTCGGGGGTGAGGGCCCAGTTGGCCGCTGTCAGGCTGGGCTCGACCAGCTCGCCGTGCGAGTCGGGCGAGGGCCCGTCGAGGCCGGGAAGACTGAGCGTGGCAGCCGAGCCGGTCTGCGAGGGTGCGGGCGTCGGCTCGGCAGGAGCGGACGGCAGCGGGGACTCGGACACCGAGGGGGCGGGGCCGTCGGTGGCCGCCGGTATTGTCTCGGGGGCGGTGTCCACCTGCTCGTCGGTCTCGATGAACTCCTCGGTGGGGCTGGCACTCTCGCTCGGCCCGTCGGTGGCCGACTCGGTGGGTGCCGGGCTTTCCGACGTGGTCGGCTGAGCGGTGGCGCCGACCGATCCGTCGGTGACGGCCGGTTGGCCGCTGCTGTCCCACATCAGCGGGGTCGGCGACATCGCGACCTCGTTGGCGAAGGCGTCCTCGGCGGTGAGGACGCCAGTTGCCGGGTCCAGCCGGAAGTTCAGGGTTGCGGAAGTAATGCCGTACGAGATCTGCCGGGCGCGAGGATCGGCGGCGGCCTGCCGGTTCTTGAGGACCAGCAACTGGGCGAACCCGTCGTCGTCCGCCGTCAACACCAAGTCGGCACCGGGGAAGATCTCGGGGTACAGGGCGCGCGAGCCGTCGATGATCGGGGCGGGGACCGTGCCCGGCCAGGTGAGTTGGATCTCGTGGCCGTCGACGGTCAGGCTGACCAGGGGGCTCGCTGTCTCGTCAGCGCTCTTCAGCCCCTGTACCAGGGAGACCCGGCGGACAGTGGAGCGCGAGGCGCGCTGTTCACCGTCGCGCGACGCGGAGCCGGCCGAGAACACCATCCGTGCGTTCGTGGCCCTGGGCTCCCAACCGGCCTTCGTGCGGTGGAGGTCGTAGTCGATCTCCCTCCATTCAGCGCCCACCTTGGCCCGGATCGGCGCGGAGTACAGCTCCTTGGCCATCAGACCGTCGGGCCGCGCCCACGTCGTGGAGCGCGCGGTGCGCAGCGCGGTGACCTCAACGGACTTGCCGGTCTTCGCCGCCCGCGCGCTCGCGGCGGCCTCGGTCACGGGCTTCGCCTTCGCCTCCCGGCCCGACCCGTCGCCTGAAGCCGGGTCGTCCAGGCCGAGGCCGATGAAGGTGATGCCGGTAACGGCGAGTGCCGCGGTCAGTACGGCGGCGGTGGTCCGACGTCCGGGCACACGACGCCAGTTGCGCGTTTTGCGCGTCATCGGGCGAGCTCCCCTTCCCCCCTTGGAACCGGCGCGCGACAGGGCGCGGCCGGGCGAGCAGATGATGGCTCATGAGCGGCCTGTCGTCACCCTCCGGATGCGAGCGACGGAACTGAGTCGATCGACCACGCGAGCCGTAGAGGTGGTTGGGCGCGCGCATCCACGACACGACGGAGCAGCGCTGACCATGGGAGCAAATCACCGCGAACCATTCCCCAAGTCCCGCTATGTCCCGGCTATTTGCCAGCGGAGCTGGTGAATTGGGTGAATGATCGCGGACGCGTGGAGGCTTCCGTTAACTCGGGAAGGCGCCGCTTGGGCCTCACGTGCTGCTATGAATCGTTACGCACCGTGATGGTCATCACATCCGCACAGCTGATCTAGCGGAACTTCACGGAGCCGTCACAGAATCTGCGCCATCTGATACGCCATCACGCGTGGTCCGATCCCGGTCCCGCCTCACTGGTCCGGGGGGACCTCGTCGTGTTCGGTCGTTCTTCGCATGTCCGTCGTCGACCTCTGCGTCGGCTGCACAGGGCCGTCGTACCTGCCCTCGGCGCCGCCCTGCTCGTCGGTCTCCTGCCAGCGCAGTCGCTTGCACTGCCGCCCGACCCGGCGGTCGAGGAGAAGGGTCGCGAGACCCTGGACCTGGAGACGCTCGACCAGGACGAACCCGTCGTCGGTGAGACCTTCGAGCGGGACTTGGGGACCCTGAAGGTCGAGGTCCCGGACGATCAGGAAGCGGCTCCCGCGGGCACGGTCACGGCTCCGGTCGCCGACTCCGCACCGATCAACTTCGACTCGCCGGTGTCGACCACGACCCAGGCCTCTGCTCGCGCCGGCACGACCGCCAGGCAGGTCGCCCTGACCCCCGTCGGTGATCTCCCCGTCAGTCTCGGCCAGGCCCCGGAGCAGCCCGCCCCCACGGGTACCTGGTCCGTCCAGGTCTTCGGCCGAACCGCGTCCGTCTCACAGGGCGTCGACGGCGCCGTCGTCAAGGTCCAGGCCCCGGACACCGGCTCGGTCCCGATCTCGGTCAAGCTCGACTACACCAAGTTCAAGAACCTGTACGGCGCCGACTGGGCCTCCCGGCTGCGCTTTGTCCAGTTCCCCGAGTGCTACCTGGACACGCCGGAGGTCGAGGCGTGCCAGGAGTACGAGGAACTGGAGACGACCAACGACACGAAGGCCCAGTCGATCACGGCGACGGTCGACCCGACGGCGGACGGGACGGTCACCCCGGCCTCGGCGGAGGCAACCGGCGCGGCAGACGGTCCGTCGATCGCCCAGGCGGCGTTCCGGACCTCGGTCACCCCTGTCGCCGCGGCGGGTGACACAGCCGTCGTCGGCGCGGTGGACTCCGGCAGTGGCGCGGGCGGCACCTTCAGAGCCACGCCCCTGGCCTCCAACGGCAAGTGGGGGGCGGGCGGGTCGTCGGGCGCGTTCACCTGGTCGTACCCGCTGACGATTCCGGCAGCGCCGGCCGGTCCGGCTCCCGGCATTTCCTTCAACTACAACTCCCAGACCGTGGACGGCCGTGTCGCGGTCTCCTCTCCCCAGTCCTCCTGGATCGGCGAGGGCTGGGACTACGACCCCGGCCACATCGAGCGCCGCTACCGCACCTGCCAGGACGACCGCAAGACTCTGAAGTCCGGTACGCCCAACAACACGGCAAGGAAGGACAAGACGTCCGACCTGTGCTGGGTGTCGTACAACGCTGTGATGTCGCTGGGCGGCCGGAGCGTAGAGCTGGTGAGAGACGCGCCGGCGGGCAGCAACCCCGAGACGGACACCGAGATCTACCGCCCCCAGAGCGACGACGGAACCCGCGTCGAGCGCCGGACGGGCGGCGCCAACGGAGACAACAACGGCGAGTACTGGATCGTCACGACCCAGGACGGCACGAAGTACTACTTCGGCCTCAACCAGGTGGGTGGCGGCCACGCCGACACGAGCTCCCTCTCCACGGCCCCTGTGTTCGGCAACCACCCCGGAGAACCCTGCCACGCCACCTCCTTCGCCGACTCCCGCTGCGGCGTCGGCAAGAAGCAGGCCTGGCGCTGGGGGCTGGACAAGGTCGTCGATGTGCACGGCAACACGATGGTCGTCAACTGGAAGCAGGAGACGAACTACTACGCCGTCAAGAAGAAGTTCACGACTCCCGAACAGTACGACCGTTACGCCTACCCGATGTCGATCGAGTACGGCATGCGTCCGTCCGCCTTGACCAAGCCTTCCGCCACCGTCGAGTTCGGCGCCAAGCAGCGCTGCCTGAAGTCGGAGACGGTCTGCGCTTCCACCAACTTCGACAAGACCGACGACCCGGGCGCGTATCGCCCCTGGTGGGACACGCCCGGCAATCTCAACTGCAAGTCCACGTCGAAGCTGTGCCCGTCGTTCCCGTCCTTCTGGACGCAGATGCGACTGGACTCGGTGACGACGAAGGCCGCCCGCGCGGGCCAGAGCGGCCTCGGCAAGGTGGACACGTACCAGCTTCACCAGTCCTTCCCCGAGGACTGGTACGACACGGCCCCCGGTCTGTGGCTCAACTCGATCACCCGTCGCGGATTCGCCCCCGGCGACACCACCGGCACCCTCCAGCACGAGGACGGCGTCAGCTTCGCCGAGTACTCGGTCAGCTCCACCTCGCCCCTGAAGGACCGCCTGAAGGACCGCCAGCTGCCGAACCTGGTGCCGAGCGGCCCGAACGACCGGCGCCCCGCGTTCACGCGGCCGCGCATCGGCACGGTCGCCACGGAGCACGGCGGTGACATCGAGGTCGAGTACAAGGGCGGCTGCGCCACCGAGCCGTCCGAGGACAAGGGTGAGAACAACGGCCCCTGCTATCCCGTCCGCTGGTCGCCCGACGGCGACGAGAAGACGCCTGCGAAAGCCTGGTTCAACAAGTACGTAGTGGACTCCGTGACCGAGACCGACAAGGTCACCTCGCACGGCAAGTCGATCCACACGACGTACAAGTACACGGATCCCGCCTGGGCCAAGAGCGACGACGAGTTCACCCGCCCGTCCCTGCGCACTTACAGCGTCTGGCGCGGCTACCGCCAGGTGGCCGTCACCAAGGGCAGCAGAACCAGCAACCAGCTGAACTTCCCGCAGGCGCAGTCGTACTCCGAGACCCGGTACTTCCTGGGAGTGGGCGGCGCTGTCAAGGACTCCACGGAAACGCAAACGCTGCTCGCCGACGACGCGCCGCAGTACGCGGGAATGACAGCGGAGACGATCACGTACCGGGACGCCGACAAGCGGATCCACAAACGCACGCTCAACTACCCCTGGTCGAAGCAGACCGCCTCCCGCTCACGGGAGGCCGAGAACGGCACCGACATGGATCCGCTGCTCGCGCACCGCAGCGGGATCCAGCGTACGGAGGATATCCAGCAGGTCGACAGCAGCTGGCGGGCCGTTCGGACGCTGACGACGGTCGACGACACCTACGGCCTGCCGATCCAGGTGGAGACCGCAGTCGTCAAGCCGAACGGCGGCACCGGTGAGACCCTCTCCGACCAGACCTGCACCAAGACGTCGTATGTGCACAACACCTCCGTGTGGCTGATCGGCCTGCCGAAGCAGCAGCGCAGTACAGGCACGTCCTGTGCGGCCCATGACACGGCGGACCCGGCGACCAAGCTCATCAAGGCGGTGCAGAACAGCTACGACGGCATTGGGTACGGCGAGACGCCGACGAAGGGTCTGGTCACCGCCGCCGCCGGGGTCAACGGGGCGGGAACCTCGTATTCAGTCGTCACCAAGACCACATACGACCCACTGGGCCGCATCCGGACCATCACCAAGCCGGGCGCCGGCACCACAGAAACGCAGTACACGCCTGCGGACGCGGGCGGACCGGTCACCTCCGTGAAGACGATCAACGCCAAGGGGCACGCCGTCATCACGGCCTTCGACCCCGGCCGCAGCCTGGCACTGACGATCACCGACGCCAACGGCCGGGTCACGCGCAACGAGTACGACGCCCTAGGCCGCCTCGTGAAGGGCTGGTCGCCGTCGCGTTCCTCCGGGGGCAAGACCCCGGACGTGGAGATCGCGTACCAGGCGGCAGTGGCCACGTCCGCCGAGACCAGGCCCGCCGCTGTCACCACGAAGGCACTGAAGGACGACGGTACGTACAGCCGTCAGGTGGCGATCTACGACGGCCTGATGCGCCAGGTACAGACCCAGTCCGAGGCACACGGCCCCGGCCGGATCATCAGCGACACAAAGTACGACGATCACGGCCTGGTCGCCGAGCAGACGAGCGGCTACCTCGCGAAGGGCGAGCCGACGGCCGAGTTGTTCGCGCCGAGGTCGAAAGCGCTGATTCCGAGCCGGGTCGCTCACGTCTATGACGGTCTGGAACGGCCGTCGATCCAGCTGACATACCACGGCGATACCTACAGGGGCGACTACCTCTCGTACACCTTCTACGACGACACCAGCGCCTTCACGGACCCGGCGGGTTCGACCGCGCCTCAGACGCGCACGTACACCGACGCCCTCGGCCGGGTCACCGCGATCCGCCACTACAAGGACAACGCCGCCAAGACCAACTGGGAACCCGCCACCTCCGAGACCAGTGGCCGCAGGACGACGTACGAATACGACGCCCGCGGCTACCGCACGAAGGTCACCGACCCGGCGGGCAACGCCTGGACGTACACGTACGACGCCCGGGGCCGTATGACCTCGACCACCGATCCGGACACCGGTGGCACGGAGACCTCGTACGACGATGCCGACCGCCCGGTCAAGGTGACGGACGCCAAGTCGCGTTCGACATACACGGACTACGACGAGTTGGGCCGGGTCACGTTCGTCCGTGAGGGCTCGGCAACCGCCACCCCGGTCAAGTCGTTCACGTACGACAGCCTGTCTGGCGCGCTGGGCCAGCCGGTCGCCGCGACCCGGCACACGTCGGGCGGCGACTACATCAACAGGGTCACCGGCTACGACACCGACTACCGGCCCACGGGCAGTGAGACGGTGATCCCGTCGAACACACTGACTGCGGGTTTGTCGGGTACGTATCCGTACGCCTATACCTACACCCAGACCGGCAATCCGCAGTCGGTCACCTTGCCGGCCGTGGGCGGACTGGCGAAGGAGAAGGTCGTCACCCGCTACAACAGCGACGGCCTGCCCGAGTCGACGTCGGGCCTCGCCTGGTACACGTCCGACGCGACTTACTCGCCATACGGCGAGGCACTGCGCACGGTGTCCAGCTCCCAGCCCTACCGGGTCTGGACCACCAACTTCGTCGACCCGCACACCGGCAGCCTCCAGCGCACGGTCACCGACCGCGAGACCTCCGGACCGCACCGCATCACGGACAGCTACTACTCGTACGACGCGTCCGGCACCATCACGTCCAACGCTCGCAAGCTGTCGGACGCCACCTGGGACACCCAGTGCTTCACCTACGACGTGATGGGCGAGCTGGTGAACGCCTGGACGTCGAACATCACCCCGGCGGGCAACGCCACTGGCTGCAAAGCGTCGAACGGCGCGACGTGGGGCTATCGCACCGACTACCGGAACTCCTCAGGTCCGGTGGCCCACGCCCCGGACACCGCGAGCGACAAGTCGAGCCCGGACGCTTCCCTGTCGTCGACCCTGGCGGCGACAGCTCCCGACGCACAGACCGGCGCCACGGAGGCGACGTCGTACCACCAGTCGTTCACCTTTGACTGGCTGGGTAATCGGGCCACGCTCACGGAACACGACCCGGCGGACGCGACCAAGAACGTCACATACACGTACGGCTACGCCACCACATCGCAGCCGCACACGATGAAGGGGATCAGCTCCAACCCGTCGGGCAAGGGCAGCAACTACACGTACGACGCCGTCGGCAACACCGAGACGCGTTCCCTGTCCGCCACTACGCAGAATCTGACCTGGACGTCCGAGGACAAGCTCGACACGATCACCGGCGACGGCAAGAAGACGACGTACGTCTACGACGCGGCCGGCAATCGCATCCTGGAGAAGTCACCGTCCGGCTCGACGCTCTACCTCGGTGACAGCGAGGTGACGACGGACGCCACGGGTGTGGTCACCAGGGCTTCCCGCTCCTACGCTCAGCCCGGCGCACCTGTGGTGACCCGGACGACGAGCAACGGAGCGACGACCGGCCACAAGCTGAACATCCTGCTCGCGGACCACCTTGGTACGGCGAACACAGCCGTGGAAGTGTCGAGCGGCCAGCCCGTCACCCGCCGCGCTTTCAAGCCGTACGGCGAGGCGCGGGGCACCAAGCCGGCCAGCTGGCCCAACAAACGCAGCTATCTAGGCGTGGGCATCGACGACGCGGCCACCGGCCTGACCCACATCGGCGCCCGTGAGTACGACCAGAACTCCGGCCGCTTTCTCTCCGCGGACCCGGTGATCGACTTCACCGAGCCGCTCCAGATGAACGGATACGCGTACGCCGGCAACAGCCCGGTGTCACATTCCGATCCGACCGGCCTGTGCCGCGCCGACCAATGCGGCGTCGGTGTTCCGAAGGGAGACGGGTCCGGCGAAATCATCACGACCGGCCCCATCGACCCCGGAAATCCCAGCGCAGGCAGCTGCCACAACGGAAGCTGCTCTCGCCCCGCAAGCGGCGGTGGCGGTGGTGGCGGGGACTCGGGCAACGGCGCGGCGTGGGTCAGTAGCCAGACGCCCACGACGAACAACGTTCAGGACCTGCTGCGGCATTTCCAGATGAACAGCCCGAACGGTGACTCGCCGAACAGTAACTACTGGGTCACCCCGGTCTACGAGAACAGCGGACCGGCCAACGCGTGCTTCGGTCGTGAAGCCTGCCGTCAGGCGTACGTGTACCTGCTGAAGCACGACGACGTGGCGAAGGCCAAGAGCATCGCCGCCAACTACTGCGTCGAGAACTTCAACAAGTGCGTTGCCGACTCCGAGGCTTTCGAGCGCGGCAAGTTGATCGAGAGCTTCGTGGCCGCCCTGATCGGCGGCGGAAAGGGCGCGGCACGGGGCGCGACGGGCAGGGGCGCTGGCCTTGTCGGCTGCAACTGTTTCCTAGCCGGGACGGACGTCCTCATGTCCGACGGCACGACCAAGGACATCGAGGACATACAGATCGGTGACGAAGTCCAGGCCAGGGACCCCGAAACCGGAGAGTCCGGACCCAGGAAGGTCACCCGCCTGCTCGTCACCGACGACGACAAGCACTTCAACGAGCTGTCCATAGCCACTGAGAACGGCGTTGAAAAGCTCACCGCCACGCATGAGCATCCCTTCTGGTCGCCGTCCGAGCGTGACTGGATTGAGGCGAGCGACCTGGCAGCGGGCATGACCCTGCTCACCGCCGGCGGCGAAACCGCGATCGTCACCGGAAATCGTGCCTTCACCAAGCACGTACGCACGTACAACTTCACGGTCGACGACCTGCACACGTACTACGTGCTCGCGGGTGAAACGCCGGTGCTGGTACACAACAGCAGCTGCCCGAAAGGCAGAATCAGCCTCGGCAACGGAATGTTTCAGCACCCGGACGGTTCCATTCGGAACGCGAAGGGACACTTTGCCAAGAGCACCGGTACCCGTGTCGGTGCCGAGGCAGAAGCCCGATTGTGGGATTCGCTGGAGCAGCAGGGTCTGAGGATCATTCGCAGGCCCGTCGCCGTGCGCGGAAACGGGAAGCAGCTGAGGACCTTCGACGGAGCAATCGACATCGGAAACGGGCAGGTAATCGGTATCGAAGTGAAGAGCGGCGGGGCGTCTCTGACCAAAGAACAGCGCGCCTTCGACACCTGGCTCAACACATCGGGCAGCACTGCTCAGGGCGTCGGGCTATCCTCGGGCAGTACCGCTGTCGGTGTCTACATGTGGAAAGTGCCATGACAGGAAGCAAGACTGGCCCCGACCGGGCCACCGCACTGGGCTGGCTTCGGCAGGCTCTTGCCGATGAGCTTGACGATCTCATGAAGCCGAGCGGGTTCAAGCGGTCGGCGCGCAGTGTTTCGTATGCCAGGCCCTGGGACGGCGGACGGCAGAAAGTGGACTTCGAGTTGATCGTGCGCCCGCATTACGCGCCCGACGCGGTGCAGGTCTCACTGAGTGTTTCCTTCGTATCCGCTGAGATCGCCGCCATCGCTCGCACGATGCTTCCGACTGACGACGCCGATCTCGTGGTGCGCAAAGACGTGGTTCAGCGTTCCGTGCTGGACCAGATCATGTCCAATCCGCCGGCCCTCAAGTTCACGAGTGAGCCAGAAGTGCGGGACGCTGTGGGTCATTTGAGGAGTTGGATCAGCTCCTCTGTCATCCCCTATCTTGATGCGCGTAAGTACGTGGAGGATTTTGCCCGCCTGGACGTGCGAAGCCTTATGGGCGACTCGAGTGACCGCTTTCCCCGAGGGCCTCGCCCTGTTGTGTTGGCGGCGGCACTTAAGTATCTGGGTCGACCCAAGGACGCCTTGGCGACACTCGAATTCGCCTACCCTCCCGGGAGCCATGAACGCACGTACTACGCCGCTGCATTTAGTGGCCTCGCCGATGGCTGAGGTGGCAACGGGGACTGGGGACTGGGGAGCTTCATGAAAAAGATCGGGGGCGTGTCCGCCCGCATGGCGGCGGGCGCCGTGCTGGTCTTGTTGCCCGTTGCCGGATGCGGGGAGAAGGCCGGAGCGGATGCCGTGGGTTCCAGGAGGACTGGTCCGTCGATGGGCAGTACTCCCAGCAGGCCATGGACGGAGGCCGATCTGAACCGGGTAGCGCTCAGTGACCGTGACGGATATGAGGTGTCCGGCAGGGTGCCGATGAGCGCCAGCCCGTCGACCAGGACAGCGAACCCTGCCATGTGCAGCCCGATCCTCCAGGCGCTGGGTAAGAGCAGCAGCACCTATTCCGCGGGCGCGCGGATCAACCGGATTTTCAGCTCAAAAGGGTCGGGCTCCGGGGCAAGCATGACTCTCGCGTCGCACAGCATGGGGGATGCAAGAGGAGTGGTGGGGGCATTCCGTACGGCGGCCGCAGAGTGTACGGCTTTCAGGGACATGGAGCAGTCGTACGACTACGAGGCAGTCGAGGTCCAGCCAGATCCCCGATACGGGGACGAGTCCGTCTCCCTGCGGCTCGTGCAGGTCGTGTCGTATCCGGATGGCGAGTCGTTGAAGGTTCCCTTCGCGGTGGTGGTGACCCGAAAGGGCACGACCATCGCGACTTTCTACGACTTCAACATGCCAAGAGGGGTAGAGGGCGCGACTCCGGCTGAAATTCCAGATGATCTTGTGAGGGCGCAACTGGACAGACTTTGACCGTTGGATACAGCTGAGCGACGCTGTGAAGCACGCCTACCCAGGTGTCGGCTGTCAGACCGCCGTGGAAGACTGGCCAGGGCAGTGGACGGGGTGGCCCGAGGGCCGGTGGGGAGCGGGTGCTGGTGAGCAAGCGGCAAGTGCAGAAGATGCTGCGGTTGATCGCGACGGGGGAGCCGGTGGAGCTCACCAGCCCCATGGCCTCCGTGAAGAAGCTCGCCAAGCTCGCCTTCCTCGCCCAGCAGTTCGGGTACGAGTACATGGACGTGCGGCAGAGCGGCGGGCGCAACAACGCGCTCGTCATGCTGATCGCGCCCGACCCCAGCCCCCAGGCCCGCGCCCGCGCCGCGCAGAACTGGGCGCAGTATCCGAACGCCAGTGACGGGGTGTCCGTACCGCCCCTCGTGCCCGACGCGCACGAGCTCCTCAAGGCCCGCATCAACTTCGACCTCACCGGTAAGCACGCCGAGAAGAAGATGTACTGGGCGGCGGGCGGCATCACGCTCGGCTTCGTGGTCGCCGTCGCGAAGGCCGGTGGGGACAGTGACGCCGTCTTCTTCGCCGGTCTCGGGTGGGCCGGGCTCATCGCCCTGCTGGGGATCGGGCTCGTCGTCACGCGGAAGCGGAACGCCAAGTTCGCGGCCCGGCTCCAGGCCGCCGGGTTCATGCCGGTCGCCGACCAGGGCGGACGGGTGCGGTATCTGCCGCCGGGTGGGCAGCTGCCGGGGCATGGGAATCCGTTCGGGGGCAGTGGTCCCTACGGCGGTCAGGCTCCGGCCGCTCCGTATGGGCAGCAGCCTCCGCCCGGTCCCTACGGCCATCAGCCGCCGGCCGGCCCGTACGGCAACCAGCCTCCGGCCCCCGCCCCCGCCGGTTACGGCCAGCAGGCCCCGAGCCCTTATCCCGCTCAGCCGGCCCCCGGCCCCTACGCCACCCCCCACCAGCCTCACCAGCCCCAGCAGCCGTACGGCAATCCGCAGCCCTATCCCCAGCAGGCCGCCCCGCAGCCGCCGTACCCCCAGCAGAACCCCCACTGGCAGCCCCCGCAGCAGCACTGACGCCCCTATATAGGGGAGGGCCTTCGCGCGCCCCCAAACAGGGGCGCGGCCAACAAACCTCTCATCCCCCCTTCCCACCCGGTGAGAGCAAAGTTCCTTTCCGGTCACCCGGTGCCACAGGGCGGAAACGCGCCCTCCCTACCTTCGGGATCAGCCACTCGTAGACGTGGTGCGACCGAGCCCGAAGACCGTGGAGGCGTCATGACAGCCCCTAGTACAGCCCCCGTCGCGAGCAGGGGAGGCCGCTGGATCGAGCACTGGGATCCCGAGGACGAGACGTTCTGGAACGAGACCGGGGAGAAGGTCGCCCGGCGGAATCTCTTCTTCTCCGTGCTCTCCGAGCACATCGGGTTCTCGATCTGGACCCTGTGGTCGGTGATGGTGCTCTTCATGGGGCCGGAGTACGGGCTCACCCCCGCCGACAAGTTCACGATCGTCTCGATGGCCACCCTGGTCGGCGCCATCGTCCGCGTGCCGTACACCTTCGCCGTCGCCGTCTTCGGCGGCCGGATGTGGACCGTCGTCTCGGCGAGCCTGCTGCTCGTGCCGACGATCGCCGCGTTCGCCGTGATGGAGCCGGGGACGTCCTTCGGCACCTTCCTGGTGTGCGCGATGCTGGCCGGCGTCGGCGGCGGCAACTTCGCCTCCAGCATGACCAACATCAACGCCTTCTTCCCCCTCCGCAAGAAGGGCTGGGCGCTCGGTCTGAACGCCGGCGGCGGCAACATCGGCGTGCCCGTCGTGCAGCTCGTCGGCCTCGCGGTCATCGGTGCCAGTGGGGGCCCGCGTCTGCTGCTCGGGATCTACATCCCGCTCATCGTGATCGCCGCCGCCCTCGCGTGGCTGAAGATGGACAGCATCTCGTCCGTCAGGAACGACACCGGCGCCGCCAAGGACGCCGCGAAGGACGTCCACACCTGGATCATGTCCTTCCTCTACGTCGGCACCTTCGGTTCGTTCATCGGCTACAGCTTCGCGTTCGGGCTGGTGCTGCAGACCCAGTTCGGCCGTACGCCGCTCCAGGCCGCCTATGTCACCTTCATCGGTCCGCTGCTCGGCTCCCTGATCCGCCCCGTCGGCGGCTCGCTCGCGGACCGGTTCGGCGGCGCGCGGATCACGCTGTGGAACTACGTGGCCATGGCCGCCGCGACCGCGGTCGTCATCGTCGCTTCGATGCGGGAGTCGCTGCCGCTGTTCACCACCGCCTTCATCGCCCTGTTCGTGCTGAGCGGGCTCGGCAACGGCTCGACGTTCAAGATGATCCCCGGCATCTTCCACGCGAAGGCCCTCGCCAAGGGGCTCCAGGGCGAGGAGGCCGCCACCTACGGCCGCCGGCTCTCCGGCGCCTCCATGGGGCTCATCGGCGCGGTGGGCGCGCTCGGCGGACTCGGCATCAACCTCGCCTTCCGCCAGTCCTTCCTCACCGTGGGCTCCGGCACCGGCGCCTTCGTCGCCTTCCTCGCCTTCTACGGCCTGTGCTTCGCGGTCACCTGGGCCGTATACCTTCGTCGCCCAACCCCCTCCGAGACCCACGCCACAGCGACCACGGAGGCAAAGCCGCAGCTCAGCTACGCGGAGGTGTGACGTAACACCGCCGACATCAAGCCGAACCGAGCCTGTCACGCACCGTTGACAGGCTCGATCGGCATGCAGGTGGGAGCAGCAGCATCATCGGAAGAGCCACCAGGGTGTGACCACCTGACGCAAGCACCACAACTCGAGTGCGGGACGAGAGTTATGTACGACGAACTGCAGCAACCCGACCACGGGCCCCTCGCCGGGTTCACCGTGGGCGTGACCGCCGCGCGCCGCGCCGATGAGCTCGGGGCGCTGCTCCAGCGCCGCGGCGCCACCGTCCTGCACGCCCCTGCCCTGCGGATCGTGCCGCTCGCCGACGACAGCGAGCTGCTCGCCGCGACCAAGGAGATCATCCAGCGGACGCCGGACGTCGTGGTCGCCACGACCGCGATCGGCTTCCGGGGCTGGATCGAGGCGGCCGACGGCTGGGGGCTCGGCGAGGACCTGCTGGAGCGGCTGCGGGGGGTCGAGCTGCTGGCCCGCGGGCCCAAGGTCAAGGGCGCGGTGCGGGCCGCCGGGCTGACCGAGGAGTGGTCGCCGTCCAGCGAGTCCATGGCCGAGGTGCTGGACCGGCTGCTGGAGGAGGGCGTCGAGGGGCGTCGTATCGCGATCCAGCTGCACGGTGAGCCGCTGCCCGGGTTCGTGGAGGCGCTCAGGGCCGGGGGAGCGGAGGTGCTCGGCGTGCCGGTGTACCGGTGGCTGCCGCCGGAGGACGTCGGTCCGGTGGACCGGCTGCTGGATGCCGCGGTCTCCCGGGGGCTGGACGCCGTGACGTTCACCAGCGCTCCGGCGGCCGTGTCCCTGTTGTCGCGGGCGGAGGAGCGCGGGCTGCTCCCGGAGCTGCTGTCCGCGTTCGCCCATGATGTCCTTCCGGCCTGCGTCGGGCCGGTCACCGCGCTGCCGTTGCAGGCCCAGGGCGTCGACACGGTCCATCCCGAGCGCTTCCGGCTGGGGCCGTTGGTCCAGCTGCTCTGCCAGGAACTTCCCGGGCGGGCGCGCTCGTTGCCGGTCGCCGGTCATCGGGTGGAGATCCGTGGGCACGCGGTCCTGGTGGATGGGGCGCTGCGACCCGTGCCGCCCGCGGGGATGTCGTTGCTGCGGGCCTTGTCGCGTCGGCCGGGTTGGGTGGTTCCGCGGGCCGATCTGCTGCGGGCGCTGCCGGGGGCCGGGCGGGACGAGCACGCGGTGGAGACGGCGATGGCCCGGCTGCGTACGGCTCTTGGGGCGCCGAAGTTGATCCAGACGGTGGTGAAGCGGGGGTATCGGCTGGCGTTGGACCCGGCGGCGGATGCGAAGTACGCGGACGCGTGAGCGGGTGAGCGGGGCACCCGGCGTCGAGGCGGTACCCGGCGTCCGTGTCACCGCCCCCGGGGGCCGCCGCCCCCAGACCCCCGCTTCGGCCTGAACGGCCTCGTCCTCAATCGCCGGACGGGCTGACAGACGCCGGCCGGCGTCCGGTTCGGCCGTATCCCACCAGCGCCCGCCCCAGGCACCCCATCGCCACCGTCGACAACACCGCCCGCACCACATTCCACGCCACCCACGGATCCTCGAACTCCTCCCGCAGCGCCGCCGGATCCCCGCCTCCCTCAAGCCCGTTGTTCAGCGGAATGTTGAAGGCGACCGTGACCAGGAACGCCAACCCGTACGCCACCAGCGCCCCCCACACCCACCACCGGTACGGCGCCCCGCGCAGCTGCCACGCCGACACCGCCGTCAGGACCAGCGCCCCCAGGAAGCTCAGCAGGAACACGGGGTTCTGGATCACGTCGTTGATGTCGCGCATGACCTCGACGTACACCCGGTCGTCGCTGCGTGCCAGCGCCGGCATCACGGCGCAGGCGAAGATGTAGAAGGCCCCGGCGATCAAGCCCGCCGCGACCATGGCCGCGCCCAGTACGGTTCCGGCGAATGTGCTGCTTCGTCGTGTCATGTCTCCCAGTCAACGGGCCCGGCCGCCCCCGGAACATGGCCGTCACGCGCAGCCCCATACGCGGTCGTCCAGCGCCAACCGCCGGTACGAGGGGTTCCGGCTCCGACGGCGGGCAGGCACTGTAAGGAGGGAACGGTTCCCCAGCTCTCCTCACGGCATCTCACCGACCCCTGATGACCGGGGTGACCCCTAGGCGGTGACAGGCACATGGCACTGGGTACGGCACTGGGTACGGCCTCGGACGCGTACGAGCTGCGGTTCGACGCCGGGCGGATCTGTCTGGATCTCCTCGCGACCGCGACCGCGCATCCCGACGAACGCTTCGATTCCCTGGAGGTGTTGTGCGCCTGGATCACCGGGACCGGTCTCGTCCCGCCGGGCACCCCGCTCGCCCACGCCGACGTCTCCTGGCTCGTCGGCTTTCGCGAACTGCGCGGACGTATCGGCCAGTTGGTGCACGGCTGCCTCGCCCCCGAGCCCTGGCCGTCGTACGACATCGCGCTCGCCCGGGTGAACGACATCGCCCTCGCGGCACCCCCGGCCCCCCGTGCCGTACGGAGTGAAGACGGCACCCTCGTGCGCCGGTTGGATCATCCGCCGGAGTGCTCAGCCCTGCTCGGCGCCATCGCCCGGGACGCCGTGGAGCTGCTCACCGATCCCGTCGCGCGGGCCGGTCTGAGGGAGTGCGAGGGGGACAACTGCCCGATAGTTTATCTCGATACGTCCCGGGGGCGCAGGAGGCGCTGGTGCTCCAGTGAGGTCTGCGGGAACCGCGAAAGAGTGGCCCGGCACCGTCGTCGCGCGGCGCTCGCGCGGGCCTGACCGTCCGTTATGCGGCTTCTGTGGAACCGCTGTCGAAGTGATTTCGATTACACGTCGTTTACCTACGGGGCCGTAGGGAAGCGCTCCATCGATCTTGCCGTTGTGACGGATATGTAAAGATCGCACGGTGGGAATGTGCTGCCATGTCCCGCTCGTCACGTCACTCCGAAGAAAACTGTCGCCTCACTTTGAACACGCAACGGGCTGCTTGCGTACGGGTAGTCGAGCGACCGACTGGGGGAACCCCCGGACATCGGAGGTGGGCGTGCGCAAGGATTCCGTCGTGGCCAATGAACGTGGAGCGAGGGCCCGACATCGCATGTCCCAGCCCTCGGAACCTGATGAGGAGCTGATGCGTGCGCTGTACAGAGAGCACGCCGGACCCCTCCTTGCGTATGTCCTTCGACTGGTCGCCGGTGACCGGCAACGAGCAGAGGACGTCGTGCAGGAGACGCTCATCCGTGCCTGGAAGAACGCCGGACAGCTCAATCGAGCGACCGGATCGGTACGCCCCTGGCTGGTGACGGTCGCCCGGCGCATCGTCATCGACGGCCACCGCAGCCGGCAGGCCCGGCCGCAGGAGGTCGATCCGTCGCCGCTGGAGGTCATCCCCGCGGAGGACGAGATCGACAAGGCGCTGTGGCTGATGACGCTGTCGGACGCACTCGACGACCTGACCCCCGCCCACCGGGAGGTCCTCGTGGAGACGTACTTCAAGGGACGTACGGTCAATGAGGCGGCCGAGACCCTGGGCATACCCAGCGGCACCGTTCGCTCAAGGGTCTTCTATGCCCTGCGGTCGATGAAGCTGGCTCTGGAGGAGCGGGGGGTGACGGCGTGATGAGTGTTTACGGGGGAAACCAGGGATTCGGGATGGGCGGTTCGGGTATGTCTGGACCCATGACGGGACATCCGGTTCCGAGCGAGCACGAGACCGTCGGCGCCTATGCCCTCGGGATTCTCGACGACGCCGAGGCAACCGCTTTCGAGGCACATCTCGCGACCTGCGAATGGTGCGCCCAGCAACTGGACGAACTCGCCGGGATGGAGCCGATGCTGGCCGCGCTCGCGGACCTGCCCGGTTCTGGTTCGCCCGCGATCGGTGAGTCCCTGTCGGCGAAGCCCAGCCCGCGCATGGTGAACAACCTCGTGGACGAGGTCGCCGAGCGCCGCGCCCAGAAGCGCCGACGCAGCTTCTACATGGTGGCCGCGGCGGCCGCACTGATCGTCGGCGGCCCGTTCGCCGCGATGGCGGCGACCGGCAGCGACGCGGACAGCGGCGGCAAGGCCGGACAGACCCTCGCGGCCAGCCCGGCCAAGGACCTGTTCACCGGCATCAAGGACAAGGTCACCGGGACCGACGCGTCCACCGACGTCACCGCGACCGTCGCCATGCGGGCGAAGCCCTACGGCACCGAGACGGCCCTCGAACTCAAGGGCGTCAAGGGTCCGCTCAAATGTTCCCTGATCTTCGTCGGCAAGGACGGCGAGCGGGAGACGGCCTCGTCCTGGTCCGTTCCGAAGTGGGGCTACGGCATCCCGGACGCCAAGACCGAGCAGGCCAGGAACCCGCTCTACGTCAGCGGCGGCGTGTCCATGGCCCCCGACGACGTCGATCACGTCGAGGTCATGACCTTCGACGGAAAGAAGCTCGTCGAGGTCGACGTGTAGTCGGCGTAGCTTTTACGGGTCCCCTTCGCGTACGGTTGACGGCTGCCCAGCACGTCAGAAGGGGGCCCGGTGGCCGCACAGGCTCAACAGGAAACCGCGCTCGACTCCCTGCGAGACCGAGAGATCGGTGTCGAGCAGGAACACCTGGATCGGGTGTACCGACGCCTCGAGGAAAAGATCCACGAGGCCGAGTTCCTCATGAACGACGCGGCCAAGCGCGGCCAGGTCGGCACGCCGGGAGCGCTCGCGGAGCGGGACGCCCAGGTCTTCCGGGCGGGCGTCCACCTCAACCGGCTCAACAACGAGTTCGAGGACTTCCTCTTCGGCCGTATCGACCTGCTGTCCGGCAGGGACGGCAAGAAGGGGCCGGACGGCGCCTACACCGCGATCGAACCCGCGGAGGGTGCGGTCCGCGACGACAACACCGCCGACATCGCCGAGACCCTGCACATCGGGCGCATCGGTGTGCTCGACCAGGACTACTCCCCGCTGGTCATCGACTGGCGGGCCCCGGCCGCGGCGCCCTTCTACCGCTCCACCCCGGTCGACCCGGGGCGGGTCGTACGGCGCCGGGTCATCCGCTCCAAGGGCCGCAAGGTGCTCGGCGTCGAGGACGACCTGATGCGCCCCGAGCTCAAGGCCTTCCTCGGCGGGCACGAGCTGCCCGTCATCGGCGACGGCGCCCTCATGGCCGCCCTCGGCCAGGCCCGCACCCACACCATGCGGGACATCGTCGCGTCGATCCAGGCCGAGCAGGACCTGGTCATCCGCGCCCCCGCCGCCTCGGTGACCTACGTCGAGGGCGGCCCCGGCACCGGCAAGACGGCCGTCGCCCTGCACCGCGCCGCCTATCTGCTCTACCAGGACCGGCGCCGGTACTCCGGCGGCATCCTGATCGTCTCGCCGACCCCGCTGCTGGTGGCGTACACCGAGGGCGTGCTGCCGTCGCTCGGTGAGGAGGGCCAGGTCGCCATCCGCGCGATCGGCTCCCTCGTCGACGGCACCGAGGCCACGCTGTACGACTCCCCGGCCACGGCCCGCGCCAAGGGCTCGTACCGCATGCTCAAGGTGCTGCGGAAGGCGGCGCGCGGCGCGCTGGAGCAGGGGCCGGGCGGCCGGACCGCCTCCGGTGCCGGCGCGGCGGACCGGGCGGGGCAGCTCGCGTTCGGCGACGACACCGGCGCACCCGTCGCCGGTCCTCCCACCCGCCTGCGGGTGGTCGCCTTCGGGCGCCGGCTGGAGCTGGAGTCCGACGCGCTGGAACGTGTCCGCCGCAACGCCCTCGGCGGTACGGCCCCCGTGAACCTGCTGCGCCCGCGCGCCCGCAAGCTGCTGCTCGACGCCCTGTGGGCACAGTCGGGCGGCGCGAGCCGGCACACCGACCCCGAGCTCGCCGCCGAGCTGCGCTCGTCCTTCGACGAGGACGTGACCTCGGAGGACAGCTTCATCGCCTTCCTCGACGCCTGGTGGCCCGAGCTCACCCCGAAGGCCGTCCTGGACGCGATGGCCGACGAGCGGCGGCTCGGCCGCTGGGCCCGCCGGATCCTCAACCCCGGCGAGATCCGCAAGGTGGCCCGCTCGCTCAGGCGGGACGGCCACTCCGTGCACGACATCGCCATGCTGGACGAGCTCCAGGCGATCCTCGGCACCCCGGCCCGCCCCAGGAAGAGGCGTGAGCTCGATCCGCTCGACCAGCTCACCGGCCTGGACGAGCTGATGCCGGTGCGCGAGGAGTCGCAGCGCGAGCGCGCCGAGCGACTGGCCGCCGAGCGCACCGAGTACGCCCATGTCATCGTCGACGAGGCCCAGGACCTCACGCCGATGCAGTGGCGGATGGTGGGTCGCCGTGGCCGCCACGCGACCTGGACGGTCGTCGGCGACCCGGCCCAGTCGTCCTGGTCCGACGTGGACGAGGCGGCCGAGGCCAGGGACGAGGCCCTCGGCAGCCGCCCGCGCCGCCGCTTCCAGCTCACCGTGAACTACCGCAACCCGGCCGAGATCGCCGACCTCGCGGCCAAGGTGCTGGCCCTCGCCATGCCGGGCTCGACGGCACCCTCGGCGGTCCGCTCCACCGGCGTGCGGCCCCGCTACGCCGTCGTACGGGACTCCCTCGCCCAGACGGTCCGCGACGAGGCCGCCCGGCTGCTCGACGAGGTCGACGGGACGATCGGCGTCGTGGTCGCCATGCAGAGGCGAGAGGAGGCGGCCAAGTGGCTCACCGGGCTCGGCGACCGGGTGGTGGCGCTCGGCAGCCTGGAGGCGAAGGGCCTCGAGTACGACGCCACGATCGTCGTCTCCCCGGCGGAGATCGCGGATGAGTCACCGGCCGGACTGCGCGTGCTGTACGTCGCGCTGACCCGGGCCACCCAGCAGCTGACCGTGGTCTCGGCGGAGCGGGACGAGCCGGACGCCTCCGGGGTGCCCGACCTGCTCAGAGATTGATCCGGATGAACCACGGTGACGGGAATGGCCTTACGGGATCCGTTTGTTAGCCTGGGTGTGGCACCGGCTCGATCCAAGCCCCCGGGCCCAACCTTCGTCGCTACGAGCGACCACTTGCCGCGAGGCGAGCATGGCGGGCCGGTGTCATGAACGTAGAGAAGGGACCCACGTCACCATGTGACGTGGGTCCCTTTTCGCGCAAAGACGTGGCGAACAATACGTTCGCAATTCAAGCCCGGCTAACTCCTACTCGGCGGTAGGTGCGACGATCGGACGGCATCCAGCGTCACAGGTGAAAGCAGAGGAAGTCGGCCATGGCAACGGCGCCCAGCGTCTCCTACTCGATGACGGTCCGGCTGGAGGTGCCCGCGAGCGGAACCGCGGTCTCCCAGCTCACCGGAGCCGTCGAGTCCCACGGAGGCTCGGTGACCGGCCTCGACGTGACCGCATCCGGCCACGAGAAGCTCCGCATCGACGTCACCATCGCCGCCACCTCCACCGCGCACGCCGATGAGATCGTCGAGCAGCTGCGCGGCATCGAGGGCGTCACCCTGGGCAAGGTCTCGGACCGTACGTTCCTCATGCACCTCGGCGGCAAGATCGAGATGCAGTCCAAGCACCCCATCCGCAACCGTGACGACCTGTCCATGGTCTACACGCCGGGTGTGGCCCGCGTCTGCATGGCCATCGCCGAGAACCCCGAGGACGCGCGGCGCCTGACCATCAAGCGCAACACCGTTGCGGTCGTGACGGACGGCTCCGCGGTCCTCGGCCTCGGCAACATCGGCCCGATGGCCGCCATGCCGGTCATGGAAGGCAAGGCGGCCCTCTTCAAGCGTTTCGCCGACATCGACGCCTGGCCGATCTGCCTCGACACCCAGGACACCGACGCGATCGTCGAGATCGTCAAGGCCATCGCCCCCGGGTTCGCCGGCATCAACCTCGAGGACATCTCCGCCCCGCGCTGCTTCGAGATCGAGGCGCGGCTGCGCGAGGCCCTCGACATCCCCGTCTTCCACGACGACCAGCACGGCACGGCGATCGTCGTCCTGGCCGCCCTGACCAACGCACTTCGCGTGGCCGGCAAGGCGATCGAAAGCATTCGCGTCGTCATGTCCGGCGCCGGCGCGGCCGGTACGGCCATCCTCAAGCTGCTGCTCGCGGCCGGCGTGAAGAACGCCGTCGTCGCCGACATCCACGGCGTCGTGCACGCCGGCCGTGAGGACCTGCGCCAGGCCCCGGCCGACTCGCCGCTGCGCTGGATCGCCGACAACACCAACCCCGAGGGCCTGACCGGCACGCTGAGGGAGGCCGTGCGCGGCGCGGACGTCTTCATCGGCGTCTCCGCCCCGAACGTGCTCGACGGCGACGACGTGGCCGCCATGGCCGACGACGCGATCGTGTTCGCGCTCGCGAACCCGGACCCCGAGGTCGACCCGGCAATCGCCCGTCAGACGGCCGCAGTTGTGGCCACGGGCCGCTCCGACTTCCCGAACCAGATCAACAACGTGCTGGTCTTCCCGGGTGTGTTCCGCGGTCTGCTGGACGCGCAGTCCCGCACGGTCAACACGGACATGATGCTCGCGGCCGCGAAGGCGCTGGCGGACGTGGTGACCGAGGACGAGCTGAACCCGAACTACATCATCCCGAGCGTCTTCAACGACAAGGTCGCGGGTGCGGTGGCCGGGGCGGTGCGGGAGGCCGCGAAGGCGGCGTCCGCGGTGACGTCGGGCGAGTAATCACACGGGTTTCGTGCCTCACAGCCCCGAAAAGTGTGCATGGGCTGTGAGGATCGCCACGGCAAGCCCTTGTGACGGCGCGTCGTGGAACCTGGGGCCTCTGGACGCCGTTTATCGTGACGGCCAAGCTCAGGCCCTCTCTTCGTGTGACTCCCAAGGGTGTTCTCACGACTCCTCCGGGCGCCGGATTGGCTTTCCCGCCGCAGGTAGGGGCAGGATGCGTCTCTGGGCGCGAGGGTCTGACGACGGACCCGGGTCCCGGGTCACACCGAGGACCCTGGCAGCATCGACATCGCTGTGCCCGACATGCGGCTCCGCCGCGTGGCACGCCTCAAGGCAAATGAACACGGGAGTAACAACATGAACCGCAGTGAGCTGGTGGCCGCGCTGGCCGACCGCGCCGAGGTGACCCGCAAGGACGCCGACGCCGTGCTGGCCGCGTTCGCCGAGACCGTCGGCGAGATTGTCGCCAAGGGCGACGAGAAGGTCACCATCCCCGGCTTCCTGACCTTTGAGCGCACCCACCGTGCCGCTCGCACCGCCCGCAACCCGCAGACCGGCGACCCGATCCAGATCCCGGCCGGCTACAGCGTGAAGGTCTCCGCGGGTAGCAAGCTCAAGGAAGCCGCGAAGGGCAAGTAAGCGCTCCGCTTTGAGCGCCGGGGACTGGGCGCCGCTGGTGTCTGCCGGTCCGTCGTGGCCGGTCGCGCCCGCGCGGCGGAGCCGCATAATGACTCAGCCCCGCGCCCCTTTGGGGCGCTGCACCGAACGCCGCTGGGGCGGCCACCCGAACTCGGGTGGCCGCCCCCACCGGTTCTTTGCCCAGGCCAACCAGGTTCCTTTCCCGTAACCCCAACCCCTCGACCCCAGCAAACCCA
>NZ_JBHTRZ010000012.1:84586-249094 GCF_042795335.1 Streptomyces sp. NPDC056479 | reverse complement strand
CCAGTACCGTTTGGGGCAACAGCCCAGACAACGGGGGGGGAGCCCCCCAAAAGGGGGGTGCCCCCCCCAGCGGCGTTTCGGCAAGGTCAGCCGAGTGCCTTGCCCGGCAACTCGACCTTCGCGCCCAGCTCGACCAACTTCTCCATGAAGTTCTCGTAGCCCCGGTTGATGAGGTCGATGCCGTGGACCCGGGACGTGCCCTGGGCCGCGAGGGCCGCGATGAGGTACGAGAAGCCGCCGCGGAGGTCGGGGATGACCAGGTCGGCCCCCTGCAGCTTCGTCGGGCCCGACACGACCGCCGAGTGCAGGAAGTTGCGCTGGCCGAAGCGGCAGTGGGAGCCGCCGAGGCACTCGCGGTAGAGCTGGATGTGAGCGCCCATCTGGTTCAGCGCGGAGGTGAAGCCGAGGCGGGACTCGTAGACCGTCTCGTGGATGATGGACAGCCCCGTCGCCTGCGTGAGCGCCACGACCAGCGGCTGCTGCCAGTCGGTCTGGAAGCCCGGGTGGACGTCCGTTTCGAGAGCGATGGACTTCAACTGGCCGCCGGGGTGCCAGAAACGGATGCCCTCGTCGTCGATCTCGAAGGCACCGCCCACCTTCCGGTAGGTGTTGAGGAACGTCATCATCGAGCGCTGCTGGGCGCCACGGACGTAGATGTTGCCCTCGGTCGCGAGCGCCGCGGACGCCCAGGAGGCGGCCTCCAGGCGGTCGGGGAGCGCCTTGTGGTTGTAGCCGCCGAGCGAGTCCACACCGGTGATGCGGATCGTGCGGTCGGTGTCCATCGCGATGATGGCGCCCATCTTCTGCAGGACGCAGATGAGGTCCTCGATCTCGGGCTCCACGGCCGCGTTCGAGAGCTCGGTGACGCCCTCCGCGAGCACCGCCGTCAGCAGCACCTGCTCGGTCGCGCCGACGGACGGGTACGGCAGCTTGATCTTGGTGCCGCGCAGCCGCTGCGGAGCCTCCAGGTACTGGCCGTCCGCCCGCTTCTCGATCTTCGCGCCGAACTGCCGCAGCACCTCGAAGTGGAAGTCGATGGGCCGGCCGCCGATGTCGCAGCCGCCGAGGCCGGGGATGAAGGCGTGACCGAGGCGGTGCAGCAGCGGGCCGCAGAACAGGATCGGGATGCGGCTGGAACCGGCGTGGGCATCGATGTCAGCGACGTTCGCGCTCTCGACGTGCGAGGGGTCCATCACCAACTCGCCCGGTTCCTCACCCGGACGGACCGTGACCCCGTGCAGCTGCAGCAGACCACGTACGACCCGTACGTCACGGATGTCCGGTACGTTGCGCAGTCGACTTGGCTCGCCGCCCAGCAGAGCGGCCACCATCGCCTTCGGTACGAGGTTCTTCGCACCGCGGACACGGATCTCGCCCTCCAGCGGGGTTCCGCCGTGGACAAGCAGGACATCGTCGTTGACGGTCATGTATCTCGCGTTCCGATGAGTTGGGCAGGGGCCAGGAGGGAAAGGGTAATCGCCGTCGCCCCCCCTTCAGTAAGCCCAAGTGCGGCTCAGGAACGTCATAGCTCTGTCACAACACGAACGGTTCCCCGTCGGGCACGAGCGGTCACCGTCTCGGCCGTGCGCCGGGTGGCGCTTCTGTCCGCCCTGAGCTGCATTCACTCCCGAACCGGCATTGCCTCCCCACGCGAAGGGAAGATGCGGGATCATGTCTGGCATGACCGAGGTGTCCTCGCTCACAGGGCGGTTGCTCGTGGCAACGCCCGCCCTGGCGGACCCGAACTTCGACCGCGCTGTGGTGCTCCTTCTCGACCACGACGAGGAGGGCTCGCTCGGTGTCGTCCTCAACCGCCCGACGCCCGTGGACGTGGGCGACATCCTGGAGGGCTGGGCCGACCTCGCCGGCGAACCCGGGGTCGTGTTCCAAGGCGGCCCGGTCTCCCTGGACTCGGCGCTCGGCGTGGCCGTCATCCCCGGCGGCGGGGCCGGCGAGAGCGCCCCGCTGGGCTGGCGCCGGGTGCACGGCGCGATCGGGCTCGTGGACCTCGAGGCGCCGCCGGAGCTGCTCGCCTCGGCCGTCGGGTCCTTGAGAATCTTCGCCGGGTACGCCGGATGGGGGCCCGGCCAGCTGGAGGACGAGCTGGTGGAGGGCGCCTGGTACGTCGTGGAGTCCGAGCCGGGCGATGTGTCCTCGCCGTCCCCCGAAGGACTCTGGCGTTCGGTGCTGCGCCGCCAGCGCAACGAGCTCGCGATGGTGGCCACGTATCCGGACGACCCTTCGCTCAACTGATGCAGGTGAGCTTTCAGTACCCTTGGCGGTATGAGCACTCTCGAGCCCGAGCGCGGGACTGGTACGGGGACCCTCGTCGAGCCCACGCCGCAGACTTCCCACGGCGACGGCGACCACGAGCGCTTCGCCCACTACGTCCAGAAGGACAAGATCATGGCGAGCGCCCTCGACGGCACCCCCGTCGTGGCGCTCTGCGGCAAGGTCTGGGTGCCGGGCCGCGACCCGAAGAAGTACCCCGTGTGCCCCATGTGCAAGGAGATCTACGAGTCCATGAGCGCCGGCGGTGGCGACGACAAGGGCAAGGGCAAGGGCGACAAGTAGCCCGGTCCCGGCCCGGCCGTAAGGCCCGGTAGCCGTGAGGCCCCCAGGGTGCGTTTTGCGCGCCCTGGGGGCCTTTGTGCTGCCCGCGCGTTGCATGGAGTGCGTTCACCGGTCACAGAGTGGTTGAGACCTCTTGTGGTCGTGTTCATGAACTCCCTAGCCTCCGAGTGTTGTGCACAGCGAAACCGTCATTGCGCATGTTGCAACACCTCATCGGAGGAGCACTCCATGAACCTGTCCGTCCGTTCTCTCGGGATCCCCGCGCTCGCGGCCGCCGCCCTCTTCGTCTCCGCCTGCGCCCCGCAGACCTCCGACAACTCCTCCTCCGACAAGGACGAGAAGTCCGGGACCCTGCGGGTCTGGCTGTTCCAGGAAGTCGGCAACAAGCCGAAGGAGAAGGTCGTCGACTCCGTCGTCACCGCCTTCGAGAAGGAGCACGAGGGCACGAAGATCGAGGTCGAGTACATCCCGGTCGAGACCCGCGCCCAGCGCGTCAAGGCCGCCTTCAACGACCCGAAGTCCGCCCCCGACGTCATGGAGTACGGCAACACCGACACCGCCGGCTATGTGAAGGACGGCGGACTCCTCGACGTCACCGAGGAGTTCGGCGACTGGAGCGAGGCGAAGGACACCGACCCCACCGCCAAGCAGTCCGTCACCGTGGACGGCAAGCTCTACGGTGCGCCTTTCTACGTCGGGGTCCGCGCCCTGTACTACCGCACGGACGTCTTCGAGGAACTCGGCCTCGAAGTCCCGAAGACCATGGCCGAGTTGGCGACGGCCGCCCGCCAGATCCGCGCCGCGAAGCCCGAGCTGTACGGGCTGGTGGTGGGCGGGGCGTACACCTACGGCGCGATGCCGTTCGTATGGGCCAACGGCGGTGAGATAGCCACCGGCAAGGGCGGCTCGTACGCCTCCGCGATCGACAGCGCGGCCGCCCAGAAGGGCATCAAGGAGTACACCTCCCTCTTCACCGACGACAACTGTCCCGCCGCCAAGTGCGCGGGCATGGGCGGCAACGACACCGTCACCGCGTTCGCGGCCGGCAAGGCGGGCATGGCGATCGGCGGCGACTTCAGCCACACCGCGGTGGAGGCCGGGAAGGTGAAGGGCAAGTACGCGGTCGTCCCGCTGCCGGGGGTCAAGGCGGGGTCGGTCGCGCCGGCGTTCGCGGGCGGCAACAACATCGGCGTCCTGAAGAGCACGTCGCACCGGACGCTGGCCGTCGGTCTGATGGAGCAGCTCACCTCGAAGAAGACCCAGGCGTCGATGTTCGAGGCGATGGGATTCCTGCCGACGTTCGGGGACGTGCGGGACGCTGCCGCGAAGGAGGAGCCCTTTGTGAAGCCCTTCGTCGAGACGCTGGGGTCGGGGACGAAGTTCGTACCCGCGTCGCCGGCGTGGTCGGAGATCGACTCGTCGCTCGTCCTGCCGACGATGTTCCAGGAGGTCATCAGCGGTAAGAAGGATGTCGCCGGGGCTTCGGGGGATGCGGCGAGGAAGATGGACGAGGCGTTCGGTTCCGTCGGATGACGGCGCCTACCGGGGTGGGGGCTCCGGATCGGTCGCGGGTGCGGGTTGTCGGTGGCTTGTCGCGCAGTTCCCCGCGCCCCTATCGGCGTCCGCGTGGCCGGAGTCAGAAGACCCCCTGGCTGTATCTCGCGCCCGCCCTCGTCGTCCTCGGTGGACTGCTCGTCTATCCCATCTATCAGCTTGGGCTGATCTCGTTCCTCGAGTACACGCAGGCGCAGGTCAGTGGTGGTGAGCCGACTACCTTCCGGGGGTTCGGGAACTACTCCGAGCTGTTCTCGGACGCGCAGTTCTGGCAGGTGCTGCTCGCCACCGTCGTCTTCGCGGCAGCCTGTGTCGTGTCGACGCTCGCCGTCGGGTGTGCCCTCGCCGTGCTGCTCACGCGCGTGCGGGCCGTGCCGCGGCTGGCGCTGATGCTGGCCGCGCTGGGAGCCTGGGCGACCCCCGCCATCACCGGGTCGACGGTGTGGCTGTTCCTGTTCGATGCGGACTTCGGGCCCGTCAACCGCATGCTCGGGCTCGGTGACCACTCCTGGACGTACGGGCGGTTCAGCGCCTTCTTCCTCGTCCTGCTCGAAGTGGTCTGGTGCTCCTTCCCGTTCGTCATGGTGACGGTGTACGCCGGGATCCGCTCCGTGCCCTCCGAGGTGCTGGAGGCCGCCGAGCTGGACGGGGCCTCGCAGTGGCGGGTCTGGCGGTCGGTGCTCGCGCCGATGCTGCGGCCCATCCTGGTGGTCGTCACCATCCAGTCGGTGATCTGGGACTTCAAGGTCTTCACACAGATCTACGTGATGACCAACGGCGGCGGTATCGCCGGTCAGAACCTCGTGCTGAACGTGTACGCCTACCAGAAGGCCTTCGCGTCCTCGCAGTACAGCCTCGGCTCGGCGATCGGCGTCGTGATGCTGCTGATCCTGCTGGCCGTGACGCTCGTGTACCTGCGGCTGCTGCGCAGACAGGGGGAGGAGCTGTGAGTTCCATACGTTCCGTCAGTCCGACGAGATTCGTACGGCGGCCCTGGCGGCTGCTCGCGGAGGCGTCCGCGCTGCTGATCGCCGTCGTGGTGGCGTTTCCGCTGTACTGGATGGTGCTCAGCGCCTTCAAACCGGCCGGGGAGATCGAGTCGAGCGAGCCACGGCCATGGACGCTGGACCCCTCGCTGGACTCCTTCCGGAGGGTCTTCGAGCAGAACGAATTCGGCCGTTACTTCGTCAACAGTCTCGTCGTCGCGTGCACCGTCGTGATCGCCTCCGCGCTGATCGCGTTTCTCGCGGCGACCGCGGTGACCCGATTCCGGTTCCGCTTCCGGACCACCTTGCTGATCATGTTTCTGGTGGCCCAGATGGTGCCGGTGGAGGCCCTCACCATCCCCCTGTTCTTCCTCATGCGGGACTTCGGCCAACTGAACACGCTCGGCTCGTTGATCCTGCCGCACATCGCCTTCTCGCTGCCGTTCGCGATCTGGATGCTGCGGGGGTTTGTGAAGGCCGTTCCGGAGGCCCTGGAGGAGGCCGCGTACATCGACGGGGCGAGCCGGTCGCGATTCCTGTGGCAGATCCTTTTCCCGCTGGTCTTCCCGGGGCTCGTGGCCACGAGCGTGTTTTCCTTCATCTCCGCCTGGAACGACTTCCTCTTCGCCAAGTCCTTCATCATCAGCGACACTTCGCAGTCCACCCTGCCCATGGCCCTGCTCGTCTTCTACAAGCCGGACGAGCCGGACTGGGGCGGGGTGATGGCGGCGTCCACGGTGATGACGATTCCGGTGCTGATCTTCTTCGTGCTCGTGCAGCGACGGCTGGTGTCGGGGCTGGGCGGAGCGGTAAAGGACTGACGTGACTGAACTGATTCCGATGCCCCGCGATGTCGTCGCCGGTTCCGGCGAGGTAGGGCTGACGGCGTACTCCCAGATCTACGCCGGCCCGGGGACGGAGGGCGTCGCCCACTGGCTGAGCACGGTGCTGCGCCAGGCCACCGGCCTGCCCCTGCGCGAGGGGTGGGAACTCGACGACACCGACGGCGACGGCATCGGGCTCGAGCTCGCCCCCGGGCTGCACCCGGAGGGGTATCGCCTCGTCAGCGACCCGACCGGCGTCCTGATCGAGGGCGGCAGCGCGGCCGGTGTCTTCTGGGGCGCCCAGACGCTGCGTCAGCTCCTCGGCCCCGACGCCTACCGCAAGGCCCCGATCGGCCGCGACCGCACCTGGGCCGTGCCCCACCTCACCATCGAGGACGCCCCCCGATTCCGCTGGCGCGGCCTCATGCTCGACGTCGCCCGGCACTTCATGCCCAAGGACGGCGTCCTGCGCTACCTGGACCTGATGGCCGCCCACAAACTCAACGTCTTCCACTTCCATCTGACGGACGACCAGGGCTGGCGCATCGAGATCAAGAAGTACCCCCGGCTGACGGAGGCCGGCTCCTGGCGGGCGCGCACGAAATTCGGCCATCGGGCCTCCGCGCTCTGGGAGGAGAAGCCGCACGGTGGCTACTACACCCAGGACGACATCAGGGAGATCGTCGCCTACGCCGCCGAGCGGCATATCACCGTCGTCCCCGAAATCGACGTACCCGGCCACTCGCAGGCCGCCATCGCCGCGTACCCGGAACTCGGCAACACCGACGTCATCGACACCACCGCCCTCTCCGTCTGGGACACCTGGGGGATCAACCCGAACGTACTCGCCCCCACTGACAACACCCTGCGCTTCTACGAGGGGGTCTTCGAGGAAGTCCTGGAGCTGTTCCCCGCGGAGTTCGTTCATGTCGGGGGTGACGAATGCCTCAAGGACCAGTGGCGGCAGTCACCCGCCGCGCAGGAGCGCATCAGGGAACTCGGGTTGAAGGACGAGGACGAGCTCCAGGCGTGGTTCATCGGCCACTTCGACAAGTGGCTGACCGCGCGCGGGCGCAGGCTCATCGGCTGGGACGAGATCCTGGAGGGCGGGCTCGCGGACGGAGCGGCCGTGTCGTCCTGGCGCGGATACGCAGGCGGCATCGCGGCGGCCCGCGCCGGTCACGACGTCGTCATGTGCCCCGAGCAGCAGGTCTACCTGGACCACCGTCAGGACCCGGGCGCCGATGAGCCGGTGCCGATCGGGTACGTCCGCACCCTGGAGGACGTCTATCGGTTCGAGCCCGTTCCCGGCGAGTTGACGCCGGACGAGGCCCGGCACGTGCTCGGTACGCAGGCCAACGTGTGGACCGAGGTCATGGAGGATGCCGCGCGCGTGGACTACCAGACGTTCCCGCGGCTGGCCGCCTTCGCCGAGGTGGCCTGGAGCAGCCTGTCCGCCCCCGCGGAACGGGACTTCGCCGACTTCGAGCGCCGGATGACCGCCCACTACGGGCGGCTCGACGCGCTGGGGGTCGCCTACCGGCCACCGACGGGGCCACGGCCCTGGCAGCGGCGTCCCGGAGTGCTCGGCCGGCCGATCGACGGGCCGCCCCCGAACAGATAATGGAAAAAAACCGGCAAGGGGTCACCGAAGAGTGTCAATCGGCATTCACCGGCGATGGTGTACGAAAACGGACCATCTCCCTGATCAGGTGGGCGAATGCCTCCTAGCGGACCCCTGTCTTCGTGCCCTGCGAAGATGTGCCAGAGTTGCCACGTCCGCCCTGTCAGCACGTACCGTACGGCAACACAGGTGGGACCAGGTGGGGCAGCGGGAAGGGGCAGCCGGTTTGACCACGCACGCACCGCAGGCGGCGCAGGCCGTCACGCTGCCCACGACGCTGAACGAGGCCGTGGCGGCACTCGCCGCCATGCCCGCCGCCGTGCCCGTCGCGGGCGGCACCGACCTCATGGCCGCCGTCAACTCCGGGCAGCTCAGGCCCGCCGCACTGGTCGGCCTCGGCCGGATCAGCGAGATTCGCGGCTGGCAGTACCAGGACGGCCACGCGCTGCTCGGCGCGGGCCTGACGCACGCGCGTATGGGCCGCCCCGACTTCGCGGCCCTCATCCCGGCGCTCGCCGCCGCGGCGCGCGCCGCGGGCCCGCCGCAGATCCGCAACGCGGGCACCCTCGGCGGCAACATCGCCTCGGCGTCCCCGACCGGTGACGCACTGCCTGTGCTGGCCGCCCTCGAAGCGACCCTGATCGTCGCGGGCCCGGGCGGAGCCCGCAGGGAGATCCCCGTGTCGCACCTGCTGGCGGGCATGGAGATGCTGCGCGCCGGCGAACTCATCGGCTTCGTGCGCGTGCCGCTGCTGCACGCCCCACAGGTCTTCCTCAAGGCCACCGGCCGTACCGGCCCGGGACGCGCCACGGGGTCCGTCGCGGTCGTGCTCGACCCCGCCCGGCGCGGAGTCAGGTGCGCCGTCGGCGCCATAGCTCCGATGCCGCTCAGGCCCCTGGAGGCCGAGCAGTGGGTCGCCCAGCTGATCGACTGGGACAACAACCGCGCGATCGTCCCGGAGGCACTGCAGGCCTTCGGGGAGTACGTCGCCGCGGCCTGCATCCCCGACCCGGCCCCGGCCGAGGACGGGTCCGTGGCCCAGCATCCGCCCGCCGTACTGCACCTGCGGCGCACCGTCGCCGCGCTGGCCCGACGAGCACTGGGGAGGGCACTGTCGTGACCGACGACCAGCACGGAGAGGGCACGCCCCGGGGCAGGGGCCGCTGGGACCCGCTGCCCCAGGGCGAGTACGACGACGGCGCGACCGCCTTCGTCAAACTCCCCGAAGGGGGCATCGACGCCCTCCTGGCGTCCTCGGACAGCCCGCTCGCCGCACCCGGACACGGGTACGTCCCGCCGCGGATAACGGCCGCACCGGAATCGCCGGCGGGCACCGACCCCGCGGCCCCCGGCGGCTGGCCGGTCGCGGGAGCGCCCGCCGAGGGTGCCGGGTGGCCCGACCCGAACGCCGCGCAGGACACCGGCAGCGGCCAGTTCACGTACAACCCCGCGGCCACCCAGCAGTGGAACTTCTCGGAGACCGCGGCAGGCCGGGAGGGCGCCGGTGCCGCGCCCGGTCAGGACGTCACCGGGCAGTGGTCGATCCCCGTCGCCGATGGGGACCTTCCCGACGAATCGGGCGAGTTCACCACGTCGTCGCTCGTCGAGCAGTGGGGCGGCGGCACCCCGCCGGCCACGCTGCCGGGCGGTGCGTCCGCGCCTTGGGCGCCCCAGGCGACCGGACAGCCCTGGGGGCAGGAGGCGCAGGCGGCGGCCGGCGAGGCGTTGGGAACCGCGCCCGGACACCCCGCCGACGCCGGGCACGTTCCCGGGCGGCCGGGACCGCACGCTGGCGACCGGCACGGCGTACACCCCGGCGACCACGGCGCCGTACGGCCCGGTGAGCCCGCCGAGGACTCCGTGGCAAGCGCCACAGAGGCCGCACAGGCCGCCGCGCGGGCCGGTGAGCCCGCCACGCACGTCGCGGACGCCCAGGGCGCCCCAGAGGCCGCACACGGCCCGGCAGCGGCTTCCGACGCGAACGCCCCTGCCGTCGACGGTGACTCCGCCCACGAGGACGCCGCGGACGACGCACCGCCGCCCTCCGGCGAGGAACACCCCCTCGCCTCCTACGTCCTGCGCGTCAACGGCGCCGACCGGCCCGTCTCGGACGCCTGGATCGGCGAGTCGCTGCTCTACGTGCTGCGCGAGCGGCTCGGCCTCGCGGGCGCCAAGGACGGCTGCTCGCAGGGCGAGTGCGGGGCCTGCAACGTGCAGGTCGACGGACGGCTCGTGGCGTCCTGCCTGGTGCCGGCCGTGACCGCCGCCGGCGCCGAGGTGCGCACGGTCGAGGGACTCGCCCAGGACGGGCAGTCCTCGGACGTGCAGCGCGCGCTCGCGCGGTGCGGTGCCGTGCAGTGCGGCTTCTGCGTGCCGGGCATGGCGATGACCGTGCACGACCTGCTGGAGGGCAACCCGGCACCCACCGAGCTGGAGACCCGCCAGGCCCTGTGCGGCAACCTGTGCCGCTGCTCGGGCTACCGGGGCGTCGTGGAGGCCGTACAGGAGGTCGTCGCCGAGCGCGAGGCCCACGCGGCGGCCGACGGGCCCGAACACGACGGCGACGAGCCGCGTATCCCTCACCAGGCGGGCCCGGGGGCCGGCGGGGTCAACCCGTCGGCGTTCGAGGCACGGGGCGTCAGGGGACCGCATGACCAGGCGTACGGCCAGGACGGAGGCCAGGCGTGAGCAACGAAGCCGCCACCGCGACCACAGCAGCGGAGGCAGCACCCGCCCCCGAGCCGATCCCGCACGGCCTCGGCGCCTCCCTGCCGGCCGCCGACGCCCGCGCCAAGACCGAGGGCACCTTCCCGTACGCGGCCGATCTGTGGGCCGAGGGCCTGCTGTGGGCGGCCGTGCTGCGCTCGCCGCACCCGCACGCGCGCATCAAGTCCATCGACACCACCCACGCTCGCGAGATGCCCGGAGTCCGGGCCGTCGTCACGCACGAGGACGTGCCGGGCACCCCGCTGCTCGGCCGCGGCAAGGCGGACCGCCCGGTCTTCGCGTCCGAGGTCGTACGCCACCACGGCGAGCCCATCGCCGCCGTCGCCGCCGACCACCCCGACACCGCGCGTCTGGCCGCCGCGGCCGTCATCGTCGAGTACGAGACGCTCGACCCGGTGACCGACCCGGAGCAGGCCTTCGAGGCCGAGCCGCTGCACCCCGACGGCAACCTGATCCGTCACATCCCGCTGCGCCACGGCGACCCCGACGCGGCCGGCGACATCGTCGTCGAGGGCCTGTACCGCATCGGCCGCCAGGACCCGGCCCCCATCGGTGCCGAGGCGGGCCTCGCGGTCCCGCGCCCCGACGGCGGCGTGGAGCTCTACCTGGCCTCGACCGACCCGCACACCGACCGTGACCGGGCCGCCGCCTGCTACGGACTGGAACCCGAGCGCGTCAAGGTCGTCGTCACCGGCGTCCCGGGCGCCACCGCCGACCGCGAGGACCAGGGCTTCCAACTCCCGCTCGGCCTGCTGGCGCTGAAGACCGGCTGCCCGGTGAAGCTGACGGCCACGCGCGAGGAGTCCTTCCTGGGCCACACGCACCGCCATCCGACCCTGCTCCGGTACCGCCATCACGCCGACGCCGAGGGCAGGCTGGTCAAGGTCGAGGCGCAGATCCTGCTGGACGCGGGCGCCTACGCCGACACCTCCGCCGAAGCGCTGGCCGCCGCGGTCGGCTTCGCCTGCGGCCCCTACGTCGTCCCGAACGCCTTCATCGAAGGCTGGGCCGTACGCACCAACAACCCGCCGTCGGGCCATGTGCGCGGCGAGGGCGCCATGCAGGTGTGCGCCGCGTACGAGGCGCAGATGGACAAGCTGGCCAAGAAGCTCGGCATGGATCCGGCGGAACTGCGCCTGCGCAACGCCATGGCGACCGGTGACGTGCTCCCGACGGGCCAGACGGTGACGTGCCCGGCTCCCGTGGCGGAGCTCCTGCAGGCCGTACGGGACCATCCGCTGCCGGCCCTTCCGAAGGACACGCCGGAGGACGAGTGGCTGCTGCCCGGCGGCCCCGAGGGCGCGGGTGAACCGGGCGCCGTGCGGCGGGGCGTGGGCTACGGCCTGGGCATGGTGCACATGCTCGGCGCCGAGGGCGCGGACGAGGTCTCCACGGCGACCGTGAAGGTCCACGACGGTGTCGCGACGGTGCTGTGCGCCGCGGTGGAGACCGGCCAGGGCTTCACCACGCTGGCCCGGCAGATCGTCCAGGACACGCTGGGCATCGACGAGGTGCACGTGGCGCCCGTGGACACCGACCAGCCCCCGGCGGGCCCGGGCTGCCGCGGCCGCCACACCTGGGTGTCGGGCGGCGCGGTGGAGCGGGCGGCCAAGATGGTCCGTACTCAGCTGCTGCAGCCCCTGGCGCACAAGTTCGGCATGTCCACGGAGCTGCTCCAGATCACCGACGGGAAGATCACGTCGTACGACGGCGTCCTGTCGACCACCGTCACCGAGGCGATGGACGGCAAGGAGCTGTGGGCGACGGCCCAGTGCCGCCCGCATCCGACCGAGCCGCTGAACGACGTCGGCCAGGGCGACGCCTTCGTGGGGATGGCCTTCTGCGCGATCCGCGCGGTCGTCGACGTCGACATCGAGCTGGGCTCGGTCCGCGTGGTCGAGCTGGCGCTCGCCCAGGACGTCGGCCGGGTCCTGAACCCGGCTCAGCTGGAGGCGCGCATCGAGGCGGGCGTGACGCAGGGCGTGGGCATAGCGCTCACGGAGAACCTGCGCTCGGCACGCGGCCTGATCCGCCACCCGGACCTGACCGGCTACTCCCTGCCGACCGCCCTGGACGCCCCCGACATCCGGATCGTGAAGCTGGTCGAGGAGCGGGACGTGGTCGCGCCCTTCGGCGCGAAGGCGGTGAGCGCGGTGCCGGTGGTGACATCACCGGCGGCCATCGCCTCGGCCGTGCGCGCCGCGACGGGCCGACCGGTGAACCGGTTGCCGATCCGGCCGCAGGCCGCGGTGGTCAACGCCCAGTGAGCGGGCTCCGGCCGCGTGCCGGATTGTCCGGATGAGTCAAGATTGTCCCGGTCGCGACGGCGGTCATGGGAGCGATTCCAGCCAGGAGGGAACGTTCCCGGGTGGGCTGTGCGTCTACTGATGTGAAGCGCTGTCAGTGGGCGTGCTGGTCCGGGTCGTTGTCAGTGGTGGCGCGTAATGTTCTGGGCAGTGGGGACGGCAGCCGGATCCGGCGGGCCGGCCGGTAGGCCGTGCCGCGTCCGGGCGGGGAGAAAGCGCATGCGGGGGAGCCATGAGCACGACGACCACGACTCGCGTCGGTGATACGGCGATCGTCCTGACCGAGGCCGAGCTGGGTCCGTACATCACGCACACGTCGACGCGACGCTGGCTGACCGGACCCGGACTGCCCGGCGACAGCGGCGTGTTGAGCTTCGCCGAGCTGGACCGGGCGGGGCTGCGCACGGTGGCGGACTCGACGGGTGATCCGCAGGACCGGCTGGCGGCGGAGCTCAGGGACCAGTTGGTGATAGGCGGACTGCTGGGCCCCGGCGGCCTGGAGACGGAGTCGGTCCTGCTGGACGGCGCGACCGGCGAGATCTCCACGACGCACTTTCTGCACGACCGCCCCGACCTGATGGACCGCCGCCCGCTGGCCCCGTCCCTGCGGACGCTGGTGCGCTTCGCGGAGGCGACGGACGAACTGGCGGGCCTGCGCGGCCAGTTCGCCTCGTACGTCGGCCGGTACGGCCCGAAGGCGGTTGCGGAGGCGTCGCGCCATCTGCTGGCCGTGTTCGAGGAGGACACGGACGGCGAGCCGGCACCGTTCTGGCGGATGGCGGCCCTGATCCGGCCGCTGGCACTCGTCGCGGGCCGGGCCGGGCAGTCGGGGCTGGCGCTGGACCTGCCGCCGCGCCTGCTGGACGAGGAGTTCGGCCGGCGCAAGGTGGTGCGCTTCGAGGAGGTCGACTTCCCGGCCACGCTCACGCACGAGCCGACCCGCCGCTTCCTGCGCGAGGTGGGCCTGCCGGAGGACGGGTTCCTGTTCTCCCTCGACCCGGACGGGTCGCTGCCGACGCTGGCCGAGTACTACGCCGACATCGACCCCGCAGCCGAACTCCCGGCCCGCGCCGACCACTTGATACGCCTCGGCCACCTCGTCGAGGACAACAGCCTGGTCATCGACGGCGAGTCGGGCGCGGTCCTGAACTGGAGCGAGCCCGAGGCGAGGCTGTTCCCGCTGAACACGGACGTCTCGACCCTCGCCTTCACCCTCTGGCTGCTGCACCGCGAGCAGGTGATGGACGAGGAGTCGGGCCACGCGCTGACCAGCGACACCTATGACCAACTGGCCATGACGATGCTCCAGGTCCTCTCGACGGTCGACCCGACGGGCACCAGGGCGGGCAGCGAGGGCCGGCACTACTGGACAGAGGCGTTCCAGGACGAGGCGAGCGGGTTGCTGGAGTCGGTGGTCGGAGTGCGCTGAGCCCGGTCGGCGGTGCCCGTACGGACCACCATGCAGCGGCGCGAGGAGGCCTTCTGCTCGGCCCAGGTGACGAAGTGGCGTACGAAGGTGGCTCGCGACCGAGACCCTGGCCAGAGCGAGAGACCTCGTTCGAGAACTCGCCCCGCCTTCTCCAGGCGCAGGTCGCGCGGACGACGCCGTACCCCTGAGACCGGCCGGGCACCTTCGGTGGCCGGACTCAGGGACGGGTGTCGTCAGGGGCTGGTCGGTGTCCTCAGGAGGACTTGGCGGCCGCGCGGCGGCGCCGAACGGCCAGCAGCAGGCCGGCGCCGAGGGCCGCCGTGGCGGCCGCTGCGCCGGCGATGAGCGGGGTGCCGTCGGAGCCGGTGCTCGCGAGATTGCCGTCGACGGAGCCGGTGGTGGAGCCGCCCGTGGTGGTGCCGGACGAGGTGGAGCCGGTGCCGCCCGTGCTGCCCGTGCTGCCCGTGCCGCCGGTGGACTGGCCCTCGGGGTCGTTGCCGTCGCCGCCCGCGGTGGAGCCGCCGTCCGTCGAGCCGCCGGAGGGAGTCGGCTCGGGTTCGTTGTCGGTGGGGATGGCGACGCGGATCTGGGCCTTGTCGTTGGCGGGGTTCTTGTCGAAGGCCGGGTGGATGTCGTAGACGGAGGTCGCCTTCACCTCACCGGTGGTGGTCTTCGCGTCGGCGTCGATCTTCAGCATGAAGGTGTAGGAGAGGGACTCGCCGACGTCGATGGTGTGGTCGGCGGGCCAGCAGACGTACTTGGACTTGCCCGGCGTACCGCCCGGCCCGGACGGACCGTCGATGCCGAACGGCGCGCACTCCTTGGGCACTTCGGTGGCCACCGTGTCCTTCGGGATCTGCACCATGAGAGCCGTCTGGTCGTCGCTCTCCTGGTTCTGGATCCAGCCGGGGCCGTCGTTGCGGAGCTTCACCGTGATCGACTGCTCGCCGCCCGCGAGTGCCTCTGTGTCCTCACCGACGGCGACGAGGTCGGCCGAGCTGTCCGCGGTCAGGGTGAGCCGACGGTAGCTGTCGTCGAATCCCTCGCCCGGGGCCTCGCCGGTGGCCGAGGTGCCGTACTCGACGGCCTCCATCAGCGCGTCGGGCTGCGCCTTGAACCGCACGGGCGTCTCGACGGAGGCGCCGGGTTCCACGACGGTGTCCAGCTCGCACACGGCCTGCCTGACCTGGTCCGCGACCGTCGAGTAGGTGCAGCCCTGCACCGCCTCGGGGAAGTCGAGTCCCCGGGTCAGCCGGATGCGGAAGGTGACGCCGTCCGCGGCCGCGGTGCCGTTGTTGGTGATGACGACGTTCTCGTCGTACACCTCGCCGGGCTTGGGAGACGCACTCGGCAGATTCGAGATCACCAGGGAGGGCCCTGCCTCGTCGGCATACGCCGAGGAGGCGGTGACCGCGGGAACGGCGGCGGCGATCGCGGCGGCCGCCACGAAGGCGGCGGACGTGCGGAGGTGCGAAGGGCGGATGCGCTGGCGCACGGATGGGTCTCCTCGTCGAAACAGGAAGCACGATGACCGGACGTTTGCCGTCCGGTCATGTCCTGGACACCTGGAGCGTGCCGAGGGTTGTACTGCTGTTTGAGGAGAGGATGAGGAGACAGTGGGTGCAGAGGGAAATGATGGAGGCCGTGGCGGGAATCGAACCCGCGTAATTCGCTTTGCAGGCGAATCCCTGAACCACTCGGGCACACGGCCGTGATCGGTGAATCGACCGTAAGCGCGGGGTCGCGGGCCGCTCAAGGGAAACGCGAGCCCTGCAACGCGACTGCCACACCCCGTTCATGAAGCCCGCCGGGCGAACCCCGTGGTCGTACGACCAAGGTCTCAGCGCGGAGCCGACTCCCGACAGGGGCCAAAGCCGGTTGTGGCCCTTACGCTGGCGACCATGACCACCCTCGAGCCACGCGACGCCGACGTCGCGAAGACCACCGATGTGCCCGACGTCCGCTCCGTCCCCGAGGTCGAGGAGACCGTGCTGGGGCGGTCGTACCGGGCGCTCAGCATCGGGATCGTCTCCGTGGTGCTGCTCATCGCGTTCGAGGCGACGGCCGTCGGGACGGCGATGCCGGTGGCGGCTCGGGAGCTGGACGGGCTGTCGTTGTACGCCTTCGCGTTCTCGGGGTACTTCACCACCAGCCTGTTCGGGATGGTGCTCGCCGGGCAGTGGTCGGACCGGCGGGGGCCGCTCGGGGCGCTCACGGCCGGGATCGCGTCCTTCGGGGCCGGGCTGCTGCTGGCCGGGACCGCGGGGGCGATGTGGCTGTTCATTCTCGGGCGGGCCGTGCAGGGGCTCGGCGGGGGACTGGTCATCGTCGCGTTGTACGTCGTCGTCGGGCGGGCCTACCCCGAGCGGTTGCGGCCGGCGATCATGGCGGCGTTCGCGGCGAGCTGGGTCGTGCCGTCGATCGTGGGGCCGCTGGCCTCCGGGGCGGTGACCGAGCATCTGGGCTGGCGCTGGGTGTTCGTCGGGATTCCGGCGCTGGTCGTCTTTCCGCTCGCGCTCGCGCTGCCGCAGATACGGCGCCGGGCGGGTGGGCCCGTCGACGACTCCGCCCGCTCGGCCTCCTTCGACCGGCGGCGCATCCGGCTCGCCCTCGGGATCTCCCTCGGCGCGGGCCTGTTGCAGTACGCCGCCCAGGACCTGCGCTGGTTCTCCCTCGTGCCCGGCGCCGTCGGCGCCGCGCTCCTCGTGCCGGCCGTGCTCGGGCTGCTCCCGCGCGGCACGTACCGGGCGGCGCGCGGGCTGCCGTCCGTGGTGCTGCTGCGCGGGGTCGCCGCCGGGTCGTTCATCGCGGCCGAGTCCTTCGTGCCGCTGATGCTGGTCACCCAGCGCGGGCTCTCGCCGACGCTCGCCGGGTTCTCGCTCGCGGCGGGCGGGGGCACATGGGCGCTGGGGTCGTGGCTGCAGTCGCGGCCACGGGCGGAGCCGTACCGGGAACGGCTGATGACGGTGGGGATGGTGCTGGTGGCGGCCTCCATCGCCGCCGCGCCGAGTGTGCTGATCGATTCCGTGCCCGCATGGACCCTGGCCGTGGCGTGGGCGTTCGGCTGCTTCGGGATGGGGCTGGTGATCTCCTCCACCAGCGTGCTGCTGCTCCACCTCTCCGCTCCCGAGGAGGCCGGCACCAACTCCGCCGCCCTGCAGATCTCCGACGGCCTGTCCAACGTGATCCTGCTGGCGCTGGGCGGCGCGGCGTTCGCGGCGCTGGGCGGCGGCTCGGTGAGTCATACGGCGCTGGAGGCGTCCGGCGCGTCCGGTTCCCATCCGGCGGCCTTCGCCGCGGTGTTCCTGCCGATGGCGGGGGTGGCGTTGGCGGGGGCGTGGGTGACCACGCGGCTGCGGGAGCGGTGAGCGGGGGCGCCGGAGGCGTCGGGTGGTCGTAAACCGGTCGTACGTGTGTGATCGCGGGCCGCACTCTCCCGCGCCTCCGGCGGCCTGCCGGAGGCCATCGCCCGGGAAGCCGTACGGAAGTATCGGGAGGGGGAGACGTCGCCGAGCGGCTCGGTGCCGCCCATGCCGACCTGTTGAGGAGATTGGGCGAGAATGGCCAGCTACCTCACCGTCGCCTTCGGCGGGCGGGCGTCGGAAGCGCGCGAGCCCGGACTGCTCGCGTCGGCCGTACACCGGCCCCGCGCCCGCATGTTCGGCACCGCGGCCTACGAGGATCTCCACGAGCAGGCGGCCGCGCCGCTGCATGCCATCGCGACGAACCACCCGCTCGTCGACGGGAACAAGCGAACGGCCTGGCTGGCCGCCGCGACGTTTCTCGGTGTCAACGGCGTCGACCTCGCGGGCTGCGACCAGGACGCCGCGTACGACCTGGTCATCGATGTCGCCTCCGGTGACGAGAGCGATGTCTCCGTGATCGCGGGACGGCTGCGGCCGTTGTGACGTCGGTCCCACCCACGCGTGACCCGGCCTCGTCCGCGCTTTTGCACCGCCGGGCCGCCGGTAGGGTGGCCCGGTTGTCATACGTAGCCGCCCGACCCCCTTACGGAGACCGTGACTACCACCGCCGCCTCCTCCTCGCACCACCTATCCCCCGCCTTCCCCGGCCGCGCCCCCTGGGGCACCGCCAGCAAGCTGCGTGCCTGGCAGCAGGGGGCGATGGAGAAGTACATCCAGGAGCAGCCGCGTGACTTCCTCGCGGTCGCCACGCCGGGCGCCGGCAAGACGACCTTCGCCCTCACCCTGGCCTCCTGGCTGCTGCACCACCATGTCGTGCAGCAGGTCACCGTGGTCGCGCCGACGGAGCACCTCAAGAAGCAGTGGGCGGAGGCCGCCGCACGCATAGGCATCAAGCTCGACCCCGAGTACAGCGCCGGCCCGCTCGGCAAGGACTACCAGGGCGTCGCCGTGACGTACGCGGGTGTCGGCGTACGGCCCATGCTGCACCGCAACCGCGTCGAGCAGCGCAAGACCCTCGTCATCCTCGACGAGATCCACCACGCCGGTGACTCCAAGTCCTGGGGCGAGGCCTGTCTGGAGGCCTTCGAGCCCGCCACGCGCCGACTCGCCCTCACCGGCACGCCCTTCAGGTCCGACACCAACCCCATCCCCTTCGTGACGTACGAGGAGGGGAACGACGGGATCCGGCGGTCCGCCGCCGACTACACCTACGGGTACGGCAACGCGCTCGCCGACCACGTCGTGCGGCCCGTCATCTTCCTCTCCTACAGCGGCAACATGCGCTGGCGGACCAAGGCGGGGGACGAGATCGCCGCCCGGCTCGGCGAGCCCATGACCAAGGACGCCGTCTCGCAGGCCTGGCGCACCGCCCTCGATCCGCGCGGCGAGTGGATGCCCAGCGTGCTGCGCGCCGCCGACCAGCGGCTGACCGAGGTCAGGAAGGGCATCCCGGACGCGGGCGCCCTCGTCATCGCCTCCGACCAGGACTCCGCACGCGCCTACGCCAAGCTGATCCGTGAGATCACCGGCAACAAGGCGACCGTCGTGCTCTCCGACGATGCCGGGGCGTCGAACCGTATCGACGAGTTCAGCGGCAGCAACGACCGGTGGATGGTCGCCGTCCGAATGGTGTCCGAAGGCGTCGACGTGCCTCGGCTCGCCGTCGGGGTGTACGCCACCACCATCTCCACGCCCCTGTTCTTCGCCCAGGCCGTCGGCCGATTCGTACGGTCCCGGCGGCGTGGCGAGACCGCATCCGTCTTCCTGCCGACCGTCCCCGACCTCCTCACCTTCGCCAACGAGATGGAGGTCGAGCGCGACCACGCGCTCGACAAGCCGAAGAAGGAGGGCGAGGAGGACCCGTACGCCGAATCCGAGAAGGAGATGGAGGAGGCGAACAAGGAGCAGGACGAGGACACCGGCGAGCAGGAGCAGTTCTCCTTCGAGGCGCTGGAGTCCGAGGCCGTGTTCGACCGGGTCCTCTACGACGGCGCAGAGTTCGGCATGCAGGCCCACCCGGGCAGCGAGGAGGAGCAGGACTACCTCGGGATTCCGGGGCTGTTGGAGCCCGACCAGGTCCAACTCCTGCTCCAGAAGCGGCAGGCGCGGCAGATCGCGCACAGCCGCAAGAAGCCGGACACCGAGGCGGATCTGCTGGAGCTGCCCGCCGAGCGGCGGCCCGTCGTCTCGCACAAGGAGATGATGGAGCTCCGTAAGCAGCTCAACACGATGGTGAGTGCCTACGTCCATCAGAGCGGGAAGCCGCATGGGGTGATCCATACCGAGCTGCGGCGGGTGTGCGGTGGGCCGCCCAGTGCGGAGGCCACTGCGGGGCAGCTGCGGCAGCGGATCGCCAAGGTGCAGGAGTGGGCGACGCGGATGAAGTGACGCCGCGAGTGATGTGGCGCCGCTTGTGTTTCGGCTGCGGGTCGGTGGGGGCTGGTCGCGCCCACGCGGCGGAGCCGCACATCGATACGGCCCCGCGCCCCTTTTGCGCTTCGCGCCTACTCGGGCGCCGTACGTATCAGGGCAAACGGTCGTGGTCCGTACCGGACACTGCCCGGATTCTGGACGGAGCCTTCCGCTCAGCGAACCGGCTTCGCTAATGTCCGCCTACGCACACGCCCCGTGGCAGCGCCGCCGCGGAGCGCAGCCGTGAAGCGACGCGGTCCGGAAGGCCGGACCGCAGACCGATCGGCGGCCTCTGAAGCGCGTCACTGACGGGACTCGGTGACGCATCCGTCGCGAGGGGGCTGCCGACCTCACCACTAAGGAGTGGGCGTCGTGACCGCGGAGACCTCTCAGACGCTCGACCGGGGACTGCGTGTCCTCAAACTGCTGGCCGATACGGACCACGGACTGACCGTCACCGAGCTTTCCAACAAACTGGGCGTGAACCGGACCGTTGTGTACCGGCTCCTCGCCACGCTGGAACAACACGCCCTCGTACGCCGTGACCTGGGCGGCCGCGCCCGGGTCGGACTCGGGGTGCTGCGACTGGGCCGACAGGTGCATCCCCTGGTACGTGAGGCCGCGCTGCCCGCGCTGCGCTCGCTCGCCGAGGACATCGGGGCGACGGCCCATCTGACGCTGGTGGACGGCACGGAGGCGCTGGCCGTCGCCGTGGTCGAGCCGACGTGGACCGACTATCACGTGGCCTACCGGGCCGGTTTCCGGCACCCGCTGGACCGAGGTGCCGCGGGCCGGGCGATACTCTCCGCCCGGCAGCAGCCGATGGAGGAACCCGGCTACACCCTGACCCACGGCGAGCTGGAGGCCGGCGCGAGCGGGGCGGCAGCGCCCCTGCTGGGGGTGACCGGCGTCGAGGGCAGTGTGGGTGTGGTGATGCTGGCCGACGCCGTGCCGGAGCGGGTGGGACCGAGGGTCGTGGACGCGGCGAAGGAGGTCGCCGAAGCGCTGCGGTGACGGGTGAGTGTGCCGGGGGGCGCTGCTCCCCGCACGGTGGCGGTGGCCGCGCGGCACTCTAGGCACAGCCGCCACGGCCTCCGACACTCGGTGTATGACCTCTGTCAGCATCCGCACCGTCCACGACGTCACCGCGCTCTCAGCCGTCGCCGACCACTTCAGCGACGTATGGCGGACGCCCCGTAGTACCCCGCCCTACCCGGCCGAAGTGCTGCACAGTCTTGTGCACGCGGGCGGGGCGGTGCACGCCGCGTACGACGGGGCGCGGCTGGCCGGGGCATCCGTCGCGGTGTTCGGGCCGCCCGCGTCCAAGGAGACGTACTCGCTGGTCGCGGCGGCCGATCCGGGGCTCGGGTTCGAGGTGAAGCAGGCGCAGCGGGCCTGGGCGGTGGAGCGCGGGGCGCGGATCATGCGGTGGACCTTCGATCCGCTGGTCGGGCGCAATGCCCGGTTCAACCTGATCAAGCTGGGCGCCGTCGGCACCGAGTACCTCGTCGACTTCTACGGGCCCATGCGGGACGGCGTCAACGACGGCGACGAGAGCGACCGGCTGGCGGTGACCTGGGAGCTGACGGGGCCCGCACCCTCGTACCCGGACTCCTCCCCGAGACCGGACGAGACCCCCGACCGCGACTGCGCGCCCACCACGCACCTCGCCCCCGACGGCGGGCCGCTCGCCTGCCGTGACCTCGACGAGCGGCACGTCTGGTGCCGGGTGCCGGACGACATAGTGCGGATCCGGGCCGCCGAGCCGGCGCTGGCGCTGGCCTGGCGGCGGGCCGTCCGTGAGGTGCTCACGAAGGCCTTCGCCGACGGCTTCACCGCGACGGGCATGTCCCGGGACGGCTGGTACACGCTCACCCGCCGGGAGGCCACCTCGTGAAAATCGAACGCGTCGAGATCGTCCACGTGGCGATCCCGCTGGTCACCCCCTTCCGTACGTCCTTCGGCACGATGACGACGAAGGACACCTTCCTGCTGCACGTCGTCACGGACGCCGCCGAGGGCTGGTCGGAGTTCGCGGCCGACCCCGAGCCGCTGTACTGCTCGGAGTTCGTGGCCGGAGCGGAGATCGTGCTGCGCGACTTCCTGCTGCCGCGCGTCGCCGCGCTCCCCGTGTGCGATACGGCCCACCTCGCGCCGGCGACGGCGAAGATCAAGGGGCACGAGCTGGCGAAGGCGGCGCTGGAGACGGCGGTGCTGGACGCGGAGCTGCGGTCGTACGGGATGCCGCTGGCCACCTATCTCGGGGCGGTGCGGGAGCGGGTGCCGGCCGGGGTGTCGGTGGGGATCAAGGGGACGCTCGCCGAGTTGCTGGACGACGTCGAGGGGTATCTCGCCGAGGGCTACGTCCGGATCAAGCTGAAGATCGAGCCCGGCTGGGATCTGGAGCCGGTACGGGCCGTACGCGAGCGCTTCGGGTGGGACCTGCCGCTCCAGGTCGACGCCAACACGGCGTACACGCTCGCGGACGCCGAGCATCTGCGGCGGCTGGACGAGTTCCGGCTGCTGCTGATCGAGGAGCCGCTGGACGAGAACAACCTGTACGCCCACGCCCGGCTCCAGCAGCGCATCGCGACCCCCGTCTGCCTGGACGAGTCCCTGCACAACGCCCGCGACACCGCCTCCGCCATCGCGATGGACGCGTGCCGGGTCGTGAACGTGAAGCCCGCGCGGGTCGGGGGATATCTGGAGGCGCGGCGGGTCCATGACGTGGCGCACGCGCACGGGGTGCCGGTGTGGTGCGGCGGCATGCTGGAGACGGGGATCGGCCGGGCGCCGAACCTGGCACTGGCGGCCCTGCCGGGCTTCACGCTGCCCGGGGACACCTCGGCCTCCAGCCGTTACTTCGCCGAGGACATCACGGAGCCGTTCGTGCTGGTGGACGGCCATCTGCCGGTGCCGCGGTCGCCGGGGATCGGGGTGGAGCCGTTGCCGGAAGTGCTGCGGCGCTTCACTAAGGAGCGGCGGGAGCTGTACGTGACCTAGGCCCTGTCGTTTGGATCATCTCGGCGTCGCGGGGCATGGCACGCTCGGGTCGGCTGAGAAGAACCGCACCTCACGGCCGAGCTGATCCAAACGACAGGGCCTGGGCCGAGACCTGTATGTGACCTGGATGGGGCAACCTGGGCAGCTCCGACCTGGCCCTGGCCGGAACCCGCCGCCACGTTAGATTGATCCCGTGTTCTCTCGCCTCACGCGCCCCCGGGCCGTCGCCGTCTGCGCCCTCCCGGTCGTGGCCCTGCTCGCCACGGTGGCCTTCGCGCCACTGCCGTTCTCGCTGACGCAGCCAGGCCTGACGGCGAACGTGCTGGGCGAGAACCGGGGCGACCCGGTGATCACGATCTCCGGCGCGCCGACCCGGGAGACCAGCGGCCAGCTGCGCATGACCACGATCGAGGCGACCTCACCGGATGCGGACGTCAGGCTCGGCGATCTGGTCGACGCGTGGTTCCGCACGGACGAGGCGGTCATGCCGCGCGACTCGGTCTATCCGAGCGGACAGAGCACGCGGGAGATCGAGCGGTACAACACCGAGCAGATGAAGGAGTCGCAGGACGAGGCGACGCAGGCCGCGCTGAACTACCTCGACCTGAACGACAAGGACATCAAGGTCACCCTCAAGCTCGCCGACGTGGGCGGCCCCAGCGCCGGCCTCCTGTTCTCCCTGGGCATCATCGACAAGCTCAACGGCAACGGCACGGGCGGCGACCTCACCGGCGGTGACACCATCGCCGGCACGGGCACGATCGACGCCGCCGGCAAGGTCGGCGCGGTCGGCGGCGTCTCCCTGAAGACCCAGGCCGCCAAGCGAGACGGCGCGACGGTCTTCCTGGTCCCGAAGGCCGAGTGCGGCGACGCAAAGGCGGAACTGCCGAAGGGGCTGCGACTGGTGCCGGTGACCACGCTCAAGGGTGCGGTGAGCGCGCTTGACGCGCTGGGGTCGGGGAAGAGTTCTGTGCCGAGCTGCTAGCTAGCTAGGGCAAGGCTGCCGCGTGGGCTTAGAGGGCGTCCCACACCTTGAACCAGCCGATGTTGTCGTTCGCCCGGGCGCCCACGTTCGGCGTGCCGAACCCGTAGTAATAGACGGCGCTCTGGGCGTCGTTGAGGACGGCCTCCTGGCCGTCGCAGCTGTTGTAGGTGATGAACGAGGAGATCGAGCGCCACCACGTGCCGGTGCTCAGGACGTAGCCGGCAGAGTCGCAGGGGCCGTAGTCCCCGTATACGTCGGTGTTGTCGCCGCCGTACTCGGCGTGCTCGTACCAGGTCATGAGCAGGGTCCGGCCGCTGCGGTTGACCGCCGCCGTCCCGGTGTCGGAACAGGTCCGGCTCTTCACCCGGGAGAACTTCTCACCCGGCTTCACCCGCTCCACCACCACGGAGCAGTGCGTGCCGTCCGACGACGCCGAGGCTGATGCCTGCGGTGCGAGTCCGACGAGGCCGACGAACGAAGCGGCCACGCCCAGCGTGGCGGCCATACGCGTGTACAGGGACATGATGCTCCTCGCGGCTGGGCTGACAGGGGCATTGCGCACCGCAAGACTAGGAAGGCGAATCGCGCAGCGGTCCCTGACAGATGTCAGGGACCGGGGCCGGGCAGGGGAGCGTGGCAGCCCCTACTTGACGAACCCCTCCGCCTTCATCCAGTCCAACGCCACCTGATGCGGATCCTCCCCGTCCACATCCACCTTCGCGTTCAGGTCCTGCGCCACGGAGTTGTTCAGCTTCTTGGTGATCGGGTCGAGGACATCGGGGATGGCCGGCCATTTCTTCAGGGTCTTGGTGTTGATCACCGGGGCGGCGTTGTAGTTGGGGAAGAAGTGTTTGTTGTCGTCCATGACCGCGAGGTTCATGGACTTGATGCGGCCGTCGGTCGTGAAGACCTCGCCATAGGTGCAAGTCCCCTTGGCGACCTGGGTGTAGATGATGCCGGTGTCCATCTGGGTGATGTTCTTCGTCGGCACGTTCATCCCGTACGCCTTCTGCATGCCCGGCAGCCCGTCCGCCCGGTTGGCGAACTCGACCTCCACGCACAGCGTCACCGCGGCGGGGTCGGACTTGGACAGCGCAGCGACCTGGGAGAGGTCGTTCGTGCGGTACTTCTTGTGGTTCTCCTGGTTCATCGCCAGCGCGTACGTGTTGTCCAGCGCGGACGGCGGAAGCCAGGTCAGCCCGTTCTTCGCGTCCTCCTCGCGCACCGCCTCCCACTGTTTCTGCGGGTCGACGATGGGATCGCTGTGCCCCAGGTACGTGATCCAGGCCGTGCCCGTGTACTCGTACCCGGCGTCCGCGTCCCCCTTGCGCACCGCCTCGCGGCTGCCGATGGACCCCTGGATGCCGGTGCGGTCGAGCACATCCGCGCCGGCCGCCTCGAAGGCGATGCCCATGATCGCGCCGAGGATGAGCTGCTCGGTGAACGACTTCGACGTCACCGTCAGTTCGGCGCCCTTGAGCGGCTCGCCCCGACCGATCGTCCCGGGCTGCACGTCGTCGACCATGGGGGAGCCGCTGGTCAGGCCGCACCCGGCGGCCGCCACCAGCAACCCCGCCGTCAGCAGGACCGCCGGCCGCCTCACAGGTCCAGCCCCCGCGGCCGCAGCAGCACTTCCGCCAGCGACGCCAGCCAGTCCATCAGCAGGGCGAGGGAGACCGTGAGGATCGAGCCCAGGACCAGGACCGGCATGCGCTGGTTGGTGATGCCGGCCGTGATCAGCACGCCGAGGCCGCCGCCTCCGCCGAACACCGCCAGGGTCGCCGTACCGACGTTGAGGACCAGGGCCGTGCGCACGCCCGCCAGGATCAGCGGGACCGCCAGGGGGAGTTCCACCCGTGACAGGACCCCCGTCGGTGACATCCCGATGCCGCGCGCGGCCTCCAGCACGGTCGGGTCGTTCGCCTTGAGACCGGCCATCGTGTTGGACAGCACGGGCAGCACGGCGTACGCGATCATGCCGATGAGGGCCGCCTTGCGGCCGATGCCCAGCCAGATCACCAGCAGCGCGAGCAGACCGATCGCCGGGGTCGCCTGGCCCATGTTGGCGAACGCCATGGCCACGGGGGTGGCTTTCCGGAACGCCCGCCTGGTGAGCAGGACGCCCAGCGGGATCGCGATGATCAGCACGAAGAAGGTGGAGATCACCGTGAGTTCGATGTGCTCCCACAGGGCCTGGGACACCTGACCGTTCGACAGCGCGTTCTCGGAGACCGCGTCGAGGTCGGCCTGCTGGAACCACAGCCAGGTCGCGAGCAGGATCACCACCAGCATCGCGGGCACGACGGTGAGCTTCTGCCAGCTCAGCCGGGCCGGCGGCCGCACATGCGTGGAGGAGGGGGCCTCGTCGGACCCCGCGGGTTCGCCGGTTCCGCCTGCCTCGGGTTCCCCGGACGCCTCCCGCGCCCGGGACGTCCTGGGGGCCTCGGGAGTGCTCACGCCTTCATCCCCCCTTCCTCGCCCTCCTGCTCGGCGTGCGTGCGCTCCGCCCGCGCCCCCTCCAGCTCGTGCTGGGCCTCCAGTGCCTCCAGCCGGTCGGCCTCCAGCAGCTCGTGCACGGAGTTCATCAGCGTCTCCATGTCGACGACGCCCGTGTACTCACCGCGCCGCCCGGTCACCACGACCCGCCCCGCGTTGTCGGTGAGGACCGCCTCCAGGGCGTCCCGCAGCGTGGCGTCCGGCGTCACGGTGTCGTGCACCAGCGTCCCGGCCCGCGCCAGCGAACCCCTGGCCCGCATCAGATCGCCGCGCCGGAGCCACTTGTACGGCCGGCCCCGCTTGTCGAGCAGCAGGATCTCGTTGGTGCCGCTGGAGCGGAGCCGGTTGAAGATCTCCTGGAGCGGGTCGTCGACGGTCACCGTCGGATAGTCGGTGATCTCCACATCCCGTACCCGGCTCAGGTTCAGCCGCTTCAGCGCCGCACCGGCGCCGACGAAACCGGACACGAAGTCGTCCGCGGGATTGGTGAGGATCGCCTCCGGGGTGTCGAACTGGGCGATGTGCGACTGCTCGCGCAACACGGCGATCCGGTCCCCGATCTTGATCGCCTCGTCGAAGTCGTGCGTGACGAAGACGATCGTCTTGTGCAGCTCGTGCTGGAGCCTGATCAGCTCGTCCTGGAGATGATCACGGGTGATCGGGTCGACCGCGCCGAACGGCTCGTCCATCAGCAGGACCGGCGGATCGGCCGCCAACGCCCGCGCCACGCCCACGCGTTGCTGCTGCCCGCCGGACAGCTGCCGCGGATACCGGCCGCGGAACTCCCCGACGTCCAGCCCGACGAGGTCGAGCAGCTCCTCGACCCGCGACGCGATCCGCGTCTTCGACCAGCCGATCATCTTCGGGACGAGCCCGATGTTCTGCGCGACCGTCATGTGCGGGAACAGTCCCGCGGACTGGATCGCGTAGCCCACCTTGCGGCGCAGCTTCACCGGGTCGATGTCGGTGACGTCCTCGCCGCCGATGCGGATCCGGCCACCGGTCGGCTCGATCAACCGGTTGATCATCTTCAGCGTCGTCGACTTCCCGCACCCGGAGGGACCGACGAGGATGACGACCTCGCCCGCCTTGATCTCCATGTTCACGTTGTCCACGGCCGGCTGCGGATTGCCCGGATACTGCTTCGAGAGGTTCTCCAGCTCGATGGAGGCGCCGTGGTGGTCGGTCTGGCCGCTGTTCTCAGGCACGGATCCCCCTGGAGATGGTCAGCCGTCCGATCAGGACGTACGCGGCGTCGAAGAGCAGCGCCAGGATGATGATCCCGACCGTGCCCGCGAGCACCTGGTTGAGCGCATTGGCGCTGCCCAGCGAGGCGAGACCGCGGAAGATGACATTGCCGAGGCCGGGGCCGGAGGCGTACGCGGCGATGGCCGCGATGCCCATCAGCATCTGCGTGGCGACCCGGATCCCGGTCAGGATCGGCGGCCAGGCCAGCGGCAGCTCCACCTTCCGCAGCCGGGTGAGCCGGGACATCCCGATGCCCTTGGCCGCGTCCACCAGGGACGGGTCGACCCCGCGCAGCCCGACGATGGAGTTCCGCACGATCGGCAGCAGTCCGTACAGCGTCAGCGCGATCACCGTGGGCGCCACGCCCAGCCCCACGATCGGGATGAGCAGACCGATCATGGCCAGCGACGGAATGGTCAGGATGCCCGAGGTGGTGAGGGTCGCGAGGTTGCCTGCCCACTCGCTGCGATAGGTGACCACGCCGATCAGCACCCCGAGCACGGTCGCCACGACCATGCACTGAAGGACGGCACTGGCGTGCTGGAGGGCATCGGCGAACAGCTGCTGGTGGCGGTTGCCCAGGTACTCCCAGAAGCTCACACGCACTCACCCCACCGGGTCGCGGGCTAGTTGTCGTCCCTGTCCTCCGCCGCCTGCTCCACGAGCGGGATGATCCGCAGTGGCACGGGGTTCTCCATGACGATCGCGGTGGAGGCCCGGACGATCCCATCGAAACCGACGACGCGGTCGATCACCCGCTGAAGATCGGCGTTGGAACGTGCCACGAGCCGGCACATCATGTCCCCGGTCCCGGTGGTGGTGTGCAGCTCCAGCACCTCAGGCACGGTCGCCAAGTGGGCCCGGACGTCCGGCCCTTGCCCCTGCCGGATCTGGAGCGTGGCGAAGGCCGTGACCGGGTAGCCGAGCGCGGCCGGGTCCACCTGGGGACCGAATCCCCGGATGACTCCGTTCGACTGAAGCCGGTCAAGCCGTGCCTGTACGGTCCCGCGGGCCACCCCCAGCCGCCGGGACATCTCCAGCACCCCGATCCGGGGCTCGCGGGCGAGCAGCACGATGATCCGCCCGTCCAGATGATCGATCGCCACAGCAGCCTCCCGAGCGAGGTGGTCATCCTGTACAGAGAGCCCGAGGAAACGAGCACTGCACTGGTCATATTGCCCAGTGGATACGCGAACTATTGCGCACCTTGCCGCCTCGGAGTGAGGCTGCGCCTATGACGCAGACCACACATGACACTCCCGACACCGCACGGCAGGCCGACCCCTTCCCGGTCAAGGGAATGGACGCGGTCGTCTTCGCCGTGGGCAATGCCAAGCAGGCGGCGCACTACTACTCGACCGCCTTCGGTATGCGCCTCGTGGCCTACTCCGGACCGGAGAACGGCAGCCGCGAGACCGCGAGCTATGTGCTGGAGAACGGGTCCGCCCGTTTCGTCCTCACCTCCGTCATCAAGCCCGCCACCACCTGGGGCCACTTCCTCGCCCAGCACGTGGCCGAGCACGGCGACGGCGTCGTCGACCTCGCCATCGAGGTGCCGGACGCGCGACGGGCGTACGAGTACGCCATCGAGCACGGCGCCACGTCCGTCACCGAGCCGTACGAGCTGAAGGACGAGCACGGCACGGTCGTGCTGGCCGCCATCGCGACCTACGGCGAGACCCGCCACACCCTCGTCGAGCGCACCGGCTACGACGGCCCCTATCTGCCCGGCTACGTCGCCGTGAACCCGATGGTCGAGCCGCCCGCCCAGCGCACCTTCCAGGCCATCGACCACTGCGTGGGCAACGTCGAGCTCGGCCGGATGAACGACTGGGTCGGCTTCTACAACAAGGTCATGGGCTTCACGAACATGAAGGAGTTCGTGGGCGACGACATCGCGACCGAGTACAGCGCGCTGATGTCGAAGGTCGTGGCCGACGGCACGCTCAAGGTCAAGTTCCCGATCAACGAGCCCGCCATCGCCAAGAAGAAGTCCCAGATCGACGAGTACCTGGAGTTCTACGGCGGCGCGGGCGTCCAGCACATCGCGCTCAACACCAACGACATCGTGGCGACGGTACGCACGATGCGCGCGGCCGGCGTCCAGTTCCTCGACACCCCGGACTCGTACTACGACACCCTCGGCGAGTGGGTCGGCGACACCCGCGTCCCCGTCGAGACCCTGCGTGAGCTGAAGATCCTCGCGGACCGCGACGAGGACGGCTATCTGCTGCAGATCTTCACCAAGCCGGTCCAGGACCGTCCGACGGTCTTCTTCGAGATCATCGAGCGCCACGGCTCGATGGGCTTCGGCAAGGGCAACTTCAAGGCCCTGTTCGAGGCGATCGAGCGCGAGCAGGCCAAGCGCGGCAATCTGTGACGGCCGGCTGAGCCACTCCGGTCGTGCGGGTGCCACGGGGGGCGTCCGCACGACCGGGTGAGACCGCCGGTGCCCCCGCTCACTTCCGCCGGGGCTTGGCGTCCATGTCCGGTACGTCCTCCAGCGACGGCTCCCCCAACTCCTTCAACGCCTCCTCGGCCAACGGCACCCGAGTCGGCGAGAAGCGGGGATTGATCCGCAGCGCCTCCTGCAGATGCCGCCGCGCGGCGCCCGGCCTCTTGAGCTCCCGCTCGATCATCCCCAGGTGGTACACGTACAGCGCGCTGCGCACCGTCCCCCCGTGCTCCCGGTCGGTCGCCACCCGCGCGAACTTCAGCGCCTCCGTGTCCTTACCGGACCGGTGCAGAGCCCAGCCCAACGCGTCGGCCACCGCGATCCCCGGCTGGTTGCGCCACTCGGCCCGCAGCCGCCGTACGGCGGAGTCCGTGTCGCCGTGGTCCGCCTCGAAGCGGCCGAGCACCAGTTCCTCGTCCACCCCGCCGGCCGCGGCCCGCGCCGCCCGCTCCCGCAGCAGGTCGTACTGCACCCGCGCCGCCTGCCCCAGCCCCAGCGACTCGTACAACTCGCCCAGCTCCAGCGCGTACTCGGGGTTCGGCTGCTTGGCGAAGGCCGCCCGGTAGGCGTTCAGCGCCTCCGTCGTCCGGCCCAGCGCCGTCAGCGTCCGCCCCTGCCCGGCGAGCGCGGCCCGCTGGTCGGGGTCGAGCCGTACCGCCTCCCGGAAGTGCCGCAGGGCCACGTCCAGATCGCCGCGCTCCCAGGCGAGCTGCCCGCCCCGCTCCAGATACGCCGCCCGCTCGGCCGGGGCCTCGGCGCCCGCCGCCGCGTCCGACAGCGCCGCCGCCGCGTCCTCCCGCCGCCCTCCGTCCCGGTACACGCCCGCGGCCCGCGCCAGCACCGCGGGACCCGAGCGCAGCTTCAGCATCCGGTCCGCCGCCCGCTTGGCCGCCTTGTAGTCACCCAGCCCCGTTTGGGCGTCGATCAGCTGCGGATACACCGTCCACCGCTTGGGGTCCGCCTTCAGCGCCGCCTCGCTCCACGTCCGCGCCGCCCGGTAGTCCCGCCGCGCGTTCGCCAGCGCCGCCATTCCGTCCATCGCCTCGGCGTTCTTCTCCCGCACCTGCAGCGACGTACGCAGCGCCTTCTCCGCCTTCGGGTAGTACTCCGCCTCAGCGGTCCGCCGCCCCTGCTCCACATACGCCGTCCCCAGCACCGCCCACGATGCGGCGTCCCTTGGATGTGTCCGCAGCCGCTTCTCGCGTTCGTCGATCAGCACCGCCAGATCGGGCAGCGCCGCCGGCACCCCCGTGGTGACCGCGGTCAGCGCCTGCGCCCCCGGTGCCGGTGCGGGCGTCCCCGTCCCGCCCGTCCCCCACGGCAGCAGCGCCAGCACCCCGCCGAGCACGGCACACCCCGCCACCGAGGCGAGCAGCACCCGCCGCCGGATGGGCGGGCGGCGCTGCGGCGTGCCCGGTTCGTTCTCCACGGCGTCGTTCTCCATGGCGCTCACTGTGCGTGAAACGGTGCGCCGATACGACGACCACACCCGCCTTACCTCGGCCGCCGTACGCGGGGTTCACACCGATGGCCCCGGGTGTCACGCTGTGATCATGAGCCGTACCGAAGCCGCACCCGACCAGGCCCGGGGTGATCTCACCGAGCGGCTGCTCGCGGGTCTGCCCGCCGAGGCCGTCCTGACCGACCCCGACATCACGGCCTCCTACGCCAACGACATGGCCAGCTTCTGCCCGGCCGGCAGTCCCGCCGTGGTGGTGCTGCCGCGCACCGTCGAAGAGGTCCAGCACGTCATGCGCACCGCCTCCGAGCTGCGCGTCCCCGTCGTCCCTCAGGGCGCCCGCACGGGCCTGTCGGGCGGGGCCAACGCCTCCGACGGCTGCGTGGTGCTGTCCCTGACCAAGATGGACCGCATCCTGGAGATCAACCCCGTCGACCGGATCGCCGTCGTCGAGCCCGGCGTCATCAACGCGGCCCTCTCCCGCGCGGTGGGCGAACACGGGCTGTACTACCCGCCGGACCCCTCCAGCTGGGAGATGTGCACGATCGGCGGCAACATCGGCACCGCCTCCGGGGGCCTGTGCTGTGTGAAGTACGGGGTGACCGCCGAGTACGTCCTCGGCCTGGACGTCGTCCTCGCGGACGGACGCCTGATGTCCACGGGCCGCCGTACGGCCAAGGGCGTGGCGGGTTACGACATGACCCGTCTGTTCGTGGGCTCCGAGGGCTCGCTCGGCATCGTCGTACGGGCCGTCCTGGCGCTGCGGCCGCAGCCGCCGCAGCAGTTGGTGCTCGCCGCCGAGTTCGCCTCCGCGTCGGCCGCCTGCGACGCGGTGTGCCGGATCATGGCCGGCGGGCATGTGCCGTCACTGCTGGAGATCATGGACCGTACGACGGTCAAGGCGGTCAACGACCTGGCGCACATGGGGCTGCCGGACACGACCGAGGCCCTGCTGCTGGCCGCCTTCGACACCCCGGACCCCGGGCCCGACCTGGCCGCCGTCGGCGCGCTGTGCGAGGCGGCGGGCGCCACCCAGGTGGTCCCGGCGGACGATGCGGTCGAGTCCGAACTGCTGCTCCAGGCGCGGCGGTTGTCCCTCACCGCGCTGGAGGCGGTGCGGGGCGTGACGATGATCGACGACGTGTGCGTGCCCCGCTCGCGGCTCGGCGACCTCATCGAGGGCGTCGAGCGGATCGCCGAGAAGCACCAGCTCACCATCGGCGTCGTCGCGCACGCGGGCGACGGCAACACCCACCCGACGGTGTGCTTCGACGCGGGCGACCCCGACGAGTCCCGGCGGGCCCGTGAGTCCTTCGACGAGATCATGGCCCTCGGCCTGGAACTCGGCGGCACCATCACGGGCGAGCACGGGGTGGGCGTACTGAAGAAGGAGTGGCTGGCGCGCGAGATCGGCCCGGTGGGGATCGAGATGCAGCGCGGGATCAAGCAGGTCTTCGACCCGCTGGGCATCCTGAACCCGGGCAAGCTCTTCTGACGTCCGGTGCCTCACTGGGCGAGCAGCTGGTCGAGCGCGTCGTCGATCCCCAGCTGCTCGCCCTCACTCCCCGGGGGCACCACCCGCAACGTCCGCTCCAGCCAGGCCGACACCGGCGCCGCCGGCGCCTCCAGCAGGGCGTCATCGTCGGGCGAGCTCAGCGCCATCAGCACGACGCTGCGGCCGTCGACCTTCGTCGGCCACACCCGCACATCCCCGTGCCCGCACGGCCGGAACACCCCCTCGACGAGGAGGTCGCGGGAGAAGGTCCAGTACACGGGGTGCTCGGAGTTGATGTGGAAGGTGATGTGGACGGCGTACGGGTCTTCGCTGTGATAGCTCAGCCGCGCCGGCACGGCGACGCTGCGCTCCGGCGAAAGGATCAGCCTGAGCTCCAGTTCGCGCTCTACGACGGTGTGATGCATGGCGTGGATGCCCTCTCTCTGACACGTGCGGCCCGCGTGGGCGGGCCCGTACGAGTGGAGAGGGAGCAGGGGCGCGGATCATTACGCGGGTTCCCGGAACTTTTTTCCCGACCTGTTCCCACACCGGTTCCGCTCGTGTGAAGTACGTGTACGAGGTTGCCCGGAAAGGGGTGGGTCCGGCGGGACGGGCGGTGCTTGTTGCGCCCGTCTGGCCGTGCTTTCCCGGGGGACGACCCCCGGACCCCCAGCCGCGGGACGGGCGGCCGTGCCCGAAGGGCGGACGCGTGGTGCACGCCCCTGAGCGCGTGTCGCCGATGTTCTCCGGGCCGGTTCCGCTCGTGTGAAGTACGTGTACGAGGTTGCCCGGAAAGGGGTGGGTCCGGCGGGACGGGCGGTGCTTGTTGCGCCCGTCTGATAGATGTGGAGGCCTCTATTTGACCCACGAGCAGATACCGGACGACGGACATGAGCGCCCCAACCCCGGCCCCCGGTGACGACCGGCCCCGCGACGGGTATTACCCGGACCCGTCCATTCCTGGATATGTCCGGTACTGGAACGGTGCCTCCTGGGTGCCGGGCACCAGCCGTCCGGCGCCGACGGACGGCGAAACGCTCGCCCCGCCCCCGGGCGCCCAGCCCGCGCAGGCCCCCTCGGTGGAGGAGACCGGCCCGCACTTCTTCGACGAGGAGCCGGCCGCGTCGGGCGGTGCCCAGCATGGCAGCCGGCCCGAGCCGGCGTCCGCCTGGGGTGCCGACTCCGCCCACCAGTCCGGCTTCGGCGGCGACCAGGACCGCCGTGTCTCGTGGGGGCAGCCGGAGTCCGATCCGAGGGACCCGCGAGCTGCGGTCGGACAGCCGGACGGCCACGCCGCCCGCACCGACGGCACGGCCACGATCCCGCCCGCCGAGCCGGACCAGGAAGCCGGAGGCGTCGCCTCCGGTGACACGTTCATGATCCGCAGGCCGGTACCCGGGAGCGGTGGAGCGCAGTCCTCCGGGCCCTCGGGGCAGGCAACTCCCGGCATCCCGAACCCCGGTGGCCCCGCCCCCGTCGACGGCACCATGGCGATCCGCGCGGTGTCCCCGCGCACGGCGCAGCAGGGCGGGGCGGCCGGGGCGCAGACCGGAGGCACGGGCGCGTCCGCCGTCCCGGGCGCCGCACGTCCGGACGCAGAGCGCCCCTCCGCGCCCGGCGCCCCGCAGGGCCCCGGCTTCGGCGCCGGGAAGGCCGCCGCGGAGCGCGCCGGGGCGACCCAGCCGCAGGCGGGCGCCGGACCCGCCGCGCAGGCCCCCACGGGCCTCTCCGGCCCGCAGCAGGCCGCTCCGAGCGTCCCCCACCAATCCGGCGGCCCGCAGTCCGCGGCAGCCGCCTCAGCCGCCCCCATGGCGTCCGGCGCCGGCGGCGGGCAGTCCTCCTGGGCGCAGCAGGTCCACCGGCTCGCGGGCCCCTCCGACGAGGACCAGCCGGTCGCCCCGTGGAAGCCCCCGGTCCTGGACCCCTTCCAGGCGGCCGCCCTGCGTCAGTCCGCCGCCCGCCCCGCGGGCCTCGGCAAGCGGCTGGCCGCGCGGCTGCTGGACACCGTCGTGCTCGCCGCCTTCACCGCGGTCGCCGCCGTGCCGCTCGGCACCAAGGCGATCGACCACGTCAACGAGAAGATCGACGCCGCCAAGCTCTCCGGTGAGACGGTCACCGTCTGGCTGCTGGACGGCACCACGGCGGTGTACCTGGGCATCATCCTGGCCGTGCTGCTCCTGGTCGGCCTGGTCTACGAAGCCCTGCCCACCGCCAAGTGGGGCCGCACGCTGGGCAAGAAGCTGTTCGGCCTGGAGGTGCGGGACATCGAGGCCCACGAGCCACCGGAGTTCGGCGCCGCCCTGCGCCGCTGGCTCGTGTACAGCGTCCCCGGCCTGCTCGTCGTCGGTGTCGTCGGCGTGCTGTGGTGCGTGTTCGACCGGCCATGGCGCCAGTGCTGGCACGACAAGGCCGCGGGTACGTTCGTCGCGGGCTGACCGCGTACGGGAAGCGGCGCAGGGGATTTACGTACTCCGGACGGCCCCTCGCCGGATGCGAAACCGCCGGGTTCGCGGTCGACTCGGGGCCATGAGCAGTGAACCGCCTCCCGGCTCCGGTCAGCAGCCCCCGGAAGACGACCCGTTCAGGAAGCAGCCCCCGCCGTCCGGCGGCTCGGGTTCGCCGTACGGTGACCAGCCGCCGTACGGCAGCCAGCCCCCGCCCCCTCCCGGCGGCGGTGGTCCCTACGGCGGTGACCCGTACGGCGGCGGCGGTCGGCCCGCCGACCCGCTCGCCGGGATGCCGCCGCTCGCCGACAGCGGCAAGCGCACACTGGCGCGCATCATCGACATGATCCTGGTGGGTGTCGTCGTCTGGCTGCTCACCTGGGGTTTCGGTGTCACCGAACTCGACGTGGACACCGACAAGGTGGAGTACGGCAAGTCCCTCGGGCAGTCCGCGATCGCCGCCGTGCTGTACATCGCGTACGACACCGTCATGACCGTCAGGATGGGGCAGACCCTCGGCAAGAAGCTGCTCAACCTGCGGGTGGCCGACCTCGACAACGGCGCCACACCGTCCGTGCAGACCTCACTGATCCGCGCGGCGGTGCTGTGGATCCCGTTCGCGTTCTGCTGCGCCTGCATCTGGACCGCGATCTGTGGCGGCTGGAGCTACTTCGACCGGCCCTACAAGCAGGGTCTGCACGACAAGGCGGCGAAGACGGTCGTGGTCAGCACCGGCAACTGAGGCGCGTCAGGACTGGGTGAGTGCGGGCTCCTCGGTCTTCTGCCGCTCCACGCCGGCGGGCTTGCGCACCGCCACCACGCGTGGCTTCTTCGGCATGGGTACCGTCATGGCGACCAGGAGTCCGAGCAGGAGCGCCGAGACGGCGATGACCGCGATACCCACGCCCGAACTGGTCTGTGACAGCAGCAGCATGGCGAGCGTCGAGAAGATCACGGTGCACGAGCCGTAGGCGAGCTGTGCGGCGGTCGGACGAGGCATGATCATCGTGTCCTCGGAATCAGGGGTGCACGGGGGTCTCGGCCTGGCTTTCCGCCGACGTCCGGGCGTTCCGCCATCCGACTCTAACCGCGTGCATGCCCGAGGGGAACAAACAGTAAGCGTGACCTGACCAACAGTGCCGGTGCACAGGGGGCGCACGGAGTCATGGCGTCCAGCAAGTGGACAGGGTCGCGCGCCTGTTCGGGTAAAGGTCGTTGTTCGCTAAACGAACATCGACTTCGCATAGTGCAATTGACCTGTCCAAGTCAAGGTCTGTATTTTCTGCTTAACCTCTAGTCAAATGTCGTCACTTGACTACACGCGTTGATCGACGTGCGCGGATCCTCCATGACCAGGACCCTCCTTCCGCGCGCCCAGCGCGGGGGAGGATCTCAAGTGACCAGTAGACCCTGGACGTTCAGAACGGCGGCAACCGCCGTCGCGCTCGCCACGGCGGCGGCGACTTTCTCGACCTACGCGGTGGCCCAGGCCGGCGAAGGCGCACCGGCCTCGGTGGAGCGGCACGACCCGGCGGACAACACCCACGCCGAGCACAACCTCGAAGGCCCGATGAGCAAGACTCAGGAGGCCCAGCGCGAGGAAGCCCTGCAGCAGGTCATATCCGGCGACGCCAAGGTGACCAAGCGCGAGGGCTCGCAGGTCGTCCAGCTCAAGAGCAAGAAGGGCGACAGCAAGTACGTCGAGCTCGGGCGCGAGAAGACCGACAAGATCTTCACGATCCTGGTCGAGTTCGGCGACAAGCTCAGCGAGTTCGGCGGCACGGCCGGCCCGGCCCACAACCAGATAGCCGAGCCCGACCGCGCCAAGGACAACTCGACCGCGTGGCAGGCCGACTACAACCAGAAGCACTACCAGGACCTCTACTTCGGCACCGGCAAGAAGACCGAGTCGGTGAAGAAGTACTACGAGAAGCAGTCCTCGGGCCGCTACTCGGTCGAGGGTGAGGTCGCCGACTGGGTCAAGGTCCCCTACAACGAGGCCCGTTACGGCAACAACGCCTGCGGCCAGACCAACTGCTCCAGCGTCTGGAACGTCGTCAGCGACGGTCTGAACGCGTGGGTCGCCCAGCAGAAGGCGGCTGGGAAGACCGACGCCGAGATCAAGGCCGACGTCAAGCAGTTCGACCAGTGGGACCGCTACGACTTCGACGGCGACGGCGACTTCAACGAGTCCGACGGCTACATCGACCACTTCCAGGTCGTGCACGCCGGTGAGGACGAGTCCGCGGGCGGCGGCGCGCAGGGCACCGACGCCATCTGGGCCCACCGCTGGTACGCGTTCGGCACCGACGCGGGTGCCACCGGCCCCGACGGCAACAAGCTCGGCGGCGCGAAGATCGGCGACACCGGCATCTGGGTCGGCGACTACACCGTCCAGCCCGAGAACGGTGGCCTGGGTGTCTACGCCCACGAGTACGGCCACGACCTCGGTCTGCCGGACCACTACGACACCACCGGCAACGGCGACAACTCCACCGGCTTCTGGACCCTGATGTCCTCCGGTTCCTGGCTCGGGACCGGCAAGAAGGAGATCGGTGACCTGCCCGGCGACATGACCGCCTGGGACAAGCTGCAGCTGGGCTGGCTGAAGTACGACACGGCCAAGGCCGCCACGAGCTCGTGGCACAAGCTGGGTGTCGCCGAGTACAACACCAAGCACAAGCAGGCTCTCGTGGTCGAGCTGCCCAAGAAGCGGGTCACCACTCCGATCGTGCAGCCGGCGCAGGGCGCGAACCAGTGGTGGAGCGGCAGCGGTGACAACCTCGCCAACACGCTGACCCGTTCCGTGGACCTCACGGGCAAGTCCGCCGCCTCGCTGACGCTGGACGGCTGGTACGACATCGAGGCCGAGTTCGACTACCTCTACACCGAGGTCTCGACCGACGGCGGCGCCAACTGGACCGCGGTCGACGGCACCGTCGACGGTGCGGCCCTCCCGAAGGACGCCAGCGGCAAGCCCGCGCTGACCGGCTCGGTGGACGCGTACAAGAAGCTGGTCTTCCCGCTGAACGCCTACGCGGGCAAGAAGATCGACCTGCGCTTCCGCTACCAGACGGACGGCGGCGTGGCCCAGAAGGGCTTCGCGGCCGACCAGATCACCGTGACCGCCGACGGCACGGCCCTGTTCTCCGACAACGCGGAGAGCGCGGACGCCGCTTGGAAGACCAAGGGCTTCTCGCGCATCGGCGCGTCCATCACGGACGACTACGCGCAGTACTACATCGCCGAGAACCGTCAGTACGTGTCGTACGACAAGGTCCTCAAGACCGGCCCGTACAACTTCGGCTTCGCCGGGGTCCGTCCGGACTGGGTGGAGCACTACGCGTACCAGAACGGCCTGTTGATCTGGAAGTGGGACACCTCCCAGGCGGACAACAACACCAGCGTGCACCCCGGTGTCGGCCTGGTCCTGCCGATCGACTCCCACCCGGCGGCGCTGAAGTGGGCCGACGGCACGGTGATGCGCAACCGCATCCAGTCCTTCGACTCGCCCTTCAGCAAGTTCCGGACGGACGGCATCAACCTGCACAACGCCGACGTCCTGACCAAGATCCCGTCGAGTGCGGGGGTGTCGGTCTTCAACGACCGCACCCACACGTACTACGACGCGCTGACCCCGACCGCGGGCGTCAAGATCACTGACACCAACACCAAGATCAAGATCGTCAAGGAGGCCAAGAACGGCTCCACGATCGAGCTCGAAGTTGGTCCCGCGGTGAAGTAAATCGCGTTTTAGCAGGTCAGAGCATGATCGGCGGTGACCCCCCTGGCGGGGTTGCCGCCGGTCGTGTTTAGGTGCACCCTGTGCTTCCGTTATTGACACCAGGACCTAGAAACGGGGAGTAGGGCATGGCCGCAGGAGGTTTCTGCAAGCTGCCGACCGGCAGCGTGGTGGTGGCTCTGAACCTGCCCAGACCCACCGCCGACGGCACGGGCTGCGTCCGTGTCCTCGTCCACGCCCAGAACCGCGCCCGAGCCCTGACCAGGCTCCGCAACCTGGGCATGCGCGCCGTCTACCTGCGCGGCAACGCCGCCCCACCGACTCCCGACGAGATCACGGCCGTCCTGCACCACCCCGACGGCCTGATATGGCGAACGGCCCCTGACAACGGTGTCGCCATGTGCCCGGACCTGATGCAGGAGCTGTGGCACCCGATCAGGGCGCTGCTCAGACGCCCGGCGGCAACGAGCTGAGGGGCGCGGGGAGCGCTACGCGACGACCGGCTTCCCGGTGAGCTCCACGCCCGCTTCCCGCATCTCCTCAAGCGCCCGCTCGGTGGTCTCCGTGGCCACCCCCGCGGTCAGGTCCAGCAGCACCTGGGTACGGAACCCCTCCCGTGCGCCGTCCAGCGCGGTGGCGCGCACACAGTGATCCGTGGCGATGCCCACCACGTCCACCTCCGAGACATCCCTGGCCCGCAGCCAGTCGGCCAGCTTCACGCCGTTCTCGTCGGCCCCCTCGAACCCGCTGTATGCCGCCGCGTACGCCCCCTTGTCGAACACCGCGTCGATCGCGCCGGAGGCGACCGCGGGGGCGAAGTTCGGGTGGAAGCCGACGCCCTCGGTGCCCGCGACACAGTGCGCCGGCCAGGAGCGGACGAAGTCGGGGTGGGCGGAGAAGTGGCCGCCGGGTGCGATGTGGTGGTCGCGGGTGGCCACGACGTGCTGGTAACCGGACCCGGCCGCCTGCCCGATCAGCTCGGTGACGGCGGCGGCCACATCGGCTCCGCCGGACACGGCGAGGCTGCCTCCCTCGCAGAAGTCGTTCTGCACGTCTACGACGATCAAGGCGCGGCGCATGGTCGTGTCCTTCGGTTATGGACGCTGAGGTCGGGACGGTGAAGCGTGCGGGCCCGGCCGTGAACTTCCGAGCCTAGAGACTTCGGTTGCGGTGCGGGAGGGGGCACGGGGTGAGCGCGCCGGGCGCACTGGCTTCACGACCCCGTCCGGCTCTCCGAGCGCCCGTTGACATATTCCGTCGGAATGACTGGTTCCCCGCGCGAGAGCTGCGTCGCGGACAACGGCAGGTTCGCGCGGGCGGCCGTATGCCGCTCCCGTACGACGTCCAGTGGCTCGCGCGCCACCACGTCACCGCCCTTGACCAGCTCGACCAGCAGCTGCCGGTCGGCGAGCTCGTCCAGAACGGCCTCCGTGCCGATGACCTCCGCCTCCGCGACGCCGTACTCGTCGAGGCGGCGGGCCGCCCACTTGCGCCCGCCGATGGAGGTCTTGCCGCCGGTCGACTTCTTCGCCACCGGCACCAGCGGCGCCGTGGGGTCGGTGGACTCGGCGCGCGCGACCAGCTTGTAGACCATCGAGCAGGTCGGATGCCCCGAGCCGGTCACCAGCTGGGTGCCGACGCCGTACGCGTCCACCGGCGCCGCCGCCAGGGAGGCGATGGCGTACTCGTCCAGGTCCGAGGTCACGATGATCCGGGTGCCCGTCGCGCCCAGCTCGTCCAGCTGCTGGCGGACCCGGTGCGCGACCAGCAGCAGATCGCCCGAGTCGATGCGGACCGCGCCCAGGCCGGGCCCGGCGACCTCCACGGCCGTCCGGACCGCCTCGGCGACGTCGTAGGTGTCCACGAGCAGCGTGGTGCCGCGGCCCATGGAGTCCACCTGGGCCTGGAACGCGTCGCGCTCGCGGTCGTGCAGCAGGGTGAAGGCGTGGGCGCTGGTGCCGACCGTGGGGATGCCGTAGCGGAAGCCGGCGGCCAGGTCGGAGGTGGAGGCGAAGCCGCCGAGGTAGGCGGCCCTGGAGGCGGCCACCGCGGCCAGCTCGTGGGTGCGCCGGGCGCCCATCTCGATGAGCGGGCGGTCACCGGCGGCCGACGACATGCGGGAGGCGGCCGCGGCGATCGCGGAGTCGTGGTTGAGGATGGAGAGGATCACCGTCTCCAGCAGCACGCACTCGGCGAAGGTGCCCTCCACCCGCATGATCGGCGAGCCCGGGAAGTAGACCTCGCCCTCGGGGTAGCCCCAGATGTCGCCCGAGAAGCGGTAGTCCGCGAGCCACTTCAGGGTCTGCTCGTCGACGATGTTCCGCTCGCGCAGGAAGCCGAGGACGTCGGCCTCGAAGCGGAAGTTCTCGACGGCGTCCAGCACGCGGCCAGTGCCCGCTACGACGCCGTAGCGCCGCCCCTCCGGCAGTCGCCGGGTGAAGACCTCGAACACGCTCCGCCGCTCGGCCGTGCCCGCCTTCAGGGCGGCCTGCAGCATCGTGAGCTCGTACTGGTCCGTGAAGAGCGCCGTAGAGGGAACGCCCACCCGTCGCCCGCCACCGCCCTTCTGAGGAAGCGCTTCGCGCCCTTCTTCTTCTGGCAGCCCAAGGTCCGCTGTGTTCATGGCAACCGATCGTACCCCCATCTCGTCAGTCTGACGATTTGGTCCCGTGGGTTCGCCGAGGATTTGTGCGACCACCCCCCTCCGGTGGCAGCATGGGCACTGTGACGTCACCCGCTCCCGTAGAGATCGAACGCACCGAAACGGCGGAAGAGACCTTCGCCGTCCCCGAGCCGGACGTCCCCTGGGTCACGATCGTGCACAACGACCCGGTCAACCTCATGAGCTACGTGACGTATGTCTTCCAGGCGTACTTCGGGTACACCAAGGACAAGGCCACCAAGCTCATGCTCGATGTCCACCACAAAGGCCGGGCGGTCGTCTCCAGCGGTAGTCGCGAGGAGATGGAACGCGATGTGCAGGCGATGCACGGCTACGGTCTGTGGGCCACCCTGCAGCAGGACCGGAAGTAGCGAATCGTCTTCATGCCAGGAACCTTCGAACCGCTCCCCGGCGGCGGCGCGGCCGTCGCCCTCGACGACGTCGAGATCTCCATCATCCGGTCGCTGGCCGTGCAGCTCCTGGAGCTCATCGGCCCCGGCCCCGGCGAGGACGCCCCCGACGACCCGCTCGCGGAGCTGTTCGCCGAGGGCCCGAGCGAACCGCCCGCCGACCCGGTCCTCAAGCGTTTGTTCCCGGACGCGTACGGCGATCCCGAGGGCACTCCGCAGGCCAAGGAGGCCGAGGAGCAGCGGGCGTACTCCGCGGAGTTCCGCCGGTACACCGAGAACGACCTGCGCGCCGGCAAGCGGGACAACGCGCTCATGGTGGTCCGCTCCCTGGACTCGCTCAGCGATGCCTCCGCAGGTGAGGGCGGCGCGGTGCTGAAGCTCTCCGTCGAGGAGTCCCAGCAGTGGCTCGGCGCCCTCAACGACCTGCGGCTGGCCATCGGCTCCCGGCTGGACATCGCCGACGAGGACGACACCGACCTGCTCTACCGGCTCCCGGACGAGGATCCGCGCAAGCCGATGGTGATGGCGTATCTATGGCTGGGCGGACTCCAGGAGACCCTGGTCGGGACGCTGATGCCGTAGCTCACGCTGCCTCGGGAGCGCAGTTTGTGCCGCTTTCATCGTCATATGTGACGATTTTGTGTTCGCTCAGCGGACGCTCAAATCCGGATAACGATCGCGTCACCGCCGCCGCCCCCTCTGGGGGGCGGCGATGTATTTGTCCGGTTCTTCCTGTGTGATGCGCCACAAGCGCCTTGGCCGATCACTGTTGCGGCCGTGATAAATCTTCACGACCGCCCGGCGAGCACCACCCGAATGTTCGGCCGGGTGCGCCAGGTGGCCGACGGATCGTCGGCCGGGCACAGCTCCAGCAATCCGGGGGGATCGAGACCCGATCCGAGGCCGCCGAAGGCCCGGGTCGGCATGGAGAAAGGCGCACTACACATGACCTCTGCGAAGGTCACTGACGAGAAGGCCACGAGTGCCCCGGAAGAGGGGTACGAGCGAGGCCTGGGCAGCCGTCAGGTCCAGATGATCGCGATCGGCGGCGCCATCGGTGTCGGGCTGTTCATGGGTGCCGGAGCGAACATCGCGAAGGCCGGCCCCAGCATCATCCTCATGTACGCCCTCGCGGGCGTCGTCATCTTCTTCATCATGCGGGCCCTGGGCGAACTGCTCCTCTACCGGCCCGTCTCCGGCTCCTTCGCCGAGTACGCCCGCGAATTCCTCGGCCCGTTCTTCGGGTTCGCCACGGGATGGACGTACTGGCTCATGTGGGTGGTCACCGGCATGGCCGAACTCACGGCCGCCGCGATCTACATCCACTTCTGGTTCCCCGAGATCCCGCAATGGGTCAGCGCCCTGGTGTTCCTGGTGGTGCTCTTCGGCGTCAACCTGATCTCCGTCAAGATCTTCGGCGAGGTCGAGTTCTGGTTCTCGATGATCAAGGTCACGGCCATCATCGGCATGATCGTCATCGGCCTCGGCGTGCTCACCCTCGGCTTCTCCGACGCCGGTGACACCGCCGCCGTCTCCAACCTCTGGTCGCACGACGGCTTCTTCCCGAACGGCATCGGCTCCAGCCTGATGACGCTCCAGGGCGTCATGTTCGCCTACCTCGCCGTCGAGCTCGTCGGCGTCACCGCGGGCGAGTCCGAGAACCCCGAGAAGACCCTACCCAAGGCCATCAACACCCTGCCCTGGCGCATCATCGTCTTCTACGTCGGCGCGCTGCTGGTCATCCTGTCCGTCGTGAAGTGGACCGAGTTCACCGCGGGCGAGAGCCCGTTCGTCCACGCGTTCGGCAAGATCGGCATCCCGCTCGCCGCGGGCATCGTCAACTTCGTGGTGCTCACCGCGGCCCTGTCGTCCTGCAACTCGGGCATGTACTCGACCGGCCGGATGCTGCGCGACCTCGCCGCCAACAGCGAGGCCCCGCAGGCCTTCGGCAGGCTCAACGCCCGCAAGACGCCCGCCGTCGGCATCACGGTCTCCGTGGCGCTCATGGGCATCGGCGTCGTCCTGAACTACGTCGTCCCCGAGAAGGCGTTCCTCTACGTCACCTCGGTCGCCACCGCGGCGGGCATCTGGACCTGGATGATGATCCTGGTCAGCCACATCCGCTACCGCGCCGCGGTCGACGCCGGCCGGCTGCGCGCCTCGTCCTTCCCCGCTCCCGGCGGGGCGGTCTTCAGCTGGGTCGCGCTGCTCTTCCTCATCGGCGTGACCTTCATGATCGCGTACGACAAGGACGCGCGGATCTGCCTGTACGTCGCGGCCGGCTGGGCCGTCGCCCTGGGCGTCGGCTGGGCGATCCTCAAGAACCGCAACCCGCAGATCGCGGATCGCGGCGGCGATGAGCCCGAGCTGGACGCTTCGCTGAAAGAGCCCGTGAGGTGATTGCCACAAAAGGCCGTCCGTTGTCTGCGGCGCCGCTGTGGCTGGTCGCGCAGTTCCCCGCGCCCCTTTAGGGGCGTTGCCGAGCTGCTTGTCCAGGACGTCCCGCCGTCGGGAGCACTCGTGGCGCTCCCGACGGCCGCCGCTCAGGGCGTCCGGTATATGGGCCGCTCCGTACCATCCCTCGGTACGGAGCGGCCCCTCTGTCTATCCTGACGAACATGCTGACCATCACCCAGGCCCTCGTCGACCAGATCGTCGCCCACGCGCGCAAGGACCACCCCGACGAGGCGTGCGGCGTCGTCGCGGGCCCGGCCGGCTCGGACCGGCCCGAGCGGTTCATCCCGATGCTGAACGCGGCGATGTCGCCCACGTTCTACGAGTTCGACTCCGGCGACCTGCTCAGGCTCTACCGCGAGATGGACGACCGCGACGAGGAGCCGGTGGTCATCTACCACTCCCACACCGCCACCGAGGCCCACCCCTCGCGCACCGACATCTCCTACGCCAACGAGCCCGGCGCCCACTACGTCCTCGTCTCCACCGCCGACACCGACGGCCTGGGCGACTTCCAGTTCCGCTCCTACCGGATCGTCGACGGCGAGGTGACGGAGGAGGAGGTCAAGGTCGTCGAGGCGTACTGAGTCGGTCTGAACAGCGCGGTCTCACTCCTCGGCCCTCAACCGTCCGCGATGTGGGATCACATTCCAAAAGCCGGACCGGGAATCGATACGATGACCCCATGGTTTTCGACGACGTGAGCGAGAAGACGCCGGGCATGCTGCTCGTGGCGCGGCTGCACGTCGACCTGTGCAGGCTCGCCAGCGCCATCTGTTGACGCGACACCCTGCCGCCGTACGGCCGTGAGCCGCGGCGCCTCACACACGCACCACCTCCGCTGTACTGCGCTGCCGCGCGCCCCCGACTGACTACTCCCGACAGGAGCCCTGAGCCATGGCCATCGAGGTCCGCATCCCCACCATCCTCCGCACCTACACCGACGGTCAGAAGGCGGTGGAGGGCAGCGGTGACACCCTCGCCGAGCTGTTCACCGACCTCGAGAGCCGGCACGCGGGCATCCACGCCCGCATCGTGGACGACGGCCAGCTGCGCCGCTTCGTCAACGTCTATCTGAACGACGAGGACGTCCGCTTCCTCGACGGCATCAACACCAAGCTGGCCGACGGCGACAACGTCACGATCCTGCCGGCCGTGGCCGGCGGTATGGCCTGATCCGAATGCGCTACGACTCCCCGCTCGCCGCGGTGGGCAACACCCCTCTGGTGTGCCTGCCGCGGTTGTCGCCGTCCGAGGACGTCCGCATCTGGGCCAAGCTGGAGGACCGCAACCCCACCGGCTCGGTCAAGGACCGCCCCGCCCTGCACATGATCGAGCAGGCGGAGAAGGACGGCCGGCTCACCCCGGGCTGCACGATCCTGGAGCCGACCAGCGGCAACACCGGCATCTCGCTGGCCATGGCGGCCAAGCTCAAGGGCTACCGCATGGTGTGCGTGATGCCCGAGAACACCTCGCAGGAGCGCCGCGACCTGCTCGGCATGTGGGGCGCGGAGATCATCTCCAGCCCCGCCGCGGGCGGCTCCAACACCGCCGTACGGGTCGCCAAGGAACTCTCGGCCGAGCACCCGGACTGGGTGATGCTCTACCAGTACGGCAACCCGGACAACGCGGGCGCGCACTACGCCACGACCGGCCCGGAGATCCTCGCCGACCTCCCCTCGATCACGCACTTCGTCGCGGGCCTCGGCACCACCGGCACCCTGATGGGCGTCGGCCGCTTCCTGCGCGAGCAGAAGGCGGACGTGAAGATCGTCGCGGCGGAACCGCGCTACGACGACCTGGTGTACGGCCTGCGCAACCTCGACGAGGGCTTCGTTCCCGAGCTGTACGACGCCTCCGTCCTGACCACCCGCTTCTCGGTCGGCTCGGCCGACGCGGTCACCCGCACCCGTGAACTCCTCCAGCAGGAGGGCATCTTCGCGGGCATCTCCACGGGCGCCGCCCTGCACGCCGCGATCGGTGTCGGAAAGAAGGCGCTGGCGGCGGGGGAGTCCGCCGACATCGTGTTCGTCGTGGCCGACGGCGGCTGGAAGTACCTCTCGACCGGCGTCTACACCGCCGCGTCCACCGAAGAGGCCATCGAGACGCTCCAGGGGCAGCTCTGGGCGTGAGCCGGTCCGCCGGCTCGGGGCGAGTGACGGCGCCCTAAGGTGAGAGGTGACGGACCTGGTCCCACACGACCGGGTCCATCACCCCGACCCGCCGCCGGAAGTCCGCCACCGGTACGTGCCGCAGCTCGGCCGTCTCCAGGAAGCTCGCCCGGCCGCGGGCGTCCCCGACCGCACCCGGCGGCAGTGGAATCACGCCGTACCGTTCGTCGCGGTACTTGCTGGTGATCTTCGCGACGGTGACCTGCTGCCCGCGCACCGCCAGCACCAGACACGGCCGGTCCTTGGCCCCCGGCCCGTCCTCGTAGGGCACCCTCGCCCACCAGATCTCGGCGGGCACCGGACGGGCCGGCGTGCGCCGTCCGGGCCTCCCCGGCGGCCGGGTCCGTCGCCCTTTCGGCCGCCGTCCGCGTCCCCACCCGTCCACGAGCGTGGCGACCAGCGCGAGCAGTACCACCGCCGCGAGCGCCAACCACCAGGACGTGTCCATGCGGACGAAGGTACCGGTGCGCCCCCACCCGCGCCCGCGTTCTCCCGCTCCCACCCGTCGCTCTCACCACCCTTGTGCGAGTGCTTCGCACGCACCTCTCGTTTCTCGCGCCGCGTATCCAGCCGAACGCGTGACACCACAGGTGAGTTCGCCCACAACAGACCTTTGCGGAGGAGCGACCGGAGGTTTTGCGCCTTACGCTCGACAAACCGCACGACCCCCGACGCCCCAATTCCCGATCTTCTGGATTTCCCGCCAGCGGAGGTTTCTGTTTCATGAAGCTCACCGTCGTCGGCTGCTCGGGGTCGTTCCCGTCCGCGGAATCGGCCTGCTCGAGCTACCTCGTCGAGGCCGACGGCTTCCGGTTGCTTCTCGACATGGGCAACGGTGCCCTTGGCGAGCTGCAGCGCCACTGCGGTCTCTACGACCTCGACGCGATCTTCCTCAGTCATCTGCACGCCGACCACTGCATCGACATGTGCGCGTACTTCGTCGCGCGCTACTACCGGCACGACGGCGGCCGCTGCGACCCGATCCCGGTCTACGGACCCGAGGGCACCGAACAGCGCCTGACCACCGCCTACGCCGACACCCCCACCGCCTCGTCCATGAGCGAGGTCTTCGACTTCCACACGGTCAAGCCCTCCACCTTCGAGATCGGCCCGTTCCTGGTGCACACGGAACGCGTGGCCCATCCGGTGGAGGCGTACGGCATCCGCATCGAGCACGGTGGAAAGACCCTGACCTACTCCGGTGACACGGGCATCAGCACGTCCCTGGACGAACTCGCCCGCGACGCCGACCTGTTCCTGTGCGAGGCCGCCTTCACGCACGGCAAGGAGAACATCCCCGACCTGCACCTCAACGGCCGCGAGGCAGGTCAGTCGGCGGCCCGCGCGGGTGCCCGCCGTCTGGTGCTCACCCACATCCCGCCGTGGACCGATCCCCAGGTCAACCTGGCCGACGCGCGCGAGGTCTACGACGGTCCGGTGGAGCTCGCGGCGCCGAGGCAGACGTACGAGATCTAACCTCTCGAACACAGTCCGTACGGGGCTCAGGCCCGTATGCGCGAGAAAGGCCCCGGAACCAATTCGGTTCCGGGGCCTTCGTCATGCCGTACGGCTCAGTGCCTTACGGCTGTAACTCACGCCTTGGTGAGGTCCTCGAGCTCCTCCTCGGGCTCGCGGCCCGGGGTGGGGAGGTTCCACTTGGTGATGGCGAAGCGGAAGACGGAGTAGTAGATCGCCGCGAAGACCAGGCCGATCGGGATGATCATCCATGGCCTGGTCGCCAGGTTCCAGTTCAGCGCGTAGTCGATGAAGCCCGCGGAGAAGGTGAAGCCCGCGTGGACGCCGAGCGCCCAGGTGATCGCCATCGACAGGGCGGTGAGCACCGCGTGGATCACGTACAGCACCGGGGCGATGAACATGAACGCGAACTCGATCGGCTCGGTCACACCGGTCACGAAGGAGGTCAGCGCGAGCGAGATCATCATGCCCATCACGGCCTTGCGGCGCTCGGGGCGGGCGCAGTGGGCGATGGCGATGGCGGCGGCCGGCAGACCGAACATCATGATCGGGAAGAAGCCCGACATGAACTGACCGGCGGTCGGGTCACCCGCGAAGAAGCGGTTCAGGTCGCCGTGCACGATCTCACCGGCGGCGTCCTTGAAGTCACCGAGCTGGAACCAGGAGACGGTGTTCACGAACTGGTGCATGCCGACCGGGATCAGCGCGCGGTTGATCAGACCGAACAGACCCGCGCCGACGGCGCCGAGACCGGTCATCCACTCGCCGAAGTCGGCGATGACCTCACCGATCGGCTCCCAGACCAGGCCGAAGAAGACGCCCATGACGGTGCCGACGAAGGCCATGATGATCGGGACCAGGCGGCGGCCGTTGAAGAAGCCGAGCCAGTCGACCAGCTTGGTGCGGTGGTAGCGCTGCCACAGCACGGCGGCCAGCAGACCCATGATGATGCCGCCGAGGACACCGGGGTTGTTGTAGGTCGCGGCTATGTCCGCGCCGGCCTGGACCTTCGCCTCGGTGACCGGGAACGCCTTCAGCACGTTGCTGTAGACCAGGAAGCCGACCAGCGCCGCCAGGGCCGTCGAGCCGTCCGACTTCTTGGCGAAGCCGATCGCGACACCGATACAGAACAGCATCGGCAGGTTGTCGAAGATCGCGCCACCGGCGGTGGCGAACACGGCGGCGACCTTGTCCCAGCCGAGTCCGTCCTTGCCGAACACGTCGGGCTGACCGAAGCGGAGCAGCAGCCCCGCGGCCGGGAGCACGGCGATCGGGAGCTGAAGGCTGCGGCCGACCTTCTGCAGGCCCTGGAAAAGACCGGATCCCCACTTCTTTGTGGGGGCCGCCGTTGGCGAGGTGGCGGTGCTCATAGACTTCCTCCATCGGGTGGTGGTCTACACCACTCAGTGGTGTAGACCTGTTGTAGCACGATGAAGGGGAGATAAGGAACCCGCGATTCCCAAGGGTTTTCTGGACCGTTATCAAGCCCTATTTCAGACCTTTGTGACGTCCTCGACCTGGTCCTCGGGCTCCCTGCCCGGAGTCCTGAGATCGAACTTCGTGATCGCGAAACGGAAGATCACGTAATAGACGACGGCGAAGCACAGGCCGATCGGAATCATCGCCCAGGGCTTCGTGGCGAGGTTCCAGTTGATGATGTAGTCGATCAGCCCGGCGGAGAAGCTGAACCCGTCGTGCACGCCCAGCGCCCAGGTCACCGCCATCGACACACCGGTCAGCAGCGCGTGCACCGCGTAAAGCAGCGGGGCGACGAAGAGGAACGAGTACTCGATCGGTTCCGTGATGCCGGTGACGAACGACGTCAGCGCCACCGACAGCATCAGGCCGCCGACCTCCTTGCGGCGGCCGGGCTTCGCGCAGTGCGTGATGGCGAGGGCCGCCGCGGGCAGCGCGAACATCATGATCGGGAAGAAGCCCGAGGTGAACTGGCCGGCGTCCGGGTCGCCCGCGAGGAACATGTTGATGTCACCGTGCACCACCGTGCCGTCCGGCTTGGTGTAGCTGCCGAACTGGAACCAGATGGGCACGTTGAGGAACTGGTGCAGGCCCACGACCAGCAGCGCGCGGTTGGCGACGCCGAACACGCCCGCGCCCCAGGCGTCCAGGCCGTCCATCCAGTCGCTGAAGCTCTCCAGCGCGTCGCCGATCGGCGGCCACACCCACAGGCACAGCGCCGCGAACGCGATCGCCACGAACGCCATGATGATCGGCACGAGTCGCCGGCCGTTGAAGAAGCCGAGCCAGTCCACCAGTTTCGTACGGTGGAAGCGGGCCCAGAAGAACGCGGCCAGCAGGCCGATCACGATGCCGCCGAAGACGCCCGGGTTCTGGTACTCGAAGACGGTGACCGTGCCGTCCTGCAGCTGGCAGCCGACGTTCGGGACCGCCTTCGAGCCCCCGGGGCAGTCCTCCGGGAACTGGCGCAGCACGTTGTAGTAGACGAGGAACCCCGCGACCGCCGCCAGCGCCGTCGAGCCGTCGGACTTCTTCGCCATGCCGATGGCCACACCCACGCAGAACAGCAGCGGCAGACCGAGCGAACCGTCGAGCAGCGCGCCGCCCGCGCCCACCATCACCTTGGAGACATCGGTCCAGCCGAGCCCGTCGTCGCCGAACACGTCAGGCTGGCCAAGGCGGTTGAGGATGCCGGCGGCGGGCAGTACGGCGATCGGGAGCTGGAGGCTGCGCCCCATTTTCTGCAGCCCCTGGAACGCCCTGTTCCAACGGGCGCGCGCGGGGCTGATGGCGGAGCTGTCGGCACTCATGGACGCCCCTCGGTAAGGTGGTGTAGACCAGTTGACGGACGGTTCCGCTGTCGTGAACGCCATCCTTCGGTACAGACGAGGGGACCGCTCGCGAAGATGGGCCAACTGTGGGTTACTGCGACAAAGCGGTTCGGATCAGGGAGAAGGCACATGGCCAGCAAGGCTGAGAAGATCGTCGCCGGGCTCGGTGGCATCGACAACATCGAGGAGATCGAGGGCTGCATCACCCGGTTGCGCACCGAGGTCAGCGACGCCTCGCTGGTCGACGAGGCCGCCCTGAAAGCCGCCGGCGCACACGGCGTCGTGAAGATGGGCACCGCCATCCAGGTCGTCATCGGCACCGACGCCGACCCGATCGCGGCGGAGATCGAAGACATGATGTGAGCCGTGAGCTCACCGAAGGGGCCGTCTCCCAGGCGATCGAAGCCGCGGGAGCGGCCCCTTCCACATGTCGGGCTAGGCTCACGCCATGGCAGCTACCTCCTCAATTTCTCGAATCGACGGGCGCACCCCCGAGCAGCTCCGCCCGGTCACCATCGAACGCGCCTGGAGCAAGCACGCGGAGGGCTCCGTCCTCGTCTCCTTCGGTGACACGAAGGTCCTGTGCACCGCCTCCTTCACCGAAGGCGTCCCGCGCTGGCGGAAGGGCAGCGGCGAGGGCTGGGTCACCGCGGAGTACGCCATGCTGCCCCGCGCCACCAACACCCGCGGCGACCGCGAGTCCGTCCGGGGCAAGATCGGTGGCCGTACGCATGAGATCAGCCGCCTCATCGGCCGCTCCCTGCGTGCGGTCATCGACTACAAGGCGCTCGGCGAGAACATGATCGTGCTCGACTGCGACGTCCTCCAGGCCGACGGCGGCACCCGCACCGCGGCCATCACCGGCGCCTACGTCGCCCTCGCCGACGCCGTCGCCTGGGCCCAGGGCCGGAAGCTGATCAAGCCCGGCCGCAAGCCGCTCACCGGCACGGTCAGCGCCGTCTCGGTCGGCATCGTCGGCGGCGTCCCGCTCCTCGACCTGTGCTACGAGGAGGACGTGAAGGCCGACACCGACATGAACGTCGTCTGCACCGGCGACGGCCGCTTCGTCGAGGTCCAGGGCACCGCCGAGGCCGAGCCCTTCGCCCGCGAGGAGCTCAACGCCCTTCTGGACCTTGCGGTTTCGGGCTGCGGGGAGCTGGCGGAACTCCAGCGCAAGGCACTTGATACCGTCCTCGAAAAGTAAAGGACGCGCCAAGTAGAGCCGCAGCCGCGGGCAACCGCGCGGCCCTTCCCGGCGTCACTAGGGGTACGGGCGTACGGCACATCGCTGTACGCCCGGCCAGTGGACACGGGGGCCTGCGAGGCCTGTGCAGGGAGGGGAACGTCAAGCATGGCCACGAGCCGACGACGCCGGAGCCGTACCGCCATAGCCGCCGCAGCCATCGCGGCAGTCGGGCTGACGGTCGGTCTGACCACGGGCTGCGATGCCGTCAGCAAGGCGCTGGACTGCGTCCAGACCGCCGACGCGATCGCCGACAGCGTCACGGAACTCCAGCAGGCCGTGGAGAGCGCCTCGAACGACCCGACGCAGCTCGAGGAGTCGCTGACCTCCATCGACCAGAACCTCGACAAGATCGGCGACAAGACGGACAACACCGACGTCAACAAGGCGGTGGACGACCTCCAGCAGGCCGTCACCAACGTCCGTGACGCGGTCAGGAACGGCGACGAGACCCCCGACATCAGCCCGGTCACGGACGCGGCGGGCGAACTGACCAAGGTCTGCACGCCGTAACCCCGGCCACGGGCAACCACTACGGGTGAGGCCGGGATACTGGACCCCATGACCCGCCTCATCCTCGCCACCCGTAACGCCGGAAAGATCACCGAGCTCAGGGCGATCCTCGCCGACGCAGGTCTCGATCACGACCTCGTCGGCGCGGACGCCTACCCGGAGATTCCCGACGTCAAGGAAACCGGCGTCACCTTCGCCGAGAACGCGCTGTTGAAGGCCCATGCCCTGGCGCAGGCGACCGGGCTGCCCGCCGTCGCCGACGACTCGGGGCTGTGTGTCGACGTGCTCAACGGCGCCCCCGGCATCTTCTCGGCCCGCTGGGCCGGACGGCACGGTGACGACCAGGCCAACCTCGACCTGCTCCTCGCCCAGCTGGGCGACATCGACGACGCCCACCGCGGCGCCCACTTCGCCTGCGCGGCCGCACTCGCCCTGCCGGACGGCACGGAACGCGTGGTCGAGGGGCAGTTGCGGGGCACTCTGCGGCACACGCCCGTCGGCACCAACGGCTTCGGGTACGACCCGATCCTCCAGCCGGAGGGGGAGAGCAGGACCTGTGCCGAGCTGACGCCGGACGAGAAGAACGCGATCAGCCACCGGGGCAAGGCGTTCCGGGCGCTGGTGCCGGTCGTACGTGAGCTGCTCGCGCAGTAGTTGGTGCGGCCGGAGGGACTCGAACCCTCACGGGAGTTACCCCACTGGGACCTAAACCCAGCGTGACTGCCAATTCCACCACGGCCGCGTGACCTTGCCCGGCCATGCTACTGGCCGGGCCGGGTCGTCAGATCCCCAGATCCTTGATGATCTTCGCCACGTGGCCGGTCGCCCGCACGTTGTACAGCGCCCGCTCGACCTTGCCCTCCTCGTCCACGATGACCGTGGACCGGATGACGCCCATGTACGTCTTGCCGTAGTTCTTCTTCTCGCCGTAGGCCCCGTACGCCTCGGTGACGGACTTCTCCGGGTCCGCCACCAGCGTGACCTTCAGGGACTCCTTCTCGCGGAACTTGGCGAGCTTCTCCGGCTGGTCGGGGGAGACACCGATGACGTCGTAGCCGGCGCCGGCCAGCAGCTGAAGGTTGTCCGTGAAGTCGCAGGCCTGCTTGGTGCAGCCGGGCGTCAGGGCGGCCGGGTAGAAGTAGACGATGACCTTGCGGCCCTTGTGGTCCGACAGGGACACCTCGTTGCCGTCGGCGTCGGGCAGGGTGAAGGCGGGGGCCACGTCCCCCGGCTGGAGTCGCTCGCTCATCGAACCAGCGTAACCGGGGAGCCTGACAGTGCGGTCCGGCGTGGAGCTGACAGACTGTCCGGAAACAGCATCAGCTTCACTTCGGAGGCCGTACGGTGGCGGACACGTCGGACACCAGAACACCGGCGCAGATCGAGGCGGACATCAAAGCCCGCCGCGCAGCGCTGGCCGAGACCCTCGACGAGATCGGGGTGCGTGTGCACCCGAAGACGATCGTCGGCGACGCCAAGGCCAAGGTCGTCTCGAACATCGACCACACGCTCGGACGGGCCTATGTCGAGGTCAACCGGGCCGTGAGCGGGGTGACGGCCAAGTTCACCGACGAGGAGGGCGCGCCCCGGCTGGAGCGCATCGTGCCCGTCGCGCTCGTCGCGGTCGGCCTCGTCGGGCTGCTCGCCCTGGGCACCCGGCGCCGCAGGGACTGAGCGGCGGACCCGAGGGCGTACGCGGGCGGAAAAGGCAGGTAGGTTCAAGGCGTGAGCGCCAAGAGAAACGAGCACAGCACCCAGCACGACAAGCTGCCCATCCGGATGCTGCACGACCGTGTACTCGTGCGGCAGGACACCAGCGAGGGCGAGCGGCGTTCCGGTGGCGGCATCCTGATCCCCGCCACGGCGGCCGTCGGCCGCCGGCTGGCGTGGGCCGAGGTAGTCGCGGTCGGGCAGAACGTACGGACCGTGGAGCCCGGCGACCGGGTTCTGTACGACCCGGAGGACCGCGCCGAGGTCGAGGTGCGCGGGGTCCCGTATGTGCTCATGCGCGAGCGTGATCTGCACGCCGTGGCCGCCGACCGGTTCGAGGGGTCGGAGGACTCGACGGGGCTCTACCTCTGACGGGGCTCTCCGTGTAATGGAACGCTTCGAGGGGCTGGTGACCATGGTCACCAGCCCCTTTCGTCAGCCTTTTGCCGCCTTTTGCTATCTTTGAAAAGACCCCGACGAGACGCGCCGTACCGGGTGAACGCAAAGACGACGCACCGAAAGGTTTCCGTCCTTGCGAAAGGTGCGTTCCCCATGGCCTGGGTCCTGCTCATCGTCGCCGGTCTGCTCGAGGTCGGCTGGTCGGTCGGCATGAAGTACACCGACGGATTCACCCGGCTCGTCCCCAGCCTGTTCACCGGCGCCGGCATCGTCGCCAGCATGCTGCTGCTGTCCTACGCCGCGAGGTCCCTGCCCATCGGCACCGCCTACGGCGTGTGGGTGGGCATCGGCGCGGCCGGTGCCGCGGTGGTCGGCATGGCGGTGCTGGGGGAGCCCGTCACCGCCGCGCGGATCTTCTTCGTGTCCCTGCTGCTGGTCGCCGTGGTGGGGCTCAAGGCGACCAGCGGTCACTGAGCCCCGGCGCTCACTGTCTGCGGGTCGTGCTCAGCGTCCCGGCCGTGTTTCCGGACGTCGCTCCGCCTCCGCCGGTGTCGTTCCCGCCGGTGGACGTGTCGCCGCCCGTACCTCCTCCGGTGTCCGTCCCCCCGGTCGAGGTGTCGCCCGTCGTGCCGCCGTCGGTGGTCGTCCCCCCGTCGGTGGTGCCGCCCGAGTCGGTGTCGCCGGTGGTGCCGCCGTCGGTGGTCGTGCCGCCGTCCGAGGTGCCGCCGGTCGTGTCGCCCGTGGTGCCGCCGTCCGTCTGGCCCGGGGTCTCGCCCCCGGTCTGGCCCTCGGTGTCCTGGCCGCCGGTCGTCGTGTCACCGGTGGTGCCGCCGTTGTCCTGCCCGCCGGTGTCGTCGTCATCGCCCCGGGTGGGGTCGGTCGTCGGGTACTGGGGGATGTCGGCGCCCTCCGCGAGCTGCAGGTCGAAGTCCTCGACCGGCTTCCCCTTCAGCGCCTTCTCGGTGTACTGGGCCCAGATCTCGGTGGGCGCGCCGCCGCCGTTGATGCGGTCGAGGCCCATCACGCCGTACAGCGACTTGTGCTTGGCCGTGACCGGGTCCTGCCCCATGACGGCGACGACGGTGGCGAGGTCGGGGGTGTAGCCGGCGAACCAGGCGGCGGTGTCCTCCTCCGCCGTACCGGTCTTGCCCGCCGCGGGCCGGCCGGCCGCCAGGGCCGCGGTGGCGGTGCCGTTGTCGACGACGCTCTGCAGCACCGAGGTCGTGGTGTCGGCGGCCTCGCGGCTGATGACCTGGGAGGTCTTGCGCTCCGGCAGCTCGATGACGTCGGCGCCGTCCTTGGTGATCTTGTCGATCATCGTGTACGTGCCGTGCTGGCCGTGGTTGGCGAGCGTCGCGTAGGCCTCCGCCATGTCCAGGACGCTGGCGGTGGCCGTGCCCAGGGCGATCGACGGGTAGGGCTGGAGGTCGGGGGTGCCGGACGGGAGGCCGAGCTCGACCGCGGTGTCCTTCACCTTCTCCGGGCCCACGTCGACCGCCATCTGCGCGTACACCGAGTTGACCGACTTGTCGGTCGCCTCGCGCACCGTGATGTCGCCGTAGGAGACGTCGTCCTCGTTCGCCGGGTCGTAGCTGCCCGTCCAGCCCTGCACCGGGCGCTTGTTGGTGCCGTCGTAGAAGGTGTACGGGGTGATCTGGCGGCCGTCCTGAGTGGTCGAGCCGTTCTCCACGGCCGAGGTGAACACGAACGGCTTGAAGGTGGAGCCGACCTGGAAGTCCCTGCGGGTGGCGTTGGGGGTGTACTGCTTGACGTAGTCGACGCCGTTGTACATCGCGACGACCTTGCCGGTCTTCGGGTCGACGGAGGCGCCGCCCGCGCGGACGTAGTTGTCGACCTTGTTGTTCTTCTTGTCCAGCTTGGACATCAGCTTGTCGTTGACGGCGTCGACGAAGGCGTCCTGCCTGTCCTTCTGCAGGGTGGTGGTGACCCGGTAGCCGCCGGCCTCCAGCTCCTCCGCGCTGACGATCTTGTTCTGGGTCAGATAGTCCTTCACGATCTGCACGATGTAGCCGCGCTGACCGGAGAGGTTGGTGGAGGTCGAGGCCTCCTTCGGCATCGGGAACTTCATGCCCGCCCGCTCGGACTCGCTGAGCCAGCCCTTGGTGACCATGCCGTCCAGGACGTAGTTCCAGCGGGCGACGGCCGCCGACTTGTTCTCCGGGTGGGCGATGACGTCGTACTCGCTGGGCGCGTTGACCAGCGCGGCCAGATAGGCGGCGCGGGCCGGGTCGAGGTCCTTGGCGTCCATGCGGTAGTAGGCCTGGGCGGCGGCCTGGATGCCGTAGGCGTTGCGGCCGAAGAAGCTAGTGTTGAGGTAGCCCTCGAGGATCTCGCTCTTGCTCTTCTCGCGATCCAGCTTGATCGCGATGATGAATTCCTTCGCCTTGCGGGTGACGGACTGCTCCTGGCGCAGGTAGTAGTTCTTCACGTACTGCTGGGTGATCGTGGAGCCGGACTGCTTGCCCTTGCCGGTGGCCGTGTTCCAGGCGGCGCGCAGCATCGCCTTGGGGTCGACGGCGGACTCGGTGTAGAAGTCCCGGTCCTCGGCGGCCAGGATCGCGTGCTGGGCGTCCTTGGAGATCCGCGCGAGGGTGACGTTCTCCCGGTTGACCTGGCCGTCGCGGGCGATCACCGAGCCGTCCGCGTACATGTAGACGTTGGCCTGCTTGGTGGCGAGCGCGTTGGCCGGCGGGATCTTGACCAGCGAGTAGCCGAGGAAGAACAGACCGACGACCAGCAGTACGCCGATGACGAAGGTGCCCAGCACCATGCGCCAGGTCGGGATGATGCGCCGCCAGCCCGTCCGTTTCGGCCGCTTCGGCTTCCCGGTCGGCTGCTGCTGTGGCTGCGGCTCGTCGCTCATGTCGTGCACGGACTCCTGTTTCGCGTCGTACGTTCCCGTACGCCCTCGTACGCCTGCTGCGCCCCCATAGAAGACTCTCGTATCGGGCGCTCCGTTCCCGGAAAACGCGCCTGTCCTCGGAAAGTGACCGGACTCATCCGCCGGGGTCCCCGGAAATTGGCTGGCAGCCCCCGCCGGCCGCGCACTAGGCTCCTGCGCTTCGGTGCCGGGCGCGGGCGAGGAGGGCTGTGGATGTGGGCTCGTGGCGGTTGTACGCGACCGTCGCGGTAGGCGGATTCCGAAGGTACGCGACCTACCGGGTGGCCACCGCGGCCGGTGTGTTCACCAACACCGTCTTCGGTGTGATCCTCGTGTACACCTATCTGGCGCTGTGGGACGAGAGACCGCAACTCGGTGGGTACGACCAGGCCCAGGCGGTCACCTACGTGTGGCTGGGCCAGTGCCTTTACGCCACGCTCGCCATCCAGGGCGGCGGCGCCGAGAAGGACCTCATGGAGCGCATCCGCACCGGTGAGATCGCCGTCGACCTGTACCGGCCGGCCGACCTCCAACTCTGGTGGCTGGCGGGGGACATGGGGCGGGCGCTGTTCCAGATGCTGGGGCGGGGCGTGATCCCGTTCGGGTTCGGCGCGCTGTTCTTCCCGATGGCGCTGCCGACCGACGTCACCCCCTGGGCCGCGTTCGTGATCACGCTGCTGCTGGCGGCGGTCGTCAGTTTCGCGATCCGCTATCTGGCCGCCCTGAGCGTGTTCTGGCTCCTGGACGGCATGGGCGTCAGCCAGGCCCTGATGATCACCGGGATCTTCTTCTCGGGCATGGTGCTGCCCCTGAACGCCTTCCCGGGCGTGTTCGGCGAGATCGTACGGACGCTGCCGTGGGCGGCGCAGCTCCAGATGCCGGCGGACGTGCTGATGGGGGAGACCGACGCGCTCGGGGCGATCGCCTTCCAGGCGGTCTGGGCGGTGGCGCTGCTCGCGGCGGGGCGGCTGCTGCAGTCGGCGGCGACGCGGCGGGTGGTGGTGCAGGGTGGCTGAGCGCGGCGCTCTGCTCGAAGGGCTGCGGGCCTACCGGCTGATCGCCGGGATGTGGGTGCGCTCCAGCATGACCTACCGCACCTCCTTCGTCGTCACGGTGCTCGGCAACCTGTTGGTGACCGGCCTCGACTTCGTGGCGATCCTGCTGATGTTCTCGCAGGTGGACACCCTCGGCGGCTGGTCGCTGCCCGAGATCGCCTTCCTGTACGGGCTGTCGGCCACCGCCTTCGGGATCGCCGACCTGGTGCTGGGCTCGATGGACGTCCTCGGCGCCCGGATGCGCGACGGCTCCTTCGACACGCTGCTGGTGCGTCCCGCGCCGGTGCTCGCGCAGGTCGGCGCGGACCGCTTCGCGCTGCGCAGGCTGGGCCGGATCACCCAGGGTGCGCTGGTGCTGGGCTGGGCGCTGGTGTCGGTCGACGTCGACTGGACCGCCGCGAAGGTGCTGCTGGTGCCGGTGATGGTGGTCAGCGGAGCGGCGATCTTCTCGGCGCTGTTCGTGGCGGGCGCGGCCTTCCAGATACTCGCGCAGGACGCCGCCGAGGTGCAGAACGCGTTCACGTACGGCGGGACGACGCTGCTGCAGTACCCGCCCACCGTGTTCGGCAAGGACCTGGTGCGCGCGGTGACCTTCATGCTGCCGCTCGCCTTCGTCAACTGGGTGCCCGCCGCCCATGTGCTGGGGCGGCCGTACCCGATCGGCCTGCCCGAGTGGACGGCCTTCGCCTCGCCGCTGGTGGCGGCGGTGTGTTGTGCGGCGGCCGGTCTGGCGTGGCGGGCCGGGCTGCGGTCGTATCGGAGTACGGGGAGTTAGGGGCAGGGCATGCGGGACGAGGCGTTCATCGAACTCGACGGCGTCGAGAAGGTCTTCGACGTGCGCAGGAAGACCGGCTTCATGAAGCGGGAGCGGCGTCAGGTGCGGGCCGTGGACTCGATCTCCTTCCGCGTGGCACGCGGCGAGATGGTGGGCTACATCGGGCCGAACGGCGCCGGCAAGTCGACGACGATCAAGATGCTGACCGGGATCCTGACCCCCAGCGGCGGCCGCCTGCGCGTGGCCGGCATCGACCCGTCCCGCGAACGCACCCGGCTCGCGCACCGCATCGGGGTGGTGTTCGGGCAGCGCACGACGTTGTGGTGGGACCTGCCGCTGATCGACTCGTACAAGCTGATGCACCGCATGTACCGCATCCCGGACGGCCGTTACCGCGAGAACCTCGACCGGCTCGTCGAACTCCTCGACCTGGACGCACTGCTGGACGTCCCCGTACGCCAGCTCTCGCTCGGCCAGCGGATGCGCGGCGACATCGCGGCGGCGCTGCTGCACGATCCCGAGGTGCTGTACCTGGACGAGCCGACGATCGGTCTGGACGTGATCTCGAAGTCCAGGGTCCGGGAGTTCCTGCGGGAGTTGAACACCGAGCGCGGCACCACGGTCCTGCTGACCACGCACGATCTCCAGGACATCGAGCAGTTGTGCTCACGGGTGATGGTCATCGACCACGGCCGGCTGATGTACGACGGTCCGCTCGCCGGGCTGCACGAGGTGGGCGAGAGCGAGCGGATCCTGGTGGTCGACCTGGAGCGCGAGCTGCCGCCGATCGAGGCGCCGCCCGCGCGCGTGGTGAAGGTGGAGGGGCCGCGGCAGTGGCTGGCGTTCCCGGCGGCCGAGTCGGCGGCGGTGCTGGTGGCGCGGATCGCGGCGGAGTATCCGTTGGCGGATCTGTCGGTGCGGGAGCCCGACATCGAGGCCGTGATCGCCAAAATGCTGCATTCATTGGGGGACACCCCCAAACCCCCGCCGGAGCAGGCCGAGCGGGCGATCTCGTAGCCCCGGGCCGGGGTTGCTCGTAGGCTGCTCTACATGACCGACGAAGTCCCGGAGCTGCGCGCCTCCGACGCCGATCGTGAACGAGTCACCGAGGTCCTGCGGGAGGCCCTGGCGGAGGGGCGGCTCGACATGGACGAGTTCGAGGAACGCCTGGACGCGACGTACAAGGCCCGTACGTACGGCGATCTGGCGCCGATCACCCGGGATCTGCCCGTCGGCACGGTGGCCGTGCCGAAGGTCGACATGATCAAGAAGCCCGAGGCGTCGGACGGGAACTGGGCCGACCGGATCGTCGGCGGCGAGGGATCCTCGACCTGGGGTGTCGCCGTGATGTCGGGGTTCCAGCGCAAGGGGCGGTGGACGGCGCCGAAGCGGTTCAACTGCTTCGCCTTCTGGGGCGGCGGGGAGATCGATCTGCGCGAGGCGAACTTCGCGGACCGGGTGATCGAGATCAACTGCGTCGCGATCATGGGCGGGATCGAGGTGACCGTGCCGCCCGGCGTCGAGGTCGAGGTGCGCGGGATCGGGATCATGGGGGGCTTCGATCACCGTGAGGAGGGGGCGCCGGGCGACCCCGGGGCACCTCGGGTGGTCGTGACCGGGTTCGCCTTCTGGGGCGGCGTCGGGGTCGAGCGGAAGCTGACGCGCTCGCAGAAGCAGGAGCTCCGCGAGGAGCGGCGGCGGGAGAAGCTTGAGCGGAAGGCGGAGCGCCGGGAGCTGCGAGGGGCCGGGCGCGACGAGGAGTACGAGGACTGATCGCCGCCGTCCCGCGGCTCCTGCGCTACAGCTTCGCCGGAGCCGCGCCCTTCAGGTCCTGGAGGTTGAAGGCTTCCGCCATCTGTTCGTAGCCCTTGTCGCTCGGGTGGAGGTGGTCGCCCGAGTCGTAGTCGGGGCGGAACTTGCGGGGGTTGTACGGGTCCCGCAGGGCCTCGTCGAAGTCGGCGACCGCGTCGAAGACCTTGCCGGCCCGGATCTCGGCGTTGATCTGCTGACGCACGTTCTCGCGGGCGTCGGTGTAGCCGCGGTGGCCCTGGAAGGGCATCAGGGTCGCGCCGACGACCTTCAGGCCGCGGGCGTGGGCCTGGCGGACCAGGGCGCGCATGCCGTCGAGGATGCGGTCGGGGTCGGCGAGGTTCGGATTGCGCAGGATGTCGTTGACGCCGAGGGCGATGACGACGACCTTGACGTTCGTACGGGAGAGGACGTCGCGGCGGAAGCGGCCGACGCCCGCCTGGTTGTCCGCGGGACGCCCGGCGCCGCTGGCGAGGATCTGATTGCCGCTGATGCCCTGGTTGACGACGCTGTAGCGCGGCACGTCCTCCCGGGCCGCGACCGCCGCGCGCAGCCGGCGCGAGAGGACGTCCGTCCAGCGGCGGTTGGCGTTCTCGGTGGACGTGATGCCGTCGGTCAGCGAGTCGCCGAAGACCACGACGGTCCCGTTGGACTCGTGGCTGAGGACGTCCAGCGCGGTCACGTAGCGCCAGACGCTGGTCCGCCCGGTGTACGCGACCCCCGTCGCGTCCTCGGTGACGTCGCCCTGGGCGATGAAGCTGATCTGGCGGGCGTGCGGATGGAAGGTGACCGGGCCGGACGGGGTGGGAGAGTAGGTGGTGACCAGGATGTCGGCGTCCGCCGGGATCACGAGACGCACGGCGTCGCTCAGCACCTGCTGTCCGGGCGGGACGACGACCGTGGCGTTGCCGCCGAAGGTCAGCCGCCGCATGGTGTCCGTGACGGCGGCCGCGCTTCCGGCGGAGGCCGCCACCGCGATCGACGCGTGCGTGATCGTCAGCGCCGACTGGCCGTACAGATTGGACAGCGTGATGCGGGAACTCGTACCGCCGACGCTGGTGTGCACGACGTTGCGCACCGAGCTGCCCGCCATGCCGCGCACCTCGGTCCCGGCCTCGGCGCCGACCGGGGAGGCGGACCAGGCGCCGACCCAGATGCCGGTGGAGGCGGGGGCGGCGGGGCCGCGCTGGGTGCCTTGCCTGGTCGGGGTACTCCGGCCGGTGGCGCTGCCCTCGTCGGAGGCGACCCCGACGTATATGGCGGCGGACACCGCGACGATCAGGGCGATGATCGCGGACAGCAGGGCATAACCGTTTCGCCTGGTCATGCGGTGCGTTTCTCCTCGGGCGGATGGGAGCCCGAGGCTCCGATGTGATCACCTCATGATGCGTCATAAGGCAGAGGGGAGTTGCACGGACCCCCCATTGGGCCGCCGGAGTTCATCCGGACTTCGCCATTGACCTCCCCCCATCGGACAGACGCCGGGAACTCTTGATTCGTTCCAGGAGTAGGTCAGGAAGGGACAATGTGTGCGGGGGATCCTGGACGGGTGGAGAGGGAATGGAACGTACGAATCCGGAAGAAACGGGAACACGCGACGTAGAGCAGCATGCCCGGCCGGGCATCGCCGGTAACCGGCGGGTTCCCGCTTCGGCCGTACGTGCGATGAACACCTTCACCGCCGCCGACCAGGAGAAGCAGCGCGGCGTACGGCGGATGAAGCTCACCGCGACCGGGCTGCTGCTGTTCGTGGCGCTGATCTACGTCCTCGCCAAGGTGGCGTCGAACCAGGGCGCCGGGGAATGGGCGAACTACGTCGCCGCGGCCGCCGAGGCCGGTATGGTCGGCGCGCTCGCCGACTGGTTCGCCGTCACGGCCCTGTTCCGCCACCCCCTCGGCCTGCCCATCCCGCACACCGCGATCATCCCCAACAAGAAGGATCAGCTCGGCGTCTCGCTGGGGGAGTTCGTCGGGGAGAACTTCCTCTCGGAGGACGTCGTACGGCAGCGCCTGCGCGCCGTCGGCATCGGCAGCCGGCTCGGCGCCTGGCTGGCCGATCCCGAGCACGCGGACCGGGTGACGGCCGAGCTGTCGGCGGCACTGAGAGGCGCCCTGACCGTCATGCGCGACTCGGACGTCCAGGCGGTCGTGGGGGAGGCGATCACCCGGCGCGCCGACGCCCAGGAGATCGCGCCCGGCATAGGGAAGATGCTGGAGAAGATCGTCGCCGACGGCGGCCACAAGCGGGCCGTCGACCTGATCGTCGCGCGGGCACAGCACTGGTTGATCCTGCACGACGAGGAGATCATGCACGCGGTCCAGGGCGGCGCCCCCGGCTGGACCCCCAAGTTCGTCGACAAGAGGGTCGGCGAGCGGGTCTACAAGGAGCTGCTGCGCTTCGTCACCGAGATGCGCGACATGCCCTCCCACCCGGCCCGCGGCGCCCTCGACCGCTTCCTCACCGACTTCGCCTCCGACCTCCAGTCCGACACCGACACCCGCGCGCGGGTCGAGCGGCTCAAGGGCGAGGTGCTGGGCCGCGGCGAGGTGCAGGACCTGATCGCGTCCGCGTGGACCGCCGTACGGTCGATGATCGTCTCTGCGGCCGAGGACGAGCGCAGCGAGCTGCGTCTGCGCGTGCGTGCCTCGCTGCTGTCGCTGGGCGCGCGGATGGCGGTGGAGCCGCGGCTGCAGGCCAAGGTCGACAGCTGGGTGGAGGGCGCGGCGGTGTACGTCGTGACCACCTACCGCAAGGAGATCACCTCCCTGATCACGGACACCGTGGCCGGCTGGGACGCCGAGCACACGACGCGGAAGATCGAGGCGCACATCGGACGCGATCTGCAGTTCATCCGGATCAACGGCACCGTCGTGGGGTCGCTCGCCGGACTGCTGATCTACACGGTGTCGCGGGCGCTGGGGGCGTAGTACCGGGCCTTCAGGGCACCCGACGAGGGTTCGCTCGACGAGAGGGAGCCCATGGCCACCGCGCAGGCCGACACCGGCCGTACCGTGACGACCGACATCCCCGCCCGCCTCGACCGCCTCCCGTGGTCGCGCTGGCACTGGACGATCGTGATCGGCCTCGGCACCGTGTGGATCCTCGACGGCCTGGAGGTCACGGTCGTCGGCAGCATCGCCCCCCGTCTGTCCGAGCCCGGCAGCGGACTTCCGATCACCTCCGGCCAGGTCACCGGCCTGGCGGCCGCGCTGTACGTCGCCGGTGCGTGTGTGGGCGCGCTGTTCTGGGGACGGCTGACCGACCGGTGGGGCCGCAAGAAGCTCTTCATGGTCACGCTCGCGGTCTATCTCGCGGCGACGGCCCTCACCGCGATCTCGTTCGACACGTGGTGGTTCCTCCTGTTCCGCTTCCTGACCGGCTTCGGCATCGGCGGCGAGTACGCGGCGATCAACTCCGCGATCGACGAGCTGATCCCGGCGCAGTACCGCGGCCGCGTCGACCTGATGATCAACGGCAGCTTCTGGCTGGGCGCGGTCGGCGGCTCGCTGCTTGCGATCGTCGCGCTGGACACGGCGATCCTGCCCGCGGACATCGGCTGGCGGCTGACGTTCGCGCTGGGTGCCGTCCTCGCGCTGGTGATCCTGCTGGTCCGGCGGCACGTCCCGGAGAGCCCGCGCTGGCTGCTGATCCACGGCCGTGACGACGAGGCGGAACGGATCGTGTCCGTCATCGAGCGGAAGGTGGAGGCCGAGCGGGGCGAGCCGCTGCCGCGGCCCGAGGGCGAGATCACCATCCGCCAGCGCCGGAGCGTGACGTTCCTGGAGATCGGCCGCACGGTCTTCGCCAAGTACCGCAGGCGGGCCTTCCTCGGCTTCTCCCTGTTCATCGGCCAGGCGTTCCTCTACAACGCCATCACCTTCGGCTTCGGCGCGATCCTGGCCACGTTCTACGACGTACCGACCGGCAACACGGGCTACTACTTCGCGGTCATCGCGGTCGGCAACTTCATGGGCCCGCTGCTGCTCGGCAAGCTCTTCGACACGGTCGGCCGGCGCGTCATGATCTCGTCGACGTACCTGCTCTCGGGCCTGCTGCTGTTCGGCACGGCCTGGCTGTTCGACCAGGGCGCGCTGAACGCGACCACGATGACGGCCTGCTGGTGCGCGGTCCTGTTCTTCGCCTCGGCCGGCGCTTCCAGCGCCTACCTCACGGTCTCCGAGATCTTCCCGATGGAGACCCGGGCGATGTCCATCGCCTTCTTCTACGCCCTCGGCACCGCCGCGGGCGGCATCAGCGGCCCGCTGCTGTTCGCCGACCTCACCGGGACGGGCAAGGTCGGCGACACGGTCCTCGCCTTCCAGATCGGCGCGGCCCTGATGTGTCTGGCGGGCCTGGTCGCGGCGTTCTTCGCGGTGCGCGCGGAACGCCGGTCGCTCGAGGACATCGCCAGGCCGCTCACGGCGGTGGCCAAGCCGGCCCGCACGGGGGCCGCCGCGGAGGCGACGGGGACATAGGAAGGCGAGTTTCTCCCCGCCCCTACTGAGATTCGCGCCGGCCCCGGTCGCGGCGGCGCAGCAGGAGGAGACCGCCGGCCAGGGCCGTGATGCCGGTGGCGGCGGTCCAGCCCAGGACGCCGTTCGAGCCGGTGGCCGCGAGGTCACCGCCGGCGGCGGAGGACGCCGGGGCCGCGGGCGATGCCGAGGCCCCGGTCTGCGGTCGGGCATCCGGCCCCGCGGCGGACGCGGACGGGCTCGCCGAGCCGCCGCCCGTACCCGTGGCTATGGCCCTGTCCCGTGTGAACGCCAATGTCCCGAAGCCGAGTTGGTCGTATCCACCGCTGTTGGGCCCGTAGTCACCGCCGCCGCCCTCCGGCGCCGACTTCGCGGCGATCCGTGTGAGGTACGACGCCGGCAGACCCCGGCGCCTGGTGTAGTGGTTGGCGATCATCGCCCAGATGGGGCGGGTCATCGCCGGGTCCACGGGCGCGGCCTCGGTGACGGTCTCGGACCCCGACCAGCCGTTGATCGCGCCCTTCCTGCGGGTGTTCGCGGTGAAGGGCACCTCCCCGCCCATGGCCCATTTGGCCACGTACTGGGCGCCCTTGAGGAAGCGGCTGTCGTCGTAGCCGTACAGGTCGATGCCCTGGTTCCAGGCCATCTCGCAGAAGGTGCCCATCAGGCCGACGCCGAGCAGCGCGTGGCCCTGGTCGCGGCCGGCCTCCAGCCACTCGGCGAGTCCGTCGTCGTGCACGACGGGGATGGCGTTCCGGATGGCGCCGAGCCCCTCGCCGTGCTTGAAGTAATCCACGGCGCGGGCGACCTGGGCCCTGTCGTCGCAGAGGATGCCGGTCGCGAGGACGCAGCACATGGCGGCGAGGTCCCAGTTGGTCCAGTAGTTCGAGACGACGGCGCCGTTGTGCCTGACCAGGAAGTCGTCGCTGAGCGGTGCGAAGACGCCCGTCAGCATCTCCCGGAACCGGTCGAGCTCGAAGTCGGGGTGGTCGCGGACCAGTTCGGCGGCGTTGGCGATCTGGTACCCGTACAGTCCGGCGGCCAGGAAGCGGTCGGCGTTGCCGCCGACGCCGGTCAGCTCGGCCGACCAGGCGTTGAGGATCGCCACGGCGGTGTCGAGATGCGCGCCGTCACCGCTGATGTGTCCGCGCAGGGCGTTCTGGTACGCGGCATGGACGTCGTTGTAGAGGATCCCGTAGTTCTGGCCGGAGCCGCCCCGGACCACGGTCGCCTGCGGGTTGGCCGTCCAGCCGCGCTGCGCGTGCCGGTTGGCGGTCAGCCTGGCGAACCCGGCCGTGTGGGGGGAGGCGCCGGCCTTCACCTTGGCGGCCATACGGTCCAGGTCGGCGCGGGTGTGCAGAAGGCCGGGGTGCGCGTAGGCGTCGGCCGCCGTGGCGGGCGTGGGCAGCACGGCCGTACCGATACCGGCGGCTCCCGCGGTCGCGCCCGCGGCCTTGAGCATGCTCCGGCGGCTGATCTGTCGTGTCACGTGGCTCATTCCTCGCGTGCCTGGGGCTGGGGACGGGGAGGAGACGGAGCCAGACTGCGGGGGATAACAAAAACTCCGGACACCGACCAGGGAGCAGGGAGCCGCACCGATGACCATTCGCAGGATCGTCCCCAATGTCCACGCCGGGTCAAAGGAAGCGATCGCGGCGAGCCGGGACTTCTACGGCCTGCTCGGCTTCGAGGAGGTGATGACTCTATTTTCTGGGGGAAACCCCCAGACCCCCGAGGGCTGGGTGATGACCATGGCGTCCCCCGCCAACCCCACGGCCCAGATCAGCTTCTTCACCGAGGAACCCACCGCCCCCGTCGTCTCCGACCTGAGCGTGGAGGTCGAGGACGTCGACGCGGTGTACGCGCAGGTGGTGGCGTCGGGCGCGGAGGTCGTACGGGAGATCCGGGACGAGGAGTGGGGGGTACGGCGGTTCTTCGTACGGGATCCGGGCGGGCAGGTGGTGAATGTGCTGAGCCACCGGGCCTAGCGGCATCCCACGGCCGTGGCGGGGGTCAGCCCCGCCGGTCCGCGACCGCCCAGGACGCCAGGGCCATCGCGCCCGCCACCCCGAACACGGCGGGCCACGCGCCCACCTTCTTGGCCAGCGGATGCGATCCGGCGAAGGCGGCGACATACGCGGCGGTCAGCGCCCCCGCGGCCTTGTCGCCCGCCCGCTGCCGCCACTGCTGGGCGGCGGCGGCCCCCGCGACGGCCAGTACGGCTCCGCCGAGCTGCCGCTTCTTCGTCCAGCGGGCCACGCCGTACCCACCGACGAGCCCGCCCGCGGCGACCACCGCGCTGGGAACCTTCGCCATGCTGCCTCCAACCACTCCTGCCGGGCCTTGGAGCACCGAGGCTAACCGGACGCGCCCCGGCGGAACTCCGCGCGGGCCCGCAGCTCCGACGCGTACCCCGCGCCGATGGCACATCCGGCCGCGGTGAGGGCGAGCACCAGCACGGCCGGGTTGACGTATCCGGGCACGTCGCCGTTGTCGTAGCTCCCGCCGTCGCTGGTCTCGCACACGAACCCGAGCGGCACGTACGTGACCCTGTAGTCGACGATCTCGATGCCCCGCTCGTGCCGCTCCGACCAGCCCGGCGTACGGCAGGACCGAGGCGGCGCCGAGTCGGTGCCGCCGTCCTCCGCCGTCAGCCGCGAGCCCGCGCAGCATGCCGGGGGCGCCGGAGCGCTACCCACCCGCCCTCCGCGATCGGCCACGCTCCAGCACGACCGTCCGCATGCCGCCGGCCCCGCTCTCCTCGTGCCGCACCCGCAGCCCGGCCGTGCGCAGCTGCTCCAGCACCCAGGCGTGCGAGAGCCGCAGTTTGCGGTAACTGCGGGCGGTGAGCGTCCAGTCGGCGTCGGTGTCGTCCCGGGTGTGGATCAGATCGTGCACGACGACCGTGTAGTCGTCGAAGTCGTCCGGGTACTCCAGGAAGCACGTCATGATCCGGTCCTCGGTCGCCCGCACCGGCAGGAACCGGTCGGTCCCGGTGAGCGGGACCGTCAGGTCGCGGTAGGCGAACACGGCCGTACCCTCGGGCGCGAGCGCGGCGGCGACATCGGCGAAGAGGGCGGCCACGTCCCCGCGCGTCGGCAGATGCGTCAACGTGTCACCCAGGCATACGACGGCTCCGGCCGACCCCGGTCGCACCAGCTCCCGCAGCGCGGTCCGCACATCCGCCCGCACCACCCGCACCTCCGGCAAGTGCATGGCGTGCGCGGCGAGTTCGCCCAGCAGCGGCCGGCTCAGATCGACCGCGAGGACGGAGTCGAAGCCCAGACCGGCCAGCGCGAGGCTCGCCTGCCCCGGACCGCATCCCAGATCCACGGCCAGCGCCCCGGCCGCCGAACCGATCGCCGACCCGGGCGTCACACCCCACGCCGAGAGAGCCGCCCGCTGCCTCGCCGCGAGCGCGTCGAGATCGCCGCCGAGCATCCAGGTGTAGTGCTCGGCGAGGAAACGGTCGTAGTGGTCGACGGCCTGGTCCGGCGGGCGTTCTCCGTCGCGGGGGCGTCCCTCGGAGCGATCTGCGGGTCGGGCGGCGGCGGTCGTCATGGGCGAGGGCTCCCTCCGGTCCGGGCAGGCAGGTGAAATGTACGGCCCGGTACGGGAGTTGAGCGGCTCGGCCGAACCAAATTCGGTGCCCCGGGAAGAATGACGGTCATGGACGACACTGATTCGGCGATCCTCACCCATCTCCAGCGCGATGCACGGCTCACCAACCGTGAACTCGCCCGCAGAGTCGGCATCGCACCCTCCACCTGCCTGGAACGGGTCCGCGCCCTGCGCGCCCGCGGAGTGATCACCGGCTACCACGCGGCCGTACAGCCGCGCCTGCTGGGCCGCTCGCTCCAGGCACTGGTCTTCGCCCGGCTGCGCCCCCTGAGCCGCGAGGTGATCCAGGACTTCGAGAGCTACCTCACCCAACTCCCGGAGGTCGTCTCGGTCTTCGTCGTCTCCGGCGACGACGACTTCCTCGTCCATGTGGCCGTCCCGGACATCGAGCACCTGCACGCCTTCCTCATGGACCGCTTCAGCGCCCGCCGCGAGGTGGTCAGCTTTCGCAGCTCGGTGATCTACCGCCGGACGAGCACGCGCGTTCTGACGCCCATCGAGACCGACTGACGCTTCAGACCCCGTCGAGCAGGGACAGGAGCCCGTGGTCGAGTTCCGGCCCGAGCCTCTCTCTCCCCGGCTCGACGACGGCGTACGAACGCTGCAGGAACCGTCGCAGGGACGCCGCAGCGAATCTGATGGCCGCCATGCCGTGCGGGGCGTGGAACTCGATGATCGTGCGGGACCGCCCGCACGGCTCGATGCGGACGTCCCCGATCCCGGCCGCCGCGTCGAGTCCCTCCTCCAGCAGCGAGCGGGCGAAGGTCCACGTGGCCCCGCGCTCGTCCTCCGAGACATGGGCGGGGAAGTCGATGCGCACGGCGAAGGGTTCGGTGGCGGAGTAGCGCAGGGTCGGACGTATCGGCAGATCCGGAAAGCCGGGGGAGACGAGGCGGGCGCGGACGGGCTGCTCAAGGGTGAGGCGCATGGTCGGGTTTCTCCGTGGTCGGGGCCTGTGGTCAGTGCCTGTGCGCCTTCTCGACGGCCCGGCGGCCCCGTTGATTACGCCGAACCGGAACCTCATCCCTGTGATCTAACTCACTCGAACCATTTACTTGAGATTTTAGTCATCTACGCTGACAAACCCGTTCGCGCCCACCGGCCCAGCAGGCAACCGGAGCGTTCCCGCCATGTCCGACGGTTCCCCCAAGGTGCCCGCCCAGGCGTCACCTCCCCTCTCCGCCACCGCCTCCTACGCCCGTATCTACGAGGAACAGCAGCCGCGCCTGGTCGCGTTCGCGCGCTCGCTCACCCGCAACAACTCCTGGGTGGCGGAGGACCTGGTCGCCGAGGCGCACTTCCGCGTCTGGCGCAGGCTGTCCGAGGGTCACGAGATCGAGAACGTGCCGGCGTACCTGATGACGACGGTCCGGCACCTGGCGGCAACGGCCGGCGACGCCCGCGAGACCCCGCACGACCCGCGGACCGCCGAGCGCACGGAGACCGCCGTCCACGCGGAGGACATGGCCGACCCCGCCGAACAGGTCTCGTCCGTCGACCTGTTGGTGCGTGTGCTCGGTCAACTGCCCGAACGCTGGGTGCGGGCGCTGTGGCTCGCGGAGGCCGAGGGCCAGCCGCTGGAGGCGGTCGGACAGCGCATCGGCGCCAAGCAGGGAGCGACGGCCGTACTGCTGCACCGCGCCCGCGAGGGCATGCGCCAGGCATTCCTGCGCTCCCAGACCGGCGCCCCCGACGACCCCGCCTGCGAGGTCCACTGGGTGCGCATGCCGGCGTACGTACGCGGCAACGCGACGCCCCGCCAGTCGGAACGCCTGCTCGCCCACGTGGACGCCTGCGACGACTGCCGCGGCCGGCTCGCGGTGCTCATGCGCGCCAACGACCGTCTGCCCGCGCTGGTCGGCCCGGCCCTGCTGGTCTTCGCCGTGGGCGGCGCGGGGAAGTTCCTGCTGCCGCTGGCGGCGGGCTCGGCCGGTGCGACGGCCGCGCTCAGCGGCCAGTTCGGCGGCGTGCTGCACGCGGCCCGGCAGGCGCTGGCCGGGGGCGGGGCCGGTGCGAAGGTGCCGGCGGCCGTCGCGGCCGGGGCGACGGTGGCGGGCGCGGCCCTCGCGATGATGCTCGCACTGGGCACGGGGGGTCCGTCTTCGACGCCGGTTTCGCCGCGGGTGCCGTTGGCGGAGGCGCCGGTGGGGGCTCGGCCGTCGGAGGGGGTGGGGGTTTCGGATGTGCCGGATGTGCCGGATGCGCCGGGGGCTTCGGTGAAGCGGGGTGAGGCGGGGGTGGCGGTTGTCGATACCGCCAGTGGCGTCGATGACGTCAGTGCCGTCGACGCCGTTGACAGGGTGCCGGAAGTCGAACCGGTGGCGGAGCCGGATGCTGCCGTGCCGGACGCCGATGTGCCTGCGCCGCCGCCTGTGCCTCCGGCGCCGGTTGTGCCCGTACCGGCGGAGCCTGCGCCTCCGGCCCCGGTCGATCCGGCCCCGGTCGATCCCGCGCCGGTCGATCCCGCGCCCGTCGATCCTGCCCCGGTCGACCCTGCGCCGGCCGATCCGGTGGAGGAGCAACCGGAGCAGCCGTCGACGCCGGAGTACCCGGAGACCCCGAGCACCCCGGCGTACCCGGAGACCCCGAGCACTCCCGCGAACCCCGAACCTCCGCAGACCCCCACCCCGCCGGAGACGACCGACCCCGAGCCCGAGCCCGCCCCCGAACCCGCTCCGGCCCCGGCCCCCGATCCCGAGAACCCCGGTGACGACTGCGGGAACTGACCGCAGATCAGCTGTGGATCGACTGTAGATCAGTTGTGACCCACGTCACCGGCCCGCCCCTGAAAGAAAGCGGATGCCACCCCCGCCGTACTGGCATGCTCATGCATGACTACTGGGGGGTAACCACCGTCGGCGCACAGTGCCGGACCGGCCTTCTCGGCATGCCTGGATAACCGGCATGCCGCCCACCCCCCATGCGTCACCTCCTGCAGCGCACCCCCATACACCGCTCCCGAGGAACACGCATGCACAGATCCAGGCTCAAGAGCCATGCCCTGCTGTCGGCGATCGCCCTGGCGGCCGTACTGACCACCGGCTGCTCCACCGACTCCCCGACCACCACGGACGCGGCGGCCGCGACGGCCTCCGAGCGCCCCGAGGCCGCCGCGGCCCAGGAACAACTCGCCGTCGTATCGGCCCCGTCCGGTACGGCCACTCCCACCGCCGTGGCCGACGGCGGCGACGGAGGCAGGGCGAAGAAGTCCTCCCTCAAGGTCGCCTCGTACGACAGGAGGACCGGACGGGCCGTCATCTCGGCGCCGTCCGCCACGAAACCGACGGCCACCCCGTCCGCCGATCCGTCGGCCGATCCCTCGGCCGCTCCGACCTCCAGCCCCACGGCCCAACCCCCGGTCACCGTCGGCGACATCATCGCCAGCGCCCCGGCCCCCGGCGCCCCCGACGGCGTACTGGCCGAGGTCACGAAGGTCGTGGGCGCCGCGCAGAGCGGCGGTACGGCGGTCGAGACGGAACCGGCGAAGCTCAACTCCGTGCTCGGCGAGAGCAAGGCCGACGGTGAAGTCCCGGTCGACCCGTCGTCCGTCGACGTCAAGCCCCTCGTCCAGGGCGTGAAGGTCTCCTGGGCGAAGACCGGTGATCTCCACTTCGGCCCCGAGGGCGCGAAGCTGCCGCTGGGCAGCCTGCGGATCGACGTGGGCGCGGCGGTCGCCACGGCCGAGGGGACCCCGGCGTCGGCGGCCGCGTCGGTGGAGGGCTTCGTCCAGCTCGCCCCCGAGGTCGCGTTCTCGTACGACGGCTCCGGCGACACGGCCGATTCCGGTACGGGCTCCTCGCCGGGCGCCGCTTTCCTCGGCCTGTCCGGCGACTGGGCCTCCCAGTGGTCCCTGAAGGGACGCGCGGCCGGCTCCACCGACGGAAAGCCGATCCGCATCCCCTTCGCGGAACTGCACTCCGACCCGGTGATCCAGGTCGGCCCGATCCCCGTGGTCGTGAACCTCGACCTGACCTGCTACATCCAGGTGGACGCGGACGGCAAGGTCACCGTCGACGTCGAACAGGACCTCAAGGGCGACTTCCGCGTCGGCGGCAGCTTCTCCTGGGCCAAGGGCTGGACCCCGGTCAGCGAGTCCGAGATGACGGGCGAGCCCCTGAAGGCCACGGTGACGGCCGCGGGCGACGTCAAGGCGGCCCTCGGCGCCGAGGCCACCGTCGGCCTCTACGGCACGGTGGGCGTCACCGCCGACCTGGCCCCGTACGTCCGCGCCCACGCCGACGCGTCGGCCACGGGCTCCTCCGACGGCACGGGCTCGGTGACCGGCGCCTACGCCATCTACGGCGGCGTGGACCTCACCGGCTCCCTCAATCTCCAACTGACCATCTTCGGCACCCCCGTATTCCAGACGAAGATCCCGCTGGGCGCCCTCCACCACGAGTGGCTCCTGACGGAGGGCAGGGCAACGGCGACCTCGCCGCCGACGAAGTCCGGCTGACCCGATCACCCACTCCATGACGCGGGCCGCACCGCTCAACCCAACCCGGCGCGGCCCGCGTTGGCGTTCCCGCGCCTGTGGCGGGCGTAGTGGATCAGTCGTCCGAGCTCGAGCCCGACCTCGACTTCCCCGAGCCACGGGCCAGCATCGCCACCACCTCGGCCAGCCCCAGGGTCACGCTGGACACCACGCGCACCCAGCGCGGGCCGCCGCGCGCCGCCCACACGACACAGACGCATCCCCCGACGACGAGCAGCAGCACGCCGACCAAGACGAGCACGATCATGCTCCGCCCCCTTCTTCCTCCACGGTCGGCGCAATCCTCTCAGCCGCCACCGTCCCCGGCGCACGGCGAGGTCCTGCAAGACATCAGGCCCCCACAGGCATACGCCAGTACTGCCGCTTCTTCACATCCCGCACCACGACGCCGAGCCGCAGCAACTCCCTACGCAGCTCCCGGGCGTCCTCGGCACCCTCGTCCTTCTCCCGGGCCGTCGCACGGGCCCGCAGCAAGGCGTCCGCCCCGTGGGGCAATCCGGGCATCCCAGGCACCCAGCGCCGGAACTCCTCCCGGTACGGATCCTCGTCCGACCACCGGAACCCGTGCGCGGCGAAGGCCTCGGCCAGCCGCGTCCAGGGCAGATTGCAGTCCTCCCGGGCGATCTCCATGCCGTCCGGCCCGAGCAGCACCAGCTGCTTGCCGTCCCGCACCGCCAGGGCGACCTCATCCCGCCCGAACTCCTGCGAGGAGTCCCTGATGCCGAGCACCACGTGGTCGGGGGACACGCGCACCGACAGCGACTCGTGCACCGCGATGATGCCGACCACCAGCCCCAGCACCGCCCCCACCCCGACGGATCCGATGCTCTGCCAGGGCTCCGGTACGGACGCCAGCAGCTTGGCCGGCCCCTGCAAGGGAGCCCACGACAGCCTCACGAGCCACTCGGCAAGAAGGGTGACCAGCCCGCCGACGACGGCCCCGCACGCCACCCAAAACAGCGTCAGACCCCAGGCCGACTCCTTGAACACGGCGACGCCACCGCCCCCCGGACCACCCTTCATCAGGTCTGCCGGACGCCCCCGCCCACTCCCGATACGCCCCGTATCCGCCATGTCCCCCGACCGTCCTCATGCAGCGTCAGTTCGTCAGTTCCAGCGCACTCGCCGTCGACCGGCGCACCGAGCCACCGACGTTTCCCCGTTCCGCCGGTTGCCGGTCGCCGATATGGCGCAGTGCCGAGTCTGACGAGGGGCCGTGGCCCCTGCCATCGGCCGATGGTCTAGGGCGCTGCGACTTTGGTCGCCGAGCCGCGCCCGCCCTGCCTGCCCGCCGATGTGGATTGTCAGTGCCGCCTGCGAAGGTGTGTGTGACGGGGGCAGGCCGCCACGGGCAGGCAGGGGCGCGGCCGCTGGGCTGGGACTGACGAACGTAGTGGACGCAGCGGACGGTGATGGACCCGTATCGCGCCTGGAGGTGGCATGGTGACGGCTCGTGAGGACGGCTGGGCAGGCATGAACTGGGAGACCTGGGAGGACTACGACGACGTCAGACGCCGCCTGGACGGGGGCGCCGACCCCGAGCGCTGGGGCCGCGGAGGGAGCCGCCCACTGCACCGGGCGGCGGCCTTCGGCTCACCTGAGGTCGTGGCGGAACTGGCGGGCCGTGTGGCGGACGTGGACGCTCTCGAGTACGGCACCACGGCCCTGTGGGAGGCGGTCATGTCCGACCGCCCGGAGAACGCCCGAGCCCTAGCCGCCGCGGGAGCCGACCCCTGGCACCCCCTGATCGGCGGCTGGTCACCCGCACGCCTGAGCCTGGCCGGCCCCACCCCGGACCTCTTCCCCCTGCCGCCCGGCGAGGCCGCCTCACCGACCGCGAGCGCGCGACGGCCGAGGAGGGCAAACGCCTGAACGAGGCCCTGACCGGCATCGACCACGACGGCTTCGGCCTGGCCTGCGTGGCCGCCATCGACGCCGACGAGGCGGTGAGCCGCCTGGAGGCAACCCCGGCGGACGAGGCGGAGCTGGCCGACATCCTGGACGACCCGTACGACTACGACCTGGACGAAACCCTGCACATCATCGGCGTGACGACGGTCCCCGGCGGCTGCGTGATCACCCAGCCCTGGGGCTACGCACCGTCCATGCCCGGCATACACACCCGCCTGTCCCGAGGCACCATCAGCTACGGCCTCTACGCCAACCCCAAGAGCGGCAACCAGGGCAGCACGACTCGAGACGGCGTCGTGGAGGGCTGGGACCTGCACCCGGGAGGCGCCCCCGACGTTGACGCCACCCCCGAGGAGGTCCTGTCGTCCTACCTCTTCCGCGCCAATGCGGCGGCGTACGCCTGCGCCTGGGCAGGCCTGCGTCCGACGGACAACGCGGCGATAGTGGGCAGGCCGGACAGGTGGGTAGAACTGCCTGAGCGGGACTACTGGATTCACTGACCTCCTCGGCCTCGCCCCGCCAAAAGCAAGGCCCGGTGCCCGGGCTCGTCGCCCAGGGCACCGGGGCCCATTGCGTTGAACTACGCCACGAAATCGCTCTCGCTCAGTGGCAGTCGGACCCGATGTCGTTGTACATGGCGCCCGGGTTGCCCTCACCGTTGAACGCGTTCCCTGCAAGTCCGGGGAGCACCCCGATGTTGCTGAGAATTTCGATGTTCATGTCGTGAGACTTGCAACCCCCGTGACCATGACCGTCGTATGCAGGCTGCGCGGAGGCGGTGCCGGTGGCTATGAGGCTCAGGGTCCCGACCATCGCGGCCGCAAGAGCGGCCTTCTGAAGCTTGCGCATGTCTCCTCCTTGGTTCGAGTGGAGCGCGTCATTAAAGATCCACTTAGCGCTCATTTCGGAGGCTAATCCGATATGCGACTCGGCGCTCATTGGAGCTGCCATCCGGATCACCGCCATGAGGAGTAATCAGTTCCGCATGCATGAGGCCTCGTCAGGCGAGGTGTTCGGCGCCCGGGGGGTGCACAAGTCAGCGGTCGCATCTTGGAGAGTGAGAGCGCGTCAGCCTGGACGAGCGCATGCCGACCTCGAACAGGCTCCACCCATTCGACGAGCACTTGCGTGGACGCGTCCCTCCCATGCACGCTCCGCAAGGGCAGGAAGAGAGTGACAGGACCCTCGTCGGGGATCTGGACGCAGAACACGCCTTCGTCACCCGCCTTCGTGCATGCGATCGAAAGCAAGAAAGAATGCTGGAACGGCGAGTTTGCCGTGTAAGGACGGTGTTTGCTGCTTCGGTTCGCATGGTTGGCACCGCGCGATCGGCCGTCACCTGCTGGCAGATGGGGCCGAACCGATCGCAGGGCCGAGGCAGCACTCTAGTGAGTGGCCCCTCAGACCACAGCGCTGGTCAGGAAGCTGCTCCATGCCTTGGCTGACACGGCGACGTGAGGGCCCCGAGAGCGTTTCGAATCTCGCAGCAGAACGCCGGAGGATATGAAGGCAGCCTCGACACATTCGGTCGCGTTGCCGCCGCTGTATGACGACTTGAACCAAGCGGACTCGGTGACAGGCTGAGAGTCAGCAGGCATTCACAGCTCCTTGCGGGCGCGATGGATCAGGGCGGAGGAGGCCTCCATGTCCAACGCTTGTGCCCGGAGGTACTCGAACGCAAGTCTGTATCGATCCAACTCCTCTTCCTTCTCCAAGAAGAGGGAGCCGGTATGGAAGTCGACGTACACCACGTCGAGTGCCGGCTCAGTGCCGCCGATGATGACGAAGCTGCCAAGCGCCGCGGCGTGGGCACCCTGGGAGAAGGGCAGCACCTGAAGCGTGATGTGAGGGGACTCATTCGCCTCGAGCAGGCGGTCGAGCTGCTCCTTCATGGTCTGAGGTGACCCGACAACGCGGCGGATCACGGACTCGTCGAGGATCGCCCACAGATGCAGAGGCTTCGGGCGGGCGAGGATCTCCTGCCGTTTCATGCGGATGTCGACGAGGCGCTCGATCTCATTTGCCGCCAGAGGCACCTCGTTGGCCTTCTGCAGGGCTGTGCTGTAGGAGCGCGTCTGCAGGAGGCCGGGAACGTAGACGCAAGAGAAGTGACTCTCGCGTACTGCGTCGTCCTCAAGCGTGAGCAGCAGGTTCATGCTCTCCGGGATGGAGTCGGCGAACGAGCTCCACCAGCCCTGTTGCTTGGCGTCCTTCGCCAGTCCCACAACTGCCTTGCGTTCGGCCTCAGTCGCGCCGTACTCACGGCACAGTGCATCCACGACAACCCACTTGACCGGCCCAGCTTGGGTCTCGTACCTGCTGACCGTCGCCTTGGAAACACCGACAAGCTGCCCGGCTTCCTCAAGCGTCAGCCCTTTGCGGGCCCGCAACTTGCGCATCATCGCGCCCAGTTGGCGGCGACGGGTTGTGGTCCGTTCAGGCATGAGGCTCCTTCGCCATGCGCCGGGCTGTCGACCCGGAGATCCCCGTCAGGCTAGGCAGCGCAGAAGCCGGCTCACCATCAGATTCACCCGATAGATTCTCATGAGAAGTTACACAGTGAGAGTTCTCTCTGCCATGCTCGGTGACAGATCGCTACGCAGTGCAGCCGTACGGATACGGCAGGCGCAGCATGTGCGTGGCTGGGAGGGAGGAGTGGCCATGGCTGGCTACGAAGTCACCGATTCCCGACTCCGCTGTGTCATGCCTTTCGAGGCAGCGCCGGCGGAAGTGCGACTGCTGCGGCGAGCCACCGCCAAGCAGCTGAGCCGGTGGGGTTTGCCCGTCGTTGCCGACGAAGCCGAGCTGCTCGTCACGGAGTTGGCGACGAACGTCGTCAAGCACGTCGGTGAAGGTGCCTCGGCAACCTTGATCTTGGAATGGAGAGGGGAGCGGCTCCGCCTTGAAGTCCATGACAAGAGTCAGGCTGTGCCGTCCCTCACCGCGGCGGGTTGCAATGAGGAATGCGGCCGAGGCCTGCATCTGCTCACGGCCCTGGCCGCTGACTGGGGCACGGTGCTGACTGCGACGGGCAAGGCGGTCTGGTGTGAGATCTCGACCAACGCAGGGCGCGCCTGCCGACGTATTGAGCGAGCTGCGGAAGCGCTCCAGAACTATCAGAGTGTCGCTGGCTGTGCGGCTCTATGGAGAGGAGGGCGAGAGATCGGCCTCGCAGAGTCGGCAGTTGAGCTGATTGCAGACTTGCTCCATTGGACTGCCGCCCGTGGCGATGATCCGGACAATATTCTCGACCGGGCTCAGATGCACTTCGAAGCCGAAACGGAAGCGGCCTAGTGGGCGGGTGCCTGGGCGGACTTCCGTATCCACTCCCGGAGGACGGTAGGCGTGCGCCAGGATTCTCCGGGACGGCTCCTGTGGCACATGCGGTGGCAGTTGGCGCACAGGCATGCGAGGTCGTCGAGCCGGGTCTTGCGAGTCCCGGAGACGTAAAGAGGAGTGACGTGATGCACTTCGATGTAGCCCTCGCCGAGGTCGCCGTAGGTGCGGGCGAAATCGAAGTCGCAGACCTCGCAGTGGAGCGGGCGGCCCCGGCGCTGCAGCTGCTCGATCTTCTGCAAGCGGAGCTTCGGATCGCGCTCGCGGGCCAGCGCCCAGCGGACGAGGAGGCGGCCCTCGATGGCGGTGGCGCCCGTCTCATCGACTTCATCTGGCTGCCTCGGGATGCTGTGAAGCTCGCCCGAGGCGATGCCCTCCTCGATGGCCTGGGCGGCCTGGAGCATCTCGGCCTCACGTGTGGTGAACGCTTCGATCATGAGCACAGTGGGCCTGCCGCATCGCGTGGCCTTGCCGGAGTACAGGTTGTGGTTCGTCATAAAGTCCGTGGTCTTGCGGCTGACGCTGTCGGGCGACCGGAAGCTGGGAAAGGCGAGTGCTTCCGGGCTATGGATCGGGAGCGAGCGAAGCAGCTCCGACAGCTCCTGGACGTCCCGGTCACCGGTGCGCAGCTCTCGCCAGCCGTTCTTCACGACAAGCGCTCCGGCAAGCACGAGTTCGTCCTCAGTCCAGGCAGGTATCCGCATGGGCAATATCGTATGAGTGTTCGGCGTGGCGGAGGGTGCGTTCAGCGATCCGGCGGGCGTACTGCACACTTAGTGAGGTCTCGTTGCCAGGTGAGATCTCGTTGTCAGTGGGGTCTGTCACCCTCAGTGATGGTGGATTGCAAGGTGTGTCTGCCGTTGTACGGCTGTAAGGAGGGGGCATGACCCGCATGAACGAACCCGAGGGCGCCCGTGCGCTGTCGGAGGACGAATTCACGTCGATCGAGATCTGTGCTGGCGCCGGCGGACAGGCGATCGGGCTGCATGGCGCCGGTTTCAGGCACCTTGCCCTCGTCGAGATCGACAAGTACGCGGCAGCGACACTGCGCGAGAACATCGAGGTGCACCCGAAGTGGGACTGGGAGCGCGACAACTGCGACATTCTCTGCAAGGACGTGGAGGGGTTTGACCCCGAAGAGGATCTGCAGAAGAGTGTCGGCTTCTATCGCCGGGGCGAGGTTGACCTGCTGGCTGGCGGTGTCCCGTGCCCCCCGTTCTCCCACGCTGGCAAGCAGCTGGGTGAGGATGATGAACGTGACCTCTTCCCACGCATCCTGGCCCTAGCCGAGCTGATCCGTCCCCGAGCCGTGATGATCGAGAACGTGCGCGGCCTCATGGATGCCAAGTTCGACGACTACAGGTCGCGAATTCAGGCACGGTTGGAGGGGATGGAGCCAGCCGACGACGGGCTACCTGGCTATGAGGTTGTGGGGTGGAAGGTATACGAGGCGGAGAAGTTCGGCGTTCCGCAACTTCGGCCTCGCTCCATCCTTGTTGCCTTCCGGAAGGACGTCCTCAAGGATCTGAAGTACGAAGCTCCCGCCCCCAGCGCCGAGAGGGTCACGGTTTACAGGGCACTCAAGGGCACGATGCTGGAGCGCATCCGCCCATTTGAGGAGGGGCCTCGGGCCGCCCGGGCCCGGCAGGTCTTCGAAGACTGGAAGCAGGCGGCTGACAAGGACGTGGCCCCCACGCTTGTGGGCGGCTCTAAGAAGCACGGGGGCGCCGATCTCGGTCCTAGCCGGGCTAAGAAAGCATGGCGGGCACTTGGGGTCTCGGGCATGGGCGTGGCCAATGCGCCCGTGGACGGGAAGCCAACCGGCACGGAGGACAGGGATCTGTTCGGTCCTGACGGTCCGATGCTCACGGTGCGTCAGGCCGCGGTCATTCAGGGGTTTCCGACGAGGTGGGACTTCAGCGGGGGTAAGACGGCCCAGTACCGACAGGTTGGCAACGCGTTTCCACCGCCTGTCGCGCAGGCAATCGGTGAATCGATCACCGATGTGCTGAAGGCGGCGCGGGAGCGCGATCGGAAGAAGGGCTGACTAGCTGTCCGGCTTTGCCTTCCGGGTGGCGCTGCGGCGCAGCTCGACCGCGGCCGCAATGCGCGCTGCGCAGTCCTCTGACGGCTCGTGTTCCCAGAACCGGAGCACCGTCCAGCCCGCCTCTTCGAGGTGCTGGTCGGTGTCCCGGTCGCGGGCCATGTTCCGGGCGACCTTGTCGGACCAGTAGCCCTTGTTGGTCTTCGGCGGCACGTAGTGCTCGGGGCACCCGTGCCAGTAGCAGCCGTCGATGAAGACAGCCACCTTCGCAGGACCGAAGACCATGTCCGCAGTTCGCCGAAGGCCCGGAAGCGGCCTGGCGGCGACTCGGTAGCGCAGGCCTTGGGCGTGGACGAGCCTGCGAATGAGCCATTCCGGCTTGGTGTCCCTGTTCCGGATGGCCTGCATGTTCCGCCGACGGGCCGCGGATGATGCCCAGGAGCCGACGGGCGGTTCCCAATTTGCTTCGGACATACCCTTGGCCTCCCGGTCCCTACTCACAGGATGTCGCCGCTGTTGCGAAGGTCCTCGACCAGGGTATCCAGACCGTTGAGAGCCAGTGCCTGAGCCCGAGAGATTCCTTCTTGGCGCAGCACCTCCAAGCTCGGCCAGCGTTCGAGGGGCGAGACGCCTGCTTGTAGTTCGTTTACGGCCATCCACGAACCAACCCATCCTGGGCACAGGTGGTAGGCCCGGTCTTCGACGCTCTCTCGCGCGACTCTTGCAGCTCGCGGGAATTCTGCTGTTGCCAAGGCGTAGGGGATGTCGGGGCGATATCGAGTCAAGGGCACCATCTGTGCTGCCTCTGTGCCTCGGTCGGATCGCCAAGACCATTTGGACGATAGTGCTGCTACGAGCCGGTCGCCGTCATCGATGATCAGGATGTCGCTTTTCCTGCCACTCACATCCCTGCGCATGTGCAGCCCGCGGATATGGGTAAGCGGAACTTCGTGGCGGACCTTCCAGCCGTGTGGAAGGCTGCATTGAAGGAAGTAGATGAGGAAGTCTCGGAAGAGAGCTCCCCGAGTATTTGGGCTAAGTTCAAGCGGCCTCTCGAAAGAAATGTCTCTCTTGTTCATGACGTGCGTCCATAGGGATAGGACTGCTAGTTCGGCTGATGTGCGCCGACGGAAGCCGTGTCCTCGGGCCGAATCAGCAACTCCATCGTCGAGACGGAATGTTCTCACTTCGGGGGTCCAATTAATGGGACCGGCGGCGGGATTGGGCTCTTCAAGGGCCGTTCCGATGGAGTCATATGCCGTGTATCCAGCGTCTGTCAGCCAGGTCGGATTCCAGCCGAGGTCATGGCGCTTAGCTGCGTCCTCGACTGTCTCGTTCTCATTTAGAGAAATCCTGGCGGCGCCAGCGAGTGCGGAGTCGTTCCAGCAGAGTCCTAGAATTACTGCACTGATGGCTTCCGCGTCAGTTAGGTGCTTGTTGACGAGAGTCTGCAGATCAATGCTGAGCGGCATGAAATATTCCAGTGCGGCTGATTTCTTTACAGGTGTGGGGCAAGCTATGCGCGTGATGTGTGCGGAGGGAGTTGCGGAGCCATTTCCGGCGGGTCGTTTTCATCGGCGACTACCCAATTCTTCCCGTCAAGCTCTATCTGTGGGATCGCAGTATGACGTGCGCCCGCTCGTATCACCCGCACACTCACGAACTCTCCCTCGCCGGGTGCAGGCAGCTGAAGCTTCCTAGCAACTGCACGGTGGCTGTCGTAGTCGCCCATGATGAGGATTCCCTCGGGCTTGAGGGCTGATCGTGACCCTCCGTTGCCGCGTACTCGTTTCATGTAGTCCTTCTGCTGAGCCACAGTCCGTACCACGTTCCGGCTTATGCGCCGTTTCTGTGCGCGCCGGAACAGCTCATTGAGGCGCTGCTGGCCAGCTTGCGGTGCGAAGACGGCGGCGCGGTCGGAGGGGTCCATGTGAAGGAGCACGTTCTCTGGCAGCTCCGCGTCGTGCCAAAGCCACAGGATTTTATCCCGGTGGATGGCTTTCACGGTGAGCTTCGCGTCGCGATTGCTTCCTCGGTTCAGCCAGTGATCCCTCACCCGGAAGAGACCGGCGCTCCAGAGACTCACGCTGTCGTTGGCCCAAACAAGCAGGCAGAGGTGTCCTCGGGCCTCCGGTGGGATCATCCAGCCGCCGAAGCTCTGCGAGTACTTGCAGTCCACCTCGATGCCGGCGATCCGGTAGTCCATTGCAGCGCCGTCTGCGAACTTGAACTCCCGCTGCAGGTTTATCTCGACGAGAGTTCCCGCGTGGGTCCTCTCGGTCTTGTACAAGGAATCCCAGGCATAACGGCCAGTGACCTCGCCGTTCAGCAGCTGATCAATCGTGTTTCGAAGCACTGCGGCGAACCGCTCCCCTGAGGGGTCCCTGCCCATCAACTCCGCGTGCACGGCCAGGAGGTCGGCGTCGCGTCTCAGTTCGTCCGCCAGAGCGACGTTCTGAGCAGCGTGGATATCGATGGGCAGCAAGCGGATCCCCCTCAGGATGAACTCACCGGAATCGTAGCGTCGTTGGTGTGCCGAGAGTCCTTCGCACGGAACCGCACAAGACGACGGTCCCCACTCACAGCCGAGGTCGGCGGGATCAGGGTGAAGGCCATCACGATCTTCGATGGGTCAGCCGATCCGTTGCGGACGACGGCATGGACGTCACTGTGGCTGTCACCGTCGACGACCGGGTACAGCAGGATGACTCCGGTTGTGGGCCCGACTCCAGCGTTCTGGCCCGGGATACCCAGGGGTGAGGCGGCCTCATCGATGAGGCGCTGTGCCGCCGTGCGGTGTTCGACGCTGGCGATGCGTCCGAAGGACGTCTTGCCGGCCTGCCGCTTCCGGCGGACCAGAGACAGTGGGGCGGAGCCGAGGATGCCGGCTTCGACCCGCTTGTTCGAGGCCAGCCGGGGCGAGATGAGCAGCCAGTCGTCCACCGTGGCGAGCGTGCCGTCGAGCTGCCTCAGATAGGTCAGGTGGGGGTCGAAGTATTGCGGACGCTCCCACTCAAGCTGGGACAGCACGCCCACGAGCTCGCTGTGGGGAACGATCCCCGTCAGTGCTTCGAAGTTGCGTGTCAAAGCGCTGGAACTGTCCGGCGGATTGCTGAACGACATCGGTGTCGCACCGAGCCTGTCCAGCAGCGGGCGCCAGCGTTCCGTGTTCCGTTTGTGAGCAGCGCTGTTGTTCATCGGGTACGAGGCTGGCTCGATGGGGCGTCCTGGGGACCGGATCTCCACGAGTTCCGCGTTGAACATCTTGTTGCGCGCCGACGGCCTGATCCACGGCAGGTGCTGCGCCACAAGAGGGGGCACCTCCATGGGCGTCATCTGAGGCTGCCCGTCGACCACCACGGCGTACTGGGCTAGCTGCTCACGGAATGTTTCTTCATCCCGGCATATCGCTTCGTACGCCTCGTACAGATCCGCGGACTTGTCGCGCCCGAACGGTTCTTCCCGCCCGATGTAGAGCCGCACAAGGTCTCGGTATCCTGGCCTGAAACCGAACCAACGCCCCATCTGCATCAGCGTGTCCGCCTGCTGGGTGGTACGCCGGTAATAGGTGATGGTCAGGCCCTCCACGGTGAAACCCCGCGACAGCTTTGTGCCTCCCACAAGGATCTTCCAGACATGCGGGGTCCGGTCGAAGTCGAGGCCGAGCTGGTCGAAGTAGCGATCGGAGTCGCCGTTCACAACGATGACCGGCTGGCCGTTTGAACCGATGCGCTGTCGCGCGACATTGACGTATGGACGCAGCTCTTCATAGGAACTCGGAGCGGGGAGGTCGGACGCCCGCGCCTCACTCACAGGGATGAAGTCTGAGGTCCACAGCGCGGCAAGGCGTTCATGCCCGGCCGCAGAGCTGTACCCCGCCTGGTGCCACATGGAATTGATGCGCAGCGCGAGATCGGCATGATCATCCCTGCGTACGGACTGATGCACGAGCATCGTGTGGTGCCGGAACGGACTTTCCGGGACTCCATGGTCAGCCCGGTAGAGCTTCAGGGCGCCAGACAGGATGAAGGCGTCCATAGCCTCCTGCAGACGGTCGCCAGCCGACTCGAAGATTCCCCGGACGTGGGCCTTCTCCTGCGAGTTGGCAAGAGTCCGCTCGTCTTCCGCTACCGGAGAATCCAGATCGTGAAAGTCCTGAGCCCCCATGTACCCGGAGGGGCGGGGCAGCGAGATCAGGAAGTCGCTCGGGAAGATGTCATCGTCGTCACCGGGGTCAACGAAGACATTGGCGAAAGGAGTTGCGGTGTATCCCACATACTGCGCCCGCGGAAGTAGTTTGAGGAGTTGGGATATCAGTCCGTTGATCGCGGTGCGCTCGGTGGTCCCGGCCTCCCACTTCTTGGGATCCAGGGTATTGACGGAAGCCTGGTCGGACTCGTCGTCGATGATCAGGGTCGGAAGCTCCCCGAGCAGCCCGTGGATCTGCTTGAGGTCCTTGACGAGTTTGGTGAGGACGGACTTGTTCTTCTTCACCACCAGGACCCGAGCCGCGGCGTGATGGATGTTCGCTGGGTCGTAGAGCGGGCGGGTCGGTTCACGCTTCTCGAACTCCAGCGCCCGGATGCCCTGCGCGAGGCTCTTGTAGTCGTTGTCCCGAGTCGTCAGACGCTCAATATCGAAGGCGCCCAGCGTGGAGGGTCGTCCTCCGTGCCTGACGAAATCGGGCCAGTCCGCGTCGTCATCGCTGACATAGTCGACGCCGACTAGGGATTCCAAGTCAGTAATGTCCGCGCCCCGCAAGATGTTTTCCTGCCCGATCAACTCCATGTCGAGACGGCGCTGCGTCTGTGCTCGCAGAAGGTTGAGGGTGCCACCGAGCACGATGACGAGCCGATAGCCGGCGTCGATTGCCTTGGCAGCGACGCCGGTGAAGTTCGCCGTCTTTCCGGACTGGACGTATCCCACGACCAGACCCTTCGCCTGCCTGGCTGCGGGCTGCTCGGGGTCAGTGAGGCGTTCGACGACCGCTCGGCTAGCCTCGTCCAGGCTGGCGATTGCCGCATCGGGCCAGCCTTTTGCGCGGAGCTTCCCTTCGTACGACGTCCAGTAGAAGGAGCGGGCAATTACGCGTTCGGGGGTGTACCAGGGAGTGAACTTACGAGTGATTACGGTGGGGCCGGGAAGCTTCGCAACGGGAACGGCGTTGTCCAGTGCCTTCCGCAGATCGCTGCCGAACCGGAGGCGGTCGTACACGGCCGCACGCCGTTCGTCGGTGCGGGCGGGGTTGCCGAGTGCCCACTGAGGATCTTCCGCGAAGTCCCATGAGGTGAGATGGCGGCTCCAGAGAGCCGCGAGTGCCTCGTCCTCGCTGATGAGGCACTCCCGGAACCGCTCCTCGCTGAGGTCAGCGTCTGGGTGGACCTCGTCGGCGGCCAGCGCGGCCCACCGCGCGAAATGCCGAGGGACGCTGCCCATGCCAGCCAGCGCAGAAGCGTGGATGTCCAAGAGCACGTTGCCAGGGGTGTCGCTCATGTGCGGACCTCAATCAGCGGTCAGAGGGGAGCCAGAAGCGGGTGTCGTAGGACGGTCAGGAGAGCGTCTGCGTGCGCCGCGTGCGATGCGCCTCCGCGGAAGCCAGGAGAATGGTGTTCCAGTAGTCCACGCGGTCCTGACGGCTGCGCTCCCAGCGCCCGAGCCCGAAGCAGTCCTCAAGCAGCAAGTACAGCAGGGTCTTTGTGACGGGAGCGTCGTTCGCTCCGCCGCGCCTGCCATCGTTGAAGTCCTCGCGGAAGTCCTTGTTGAGGATGACGATGTTGTTCTCGCGGTCCAGTTCGAAGAACCGGTCGGGAGGGAGCGGCGCCCAGGTGAACGCGATCGGCTCTTCGCCCCCCTTCTCTGGCAGTTCCTCCTTGACGACCCGCTTGACCTTCGGATCCAGTCCCTTGCCCGGAGGCGTTACGGGCTTCCGAACGATTTCGGTGCGTCTGGAACCGTCGCGGTAGGAGCTCTCGGCGTCGCTGAGGTACAGCTGGAAGGTGTGTCCTGAGGAATCCACCGCCTCGTCCACGCCCAGGGTGAAGGCCGGGGTGACCGTGACCTTTTCCTTCTTCACATCGAGGCTCAGGACGCTGTTCTCATGCGGGGGAAGATCCACCGCGACCCGGGCCAGAACGAGATGTCCCTCGGGGTTGCGCAGGCCGTTCCAGCCTCCCGCTTGGACAAGGCGGTCGTTCCGGTAGAAGTAGAAACCCTGCCGCTCTGCAAGCGCCCCGATCTGCCGGAAGCCCGCCTGCTTCGACTTGGGTGGCCAGATATGGGCGGTCAGGCGCATGTCTCCGATGCCCTCCACGGGCGCGGTGAACTGCTTCGGATATCCCTTCTTCCCGGGCACTTTGTACCCGAAGGGGTCCAGGGCCTCTACGGCGATGTGGTCAACCTCTTCGCCGAGGCTGTCCCCGTTGCTGCTCACGTCCCATACCGCTATGTCCAGTTGGAGGCCGCGTTGCAGGAAGCGGTGAAGGTAGAGCCCGAGGTGGGTCTCCAGGCGTGCGATTGCCTTCGACAGGTACTGATCGCTCTGCCCAGGTGTCACAGTCTCAAAAGCCCGTACCTGGTCCCACCGTACGACTGTGCCGTGCCACTCGATGATGCCGTCGTACCGGTCGACGAGATCCTGTGCGTAGCGCGGATCCACGGTGTCGCAGCGAAAGCCGTCTTCGATCCCTTCCGCAGTAAGACAGCGGCCGACGGCGCGGCTGCGCTTCGTGCGGCTGACCACGGTGAGCGACGACGCATGGGAGAGCGACGCGGCCTTCAGGCCGGTGCCATACATGCCGAGGGCGTCTTCGCCGTAGGTCCGGCGTCGCCCGACCGTCATCGCATCAACCAGCCCGGCCTCGTCCATTCCCTTGCCGTTGTCGATGATCAGCAAAGTGAGGATCCGCTTTGCGTCACGCAGGAAGTGGACGACGATCTTGTTGGCGCCCGCGTCGATCGAGTTGTCGATCAGGTCTGCCACAGCGACTTCGAAGCCGTATCCCTGGTTAGTCAGGGCCCTGCCGTATCCGGCGTCTGGTGGCAGATGGGTGCTGCCGGTCGTGGGGACGTCGTACTGCCAGACGGTGCCGGGCTCGTAGGGCATCGGTTCCTCAAAATGCACAGGTCAGGGCCACTCCAAAGACGGCAGCCCTTCGGCTCACACAGTAAATGTGACCGTACTGCAAAGGTGGGACATAGCGGGAGGTTGACCTGTGAAGTGGGTTGATAAATCCCTTATCTGCCAAGGGCTTTAGGCGGTCGGCCCACGGGTTGCTGGAGCTGGGCGGGATCCAGATCAGCTCACGGTTCCGTGGCACTCGCCATAGGCTGCCCCCGACCCACACCAGCACCCCGCCCCCCGCTGCGGCGGCCAAGCAACCGCCCGCCCCCGCGCCGCCAGCGTCGTCGCGTACTGCGGTAGCAGGGTCGCGTCGTCCGGGGAGGAGAGTTCCGAGGCCGCGAAGGCCTCGTAGGACGGGACCGTGCCCGTCACGATGCCCAGGTTCGGGGTGCCGGAGGTCGACAGTTCTCTCAGGGAGCCCTCTATCGTCGCCAGGTGCTCCTCGTGGGAGGGGTACTCGATGGAGAGGGTCGGGTACGCCGTCAGCAGTTCCGTGAGTTCCGGTGCCGTCCAGTGGAGGACCGCCACCGGGAAGGGGCGGGACAGGGCCTCCCGGTATGCGCCCAGCTCCGCGCGCAGGCGTGAGATCTCCGCCTCCAGTTCCGCCGGGTTGTCCGAGCCCAGGGACCACACCCGCTTCGGGTCGTGGAGTTCGTCCAGGGAGACCGGCATCGAGTGGAGGGTGTCCGCGAAGGTGTCCCACTCGTCGTGGGGCGCGCCGAGCATGCGTCGGACCCGGTGGCGGCCGAACAGCAGAGGGTGCGCGGAGTACGGGGGCTCCGGTACGTCGGTCAGGAGGAGACGGACGCCCTCCGTGAAGGTCTCCTGCGCCTGCTCCAGCTCGTCGTGGGACTCCAGCGCCTCCGCGATGATCACCCAGGGGGCCGGGTCGCGCGGCGACGCCGCCCGGACGCCGTCGATGATCGCGCGGGCCTCTGCCTCGTGGCCGTACTCCCAGAGGTTCGAGGCCTTCAGGGCCCGTACCAGGTGGGGGTGCTCCAGCGGCGTCGACGACGACAGCAGGTTGTCGTAGAGCGCGGTCGCGGCGGGGCGGTCGCCGGACAGTTCCAGGTGGGCCGCGGCCCGCAGCAGCAGGGCCTCGGCGTCCTCGGGGTAGAGGCCGGCGGTTCGCTCCAGGCGTGCCGCTTCGGCTGTGTGGTCGACGTTTTCGGCAGGCGTGTCGGGGCGCATGGGGGACACCGTACTGCCCATGGATGGCGCAGCGGAGAACAGAGGGGAGAAGAGGGGGCAGATATTGCCTGGTCGAGCCGTCACCGGCGGGGGAGGAGGCCGGCTGGGGCCTGGCGGGCTCAGGTTTTCGCCAGGTACAGCAGCACCAGGAACGGCACCGGGATCCGGGGCCCAGGATGTTGATCGCGGGCGCCGGCAGGCCGGAGTGGCGCCCGCGCCCGTTCTCCCTCGTCGAGCCCTACGGCTGCGTCACCCCGGTCGCCCCCGTCGCCCCGGTCGATCAGATCACCACTCCGTCGATCTGCAACGTCTGCACCGACTGTGCCGCGAACGGCACCGCCACCGACTTCCCGCTCACATACGTGTTGGAGTACGCCGCGTACCGGTCCCCGCCCGTCGTCACCGTGTTCCAGCGCGGGACCAGGCCGCCCGAGCCGCCGGAGACCGTCGTGAAGCGGGACAGGTCGAAGGTGAGGGTCTGGGCCGATGTCGAGGTGTTCACCGCGACGATCACCAGGCGGCGGGCCGACGCGTCGTAGGCCGCGGCCGCGTAGCTCACGCCCGTGTCGAGGATCCTCATTCCCGGGCGGATGTGGCGGCTGAACTGGGCCATTACGTAGTACTTGGTCTGGACGGTCGTGGGCTGCAGTGTGTTCGCGTCGTACGCGATCATCGCCCAGCCCGTCGTCGGGTCCATGACCTGCCAGTAGCACCAGGCGGTCGGGTGCAGCCAGCGGAAGTCGTAGCAGAGGTTGGAGGCCAGGGTGAGGCCGGTGCCGTCACCGTCGCCCGTCTCCGAGTTCCACAGCTTCTTGCCGGATGTGGTGACCACGTCCGTGTAGAGGAGGTCGCGGCGACCGCCCGAGCCCTGGTAGCCGTGCACGTTGACCTGGCTGACCAGGGCCTTCGTCGAGGAGCCGAAGGACGACCAGGTCGAGCGGGCCGTGTCGTAGTTCGTCTCGTCGGAGGCGGAGATGCGTACGCCCGTCAGGCCTCGCTTGTCCAACTCGCTGCGCATGTACGGGAGTACGGCCGCCTGGACCGCCGGGTCCATGTGGCAGCCCTCCTGGGTGCCGGTGGCGGTCCACCAGCTCGACGCCGGCTCGTTGAAGGGGTCGACCGTCGCGAAGTTCACGCCCCAGTTGTTCCTGGCGTACAGCGCCGTCGCCGCCAAGTGCGAGGCGTGCTGGCGGTAGTTCCAGGTCTGGAGGTTGTTGCCGCCGCCCGCCGCGCCGGACGGGTTGTGGTTGGAACACATCCACCACATGGGGGAGTTGGCGAAGAGCTCCGTGGTCGCGCCGCGTGCCGTCGCCTTCGCCAGCATCGCGCGCTGGTTCGCGTCCGCCGTCCAGTCCCAGGCCGAGGACGCGGGGTCCTCGTTGTTCCAGTCCTGCCAGAAGCCCTCGATCTGCTTGAAGGCGGGGATGTTCGCCGACTCGGCCATCGTCTCGCCGCCCACGCTGTTCCAGCTGCACGCGCCGAGGTTGTAGCGGGCGATATTCATGCCCAGGCCGGGCAGGGTCGTGCCGTTGTAGGTCACCGAGTTGGTGGTGAAGAAGAGGTCGGCGAAGTCGTTCCGGTTGCCGAAGACGTTCGCCCACCAGGCCAGCGAGGTGCCCCAGCCCTCCCAGGCGCCGTACGACGTGCCCGGGTTGACGGCGATGGTCGCGTCCGCGTGTGCGGTGCCCGTGGCCAGGGTGCTGCCGAGGAGGGCGCCGCCTGTCGCCGCCAGCAGAGTTCTGCGTCGGATCATGACTTCTCCGCTTCGTTCAACGGCCGGTCGTCGGCGAACCGGCGTCGTGGCCTGTCCCGTTGATGCCGTCAGGAAGCATCGGGTGTGGCGCGTGGGGTTGTCGAGGGGTGTGACAGTGCTTTTTCAAACCCCTTTCTCAAACCTATGGAGGAAGTGTTCGGGGTACCGGACGGGGGCTCGGCGCGGACTGTGCGGGCACGGGTCTGGAGACCTCGCGCCCCGGCGCCTATCGTGCGGGCGGCCACGGTGAAGGAGGCCACGGATGGGGCGGGTTCGCGTCGTGCAGCACAGCGGGCTTCGGCGGCGTGCCCTGCGGCGGCGGGTGCTGTGGGGCGGCGGGGAGGTGTTCGTCACCGTCGGGGTGGTGCTTCTGCTGCTGGTCGTCCATCAGATGTGGTGGACCAACCGGGAGGCGAGGCAGGGGGCCGCGCGGGAGGTCCGGGCGCTGGAGCGGGCCTGGGACGGCGCAGGCGGCGGCTCCCTTGCGGACGTGCCGGCGACGACGGCCGAGCCGGCGCCCTCGCGGGGTGCCGGCGGCTCGACCGACCCGTCCGCCGGCACCCGGCGCCGGCCCGCCGCCGAGACGTCACCGGAGCCCGACTGGTCCCGGGCCTACGCCATCCTCACCGTCCCCCGCCTCCACCTGCGTGTCCCCGTCGCCGAGGGCGTCGGCAAGACCGGCGTCCTCAACAAGGGCTACGTCGGCCACTACCCCGGCACCCAACAGCCGGGCCAGGCGGGCAACTTCGCTCTCGCCGGGCACCGCAACACCCATGGCGAGCCCTTCCGGTACATCAACCGGCTGGTGCGCGAGGACACCGTCCAGGTCGAGACGCGGAGCGCGACGTACACGTACGCCGTCGACCGGATCCTGTCGCAGACCGCCGCCCATGACGGCGGTGTCATCCGGCCGATCCCGCGCTCCACCGTCAAGCCGGGCCACGGATACACCGAGCCCGGCTCTTACCTCACCCTCACCACCTGCACACCCGAGTACACCTCGAAGTACCGGCTGGTGGTGTGGGGCAAGCTCGTCTCCATGCGCCCGCGCTGAGGCGGTCGTCAGGCCGACCGCTCCCGCAGCGCGACCACGCTCACCGCCGCCAGCAGCGCCAGCACCGCCGAGACCACCATCGCGATGTCCGCGCCCCGTGCCAGGCCGTCCCCGGAGGAGGTGGCGAGGGCGATGGTCAGGGCCACGCCGGCGCAGGAGCCGATGTACCGGAACGTCTGCTGGGCGCCCGAGCCCATCGCGGCCCGCTGGGCCGGCACGGACTCCACCGAGAGCAGGGGCAGCGCGGCGTTCAGCAGACCGCTGCCGATGCCGGCCACCATCAGGCCGGGCAGCAGCCGGGGCCAGGAACCCGCGTCGAGCGCGCCCAGCATCGCCAGGGCGCCGCCCGCGTGCAGGACGAAGCCCAGGGCGAGCTGGAGGCGCGGCGATATCCGGCCGGCCAGCCTTCGGGCCTGGAGGGCCACCGCGAAGGACAGGCCGGACCAGAGCAGGAACAGCCACGCCGTGTCCATCGCGGACAGGCCGAGCGTCTGCTGGAGCAGCGCCGGCAGGAAGCTGAACAGGCCGATCACCGCGAGGCCCGTGAACAGGCCGCCGGCCGAGGAGGCGAGGAAGCGGGGACGGCGGAGCAGCGACAGGTCGATCATCGGCGTCGCCGCGCGCCGCTCCACCGCGGCGAAGAGCCCCAGCAGGGTCACGGTCGCCAGGAGCAGCAGACCCACGGGTGCCCGCAGCCAGCCGTCCCGGCCCAGGGTCAGCGCCGCCACCAGGGAGACGAGGGCCAGTCCGAAGGTCACCGCGCCGGCGAGGTCGGGGCGGCCGCCGCGCGGGGCACGGGACTCCGAGAGCGCGCGTGTGGACAGGGCCGCCACGATCAGCGCGGCGGCGCCCAGTACGCCGTAGGAGAGCCGCCAGTTCGGCATCGCGCCGACGAGGACCGGGCCCAGTGCGATGCCGCCGCTGACGAAGGCGCCCCATACGCCGGTCGCGTGCAGCCGGCCGCGCGGGTCCGGGAAGGCATGGACGATCAGACCGAGGCTGCTGGCGAGGAGGGCCGCGCTCGCCGCGCCCTGGGTGATGCGGGCCAGCGTGAAGAGCCAGGTGGTGGTCGTCAGGGCGCCCAGGGCCGTGGTGATGCCCAGGGCGAAGGTGCCGGCGACGAAGATCCGGCGGCGGCCGTAGTCGTCGGCGAGGCTGCCGGCCACCAGGAGGAGGGCGGCGAGGCCGAGCGGGGTGCCGTTGAGGAGCCAGGCCTGGGCGGAGAGCGGGGTGTGCAGGTCGGCGGCGGTCTGGGGGAGCGTGACCATCGGCGCGGTGTACGTCATCAGGGCCACGACGGTGGCGGCGCTGGTCAGGGCGAGGGTGGCGCGCCGGTCCGGGGGGTGTTCCGCGACGGGCGGGGCGGGGTGGGGAACGGTCGGCGCGGTGCTGGCCTCGGCGACAGTTCGGTCATTGAACCTTGACATGGACCTCACCGTAGCATCCTAGGTTCATTCATTGAACCAAGAAGGTGAAAAACGGTTACAGTGGACGGCATGGCACTGGGCAAGGACTACGCGACACAGCAGTGCTCGATCGCCCGGGCGCTCGAGATCGTCGGCGAGCGGTGGACGCTGCTCGTCATCCGCGACGCCCTCTACGGCGTCCGGCGCTACAACGACTTCCTGGTCCACCTCGGCATCCCGCGCGCCGTCCTGGCCGCCCGCCTCCAGACGCTCACCGCGGAGGGGATCCTCGAAAAGCGCCGGTACCAGCAGTCGCCGCCGCGCGACGAGTACGTCCTCACCGAGCGCGGCATCGCCCTGTGGCCCACCCTGCGCTCGCTCGGCCTGTGGGGGCGCGAGCACTTCGACGAGGTCCGGCTGCGTTACTTCCGGCACGCGGAGTGCGGCGCGGAACTCGGGCCGTACGGCGAATGCCGCGCCTGCGCAACCGTCGTACCCGTCGAGGACGTCCTCATGGAGCCGGGGCCCGGACTGGATCCGGACCCGGCGGATCCGGTCAGCCGGGCGCTGCTGAAGCCCAGGCGGCTGTTGCGGCCCATCGAGCACGAGTCGGCGTGAGGGATCCTGTATAACGAACATCAGGACGAGCGCCGTAGCAGCGAGCCGAACGAGGGGAGGGGCCGCCGATGATCCGTCGTCTGGCCGGTCTGCGCCCCGCCGCCATGCTGGTGCTGCTCTTCCTCGAGATCGCGCTGCTCGACACCGGCAGCCTCTCCGCGACCGTCGCGCTCGCGGCCACCGCCGCCGCGAGTTCCGCGTTCGCCGTCTGCTCCCTCCTCGCCTCGCGCGCCGCGCCCGCCGTGGCGCCCACACGCGTGCGTACGGCCATCCGTGACCGGGCCCGCCGTACGGCCTTCCTGCCCCAACGTGACCCCGACGCCTCGGGCCGGCCACGGCCCAGGGCACCCGGGCACGCCCTCCCGGCGACCGTCGCGTAGGGCACGCACCGACCTCTGATCCCACACGCGTGACCCGACGCGGGTCGTCATGCCGCCATGCCGGTTCCCGGCATTCCCGATCACTCCGGCACGACGAGACCCTCGGAGGGCTCACCCATGTCCGTATTCGCCGACCTTGTTCAGCAGTTGGCCGATCTGCTCGCGCCGCTGTTCGGCGCCTCCGCGGCCGCCGCCGCGATCGTCCTGTTCACCGCGTTCGTACGGCTGCTCGTGCATCCGCTGTCCCGGGCCGCCGCGCGCGGGCAGAAGGCGCGGACCAAGCTGCAGCCGAAGATCGCCGAGCTGCGGAAGAAGCACGGCAAGAACCCCGAGAAGTTCCAGCGGGCCCTGCTGGAACTGCACGCCGAGGAGAAGGTGTCGCCGCTGTCCGGGATTCTGCCCAGCCTGTGCCAGCTGCCCGCGTTCTTCCTGCTCTACCACCTGTTCTCGAACACCACGATCGGCGGCGGGGCGAACGAACTGCTCACCCACCAGCTGTTCGCCGCCCCTCTGGGCGACCGATGGGCGGACGCGCTCGACGGCGGCGGACTGTTCGGGGGCGCGGGGCTCGTGTACGCCGGGCTCTTCGTGGTCGTCGCCTGTGTCGCCGCGTTCAACTTCCACCGTACGAAGCGGATGATGGCCGCCAATCCGGCGGTGCCGGTGGCCGGCGGTGAGCCGGTGCCGGGGATGGGGGCGGTGACCAAGGTCATGCCGTTCATGTCCTTCTTCACCCTGGTCACCGTTGCGGTCCTACCGCTGGCCGCCGCGCTCTACGTGGTGACCAGTACGACGTGGAGCGCGGTGGAGCGGGCCGTGCTCTATCGCTGAGCCCCGGTGACCGGCGGGGGCCTACGGTCCAGTACGTGAACCGGGTATTGCGGACTGGCCGTGGACCTTGGAGGATCGACCAGTCCTCCGATGGCTGCACCCATCGGCGGACGCCCGCGATCGAGGGAGATTGTGATCATGAAGCTGCTGCGAGTCGGTACGGCGGGTGCGGAGACGCCTGCGCTGCTCGACGCCGAGGGAGTTCTGCGGGACCTCTCCGGAGTCGTCCCGGACATCGACGGAGCGCTGCTCGCCGATGACGCGGCGCTGGGGCGGATCCGCACGGCCGCGGACACCGGGGAGCTGCCCGCGCTGGACGCCGCCGGCCTGCGCATCGGACCGCCGCTCGCGCGTATCGGCAAGGTCGTGTGCATCGGGCTGAACTACCACGACCACGCCCGCGAGACCGGCGCCGAACCGCCCGCCGAGCCGGTCATCTTCTTCAAGGCCGCGGACACGGTCGTGGGCCCGAACGACACGGTGCTCGTCCCGAGGGGATCGACCAAGACCGACTGGGAGGTCGAGCTCGCGGTCGTCATCGGCCGTACGGCGCGTTATGTGGAGTCCGCCGAGGAGGCGCTCTCGCATGTCGCCGGGTACGCCGTCGCGCACGACGTGTCCGAGCGGGAGTTCCAGATCGAGCGCGGCGGGACGTGGGACAAGGGGAAGAACTGCGAGACGTTCAATCCGCTGGGGCCGTGGCTGGTGACGGCGGACGACGTGCCGGATCCGCAGAAGCTGTCGCTCAAGCTGTGGGTCAACGGTGAGCCGAAGCAGGACGGGACGACGGCCGAGCAGATCTTCCCGGTGGGGGAGGTCGTGCGGTACGTCAGCCAGTTCATGACGCTGTATCCCGGCGATGTCATCAACACGGGTACGCCGGCGGGGGTGGCCATGGGTCGGCCCGAGCCCAAGCCGTATCTGCGGGCGGGGGACGTGGTCGAGCTGGAGATCGAGGGGCTCGGCCGTCAGCGGCAGGAATTCAAGGACGCGTAACGCTCCGCTGGGAGAGCCGGGGAACTGCGCGTTGTTCGTCAGCCGCGGCTGGTTCGTGGCTGGTCGCGCAGTTCCCCGCGCCCCTCAAGAGCAGGGCGTTGCCCTTACCGGCCGCTCAAGAACTCCTCCAGTGCCTCCATCACCATCCGGTGGTCGTCGAGCTGCGGCAGCCCGCTCACCGTCACCGAGCCGATCACGCCCACGCCCTCGACGTTGATCGGGACCGAGCCGCCGTGGGCCGCATAGGTGTCGGGATCCAGGCGGGAGGAGTCCTCGAACGTCGTGCCCTTGGCGCGGAAGCGGGCGCCGACGATGTAGGACGAGGTGCCGTAGCGCTCCACCACCCGGCGCTTGCGGGCGATCCAGGCGTCGTTGTCCGGGGTGGAGCCGGGCAGGGCGGCATGGAAGAGCTGCTGGCCGGCCCGGTGGATGTCGATGGCCACCGGGGCCTGGCGCTCGCGGGCCAGCTCGACCAGCAGGGAGCCCAGCGCCCAGGCGTCCTCGTAGGTGAACCGGCGGAAGACCAGGCGCCGTTCCTGGGCCTCCAGCTCCTCCAGGGGCGGGGTGAGCTCCGGCTGGAACTTCGGGGTGATCTCCGGGTTGTGCGTCTTGTGTGTCACAGCGTCACCGTCACTCCGTCGCGGGCCGAGCGGCGTGCCGCTTCGAGTACGTCGAGGGTCGCGGCCGCCTCCAGGGCGGTCACCGGGTTGGGGCCGCCGCCCAGCAGTGCCTCGGCCACGGCCGCATAGTAGGCGGGGTAGTCGCCGGGGAGGGTGGGTTCGGCGCGGCCGCCGCCGGTCAGGGGGGAATCGCCGGCGCCCACCCGGCCCCACAGCGACTCGGGTTCGACGCCCCAGTCCGCACCGGCGCCGGGCCGCAGGCCGTCGCGCAGCGCCGCCTCCTGGGGGTCCAGGCCGTACTTGACGTAGCCCGCCTCGGAACCCAGTACCCGCAAGCGCGGGCCGAGTTGGGCCGTGGTGGCGGAGGCGTACAGGTGGGAGCGGACGCCGTTCGCGTGCGTGAGCGCGATGAAGGTGTCGTCGTCCGTCTCGGCGCCGGGGCGGCGGACCGCGGCCTCGGCGTACACGTGCGTGACGGGGCCGAAGAGGACCAGGGCCTGGTCGACGACATGGCTGCCGAGGTCGTACAGCAGACCTCCGATCTCTGCCGGGTCGCCGGACTCCCGCCAGCCGCCCTTCAGCTGCGGACGCCAGCGTTCGAAGCGGGACTCGAAGCGCCATACGTCGCCCAGCTCGCCCTCGGCCAGGAGGTGGCGGAGCGTCAGGAAGTCGTTGTCCCAGCGGCGGTTCTGGAAGACGGAGAGCAGCAGGCCGCGTTCCTCGGCGAGCGCCGCCAGCTCGCGTGCCTCGGCCGCGGTGCCGGCGATCGGCTTGTCGACGACGACCGGGAGGCCCGCCTCGAGGGCGGCGGTCGCGAGCGGGACGTGCGTCTTGTTCGGGGACGCGACGACGAGCAGATCGAGGTCGGTTGCGCGGGCGAGCAGCTCGTCGGGCGTGGCGGCGACGCGTACGTCCGGGTGCTCGGTGCGGGCCTGCTTCTGCCGCTCGGGGTTCGACGTGACCACCGTGTCCAGGGCGAGCCCCTCGGTGGTGGCGATCAGCGGAGCGTGGAAGACGGAGCCGGCCAGGCCGTAGCCGACGAGGCCCACGCGCAGGGGAGTAGCGGTCGTGCCGGGAGTGCCAGTCATGCCGTCTACTTTCGCAACGCTGTTGCCAAAGTGCAAGCGCGAGGGAGAATGGTCGGGTGATGGGTGGCTGGGAGAGGGCGAAGGGTGCGGGCGGCGGTGCTGATGCCGGAGGCGGTGCGGCGGGAGGCGGGGTGGCGGGCGCCGTGGCCGGGAGCGGCGTGAGCGGCTCGGGTGGCGCTGTCGTGGGCGCCCCGGCCGGTGGCGTCGTGGGCGTGAATCTGGGCGCCCTGCGCAGCCACAACGCCGCGCTGGTGCTCGATCTGCTGCGCACGGCCGGTCCCGAGGGCATCAGCCGGCTCGAACTCGCCGAGCGGACCGGGCTCACCCCGCAGGCGGTCAGCAAGATCACCGCCCGGCTGCGTGAGGAGGGGCTCGCGGCGGAGGCTGGGCGGCGGGCGTCGACCGGGGGCAAGCCGCGCACGGTGCTGCGGCTGGTGCCGGAGGCCGGGCATGCGGTGGGGGTGCATCTGGACCGGGACGAGCTGACGGCGGTGCTCTGCGATCTGACGGGTGCCGTGGTGGCCCGGCGGAGCGCCGCGCTGGATCTGGGGGCCGGTGCGGAGACGGTCGTCGCGCGGACGGTGCGCGAAGTGGCGGAACTGGCGGGCGACGGCGGCCGGCCGGGCGCGGTGCTCGGGGTCGGCGTGGCGCTGCCCGGTCCGCTGGACCATCGGCGCGGGGTGCTGCACCGGGTCACCGGGTTCCCGGAGTGGAACGGCTTCCCGCTGCGGGACGTGCTCGCACGGCGGCTGTCGCTGCCGGTCGTCGTCGACAAGGACACCAACGCCGCCGCCCTCGGACTCGCGGTCCAGGGAGCGGCCGGGGCCTTCGCGTCGTTCGCGTATCTGCACTTCGGGGCGGGGCTCGGCGGGGGGCTCGTGATCGGGGGCGCGGTGCACCGGGGCGTCCGTACCGGGGCCGGGGAGTTCGGGCATCAGGTCGTCCAGCTGGACGGGCCGCCCTGCGGGTGCGGCAACCGCGGCTGTGTGGAGGCGCTGTGCCTGGCCGCGGTGGCGCGGGGCGACATGGCGGAGGCGGCGCGTGTCCTCGGCACCGCGGCCGGCAACCTGGTCGCCCTGCTCGACGTCGACCTCGTCCTGCTGGGCGGCCGCACGATCGCGGCGGCGCCCGAGACCTTCGTACGGGGCGTCACCGCGGTCCTGGAGGAACGCGCCGGGCGCGCGGGCGAGGACGCGGTACCGGTACGGGTCGCCTCCGGCGGCGGGCGGGGGGTGGCCGAGGGGGCGGCGCAACTGCTGCTGGCGCCGCTGTTCGGGCGGGCGGAGGGCTGAGGCCCTGCGCCGGCAGCTCCTCCCGGCAGCTCCTCCCGACACTTCCTCCGTCCGCTGATCGAGCGGACTTCCGGCCCGCCACGGAATGGCTCCGCCCCATCCCCGCCCTCACCCGGCATGGTCATGTGTTTATGCGACTGCATACACCTGTCCCCCTCTGCCTCGCAGCAGCCGCCCTCCTGGCCGCCGCGTCCCCGGTGCGCGCGGAGTCTCCCGTCGAGCTGCCCAGTTGTGCCACCGGCGACGGTGCCTTCCCCCTGACCACCCGCCTCCACGGCGGCCCCGCCTCCTACACGGCAGGCGGCGGATTCGGTACCTGGTACCTGGACCTCACCAACACCACCGGCCGGACCTGCACCGGTATCCACCCCGTGGTCGTCCTGATCGACGGCAAGCGCGCCCTCAAGCCGTCCCAGCCCCGCCTGGAGTTCTACGGCACTCAGGACGGCACTCAGGACGGCGCCCAGGAGGGCACCCGCCCCCGCCCCGTCCGCTTCGAGACCACCGACGAGGACGAACTCGTCGGTGCCTTCGACGGCTTCGCCGGTTTCACCGTCGGCCCCCGCAAGACCCTCACCGTGAAGGTCCGGCTGGCGCTCACCTCGGACGCCGCGGCGAACGACGTCACCGCCAACGCGGCCGTCGTGCAGCGCCACGAGGGCGACGGCGACTGGGTGGGCCAGTCCAACGACTACCGTTTCAAGATCAAGGCAGACCGCTCCGGCGCGGCGGACGACCCGTCGGGTACGGCCGCTCCGACCGGCCCCGCCGACCGTGACGCCTCGGCGAACCCGGCCCACCCGTCCGATCCGGACACCTCCCCGCCCGCCGCCACCGACGCCCCCCGCCACGAGCTCTCTCTCGCCGACGAACTGGCCCGCACCGGCCTCACCTCGACCCCGGGCGCCACCATCGCCGCCGCGATCGCCCTCCTGCTGATCGGCACCGGGTTCCTCCTCGCCCGCAGACGCCGCTGAGGCCGCCGCCGAAGCGGCCCGCCCCGTCTGCGACGATCCCTGCGTGGACTACCCGAACGACCAGGCCCCCGGCGCCCCCGTGCGCCAAGGCATCCCGGAGCACGGCCGCATCCCGAAGTACTACGCGGTCAAGGCCCGGCTCGACCGGCTCATCGTCGAACTCGGCGAGGGCGACCCGCTGCCCACCGAACGCGACCTCTCCGAGCAGTACGAGGTCGCCCGCGAGACCGTCCGGCAGGCGATCCGCGAGCTGGTGCTGGAAGGGAAGCTGCGGCGGCAGGGGCGGGGCACCGTCGTCGCCGGGCCCAAGCTCGAACAGCCCCTCTCCCTCGCCAGCTACACCGAGGGCGTACGGCGCCAGGGCCGCACCCCCGGCCGTACCCTCGTCACCCTCGACCGCTTCCCCTGCCCCGCCTCCCTCGCCGCCGAGACCGGCCTCGAACGCGGCGAGCCCGTCTGGCACCTGGAGCGCGTCCTGCTCGCCGACGACGAGCGGGTCGGCCTGGAGAGCACCTACGTCGCCGTGGCCCGGGTGCCGCGCCTGGACGCCGACTTCGACCCCGACTCCTCCTTCTACGCCTTCCTCGGCCGGCAGGGCATCGGCTTCGGCGACGCCGACGAGCGCATCGAGACCGTGCTGGCCACCCCGCGCGAGGCGCTGCTCATCGGCACGCCGCCCGCCCTCCCGATGCTGCTGATCCACCGCGTCTCACGGGACACCGAGGGCCTTCCGCTGGAGCGGGTACGGACGCTGTACCGAGGGGACCGCTTCTCCTTCTCCGCCCATCTCGGCGGCTGAAAAGTCCGGAAATGAACCTGTTCTGCACGCCCTTGAATATCACGAACAGATAACGGGTCTAGCCCAAACGTGATAGCCAGTTCACGCTCTCGTTGTCAGCCGGACCCTTCCGGTTACCCGATCCCGAGGAGCGTGGCCGTCGTGAGAGTGATAGTCGTCGGAGCCGGCGTGGTGGGCACCATGCACGCCTGGCAAGCAGTGGAACGCGGCCATGAGGTCGTACAGATCGAGCGCGAGGCGGAGGCTCGCGGCGCGTCGTTGCGCAACTTCGGCCAGATCTGGGTGAGCGGACGCGCGGGCGGTGAGGAGCTCGAGACCGCCCTGCGGGCCCGGGAGCTGTGGGAGGGGATCGGGGGCCGTGTGCCGGGCCTCGGCTTCCGGCCCAACGGCTCCCTGACCCCCGTCCGCGGCGACCTCGAACTCGCCGTCGCCGAGGCCGCCGTGGCCCGCGAGGACGCCGCAGCCCGCGGTCACAAGCTGCTGACCCCCGACGAGGCGCGCGCCCTGAACCCCGCCCTGCGCGGCGAGTTCACCGCCGCCCTGTACTGCGAACGGGACGCGGCCGTCGAGCCGCGCACCGCACAGCTCGCCCTGCGCGCGGAGCTGCTGAAGTCCCCGAACTACACCTTCAAGCCCGGCCGGGAGGTCCGCGAGGTCATCGGCGGCAACGCCGTCCGCGACGACCACGGGGACGTGCACATCGGCGACGTCGTCGTCCTGTGCACGGGCGCCTGGCTCGGCGGCCTGGTCCGCGAGCTGGCCGGACCCGACCTGCCGGTGCGCCGCGTCCGCCTGCAGATGATGCAGACCGACCCGCTCGGCGAGCCGCTCACCACCTCGGTCGCCGACGCCGACAGCTTCCGCTACTACCCCGCGTACGCCTCCGCCGCCCTGGACGCGCTCAACGCCGGTCAGGCGCAGGCGGAGACCGCCGCGGTGCACCGTATGCAACTGCTGATGGTGCAGCGCGCCGACGGCGGGCTGACCATCGGCGACACCCACGAGTACGAGCACCCCTTCGCCTTCGACACCGTCGAGGACCCCTACGACCACCTCACCGGGGTCGTCGAGTCCCTCCTCGGCCGCCCGTTGCCGAAGATCCGGCGCCGCTGGGCGGGGGTGTACGCCCAGTGCACCGACCCCGCGCGGGTGGTGCACCGGCAGCAGGTGCGCGACGGGGTGTGGCTGGTCACCGGGCCCGGCGGGCGCGGCATGACCTGCTCGCCCGCGATAGCCGAGACGACCGCGAACGAACTGGGTTGGTGACAGACATGACGCTCCATCAGGACATCCGGCTGGTGGTCCTCGACATGGCCGGTACCACCGTCGCCGACGGCGGCCTCGTCGAGCGGGCCTTCGCGGCGGCCGCCGCGGAGCTGGGCGTCGAACCCGGCAGCCCCGACCACGTCGACAAGCTCGCGTACGTGCGCGACACCATGGGCGAGTCCAAGATCTCCGTCTTCCGGTATCTGTTCGGCGACGAGGAACGGGCCCAGCGCGCCAACGCCGCCTTCGAGAAGGCGTACGGCGAACTCGTCGACGGCGGCCTCGTCGCACCGATCCCCGGCGCCCGCGAGGCCATCGAGGAACTCCAGGCCGGCGGCCGCACCGTCGTCCTGACCACCGGCTTCGCCCGGATCACCCAGGACGCGATCCTCGACGCGCTCGGCTGGCGGGACCTGGTGCCCCTCACCCTGTGCCCCGCCGACGCCGGGGGCCGGGGACGGCCGTACCCGGACATGGTCCTCACCGCGCTCCTGCGGACGGCGGCCGCCGACGACGTCCTGGAGATCGCCGTCGTCGGCGACACCTCGTACGACATGCTCAGCGGTGTCCGCGCGGGCGCCGGTGTCGTCGCGGGCGTGCTGACCGGCGCGCACGACGCGCGGGCGCTGCGGGCGGCCGGGGCGGGTCATGTGCTGGACAGCGTGGCGCAGTTGCGGGGAGTGCTCACATGACCGGCATCCGCTTCGACTCGGTGTCGGTCGCCTACGACGGCAACGTCGTCCTCGACTCCCTCGACCTCACCGTCGAGCCCGGCGAGGTCATGGCGCTGCTCGGGCCGTCCGGATCCGGCAAGACCACCGCGCTGCGGGCGGTCGCCGGGTTCGTACGGCCCGCCTCCGGGCGGGTGTTCCTCGGCGGCAGGGACGTGACGGACCTGCCGCCGTACCGGCGGGGCATCGGGATGGTCGTCCAGCAGTACGCCCTGTTCCCGCACATGCGGGTCGAGGAGAACGTCGCCTTCGGGCTGAAGGCACAGCGGGGGCAGGCCAAGGTCCCCAAGGCCGAGATCCGCACCCGGGTCGCCGAGGCCCTGGAGATGACCGGCATGGCCGCCTACGCCCGCCGCCACCCGCGCGAGCTGTCCGGCGGCCAGCAGCAGCGCGTCGCCATCGCCCGCGCGCTCGCCATCCGCCCCGGCGTCCTCCTGCTCGACGAACCGCTCTCCGCCCTCGACGCCCGGCTGCGCTCCGGCATGCTCGCCGAACTGGCGCGACTGCACCGCGAGTTGCCGGACGTGACGATCCTGTACGTCACCCACGACCAGGTCGAGGCGCTCACCCTCGCCGACCGGATCGCGGTGATGGACAGCGCCCGGCTCCAGGCCTGCGGCACCCCGCGGGAGCTGTACCGGGCGCCGGCCAACGAGTTCACGGCGTCCTTCGTCGGCAACGCCAACCTGCTGCCGGTGACCGTCGGTTCGGGCGGCGTCGCCTTCGGAGGCGGCGAGCTCAAGGTGGACACGGAAGGCGCCGCGGCGGGTGCGAAGGCGACGCTGTGCGTACGGCCCCACCTCGTCGGCCTCGGCGACGGGCCCAACCGGCTCGCCGGGACCGTACGGGAGATCCAGTGGCGCGGCGCCACCCACCGGCTGTACGTCGAGGTCGACGGCCACCGGGTCATCGCCGACCTGCGGGAACTGAAGGACCCGCCGGCCCATGGCGACGAGGTGACCCTGCACTTCTCCCCAGAGGACGCGACGCTGCTGGCCGCAGGAGTGGGCCATGACTGAGGTTGTTCGTCGGCTGCGGGTCCGTCGTGGTTGGTCGCGCCCGCGCGGCGGTAGCCGCAAATTCAACAGAGCCCCGCGCCCCTGGGTGGGTGCCGTCCCGCCAGTCGTCCTGCTCACTCTCCTTTTCCTCTACCCCCTCGCCCTCGTAGTCCAGCAGTCCTTCCAGCCCGACTCCGGCGGCACGTCCATCCAGCCGTACGCCGACGTCTTCGCCTCCGAATCCTTCCGTGAGGCGCTGTGGACCACCGTCTGGCTGGCGGCCGGGTCGACCGTCGGATGCCTGGTCCTCGGCTTCGTGATCGCGCTCGTCATCGCCTTCGTGCCCTTCCCCGGGGCACGGGCGGTGGCCCGCTTCATCGACGTCTTCCTGTCCTTCCCGTCCTTCCTGATCACGCTGGCCCTGCTCTTCATCTACGGCACGGTCGGCATGGCCAACGGCCTGTGGACCGATGTCACCGGCGCCCAGGACGGCCCCTTCCAGTTCCTCACCACCCCCTGGGGAGTGCTGCTGGCCGAGATCACCTACTTCACACCCTTCGTCGTACGACCGCTGCTCGCGGCCTTCTCCCAGCTGGACACCGCCCAGCTGGAGGCGGCCGGTTCGCTCGGCGCGCGCCCCCTGCGCATCGTCCGCCGGGTGATCCTCCCGGAGGCGGTGCCCGCCCTCGCCGCGGGCGGCAGCCTGGTCCTGGTCCTGTGTCTCAACGAGTTCGGCATCGTCCTGTTCACCGGTGCGAAAGGCGTCACGACCCTGCCGATGCTCGTCTACAGCAAGGCGATCCTGGAGTCCGACTACCCGGGCGCCTGCGTGGTCGCCGTCGTCAACGTCCTGATCTCCGTGGGCCTGTACGGCCTCTACCGGGTGGTGAGCCGCCGTGCTGGTGCATAGCCGCGGGGCGAAGTGGGCCGTATGGGCCGTGTTCCTCGTCCTCTTCCTGCCCCTGTTCGCCCTTCCGCTCCTCGTCGTCCTCGGCGCCTCCTTCGCCACCAACTGGTCGAGCGTGCTGCCCTCCGGCTTCACCACCGGCCACTACTCGTCCGCCACCCGCGGCGAGGCCCTCCAGGCCCTCACCACCAGCCTCCTCACGGCCGCCGCCGCGAGCCTGCTCGCCCTGACCGCCGGGACGTGGGCCGCGCTCGCCGCGGCCGGGCTCAAGCGGCGGTACCGCAGGGTCATGGACGCGCTCTTCGTGCTGCCGGTGGCCGTGCCGTCCGTGGTCGTGGGCCTCGCCATCCTGGTCGCCTTCTCCAAGCCGCCGTTCCTGCTCAACGGCACCCGGGAGATCGTGATCCTCGCCCACACCGTCCTGGTCACCGCCTTCGCCTACCAGTCCGTGTCCGCCGCCCTGGCCCGCCTCGACCCGGCGTACGAACAGGCCGCCGCCTCCCTCGGCGCCCGGCCCGGCTACGTCCTGTGGCGGGTCAGGCTCCCCCTCCTCCTGCCGTCCCTCACCGCCGCCGCAGGCCTCTGCTTCGCCCTGTCCATGGGCGAGTTGAGCGCCACGATGATGCTCTACCCGCCCGACTGGACCCCGCTTCCGGTCCTGATCTACGCGGCCACCGACCGCGGCGCCCTCTTCGCCGGCTCCGCTCTCGCGGTGGTCCTGATGACGGCGACCCTGCTCGCGCTGTTCGCCGTCTCCCGCGTCCGCACCAAAGCCTCGTACCGCTGATCGACACCCGCTGATCAATCCCCCTTCCCGTGCAAGGAGTTCACCTCGCCATGCCCAGAAACACCCTCAAGATCGCCCTCGCGGTGTCACTCGCCGCCACCCCGCTGCTGACCGCCTGCGGCGGCGACTCGGCCGCCTCCGACGAGAAGGTCGTCACCGTCTACAGCGCCGACGGCCTCAAGGGCGAGAACGGCGACGGTTGGTACGACCGGATCTTCAAGGACTTCGAGAAGCAGACCGGCATCAAGGTCGAGTACGTCGAGGGCGGCTCGGGCGAGATGGTGCAGCGCGCCGCCCGCGAGAAGAACAACGCGCAGGCCGACGTGCTCGTCACCCTCCCGCCCTTCATCCAGCAGGCCGACGGCAAGGGCCTGCTCCAGAAGTACGCCCCCAAGGGCTCCGACCAGGTCAACGGCGCCGACAAGGGAGCCGACGCCACCTGGACCTCGGTCGTCAACAACTACTTCGGATTCATCTACAACAAGAACGAGCTGAAGCAGCCGCCCACCACGTGGGAGGAGCTGCTGGACGGCAAGTACAAGAACAAGCTCCAGTACTCCACCCCGGGTGTCGCCGGCGACGGAACCGCCGTCCTCATCAAGGCCATGCACGACTTCGGCGGGCAGCAGCCCGCCCTGGACTACCTCGGCAAGCTCCAGTCCAACAACGTCGGCCCGTCCGCCTCCACCGGCAAGCTCGCCCCCAAGGTCGACAAGGGCGAACTGGTCGTCGCCAACGGTGACGTTCAGATGAACTTCGCCCAGTCCAAGACCATGCCGAACCTCGGCATCTGGTTCCCCGCGAAGGAAGGCGGCAAGCCCACCACCTTCGCCCTGCCCTATGCCGCGGGCCTCGTCACCGACGCCCCGCACACCGAGAACGGCAAGAAGCTCCTCGACTTCATGCTGAGCCAGGGTGCCCAGCAGCAGGTCAGCGAGATCGGCGGCGGCTTCAGCGCCCGCCAGGACGTCAAGGCCACCGACGCCAACGCCATCGCCCTGGCCAAGATCGTGGAGGGCGTCGAGGTCTTCGAGCCCGACTGGGACGACATCGACAAGAACCTGACGTCGTACGTCGACGCCTGGAAGTCGGCCACCGGCAGCTGAGCCGCCTCCTCGAATCCACCCGCCGAGGCGATACCACCAAGGCCACACCTGAAAAGCCGCACCACCCGCAACGCCCCTGGCACCACCACCGGGGGCGTCGCCATGCCCGCACCCACCCGCCCCAGGAGGATCACGTGACGTCACACCTGTCCCGCCGCACCGTCCTCACCACCACCGCGGCGACCGCCGCCACCCTGGCACTCGGCACCGCCAGCGCTTCCCAGGCCCACGCCGTCCCCACGCTCCCGAACGGCACCAGCACGGACAAGGTGCTCGTCATCGGCATGGACGGGCTGCGCCACGACCGCATCGACGCGGCCAACGCCCCGCACCTGAAAGCCATGATGAGCGAGGGCACGTACGGCACCTCGCTGCTCTACGCGAGCCCGATGGCCGCCACCTCCTCCGGCCCCGGCTGGTCCACCATCTCCACCGGAGTGTGGCCCGACAAGCACGGCGTGAAGGACAACACCTTCGCCGGCAAGAAGTACGCCCAGTACCCCGGCTTCCTGGCCCGCCTCGCCCAGGTCCGCCCGGCGCTGTCCACCTACGCCGCCGTCGACTGGAAGCCCCTGGACGCCCAGGGCACCGTCACCCCCGGCGCCGACGCGAAGCTCGTCCTCGACGGCGACCGCGACGGCTACACCGGCCACGACGCCACCATCGCCGCCGAGACCGAGGCGATCATCCGGGACCAGAACCCCGACGTCATGTTCGTCTACTTCGGCCAGTCCGACATCGTCGGCCACAACCAAGGTGCCGGCAGCCAGGCCTACCTGGACCAGATCGCCGTCCAGGACGCCTACCTCGGCCGGCTGCGCGCCGCGATCAAGGCCCGGCCCGGCTACGCCTCCGAGCGCTGGACCGTGATCGTCGCCACCGACCACGGCCACATGGACGCGGGCGGGCACGGCGGATCCTCGATCGAGGAGCGGCGCACCTTCGTCCTCGCCACCGGGCCCGGCATCGCCGCGGGCGCCCGCCCGATCGACACCCGGCTGGTCGACGTCGCCGCCACCGTCTTCAAGCAGCTCGGCGTCACCGTCGACCCCGCCTGGGGCCTGGACGGCAAGCCGGTCCAGGAGCGGTCCACCGACCCCTTCGAGGCCCTGCGGCCCGCCCTGACCGGACGGGTGGACGAGACCGGCATCCCGGCCGGCGTGCTCGGCTTCACGCACACCGCGCCCAGCGGCTGGTCCGTCGTCAACAACGCCATGGGCACCGGCGGCATGACCGAGTGGCGCGGCTGGACCTTCGCCACCGACGAGTTCTGGTCCCGCACCCAGCGCGACCAATGGCGTGAACTCAACGTCCGCGCCCGCGGCGTCTTCGCGGTCGCCGACTCCGACGAGTGGTCCGACAAGAGCCTCTCCGGCACCTACGACTCGACCCTGGTCACCCCCGCGTACGACGTCACCGGCAAGAGCAAGGTGCGGCTGGACTTCACGACCCTCTACCGGCAGGAGGGCGCCCAGACGGCCCAGATCCTGGTCTCCTTCAACGGCGGCACCCCCGCCGTCGTCAAGAGCTACACCTCCGACGTCGTCTCGCAGCCCCAGTCGCTGGCCGTCGACGTCCCCTCCGGAGCCTCCAGCGTCAACTTCCGGTTCCGCTACACCGGGTCCAACAACTGGTACTGGGTGATCGACGGGGTCAGGATCAGCCAGTCCTGATTACCCTGGGGGCGTCGGTACGGCGTGGTTCCGGCGCCCCCAGCTCGTTCCGCACGCAGGCCAGGAGAGTCACAGCACCATGGCAGACCGCAAGCCCATCGAGTCCTGGCTCACCGACATGGACGGTGTGCTCATCCACGAGGGCGTACCGATTCCCGGCGCCGACGCCTTCATCAAGAAGCTCCGCGAGTCCGGCAAGCCCTTCCTCGTCCTCACCAACAACTCGATCTACACCCCGCGCGACCTGCACGCCCGGCTGAACCGCATGGGCCTGGAGGTGCCGATCGAGAACATCTGGACCTCGGCCCTGGCCACCGCCCAGTTCCTCGGCGACCAGCGCCCCGGCGGCTCGGCGTACGTCATCGGCGAGGCGGGCCTGACCACCGCGCTGCACGACATCGGCTACATCCTCACCGACCACGACCCGGACTACGTCGTCCTCGGCGAGACCCGCACCTACTCCTTCGAGGCCATGACCAAGGCGGTCCGGCTGATCAACGACGGCGCCCGCTTCATCTGCACCAACCCCGACGAGACCGGCCCCTCCGCCGAGGGCCCGCTCCCGGCGACCGGCGCCGTGGCCGCACTGATCACCAAGGCCACCGGCAAGCAGCCGTACTTCGCGGGCAAGCCGAACCCGCTGATGATGCGCACCGGCCTGAACGCCATCGGCGCCCACTCCGAGACCAGCGCCATGATCGGCGACCGCATGGACACCGACGTGCTGGCCGGCATGGAGGCCGGGATGCAGACCTTCCTGGTACTCACCGGGCTGACCCGGCCCGAGCACGTGGAGAACTTCCCGTACCGGCCGTCCAAGGTCGTCGACTCCATCGCGGACCTCGTCGACCGGATCTGAAACCCGGTAGACCCGCAAAACGACCCATACGGAGCAGCACGGGCCCCGCTGAGGATGCGGGGCCCGTACTTCGGGGGGAGTCTCCAGGTAACTGGAGGTTCACGATGGGATCACTGCGGGTCACTCTCTGTGCGATCGCCGCTCTGGGCGCGGTCGCCGTCGTCCCGACGGCACACGCGGCGGACGGGGGCGTCGTGATCGGCCCGTCGTCCCCGCGCCCCGGCGGTGACATCACGCTGCGGGTCGGCGGATGCCCGCAGCGGACCGCCACGGCCGTCTCCGAGGCGTTCGTCGCCGACGCCCGCCTCACCGTCGATGCCGACGGCACCCTCGCCGGCGAGAGCCGCGTCCGGTCCACAGCCAGGGCGGGCACCTACGACGTGAAGGTCGCCTGCGGGGAGACCTCCCGCACGGGCGCCGTCACCGTCGTGGGCAAGGGCGCGGAGCAGTCCGTACGGCATGGGCCGGAGCCCTCCGCCCCCGCCTCTCCCGTGGCCCCCGTCCGGGCCGGCGGCGGTGGCACGTCGCAGCTCGCCATGGTGGACGCCCGCGCGGCAGGCCCCGGCACGGCGCACACCGTGACCGGCCTGATCCTGGCGGGCGTCGCGGCCACGGCCGTGGCCCTGCGCAGCGCCCGCAGGAGCAGACGGCACCGCTGACCATGGCTGACCACGAACGCCCCGCCCACGGCGGCCGCCTCCTCATGGGCGTCGCCTGGACCGTGCTGCTGCTCGGGCTGTGGCTGTGGGGGCGAGAGGTCACCGAGGTACGGCCGGGCGGGTCCGCGCAGGTCTCCGGTGACATCGCGGCGGTCGGACGGCCGGCGTCGCCGCGACTGCCGCCCGCCGCACGGCCGTTGGGCGACGCCCTGCCGCTGCGCCTCGACATCCCGGTGCTCGACCTGCGGGCACCGGTGGCCGCCCGAGGGCTCGACGCGCACGGCGCGATCGATCCGCCGCCCTACGCGCAGGCCGGCGTCGTCGGCTGGTACGCGGCCGGGGTGAAGCCCGGAGCGCCCGGGGCGGCGCTGATGACGGGCCACGTCGACACCAGGAGCACGGCCGCCGTCTTCCACCGTCTCGGCACGCTCAGGCCGGGCGCGACGCTGCGGGTGCTCCGCGGCGACGGCCGGGTCGCCGAGTTCACCGTGGACGACGTCCGGGTCGTCCCCCGCGACCGCTTCGACGCCCACCAGGCCTACGGGGCCCACCGCACGGGCCGCGCCGAACTGCGCCTGATCACCTGCGCCGGCACCTTCGACCGGGCGACCGGCGGCTACCCGGCGAACCTGATCGTCTCGGCGTATCTCACCGGCACCGGCACCGGGCCGTAGGCCGAGACCAGGGCGCACCTGGCCCGGTCGACGACCCGCTCCCCCCGAAGCCGCCGACCGGGCAGGTCCTCTACCGCGGGCGCACGGGTTGCGGGAGTAACCCGGCGTCCGGCGCGGGAGGCTGTGTGACCACAGTGGAGACGGTCCGACCGGGGGCTGGGGTCGTCCGGGGAAAACTCTAGAACGGAAGAGGGCCGGGGCCTAGTGGAACGGGCAACGGGCCGCTAGGGGCGTCCCTCGTCGTCCGCCCGCCCCGCCTCCCGGCGCAGCTCCGCGTCGTCCGCGACCCGGTCGATGACCGCCCGCGCGACCCGGTCCAGCGGCAGTTGATGGCGGCGCGCGTACTGCCGCAGTGCCACGAAGGCGTGGTCCGCGGGGGTGTTCCAGCGCTCGGCGAGCATTCCCTTGGCCTGCTCGATACGCACCCTGCTGGACAGCGCCCCCTGCAACTGAGCGGCCCGGGTGCGGCACTGGGCGTACCGGCTGTTGTTCTCCAGGCCGAGGGCCGCGCTGTCGGCGATGAGCTGGGCCAGCCGCAGCGTCGTATCGCCCTCGGAGCGGGAGTCGTCCGGCAGGGCGGGGCCGAAGACGTTGAGCGCTCCTAGCAGCCGCTCCCGGTGGCGCAGCGGGACCGCGTAGGTCGCGGCGATGCCGTGCGCGAGCGCCCGCTCGGTGAACTCGGGCCAGCGGGCGGCCGCCCTTGCCGCCCGGATCGAGACCGGCGGCACCGGCCCGCCGGAGCCGTAGCTGTCCCGGCAGGGGCCGTCGCCGTGCTGGGCCCGCAGCAGCTCCAGCGCGGTCTCGTGCCGTGTGCCACCCGCCGCCAGCGACACCGTGCCGCCCTCGTCGATCAGCATGAACCCGGCCGCCTGCGCGACCAGTAACCGCACACAGTGGTCGGCGACCCGCGATAAGTAGCGCGCGGCCTCGAACTCGTCGACGAGAGTGTCCGCCGACTCCACCAGAGCCTGTGCCAGCCGGATCTCCCGGGTGGACCGGTGCATCACGGCACCCTCCCCTTCCCCTGTTCCCCTGTGGTCGCCGCCCCGAGCGGGTGCTCCGCACGCCGTCCAACGAAGCCGTCATAGTGGCTGTAACAGGTCTCCGACAAGGCTCGGCGACCTCGTGTGCCCCACGACACGTATGTCAGGATTGAGCCTTGGAACGAAGCACCCGAGGGGGAGCTGGATGTACCTGAAAAGGGGGGCCTGGAGGGGCGCTCGCGCGCGGACGTCCGCGATGCTGCTGGGGGCGGCACTGCTGATCGCGGGCTGTTCCTCAGGGGACGGAGACGAGCCGGACGACAACTCCGGTGCCGGGATCAGTCAACAGCCCAAGGACACCGACCCGTTCTGGGTGAACCCGGACGGGAACGCGGCCCAGCAGGTGGCCGACTACGTGAAGGACGGCAAGAAGGAGGACGCCGAGGAGATCCGCAAGATAGCCCAGCAGCCGACGGGCGAGTGGATCGGCCCCGAGAACCCGGAGCAGGAGGCACGCGGCTACACCGAGGCCGCCGACAAGGCCGGCCGTACGGCCCTGCTGGTGCTCTACAACATCCCGCACCGCGACTGCGGCCAGTACTCCCAGGGCGGCGCCGCCGACGGCAACGCCTACCGGGACTGGATCGACGGCGTGGCCAAGGGCATCGAGGACCGCGCCACGACGGTGATCCTGGAGCCGGACGCGCTGCTGCACCTGGTGGACGGGTGCACCCCGGACGAGTTCCACGAGGAGCGCTACGACCTCCTCAAGGGTGCCATCGGCAAGCTGAAGTCGCTGAAGAACACCAAGGTCTACGTGGACGCGGGCAACGCCGGCTGGGGTCATCCCGACCAGATCTTCGAGCCCCTGAAGTGGGCCGGCATCGACCAGGCAGACGGCTTCTCGGTCAACGTCTCCAACTTCTACACGACCAAGGACTCGGTCGCGTACGGCAAACAGCTCTCCGGCAAGGTGGGCGACAAGCCGTTCGTGATCGACACCAGCCGCAACGGCAACGGCCCCTACGCCCAGGGCGATCCGGGCGAGCGCTGGTGCAACCCGCCGGGCCGGGCGCTCGGGGAGTCCCCGACGACCAAGACATCGGACCCGCTGGTCGACGCGTACGTCTGGGTCAAGCGCCCCGGCGAGTCGGACGGCGAGTGCAAGGGCGGCCCGAAGGCGGGCGAGTGGTGGGCGGAGTACGCCCTGAAACTCGCGAGGGCCACAACCTCCTAGGGGCGCGGGGAACCGCGCAACCAGTCACAACGCTCCCGCACCCGGAGAACAAGGTGCGGGAGCGCTACGGCATCTACGGCACCCTCACCCACTGCGCCTTGCTGGGCGTCCCCTGATCGTCCGTGACGAACAGCATGTACCACCCCGACGGAACCAGATTCCGGTTCGTCGGCACATCCACCGTGATCTTGTCCCCGGACTTCTCGAAGTCCAGTTTCACCGACCGCTGGTCCACGTCCGTGACATGCGTCGACGCACTCGGCCGCATGAGCCGCACGTTCTCGATCGACGAGGCGTGCTGCGAGGTGAACGTGCCCGTCCCGCCCCGCTTGATGGTCTGCGGACCACCCGAAAGCGACGGCTGCGCGTCCCGGTAGAGATACGGCGGCGTGTAGATCTCGATGCGCTGCTCGAACTTGCCCGGCTTGGTGTTGGCCTTGTCGGCGTAGAGAGAGTCCGAGCCGAAGAACATCACGCGCCCGTCGGGCAGCAGGATCGACCCCGAGTGGTAGTTGCGCCCCACCAGCGGGTCGGCCACCCGGTCGAGCTCGTTCGCGCCCGGCCGGTAGAGGTGCGCCTGGAGGATGTTGGAGTCGCCGCGGCCCCGGTAGTCCTCGGAACCGCCCGACACCAGCACGCTGTCGTCCGGCAGCACCGACGCCTGCGGATAGCGCGTGCCCTTCTCCAGCGACGGCCCGTCCACGAACTCCGGGCTGTCGTCCTTCAGATCGATGATCCGGGTCTTCTCGCTGGACTCCTTGGACTCGCCGACGCCACCGCCGCCGATCACCATGTACTTCTCGTCCTGCGCCGGCGGCAGCAGCACCGTGCCCGAGGTCTCCATCAGCTTGTTGTCGCTCAGACCGGGCAGCTTGCTGAACTTGTTGGTGTCCACGTCCCAGATACCCGGCTCGCGGCCCACGTTGTCGGGGCCGTAGCCCGCGTTCGAACCCGAGTAGAAGATCTTCCCGTTCTCCAGCGGGAACAGCGCCGGGTACGTCGGGAACTGCCGCAACTTCGACAGGTACGTCCACTTCTTGGTCTTCGGGTCGTACACCTCGTTCTTGCCCGGCACCAGCTGGCCGATGTCGTCGAGGCCGGAGACGCTGAGGATCTTGCCGTTGCCCAGGGTGGTGAGCGTCGGGTACCAGCGGGCCTCGTGCATCGGGTCGACCTTGATGTACTTCTCGGCGACCGGGTCGAACTCATAGGCGTCCCGGATCCCCTGGAAGTCCTTCTTGTCGAGGGCGAGCTTCTGCGCGATGCCGTACGTGTTGCGCGCGTCGGCGCCGGACAGGCCCTGGATGCGGTAGTTGTCCTGGGTGCCGGTCTCGTACTTGGCGCCCTTCTTCTGCGCCTCGACATAGATCCGGCCGAGGCCGGGGTCGTTGCGCAGGAACTCGCCGGTCGCCTTGTCGAAGACCTTCTTCGCGCGCGGCACCAGCACCGGGTCCTTGGAGACGAACGTCTTGCCGTTCTCCTTGCCGGTGAACTTGGTGCCCGCGGGCAGCGTGATCGGCTGGTCCGGGTTCTCGTTGTGGACGATCATCAGGCCGCCGGCCTTGGTGACGTCACCCTTGAGCTTCTCGTACCGCTTCGTGCCGCCCGCGATCAGCAGGTTGCCGTTGGACAGCTGGGTGTGGCCGGTGCAGAACAGGTCGTTCGGCGTCGGCACCTGCTTGATCGTGCCCTTGACCGGGTCCCAGATCCGGGTGTCGTACTTCTTCGCGTCGAAGTTGTCCTGGTTGTTGCCCGAGCCCGCGATCAGCAGCACCTTGCCGGTGTGCAGGAGCGCCGCGTGAATCGTGTTGAGGCGGTACTCCTCGGGGAATTCGACGGTCTCCCACTTGCCGTTCTCGGCTTTGTACTCGGGTCTGTTGATCTGGTACTGGTGGTATTTCTCGGTGCCGACGCGGTACAGCCACGGCCCGTTCATTCCGGCCAGCGCGAGTACCACCGCCGTACCTATCGCGAGTCGACGGGCGCGGCGGCGGCCTGCACGGTCGTTCATTCCTTACGTCCCCCAAGTCCACCAAGGGCGATCTGCATCGTCTGGTCATTGCCGCCACTGCCCGACGCGGCCCAGCTCGGCTTCTGCTGGCCGTGGGGAGCGTGCGGCGGTGTGGCGTGCGCGGGCAGCGGCTGCGGCTGGTACGGCACCGCGGTCGCGCCGCCCGTCGCCACCGCGTCCTGCGGTCCGGTCTGGGCCGGCACGGTCGCGGCGGGCTTCTTCTTCTCCTGTCGCAACATGTAGCGCCAGGCGAAGATGGGCGTCGCCGTGATCAGCATGGCAAACGTCGCCCAGATGATCATCGCGGGGTGCGAGTGCCCGTAGACGAACCCGGCGGCGATCGAAGCGCCGAAAATCCCGATGAAATACCAGTGGTAGCGGAAGGTTCCGAACCACCGGTCGGGGCTCGCGGAATCGCCCTTGGGAGTAACGACGAACTTGCTCTTCTTGCGCAGTGCCGAGTCGAACAGGGCCTTCGCGTACAGCGGCGCCGACAGCGCGGACATCACCATTCCCGCCACGCCGCCGGAGCCCTCGGGCTCGTGCGGCGAGACGTTGTGGCGGCGGTTCCAGACGTACAGGCCGATCTGGAGCGCGGAGGCGTTGCCGTAGAGCATCAGCCAGATCGTCGGGTCGATGTTGACACCCGAGGCTCCCAGGCCCAGGAACAGCGCACAGCTCAGCGCCGCCAGGATCCAGTTGAGGGCCGACATCGGGTAGAAGATGATCATCATCGTGTAGTTGAAGAGCTTGCTCGGCGGGAGCGAGTACCAGCCCTTCCAGTACTGCTTGAGGATCGTCTCGTACGTCCCTCGCGACCAGCGCATCTGCTGGGTGAAGAAGTCCGTCCAGGCGCTCGGGCCCTCACCGACGGCGAGCACGTCCGGCGTGTAGACCGAGCGCCACTTCTTGCCCGTCGCCGGGTTCTTGTGGCGGTGGATCTCGAAGCCGGTCGCCATGTCCTCGGTGATCGAGTCGTACAGGCCGCCGATCTGCTTGAGCGCCTTGATGCGTACGGCGTTCGACGTACCCACGAACATCGGGGAGCCGTACTTGTTGCCCGCCCGTTGGATCAGCGCGTGGAAGAGGAACTGCTGGGACTCCGCGGCCTTGGTGACGAAGTTGTCGTAGTTGCCGTAGACCTGCGGGCCGATGACGAAGCCGATGTTCGGGTCACGGAAGAAGCCGAGCATCCGTTCCAGGTAGTTCGGCAGCGGCACGTGGTCGGTGTCGACGGAGGCGAAGAAGTCGTAGTCGTCGCCGTGCGCGTCGAGCCAGGCGTTGTAGTTGCCGTGCTTGGTCTTGGCGCGGTGCGGGCCCTTGGCCTGGTTCCACTTGGCGACGCCCTTACGGGTGAAGTGGTGCACGCCGAGCCGGGCGCAGACCTCCTTCACCGCCGGGTCGTCGCCCTCGTCGAGCAGCCAGACGTGCATAAGGCCCCGGTGGCGCAGCTTGACGGCCGCCTCCAGGGTCTTGGTCACCATCTCCAGCGGCTCCTTGCCGGGCACGAAGGAGGTGAGGAAGGCCACTCTCGTGCCGGTCTCCGGCACCACCGGGATCGGGTCGCGGGCGACCAGGGTGGCGTGCGCGTTGGACAGCACGTTCATGCAGCGGAAGAACTCGATCAGGCCGATCGAGACGAGCATCACGATGTCGAGCGCCGGCAGGAAGTCGAAGGCGGGGTAGTCCCGTTCGGTCCAGTGCTCGGGCTGCAGCAGCCAGAACAGCAGGACCAGGGAGAGCACCGGTGCCGCGGCCAGCATCAGGGCGACCCTGATCTGGTGCGGCTCCTGCGAGATCAGCGAGCGGTACTGGACCCGGTACGGCTTGTTCGGGTCGGGCTGCGTGAGGGGACCGGCCAGCCGGCTGTAGTGCTCGTAGTCGTACTTCGGCAGCGTCTTCTTGATCCGGCGGAACGCTCCGGTCCGAGTTTGCGAAGGCACCCTTAGCTGAGTGGTCTGAGACGGGTCGAAGTTCTGCCGGGCGCCCGTCGGCGTCGACGTCATGAGTCATCCCCCCACACGCAGGTCAACCGCGTGTCTGTCGGTTCCTTAACGACTGTGTCGATCCCCCTCGACCTTCACAGGCGTATCAGTGGTGGGCCGCAGTCACCACATCTTCCACACCTTAGACATGGAAACGCGACCTTCCGGTTGCATCATGCCCCCCTCGGCATGCGGTCATGAACGGGACCCCCTACTCCCCGCAAAAACCGGCAACCGGCTCCTTGCCCCCCAACTGCCGCGTATCCGCAGCATCTTGGTAAACCCATCCCCAGGGTTCTACGGCGTTCCACATGATCGCAAGATGCGAAACGAGGTGTTTACCGGTCATACGCGCTCATTGTGGCAGCTGTGGGGGTGTTGTGTACCCGTTGTGGACACGCGGGCGCGGATGTTGCCGAAGTGCTCCCTTATGGCCTCCTCCGCACGTATCGCATCGCCCGAGCGCACCGCGTCCACGATCTCCCGGTGCTGGCGGCAGGTGACCAGGGGGTCCTGCGGGGCGCCCCCGAGATCGGTGTGGACGCGGTGGAAGGCGTCCCAGAACGCCTCCATGACCTCGCCCAGCAGTGCGTTGTCCAGCCCTCGGTAGAGGGTGGCGTGAAACGCCCGGTCGGTCTCGGCGATGCCGTCGCCGCCATGCGCCGCCTGCTCTTCCATACGGCCGACGAGCGCGTCCAGTTCAACGAGGTCGGCGTCCGGCAGCCGCCCCGCGAGCTTCGACACCAGCCCCGTCTCCACGGCCTCCCGCAGTTGCACCAGCTGGAGCAGGGTGTCCTCGCCCCGGTAGTGCCCGGCGACCGTGCGGAAGGCGAGGCCCTCGACCATGGGTGCGAGCGACATCGTGCCGACGTAGGTCCCGAAGCCGTGCCGGATCTCCACGATGCCCATCGCCTGCAAGCCTTTGAGCGCCTCGCGCACGGAATTGCGGCTGGCACCCAGATGAGCCATCAGCTCGGGCTCCGTCGGCAGCGAGGCCCCGGAGGCCAGCCGACGGTCGATGATGAGCTTCTTGATCCGTTCCTGCAGGTCACGCGCTGCCATGGCCAGAGGGTATCCGGCCAAACACGCGAACAGCCCCTCGCGTGCACGAGGGGCTTCCGGCGTGAAGGGGGTGTGGGTGGCGAAGCCCCCACGGCGCGCGGCGCAGCCGCGCAGAAACGACGATGGCGAGCTGGATCGCGCTGTTTGCGATCATGGCTCGCCATCGTCAACGTGCGCCGCCAGGGACTCGAACCCCGGACCCGCTGATTAAGAGTCAGCTGCTCTAACCAACTGAGCTAGCGGCGCCTACTGACGTCGTTGACTCTACATGACCTCCGGAAGTGCTCCGGACCACGCGCCCGGGGGTGGCGCAGGGGTCGCGGGGGCTTTGTAAACCATTCGGACCGTCAACATGCGGGTCCGGAAGACAGTTGAGAAACTGACGGCGTGTACAGCCGCGGACATTTCCAACTGGAGTGTGAGGGGAATCGCATGGAGGCTCGGACTCCGGCATTCGAGGAATTCGATCCGGCGAGTGACTGCGACTGCCCCGGATGCGTTCACTGGCAACGCGTCCTGCCGCATTCCCGGGCCGGCCGCCACCCGGCCGCCCACCGGGCGCTGCTGCTCGCCGCAGCCGCCTCCACCACCGTCGTCGTCGGCCACACGGCCCCGGCCGTCGCCGCCCCCGACCCATCCGACCAGCAGGCCGTTCCCGCAGGTGACGAGCCCTATACCCCTCAGGGCGGCAAGGCGCCGCTGCATGGTCCGGGCGGTCAGCCGGCCAATCCCTCCGGCCCGATCAAGACGCCCCCGACGACCCGTGCGGAGATCATCAAACGGGCCAAGAAATGGGTCTCCGCGAAGGTGCCGTACAGCATGTCCAAGTACTGGTCGGACGGATACCGGCAGGACTGCTCGGGCTTCGTCTCGATGGCCTGGAGCCTGCCCGGAAACGAATGGACGGGCAGCCTCGGCCAGTACGGCGTACGCATTCCCAAGGCGGATCTGCAGCCGGGCGACATGCTGCTGTTCCACAATCCGGCGAACCCCCAGAAAGGCTCGCACGTCGTCATTTTCGGCGGCTGGACGGACTACACGCACACCTACTACATCGCCTACGAGGAGGCACCCCCGCACGCCCGCCGACAGACCACCCCGTACGCCTACTGGAACCACTCCGACCGCTATGTCGCCTACCGCTACAAGGGGCTCGCGGGCAGTTCGACAGGGACGAAACCGGACACCGGTGAGTCGGACGGCGGGAAGACGGACCCCGGACAGTCGGGCGGTGAGAAGCCGGAGGGGCAGCAGGGTCCGGCGGCCTACCCGGGGCGGGCGCAGTTCGGCCCCGGGGCCAACAACGCGCATGTCACCCGGCTGGGCCGGCTGCTCGTCGAGCGCGGGGCCGGCCGGTACTACACCTCCGGCCCGGGTCCGCGCTGGTCGGGTGCCGACCGCAGGGCCACGCAGGCCTTCCAGCTGGCGCAGGGCTGGCGGGGTCAGGACGCCGACGGGCTGCCGGGACCGGAGACGTGGGCGCTGCTGGTTTCGGGCCGGGGCAAGGACGTACCGGCCCGCACGTCCGGCCCGAGCCCGCCCGCGCCGCCCGCCTCGCACGGAGTGGCCGGCTATCCCGGCCGGGCGATGTTCCGGCCGGGCGTCGACAACGACTACGTCACCAGGCTCGGCAGCCAGCTGGTGAAGAAGGGATTCGGCAAGCACTACAAGATCGGGCCGGGACCGCACTGGAGCGAGGCGGACCGGCGCGCCGTGGAGGCCTTCCAGCGTGCCCAGGGCTGGCGGGGCGGCGCGGCGGACGGCTATCCGGGTCCGGAGACCTGGCGGCGGCTCTTCTCCTGACCCGACATCACGGCAACCACCGTTGTGACGCATCTGGCGCGGAGGCTGGAGGCACGCATGACCACGACCACTTCTCACACGCCCGAGCCCGAGGGGCCCATCCGGCCCGGGCGGCTGATCCAGAACGAGGCGACCACCGAGATCCCCGTCCATCTGCTGTTCCGCGACGAGGCGGGGCCGGTGTCCGTGCCGCTCCGGCCGACGGTCGTGGCGCGTCGGCAGGGCACGGGGGAGCAGCCGCGGCTGCGCCGTCCGGTGCAACCGAAGCCACGTCCCGAGCCACAGGTCGACCCCGAGCTGGAGGAGCGGCCCGCGCGCGTACTGCCCGGGGCGGCCGGGGTGTTCGCCGGGGTCTGCGCCGCGGCCGGATGCCTGGCCACCTCGTGGTGGGCCGGGGTGCTGCCGTCGCTGGCGGCTCAGGCGCTCGGCCTGCCGGTGTCCGCGGGCACCGGGCTGGGGCCCGCGCAGTGGGCGGCATACACGGGGGCCGGGGCGCTCGGGTTGCTCGGCCTCGGCGGACTGACGCGAGGGCAGACCGGGCGGGCCTGGGTGCTCGGGCTGTTCGGCCGCTACCGGGGGACGGTCCGGCGCACCGGGCTGATGTGGGTCAACCCGCTGCTGCTGCGCCGCCGGGTCGACGTACGGCTGCGGCACTGGCGCAGCGAGCCGATGCCGGCGGCGGACGGCAACGGGGTCGCGCTGCGGGTCGTCGTCCTGGTGGTGTGGCGGGTGAAGGACACCGCGCGCGCCACGCTCGGGGTGGAGGACCACGAGTCGTATCTGCGCGAGTGCGTCGAGGCGGCGCTGGCCCGGGTGCCGGTGGAGATGCCGGGTGTCTCGCGGGGTTCGGTCGAGGTGGCCGCGGACACGTTGACCCGGTGGGTGGTGCGGGACGCGGGCGTGGTCGGGCTGGAGGTGTTCTCAGTGCGGCCGGTGCGGGTGGAGTACGCGCCCGAGGTCGCCGCGGCCATGCACCGCCGCCGGATCGCCGCGCTGGACGCCCAGGACCGGGCCGCCATGGTCACCTCGGTCGTCGACTCGGTGGAGGACACGGTGACCCGGCTGACCATGCGGGGTCTGGTCGAGCTGGACGACTACGAACGCAAGGCGCTGGTCAAGGACTTGACGGTGGCGTTCTGCGCGGGGCGCGGTGAAACGGGTCCGTGATTGGTATGGACACGTCTTTGATATGGACACAGCCAATAGTCAGCAATAATCTGGGACTTGGTCTAGACCTGCAAGCTCATCGAACTTCCCCCACGTTCCCAGGAGCAGCAGCATGCGCAGAAGGACCAAGTGGTACGCCGCCGCGCTCGGACTCACCACGGCCGGGGCCGTCGTGCTCTCCGGCGGCGGCGCGAGCAGCCACGGCTACACCGATCTCCCCATCAGCCGGCAGAAGCTCTGCCAGAACGGCACCGTGACCAACTGCGGCTCCATCCAGTGGGAGCCGCAGAGCGTCGAGGGCCCGAAGGGCTTCCCCGGCTCCGGCCCGGCCGACGGCCAGATATGCAACGGTGGCCTCGGCCAGTTCAGCCAGCTCAGCGCGCCGAAGACGCCGTCCGGCGGTGCCTGGCCCACCACCGGAGTGACGGGTGGTCAGAACTACACCTTCCGCTGGCAGTTCACGGCCATGCACGCCACGACCGACTTCCGGTACTACGTCACCAAGCCGGGCTGGAACCAGAACCACAACCTGTCCCGCTCCGACCTCAACCTCACCCCGTTCTTCACGGTGCCGTACAACGGACAGCGCCCGCCGTCCACGCTCTCGCACAGCGGCAGGCTGCCGTCCGGGCTCAGCGGTCACCACGTGATCCTCGCGGTGTGGACGATCGCCGACACGGGCAACGCGTTCTACGCGTGCTCGGACGTCACGTTCTGAGGTTCCCTTGAGTCAGCACCCAGGCCGGCGTGGGTAGATCCCTCCCACGTCGGCCGATCGGGGTCGACGCACCGACCTCGGGGGACTGGACCATGGACGTGTTCTTCTACTTCGTACCCGGCCTGATCATGGCCGGGGCGCTCTTCATGGCGTACCGGGTGGTGCGCCGCTCGCTGCAGATACGCAGTGCGTGGAACAGCGGACTGACGGCGCAGGCGCGCTGTCTGCGGTCGTACACGACCGTGAGCGGAGGCCACGGCGACACGTCCGTGCACACCACCCTGCACCACGTGTACGAGTTCACCGCGCGCGACGGTCGCGTCGTCCGGTTCGAGGAGGAGGGCGGGCCCGGGACCAGGGTCGAGGGTGATCTCGTCACCGTCCACTACGCCGAGGGCGCGCAGGTGGTGGCCACGGCCCATGCGCCGGGCCGCGTCGGGCAGGCGGCGGCCGCTTTCGGTGTCCTCGCGTTCCTCGGGGTGGTCGTGGTGTTCTGTGTCGGCTTCATGGTCACGTACAGCCAGGTCTTCGACGGCTACGGCCTGGGCTTCGACGAGGACCCTGGTGGCACCGTCGACACCGTCGTCGTCGACGGCGTCACGATCACCCCGTGACCCTCCACATCTGACGATCCGTCAACTACCGTGCGCCCTCATGGACTCCAGTGGACGGCGTACGGTCGCGGAGCTCGTCGCGGCGCGGTGGGGTGACCATCGGCCGGGGCTGTGGTTCGAGGACGTGGTGCTCACCCAGCACGAGGTGGCCGCCGGGGCCGCCGCCCGGGCCGCCCTGTTGGGCGACCTGCTGCCATCTGGCGCCGAGCCGCATATCGGGGTGCTCCTCGACAACACCCCGGAGTACCCGATGTGGCTGGGCGCGGCCGCCCTCGCGGGAGCCGCCGTCGCCGGGATCAACCCCACCCGGCGGGGACCCGAGCTCGCCCGCGACATCCTGCACACCGAGTGCCGGGTCCTGGTCACCGAGCCGGCCCGGCTACCGCTGCTCGACGGCCTGGAGCTGCCCGGACTCCGCCTGCTGCTGACCGGCACGCCGGAGTACGACGCCCTGCTCGCCCCGTACGCCGACGCCCGCCCCGACCCCTCCCGGGCCACCCCGCACGACCGGCTCCTGCTCTACTTCACCTCCGGCTCGACCGGCGCCCCCAAGGCCGCGATCTGCACCCAGGGACGGCTGGCCGCGGCCGGCCTCTCGCTTGCCGGGCAGTTCGGGGTGCGGCCCGACGATGTGCACTACATATGCATGCCGATGTTCCACGGCAACGCGGTCATCGCCGACTGGGCCCCCGCCCTCGCGGCCGGAGCGGGAGTGGCGCTGCGGCGGCGGTTCTCGGCGTCGGGGTTCCTGGCGGATGTACGGCGGTACGGGGTGACGTACTTCACCTACGTCGGCCGGGCGATCCAGTACATCCTCGCCACCGAGCCGCAGCCCGACGACCGGGACCACGCACTGCGGCTCGGCTTCGGCACCGAGGCGGGCGCGGTGGACGCTGCCGCCTTCGAGCGGCGGTTCGGGGTGCGACTGGTGGAGGGGTACGGGTCGTCCGAGGGCGGGGCCGCCGTGCAGTGGTCGCCGGGGACGCCGCCGGGGGCCGTGGGGCGGGCGGGGCCCGGGCTCGTCGTACTCGACCCGGAGAGCTGCGCGGAGTGTCCGCCGGCCGTCTTCGACAAGGGCGGGCGGCTGGTCAACGGGGACAAGGCGATCGGGGAACTGGTCAACCGGGGGCCGAACCCCTTCGAGGGGTACTGGCGCAATACCGAGGCGGAGGCCGAGCGGCGGCGGGAGGGCTGGTACTGGACGGGGGACCTGTTCTGCCGGGACGCCGACGGCTATCTGTACTTCGCGGGGCGCGGCGACGACCGGCTGCGGGTCGACGGGGAGAACCTGTCGGCCGCGATGATCGAGAACATCCTGGCCCGGTACGAGGGTGCGGCTGCCGTCGCCGTGTACGCGGTGCCGGATCCGGTGACCGGGGACCAGGTCATGGCGACGATCGCGGGGGAGTTCGAGCCGGTGGGCTTCGGCGGGTTCCTGCTCGCCCAGCCGGATCTGGGGACGAAGATGGCGCCCCGGTTCGTGCGGGTGGTGGAGCGGATGCCGGTGACCGCCACGAACAAGATCCATCGAGCCGGGCTCAGGCGGGAGGGGGTGCGGTGCGGCGACCCGGTGTGGTGGCGGCCGCCGGGGGAGCGGACGTATCGAAGGCTCACCGAGGCGGAGGCCATGACATACGTCGAAGGGCCTCTCGCTCCCACGAGAGGCCCTTCGTCCGTGCGCCGCCAGGGACTCGAACCCCGGACCCGCTGATGCTGCATTCTCCGGGGGGTGACCCCCGGACCCCCAGCCGCCCCTGCAGGACCTGCCTCGAAGCGGCGGGGGTCTTGGGTATACGTCGAAGGGCCCCTCGCTCCCACGAGAGGCCCTTCGTCTGTGCGCCGCCAGGGACTCGAACCCCGGACCCGCTGATGCTGCATTTCCCGGGGGATGACCCCCGGACCCCCAGCCGCCCCCGTAGGACCTGCCTCGAAGCGGCGGGGGTCTTGGGTATACGTCGAAGGGCCTCTCGCTCCCACGAGAGGCCCTTCGTCTGTGCGCCGCCAGGGACTCGAACCCCGGACCCGCTGATTAAGAGTCAGCTGCTCTAACCAACTGAGCTAGCGGCGCATGACTCGCGCCGACCGCGATTTGTGCCTTTCGCGGCGGCGACGAAGAAAATACTACCTGGTCCGCGGGGGTGCTTCAGACCACCGTGGACCAGGGCCGGTCAGGACTGGATCGCCAGCGACAGCAGCACCGGCGCCGCGTTCCGGTTCAGCGCGTCCGCCGCCTGGCGCAGCCGGTGGGCGTGCTCGACCGGGAGGGACAGGGCCAGGCAGCCCACCGACGAGCCGGCCGTGATCGGGACGGCCGCGCACACCGTGCCGACCGCGTATTCCTGGAGGTCGAGGTGGGGGACCGTCGGCGGCTGGGACTCCAGACGGGAGAGCAGCACCTTGTCGCTGGTGATCGTGCGCGAGGTGAGGCGGGCCATCTTGTGCCGCGAGAGATGGTCGCGCCGGCCGTTGTGGTCGAGCTGGCCCAGCAGGCTCTTGCCGATCGCGGTGGCGTGGGCGGAGAAGCGGAAGTCGACCCACTCGTTGACCACCGGGGTACCCGGGCCGGCCGCGAACTGGTCGATCTTGACCTCGCCGTCGAGGTACCGGCTGATGTAGACGGCGGCGCCGACCGAGTCCCGCAGCCGGTCCAGGGTGTGCTGGAGCTTGTCCCGCAGGGCCTGCTCCCGGCCCTGGGCGGAACCGAGGCGGGCCAGGGCGTCGCCCGTGACGTAGGCCCCGTCCACGACCTGCTCGACGTACCCCTCGCGGCGCAGCATCCGCAGGAGGCCGGTCAGCCGCCCCAGGCCGATGCCCGTATGCCGGGACAGCTCGGCATCCGTGACTCCGGTGCTGTGCCGCGCCACGGTTTCCAGGACGCGCAAGGCGTCCTGGACCGATTGGTACGGCGTTGTCGACTCGTGCTGCAGCGCCACGGTTCCCCCTGCGGTCGCACGTCGCTTCTCATCGGGCCGGGTTCGAGTCAGTCGATCCCCTTCACGATAACGGGCAAGAGGCTTGTAGTGAGCGGTTGTTGACGAGATTGCGACGCCCTCAACTGCGGTGCTAGCACTCTGGCATATGCCAAAGGTATGAGCCCCTCACGGAGTCACAGCACAGCGCTGAGGAACTCCCGGGTGCGGTCGTTCTCGGGGTCGTTGAAGATTTTTTCCGGAGTGCCGGATTCGATGACCCGGCCGGAGTCGAACATCAGCACCTGGTCCGAGATGTCCCGGGCGAAATTCATCTCGTGGGTCACACAGAGCATGGTGATGTCGGTGGTGCGGGCGATGTCCCGCAGCAGGTCGAGGACGCCCGCGACCAGCTCCGGGTCCAGCGCCGAGGTCACCTCGTCGAGCAGCAGCACCTGCGGCCGCATGGCCAGCGCCCGCGCGATCGCCACCCGCTGCTGCTGGCCTCCGGAGAGCTGGGTCGGGCGGGCGTCGCACTTGTCGGCGAGGCCCACCAGGTCGAGGAGCTCGCGGGCGCGCGCCTCGGCCTCGTCCTTGGGCATGCCGAGGACGGTGACCGGGGCCTCGGTGATGTTCCGCAGCACGGTCATGTTCGGGAACAGGTTGAACTGCTGGAACACCATCCCGATCTTCTTGCGGACCTCGCGGATCTGCTTCTCGGGAGCCGGGTGGAGCTGCTCCCCGGCGACCGTGATCGTGCCCTCGTCGGGCTTGGTCAGGGTCATCAGCAGCCGCAGGATCGTCGTCTTGCCGGAGCCGGACGGGCCGATCAGCGTGACGTGCTTGCCGGACGCGACGGAGAAGTCGAGCCCGTCCAGCACCGTGTTGGACCCGAAGCGCTTGGTGACGTTGTCGAACCGGATCAGCTCGGCGCCGTCCACCGGCGGGTTGGCGCTGGCGTCGGGATCTTTCATCAGAGGGGTGTCAGCGGACAAGGCGTCGCTCCAGGGCTCGTACGAGAAGGGAGGCCGGGTAGGCGATGAAGATGAAGGCCACACCGATGACCGTCAGGGGCTCGGTGAACTGGAAGTTCTCCTGCGCGAACAGCCGCGCCTCGCCGAGCATCTCCATGACCGTGATCGTCATCAGGATCGGGGTGTCCTTGAGCATCGCGATGACGTAGTTGCCGAGGGCGGGGACCACCCGGCGGATCGCCTGCGGCAGGATCACCACCCGCCACGTCCTGGTCACCGGCAGATTCAGCGCCGTCGCGGCCTCCCATTGGCCGACGGGCACCGCTTCGATGCCGGCCCGGTAGACCTGCATCGTGTACGTCGAGTAGTGCAGCCCGATCGCGAAGACGCCGGTGGTCAGCGCGGAGGCGGTGATGCCCCACTCGGGCAGCACATAGAAGAGGAAGAACAGCTGCACCAGCAGCGGGGTGTTGCGGATGAACTCCGTCACCGCCCCGACCGGCCAGCGCACGAAGCGGCTCGGTGTGCGCATCAGCAGCGCCCACACCAGACCCAGCGCGAACGAGATCAGCGAGCCGAGGGCCAGGATCTGCAAGGTGAGCAGCAGCCCGTCCCAGAAACGCGGCATGAAGTCGGCGACAGCGCCCCAGTCCCAGGTCATCCGAGAGCACCTCCCGCGCCCACACCGGTCGTCTCAGGTCGGTGCAGCTCCTGATCGGGCGTGCGCCCGACGGACTTTCCGACACCGGCCTTGAGTTTGCGTTCCAGCCCGCGCATCCCTCGCGTGAGCAGGAAGGCGATGACGAAGTAGATCACCAGGATGTACGTGTAGATCTCCGCGCTCTCCTGGAGCGCGAGGCGCACCAGATTGGCGCTGAAGGCCAGGTCGCCCATGCCCATGACGGACACCAGCGCGGTGCCCTTGAGCAGCTCCACCAGCAGGTTGTTGAAGGAGGGGATCATCTCCGGCACCGCCTGCGGCAGCAGGATCAGCCGCATCCGCTGCCACGGCGTGAAGCTGAGCGCGATACCGCCCTCACGCTGTGCCGGGTCGACGGAGTTGAGAGCGCCGCGCACGATCTCGGCGCCGTACGCGCCGTAGGTCAGTCCGAGCGCGAGCGTGCCCGCCCAGAGGGGCACCAGCTGCCAGCCGAACGCGACCGGCAGCACGAAGAACACCCAGAAGATCATGATCAGGGCGGAGGTCCCGCGGAACACCTCGGTGTAGACGCCCGCGAGGAAGCGGACGATCCACAGCCGGTGGGTGCGGGCCATGCCGACCCCGAAGGCGACCGCCGTGGCCACCAGTCCGCTCAGGACCAGCAACTGGACGGTGATCCATATCCCTTTGAGTACGAGTTCCCAGAGTCCCGAGGTCATCCGCCGCAGAGCTCCTTCGCGGTGAGGTCGGTCATCTCCGCCTGCGTGAAGCCGAAGGGCTTGAGGACGCGGAACAGCTCGCCGCTCTTCTTGAGCTTGTGCAGCTCGACGTTGAAGGCGTCCCGCAGGCTCGTCTCCGTCGGCCGGAAGGCGAACGCGCCTCCGTCGACGTGCGGTTTGCCCTCGACGAGGGGCGCGAAGGCCTTGGTGGACTCCGCCTTGGCGGACTTCTTGACCACCTCACGGGTGGTCAGCGCCGTACCGGCGAAGGCGTCCACACGTCCCGCCTCCACCGCGTTCAGCCCCGCGACCTGGTCCGGCACGATGAGGATGTCGCTCTCCTTGTACCCCGCCTCGACGGCGTACTGGATCTCGGCGTAGCCGGTCCCGGTGGCGAACTTGGCCTTCTTCTCGACGATGTCCTTGTAGTCGTGCAGGCCCTTGGGATTGCCCTTGCGCACGATGAAGGAGTCCAGCATCTGGTAGTCCGGGTCGGAGAAGATGACCTGTTCACAGCGCTCGGGATTGACGTACATCCCGGCGGCGACGACGTCGAACTGCTGTGAGTTCAGGCCCGGAATCAGCGAGCCGAACTCGGTCGGCACGGGCTGCACCCGGTCGATGCCCAGCCGCTTGAAGATGACCTTGGCCAACTCCGGTGCCTCGCCGGTCAGCTCGCCGTTCCTGTCGATGTATCCGAAGGGGATCTCCCCCGCGATACCCAGCCGTACGACGCCCGCCGCCTTCAGCCGGTCGAGCAGCTCGCCGCCTTCCTTGGTCGATGCCGTGGCCACCCGTGAGCAGCCGGCCGCCCCCAGCGCACCGAGCGCCGCCACCCCCGCGAGCAGCGACCGGCGCGTGGTCCCAGGTGTGTTTCTGTCGTTCCCATTAGGTGGAGCCATGGCGGCGCGGCTACCCGGGACCATGCGATGTATGCACCCTGGAATGCATGACTGAACGGTTCATCGAGGTGTCACTGGTCAAGCGCGGAATCCGCTGCACGGCCAAGCTCCTGGACGATCGCGCCCCGCGGACCTGCGCGGCGGTCTGGGATGCCCTGCCCCTGTCCGGCGACGTCTACCACGCCAAATACGCCCGCAATGAGATCTATGCCCTCTTCCCGCCCTTCGCGGAAACGGAGCCGCCCCTGGAAAACCCAACAGTTACCCCCATTCCGGGCGATCTGTGCTATTTCGCCTTCGCCGGCACGGAACTCGGCACCAAGTCCTACGGCTACGACCGTGAGGTCCGCCCCGGCACCACCGTGGTCGACCTGGCCCTGTTCTACGAGCGCAACAACCTGCTGCTGAACGGCGACGTGGGCTGGGTGCCCGGGATCGTCTGGGGCCAGGTCGTGGAGGGTCTCGCGGAGATGGCCGAGGGCTGCAACGACCTGTGGCGGTCGGGGGCGCTGGGCGAGTCGCTGAGTTTCCGGCGGATCGGCGGATAGAACTCGCCTCTCCTCGGCCAGACTTGCGGCCATGTCGAACACGATCGCCGGGCTGCTCGGTGGTGTCGTCGGGGCGTTGATCTCGGCCCTAGCCATGTTCCTCGGACCGCTGGCGCATCAGCGGCAGATCGCCCGGCAGGAGCGGGCGCGGGCCGACCGTGAGGCGACCCAGGTGCAGTTGCAGCGGGTGGCCCGGGCCCGTACGGCGATCCGGGCGTGGCACGACTTTCTGCGCCGCGCCCTCACCGACCTGGAAGCCGGCCTCGCCCTGGACGTGGAGCGGTTCCTTTCGCAGTCCGACGCCATGCGGGACGAGGCGAGGGCGGCTTCCGACGAGCTTCTGGGCGGTGGACTCTGGATCGGATCACACCAGTTCGGCGCCTTCGAGCAGGTGACGGAGCTGCTGCGTGCTCGCCACACCGGGCGTCCGGCCGTCGGCACCGACGGCCGGACGTCGCTCGTGGAGGAGGATCTGGGTGGTCGCGCGGCGCTGAGTTGGAAGGAGGACCTCTACCACTCCAGAGCGCGTCTGAACGAGGACCTCCTGTCCCACGTCGAACGGCTGCGGGACACACCCGTCGAGGTGATCGGCACCGGCACGACCGTCAGGCCCCCAAGGCCGTGACCCCGTCCTCGTACAGGGCGTGTGCCGCCCGCAGCACCAGATCGTCCCGATGCCGGGCGGCCACGATCTGCAGGCCGATCGGCAGGCCGTCCCCGTCCGTGCCGACGGGGACGGTGGCCGCCGGCTGCTGGGTCAGGTTGAAGGGGTAGGTGAACGGGGTCCAGCCGGTCCACCTGCGATGCCCCGAGCCCTTCGGCACCTCGGCGCCCGCCTCGAAGGCCGTGATCGGGAGGGTCGGGGTGAGAAGGAGGTCGTAGGTGTCGTGGAAGCGGCCCATCCTGCGGCCCAGTGCCATACGGACGTCCACCGCGGCCAGATACTCCAGCGCGGAGCGACGGGCACCGGTGGCGCAGATCTCCCTGAGGCCCGGGTCGAGCAACTCCCGCTGGTGCGGCCCGAGATGCTGGGTCACCCGGGCCGCCCCGGTGAACCACAGGGTGTGGAAGGCGTCCACCGGGTCGGTGAAGTCGGGGTCGGTCTCCTCGACGTACGCCCCCAGCCCCGCCAGCCGCTCCACCGCCCGCCGTACCGCCGACGCGACCGCCGGGCGCACCGCCACCTGGCCGCCGAACGAGGGCGAGTAGGCGACCCGCAGGCCGCGCACGCCGCCCGCCATGGCGGTCACGAACGAGCCCGGTGCCTGCGGCAGCGCCGACCAGTCACGGGAGTCGGGGGCGCCGATGACGTCGAGGAGCAGGGCCGCGTCGGCCGCGTCGCGGGTCATCGGGCCGACGTGGGCCAGGGTGCCGAAGGCGCTGGCGGGGTAGAGGGGGACCCGGCCGTACGTCGGTTTCAGGGCGAAGATGCCGCAGAAGGCCGCCGGGATGCGGACACTGCCGCCGCCGTCGGTGCCGAGGGCGAGCGGTCCCGCGCCGAGCGCCACGGCCGCCGCCGCGCCGCCGCTGGAGCCGCCCGCCGTGCGGGTCGGGTCGAGAGGGTTGCGGGTGATGCCGGACAGGGGCGAGTCGGTGACGCCCTTCCAGCCGTACTCGGGGGTCGTGGTCTTGCCGAGGAAGACGGCGCCGTGGGCGCGCAGCCTGGCCACGGAGGGGGCGTCCTCGTCCCAGTCGCCCTTCTCGGAGACGGCCCTCGAGCCCCGCAGCGTCGGCGCCCCGCGCATCAGCAGGATGTCCTTCACGGTGACCGGAACACCGTCGAGCAGACCGGCCGGTTCGCCGCGCCGCCAGCGGTCTGCCGAGTCGGCGGCCTGCGCGAGGGCCGCGTCGGCGGTGAGCCGTACGAAGGCGTTGACCTCTGGCTGGATCCGCTCGGCCCGCTCAAGGGTCGCTCGGGTGGCGTCGACGGGGCTGAACTCTCCTTTGCGGTATCCGTCGAGGAGTTGTACGGCGGTCAGTTCGGTGAGATCCGTCATGCGTCGCCCTCCAGCCGTAGACGTCAGCGTCCGGGTACGTACCCACGCTGCTTGTCGACCACGTTCAGCAGCGGTCTGCCCGCCTCCCACCGCTCGTACAACTCCACGAACTGAAGCCCGAGTTCATCGCGCCAGCCGATGGTGTCCCCGCTCATGTGCGGGGAGACGATCAGGCCCGGCAGCTCCCACAACGGGCTTTCGGGGGTGAGGGGTTCGTGCTCGAAGACGTCGAGCGCCGCCCCCGCGATCCACCGCTTGGTGAGCGCCTCGGCCAGCGCCTCCTCCACCACCAGCTGCCCGCGGCCGATGTTGATGAACCGGGCGGAGGGCTGCATGACGCCGAACCGGCGGAGGTCGAACATGCCGTGCGTGTGCTCGGTGAGCGGCGCGGCCGCGATCACCCAGTCGGCGCGGGCCATCAGCCGGTCGAGGTCGTCGGGGCCGTGGATGCCGGTGCGCGGGACCCGGCCGACCAGCGCGGTGGTGACGTCGAGGGCCTTGAGCGTGCGGGCGATCGTACGGCCGATGGGGCCGGACCCGACCACGCACGCGCGGGTGCCGGCCACCCGCTGCCCCTCGCGGTGCCGCCACTGGCGGGAGCGCTGGAGGTCCAGGGTCCTCGGCAGGTCCTTCGCCATCGCCAGCACCAGCGCGGCGACGTACTCGGCGATGGGCTGGTCGAAGACCCCGCGCGCGTTGGTGACCACGGTGTCGGACGCGGTGAGCTCCGGGCACATCAGATGGTCCACGCCCGCGCTCGCCGTGTGCACCCAGCGCGGGCGCGGACCCTCACCCGGCCACGCGTGGCGTACGGCGTGCGAGGTGAAGTCCCAGACCAGGAGCACGTCGGCGTGCGGCAGCCGCTCGGCGAGCGTCGACGGGTCCGCGTGTTCGACGCGGGCGCGGCCCGTGAGGCGGCCGAGGCGGGGGAGGGGTTCGGCGTCGAGGACGAGGAGCGTGGGCGAGGAACCGGACGAGGTCATTCGGGGTCGCTTCTCCAGGGTGTGCGAAGGCCGTTTCTCGGGGGTGTGCGGGGGCCGTTCCACGGAGTTCTACTGGAAGGGACGGCCGTCTGACATGCGAGGTTTGACCACGCTCGCACCCGAACCTACCTTCGTCAACACGGGCGTTCATACGGTCCGTTGCTCACCCGTATCTCGTAGTGAGGGGCGGTGCCTGCCATGGCCATGGACATCTCCTTCCTAGGCGGCCCCCACCCGCAGCGCGGTGTCGGAGTCGTCGCCCCGTTCGACTTCGCGCTGGACCGGGAGCTGTGGCGCTGGGTGCCGGACGAGGTCTCGCTGCATCTGACCCGGACGCCGTTCGTCCCGGTCGAGGTCAGCCTGGATCTGGCCCGGCTGGTCAGCGAGCACGAGACGCTCGGCGACGGCGTCCGCACCCTGACCGCGATCTCGCCCGAGGTCGTCGCCTACGCCTGCACCTCCGGCAGTTTCGTCGGCGGCATCGCGGGCGAGCGGGCGATGTGCGAGGCGATGACCCGGGCGGGCGCGATGCCGGCCGTCACCACCTCGGGCGCGCTGCTGGAGGCGCTCACCGACCTCGGCGTACGGCGGGTGGCGCTGGTGACGCCGTACACGGTGTCGGTGACGCGGGCGCTGGAGGACTACGTGGCCGAGGCGGGGGTCGCGGTCACCGGATGCGCGTTCATGGGGCTCACCCGGCACATCTGGAAGGTGCCGTACCGCGATGTGGCCGACATGGCGCGCACGGCGGTGCGCGGCGCGGCCGACGCGCTGTTCATCAGCTGCACCAACCTCCCGACCTACGACGTGATCCCGCAACTGGAGGCAGAACTGCGCATCCCGGTGCTCTCGGCCAACCAGGTGACGATGTGGGCCGCGCTGCGCAGGCTGGGTACTCGCGCGGTGGGGCCCTATCAGGCGCTGATCGATCCGGCGGCCCGGATCGACCCGCCCGCGCGGAGCGGGCCCGTGCTTCCGGACGTGCCGGATGTTCCCGAGCAGGAACAGCAGTAGAAAGGGTGACATGACCGCTCTCGGATTTCTCTACCCTGGCCATTCCGCCGAGGACGACTATCCGCGCATCGAGCAGCTGCTGGCCGGCGGCATCCGGCTCGACCTCGTGCACACCGACATCGGCGAGGACGCGCACCGGGTGGACGCGCTGCTGCGGATGGGCTCCGCGCAGCGGCTCGCGGCGGGCGTGGAGTCGCTGCGCCTGACGGGTGCCGAGGCGGTGGTGTGGGCGTGTACGTCCGGCAGCTTCGTCTACGGCTGGGAGGGCGCCCACGAGCAGGTGCGCACCCTGGCCGTCACCGCGGGCATGCCGGCGTCGTCGACGTCCTTCGCCTTCGTGCACGCCGCACGGGAACTCGGCGTACGGCGACTGGCGGTCGGCGCGACCTATCCGGACGACGTGGCGGCACTCTTCGCGGAGTTCCTGCGGGCGGGCGGTGCGGAGGTGGTCTCGGTGCGCGGCTCCGGGATCATCACGGCGGCGGAGGTCGGGACGTGGAGTGAGGCCGAGCTGTTCGCGCTGGCCAAGGAGGCGGACACGGAGGACGCGGAGGCGGTCCTGCTGCCGGACACGGCACTGCACACGGCCGCCCACATCCCGGCCCTGGAACGGGAACTCGGCAAGCCGGTCCTCACGGCGAACCAGGTCACCGTGTGGGAGGCGCTGCGCCTGGCGGACCGCCGTGTGAACGCGGCGGCGCTGGGCGAGCTGTTCACCCGGGAGCCGATCGTGCAGGTGTGAGGGGGCGGCGTCAGGCGGTGGGGCGCCTGACGCCGGCGGCCGGCGAGGGGGCGCACGACGCCGGGGTCAGACGGCCGGGCATCCGACGGACAGCTCGGCGGTGAAGACCCGCTCACCCTGCTGGGTGCCGCTCACCAGGACCCGCTGCTCCCCGCCCGCTCCCGTGCCCTCGACGCGGGCGTCGATCCAGCAGGGCGCGTCGAGTTCGGCGTAGCGCTTGAACTCGGTGTCCAGGTCGAGGAGCAGGGCCCGGGGCTGCCGGGTCACGGCACGGGCGGCCTGGCGGGCGGCCTCGATCAGCACCATGCCGGGGACGTGGTCCACGGGGTGGTCGAAGTAGACCGCGTGCCCGGTGTCCACCCGCAGCTCCCACCGTGCCTCGCCGGGCGCCGCCGCGGCGGCGAGCACGACGTGCTCCGGATCCGTGTGTCCCACCTCGGCCGGGTCGATCGGAGCCGGAAGGGCACGGCCCGTGGTGGTGGGGCGGCCGGTGCGCAGCCGTCGGTGGGCGGCGGGGCTGGTGCAGCTGAAGTTCGCGCCGCCGGTCGCCACGGTCAGGCCGGCCCGCCGCAGGGAGACCTCGTAGCGCATACCGGCGATGCTTCTGCCCCGCCGGACTATGTCGTGGCACCTGGTGTGCAGTTCTATGTCGGTCGGGGCGGAGCCGGCCTCGAACGCCGGCGCGGTGGCGCTGAACGACATGTTCCACATCAGGAACTGATGGCCGAACGGCACCCCGTACTCGGCGTGCGACAGCAGCGTTCCGGCCTGCCGTATCGACTCGGCCAGGAGCAGCGGATCCTGGTGGCCGCCCACCGGGGCGAAGAGCGCGTGGCTGCGCGGCCACTGGCCCCGCACTAAGAAGGAGTCCGTGCCGTCGGCCTCCCAGCCGGTCAGGAACACCTCGGCCACGGACACGCGATGGACGTACTCGCGCGGGACCGTGGCGGTCAGCCGCGGGTCCCCGAGGGGAGCACGGGAGGTCGTGGGCGCTTGGACGGTGGTCAGCATCCGTGGCACTCCTGTCTGTTCGCGGACAGGGGTGAGTGGACGCGCGTCCTGACCCCCCGTCTCTGATGAACGCGTGTTCCCTCGAACATACAGACAGGGTGGATTGGTTTCAAAGTAAAAGCTCTTCAAAGACCGGCTGACTTGTTTGGTTTACAGCGCGGTTACGTGGACTTGACTCGTCCGTATACGGGGTGGTCGGCTCGGTCCAAGAGGGACAGTGGGAGGAAATGTCCGTACTTCTGAGTCGTCTGGTGCAGTTGTTTAACGAGTAACTTGTCGGCTTCTCCGCTGCCGCCTCGGTCCGGACCGCGTTGACAAACCGGCAGCCCTGCCTGGTACCGTCCTCGGGCGAGCGCTCAACAGTTCGATGTGATGTGCCTGGGGGAGGACGTGACATGGATCGGCAGGTCATGGATTCGGCGAGAACGCGCGTCGGGGCGGATCAGCCGGTGTCCGAGAATGCACGGGCGCTGCGGATTCTCGTGGTCGAGGGTGACCTCCCGGCCGCCGAGGGCCTGGTGCAGGAGTTGAGCCGGCACGGCTATCAGGCGCGGGGCGTGACCACGGGGGCCGAGGCGTTACGGGCCCACGGTGATGCCGACCTCGTTCTGCTGGACCTCGACCTGCCCGATCTGGACGGACTTGAGGTGTGCCGCCGGATGCGGGCGGCCGGTGACGTGCCGGTCATCGCCGTGACCGGGCGGGCGGCCGAACTCGACTGTGTGCTCGGGCTGCAGGCGGGAGCCGACGACTACGTCGTCAAGCCGTACGGGTTGAGGGAGCTGCTGGCCCGGATGGAGGCGGTGCTGCGCCGGGTCCGTCCCCGGCCGCCGGCCCAGGTCATCACCTACGGCCCGCTGCAGCTGGACGCCGATGCCCGCGAACTCCTGCTGGAGGGACGGCGGGTGGACCTCACGCCCAAGGAGTTCGACCTGCTGTACCTGCTTGCCTCCCGGCCGGGCACCACGCTGTCCCGCCGTCAACTGCTGAGCCAGGTGTGGGACGACGAGTGGTCGCAGCGCGGCCGCACCATAGACACCCATGTCAGCAGCCTGCGGAGCAAGCTCGGATCGAGTCGCTGGATCGTGAACGTACGAGGCGTCGGTTTTCGGCTCGGAAGTGTCTGACCCTAACCGGAACAGGGCTGGTCAGCTCGTTGCTCGGGCGAATACAATGCAGACAAGTTTGTATGTTTCCGAGCTGGAGATGCGAGGAGCCGGCGATGGCCCAACAGGAGAGAGGCATCAGGTCGAGACGCTCGATCCTGGAGGCCGCCGCGGCCGTGTTCGGCGAGCGTGGCTACGACGCGGCGAGCACCAACGAGATACTTGCCAGAGCCGGTCTCACCCGGGGCGCGCTGTATCACCACTTCCCGTCGAAGGAAGCGATCGCGGCGGCGCTGGTGGAGGCGCAGAGCGAGGCCCTGGTGGTGCCGGACCAGCCGGTGAAGCTGCAGGCGGTCATCGACCTCACCCTGGAGTTCTCACGCCGGCTGCAGACCGACGCGGTGCTGCGGGCCAGCGTGCGGCTGGCGGTCGAGCAGTCGTCCTTCTCGCCCTCCGCCCAGACCCCGTACAACCAGTCGATCACGGTCGTCGAGGACCTGCTGTGCCAGGCCGAGAAGCAGGGAGAGCTCCTGCCGGGGGCGGATCTGCCGGAGGTGGCCGCGACCGTGGTCGGCGCGTTCACCGGTCTTCAGGTGATGTCACAGGCGTACAGCAACCGGCGGGACCTGCCCGCCCGGATCTCCGCGTTGTGGCGACTGGTGCTGCCGGGGCTCGCCGCGCCGGGCATGCTGCCGCGGTTGCGCACGAGCCCCGTGCCCGAGCCGGAGAAGCCCGTGGGCGGGTCCGGCGAGACGGTCTGGAAATGACGTCCGGGCCCGGGTCACGGAGATGACCCGGGCCCGGACTCGCGCGAGAAGTGGGTTACGAGGGAAGGAGGTCCGCCAGATGGACCTCCCCGACCTCGCGGTGGAGGTCTTCGACGAGCGCGGCGATGCGCTCCTCGTCACGCCGGTAGTGGGTCCACTTGCCGACGCGCGTGGAGCGCACGAGGCCCGCGCGTTCGAGTACGGCCATATAGGCCGAGACGGTGGACTGCGCGAGTCCGGTCTTGGCCTGGATGTGGCTGACGCAGACGCCGACCGCGCGCGGGTCGGTGACGGCCGGGTTGACCGGGAAGTGCTCTTCCGGTTCCCGCAGCCACTGAAGCACTTGCAGCCGCACAGGGTTGGCGAGCGCCTTGAGGGCTTCGAGCAGGGGCGCGAGGTCGCCTGTCTCAGGCGTGTCGTGTTTCGTCATGGGCCTTCCGGTGCTGACGCGGAGCCGACTGTGGATGTATCGAGGATAGTCGATACGTTACGTCGTCGTAAGCTCCGCGCCGTTTCCCCAGGTCAGCGGCCATTCGCGGACCCGGTCCCGCCGTCGCGGGCCGCCCGAATCCAACTCCCTTGAGCCGAACTCCACTTGACATGACGTATCGAGGTTCTGCGATACTTCGATATGTCAGCGTCCCGCAAGGCACGGTCCGGGACCGCATGCCACTGCAACGGAGGGTTTTCACATGCCTATCGGGCTCATCGCCCTGGCACTGGGGGGCTTCGGTATCGGCCTCACGGAGTTCGGGATCGTAGGGCTGCTGCCGGAGGTGGCAGGCGACTTCGACGTCTCCGAATCGGTTGCCGGGTATCTGGTCTCCGTGTATGCGCTGAGCGTCGCCATCGGTGCCCTCGGGCTGACCGCGGCGATCAGCCGTTTCGACCGCAAGAAGGTCCTGGTCGGCCTGATGACGCTGTTCATCGCGGGCAACCTGATCTCCGCCGTCGCCACGACCTATGAACTGCTGATGGTCGGCCGGGTCGTCGCGGCCCTGTGCCACGGAGCCTTCTTCAGCGTCGGCGCGGTCGTCGCCTCCGACATGGTCGCCGAGAACAAGAAGGCCGGCGCCATCGCGCTCATGTTCGGCGGGCTGACCGCCGCCAACGTCCTCGGTGTGCCGCTGGGCACCTTCGTGGGCCAGCAGTTCGGCTGGCGCTCCACCTTCTGGGCCATCACGGTCATCGGCGTCGTCGCCCTGGCCGGCATCCAGCTCCTGGTGCCGCAGACCACGGCGGCCGCCCGCACGGACCTGCGCGCCGAACTCGCGGTCTTCCGCCGGGGTCAGGTCTGGGTCTCCATCACGCTCAGCATCCTCGCCTTCGGCGGCGTCATCGGCGGCTACACCTACATCGCCTTCACGCTCACCGAGGTCAGCGGATTCGCCACCAGCACCGTGCCGTGGCTGCTCGTGCTGTTCGGTGCCGGCACCTTCATCGGCAACTTCGTCGGTGGCAAGGCCGCCGACAAGTCACTCAACGCCTCCCTGATCGGCATCATGGCCGTCCTCACCGTCGTCATGGGTGTCTTCGCGCTCACCGCGGAGAGCAAGGTCGCGACGCTGATCTCGCTGCTGCTGATGGGCACCATCGGCCTGGCCACCGCGCCCGGCCTCCAGGTGCGCACCATGAAGTACGCCGACGACGCACCCACCATGGCCTCCGGCGCCAACATCGCGGCCTTCAACGTCGGCAACGCGCTCGGCGCCTGGCTCGGCGGCCTGGCCCTCGCGGCCGGATACGGATTCGTCTCCCCGCTGTGGGTCGGCGCGGGACTCGCCCTCGCCGGACTGGTCGTGGTGGCGGCGGGTTCCCTCGGCGGCGGAACGGCGAATGCGAAGAACACCTCCGCGGGCGCCGCGCGCCGCACGGAAACGGTCGAGGCGGGCGTCCAGTAATTCCAGTAGTTCCCGCAGTTCCTTCGAAAAAGCAGGGTCGAAAGCCGCAGTGGCTTTCGGCCCTGCTTTTTTTGATGCTCCTAGAAATAACATCGCTGATGCTGCTTTGAGCTGCATGTTTGCACTTCTCTGACATTGCTCTGCGGTTGCTTGAAGAGGCTTGAAAATCCCTGCATCGGAACGTGTTGAATCAAGTCTGCACGGTCGGAAAGAATTCTTCTGTACTTGGGAACGTGAATTTTCCGCGCCCAAAGGCGAGCGCGCGACGTTACCGCTCAGAAAACCCGAGAGGCGAAGCCTGTGTCCCGCTCTCTTTCCGATGTCCTTTCTCCTGCCGCCGGCCGGTTCGGCCCGGTCGACGACGTCCTCAGCACCAAGGACCGCATACGCGTGGCCGGGTTCTTCCCCGGCCTCGGCAGCCGCGCCTTCTACCGCAGCCTCGGCCGGGCCCTGCTGGACTCGGGCAACCCCGAGATCACCGGCATCTACCGCGAGGCCGCCCGCGCCCTCGGCTTCCCCGCCCGTCCCGACCTGCTCCTGCTGGACCCGGAGAGCCTTCCGGAGGGCAAGCTGGAGCGGCAGGGCTTCATCGGGGCGGCCCTGCTGGTGCACAGCCTGGCCCTCGACGCCTACCTGCGCGACCGGATCGCCCGCAACGGCGTCCCGGTCGGCTTCGTCGCCTACACCGGCGAGAGCTTCGGCATCCTCACGGCCGCGGTGGCCGGCGGCGCCCTCTCCGTCCACGACGGCGTCCGGATCGCCCAGGCGTTCACGCCGCTGATGCTCCAGGCCGCGGGCGCCCGGAGCACCGACGAGCCGTTCGCCCGGGACATCGCCTCCTACCTCGACGAGTCCGTGCGGGCCACGCCCCTGGTGGGGGAGCCGCACCACGTGCTCGCGATGAAGGCGCCGAGCCCGGAGGCCCTCGCGGCGGTGCTGGGCGCGCTGCGCGAGACGTTCCCGCTCACCGACGTGGAACTGCACAAGACATACGCGCCCACCCAGGCCAACCTCTACGTCCGCTCCGGAGCCAGGGCCGAGTTCGACGCGTTCGTCGCCGCCTCCCCGGACGCGACCACCTGGGAGCTGAAGGAACCGACCGTCTTCCTCGCCCACTCCGCGCGGATGCGTCCCGCCCGCGAGGCCCTGGAGCGGTTCCTCGGCACCCAGCGGATCCGCTTCCACGAGCCCCGAGTGCCGCTGGTGTCCAACCACGACATGTCCCTGCTGACCACCGCGGCCGCCGTCCGCGAAGGCGTCCTGGCCATGACGGACCAGGTCATGGCCTCCCGGGACACCTGCGAGACCCTGAACGACCTCGACGTCGACATGGTGCTGGAGCTGGGTCTGGGCGCCAAGTCGGTCCAGCTCCTACGGGACAACGATGTCGCCGCGCCCGCCGTGGCGTACACGGGCAGCCACGAGGACACCGCCAGGATCCTGCGCGCCGTCAACGTGGTCGGCGCCCTGATGTCCCGGCTGGAGGAGCTGTACACCACGGGGGAGGACCTGACCCGCGACGACCACCACCTGCTTCGCGAGCTGTTCCGCCTCGCCGCCGAGAGCGACTTCTGCGACGACTACTTCTCGCGCACCCTCGGACGGGTCATCACCGCGGAGATGCTGCGCCCGGAGCGGGAGGGCTCGCCCAGCTTCCACCGGCTTCTGGAGATCTTCCAGCACACCCGGGCCCACCGTGAGCACATCGCCCTCGACCGGGGCGAACTCGTCACCCGCGCACGCCTGAAGAAGCGGATCACCGCCGGGGACGCGACGATGCTCGGCAAGGCCTACGTCGAACTGACCGTGCTCGACCGCACCGGCGAGGTCCGCGCGCGGACGCTCCACACCACCGCCCCCGAGGTCGTCGTCTTCCACTTCGGCGGACCGGCCGCCCATGACGGCAAATCGCAGGCCCGCAGGACCCGGATGCTGCTCGACCACCAGCCGACGGCGTACGAGATCCACGACCGGATGCTCGAGGCCCTGCGCCTCGGCGGCGGCATCCCCCCGGCCGGACACCGCGTCGTCCACGAGTACCTGCTGTTCCACACCCTCGCCCAGCACCGGCCGGCCCTGTTCGCACAGAGCGACCACTACCTGGAGGGCGCCGACATCCCGGGCTGGCTGGCCGCCCTGGCCGTCTCCGGGGCGGTCTCGCTTGCCGACGCGGTCACCCTGAGCGCCGCGCACCTCCCGGAGGACACCCTGGAGCGGATCCTGGGCGGGCTGACCGGCGCCGGGATCCCCCTGGTGTCGCCCGAGGGCGTGCCGGTCCAGTCCCGCAAGGACCTCGCCGACGCCACCCGCGCGGTGCTCCGCGACGGCGCCCTCGGCACGGGCGTGCGACGCATCCACCTCAACGGCAACTGCCAGATCGTCGCCCTCGGTTCGGAGCCGGCCGTGACCGACGTCGACACCGGGTCGTACGCCACCCATGTCGTCGCCGTCACGGAACCGGCCGAGGCCTGGAAGAAGCGCGTCAATCCCGCCCTCGACGCGTTCGAGTACGCCTGCGTCCTCGCCCTGACCGAGGAGAACGAACGCGTCCTGGCCAACGCCCGCAGCCGCCGGGTGCTCTCCAGCACCGTCCACGCCTACATCGGCATCGACGAGACGATCGTCAGCTTCGGCCAGGGCGGCAGCGAGTCCATGACCGTCTTCGTCAGGAAGGAGGGCGAGGAGCACATCACGGTCCGGAAGATCCTCAGCGAGGCGCTGACGACCGCACGCTGGAACCCGGAGGGCGACGGCGTGATGCTGCCGCCGTTCGCCAAGGCCCGCAAGCAGGCCGAGTTCCTGCTGGCCCTGCCCGAGCCGGTGCGCGGCTACTTCCCCGAGGTCTTCACCGTCCTGGAGCGGGAGATCCCGGTGCCGTCCGGACTGCGGCAGGCCGACCGGACCGTCGACCGTGAGGTCATCTACGAGATGAGCTATGTCGCGGGGGAGGAGGTCAGCCGGTACGTCGAGAAGCAGACCCCGCCGCCGGCCGTGGTCGCCCGCCTCTACGAGCAGATCATCCGGGTGCTGAACGAGGACGTGCACAGCGTCGGCCGGGTCCCGGCGCCCGGCGAGACGCTCGACACCTCCTACTTCCGGAAGATCGAGGACCGCCTGGAGCTGTGCCGCCGCACCGCACCGCGGACGTTCAACGCGCAGCTCCTCGACACCGAGCGCATCGTCGTCAACGGCGTCTCCTACCTCAATCACGGGGCTCTGCTGAAGCGTTTCCGCGGGACCCCTGAGTTCGCCGAGATCCTCGAACCGGCCCATCACTCGCTCGTCATGGGCGACACCAACACCGAGAACATCAAGATCAGCGACACCGGGCCGCTGCTCCACGCCCAGCGGCTGATCGAGTCCGGGGCGCCGCGGGAGGACATCGACGAGGCGCTCGCGGCCATCACGCCCGCCGCGCTCGGGATCAGGTTCCTCGACCCCCGCGCCATCGGCTTCAAGAGCGAGGGCAAGGACACCCGCGACGACGCGATGTACGACAACAAGCCCTGGCACAACTCCATCGGCCACTACGACGAGATCCACTTCGAGCAGTTCACCCTGAACGTCGAGGCCGAGGAGGGGCACACCCCCACCGTCGACATCGCGTTCCTGCCGGGCAACCCGTACCAGCGGGCGTACCGGGTGCGGGACGTGATCGCCAACGGGGGCACCCTCGACACCGGGGCGCCGCAGGGCATGGAGGACCACTTCGCCGGCGTGATGACGGCCGCGCTGGGGCTCGACGACCCCGACTCGCCCTATCTGCGGGACGACCCGTACTGGCTGATCCGGTTCGTGTTCATGATGGGCCAGCACTTCACGGCCATGCCGCCCTTCCACTTCCAGAAGGAACTGGACGGCACCCTCGTGGACACCTACCAGACCCAGCGCCGCCCGGTCGCCATCTACTGCGAGGGCATCAAGTGGCTGAACTGGGCCCTGCAAATGCTGGAAGGCGCCAGGACCGAGTTCCTCGGCCTCGCGGTACCGCCGCTGCCCCACCTGGACGACTGAGACCCCATCCCCCCTCCGAGGTCCGCCGGGCAGGCACATCCCCCGGCCTGCCCGGCGGCCTCCCCCTGCCCACCTCGCAGCCTCAACTCCCGTGCAAGGAGACCCGTATGACTTCCGCCGCGTTCCCGGTCCCGGTGGACGGCCTGCACCACCTGTCCCACGAGACCCGCGTCATCGCCACCCCGTGGAGCCGGATGGTCCGCGGCACCGGCCTGGGCCAGTACCCCGTCGGCTACGACGCCGAGGCCGCCGCCCGCATCCGGCACACGTTCGGCCTGCTGGCCGCCAAGGGTGTCGACGACGCCTACACCCGCTTCTCCCACCTCCTGGCCGACTTCGCCCTGAACGTCGCCGACCCCGGCCGCGACCTGCGCCGCCCCGACCTCGAACGCGACCTCGCCCCGATCCTGGCCGCCGTACGGGCCGAGCAGAACCCGTACTTCAGGGTCATGGCCGGCTGCATCCTGATGGACGCCTTCGCCAAGCTGCGGCTGGACCGGTCCCTGCTGGTCAACTCGGTGACCGACTTCGCCGCTGAGACCCTGGCCGTCGCCGACACCATCGAGCCGGACCGGATCAAGGACGAGAACGCCGGCCGCCACGGCCACTACGAGAAGCTGTCCGCCTACTCGGCCGTCTTCCTCGCCCTCGGCCAACTCGGCCTGAAGGAACGGCTGGTGATCGGGCGGTGCAACTACGTCCGGGAGGCGCTGGGGCTGCTGGAGAAGATCCCGGCGCCGTTCTTCCGCGGACGCGGCGGCTCCATGCTGCTGTCGGTGATCTCGCTGCTCGGCCACGAGCGGTTCATCGCCGACGACGGCCGGGACTTCGTCAAGGAGGTCCTCTCCTACCTCGACCGCGCGGACGAGCTGAACCTGCCCCCCGCGTTCCCGCAGCCCATGTCCGAGAGCTTCGTACGGATCTACCCGCTGCTGACCATGCTGAACGCCGTCGCCCTGACCGGCCGGGCCGAGGAGTACCTGACCCACGGCCGGGACCGGCTGGCCGAGGCGAAGGAGCTGATGTCCCGCATCACCCCGGTCGAGCGCACCCACATGGGCCTCTACTACCTCATCGCCCTGCACAACCTCGGCCGCCTGGAGGACCAGGTGCCCGACCTGAACGCCTTCGTAGAGGACATCGTCGGCCAGTGGGTGCACATCGACCCCGGCGCGAACTACTTCCTGAACGGGATCGCGTACGCCTACGTCACCCAGACCGCCATGCTCACCGGCCGGATGGATCTGATCGGCACCAAGATGCTGGAGCGGCTGGTGGACGGCTTCCCCGACCTGGACCGCACCGACGACGACCGCGTCAACCGCCCCTACCCGTTCGCCTATACGCTCAACGTGCTGGGCGAGATAGGCGCCGCGCACCTGCTGTTCGAACCCAGGGACACCTACGCCGGCGCCACGCCCGTCGAGTGGGTCGTCGACCGGCTCTCCCCGGGAGGGCGCGCGGAACACCGGCTGTACATGCTGAACCACGCCCTGGTCGGCTACGCCCTGCGCCTGCGCGGAGCGGGGCGGGGCGAGACCCCGCTGTTCCGGGAGGCCACGTTCGCGGCCGGGACCGGGAAGAAGGCCCGGGAATAAACGGAGGCAATCTCCTGTTAGACCCCTTCGGCCAGCACAACGTACGCATCAGGAGGCAACAGTGGCGGCAGACGAGATCCGAGGCGAGGCACAGGGCAGCGCCCCCGTCCCCCTCTCCGTGCTGGACCTGGTCATGGTCAGTTCGGGCCGCACCGCCACCGACGCCCTGCGCACCAGCGTCAAGCTGGCGCGTCTGGCGGAGTCCCGTGGCTTCCACCGCTACTGGATCGCCGAGCACCACTCCATGCCCGGCGTCGCCTCGTCGTCCCCGGCCGTGATCCTCGCCCACCTGGCCGCCCACACGGACCGGGTCCGTCTCGGCTCCGGCGGCGTGATGCTCCCCAACCACGCGCCACTGATCATCGCGGAGCAGTTCGGCACCCTGGAGGCCATGGCCCCCGGCCGTATCGACCTGGGCCTGGGCCGCGCCCCCGGCACGGACGGCGCCACCGCGGCCGCCCTGCGCCGGACCGATCACCTGAACGAGGGCGCCGACGACTTCCCCGAGCAGCTCGCCGAGCTCACCCGCTTCCTGGACGACGACTTCCCGGACGGCCACCCCTACCGCCGTATCCACGCCGTCCCCGGCCCGATCCAGGCGACCTCGCCGGGCGGCGTCCAGTCCCCGCACCGCCCGCCGATCTGGCTGCTCGGCTCCTCCGGCTTCAGCGCCCGGCTGGCCGGCATCCTCGGTCTGCCGTTCGCCTTCGCGCACCACTTCTCGGCACGGAACACCATCCCGGCCCTGGACCTGTACCGGGAGTCCTTCCGGCCGTCCGCCGTCCTCGACCGGCCCTACGCCCTCATCGGCGTCTCCGCGCTCGCCACCGACGAGGAGAAGGAGGCCCGTCGTCAGGTCATGTCCGGCGCGCTGAGCATGATCCGGCTGCGCACGGGCCGCCCCGGTCTGATCCCCACCCCCGAGGAGACCGAGGCCCACCAGTTCAGCGCGCTGGAGCGCGAGTTCGCCGACTCCTGGCTCGCCGACGTCATCCACGGCACCCCCGACGAGGTCCGTGCCGGCCTCGACGACCTCCAGAAGCGCACCGGCGCCGACGAGTTGATGATCACGAGCAACGCGCCCGGCATGGACGTACGCCTGCGCTCGTTCGAACTCATCGCGGACGCCTACGGGTTGCCCGCCGCCTGACCGGACCGGTCAGACCCGCACTCCCAGCAGCTCGGAGATCCGATCCGGCGGCACCGGCCGTGAGTACAGCCACCCCTGGCCGGTGTCGCAGCCGATCCGGCGCAGCCGCGAGGCCTGCGCCAGCGTCTCCACGCACTCCGCGGTGACCGTCAGACCCAGCCGGTGGGCGAGCTGGATCATCGCCTCGACCACGACCTCGTCGGCCGGGTTCGGCGGCACGGCCGCGCTGTTGTCGCTCTCGTACTGGAAGCCCCGTACGAAGGAGCCGTCCAGCTTCAGGACCGAGACCGGCAGCCGGCTCAGGTACGCCAGATTCGAGTAGCCGGTGCCGAAGTCGTCGATGGCGATGCGCACGCCCATGTCGCTGAGTGCCTGGAGGTCCTGCAGAGGCCGGCCACCCGAGCCCATCACCGCCGACTCGGTCAGCTCCAACTGGAGAAGCTGCGGGTCGAGTTGTGTCTCGTCGAGGATCCGGGCCACGTCCGCCACCAGGTCGGAGTCCCAGACCTGACGCACCGCCACGTTCACACTCACGAAGATCGGCGGCTCGTCGGGGTGCGCCAACTGCCAGGCCCGCGCCTGGCGGCAGGCGGTCGCCAGGATCCAGCGGCCGAGCGGCACGATCGAGCCGTCCTCCTCGGCCAGTCCGATGAACCGATTCGGCGCCAGTACGCCGAACTGAGGATGATTCCAGCGGACAAGCGCCTCGACGCCGCTGAGCCTGCCGTCCTCCATGCCCACCAACGGCTGGTACTCCAGGGCGAACTCACCGCGCTCGATGGCCGGCCGGAGGGTGGCGGCGAGGGCCTGCCGGGTGATGAGGTGGGCGTTGCGCTCGGGGTCGAACAGCGTCCAGCGGTCCTTGCCGTCGGCCTTCGCCCAGTACAGCGTGGTGTCGGCGGCCTGCATCAGAGCGGTCGGGGTGGTGCCGGCCGCGTGGCGTTCGACGACGCCGACCGAGGCCGTCACCGACAACCGCCTGCCGGAGATGTCGAAGGGGGCGCGCAGCGCTTCGAGCACCGACTCGGCGAGGTCGGCCAGTTGCTCGGTGCCCGTCGAGTCCTCGATCAGCAGGGCGAACTCGTCACCGCCGAGCCGGGCCACCAGCGGCGGGCTCGACCGGGAGTACCCCGCCTGCTCCGCGCAGGCCGTGAGTCGCTCGGCCACGGCGGCCAGCAGCTTGTCGCCGACCCGGTGGCCGAGGGTGTCGTTGATGGCCTTGAAGCCGTCAAGGTCCAGATAGCACAGGCCGATTCGGCCGGTGGTGCCGCTCTCCTCGTACGACTCCACCTCCAGCGTCGTCGACAGCCGCTCGAAGAACAGCGTGCGGTTGGGCAGCAGGGTCACCGGGTCGTGCATCTGCAAGTGCCGCAGCCGCGCCTGGAGTTCGCGGTGGGCGCTGATGTCGGCCACGGAGAGCAGCAGGCCCTCGGACTCCTCGCCGGGCAGCGGCGCGATGGTGACCTGCACCCACAGGGAGTGCCCCTCGGGGTGCTTGAGACGGCGGGTGCAGCGCAGTTCGGCCTGGCGGCCGCGCAGCACCTCGCGGTATGTGTGCCAGGTGCGGGCGTCCGAGGCGAGGTCCATCAGGTCGGCGACGACGCAACCGGTCAGCGCCGCCGGGGTCGTGCCGAGCAGCTCGGCGAAGGTGGGGTTGGCGCCGGCCACCAGGCCGTCGCGGTCGACCACGGCCATCGCCAGGGGCGCGGCACGGAAGGCGGACCGGTAGGGCGGCGTCCCGGTACCGGGCGATGGCTGTAGGTTACTCTCTGTGACGGCCGGCCCGATGAGGTCTGCCGCGGGCGTCGGCCCTTCGGACGTTCCGCTCACCGCTCGCTCCCGCAGTGCACTCGATCTTCGGATGGGTCTCATCGGAATGGCCGGCCGGGTGGATGAGGGATGGGCCCCGGGCCGCGTCCGTGCAGGAAAGTGTCAGGAAAGTGTGCCGATCATAGAGGCTGCTCTCGGGCCCTTCCACCTACTGTTCAGTGTTCCCACGCGACGCGCTCTTCTGACAGATCGTTTCTGCTCGCGCTTGGACGGCTTCTTCGAGCCCCCGACCACTTGTGACGTTCCGTGAGCGAATCGGGGGTGTCGGTTCTGACGGGCCCCCGGACCACTCACCCGTCCGGTGCAGCAGAACAGGACGTAGTACGACAATCCGACACAGGCTGGGTGCGGTGTCCCGCGAACCGCACTCGGAGGTCCACGTGCCGCGTCAGTCCCCCCTGTTCCGTGGGCTTGGCCTGCTGCGGGACCGGCCACGACTGCGCAGCACCGCCGCCGTGTTCACCACGATGTCGGCGCTCGCGGCGACCTCGCTGGTCGTGGGTCCCTCGGCCGCGGAACCGTTCGACTCGGGGCCCTGCGCCCTCGAACGCACCGACGCCCACCACTCCGAGGGCCTGGACACCTGGAACGCCGCCTATCCGCGCCCGACCCGCAAGCTCGACGCGGTCATGGTGTTCCTGTCCTTCCCGGACTCGGCCCCCCTGACGACCCCCGCCGAACTGGCGGCCGACCACTTCCCGTCCACGTCCCGCTTCTTCGAACGTGCCTCCTACGGCAGATTCACCCTGCGCCCGCATCCACTGCGCCACTGGCTGCGCATGCCGCGCCCGTCGACGGCCTACGCCATACAGCGTGACTGGCGGGTCTCCGACCGGGCCGCCTACCTCCGTGACGCGCTCGCCGTGGCCGACCGCGAGGTGGACTTCTCCCGCTACGACATCGTGTACTTCGTCGCCGACCCGGACGCGCCCGGCGTCGACTCGGACGCCACGAAGGTGGTCAACCTGGACACCCCGTTGCGCGCCGACGGCACGGACATCCGGCGGGTCGTCACCGTGTTCGAGAACCATCCTCCCGACCGTCTCGTCCTCGCGCACGAGACCGGCCATGTCTTCGATCTGCCGGACCTGTACCACCGTCCGGTGGACGGCAAGGGCGACTGGGACACCTATGTCGGCGACTGGGACCTGATGGGCAGCCAGTTCGGCATGGCGCCGGATCTGTTCGGCTGGCACAAGTGGAAGCTGGGGTGGCTGGAGCCGCGGCAGGTGGTGTGTGTGCAGGGGGTGGGGACCGGGTCCGCTCGGCTGACGCTGGAGCCGCTGTCGGTGGGGCCGGGGGGCCGGGCGCGGACGGGCGTGGCCGAGGCGGGGGCCCTGGGTTCCAACAGGCGGTTCGGCTCGGACCCCGCTCATGGCTCGGACGGGGCGCACGGGTCGGACGGGGCCTATGGCTCCGACGGTGCCTACGGCTCCGACGGTGCTCGCGGATCCGGCGGGGCCGTGCCGGGGTTCGGGCTGGGCAACGGCATCAAGCTCGCCGTCGTGCGCACCGGTCCGGAGAGCGCTCTGGCCTTCGAGGTGCGCGGTGCGGTGGGCAACGATGCGGAGACCTGCCGGCAGGGGGTGCTGGTGTACCGGGTGCGCAGTGAGGCGGAGTCCGGGGGCGGGCCGGTCGAGGTGATCGACGCCCATCCGCGCAGCGAGGCCTGCTGGGAGGAGTCCGTGTACCCACCGCTCGCGGACGCGCCGGTCGGGCTCGGCGAGAGCTTCACGGTGCCGGGTGAGGATGTCCGGGTGGAGGCGGAGGGGCGGACGGCCTCGGGAGCCTGGACGGTGAAGATCACGACGGCGGGTGGTGGCGGGATCGGGGGGTCGTAGGCAGGCACGGTGCGCATGCGAAAAGCCCCTCGTTCTCACGAGGGGCTTTCACTGTCTGTGCGCCGCCAGGGACTCGAACCCCGGACCCGCTGATTAAGAGTCAGCTGCTCTAACCAACTGAGCTAGCGGCGCCTGCTGACGTCGTAGACCTTAGCACCCTGATCCGGGTGGGGAAAAATCGATATCCGAACGGCGGCGCGGGCCGCCCGCACGGCCGCCCAGAGCAGCACCTCGGGGCCCGGTAACCAGGGATTACGGGTGTCCGGGGCGACCAGCCAGCGGGAGCCGGCGGGCGTCGGGGACTGCGGATCGACGTCCGTCGGCGCCGGGACGGTGACGGCGTCGCCGGTGCCGTGGCAGAGGAGCGGCGGGATGCCGTCCGTGCGGCCGAACTCCTCCCAGCGCAGCAGCGAGGGCAGGCGGTGGGCGGTGCCCGGCGCGGTGAACATCAGGATCCGCCCGCGGAACACGGCCACCGGTCCGGATCCCGGGCCCTCGTGCCAGAGCCTGTCCAGCATCCGGCGACCGAAGATCGCGGGGGTGCTGACGACGTCGAAGACCGAGCCGCAGGGCAGGACCACCGGAGCCTGCGGGCGTTCCGCCCAGAGGGTGAGCGTGCTGCGCGGATACGTTCCTGCCGAGGCGAGCCAGGCGGCGCCGTCGGGGGTGACGCCGGAGATGCCGGAGCCGCCGGGGGCGTCGAAAGAGCCGTCGAGATGGGCGTCGGGGTGGTCGGAGAAGAGGTCGTCCCGTGTGCTGCTCATGACGGATACATCTACCGGGAGTGAGCGGATGATCCCCGAGGGTTGCCGAAAGGCCGGACAGAAGAGGGTGGGAGCGGGTATCTTGCCCGCCTGGCATATGCCATCAGGTGTGTGGGAGTGCCCAGGGGCTCACACCGGGTCGACGTGCCCCGGCCCTTCGACCCCTCGCATCAGATCCCTGCCGAACTCGACCATCTTCTTGGCGTAGTCCTCGGTCCACTCGGCCTGCTCGGCGATGTCGGCGGGCGTCAGCCGGTCGAACCGCCGAGGGTCCGCCAGCTGGGCGGCCGCGACGGCCTGGAACTCCACCGCACGGTCCGCCGCCGCCCGGAACGCCTGCGTCAGCTCGGTCGCCCGCGCCAGCAGCGCACGCGGGTCGTCGATCGACTCCAGGTCGAAGAAGTGCTCCGGGTCGGCGGCCACCTGCGCGGGCTCGAAGAGCAGGGGCGCGGGGCGTAGCCGCGGTTCGTTCCGACGCGGCGTGGGCTCCGCCATGTCTTGTCCTCCTCGTACGTAACGGGTCCACCGTCCATTGTCCCGCGCCCGCGCAAGTGGGCGTCGGGACAGGTCAGCCGGGGTGGGGCCTGGAACCTGCGGTCAGGACCTGTGACCAGGTGCGGCCCTTGATCAGCCAGGCCGCCAGGCCACCCGATGTTCCGCGAGTCGTGCCAACACCGCGTGATTCGCCTCCCAACCATCTGGGCTGTATTGATCGGCCGCCTCCGGCGGCGTGCCGGACTCCGTCCGGCGGGAGGGGCGGCGTTGTGGTGGGCGTGGTGGGTGTGTGGGCTGTGTCCGGTCACGGTCGCCAGGCCACCCGATGTTCCGCGAGCCGTGCCAACACCGCGTGATTCGCTTCCCAACCATCAGGAAACTTCACCAGCGTCCCCAATTGGACCGGCTCCGTCGACGGATAGTCGTCCAGCAGGTCGCTCACCCCTGCCCGGCACACCACGATGCACGCGTGCCGGTGGCGGGAGGCCAGGACGCACAGGCGGCCGGTCTCCAGGTGGAAGGCGGTGGCGTCAGGGCGGCCGGAGAGGGGGTGCAGGACCACGGTCACGTCGTACTCGCGGCCCTGGAGACGGTTGGCCGTGTCCACGGTGACGTCGGCCACCCCCAGCTCGGCCAGTGCCGCCCTGACCGCCGCCGCCTGGTCCCGGTGGGCCGTGCCGACCGCGATCCGGTCGGCGGTCAGGGGCGCGGGATCGGGTGAGCGCTCCGACGTCGCCGCGCCGCCCCGGTCCAGAAGACGCCGTACGACCGCCGCCACCGCCCGTACCGCCTCGGGATCCGTGCGCGGGGTGTGCCGGGCGGGCAGCTCCAGCAGCCCCCAGCCGGACTCCGCCGCCTCGTCGATCACCCGGTCCGGGCCCGAGCCGTCCGACGGGACCGCGAAGCCGAGCCGGCGGTCGTCGTGGCCGGTGCCGCTGCGGAACGGCGTGTAGGGGTAGAAGGCGGCGGAGACGAGCGGCGCGGCGGAGGCGGGCAGACGCCAGGAGACCGGCAGGCGGTGCTGAGGCAGGTCCGGATTGTGGGCCAGAAGGGTGGTGACGGCGGAGGCCGAGGGGTCGTACGACAGCCCCGCCCACTGCTCGCTGCCCACGATCGCGAACGGATCCAGCTGACCCGGGTCACCCACGAACAGCGCCCGCTCGAACAGCCCCGCCACGGCGAGCAGCGAGTCCGAGCGCATCTGGTACGCCTCGTCGACGATCGCGTGCCGCCACGGCTCGTCGACCTTCACATGGCCCCACTTCGCCGCCGTGGACAGGACGACCGACAGGCCCGCGAGGTCGGCCGCCTTCGCCGACTTGCGTACGTTCGGCAGGTCGTCCAGCGCTTTGTCGTACGGGTCGGCGTCGCTGCTGTGCAGGCGCCCCACCGGCAGCTCGGGGTTCTTCTCGGCGAGCCTGAGCACCAGGTCGTCGACCTGCGCGTTGGTCTGCGCGACGATCATCAAGGGGCGCCCGGCCTCCGCGAGTTCGAGCGCGGCACGGACGACCAGCGTGGACTTGCCGGCGCCGGGCGGGGAGTCCACGACGACGCCGCGCGCGGTGCCGTGCAGGGTGTCGGCGAGGATCGCGTCGGTGGCCTCACCGGCCGCGGCACCGGGGTCGAACACGGCGGTCACAGCACGTCCTCCTCGGTCTGCCGATCGGCGGCCTCGGAGATCTGCTCCCCGGGCGGCCCGCCGTGCGTCCATGGCGTCTGCTCCGGGTCGGGCAGCTTCGCCCCGCCCCGCTGCTCGTGCTCGAACAGCGTGAAGCAGACCAGGTCGCCCTTCTCCGGCACCGAGCCTTCCTCGGGCTCCTTGCCGCGGCCCATCTTGTCGAGCACCCGCAGCACCAGCAGCACGCCCGCGTCCTCGTCGAGGGCGCCGTCGTGGCCGACGAACTCCGCCGACTGGGGCTTGCCGCCCAGCGACCGGTACACCTTGGCCCGCTCGCCCAGATACGGCCGGTCGGCCGTGCGGACGGTGACCAGGGGGCGCGGACTCGGCCGCTTGCCCTCGCTGTACGCCATCACCACATCGGTGACCTCGCCCGCGAACGCCTCGCCGGCCAGCCGTCGCCCCGCCATCACCAGCGGATCGTCGAGCGCCTCCTGGGCCTCGAGACGGGCCTGTTCGCGCTCGCGCGCGGCGAGCTTGTTGGCGGCGGTGACCGCGTCGTCGCGGCGCGGTTGCGGGGGTTCGCCGGCGACGACACGGTCGCGGTGGCCGGTGAACGACCAGCGGTCGCGGGTCCACCGTTCCTCGACCCGCGCGGCCTCCGGCAGCTCCCGCAATCGGTCGAGGCCGCCCCACACCGCGTCCCAGGTGGGCCGGGTCCGGCTCTCGACGAGGGCCCGGATCTCCCGCTCGGCGGCGGTGAGCTCGCCGAGCCGGTCGTCGGCCTCCAGACCGTCCTCGGCGGCGGCGAGAGCGGTGCGGGCGCGGTCGTAGCGCTCGATGGCGGGCGCGAGCAGCTTGTTGTCGAACGCCGGGTCGGTGGCCGGACCGGCCGGCGGGCACAGCAGCTGGCCGTCCCGGTCCCGCGCCAGCTCCGCCCGCAGGGCCGCCTCGGCACCCGTCTCGCCCTCCGGCGGCGCGATCCAGGCGAGCAGGGCGCCCAGGTGCTGGTCCTCCAGCGTGGACTGGCCGGTCGCCCAGTGCCGGGCCAGTACATCCGTCATGGCCAGCAGCAGCGAGGAGCCGGGCACGCGGGCCCGCTCCCCGAAGTGCGTCAGCCAGCGGCCGAGCAACGGCACGCGCGGCGGCGCGGGGTAGGGGGTCTCCGGGTCCTGCTCCGCCGTACGCCGAAAGCGCATGGAGCGGCCGAGCAGCCGTACGAAATCGACGCCCGCGCGGCTGGGCACGATCAACTGCGGGGCGTCCGCGCACAGTTCGACCTCGACCTTGACCCGTTTGCCGGTCTCCGGATCGGTCTCGTTGCGCTCGGCGGCCTCCACGGCCTCGGCGTGGGCGTCGATGTACGGCAGGACGACGTCCGCCAGCTCGGACAGGAACGTGAACCTGAGGTCCCGGTCGCGCGGCTGCGGTACGACCAGCAGATGCGGGGCGTCGCGGTCGGTGCCGACCAGCGCGCCCAGCGGGGCGCCGGCCTCGCCGGCGGTGGTGAGGGGCACGAAGACGAGCGGCCGGTCGGACAGGTGCCGGTGGCGCACGGTCGCGGCGGGCTGGGCGCGGCCGGTGCTGACGGCTTCGAGGCGGGCCAGGGTGGAGATCAGCGACACCCGGCCACCGCCTCCTGGCCGAGGGCCTCAGCGCGGAGCCGTGCCGCCCTGCGCAGGGCCGCCACCGCCGGGTCGTCCGGATCGCCGGACTCGCCGCGGGCCGCCGACAGCACGTCCTCGACCGTGGTCAGGCCGCCCAGCTCGGCCCGCACCGAGCGGCCCAGCGACGTCACCGCGTCGGATGCGCGGGAGCGGGCACGGCAGTGGAAGGCCAGCTCGCAGGCGGACAGGCACTCGGGCGCGTACGTCGCCGGGACCGACTCGACGGCGGCCGTCAGGTCGGCCGAGGGCAGCTCGGGGGCGAAGCAGGTGCCGGCGGGGAGCGTGTCGGCGATGTCCTCGATGCGGGTGAGGCGGGCCAGCTGACGCGCGGTCACCGCACGCTGCTTGCGCACATCGACGGCCGAGGCGGTGGGGAGGTTGGAGAAGTCCTTGGGGCAGACGAGGAGAACCCGGTGGCGCACGCGCGGGGCGGACTCCAGCCGGGCGGCGACCTCCTCCAGCGCCAGCACGTACACCGCCGCCTGCCGCGCGGCGGCGCCGACCTTCGCCGGGTCGGCCGAACCGTCCAGCATCGGGAAGGACTTGATCTCCACGACCGTCCAGCTGCCGTCCGGGTGCACGACCACGGCGTCCGGCTCCAGGAAGGCGGGCGATCCTGCGACGTCCAGCGCGAGCATCGGATGGTCCAGCAGCGTCCACTCGCCGCGTGCTTCGGTGGCCTCGCGCAGCGCCAGTGCCGTACGGGCCGTGCGGCCCTCGGGGCCGATCGCGGCGAGCTCGGGCAGGCGCGCGTGGGCGGGCGGTTCGGCGGCGCGGTCCAGTTTCTCGCGCACCAGCCGCAGCAGCTCCGCGCCGCCGTCGGCCTTGACCTTGGCCTCGAAGGCGTTCCCGCGCGTGAAGGCGAACTGTGACTGTCCGAAGACCGACGGCGAGCCCAGCGCGCTCGCCAGCGCCGCCTTGTTCACCCCGGCGCCGTCCAGGATCGCGCGCCGCTTGCAGCCGGGGTTGGCGGCGAGGGCGGCCAGGGCGCGCGCGTCCAGCGCCTTGGCGGGTACGTCGGGACCGCGCAGCTCAGCGAGCCGGTGCCGGAGCGCCGTCCCCCGCGTCCTGGGGAGAGGCACTCGGCTCGGCTCCGGATTCGAACCGGGACTGGCGCTGCCGTGGAATTCGCTCACCCGCGGAAGTCTGGCATCCGGCACTGACAATCGAGGAAGGAGTGTCGCCGGAGCCCACCGGGACGGGCACGCCGACGGTGGCCGCGACGGGTGCGGCGGCCGGCCCGAACCGCGTCCGCAGCCGGTCCATGGCCCGCATGACGTACGGCGCCAGCAGGAACCCGACGCCCATCACGGCGGCGCCCGCGACCGCGTCGAGGAAGTAGTGGTTGGCGGTGCCCATGACCACGATCGTGGTGATCAGCGGGTAGGCGACCGCGGCCACCTTCGTCAGCCGCGTCCCGCCGTACCGCCACAGGATCACGCCGCACCACAGCGCCCAGCCGACGTGCAGGCTCGGCATCGCGGCGTACTGGTTGGTCATGCCGCCCAGGCCCTTCGGCGCGCTCGCGTCGCCGGCCCACCAGCCGTACGAGCTGTACTGGGCCATCGTGTCGACGAAGCCGTGGCCGTCGGCGAGCAGCCGGGGCGGGCAGGTGGGCAGCAGGGTGAAGCCGATCAGGCCTATGAAGGTCGACGTCATCAGCCAGGTGCGGGCCGCACGGTAGTGCACGGTGCGGGACCTGAAGATCCAGACCAGGAGCACGGGCGTGATCAGGTAGTGCAGCGACGCGTACCAGAAGTCGGCCGGGACGCCGAGCCAGGGTTCGCGGGTGAACAGGCGGTTGAGGGGGTGCTCCGCGTTGAGGTAAAGGGCCTTCTCGATGTCCAGGATCGCCAGACCGTGGTCGACGGCGTGGGAGACATCGCCCCGGGCGAGCAGTCGGCCCGCCGAGTAGCAGGCGTAGACGAGCAATATCAGCGGCAGCTCGGTCCACCAGCGCAGGCGGGTCCGCGGCGTCGCCTCCACGCCAGCTATATCGGCGTGCGGCATCCGATCGCCTCCCCCTTCTTGTTAGCGCCCGGTTGACCGGCCGTACCACTTTACGGTGTATGCGCGAGCCCCCTTCGGGCGCCCCGGCCCTCTAGACGCAGAGATCGACCGCCGGGTTGCCCCGGCACAGCGTGCGCGATGATGGACACGTTCCGCCTCTCATTTCTCCCGGAAAGGCCCCTTCATGGCACCGCGCATCCTGCTGGCCCGGCACGGACAGACGGCGTGGTCGCTGTCCGGCAAGCACACCGGCAGGACCGACGTGCCCCTCCTGGAGGAGGGCCGCCGGGGCGCGAAGCTGCTCGGCGAGCGCCTGCACCAGCCGCCGTTCGACGGGCTGGAGGGCGTCGAGGTCCGCACCAGCCCGCTGTCACGCGCGCGCGAGACGTGCGAACTGGCCGGCTTCGGCGAGCGCGCCCGTACCTGGGACACGCTCATGGAGTGGCACTACGGCGCCTATGAGGGCATGACCCCGGCGGACATCCAGGCCGTGCGCCCCGGCTGGCTCATCTGGCGCGACGGAGTGCCCGAGGGCGAGACCCTCTCCGAGGTGACGGCCCGCGCCGACGAGGTGGTGGCATGGGCGCGCGAGGCGGACCGGGACGTGCTGGTGTTCGCGCACGGGCACATCCTGCGGTCCATAGGCGCGCGCTGGCTGGGGCTGGCGCTGGACTTCGCCGCGCGGATACGGCTCAATCCGACGTCGCTGTCGGTGCTGGGGTGGGCCTACGGGGAGCCGGCGATCGAGAGCTGGAACGACCTGGGGCACCTGGCCGACCAGGGCACCGAGCCGTTGGGGCGGTCGCTCACGCCGTAACGTTCACGCCCTCAGCGGCGCCGAAAGCGTTCACGCGGTCCGCGGCGCCGAAGCATGGCGTTCCAGGAACGCCGACACCCCGCTCGCCCGCCGGTGCGGCAGCAGCACCCGCGCCGTGCCCGCCAGCATCGTCTGCACCCGGGACGACTGCACCTGGTCCAGCAGGTCCAGCACCCGCATCCCGGCCGAGGCCGCCTCGTCGGGGCGCCCCCCGCGGGCCAGGTCGTCCGCCAGTTCCGCCGTGTAGAGGGCGATGTTGCGCGTGAAGTGCGGATCCTGGAGCTGGGCCGCCCGCCCGGCGTGCCGCGCCGCACGCCGCCAGTTGCCCAGCACCGACCAGCACTGCGCCTCCAGGACCTCCAGTTCGGCCTCGCCGTAGAAGCTCATCCACTCGGGGTCGGCCTCGGAGCGGCCCCGTCCGAAGAGGGCCTGCGCGCGGACGAGAGCCTGTTCGCAGCCGGTCCGGTCGGCGAGCCCCGCCCAGCCGCCGGCCTCACGCAGCGCGAGCAGCGACATCAGACGAGCGGAGCCGAGGGGGCGGGCGGCGCGTTGCGCGGCCTGCGCCGCACGCACCGCCTCGCGGGGCCGGCCCGCGTCCCGCGCGAGGAAGGACGTATTGCAGAAGGCATGCGCCTCCAGGGCCGGGTCGCCGGCCATTCTGGCGGTCGCCAACGCCTCCGCGTAGTGCGAGCGCGCGTCGTCGAACCGCCCCGAGTCGTGCGCCAGCCACCCCACCGAGATGGCCAGTTCACCCGCGCCCGCGTGCAGCCGCTCGCCGACCGCGTGCCGGGTCGTACCGGCGTCGAGCAGCGCGTAGGCGGCCCGCAGCGGCGCGGCGGCGCGGCGGTAGAGGCCGTCGGCGCCGTGCCGGTCGTCGAGCAGCCGGATACGGCGTACGGCTTCCTCGAGCGCGTCCGCCTCGCGCCCCCCGACACGTCGGACGGGACGCTCCGCGGCCGCGGCGTCGAAGGCGAGCCCCAGGGGGCTCAGCGAGGCGGCGGCCACCGTGGCGCCCCCGCCTGTCATGAATGCGCGACGTAGCACGTCGCTCTCCTCGTGGTTCTCGTAATTCTGCTCTGTCCCGCACGCGTCATACGGGTCGTACGGGTCCCCCGGGTTCTCTGGGTCATACGGCTCACGGGCCCCCCGCGTCTCACTTGTGGCGCACGCCGGGCTCGTGGTGTGTGCCAGGGGCGCGCCCTCTTCGTCGCGCGCCCGGCGTCCACGTACGGACGAGCGGGGCGCGAAGCCGAGGTCGGTGAGCGTGCGGCCGGGGAACATGTGCAGGAACACCCGTTCGTACGCGTAGTTGGGGCAGCGGATCTCGCCGGCCTCGACCCGGCCGACGTAACGCGCGTCACAGCTGACCCGCTCGCCGATGTCGCGAGCGGCCCGTCGCACCACCGCGGCGAACTCGGCCGGCGAGCGCTGTCCGCGCAACTGCCGGAACGCGAGATTCGGCCGCGGTGGCCTGGTGGGCTGGGACGAGGTCAGCTCTGACGACGCCATGGCCGGGTCCTCTCGTGCGAACCGTCGAACCATGCCGGAACGAGGACGAGTTCAACCGGCTATCCGTACCGAATATCCGTGTGGTGCCCTTGCGTCCGGCGGGCATGAACGTACCTGCTGTAGCGGACCCGGTACGCAGGGTTTAGCTACAAACCGGATATCTCATACGTGATCTGCCATGAACTGCCATCCTTTGCGGCGGACTTCCGCCGTAGCCGTTGACGTCGGGCCGCGTTGAACGCTTCGGACTGCAAAGGGGTTCCGTGGTGGAGGTCGGGATGAAGACCAGCCAGAGCATCGTTCCTCGTACGGCTGCGACCACCGCGGGGCACGCGCCGACCGCGGAGTGCAGCGCGCCGCCGGGCTCGGGCTGCGACCCGGAGACGGGGTGCGACGTGGTCACCGTCCCCGCGCGGCAGGGCCTGGAGGCCGTCGACATCCTGCGCCGGGGCACCGGCGACGCGGTCGGGCCCGTACTGCACGACGACGGTTGCGACACCCTCGGCTTCGTGGTGCCGCCGGGCACGGCGGCCGCCTGGGACGTGCCGGGCAGCACCTGTACGGAGACCGACGGCCGGGGGCTGCGCCTGGACCCGCACCCCGAGCCCCCGGTCGAGGGTTCGGACTGGCTCCTGCCGCCCGGCGAGGCGGACCTGGCGACCGATCCCGCGATGCTGCGGGCGGCGCTGGGGGAGGCGGCCCGGCTGATCGAGGCGGCCGACAACTGCTGCTGACGCGGCTGCCCGGGCGGCCCGGCCGCCCGCTTGCGACAATGACCCAATGGGAAGGTCCAGGAACGCCCGGCGCCGGTCGGCAGTGGCCGAAGCCGTCGTCGAACACGTCGACGGCGGGCTCGCCGAGCTGATACCCGACCGGGATCGTGCCCGCGCCTGGACGCTCCTCATCGACGGTGCTCCTCAGTCCCACGTCGACCTGGACGACCCCGGGTACCTCTCCTTCGAGTACCAGCGGCGCCTGGGACATGTCATCGACCTCGTCGCCCCGCCCGGCAGACCCATCCAGGCCGTCCACCTCGGCGGCGGCGCCCTCACTCTCGCCCGCTATGTCGCCGCCACCCGGCCCCGTTCCACCCAGCAGGTCGTCGAGCGGGATGCCGCCCTCGTCCAACTGGTGCGGCGGGAGCTGCCGTTGGATCCCGGCGCCCGCATCCGGGTGCGGTCGACGGACGCCCGGGACGGGCTGGCCAAGGTGCCCGACGGGTGGGCGGACCTCGTCATCGCCGATGTCTTCAGCGGGACTCGTACCCCCGCCCATCTGACCTCGACGGAGTTCCTCGACGACGTACGCAGGGCCCTGGCGCCCGGCGGTGTGTACGCCGCGAACCTCGCCGACGGGCCGCCGCTCGCGCATCTGCGCGGCCAGATCGCCACCGCCGCCGACCGGTTCGCGGAACTCGCCCTGGTCGCCGACCCGGCCGTGCTGCGCGGCAAGCGCTTCGGCAACGCCGTCCTCGTCGCCTCCGACCGGCCGCTCCCGGTCGCCGAACTGACCCGTGGCGCCGCCTCCGACCCGCACCCCGCCCGTGTCGAGCACGGCAAGGCGCTCACCGACTTCACCGGCGGGGCCGTCCCCGTCACCGACCTCGCGGCGGTGGCCTCCCCGGCCCCGCCCCCGTCCGTGTTCCGGTGACTCAGTAGTTCCCGATCTCCACCCGCGGCGGCCCGTCGTGCCACGTGCAGAACACCGACACCCGGTCCGCGCCCGCGCCGAACTCCACCCGGATCCACGTCTCCGTCTTCCACACCTGCATCGACCAGCCGGCGCCCGGGGTGGCCGAGACGAGGGTCGCGGAGGCGTCGCCGATGTCGAAGACCACCCGGCCGCCGTCGGTGTCGTAGCTCTTGACCTGGCCGGAGGTGGTGGAGGAAGGGCTCGGCGTGTTCGCCGGCGGCTTCGACGGGGACGGCGTGCGGGGCTTCCCGGTCGGCTTCGGGGAGGGACTCGTCGACGGGGTCGGCCGCCTCGGCGACTGGGTCGACGACGCCAGCGGCTTCGACTCCTGGGTGGTGGCGTCGGCCGCCGTGATGGGCAGGGCGCGCGGGCGGTCGTACACCGTGCCCGCCATCACCGTGTGGACCCCCCACCACGACAGCGTGACCGCCGCGCCCGTGGCGAGCGACCAAGCCAGTACGTGTACGAGTCCTCTGCGCATCGCGGGCCATACTGCCTCACCCGCCTCACGGGCCGCACACGGACTGAGTTATCCACAGGCCCGGATGAGCGTCCCTCGCATGGCGTACGGTGCGGCGCATGGCAAGTGTGCTCGTGGTCGAGGACGACCCGTTCGTGCGCTCGGCGCTCATCCGGCACCTGACCGACGCGGCGCACACCGTGCGCAGTGTCGGGACGGCGCTGGAGGCGCTGCGCGAGGTCGCCCATATCCGTTTCGACGTGGTCATCCTGGACCTCGGACTGCCCGATCTGGACGGGTCCGAGGCCCTGAAGATGCTGCGTGGGATCACCGACGTCCCGGTCATCATCGCCACCGCGCGGGACGACGAGACGGAGATCGTCCGGCTGCTGAACGCCGGGGCGGACGACTACCTCACCAAGCCCTTCTCGGTCGAGCACCTCTCGGCCCGCATGTCGGCCGTGCTACGGCGCTCCCGTGCCGCCGCCGGCGACCTTCCGCCGGAGACCGTGGTGCGCGTGGGCGGTCTCACCGTCGATCCGCTGCGCCGCCAGGCCGAGCTGGACGGCGCCCGACTCGACCTCACCCGCCGCGAGTTCGACCTGCTCGCCTTCCTGGCCGCCCGGCCCGGAGTGGTCGTACCCCGCAAGGAACTGCTCGCCGAGGTGTGGCAGCAGTCGTACGGCGACGACCAGACGATCGATGTCCATCTGTCGTGGCTCAGGCGCAAGCTCGGGGAGACCGCCGCGCGGCCGCGCTATCTCCACACCCTGCGAGGCGTCGGCGTGAAGCTGGAACCACCCGGTGGGGAGCCGCCGCGATGAGATGGGCACTGGTCAAGGTCTGTCTGGCGGTCACCACCATGGTCGTGGTCGCCTTCGCCGTGCCGCTCGGACTGGTCATCCGTGAGATGGCCCGCGACCGCGCGTTCTCCAACGCCGAGCGGGAGGCCGCCGCCGTGGCCCCGGCGCTGTCCATCACCACCGACCGGGACCAGTTGGAGCGGGTCGTCGCCTCCGCCGGGTCGGACGCGGGCATGGCCGTGCACATACCGGCGTCCGGCGACACCGACGCCGTCGACCTCGGCCGGCAGCGGGCCGCCGACGACGACATCGCGACCGTACGCAGGCTGGGGCGCGCCTCGACCACCGAGGTCTCTGGCGGATCCACGCTGCTTCAGCCGGTCGCGCTGAGCTCGGGCGAGATCGCCGTCGTCGAGGTGTACGTCCCTGAGGCGGAGGTCACCAACGGCCTCACCACGGCCTGGACGGTGCTCGCCGGGGTCGGTCTCGCGCTGATCGTCGGGTCGGTCGCCGTGGCGGACCGCCTGGGCGTACGGATGGTGAGGCCCGCGCAGCGCCTGGTCGAGGGCGCGCACGAGCTGGGGGAGGGCAAGCTGGGCGCCCGGGTGCCGGAGGACGGGCCGACCGAACTGCGGCTGGCCGCGGTCGCGTTCAACTCGATGGCCGACCAGGTCGTACAACTCCTCGCGAACGAACGCGAGCTGGCGGCCGACCTGTCCCATCGCCTGCGCACGCCGCTGACCGTACTGCGGCTGAACGCGGCCTCGCTCGGGGACGGCCCGGCCGCCGACCAGACCCGGGCCGCGGTGGCCCAGCTGGAGCGCGAGGTCGACACCATCATCCGTACCGCCCGGGAGGCCAAGCCGCAGACGGTGGCGGCCGGTCCGGGCGCCGGGTGCGACGCGGCCGAGGTGGTGCGCGAGCGCATGGCGTTCTGGTCGGCGCTGGCCGAGGACGAGGGCCGCAAGGTGCGGGTGGCCGGGGTGGACCGGCCGGTGCGCATCCCCGTGGCCCGTGCCGATCTGGCGGCCGCGCTGGACGCCCTGCTCGGCAATGTCTTCCGGCATACGACCGAGGGCACGGCGTTCGCGGTCGACGTGCACAACGGCGAGGACGCGGTGATCGTGCTGGTCTCGGACGCGGGGCCCGGCATATCCGACCCCGAGGCGGCGATGGCGCGCGGGCGGGGCTCGGGCAGCGCCGGGTCGACCGGGCTGGGGCTGGACATCGTCCGCAGGCTCGCGGAGTCGACCGGCGGGGATGTGCGGATCGGATCATCGGTGCTGGGCGGGACCGAGGTGCGGATCTGGATCCAGCTGGACGGGAGAGAGCCGGTGCGCAGGGGCCATCGAGGGTCGGTGCGACGCCGCCGTCCCGGCAAATTGGTCTCGACCTTTAACCGGCCCCGATCCCTTCCTTAAGCGTGCCCTAAGGCCGTCAACCCCCGTCCGGATCAGGCGCTTTGCCCGATTCCGAATCGCTAGCGTGCTGCCGCACCCACCCCCGTGAACCGTGACAGTGAGGCAGGCACGTGATGAGCAGCACCCACCGGCGCAAGGTCAGTGGCAGGAACAAGGCGATAGGCGGCCTGGTCGCCGCGGCCGTGGCCGGCGGTGGCGCGATCCTGTTCACCGGCACCGCCCAGGCGGCCGGGATCGGGGCGGCGTACACGAAGACCAGTGACTGGTCGACGGGTTACACCGCGCAGTACGTCGTCACGAACAACAGCGCTCAGGCGAAGAAGGACTGGACGCTGGAGTTCGACCTGCCCTCGGGCTCGAAGCTGAGCTCCCTGTGGAACGCCGAGTCGAGCGCGAGCGGGCAGCACATCACCGTGACGCCGCCCAAGTGGGACACCGACGGCCTGGCGGCCGGCGAGTCCGTGACGGTCGGCTTCGTGGTCAACGGCACGGCCGCGCCGACGGGTTGTCTGATCGACGACGCGAAGTGCTCCACGGACGACACGGCGACCCCGGAGCCCAGCGGCCGCCCGACCCAGTCACCGAAGCCGACCGCGACCCCGACCGCGACGGCCACGCCCAAGCCCAGCGCGACCCCCACCCAGTCCACGACCCCCACGGCCAAGCCCACGGAGACCCCCGGCACCGGCACGGACGCGTCCGCCGGCTTCGCCCCGTACATCGACACCTCCCTCTACCCGGCCTTCGACATGGCGGCGAGCGCCGAGGCGACCGGCGTGAAGAACTACAACCTCGCCTTCATCACCGACGGCGGCGGCTGCACCCCCAAGTGGGGCGGCGTCACGGACCTCGGCGGCGACGCGGTGGCCGCGCAGATCGGTGACCTGCGGGCCAAGGGCGGCGACGTCCGTGTCTCCTTCGGCGGCGCGGCCGGCAGCGAGCTGGCCACGACCTGCTCCTCGGCGGACGCGCTCGCGGCGGCCTACGGCAAGGTCGTCGACGCGTACAAGCTGACCAAGGTCGACTTCGACGTGGAGGGCGGCGCGCTCCCGGACACCGCGGCCAACTCCCGCCGCGCCCAGGCGATAGCCAAGCTCCAGCAGCAGCACCCGAACCTGGACGTCTCCTTCACCCTCCCCGTCATGCCGGAGGGCCTGACCCAGCCGGGCGTCGACCTGCTCTCCAACGCCAAGCAGAACGGCGTGAAGATCGACACCGTCAACATCATGGCGATGGACTACGGCCCCGCGTACAGCGGCGACATGGGCACCTACGCCGAACAGGCGGCCACCGCCACCCAGGCCCAGGTCAAGAGCGTGCTCGGCCTCTCCGACAGCGCCGCCTGGAAGACGGTCGCCGTCACCCCGATGATCGGCGTCAACGACGTCACCACCGAGATCTTCAAGGTCGACGACGCCACCCAGCTGGTGAACTTCGCCAAGTCCAAGGGCCTCGGCTGGCTGTCGATGTGGTCGGCGACCCGCGACAAGCAGTGCGCGGGCGGCGAGAAGCCGGCGGCCGACGCGACGTGCAGCTCGATCCTCCAGGACAAGTTCGCCTTCTCGAAGGCGTTCGCGGCCTACGGCAAGTAAGGCCGAGCCGCCGACGGACCACCAGGACACGGGGGACGAGCGCCCCGGCCGGTCTTCCCCCCATCCGGCCGGGGGGGGGGGGGGTTCCCCCCTCTCTTCCCCCCCCCCCCCCCCCCCCCCCCCCCCCCCCCCCCCCCCCCCCCCCCCCCCCCCACCCCCCCCCCCCCCCCCCTC
>NZ_JBHTRZ010000012.1:71396-84579 GCF_042795335.1 Streptomyces sp. NPDC056479 | reverse complement strand
GGGCGGGCCGGAAGGAGAGAAAGCGGAGACGAAGAAAAAGACAGGAGAGGGGGGGGCCCCCCCTCCCCCCTCCCCCCCCCCCCCCTCCCTCCTCCCCCCGGCACTTCCCCTCCGGCGTGCCGCGCCCCGTCCCCCGGATCAGTCCCCCTGGACCTCCGTCTCCACCTCCGGCAGCGCCCCCGTCCGAGCCGCCTTCCCGTACCAGTACGCGCTCGACTTCGGCGTCCGGGCGAGGGTCGCGTAGTCGACGTACACCGCGCCGAAGCGCTTCTCGTAGCCGTACGCCCATTCGAAGTTGTCCATCAGGGACCACAGGTAGTAGCCCCGGACATCGGCGCCGTCGGCGATGGCGCGGCGGACCGCGGAGAGGTGGCCGTGCAGGTACGCGACGCGCTCCGGGTCGTGGACGCGGCCCTCGGGGTCCGGCTTGTCGTCGTAGGCGGCGCCGTTCTCGGTCACGTACAGCGGCAGGCCCGGGGCCTCGAGCGAGTAGCGCATGATCAGTTCGTGCAGGCCGGTCGGATCGATCGTCCAGCCCATCTCGGTGCGTTCGCCCGGGGTCTGGTGGAACAGCACGTCGTCCGCGCCGGGCCACGGCGAGTGGTCGCTGGCTCCGTGGCCGTCGGCGCGGGGCCCGGTCAGGTCGGACTCCGCCGCCGAGACCAGCGCCGGTGTGTAGTAGTTCAGGCCCAGCGCGTCCAGCGGCTGGTTGATCGCGGCCAGGTCGCCGTCCAGGACGTACGACCAGTCCGTCACCAGCTCCGTCGCCGAGTACAGCGTCTCCGGGTAGGCGCCGTGCAGGACCGGGCCGTGGAAGATCCCGTTGGCCAGGTCCTCGATCTTCCGGGCCGCCGCCAGGTCCGCCGGGTCCTGCGAAAGCGGCCGTACCACGGAGGAGTTGAGGCTGAGCGCCACCGAGTTGCGGGCCGGCATCACCGAACGCAGGGCCGTCGTGGCCAGGCCATGGGCCAGATTCAGATGGTGGGCCGCCCGCAGCGTGGCCACCGGCTCCGTGCGGCCCGGCGCGTGCACGCCCGACCCGTAGCCCAGGAAGGCGCTGCACCACGGCTCGTTGAGCGTGATCCACTGCTCCACCCGGTCGCCGAGCGCCTCGCCGACGATCTGCGCGTACTCGGCGAACCGGTACGCCGTGTCCCGCTCCGGCCAGCCGCCCGCGTCCTCCAGCTCCTGCGGCAGGTCCCAGTGGTAGAGCGTGACGGCGGGCTTGATGCCCTTCGCCAGCAGCTCGTCCACCAGTCGGCGGTAGAAGTCCAGGCCCACCTGCACCGCCGGGCCCCGGCCGGTCGGCTGGACGCGCGGCCAGGAGATGGAGAAGCGGTACGCGTTCAGGCCGAGGTCGGCCATCAGCGCCACGTCGTCGCGGTAGCGGTGGTAGTGGTCGACAGCGATGTCACCGTGCTCGCCGCCGGCCGTCCTGCCCGGGGTATGGCTGAAGGTGTCCCAGATGGAGGGCGTGCGGCCACCCTCCCGCACCGCCCCCTCGATCTGGTACGCGGAGGTCGCGGCGCCCCAGAGGAAGGCGGGGGGAAAGGACACGGAGGACATGGGCTCAGGCATGGAAGCGCTCCCATTGGAGGTCGTGGAGACCGACGAGTACGAGTAGGAGGGGAGGAGGGGAGAAGGGGAGAGAGGAGGGGGGAGGGGGAGGAGAGGGGGGGAGAGACGGGGCCGAGGCGGCGGTGACGCGGCCCCCGGGGGTCGTACGGCATGGGCGGAGCGAACCGGGCGTCGAGCCTGGAGCGCGACGGGCGTCAGCCCTTGATCGCGCCCTGCATGATGCCGCCCACGATCTGCTTGCCGAACAGCAGGAAGGCGATCAGCAGAGGCAGTGTGCCGAGCAGGGCGCCGGCCATGATGACGGCCTGGTCGGGGACGTAGCCGGTGCCCAGTGAGTTGAGGGCGACCTGCACGGTCGGGTTCTCCTGGTTCAGGGCGATGATCGGCCACAGGAAGTCGTTCCAGGCGAACACGAAGGTCAGCAGGCCGAGGACGGCCATCGCGGGCCGGGCGGCCGGGAAGACCACATGCCAGACGACCCGCAGACTGCTCGCGCCGTCCACCCGCGCCGCCTCGATCAGCTCGGTCGGCAGCGCCTGCACCAGGTACTGCCGCATGAAGAACGTACCGAAGGCCGTGCACAGCGTCGGCAGGATGACCGTCTGGAGCTGGTTCGACCAGCCGAGGTCCGCCATCCACAGATAGAGGGGTACGACGGCCAGCTGCGGCGGGATCATCATCGTGCCGATCGTCAGCAGCAGCAGGACCCCGGAGAACCGGAAGCGCAGCTTGGCGAAGGCGAAGCCGGCGAGCGTGGAGAACAGCACCGTGCTGATGGTGATCATGCCCGCGACGAAGATGGTGTTGAACATCGCCGTGCCGAGCCCGCCCTCCTCCCACGCCCGCTCCATGTTCTTGAACAGGTTCCCGCCGAACCACAGCGGCGGCGGCGTCTCCGCGAGCCGGCGGTCGGTGCGCGAGGCCGCGATCGCCGTCCACACCAGCGGGGCCAGTGAGACCAGGGCGAAGACGGCCAGGACGACATAGGTGAGCGGGCCGGCGTGCAGCTGCTTGCCCGCGCCCATCACTCGGGGGCGCCGGGGCTGTCGTACCTTCTGCGTCGGTGCCTGAGGAGTCGTCAGTTCACTTGTCGTCATTGGGACTTCCTCAGCCGTCGGGAGATCAGCAGCTGGATCACGGCGACGATCAGCAGGATCAGGAACATCGACCAGGCGATCGCGGACGCCTTGCCGAGGTTGCCGATGATCCAGCCCTGGTCGTACATGTACAGACCGAGCGTCTGGTACTGGTGCTCGGAGCCGCCCTTGGAGCCGGACACCCCGCCGAACAGCAGGGGTTCACCGAAGAGCTGGGTCGCGCCGATGGTCGAGACGACGACCGTGAACAGAATCGTCGGCCGCAGCTGCGGGACCGTCACATGGATGAACTGCTGCCAGCGGTTGGCGCCGTCGATCGCCGCGGACTCGTAGAGGTCGGCCGGGATCGCCTGCATCGCCGCCAGATAGATCAGCGCGTTGTAGCCGGTCCACCGCCAGATCACGATCGAGGACACCGCGAACTGTGAACCCCAGTCGGACTCACGCCAGTTGACCGGGTCGATCCCGACGAAGTCCAGCAGCCAGTTGATCAGGCCGCCGTCCCACGAGTACAGCAGCACGAACACCAGCGTCGCCGCCGCCACCGAGGTGGCGTACGGGGTGAGCATCACGACCCGCCAGATCGTCGAGCCGCGCAGCTTGTAGTTGAGCAGATGCGCCAGGCCGATCGCCATCACCAGCTGCGGCACCGTGGAGATCACCCCGATGGTGAAGGTGTTCCACAGCGCGTTCCAGAAGAAGTCCGAGGACAGCAGGTTCTCGTAGTTGTCCAGGCCGGCCCAGGACTGGCCGTCCAGGTTGGCCAGCTGCACGTTGTGCAGCGAGTACCAGGCCGTATAGAGCAGCGGGACGAGTGAGAACGCCCCGAAGACTATGAAGAAGGGGGCGATGAACGCGTACGGCGACGCCTTCATGTCCCAGCGGTACAGCCGGCTGCGCCAGGAACCGTTCCCCGGCGGCGGCGTACCGCGACCGCGAGCGCGGCCGGCCGCGCCCGGCTGCTCACCGGGCGCGGCGTCGGCGCTCGACGCGGGATGCGCGAGGGCCTGCTTGGAGCTGGTCACTGGCCGAGCACGTCCTTGATCTCCTCGGACGCCGCGTCCCAGCCCTCGTCAGGGCTCTTGCCCTTCTGCTCGACCTGGAGGATGCCGATGTCGGTCAGGGCCGTGTTGATCGCCTGGTCCTTGATGCCGAAGTACTGCGACGGGATGGTCTTCGCCGAGTCGGAGAAGATCTGTGTGATCGGCGCGTTCGAGAAGTACTCCGTGGTGGCGTCCGCCGGCTTCAGGGTCGAGTACGCCGACGGGGTCGACGGGAAGCTCGCCTGCTTGGCGAAGACCTTCGCCTGCTGCTCGGGCGCGGTCAGCCACTTCGCCAGCGCGACGGCCTCCTTCTGGTGCTTGCCCGAGGTCGGCACGCCGATGAAGGAACCGCCCCAGTTGGCCGCGGTCGGCGCCGCCGCCACGTCCCACTTGCCCTTGCCGGACTCACCGGACTTCTCCAGGATGTAGCCGATCATCCAGGCCGGGCAGGCCACCGTGGCGAAGGTGCCGTTCGCGTAGCCCTGGTCCCACGGCTTGTCGAACTGCTTCAGCTTCGCCGACATGTCGCTGGTCGCCACGTCCATGGCGACGTCCCAGGCGTTCTTGACGCCCTGCGACTTGTCCCAGTCGACGGTGCCGTCGTCCTTGTAGTAACGCTCGTCCGCGCCGCCGAGGGCCGCGTTGTAGACCGAGGAGGCCGAGTCCACGAACTTGGTGCCGCTGGGCGCCTTCTTCATGTACTCCTTGCCCAGGTCGACGTACTTGCCCCAGTCGCCCTTCCACTGCGCGGCGAGCTTGGTGCGGTCGGTCTCCAGGCCGGCCTGCTCGAACAGGTCCTTGCGGTAGCAGATCGCCATCGGACCGACGTCGGTGCCGAGCCCGATCAGCTTGCCGTCCTTGGTGGTGGCCTGGGCGTTCTTCCAGTCCAGCCACTGCGACTTGTCGACCTCCTTGCCGAGGTCGACGAACTTGTCTGCCTGTGTCTCCACGGCCTCCGTGACGTTCATGATCTCGATCGCCTGGATGTCGTCGGCGCCGGAGCCGGCCTGCAGACGGGTGAGGACCTTGGGCCAGTAGACGTCGGTGCGGGTGGTGACGTTCTCCTTGATGGTGACGTCGGGGTGGAGCTTCATGTACTCGTCGTAGAGGCCGGCCTGCTTGTAGCCGAACGTGCCGAACGTGCCGACGGTGAGCGTCGTCTTGCCGCCCCCACCGTTGCCGCCTCCCTCGTTCGAAGAGCCGTCGTCCGAGTCCTCGGCGCAGCCGGCGAGCAGCCCTGTCGTCAGCGCGGCCGCGACCGCGAGGGCCATCAGCCGACGGGACCCACGGGTACTCGTGCGCATTGCGTCCTCCTGTTGCCTGACGTGCCGACCCCCCGGCCAACTGCACTGTTGGGCCCGTTCATTCTTCTCGCTGCGGCTCGGGCGGGGAACGTGCGGGATGTGTATGTGTCAGGTACTGTGGGAGCGCTCCCACAGGTGATGTGTTGAAGGTTCGTCGGTCCGGGCGGGGGTGTCAAGGGTGGGGGCGCGGAGTTCTGCGTTCAGTTATCGGGCCGTTAACTGGAACCAGGTCAACCCGTCCGGCGTTTGAGGACGAGGCCGTTCAGGCCGCAGCGGAGGTCTGGGGGCGGCAGTCCTCGGAGGCGCTCAGTGCAGCACGCGGGACTGTTAGATTCCAGGCCAGATGAGCAATACGGCGGGAGGGCGGAGCCCAATGGCAAGCCACGGAGCGCGGGGCCGGAGCGGCGGTCGGCCGACCCTCGAAGAGGTGGCGGCCCGCGCGGGCGTCGGGCGCGGCACCGTCTCCCGGGTGATCAACGGCTCGCCCCGGGTGAGCGACGCGACCCGCGCGGCGGTGGAGGCCGCGGTCGCGGAGCTCGGTTACGTCCCCAACACCGCCGCCCGGGCCCTGGCCGCCAACCGCACGGACGCCATCGCGCTGGTCGTGCCCGAGCCGGAGACGCGGTTCTTCGCGGAGCCCTACTTCTCGGACATGCTCAAAGGTGTCGGCGCCGAGCTCGCCGACACCGAGATGCAGCTCCTGCTGATCTTCGCGGGCAGCGACAAGGAACGCCGACGTCTGGCCCAGTACCTGGCGGCCCACCGGGTCGACGGCGTCCTGCTGGTCTCGGTCCACGCGGACGACCCGCTGCCCGACCTGCTGTCCCAGCTGGAGATCCCGGCGGTGATCAGCGGCCCCCGCTCCGCCGGGGAGACCCTGACCTCGGTGGACTCGGACAACTACGGCGGCGCCCGCTCGGCGGTGGAGCACCTGATGGCCCGCGGCCGGGGGAAGATCGCCCACATCACCGGCCGCCTCGACGTCTACGGTGCCCAGCGCCGCGTCGACGGCTATCGCGAGGCGCTGCGTGACGCCGGGCGCGAGGTCGACGAGCGGCTGATCGAGCCCGGTGACTTCACGGAGGAGGGCGGCATGCGGGCGATGACGGCGTTGCTGGAGCGCTGCCCCGACCTGGACGCGGTCTTCGCGGGGTCGGACGTGACGGCGGCGGGCGCCCGCCAGATCCTGCGCGAGGCGGGCCGCCGTATCCCGGAGGACGTCGCCCTCGTCGGCTACGACGACTCCGCCATCGCCCGCCACATGGAGCCACCCCTCACCAGCGTCCGCCAGCCCATCGAGGAGATGGGCCGCCGCATGATCGACCTTCTCCTCGCCGAGATCGCGGACCGGCGTCCGGCGGTGTCGCGGGGGCTGGAGCGGACGCAGGCGGTACTGGTCACGGAGTTGGTGACGCGGGCGTCGTCGTGAACGGCCGCGCGACCACGCGTTCGGAGGGATAGGCGGCCTCTTGGACCGGGCAGGGTCGGACCGCACGCGGTGAGCGCCCCCGCCGACGGGGGCGGTACAGAATGCGGAGGGTGACCATGCGTTCCTTGACCTTCGTCGTCGGTACGGGACGGAGCGGCTCGACCGCGCTGTCGCGCATCCTCAACTCCCACCCGGACGTCCTGAGCCTCAACGAGTACATGGCATCCGTGGGGGACGCGTCCTTTCCCGAAGGGAAGGTGGGCGGTGCGGAGTTCTGGCAGAGGCTCCGCCGGCCCGCCCCGCACTTCGAGCGGATGATCCGCAGCGGGCTGCCGCTGCCGGAGTTCCTCTACACACGTCGCCCCGGCAGGTACACGGCGGAGACCACCGGCATTCCCGCGCTCTCCCTGATGGTGCTGCCACACCTCACCGACGACCCGGACACGCTGCTCGACGAGCTCGGCGAGGCGGTGGTCCGGTGGCCCGAACGCACCGCCGCCGAGCATCACCGGGCGCTGTTCGACCTGCTGTGCGGGCGGTTCGGGCGGACGGCCGTCGTGGAGCGGTCCGGCTACTCGACCGGCTGGGCGCCGGGGCTGCGGGAGGCGTTCCCGGACGCGAGGTTCGTGCACATGTTCAGGGACGGACCGGACTGCGCCCTGTCCATGAGCCGTCACCCCGGCTACCGCACGATCCTGCTGCTGCGCGAGATCAAGGCGCGGGCCGGCATCGACAGCTTCGCCGACCTGACCCCCGAGCATGTACGCGCCCTGCCGGCGGACCTGGCGCCACTGCTCGACGACCGTTTCGACCCCGCCCTCGTGCGCGACCGTGACCTCCCGCTGCGGAGCTTCGGCGCCCTGTGGTCCGAACTCGTCGCCGACGGCACGGAGTTCCTCGCCGGCCTGCCCGCGGGCCTGGGCACCACACTCGCCTACGAGGACCTCCTCGACCGACCCGGCGAGGAACTGACCCGTCTGGCCGGATTCATCGGCGTCGATCCTCTGCCGCCGTGGCTGGACTACGGGTCCGCACTGCTCGACCACAGCCGTCGCGGCTCCGCGGCCAGGTCACCGGCCGCCGAGTTCACCGAACTGAAGGAGAGCTGCGCGCCGGGATCCCGCGCCCTGAGGGAACGACGACCTCGCTGACGACGGTCGTGCAACGCCCTGAAGGGGCGGGCGGCCTCGCTAACGACGGTAGAGCAACGCCCTAAAGGGGCGCGGGGAACTGCGCGACCAGCCCCCGCCATCCGCAGAGGCCGAACAACGAGAACGGACCCCCACGTGATGCCACCTGTCACGGTGGGTCCGTTCGATCGCCGGGAAGCCGCCCAAACTCCTGGGAGCTGCGCGCCGGGCACCCGCGTCTTGGGGGGACGACGACGTCTTTGACGACGGTCGTGCGACGCCCTGAAGGGGCGCGGGGCTGTATCGATGTGCGGCTCCGTCGCGCGCGCGACCAGCCCCCGCCATCCGCAGAGGCCGAACAACGAGGACGGACCCCCACGTGATGCCACCTGTCACGGGGGGTCCGTTCGATCGCCGGGAAGCCGCCCAACTCCCCGGCCTGCGCAGCTAACCGGTGGCCGTCACTCCCCGGCCGGCAGCGCGTCGAGGTAGTGCGGTCGGCCAGTGGGCCAGGGCCGCGGTCGCGGCGTACCAGGCCACCGCGCCCGCCGCGACGGCGAACCAGCCGCCCGCCTTGGTGAGTCCGTCGTTGTCGGCGAAGGAGGCGATGGCCATGAGCAGCAGGCCGACGAAGAACAGCCCGTACATGCCCTGACCGAGCTGGTCGCCACCGGCGAGAGTGAGGGACAGCGCCACGAGGGCGAACAGCAGCAGGAAGAGCCCCGCGGCATTGGCGGAGACCTGGTTGTCGGCCGCTACGGCCCAGGTGAACCAGAGGGCGCCGAGCGCCACGAACGCGGTCCCGTTCGCACTGTCACGGTCCCGCAGGGCCATCAGGCCGGCGACGAAGAGGGCAATACCGCCCACGTACTGGGCGATTGATACGGCGTCAGCAGCCGACACACCGTCGATCACATCGGCATACCCCAGCCCGAAGGCCAACAGGGTGATGCCAAGGGCGAGTCGGCCGACCACGGTGGTGATTCCGCTTCCCGCAGAGACGTCGTTGTCCACGGCGGGCTCCCTTCATGCATGTGCAGTTGTGCGGTGTGCGATATATGCCCTTCACAAGGGCACAAACACCTCTACGCGTGAGTAGGTTCACGCATCGCAGAAAGGAGTGCGGTGTCTCGAACGGCTCATCTCACCTGGGACAACGGCGAGTTACGGAATGACAACGACGGGGCGCTTGGCCCGCTTGGCAAGCCGCCCCGCCACGGATCCGAAGATCCGCCCGACGATGCCCTGCGTGGAGCCGACGACGATCGCGTCCGCCTCGTACTCCCGCCCGACCTCCTCGAGTTCGTGGCAGATGTCGCCGCCGCGCTCGACGAGGATCCACGGCACCTCGGCGAGGTAGTCCGCGCACGCGAGTTCGAGGCCGAGGACCTCGGTGCGGTGATCCGGCACATCGACGAAGACCGGGGGCTCGCAGCCCGCCCACACCGTGGTGGGCAGCCGGTTGGCGACGTGGACGATGATCAGGCCCGACCCGGAGCGGTGGGCCATGCCGATGGCGTACGCGAGGGCGCGCTCACTGGAGGTGGAGCCGTCGAAGCCGACGACGACGCCGTGCTTGAAGGCGGGATCGCAGGAATGACGTGACTCTTCCGCCGCCAGGGGCTCGGCCGCCGTGGGGTCGGCGACGGGCCGCTTGCGGTCCGCTGGTTCGAAGAATTCGTGACCGGCCATGGCTGTCTCGGCGAATTGATCCTTTTATGGGTGGGTCATCGGTGTGCAGCGGAGCTGTGTCCGGGAATGGTCTTCCCAACCCCATACCCCAAGGGTACGGCGGCACGCCTCCTTAGCCCAGATCCCCGCTCACGGTCGGTGCGGGTTCCAGGGAGCATGCACGAGGGGACGCCCGTAACGCAATGCTTGCTGCGGTGTACAGGCGGTTTGCACAGCATTCACTTGCGTCTGTCGTACGGACGGCCATGCGGACGGCCTTGTACCAGTGACCGACCGCTCGAACTCGCGTTGATCACCACGAGCCACCGCCCAGGGAGCCCAGGAGCACGCACCCATGTCCGGACCCCGCACGCCCTCCGAGGACAGCACCACCGATGTGGTCCGCTGGGCGGCCTTCAGCTGCGTCCTGGTTCCCGTGGTGCTCCTCTGGTACGGCACCTCGTTCGCCGGCGCCACCGGTACGGCCCTCGGCCTCGCGGCCGTGACGGGGGTCTGCCGGTTGCTGCTGCGCCAATCGGAACGCGGCGCGGCACGGCTGCGGCAGGAGCAGCGCCACGGTCCGTCACCCCGGCGTAGGGGCCGCCATCACAGGACGGGAACCGGGGCCCATAGAGGCGGACGTCACACTGGGGGAAGTACACCGGTCGGCTGACCGGTTTCCGCGCACGGGCACGCTACTTTTCAGCCAACTTCTGGCGCGCATGTATCCCCTGCCCTGAACACCCCTCAACCCCCGTTCCACCTGCACGGAAAGGGCCTCTGGGGGTCTGCGCACCCTACGTGGATTGGCCACTGCGACAAGGCGCACTTCCCTGCACGGCCCGTGAGTGCAACGCTTCGTGATCGAATGCTTCACGCCAAGTTGCCAAGTCGACAATGTGCCGAGTGGTGAACCGGCCACTGAGGCACGGCGCGACACAGTAGATTCGATCTTGACTGTCTACGGCGGGGGACTCGTGCAGGACCGAGGGGAAACGTGCAGGAGCGACACAACCGAGGAGCCGCGACCACCGAGGGGGGCTTAGCAGTATGAGCCACGACTCCACTGCCGCGCCGGAAGCCGCGGCCCGGAAACTTTCCGGGCGACGCCGCAAGGAGATCGTCGCGGTGCTGCTGTTCAGCGGCGGCCCCATCTTCGAGAGTTCCATACCGCTGTCGGTGTTCGGGATAGACCGCCAGGACGCCGGCGTGCCGCGCTACCGCCTGTTGGTGTGCGGCGGCGAGGAAGGCCCACTGCGGACCACAGGGGGCCTGGAACTCACCGCGCCACATGGCCTGGAGGCGATCTCGCGGGCGGGCACGGTCGTCGTGCCGGCCTGGCGTTCGATCACCTCGCCGCCGCCCGAGGACGCGCTCGAGGCGCTGCGCCGGGCACACGAGGAAGGCGCCCGCATCGTCGGGTTGTGCACCGGCGCCTTCGTCCTCGCCGCGGCGGGCCTGCTGGACGGCCGTCCCGCGACGACACACTGGATGTACGCACCGACGCTGGCCAAACGCTATCCGTCGGTGCATGTGGATCCGCGCGAACTGTTCGTCGACGACGGCGACGTGCTGACATCGGCCGGCACCGCGGCCGGAATCGATCTCTGTCTCCACATCGTGCGGACGGACCACGGCAACGAGGCGGCCGGAGCGCTCGCCCGCCGCCTGGTGGTCCCGCCGCGCCGATCCGGCGGTCAGGAGCGCTACCTCGATCGATCTTTACCAGAGGAGATCGGCGCCGACCCGCTCGCGGAGGTCGTCGCCTGGGCGCTGGAGCACCTGCACGAGCAGTTCGACGTGGAGACGCTGGCGGCACGCGCCTACATGAGCCGCCGCACCTTCGACCGCCGGTTCCGCTCGTTGACGGGCAGCGCGCCGCTCCAGTGGCTGATCACCCAGCGGGTGCTGCAGGCGCAGCGGCTGCTGGAGACCTCCGACTACTCGGTGGACGAGGTCGCGGGCCGTTGCGGCTTCCGCTCGCCGGTGGCGCTGCGCGGGCACTTCCGCCGGCAGCTCGGTTCGTCGCCGGCCGCGTACCGGGCGGCGTATCGTGCCCGGCGCCCGCAGAGCGAGCGGCCGACGGACGCGGAGCCCACGGCCGGCCCGACCATGCCGCAGGGCCCGCCGCCCTCCGTGTACCCGGACGCCGGTCCGGTCCCGCTCCAGACCCGGCGCACGCCGGCACCGCTGGGCACCACCGGGCCTCTGTCGGTGGCGTCGGACAACGGGCGTGAGGCGTACACCGCGAGCCGGGCGAGCCTGCCGGGGCAGCGCAGCGGATCGTGACCTCGTGACGCCGGACGGGCATCTCAGCCCGTCCGGCGTTTGAGGACGAGGCCCGTTCAGGGCCGAAGCGGGGGTCCGGGGGCGGCAGCCCCGGTGCACGACCACTGCGACGCGGGGCACCCAAGAACGGACGTCAGCCGTAGGGTGGGTCGCATGAACGATCGCATGGTGTGGATCGACTGCGAGATGACCGGCCTCTCGCTGTCCGACGACGCGCTCATCGAGGTTGCCGCCCTCGTCACCGACTCCGAGCTGAACGTCCTCGGCGAGGGCGTGGACATCGTCATCCGCCCGCCGGATTCGGCGCTGGAGACGATGCCGGAGGTGGTGCGTCAGATGCACACCGCGTCCGGGCTGCTGGACGAACTCGCCGGCGGCACGACACTCAAGGATGCCGAGGACCAGGTCCTGGCGTACGTACGCGAACACGTCAAGGAACCCGGCAAGGCCCCGCTGTGCGGGAACTCCGTCGGCACCGACCGCGGATTCCTGCTGCGGGACATGGCGACGCTGGAGGACTACCTCCACTACCGGATCGTCGACGTCTCCTCGATCAAGGAGCTGGCCCGCCGCTGGTACCCGCGCGCCTACTTCAACAGCCCCGAGAAGAACGGCAACCACCGCGCCCTCGCCGACATCCGCGAGTCGATCGCCGAACTCCGCTACTACCGCGAGGCCGTCTTCGTGCCCCAGCCGGGCCCGGACTCCGACACCGCGAAGTCGATCGCCGCGAAGTACGTTCTGCCTGCTCAGTAGGTGTGCGAGGGGGGTCGCGCAAGGGCGCCGTAAAAGGCGTGCGCGAGCACCCCTTCGGACCCTGTACACTTTTTCTCGGCCGGTCGGGGACTCCACGGAAGTCAACAACCGGTCATGGTGGGTGTAGCTCAGCTGGTAGAGCACCTGGTTGTGGTCCAGGATGCCGCGGGTTCGAGTCCCGTCACTCACCCTTGATGTTCAGCCGGTGACTTCATTGACGAAGTCACCGGCTGAACCTTTTTCCGCCGGGCCATAGGCTGCGGACGATGTCCGAGCCCCGCGTACCCGCCGAGCCCATCCCCACCGACCGTCTCGATCTCGTGCCCCTGCGCATGGAGCACTCCGACGAGATGGCCGTCGTCCTGTCGGACCCGGCGCTGCACCGCTTCATCGGCGGCACCCCCGACACCCCCGAGGGCCTGCGTGCCCGCTACGCGCGGCTCGCCGCCGGATCCCCCGAGCCGGGCGTCTCCTGGTGCAACTGGGTGCTGCGGCTGCGCGCCGAGTCGTCTCTCGTGGGCACCGTCCAGGCGACGATCACCGGGGACGACAGTGCCGAGATCGCCTGGGTGGTCGGCACGTCGTGGCAGGGGCGTGGGCTCGCGTCCGAGGCGGCGCGGGGGCTCGTCGTATGGCTCCGGGCTGTGTCCGTGCGTACGGTCGTCGCTCACATCCATCCCGACCATCACGCGTCGGCGGCGGTGGCTGCGGCGGCCGGGCTGAGCGTGACCGAGGAGGAGCAGGAGGGGGAGCGGCGGTGGCGGCTGGTGCTGCGTCCCTGATGCCGACGCAACGGAGCGGGGGGGGGGGGGGGGGGGGTGCCCTGGCCCAACCTCGTGTCCGCCGGATAGCCGTACAGGAGCGTGTCACCGCCCACACCACACCC
>NZ_JBHTRZ010000012.1:23308-71386 GCF_042795335.1 Streptomyces sp. NPDC056479 | reverse complement strand
AAGGGGCCAACAATGAAGCTCAACATCTTGTTGTTTGGGGGCGGGGGGGGGGGGAGGGAGACCCCTTTCCCCCTTCCTGGTTTCTTTCTCTCTCCCCCCCCCCCCCCCCCCGCTCCTTGGTTCGACTGCTCGACCGTCGGGCCGGCTACTCCACCGTCACCGACTTCGCGAGGTTCCGCGGCTTGTCGATGTCCCGGCCGAGGGCCAGCGCCGTGTGGTACGCCAGGAGTTGGAGCGGGATACCCATCAGGATGGGGTCGAGTTCGTCCTCGTTCTTCGGGACCACGATCGTCTGGTCCGCCTTCTCCTGGTGCTGGTGGGCCACCGCGAGGATCTTGCCGCTGCGGGCCTTGATCTCCTCCATGGCGGCGCGGTTCTTCTCCAGGAGGTCGTCGTCGGGGACGATCGCGACCGTGGGGAGGGCCGGCTCGATCAGGGCCAGCGGGCCGTGCTTGAGCTCGGAGGCGGGGTAGGCCTCGGCGTGGATGTAGGAGACCTCCTTGAGCTTCAGGGAGGCCTCACGGGCGACCGGGTAGCCCCGGACGCGGCCGATGAAGAGCATCGAGCGGGCCTCGGCGTACTCCTGGGCCAGCTTCTTGATCTCCTCCTCCTGCTCCAGCATCTCGGCGATCTGGGCGGGGAGCTTGCGCAGGCCCTCGATGATCCGCTTGCCGTCACGGACGGAGAGGTCGCGAGTGCGGCCGAGGTGCAGGGCGAGAAGCGCGAAGGCCACCGTCGTGTTGGTGAAGCACTTCGTCGAGACCACGCAGACCTCGGGGCCGGCGTGCACGTAGATGCCGCCGTCGGCCTCGCGGGCGATGGCGGAACCGACCACGTTGACCACGCCCAGCACCCGTGCGCCCTTGCGCTTCAGCTCCTGCACGGCCGCGAGGACGTCGTAGGTCTCACCGGACTGGGAGACCGCGATGTAGAGGGTGTCGGGGTCCACGACCGCGTTGCGGTAGCGGAACTCGGAGGCCGGCTCGGCGTCCGCGGGGATACGGGCCAGCTCCTCGATCATCTGGGCGCCGATCATGCCCGCGTGGTACGAGGTGCCGCAGCCGAGGATCTTCACGCGGCGGATCTTGCGGGCCTCGCGGGCGTCCAGGTTGAGGCCGCCGAGGTGCACGGTGGAGAAGCGGTCGTCGATGCGGCCGCGCAGCACACGGTCCACGGCGTCGGCCTGCTCGTGGATCTCCTTGTGCATGTAGGTGTCGTGGCCGCCCATGTCGTACGACGCCGCCTCCCACTCCACGGTGGTGGGCTCGGCGGTCGTACGCGTGCCCTCCGTGGTGTAGGTGCGGAAGTCGTCGGCCTTCAGCGTCGCCATCTCGCCGTCGTCCAGCGTCACTATCTGCCGGGTGTGGGTGACCAGCGCGGCGATGTCCGAGGCGACGAACATCTCCTTCTCGCCGATGCCGAGGACGACCGGGGAGCCGTTGCGGGCGACGACGATGCGGTCGGGGAAGTCGGCGTGCAGCACGGCGATGCCGTACGTGCCCTCGATGAGCCGGAGCGTCTCGCGGACCTTGTCCTCCAGCTTCTCCGCCTGCGAGCGGGAGATGAGGTGGACGAGGACCTCGGTGTCGGTCTCGGAGAGGAACTCGACGCCGTCAGCCTCCAGCTTGCGGCGCAGGTCGGAGGCGTTGTCGATGATGCCGTTGTGGACGACGGCGACCTTGCCCTCGGCGTCCAGGTGCGGGTGGGCGTTCACGTCGGAAGGGGCGCCGTGGGTGGCCCAGCGGGTGTGGGCGATGCCGGTCGTGCCCTTGAAGCGCGCCGGGACCTTGGCCTCCAGGTCGCGCACCCGGCCCTTGGCCTTGACCATCTTCAGAGCGGGTGCCTTCGGGGAGGAGACGACCACGCCGGCCGAGTCGTAGCCGCGGTACTCCAGCCGCTGCAGGCCCTCCAGCAGGAGGGGCGCCACGTCACGCTTCCCGATGTATCCGACGATTCCGCACATATATATAGGTATCCCTAGCCGTAGACGATCCGGCGCAGCTGGCGGAGCGTGAGCTCCGGCGGTGCCACCGTCCGGTATTTCAGGTCCGCCTCGATCCGTTCGAAGATCGTCGCGTTCACCAGGCCCTGGGCCTGGAGCTCGCGATGGCGGCGACGGACGAACTCATCGGTCGTCTCGTCGAAGTAGGCGAGCACGTCCTGGATCACCCGCGAAGCCTCGCCCCGGCTGAGGGGCGTGCTGCGGGTCAGGTGATCAACAAGGTCGTCGTGCACTCGGTAGATCCTGGAGTATGGGGGGCCGGTTCGCAAGAATCCTGCCCGATTTCGGGCAAGAGGGTGTCAGGGGGCTTTGGGACAGTTATGGAACGCCCATGGGTGTTCGTTGGGTGGTTGTTCCGCGGGGAGATGTGTGCCTCGGCCAACTTGTGTCGCCATGGACATTCCCCGCATGGGTGTACCCCAGCAGCTGGCCGAGCGCATGAGCATGGCCGAACAGCACGAGTACCTGCGCACCAAGTTCTCGCGGCGCACGATGATCAGAGGCGGTGCCGTCACCCTCGGCGCCGTCGCGGGTGGCGCGTTCGTACCGGGCGTCACCGCCCAGGCCGCCACCAGGACGCAGCCCCTGGCGCAGACCGAGACCGTCGACGGCGCCGTCGTCGCCCCCTTCGGCCGCCACCTCGCCTACGGCAACGACCCGCGCACCGAGATGACCGTCTCGTGGCAGGTGCCGGTCGCCGTGAAGAAGCCGTTCGTCCGGATCGGCGCCCACCCCTGGGACCTCTCCCGCAAGATCGAGGCCGAGGTCCGCACCCTCTACACCCCGGCCGGCGTCGGCGCCAGCGCCGACCACACCCAGTACTACGTCCACGCCGAGCTGACCCACCTGCGCCCCGGCCGGACGTACTACTACGGCGTCGGCCACCAGGGCTTCGACCCCGCCGAGGCGCACCTGCTCGGCACCCTCGGCACCTTCACCACCGCCCCCGCCCACAAGGAGCCGTTCACCTTCACGGCCTTCGGCGACCAGGGCGTCAGCTACCACGGCCTCGCCAACGACAGTCTGCTCCTGGGCCAGAACCCGGCCTTCCATCTGCATGCGGGCGACATCGCCTACGCCGACCCGTCCGGCGCCGGCAAGACCGCCGACACCGGCTTCGACTCGCGCGTGTGGGACCAGTTCCTGTACCAGACCGAGTCGGTCGCCAAGTCCGTGCCGTGGATGGTGTCGTACGGCAACCACGACATGGAGGCCTGGTACTCGCCCAACGGCTACGGGGGCGAGGAGGCCCGCTTCACGCTCCCCGACAACGGGCCGGACAAGAAGAACCTGCCGGGCGTCTACTCCTTCGTCTATGGCAACACCGCGGTCATCTCGCTCGACCCCAACGACGTGTCGTACGAGATCCCCGCCAACCTCGGCATCTCCGGGGGCACGCAGACCAAGTGGTTCGAGGGGCAGCTGAAGAAGTTCCGCGCGGCCCACGACATCGACTTCGTCATCGTGTTCTTCCACCACTGCGCGTACTGCACCTCCACCGCGCACGCCTCGGAGGGGGGCGTGCGCCAGGAGTGGGTGCCGCTGTTCGAGAAGTACCAGGTGGATCTCGTGATCAACGGTCACAACCACCAGTACGAGCGCACCGACGTCATCAAGGGCGACAAGGTCGCCAAGAAGCTGGAGATCGGCGGCACGGCCTACCCCGAGACCGAGGGCGTCGTCTACGTCACGGCGGGTGCGGCCGGCCGCAGTCTGTACGCGTTCACCGCGCCGGACTCCTACGAGGGACACGAGAACGAGGTCGACTCCGTGGCCTCCTTCGTCAACCTCAAGGACGGCAAGAAGAACGAGACGGTCGCCTGGTCGCGTGTGCGCTACCTGAACTACTCGTTCCTGCGCGTGGACGTGAACCCCGCCCCGCGCGGCCGCTACGCCACCCTGAAGGTGCAGGGCATCGCGGAGACGGGTGACCGGATCGACCACTTCACGGTGGCCCGCAAGGCCAAGTAGGCCCGCTACAGCCGCTTCAGAACCGCCTGCTTGGCCATCGTGAACTCCTCGTCCGTCAGCACCCCGGTGCGATGGAGCTCGCCGAGTTCGCGCAGGCGGCGCAGGAGGGCGTCGTGGTCCTGCACCACGGTGTCCTCCTGCGGCACGGCGGCCGGGGCGGGCGCCGCCGGATGCGGCAGACGCGCCTGGACGGCCGCCGCGATCAGGGCCATCAGCGGGTCCTTCTTGAAGCCCCACAGCTCCACGGAGTTGGGGTCGTACTTGGGCGGGGCCTTGGTGGGCGCGTTCCTGACGGTGAAGCGGAGGTGCCCGTTCTCCAGGCCCGCCGCCGGATGCCACTCCACGGCCGAGATATCGGTGAGCGTGAGGGAGCGGGTGCCGGCGGCGGCCTTGGCGTCCTCCGTCTTCCAGTTCCATTCCAGGCGTACGTGTTCCCCGTCGAAGCTCGCGGTGGCGTCCCCGGCGGAGACCGACAGGGGGACCGAGGGCCCCGGCAGCAGATACGCGTCGACCGGCTCGGCGGGCACCTCGTCCAGCAGCAGGCCGTTGCGCACCTCGTCCGTGAAGTACTCGGCGACGCCGTAGCGGTCGGACTCCACGATCAGCTGGTACGGGTCGTGCGGTTCGGTGAGCCGGCCGCCGGTGGCGTGCAGCAGCGGGTCGGCGCCGTCGCGCAGACGCAGCCTGAGCCGCCCGGCCTTCTTGCCCTGCTCGAAGGAGACCCCCGCCAACGCCCCCAGAGGGACGACCAGTTCACCCAGTGTCTTACGGAACAGGCTGACGTTCTTGTCCCGTCCGGGAGTCAGTCGCAGTGCGTCGCCGTCGAAGACCCACGTGCCGTCCTTCTGGATGATTTCCGCCATGGGGTGGATTGTTCCACCAGTCTCACGAGAGAGTGGTCCAGACCTCTTGGAGCTCAACGGCTCATGGAAGGGACGGTTTTGTGAGACACGGTTTGGTGAGACACGGAACGCTGCGCCTTCTCGGTTCCCTGCTGCTGGTCGCGATGGGAGTCTCCGTCACCGGGGCCGCGCCGGCACAGGCCGCATCGCCGACCCCGTTCGACCGGGTGGTACCCGCGCCCGCCTCGATCACCCCGGGCGGATCGGCGTACAAGATCACCCGCGGTACCCATATACGCGTGGACGACTCCCGTGAGACCCGCCGCATCGGCGAGTACCTCGCGTCCGTCCTGCGCCCCTCCACCGGCTACCGCCTCCCCGTCACCGCCCATGGCAGCGGTGGTATCCGACTGCACCTGGCCAAGGGCTCGTTCGGCGCCGAGGGCTATCGCCTCGACAGCGGCCGGGGCGGCGTCACCATCACCGCCGCGGCGCCCGCCGGCCTCTTCCACGGCGTGCAGACCCTGCGCCAGCTGCTCCCGGCGGCCGTCGAGAAGGACTCCGTCCAGCCCGGCCCCTGGCAGGTGGCGGGCGGCACGGTCCAGGACACTCCGCGCTACGGCTGGCGCGGCGCGATGCTCGACGTCTCCCGGCACTTCTTCACCGTCGACCAGATCAAGCGCTACATCGACCAGCTCGCCCTGTACAAGATCAACAAGCTGCATCTGCACCTCAGTGACGACCAGGGCTGGCGCATCGCCATCGACTCCTGGCCGCGCTTCGCGGCCTACGGCGGCTCGACCCAGGTCGGCGGCGGCCCCGGCGGCCACTACACCAAGGCCGACTACAAGGAGATCGTGCGGTACGCCTCCTCCCGCTATCTGGAGGTCGTCCCCGAGATCGACATGCCCGGCCACACGAACGCGGCGCTGGCCTCCTACGCCGAGCTGAACTGCGACGGCGTCGCGCCCCCGCTCTACACCGGCACCGAGGTCGGCTTCAGCTCGCTGTGCGTCGGCAAGGACATCACGTACGACTTCGTGGACGACGTGATCCGGGAGCTCGCCGCGCTCACGCCGGGCAAGTACCTCCACATCGGCGGCGACGAGGCGCACTCGACCAGCCACGAGGACTATGTGAAGTTCATGGACCGCGTGCAGCCGCTCGTCGCCAAGTACGGCAAGACGGTCGTCGGTTGGCACCAGCTGACCGGAGCCACCCCGGCGAAGGGTGCGCTCGCCCAGTACTGGGGGCTGGACGATACGAGTGCCGAGGAGAAGGCGCAGGTTGCCAAGGCCGCGCAGAACGGGACGGGGGTTGTCCTGTCCCCGGCCGACCGGATCTACCTCGACATGAAGTACACGGCCGACACGCCGCTCGGGCTGGACTGGGCCGGGCTCGTGGAGGTGAAGCGGTCGTACGACTGGGATCCGGGCAACTACCTTCCGGGGGCGCCTGCTTCGGCGATCCGGGGTGTGGAGGCTCCCATGTGGACGGAGACGCTCACCAAGTCCGCGGACATCGAGTACATGGCGTTCCCGAGGCTGGCGGGGGTGGCCGAGCTGGGGTGGTCGCCGGCTGCTACGCATGACTGGGATGCCTACAAGGTGCGGCTTGCTGCGCAGGCTGGGCGGTGGGAGGCGTTGGGGATCAACTTCTATCGGTCGCCGCAGGTTCCTTGGTGATTCGTCTGCGGGCCGGTGGGGGTTGATCGCGCAGTTCCCCGCGCCCCAAAAAAACCTAAAAGCCAAAGCCGACGGGCACCCCGGGGGACCGTACCCCGGGGTGCCCGTCTGTCTCATGGGGCCGTGGCTACAGCCCTGCGATGGGGTTCTTCAGGTTGCCGACCAGCTGGAGGGCGCCCGCCGGGTCCGACAGGTCCACCATCTGCTTGTTGTTGCGCAGTTGGAGGCGGTTGAGGCAGGACAGGGCGAACTCGGGGGCGAACATGTCGTACTGCTTGAACTTGTCGGCGAGTTCGGGCACCGAGTGCTGGTAGTCCCGGGTGACCTCGGCGACCGTGCGCCAGAAGTCGTCCTCCTCCAGGATCCCCTCGGCCGCGAGGTTGGCGGCGAGGAAGCGGAAGAAGCAGTCGAAGACGTCCGTGAAGATGGACAGGAGCTTCTTGTCCTCCGGCACGTCCACACGCAGCCGCTCGACCGTCGGCGGCAGCACCGCGTCCGGGTCCATGACGGCGATCTCCTCGGCGATGTCCTTGTAGATCGCGCGCTCGACGACACCGTCCTTGAGGGCCAGGATGACGTTCTCGCCGTGCGGCATGTAGACGAGGTCGTAGGCGTAGAAGCTGTGCAGGAGCGGGGTGAAGTAGGCCTTCAGATAGCGGCGCAGCCACTCCGTCGGCGTCAGACCCGACTGCTCGATCAGCGCACCCGCGAAGGACGCGCCCTCGTGGTCGACGTGGACGAGCGAGGCCATCGTGGCCAGCGACTCGCCCTCCTTCAGAGACGCGACCGGGCTCTCCCGCCACAGGGCCGCCAGCATCTTGCGGTACGGCGAGTAGCGGTCGGTCGCCGCCTCGTACTCCAGGTGCCGGTAGCCGACAGCCGCGCGCTCGCGGATGATCGACAGGCCGGTCTCCCGCAGGACCGGGTCGTTGTCGATGAGCTGGGCCAGCCAGTCGTTGATGGCGGGCGTGGCCTCCATGTAGGCGGCCGAGAGTCCGCGCATGAAGCCCATGTTGATGACGGACAGGGCCGTCTTCACATAGTGCTTCTCGGGGCTGGAGCTGTTGAAGAAGGTCCGGATGGACTGCTGGGCCAAGTACTCGTCGTCGCCCTCGCCGAGGCAGACCAGGTGCTGCCGGGCGACCTCGGCGGCGAAGGTGACGCTGAGCTTGTTCCACCACTGCCAGGGGTGGACGGGGATCAGGAGGTAGTCGGCCGGGTCGAGGTTCTGCTCGCGCAGGACGCCGTCGAAGCGCTCGACGATCTCCGCGCCCAGCTCGTCGCGTACGAAGGCCTCGTACTCGATGCCGACACCGGCCGTGAACGCGGCGCGCGAGCGGTGGGCCGCGAGCCAGACCAGCCGGACCGGGCTCGCGGTCTCGGGGGCGTACGACAGGTACTCGTGGATGCCGAAGCCGAGCCGTCCGTTGTTGGCGACGAAGCAGGGGTGGCCCTCGGTCATGCCGGTCTCGATGGCCTGGAAGCCGGATCCGACCAGTTCGGCGACCGTGACCTGCGGCTTGGTGAGCTTGTAGCAGGTGCCGGAGAGGGTGGAGGAGATCTCCTCCAGATAGACCGGCAGGACCTCGTCGCTCAGGCCCAGGGACTTCTGCAGCTCGATGAAGAAGTCCAGGGCGGCGAGCGGGAGTTCGCCGCCGTCCCGGTGGCGGGTGATCGAGTCGGCGTCGACCTGCCAGTGGTCGAGGGCCCGGATCACCGCCTTGAAGGTGTACCGCGTCAGACCGTCGTCGCTGCGGACGACGTACTCGCCGGCGCCGGATGCCTCCGGCGTGATGAGCCGCTCGTGCGCGAACTCGGCGAGTGCCTTGCGGATCAGGAGGCGGTTGGCCCGCGCCCAGCGGTGGGGGGACAGATGCGCCACGGCGTCGGACAGGGTCATACAGCTACTCCTCGGGCGGCCAGACTGTGCCTATTGAAGAAGCGTTCGCGCGTGCAGAAGCTCAGCAGCGCGCGCTTCTCCGGCTTGTCGATCTCACGTTCGGGCACGAAGCCGACGGCCTCGTTCAGCGCGTGCACGGCCTTGTTGCCCACGTCGGGCTCCACGACGACCCGGCGGGTGCGCGGGTCGGCGAACAGCTCGTCCATCACGGCGGTGATGACGGCCCTGGTGAAGCCGCTGATCGGGCGGTCGGTGGGGGCGACCAGGAAGTGCATGCCGACGTCGCCGGGCTCGGGCTCGTACAGGCCGACCAGTTCGACGTACCGGGGGTCGTAGCTCTCCATGAGGAAGGCCGGTTCGCCGTCGTGCAGACCCAGGTAGGCGTGGTGGTGCTCGTGGGCCGCGATGCGCATGTACTCGCGCTCGACGTCCTGGAGTTTCGCGTCCTGCATCATCCAGAACGCCGCCTTGGGGTCGGTGACCCAGCGGTGCAGCAGCTCGGCGTCCTTGAGCGGGTCGAGCGCGCGGATGGTGAACGTGCCGATGCTCATACGGAGAACTCCTGGAACGCGATCGTCTTCTCGACCGGGTAGTACTCGGTGCCGAGCAGCTCGCGGATGATGTACGCGTTCCGGTACGGGCCCATGCCCAGGTCGGGGCTGGTGATGCTGTGCGTGTGGACGCCGGCGTTCTGGAGGAACACTCCGCGGCCGGTGACATCGATGGCGTAGTTGCGGGCGACGTCGAAGTTGCCCCGGGAGTCGTAGACCAGACGGTCCCGCACGGGCTTGAGGAACTCCGGCTCGGCGTACTTGTAGCCGGTGGCCAGCACCAGGCCCTGCGAGTCGAGCTCGAAGTCCCTGCCCTGTTCCTCCTGGCGGAAGGACAGGGTGTACGTGCCGTTCTCGTACCGTGCGCTGTTCAGCGAGGAGTTGGTCAGCAGGCGCGTGGGCACGGGACCGCCGAGGTTCTTCTGGTAGAGCAGGTCGAAGATCTCGTTGATCAGGTCGCCGTCGATACCCTTGAACAGGCCCTTCTGCTCGGCGGTGAGCCGGTAGCGGGTGGCCTCCGGAAGCTCACGGAAGTAGTCGACGTACTCCGGCGACGTCATCTCCAGCGTGAGCTTGGTGTACTCCAGCGGGAAGAAGCGCGGCGAGCGGGTGACCCAGTTCAGCCGGTAGCCGTGGACGTCGATCTCGCTGAGCAGGTCGTAGTAGATCTCGGCCGCGGACTGCCCGGAGCCGACCAGGGTGATCGACTCCTTCTTCTGCAGCTCCTGCTTGTGCTGCAGATAGCGGGAGTTGTGGAGGAAGTCGCCGCCCAGGCCCTGGCAGGCCTCGGGTATGTAGGGCGGGGTGCCCGTGCCGAGGACGAGGTGACGGGCGCGGAACTCGGCGCCGTCGGCGGTCTTCACGACGTAGACGTCGTCCTCGTACGTCACCTCCGTCACCGTCGTGCTGAAGCGGACGCTGCTCAGCTTGTTCGCGGCCCAGCGGCAGTAGTCGTCGTACTCGATCCGCAGCGGGTAGAAGTTCTCGCGGATGTAGAACGAGTACAGCCGGCCCTTCTCCTTCAGGTAGTTCAGGAAGGAGTACGGCGAGGTCGGGTCGGCCAGGGTGACCAGGTCCGACATGAACGGGGTCTGGAGGTGGGCGCCGTCCAGGAACATGCCCGCGTGCCACTCGAAGTCCGGCTTCGACTCCAGGAAGACGCCGTCGAGCTCGTCGATCGGCTCGGTCAGACAGGCGAGACCGAGGTTGAACGGGCCGAGCCCGATCCCCACGAAGTCATGGGTTCTGGTCGGGTTTTCAGGACGCGCGGTCAAGGGACTCTCCCAGGTACTGCTCGGCGTGGCCGGCGATCAGGTCGAGGACGGCGGCGATGTCTTCGGTCGTCGTCTCGGGGTTGAGCAGGGTGAACTTCAGATAGTGGCGGCCTTGGACCTTCGTGCCCGCGACCACCGCGTCGCCGGAGGCGAACAGGGCCTTGCGGGCGTACAGGTTGGCGCGGTCGATCTCGGCGGGGTCGGTGACGGCCGCCGGAATGTAGCGGTAGACCAGGGTGGACAGGGACGGCTGCACGACCACGTCGAAGCGCGGGTCGGCGGCCAGCAGCTTCCAGCCCTCCACGGCCAGGTCGCAGACCTCGTCGAAGAGCTGCCCGATGCCGTCGGCGCCCATCGTGCGCAGGGTCATCCACAGCTTGAGGGCGTCGAAACGGCGGGTGGTCTGCAGGGACTTGTCGACCTGGTTGGGGATGCGCTCGGTGACCATGCGGCGCGGGTTGAGGTACTCCGCGTGGTAGGTCGCGTGGCGCAGCGTCGAGGCGTCGCGGACCAGCACGGCGGATGAACTCACCGGCTGGAAGAAGGACTTGTGGTAGTCGACCGTGACCGAGTCGGCGCGCTCGATGCCGTCGATGCGGTCCCGGTACTTCAGGGAGGCCAGCAGGCCGCAGCCGTAGGCGGCGTCGACGTGCATCCAGGTGCCGAACTGCTCGCACAGCTCGGCGATCTCGGGCAGCGGGTCGATGGAGCCGAAGTCGGTGGTGCCGCCGGTGGCTACGACGGCCATCGGCACCAGACCGTCCTTCCTGCAGCGCTCCAGCTCATGGGCGAGGGCGACGGTCTGCATGCGCTTGTCGTGGTCGACGGGGATGGAGACGACGGCGTCCTGGCCGAGCCCGAGGAGCTTCGCGGACTTCTTTACGCTGAAGTGGCTGACCTCGGAGGCGAAGATGCGCAGTTTGGCCAGGCTGTCGCTCTTGGCCTCCTCGCGGGCCAGCAGCAGCGCCTGGAGGTTGGACTGCGTGCCGCCGGAGGTGAAGACACCGTCGGCGTTCTCGCCGAGGCCTATTCGGGCGGTCGTCCAGTAGATGAGCTTGCGCTCGATGAGCGTGCCGCCGGCCGACTGGTCCCAGGTGTCCAGGGAGGAGTTGACGGCGGAGAGGACCGCCTCGCCGAGCACCGCGGGGATGACCACCGGGCAGTTGAGGTGGGCGAGGTAGCGGGGGTGGTGGAAGTAGATGGCGTCCCGGAGGTAGACGTCCTCCAGTTCGTCGAGCACCGCGGCTGTGTCGTGCAGCGGCTGGTCGAGGTCGATCGCGTCGATGGCCGGCGCGAGGGCGTCGACGGTGACACCGGTGAACGGACGGTCGGTGGCGGCGAGTTTGGCTGCCACCCGCTCTATACCTTCGGTCACGGAGCGGCGGTACTGCTCCGCGGTCGTGTCATTGAGCAGGTGCGAGCGCATGGGGAGGTCCTCCGGTGGGGACGGGCCGTGTGGTGCGGGGGTGCGGGGAGTTCGTGCGTGAACTTAGGTTAGCCTAACCTAAGTAACGCGAATGCAGGGTAGCCTCGACCGTGACTGTGATCACGTGGCTCCCAGCGGTAACTACTCGGCGGCGCGCAGCTGTTCCTCGGTCATCCCCTGGCGCCAGTAACCGACGAACGTCACCCGGCGCCGGTCGATCCCGCGCTCACCGACGAAGTGCCGGCGCAACGCCTTCACCCGGCCGGACTCGCCGGCGATCCAGACGTACGGACGCTCGGCGGGCGGGAGTTCGGTGGCGCGGACGGCGTCGAGGCCGTCCTCCTCGACCAGCCAGGTGATCCCGGCGTCGGCCACCGTCACCAGGTCCTGGATGTCCCCGGCATCGTGCACCTCCAGCCAGACCTGTGCGCGAGTGCCGGCCGGCAGGGATTCGAGGATGGCGGAGACGGCGGGTACGGCGGTGTCGTCGCCCCAGATCACCACGAGGTCGGTGTCCTCCGGCGGCCGGAACCGGATCGCCCGGTTCTCGGCGATGGCCGGCCCGAGCAGCAGCACCCGGTCACCGGCGGCGGCACCGGAGGCCCAGCGGGAGGCGGGGCCCGCCGGGGTGTGCAGGACGAAGTCGATGTCGATCTCGTCGGGGTTCCGGCGCAGGGCGCGGAGCGTGTAGGAGCGCATCACGGCCCGTACGTCGTCCGGGAGTTCACGCCAGCCCTGCCACCAGCCGTCGCCGAGTTCGATGGGGACCTGCGGCTCGGTCTGGCCGGGGTGCGGCAGGAACAACGACAGGGACTGGTCACGCCCGTCGGAGTGAAAGGCGTGCAGGTCGGCGCCCGCGAAGGTGACCCGGACCATGGACGGCCCGAGCCGCCTCGTCCGTACGACCTGGAGGGAGAAGAAGCGGAAGGGGGCGGCGACGGCGGTGGTCATGGGGGTAACTCCTGAATCGACGTCAGGGATCCGACCTGCTTTTAGGGGCGCGGGGAACTGCGCGACCAGCCACAACGGACCCGCAGTCGCCCCGCAACCTCAAGGGGCCCTTGTCTAGGCGACCTTCTTGGCCTTCTCGATGGCCTCGGCCAGGCTGGTCAGCAGCGGCGTGCACTTGGCGTAGGAAAGAATCGGCTCGGGCGAACGAGCGATGACCTGACCGGCCTTGACCGCCGGCAGCTTCTTCCAGGTCGCCTCGGTGATGTCGGCCGGCTGGATCGTCGAGGTGCGGTCGTCCATCATGATGATGTCGGCCGGGTACTTGTCGACGTTCTCCCAGCTGAGGCTCTCGAACCAGCCGCCGCCCTCCTTCTTGGCGCTCTCCGGCGGCTCGACGAAGTTCACGCCGAGGGCCTTGAAGTACTCAAGGTCGATGGAGAGGTTGGTGCCGGAGACGTAGAAGATGTCCTGGCTGGCGGAACCGGCCATCACCTTGATCTCGGGGCGGGCCTTGGCGGCCTTGCGCAGGCGCTCGGCGGCGGCCTCGAACTCCTTCTTGGACTGGGCGACCTTGTCGGCCTTCAGGTCGGCGCCGAGGGACTCGGCCAGCTCCCACACCCGCTCCAGCGGCTGGGTCAGCTGACGGTCGTAGACGGAGACGGCCGCGCTCGGGGCGAGCTTGGCGATCTTGTCCTTGGAGGCCTCCGGGACGTACCAGAGGGTGCCGGCGCTGTCGAAGGTCGTGGAGATGAGGACCTCGGGGGCGAACGCCGCGTACTGCTCGACGTTGAACTGGTCCCAGACGTTGCCGAAGACGGTCAGCTTGCTGACGTCCATGTCGCCGGCCTGGACGTCGGCCTTGCCGTCCTGCGTCTTGGTCGGGCCGAAGACGCCCTTGACCTCGATGCCGTAGTCGTACAGGGCGGCCGCGACGCCGACGAAGGCGACGATCTTCGTCGGGACCTTGTCGAGCTTCACGGTGGTGCCGCGGTCGTCCTTGAACGTCCAGGGGCCGGACTTGCCGGCAGTCGTGGCCTCGCCGGAGCCACCGCTTTTCGCGTCATCGTCCCCGCACGCGGCGAGCACGGCGCCGAGTCCGAGGGCACCGCCGGCGGCGAGGATGCCGCGGCGGGTGAGGTGGGTGGCTCTGGCGTTGGGCATGAGTACGCTGCTTTCGAACAGGGCGGATCGCCCGCCGGACAATTCGAAGGTAGGTTAGCCTAACCTGAGCTGATGTCCAGGGGTGGGGGCCCTGTGATCGAAGGCTTAGAGGCTGCTGTGGGTTGGGCTGGTGGGGGTGGCTGGTCGCAACTCCCTTGCAATGGGCGCTTGTTGACGGCCACTCGATAGCTCGGTGAACCGAAGTCTGGGTGCTCAGGGTTGAAGCCGGGCGAGGTGGTTTGCAGCGTCTCGATCACAGTCAGAAGATGTTAGGTGGGGCAGGGCCATGCAATTGGGTGACTTGGACTCCTCTCACCCCGTGGTGACCGGTGCGGGTCTCTTCGGCCTATGGCGTGCGAGCGCCTTCAGTCACGTCAGCGAGTTGGATCAATGGGAGGACGAGGTAGCCGAGGATTCTGCCCTCGAACGACGGATCTCGGACGGCGTATTTGTCCCGATCAATGTTGGCGGCAACGGGGCATTCCAGGTCGCCGTCCGCGGCGTGGCAGCCCCGGGAAGCCTCAGTGAGCGGGAAAGGGCACATCTCCTCGTTTCATCCGAGCCGTATCTTCTTGTCTCGGACGGAGCGCTTGAGCTCGGTGGCCTCGAAGCCGTCGGGAATTACAGCGGCGCCGAAAAGGTGGAGCTATCGCTGGACAGTGGTAGGTACGCCGCAGTCGTTCACCTGGTGGACTGGCAGGCGGAGCCCGGTAGCCAGACAGAGGATGGAGAGCCGTCTGTGGATGCTCTGCCCGATTTCGTCGTGGAAGTCTTCATTCCCCGGGATGGACTGGAATTCCGCACCAAGGTCGAGACATTCGATCGACCCTAGCGCGGTGACTCCGTGAAGAGTCGCCGTCGCTTTCGCGGCGATGGCGACGGCGACTCGGCAGACTTGGGCACCCAGGGCTGTGGGGCTTACCCGGTCTGCAGCGGGAGTTTCCGCCCGACGGCGAGACTCACCCCACCAACCCCAATTCCCGGGCAATCAGCATCCGCTGCACCTCGCTCGTCCCCTCCCCGATCTCCAGGATCTTGGAGTCGCGCCACATGCGGGCGACCGGGTACTCGTTCATGAAGCCGTAGCCGCCGTGGATCTGGGTCGCGTCTCGGGCGTTGTCCACGGCGATGGTCGACGAGTACAGCTTCGCCAGGGCCGCCTCCTTCTTGAAGGGCTCCCCGGAGACCAGGCGCGAGGCCGCGTCGCGCCAGGCGAGGCGGGCCGTGTGGGCCTTCATCTCCATGTCGGCGATCTTGAACTGGATGGCCTGGTTGGCGCCGATGGGGCGGCCGAAGGCCTGGCGTTCCTTGGCGTACTTGACCGACTCGTCCACACAGCCCTGCGCAAGACCAGTAGCGAGTGCCGCGATGGCGATCCGGCCCTCGTCCAGGATGCGCAGGAACTGCGCGTACCCGCGGCCCTGCTCGCCCAAGAGGTTGGCCGCCGGGACGCGGACGTCCTGGAAGGACAGCTCACGCGTGTCCGAGGCGTTCCAGCCGACCTTGGAGTACGGCGCCGCGACCGTGAAGCCCGGGGTGCCGGACGGGACGATGATCGACGAGATGAGCGGCTTGCCGTCCGGCTTGCGGCCGGTCACCGCGGTGACCGTGACCAGGCTCGTGATGTCCGTGCCGGAGTTGGTGATGAAGCACTTGGTGCCGTTGATCACCCACTCGTTCGTCGACTCGTCGAGGCGGGCCGTGGTGCGCGTCGCGCCCGCGTCCGATCCGCCGTCGGGCTCCGTCAGGCCGAAGGCGCCCAGGATCTCGCCGGCGCAGAGACGCGGCAGCCACTCGCGCTTCTGTGCCTCCGTGCCGAAGAGATGGATCGGCATCGCGCCCAGGGAGACACCGGCCTCCAGCGTGATGGCGACCGAGGAGTCGACGCGCGCCAACTCCTCCAGCGCCACGCCGAGCGCCAGATAGTCGCCGCCCATGCCGCCGTACTCCTCGGGGAACGGCAGTCCGAACAGGCCCATGCGGCCCATCTCCCGGACGATCTCGTACGGGAACTCGTGACGCTCGTAGAAGTCGCCGATCTTCGGCGCCACGACGTCGTGGGCGAACTCCTCCACCGTGCGGCGGAGATCCTCCAGTTCGGGGGAGAGACGGTGGTCCATGGCTGTTCACTGCTCCTTGTGGGAGAGGGCTCGTACGGTGCGGGACGGGCTGGGTCGGCCCAGTTGTTCGGCCATCCACGCGCTCGTGGCGACGAGACGGTCGAGGTCGACTCCGGTGTCGATGCCGAGGCCCCGCAGCATCCACACGAGGTCTTCCGTGGCGAGGTTTCCGGTGGCGGACTTGGCATAGGGGCAGCCGCCCAGGCCGCCGGCGGAGGCGTCGATCGTGGTGACGCCGTGTTCCAGGGCGGCGTAGGTGTTGGCCAGTGCCTGGCCGTAGGTGTCGTGGAAGTGCACGCCGATGACGTTCGTCGGCACCCCCTCCTCGTTGAGGAGGGAGAGGAGCTCGAGGACGTGGCCCGGGGTCGCGACGCCGATGGTGTCGCCGAGGCTCAGCTCGTCACAGCCCATCGCGACCAACGCCTTGCAGACCCGGACGACCTGGTGGAGAGGGACCGCGCCCTCCCACGGGTCGCCGAAGCACATGGAGACATAGCCGCGGACATGAAGGTCCTCGTCCTTCGCCCGCTTCACCACCGGCTCGAAGACCGCCAGTGACTCGTCCAGACTCCGGTTGAGGTTGGCCTTCGCGAAGGACTCCGTGGCACTGGCGAAGACGGCGACCCGGCGGGCGCCGAGGGCCAGGGCGCGGTCCAGGCCGCGGTTGTTGGGGACCAGGACGGGCAGGTGCACACCGGGCAGACCGGCGACGAGCGGGAACAGCTGCTCGGCGTCGGCGAGTTGGGGCACCCACTTCGGGTGCACGAAGCTCGTCGCCTCGATCGTCGTCAGCCCCGCGTCGGCGAGCCGGCGGACGAACTCCGCCTTGACCTCGGTCGGCACGGTCGACTTCTCGTTCTGCAGGCCGTCGCGCGCGCCGACCTCGTGGATGCGGACCCGGGCGGGCAGGTCCGTGGCCGGTACCGTCATGGGCAGCGTCATGAGTCCTCCTCCTCCGGGGTGATGACCGCCAGGACCTGGTCCATGGCGACCGTCGTACCGGGGGTGACGTCGAGTTCGGCGACCGTGCCGGCGTGCGGGGCGGAGATGACGTGCTCCATCTTCATCGCCTCCACAACCAACAGGCTCTGTCCGGCGGTCACTTCGTCGCCCACGGCGACCTTCACCACCGTCACCGTCCCCGGCATGGGCGCGGTGAGCGAGTCGGCGCCCGCGTGGGCGGCCCCGGTGAGCGAGGCGGCCACCGGGTCGTGGTCGCGTACGTGCCAGGCGTCGCCGTCGCGGCCCAGCCAGTCGGCGGCGCGGTGGAAGGTGTGGCGGACGCCGTCGAGGGTGACGGCCACCTGGTCGTCCGTGACGGTGTGGGTGCCGCGCGGGGCGTGCTCCACGGGGTCGCCGATCCGCAGCGGGAAGCCGACGGGCCTGGGCTCGCCGCCCAGCCGCCAGCCGCTCGGCACGGAGAACGGATCGGTCCACCCCGCCCCACGAGGCCGCAGGGCGTCCAGCCGTACGGCCGCCGCCGCCTCGTACACCTCTTCCGGTACGTCGGTGGGGACCAGGTCGTCCACCGCGCGCTCGACGAGCCCCGTGTCCAGCTCGCCCGCCACGACCGACGGATGCGCGAGCAGCCGCCGCAGGAACCCGGCGTTGGTCTGCACGCCCAGCGTGACCGTCTCCGCGAGAGCCGCCCGGAGCTTCCTGAGCGCGGTCGCGCGGTCGGGGCCGTACGCGATCACCTTGGACAGCATCGGGTCGTACAGGCTGCCGACCTCCGTGCCCTCGCTGAGCCCGGAGTCGGTACGGATGCCGTCGCCCTGTGGCTCGCGGAGCCTGAGGACGGTGCCGCCGGAGGGCAGGAACCCGCGCGCGGGGTCCTCGGCGCAGATACGGGCCTCGACGGCGTGCCCGGTCAGCCGGATCTCGTCCTGTGTGAACGGCAGTCGCTCACCCGCCGCCACCCGCAGCTGCCACTCCACCAGGTCGAGGCCGGTGACGAGTTCGGTGACCGGGTGCTCCACCTGGAGGCGGGTGTTCATCTCCATGAAGTAGTACGACGACGGATCGCCGCCCGGCACGATGAACTCCACCGTGCCCGCGCCCCGGTAGCCGCACGAGCGCGCCGCCTGCACGGCCGCCTCGCCCATCGCGGCCCGGGTCTCCTCATCGAGCAGCACACTCGGTGCCTCCTCGATGATCTTCTGGTGCCGCCGCTGCAACGAGCACTCGCGCTCGCCCAGGTGCAGCACCTGGCCGTGGCCGTCGGCCAGGACCTGGATCTCGATGTGCCGGGGGCGGTCGATCCACCGCTCGACGAGGAGGGTGTCGTCGCCGAAGGAGGCGCGGGCCTCACGGCGGGCGGCGGCGATCTCGTCCGCCAGTTGCGTCTCGTCCCGCACCAGCCGCATGCCCTTGCCGCCACCGCCGGCGGAGGGCTTGAGCAGTACGGGCATGCCGATCTCACGGGCGGCGTCGGCGAGTTCGGCGTCCGTCAGGCCGCTGCCGCTGGAGCCGGGCACGACCGGCACGCCGGCCGCCTTCACCGTCTCCTTGGCGCGGATCTTGTCGCCCATGAGGGAAATGGCGTCCGCGGGCGGCCCGATGAAGACGAGCCCCGCGTCGGCGCACGCGCGCGCGAAGGCGGCGTTCTCCGCGAGGAAGCCGTATCCGGGGTGCACCGCCTGGGCGCCGGAGCGGGCCGCCGCCTGAAGGATGCGCTCGACCGACAGATAGCTCTCGGCGGCCGCCGCCGGACCGAGCCGTACCGCTGTGTCGGCCTCCCGGACGTGCCGTGCGTCCGCGTCCGCGTCCGAGAAGACGGCCACCGAGCGCACGCCCATCGTGCGCAGGGTCCGGATCACGCGGACGGCGATCTCACCCCGGTTGGCCACAAGTACCGTGTCGAACATGGGTCCCCTCATCACATCCGGAAGACGCCGAACTGGGGGTCGCCCAGTGGCGCGTTGGCGCAGGCGGTCAGGGCCAGTCCCAGTACCTGGCGGGTCTCCAGGGGGTCGATGACCCCGTCGTCCCACAGGCGGGCCGTCGCGTAGTAGGCGTTCCCCTGGCGCTCGTACTGCGCGCGGATCGGGTCCTTGAAGGTTTCTTCGTCCTGCGCGGGCCAGTCCTCACCGCGCGCCTCCAACTGGTCCCGCTTGACGGTCGCGAGGACCGAGGCGGCCTGTTCGCCGCCCATGACGGAGATCTTGGCGTTGGGCCACATCCACAGGAAGCGGGGCGAGTACGCCCGCCCGCACATCGAGTAGTTGCCCGCGCCGTACGAACCGCCGACCACGACCGTCAGCTTCGGCACGCGTGTGCAGGCGACCGCCGTCACCATCTTGGCGCCGTGCTTGGCGATGCCGCCGGCCTCGTAGTCCTTGCCGACCATGAACCCGGAGATGTTCTGCAGGAACACCAGGGGGATCCCGCGCTGGTCGCACAGCTCGATGAAGTGGGCGCCCTTCTGGGCGGACTCGGAGAACAGGATGCCGTTGTTGGCGACGATGCCGACCGGGTGGCCGTGGATCCGGGCGAAGCCGGTGACCAGGGTCTGCCCGAACTCGGCCTTGAACTCCGCGAAACGGGAGCCGTCGGCCACGCGCGCGATGATCTCGCGTACGTCGTAGGGGGTGCGGGAGTCGACGGGGACGGCGCCGTAGAGGCCGTAGGGGTCGACCTTCGGCTCGGCGGCGGCGGTGACCTCCCACGGGAGCGCTCCGCGCGCGGGGAGGGTGGCGACGATGTTCCGGACGATCCGCAGCGCGTGGGCGTCGTCCTCGGCGAGATGGTCTGTCACGCCCGACACCCGCGAGTGGACCTCGCCGCCGCCGAGCTCCTCCGCGGTGACGACCTCGCCCGTGGCGGCCTTCACCAGCGGGGGACCGCCGAGGAAGATCGTGCCCTGGTTGCGGACGATGACGGCCTCGTCGCTCATGGCGGGGACATAGGCGCCGCCCGCGGTGCAGGAGCCGAGGACGGCGGCGATCTGCGGGATGCCGGCGCCCGACATACGGGCCTGGTTGTAGAAGATCCGCCCGAAGTGCTCCCGGTCGGGGAAGACCTCGTCCTGCATCGGCAGGAAGGCGCCGCCCGAGTCGACCAGATACAGACACGGCAGCCGGTTCTCCAAGGCCACCTCCTGCGCGCGCAGGTGCTTCTTCACGGTCATCGGGTAGTACGTGCCGCCCTTGACGGTGGCGTCATTGGCGACGATCACGCACTCGCGCCCGCTGACCCGCCCGATCCCGGCGATGACGCCGGCGGCCGGTGCCTGGTCGTCGTACATCCCGTCGGCGGCGAGGGGAGCGAGCTCCAGGAAGGGCGATCCGGGGTCGAGGAGGGTGTCCACCCGGTCGCGCGGCAGCAGCTTGCCGCGCGCGGTGTGCCGGGCGCGGGCCTTCTCGCCGCCGCCGAGCCGGGCCGCGGCGAGCTTGCCGCGCAGCTCCTCGCCGAGCGCCCGATGGCCCTCCTCGTTGGCCCGAAAGGCCTCCGACGCGGGATCTGCCGCGCTGTGAAGCTCCGGTGCCTCATGCATCCTGCGGTCCCCTCACCCAGTGATCGACTGTTAATGAGCGTTAACCATTTCCTTCAGGTTAACGACCGCTAACCTCCCTGTCTAGAATTGCTTTCATGGCCACCAGAACCGACGCCCCGACCCGCCGCGAACAGATCCTCAAGGAAGCCGCGCGGCTCTTCGCCGAGCGCGGCTTCCACGGCGTCGGTGTCGACGAGATAGGCGCCGCCGTGGGCATCAGCGGCCCCGGTCTCTACCGGCACTTCGCCGGCAAGGACGCGATGCTCGCGGAGCTGCTGGTCGGCATCAGCGGACAGCTGCTGACGGGCGCGAAGCTGCGCCTCGCTGAGGCCGACGGGGTGCCGGCCGAGGCGGTCCTCGACTCCCTCATCGAGGGCCACATCGACTTCGCCCTCGACGACCGTCCCCTCATCACCCTGCACGACCGTGAGCTGGACCGCCTGCGCGACAGCGACCGCAAGCTCGTACGGCAGCTGCAGCGGCAGTACGTCGAGCTGTGGGTGGAGGTGGTGCGCGAGGTGTACCCGGAGCTGACCGAACCGACGGCCCGCTCGGCGGTGCACTCGGTGTTCGGGCTGCTGAACTCGACGCCGCATCTGGGGCGGCCGGGGTCGCTGCCGGGGCGGGGTGTCACGGCGGTGCTGCTGCACCGGATGGCCCGGGGGGCGTTCGCGGCGGCCGGGGCGGAGGGAGCCGTACGCCGGGCGGAGTGAGCCGTACGCCGGGCCGCGACGCGTCGGGCCGGCCGGTTCTGCGGTCTTCCTCATGCCGCCTTTAGGTCAAGACTTCGTAAAGTGGCAGTGTGATCATTGCTGCTGCGTCCGAAGCGCCGGTCGGTGGAGTCGCCGGCTGGGCCGCCGACCTCATGGAGACGCTGGGCGGCCCGGGCGCCGGGCTGGCCATCGCCCTGGAGAACCTCTTTCCGCCGCTGCCCAGCGAGGTGATCCTGCCGCTGGCGGGGTTCACGGCGAGCCAGGGCCGGATGGACGTGGTCGCCGCCGTGGCCTGGACGACGGCGGGCTCGGTGGTGGGTGCGCTGATCCTGTATCTGCTCGGCGCGCTCTTCGGCCGGGAGCGGCTGATCGCGGTGGCGGCACGGCTGCCGCTGGTGAAGATCGCCGACGTGGAGCGCACCGAGGCGTGGTTCGTCCGGCACGGCACCAAGGCCGTGTTCTTCGGCCGCTTCGTGCCCGTCTTCCGCAGCCTGATCTCGATACCGGCCGGAGTCGAACGCATGCGGCTCCCCCTGTTCCTCGCCCTCACCACGGCGGGCAGCCTCATCTGGAACACCGCGTTCATCGCGGGCGGCTACGCCCTCGGCGCGCGCTGGCACGAGGTCACCGACCTGGTGGGCCTCTACTCCAAGGTGATCGTGGCCGTCGTGGCCGTGGCGGCCCTGGCCTTCGTGGGTGTACGGCTGCGGCGGGCGGGGCGCGGGACACGGCGGCGTACGGCGGGGGCCGGTTCCGCGAGGCGCCCCTAGAGTGGTCACCCCTGCGGAACGAGGGGGACGTATGACCGGGGAGACCGACGGCACCCGCAGCGCGGCGCGGGAGATCATCGACGGCAACATGTACATGGTGCTGGCCACCGTGGGCGCCGACGGCGCCCCCTGGGCCGCGCCGCTGTTCTACTCCACCGAGGACGGCCGCGACTTCTACTGGGTCTCGTCCCCCGAGGTCACGCACTCCCGCAACCTCGCCCATGAGCCCCGCGTCGGCATCGTCATCCACGACTCCCGTGCACCGGTCGGCACGGCCGCCCCGCGTGCGCTGTACATGACCGCCACCGCGACGGAGCTGGACGGGGCGCAGGCGCTGGAGGGGCTGCGGGTCATCCCGGCCCCCGCAGGCCGGGGCGGACGGGCGATCGCTCCGGACGAGGTGCGCCCGCCGGCGCCCTGGCGGGTGTACCGGGCGCGGGTGTCCGCGTACTCGATGATCTGCCCGCGCGACGGAGGCCGGCCGTGCGCCGAGCACGGTCTGGACCACGAGCACCGGGCGGATGTACGGCTCTGAGGGCTCCCGGGAGTGAGGAGCGTGACGAGCGTTACGGGGTGGACCCCCTGGACGGTTCTTCGTACTCGCCGGTACGGTTGAGTGAGCAAGCGCTTAGACATGTACCGGTGGAGGTGGACGGCGTGCGCCGTACGGTGTTCAACGAGGATCACGAGGCGTTCCGGGAGACCATCCGCGCCTTCATCGAGGCCGAGGTCGTCCCGGTCTACGACGAGTGGTTCGCGGCGGGCCAGGCGCCCCGCGACTTCTACTACAAGCTCGCCGAGCTCGGCGTCTTCGGCATCCGCGTCGACGAGGAGTACGGCGGCGCCGGCATCGAGTCGTACAAGTTCGAGGCCGTGATGTACGAGGAGACGTCCCGCGCGGGCGTCCAGTTCGGCGGCTCCGGCGTGCACGTGCTGCTCGGCCTGCCGTACATCAAGATGCTCGCCAGCGACGAGCAGAAGAAGCGGTTCCTGCCGAAGTTCGTCTCCGGTGAGGAGATGTGGGCGCTGGCGATGACCGAGCCGGGCACCGGCTCCGACCTCGCGGGCATGAAGACCACCGCCAAGCTCTCCGAGGACGGCACGCACTACGTCCTCAACGGCGCCAAGACCTTCATCACCGGCGGCGTGCACGCCGACCGTGTGATCGTCTGCGCCCGCACCGACGCGCCCAGCGCCGAGGACCGCCGCCACGGCATCTCGCTGTTCGCCGTGGACACCAAGTCCGAGGGCTACTCCGTAGGCCGCAAGCTCGACAAGCTCGGCCTGAAGACCTCCGACACCGCCGAGCTGGCGTTCGTCGATGTGAAGGTCCCGGTCGAGGACCTCCTCGGCGAGGAGAACAAGGGCTTCTACTACCTCGGCCACAACCTCGCCTCCGAGCGCTGGGGCATCGCCTTCGGCGCCTACGCGCAGGCCAAGGCGGCCGTCCGGTTCGCCAAGGAGTACGTCCAGGAGCGCACCGTCTTCGGCAAGACCGTCGCCTCCTTCCAGAACACCAAGTTCGAGCTGGCCGCCTGCCAGGCCGAGGTCGACGCGGCCGAGGCCGTCGCCGACCGCACGCTGGAGGCCCTGGACGCCGGCGAGCTGACGCCCGCCGAGGCCGCCTCCGCGAAGCTCTTCTGCACGGAGGTCGCGCACCGCGTGATCGACCGCTGCCTCCAGCTGCACGGCGGCTACGGGTTCATGAACGAGTACCCGATCGCCCGCCTGTACGCGGACAACCGCGTCAACCGCATCTACGGCGGCACCAGCGAGATCATGAAGTCGATCATCGCCAAGGACATGGGTCTGTAGGCCATGGTTCTGTAGGGAATGGGCCGGTAAGGCCTCTGCAATCACCTGCCAGTAGAAAAGGTGCCATGAACGAGGCACTACAGGGTCTCCTCGATCTGCTCGACCTGGAGCAGATCGAGGTGGACATCTTCCGCGGCCAGTCCCGCTCCGCCGTCGTCCCCCGCGTCTTCGGCGGTCAGGTCGCGGCCCAGGCGCTCGTCGCCGCCGGCCGCACGGTGCCCGCGGACCGGCCCGCCCACTCCCTCCATGCGTACTTCCTGCGCATGGGGGACCCGGGCGCGCCCATCGTCTACAACGTCGACCGGATGCGCGACGGCCGCTCCTTCACCACCCGCCGGGTGGTCGCCGTCCAGCACGGCAAGCCGATCTTCGCGCTGTCGGCGTCCTTCCAGACGTACGAGGAGGGCCTGGACCACCAGGCCCCGATGCCGCCCGCGCCCGACCCGGAGTCGCTGCCCACCTCCGAGGAGCGGCTGCGCGGCTACGACCACCTCGACCCGGCGGTCGTCGAACGGTTCCTGGAGGCACGCCAGGCGGTCGACCTGCGCTATGTCGACGAGCCGCCGTACGGAAGGTTCGGTGAGCCCCGCGAACCGCACTCCCAGGTCTGGTTCCGCACCAACGGCAAGCTCGCCGACGACCCGTTGCTGCACGTCGTACTCGCCACCTACGTCTCCGACATGACCCTGCTCGACTCGGTCCTGCTCGCGCACGGCCGGGGCGGCTGGGCCGTCGGCGACGTGGTCGGTGCCTCGCTGGACCACGCGATGTGGTTCCACCGGCCCTTCCGGGCGGACGAGTGGCTGCTGTACGACCAGGAGTCGCCGTCGGCGTACGGCGGACGCGGGCTCGGACAGGCCCGTATCCACACCCAGGACGGGCGGCTGGCGGTGTCGGTGATCCAGGAGGGCGTGGTCCGCGTCCCGCGCTGACGGCCGGTGACCCGGCGGATCACCCGCGGGTCGCGTTCCGCAGCCGCGCGAAGGACGTGTCCAGCCCCCGCTTCAGCAGCCCTGCCGCCGGACGCTCCACGCACCGGTGGACCAGCCAGCTCAGCACCAGGAACCCGGCGATCACCACGGCGATCAGCAGCCGGGGGTCCATGGTGTCCCGCAGCCGGTTGATCAGCGTCGTACCGGCGAGGTAGTGCGTCAGATAGAGCGGATACGTCAGTGCTCCCGCGGTGACCAGCCACTTCCAGCGGACGCGGTCCGTGAAGCCCAGCGCGACGGCGACCATGAACAGCAGGAACACCGTGTAGATGAGCGCGCTGCCGCGCCAGCCGGAGACGTGCTCGACGGACTCGATACGGCGCCCGATCTCCACCTGCGCCATCAGCCACGACATGGTCAGCATGCCCCACAGCAGCAGGTCCTGGCCGAACCTGTACATCAGGTAGAGCACCAGCCCGGCGATGAAGAACCAGGCGGCGACCGGGTTGACGATCAGGATCATCAGGCGGAGCTCGGAGATCGGCGCGAGCATCGCGGCGGTGCCCCACACACAGCAGAACACCACGACCCTTCGGTACGTGAGCCCCATCGCGACGACCACCAGGAAGAGCAGGTAGAAGCGCAGCTCAGTCCACAGGGTCCAGTAGACGCCGTCGACGTGCGGCGAGGCCGAACCGGACTGCAGCATCGTGAGGTTGAGCAGGATGTCCCGCAGCCGCAGCCGCTCCCACACCCCCGGCAGGGCCACGATGACGGCCGTGGTGAAGGCGATGGCGAACCAGTACGCCGGGTAGAGCCGGATCACCCGGGAGACGAAGAACTGCCGTGGAGTGCGGCCCCAGCACGACATGCAGATCACGAAGCCGCTGATCACGAAGAAGATCTCGACGCCGATCCAGCCGTAGGCCGAGAAGCGGAACACCGTGGGCATGATCTCGGACACCGGCCGGCCCCAGACCGGGTTGCCCGGCTGGTCGAGACGGTCGGTGCCGGCGAAGTGGTGCACGGCCACCAGCACGGCGGCGAGCAATCGGACGCCGTCGATGACGTACAGCCGGCGTCCCTCCCGTGCGGGTCGCGTCTCCGCGAGCGGGGGAAGCGGCTGCGAGGGCACGCGCACCGCGCCCGACGCCCGCAGCAGGGCCGTACGTCCGATATCAAGTTCGCGCATCAGCAACATCCGTTCCCCTGAGAAACTCCGTCACTTCTGTTTCCGGTTGAACAGACAGAGACGTGTCTCAGGGGGATGTGTGCAGGGACGCGACCTCCACGAAGAAATCCCGCAGCGTTCGCCGAGATTTCAACGCGGCCGAGTACAACCCCCTACTCGACCAGGCCCGCTTCACTCAGCAGATACGCCGTCATCGGGTCGTAGTGGCGCGGGCTGACGACGTGGTCGTCCAGCGGCACCACCACCTGCACCGTCCCCTCCGCCTCCGCGAGGAACAGCGCCGGGTCGTTGCAGTCGGCGTAGCCGACGGAGTCGATCCCGTGCTGCCCGGCGTATCCGGCCCAGCCGTGGTCGGCCACGACCAGGTCCGGCAGCGGACGTCCCTCGCGCTCGAGTCCCCTGAGGATGGCCTTCATCGGCTCCCCGGAATGGGTGTGCCAGAGGGTGGCGCCGTGTTCGAGGACCGCGACGTCCGCGAACTGCATGACGTAACCCTCGTCGGTCTGGAGGCCCTCCGGGATCACGACGATCTCGCAGCCCGCGGTGCGCAGCGCGTCCGCCGTCGCGCGGTGGACGTCGAGCAGACCGCCCGGGTGGCCGGTCGCGAACAGGACCCGCTGGCCGCCGTCCGCCGCCTTGCGCAGCCGGGCCGCCATGCGCTCCAGCGCGGCCACCGTCAGCTCGGGGTCGATCGTGTCCTGGCCGTGGCGGTGCTCCGCGTCGTCGTTCACTCCGACGCGTTCCGCCATCACCGCGAGGACGTCCTGCTCGTCGGTCCAGCGGTCGCCGAGCTCCAGGCCGAGCCAGTAGTGGCGGTCGCCGTTCGCCAGCTTGCGGTAGTGGGAGAGGTTGTTCTCGCGGGGAGTGGCGACGTCACCCGCGATACGGGTTCTGACCAGATGGTCGACGAGCTCGGCGCGGCTGGGTGTCCCGGGTATCGGCATGGTTCCCATTGTGAGGCAGACAACTGTCGGAACGACCGAGTCCGGGGCGCGTGCGACGCGGGTCACTGTACGGATCATGACTCGATGCGGCGCAGGGCGAACCACAGCTCCATCCGTACGTCCGGGTCGTCCAGGTCCGTGCCGAGCAGCGCCGCACAGCGGGCGATCCGCTGGCGGACGGTGTTGCGGTGGACGGAGAGGGCCCCCGCGGTGCGGTCCCAGCTGCCGTGCAGGGAGAGCCAGCTGCGCAGGGTCTCCGTGAGGGGCGTGGCGAGGGGCGCGAGCAGGGTGCGGGCGTGGGTGTCGGCCTCGTCGGGGGAGAGCAGGTCGGTGAGGGCGGGCCGATGGGTGCCGTGCCGGTACAGCGGGGTGCGGGTCGCTCGCGCCCGGGACAGGGCACGGGCCGCCTGGGCGTCGGCCGAGGGCCAGTCCCGGGCGGTCGCGGCGGCGCTGACGCCCAGGGTCCAGCCCGGCTGCGGGGACGGTTCGCGGTCCGCCGGGACGAGGACGCGTACCACGTCCTGCGCCAGGTCGACCAGCGGGGAGCCGAGCGCGGCGCCCAGCGCGGAGGCGGCCACGGGGTCGCAGGGCTGTGCGTCGGGGCTGCCGTGCACCACGAGCCAGCCGCCGCCGCCCAGCAGCGGGGCCACCGCTTCCGGCTCGGCGCCCAGCAGCAGCCGTACGAGCGCCGAGGAGCGGTCCGCGCCCGAGCCGCTCTGATGCTCGCCGGTGAGCAGGGAGAGCAGTACGGCGGCGACGGAGGCGATGGTGTGGTCGCCGGGGTCCCGGCGCGGCGCGGCGACCCCGAGTACGAAACCCTGACCGGCTCCGAGGGCGTAGGCGGCGAGATGGGTGCCTGCGGCCGTGTCGGCTGCGGACGTGGGCGTCCCCGGCCCCGAGGGCCGCACGACTTCAGCGAGCGCGGCGAGCGACGCGCGGACGGGATCCTGTGATCCGTGCCCTGCCGCTCGGTCCTGTCCCGGCGATCCGCTCGCCGTGTCCTGCGGGCCGCGTCCCACCGGCCCACCCCGTGGACCTCGTCCCGCCGAAGCGACCTCCGCTCCCTCCGGGCCGTACAGCACCGCCCAACCCTCCACCCGCTGGGCCAGCTGCCGCAGCACCGCGCGCACCGGGTCCGGGCGGGAGGCCGCCGCCGCCAGGCCCTGCTGGGCCTCCGTCACGCGGCGCAGTTCGGCATGGCGGGCCTGGGCCATGAGCTGCCAGACGGCGCGGGCCACGCCGGAGAAGGTGGTCTGCGGCGGGACCTCCAGCAAGGGCAGCCGGTAGCTGTCGCATGCCTCCACCAGGGCGCGCGGCACGGTGTCGTGCACGGGTGCGAGGCCGAAGCCGAGGGCGGCGCCGCCCGCCGCGACGATCCGCGACACGTAGTCGTCGAAGTAGGTCCCCGACCCCGCCGCCTCGGGGATGTGCACCCCGGCCGACAGCAGCAGCTCGCCGCCCAGCAGATAGGGGTACGGATCGGCCATCTCCGAGGTGTGGGCCCAGTGGATCACGGTGTCCGTGTCCGTCGGCCCGGCGATCTGGCGCAGGCCAAGGTCCTCGCGGGCCAGCAGCGCCGAGAGCGGTACCGGCGGAGTGGGCGGAACGGCGGGGTCCGGCATTGGATGTTTCCTACACTCGCGCAGTTTCAGATGGATGAAACGTACACTTCGCAGTCACTTTCCGGCCACCTACTGTCGTTCCAGACCGGCAGCCGCGGGTACGGGCGGATGTCCCCGCGAGCCGCTGCCGAACGTCCCCACCCCCCATTTGCACGACACGCCACCGGGATGTGCGCAAAGGAGGCCCCACATGGCCGTCGACTACACAGTCATCGTCGTCTATCTGGCCGGCATGCTGGCCATGGGCTGGTGGGGCATGCGCCGCGCCAAGTCCAAGAGCGAGTTCCTGGTCGCGGGCCGCCGGCTCGGCCCGACCATGTACTCCGGCACCATGGCCGCGATCGTCCTCGGCGGCGCGTCCACCATCGGCGGCGTCGGGCTCGGCTACCAGTACGGGCTCTCGGGCGCCTGGATGGTGTTCACCATCGGCCTCGGGCTCCTCGCCCTCTCCGTCTTCTTCTCCGCCCGCATCGCCCGCCTGAAGGTCTACACCGTCTCCGAGATGCTCGACCTCCGCTACGGCGGCCGGGCCGGCGTCATCTCGGGTCTCGTGATGTGGGCGTACACCCTCATGCTCGCCGTCACGTCGACCATCGCGTACGCCACGATCTTCGACGTCCTCTTCGACATGAACCGCACCGTCGCGATCGTCCTCGGCGGCTCGATCGTCGTCGCCTACTCGACGCTCGGCGGCATGTGGTCGATCACCCTCACCGACATGGTGCAGTTCGTGGTGAAGACCATCGGCGTGCTGCTTCTGCTGCTGCCCATCGCCGTCGTCAAGGCCGGCGGGTTCAGCGAGATGAAGGCCAAGCTGCCGACCGAGTACTTCGACCCGCTGGGCATCGGCGGCGAGACGATCTTCACCTACGTGCTGATCTACACCTTCGGCATGCTGATCGGGCAGGACATCTGGCAGCGCGTCTTCACCGCCCGCAGCGACAAGACCGCCAAGTGGGGCGGCACCGTCGCCGGCACCTACTGTCTCGTCTACGCCCTCGCCGGCGCCGTCATCGGCACCGCGGCCAAGGTGCTCTACCCCAAGCTCGGCAGCCCGGACGACGCCTTCGCGACCATCGTCAAGGACGAACTCCCCGTCGGAGTCAGAGGGTTGGTGCTGGCCGCCGCGCTCGCCGCCGTGATGTCCACCTCCTCCGGCGCGCTCATCGCCTGCGCGACCGTCGCCAACAACGACATCTGGTCACGTCTGCGCGGCGCGGTCCGCCCGGACGAGGAAGCGCACGACGAGGTGAAGGGCAACCGCGCCTTCATCCTCATCATGGGCCTCGCCGTGATCGGTACGGCCATCGCGCTCAACAACGTCGTCGAGGCGCTGACCGTCGCCTACAACCTCCTGGTCGGCGGACTGCTCGTACCGATCCTCGGCGGTCTGCTGTGGCGGCGCGGCACCGCGCAGGGCGCGCTCGCCTCGGTCGTGGTCGGCGGCGTCGCGGTGATCACCCTGATGGCGACCCACGGCATCCTGGCCAACGAACCGGTCTACTACGGCCTGCTGTCTTCCCTCGCCGCGTACATCGCCGTCTCCTTGATGACGAAGCCCACCGACGCGGCCGTGCTCGCCGCCTGGCGTGAGCGCCTTGCCGGGCGGGATCCCGAACTCGTGTCCGAACCGGTGCCGGCTCACCAGTAGAGTCGTAGGCATATATCCGCATACGCGATGAAGCGTAGGAAAGAAGGCATTTCCTCATGAGCAGCAACGAGACGCCCCGCGGCCCCGTCGACTCCTCCCGCATCCCGCGGTACGCGGGCCCCGCGACCTTCGCCCGGCTCCCGCGCCTCGACGAGGTCGGCCGCACCGACGTCGCCGTGGTCGGTGTGCCGTTCGACTCGGGCGTCTCGTACCGGCCGGGCGCCCGCTTCGGCGGCAACGCCATCCGCGAGGCGTCCCGGCTGCTGCGCCCGTACAACCCGGCGCAGGACGCGTCCCCGTTCGCGCTGGCGCAGGTCGCGGACGGCGGCGACATCGCGGTGAACCCCTTCAACATCAACGAGGCCGTCGAGACCGTCGAGGCCGCCGCCGACGAGCTGCTCGGCACCGGCGCCCGTCTGATGACCCTGGGCGGCGACCACACCATCGCGCTGCCGCTGCTGCGCTCGGTCGCCAAGAAGCACGGCCCCGTAGCCCTGCTCCACTTCGACGCCCACCTCGACACCTGGGACACCTACTTCGGCGCCGAGTACACCCACGGCACGCCCTTCCGGCGCGCGGTGGAGGAGGGCATCCTCGACACCGAGGCGCTCTCCCACGTCGGCATCCGCGGCCCGCTGTACGGCAAGCAGGACCTGACCGACGACGAGAAGATGGGCTTCGGCATCGTCACCTCCGCGGACGTCTACCGCCGCGGCGCCGACGAGGTCGCCGACCAGCTGCGCCAGCGCATCGGCGACCGTCCGCTGTACATCTCGATCGACATCGACTGCCTCGACCCGGCCCACGCGCCCGGCACCGGCACCCCCGAGGCCGGCGGCATGACCTCACGCGAACTGCTGGAGATCCTGCGGGGCCTCGCGTCCTGCAACCTGGTCTCGGCCGACGTCGTCGAGGTGGCGCCCGCGTACGATCACGCCGAGATCACGTCGGTGGCCGCGTCCCACACGGCGTACGAACTGACCACGATCATGTCCCGCCAGATCGCGGCGGCCAGGAAGGACCCGGAAGCCAAGTGACTCACGACCACGACCTGGTGCTCCGCCCGACGGAGGAGCAGATTGCCGCGGCACTGAATCCGCCCGCCGGCCGCAACGGCGGGGACCTGGTCGTGGAGACGCTGGCGGCGCTCGGCACGACGACGGTCTTCGGTCTCCCCGGCCAGCACGCCCTGGGTATGTTCGACGCCCTGCGCCGCAGCGATCTGCGCTACATCGGCCTGCGGGTGGAGAACAACGCCGGGTTCGCCGCGGACGCGTACGGCCGGATGACCGGCGAGGCGGCCCCGCTGCTGCTGTCGACCGGGCCGGGCGCGCTCACCTCACTGGCCGCGCTCCAGGAGGCGGCCGCGGCGAGCGCCCCCGTGCTGGCGATCAGCAGCCAGATCCCGACGGCGGGCCTGGGCGGCGGCCGGCACGGCTATCTGCACGAACTCCCCGACCAGGCGGCCTCGTTCCGTGGCGTGGTGAAGTCGGTCCACACGGTCCGCACCCAGTCCCAGATCCCGTCCGCGATCGAGGCGGCCTGGAAGTCGGCGCTCACGGCCCCGCACGGGCCCGTGTGGGTGGAGATCCCGCAGGACGTGCTGCTGGCCGGGACCTCGATCCCCGTCGTGACGGGCGGCGACGCGTTCCCGGAGGAACTGCCCCCGCGCCCCGAACTGACGGCCGTGGCCGCCGACCTGCTGTCGAAGGCGGCCCGTCCGGCGATCATCGCGGGCGGGGGAGTGGTACGGGCGGACGCGAGCGGCAAGCTGCGGCAGCTCGCGGAGCTGATCCAGGCCCCGGTGGTCGCCACCCCCGGCGGCAAGGGGGCGTTCCCGTGGCAGCACCCGCTCTCGCTCCAGTCATGGATCGAGGACCGCCACACGACGGACTTCCTGGAGGACGCGGACGTCCTGCTGGTGGTGGGTTCGGGACTGGGTGAACTGTCCTCCAATTACCACACGTTCAAGCCGCGCGGCCGGGTCGTCCAGATCGAGGCCGACCTCGGCAAGCTGGAGTCCAACCACCCGGCGCTGGGCATCCACGCGGACGCGCGGCTCGCGCTGCAGGCGCTGCTGGAGACGGTGTCCGAGCGCACGGATCCCACCGCGCCCGAGCGCGTGGCGACGGTCCTCGCGAAGGTCGCCGACCGCATCAACGCCCAGGAACTCACCCTGGAACAGCAGGTCCTGGCGTCCGTACGCCGTGCCCTGCCCGCCGACTCGCCGTCCTTCTGGGACATGACGATCCTGGCCTACTGGGCCTGGTCGGCCTTCGACGCCAAGGGCCCCAACCACATGCACTCCGCCCAGGGCGCCGGCGGCCTCGGCTACGGCTTCCCGGCGGCGCTCGGCGGCGCGGCGGCGGATCCGACCCGCCCGGTCCTCGCGGTGTCCGGCGACGGAGGCGCCCTGTACTCGATCGCCGAGCTCGCCACGGCCCGCCAGTACGACCTCAACGTCACCTGGCTCATCGTCGACGATGGCGGCTACGGCATCCTGCGCGAGTACATGACCGACGCCTTCGGCGAGGCGACGGCCACCGAGCTGAACCGGCCGGACTATGTGGCCCTGGCCGAGTCCTTCGACGTCCCCGGGGTCCGTACGACCCCGGAGACACTGGAGACCGACCTGACGAAGGCGCTTCAGACGCCTGGGCCTTCGGTGGTCGTCCTCCCGGCGGTGCTACGGATGTTCGCGCCGACGCACCTCACGGCGTGACGGCCGGCTCAGGGGCCTGGTCACGCGTGACGTAGATGTGGTCGCGGTTGTCGCAGGCGTCGTCCACCGCGGGGCCGGTCCACGGAGCGGCCAGCGGAATGAGTGCGAGTGCCTCCCTGCAGAGGCCTGGGGCGGAGTAGCCGGCGATCTTGATACGGCCCCGGTCGCCGTCGTCGGCGTGGGCCGGGGCGGCGAGTACGAGGGCTGCCATGGCGAGCGCGGCGAGCGCGCTGATCTTCTTCATGGTCGGGTCAACGGCATGAGATCGCCGCAGGTCATTCCGCTGTACAGGTGGTGACCGAGCGCGCCAGGGGCCGACGAGGCCTCTGGCGCGTCACGGCGGCTGAACAGGGCCCGGTGGCCTACCAGATCGCCTCGACCCACTCCGGGTGGTCGATGAACGGGTTGCGGTTGTGCTGGTAGGTGTCGTAGATGGCCTGGTTGCGCTTCTCCTCGAAGGCGCTCGGCGGGTCCTGCTCGTTCCACGCCTTGAGGACGGAGAGCTTGCCCATGTACGGGTTGCTGCCGTTGCCCACCTTCTCGTTGGGCTCCAGGTCGGCGAAGCCGTCGCCACCGTCGTAGCGCACGGCCATGTAGAGGATCATGCGGGCCACGTCGCCCTTGTCGGCGGCGCGCGGCTCGAAGGAGTCGGAGTCGACCTTGCTGCCGCCGCCGTTGGTGACGGTGCTGCCGCCGTTGTCGAAGTCCAGGTTGCCGCGGATGCTGTTGACCTGGACATCGGCCGGGCGCAGGTGGTGCAGGTCGGTTCCGGGGCCGGTCGCCTCGCCGAAGTCGCCGTGGGACTTGGCCCAGGTGTGCTCGCGGTTCCAGTCGCCGACGTCACCGCCGTTGAGGGACTTGCTGCGGGAGACACCGCTGTACAGCAGGATCACGTTGTTGCTGTTGTTCGGGTCCTGGTCGGTGACCTTCAGCGCGTTCCAGACCGCGGAGTACGAGATCTTGGTCTGGCTGCTGATGATCGTGTGCAGGGACGACTTCAGACTCGCGCCCGTCTTGCCGACCGCGTTCTTGTAGTACGTCGAGTCGTAGTCGGTCGTCGTGGCGGAGGCCGAAGTCGCCGTCAGGGCGGGGGTGGTGAGGCCGACCAGGACGGCGGCCGTCGTCAGCGCCACCGACTTCCAGCGGCGGTGGCGTATATGTGTCGCCGGCATGTGGGGTTCCCATCTACGCGGGGATCTACGCGGGTTGAATGGAGGCGGCAAACGGGAGCGTGGCATGGACATGCGGTGGTGTCGAGGGCTTGCACGTGTCCATTGGGTGACGTGAAGCGGCAAATCCGGCCAGGTCTACGCGAGTTGAAGCGACGAAAACGGCCTCCGGTGGTGTGCCGGAGGCCGTTGAGCGTGGAGTCGGCCGGGGTCAGCCGATGTCGGAGCGGTCCAGGCGGTAGAGGGTGGACTGGCTGCTCTGGGAGGAGGAGTCCGAGGTCGAGCCGGCCGTGCCGCCGTACTCGCTGTCCTTCACCGCCGTCCCGTTCTTCTGCACCCACTCGGTGACCTCGGTGCTGACACCGCTGCCGCCGCCGGGGCCGCCGCCCATGCCCCCGCCGCCGACCTGGATGTAGTGCAGCTCGCCCTTCTTCACCAGTTCCTTGAGCCTGGCCAGGGTCATCGCCTTGTCGGAGCCGGACCAGCCCCACATGGAGATCACCGGCTCACCGCTGCTGAGGATCAGCTGGGCCGCACTCTGCGAACTCGACACCGCGAGCAGCCACTTGGCGCCGTCCTGGTGCTTCTTGAGATAGGCGACCAGCTCGCCGCTCGCGCCGCCGCCCATGCCGCCGGGCCGGCCGCCGTTGTCGGTGCCCGTGCCGCCGGGGGCCGTACCGCTGTTCCCGGTGCCGTTGGGCGGCGTACCGCCCATGTCACCCATGTCACCGGCGCCGCCGGGAACCTGCCCGCCCTGTCCGTCCTGCTGCTGACCGCCGGGGAAGCCGCCGCCCTGCTGACCGTTCTGGCCGTTCTGACCGCCGGCCTGGCCGTTCTGACCGCCGGCCTGGCCGTTCTGACCGCCGGCCTGGCCGTTCTGGCCGCCGTCGAAGCCGCCCCGGCCACCACCCCCGGGGCCACCGCCCCCACCGGGCCCGCCGCCGAAGCCGCTGCCCGTCGAGGGCCCGGCCGTCGGGTTGGTACCGCCCATGCCGCCGCCCGAACCGGACGGCACCGACCAGGAGTACGCCGCCGGGCCCGCCACCGCCGCGACGACCGCCGCGGCCACGGATGCCGCAAGGAGCCGTATCCGCATCCCCGACGCGGAGCGGAAGACCAGCAGCCCCACGATCGCCAGCGCCATGACGACGGCGATCGCCGGCCACAGCCAGGTGTTCCAGCCGGAGGCCCGCCTCAGCAGTACGACGGCCCAGACGGCCGTGACCGCCAGTCCCGTCGGCAGCACCCACGCCCACCGCCTGTCGGCGCGGAACGCACGCAGCAGCATCGCGCCGCCGCCTCCGCACAGGGCCGCGATGCCCGGGGCGAGGGCGGTCGTATAGTACGGGTGCATCGTGCCCTCGGCCATGGCGAAGGTCAGATAGTGCAGCGCCGTCCAGCCGCCCCACAGCAGCAGCGCGGCGCGGGTGAGGTCGGTGCGCGGGGCGCGGCCGCACAGGACGAGGCCGCCGACGCACGCGATCGCGGCGAAGGGGATGAGCCAGGAGATCTGGCCGCCGAGGATGTCGTTGAACAGTCGGCCGAGCCCGGCGGCCCCCGAGAAGCCGCCGCCTCCGCCCCCGCCGCCTCCGCCGTTGCCCTCGCCGCCGAGGATCCGGCCGAAGCCGTTGTAGCCCATGATCAGGTCCCAGGCCGTGCCGTCCGTCGAACCGCCGATGTACGGGCGGTCGTCGGCCGGCACGAGTGAGACCGCCGCAGCCCACCAGAAGCTGGAGACGGCCAGGGCGACGGCCGCGATCAGGAGGTTGACGATCCGCTTCACCAGCTTCGGCTTCGCGGCGTACAGGTAGACCGCGAAGACGGCGGGCAGGGCGATGTAACCCTGGAGCATCTTCGTGTTGAACGCGAGACCGAAGCAGACCGCGGAGCCGACCAGCGGCAGCAGCCTGCCGTTGTGGACGGCACGCAGCGCGAGTGCCGCGCCGCCGGCCATCAGGAGGACCAGCAGGGTGTCGGGGTTGTTGTCCCGGTTGATGGCGACCGTGATCGGCGTCAGGGCCAGGACCAGCGCGGCCACCGTCGCCGCGCCGTGGCCCCACACCCGCTTCACCGAGGCGTGCACGATCCAGATCGTCGCCAGCGCGACCAGGACCATCGGCAGCATCATCTGCCAGGTGCCGTAGCCGAAGACGCGGCAGGACAGGCCCATGACCATCAGAGCGAACGGCGGCTTGTCGACGGTGAGGAAGTTGCCCGCGTCCAGCGAGCCGAAGAAGAACGCCTTCCAGCTCTGTGTGCCGCTCAGTACGGCCGCGCTGTAGAAGCTGTTGAGGCCGGATCCGGAGAGGTTCCAGGAGTACAGCACCGCCGCCAGGATCAGGATCGCGATCAGCGCGGGGAGCGACCAGCCCGGTGCCCTGTCCGGGGGCGCCACGGGTGGGGCCGGCGGGGGCACGTCGGGGGTCACGGTGGTGTGGGGGTGGGGATCGGTGGCTGATGTCACCAGAGCATCGTGTGCGGCGGGAGTGGGTGCGGGCTGTGCCGTACCTTGCGCCTGCCTGTGAGTTCTCCAAGGAGGACGCAAAGACAAGCGGCCCGCTCCCGTCAGGAGCTCAGCACAGGATCCAGCCCTTGCTCACCGTCCCCCGCCCCACCCGGCCCTTGACCCACACACAGCGCTGGCCCGCGTGGACGGTGACCGGGCCGGCCCGGCGGGTGCGCAGGCCCTCGTCCACGACCGGCCTGGCCCGGTACGCCTGGACGCTGACCTTCATCCACTGCCTGCGGCCGGGGTCCTTGGGCAGGGTGATGGCGCAGACATAGCCGCCCCGCTTGTAGACGTACAGGGTGCCCGTCGAGAAGGGGTACGTCTTGACCTTGCGCCCCTCGCAGCGGGTGGGGGCGGCGGCCTGTGCCTGTGACGGGGCCGCGACCGCGAGTACTCCGGACGCGGTCAGCAACGCCAGGCCGACCGCCAGCCGTCGGCGTATCGCACCTCTGTCCACTGTTTTGTCCTCCCCGTACCCCGGCAATGAGCGTACTGGTGTACGGACGCACGGCGTATGGCGGATGGTTGCACGACCGTCACGCGCGCACCGCGGCCGACCCCCTCACCGGCCCACCCCGACGGGTTCCTCGGGCTCGGCCTCCCCGAGGAAGGTCCGCCACAGCTCGGCGTACCGCCCGCCCAGTGCCAGCAGTTCCTCATGGGTGCCGTCCTCGGCGACCTGTCCGTCGTTCATGAGGACCACGCGGTCCGCCCGTGCGGCCGTCGTCAGACGGTGGGCCACCACGAGGGTGGTGCGGCGGCCCGCGAGTCGGTCGGTCGCCTGGTTGACCTGGGCCTCCGTGGCCAGGTCCAGCGCGGCCGTCGCCTCGTCCAGGAGCAGGATGTCGGGGTCGACCAGCTCGGCGCGGGCCAGCGCGATCAGCTGGCGCTGGCCGGCGGACAGGTTGCGGCCGCGCTCGGCGACCTCGTGGAGGTAGCCGCCGTCCAGGGTGGCGATCATCTCGTGGGCGCCGACCGCGCGGGCCGCGGCCTCGACCTGGGCGTCCGTCGCGTCGGGGCGGCCGTAGGCGATGGCGTCGCGGATCGTGCCCTGGAAGAGGTACGCCTCCTGCGGGACGACCCCGAGACGATGGCGGTACGACGTGATGTCCAGGGAGCGCAGATCCGTGCCGTCCACCGTGACCCGGCCGCCCGTCGGGTCGTAGAAGCGCGCCACCAGCTTGACCAGCGTCGACTTGCCGGCGCCCGTCTCGCCGACGAAGGCCACCGTCTGACCTGCCGGGATCCGCAGTTCGATGCCGCTGAGCGCCGCTTCCCCCGCATCGGCACCGCCGTACTTGAAGTGCACGTCCTCGAAGGCGACGTCACCCCGCAGCGAGAGCACCTCCAGCGGCTCCTCGGCCGCCTTCGTCGACGTCGGCTCCCGCAGCAGCTCCTGGATGCGGCCGAGCGAGACCGTGGCCTGCTGGTAGCCGTCGAAGACCTGGGAGAGCTGCTGGACGGGGGCGAAGAACAGGTCGATGTAGAGCAGGTACGCCACCAGCGCGCCGGTCGTCAGGGTCGCGTCGTCGATCCGGCCGCCGCCGACGATCAGCACCGCCGCCACGGCCGCCGACGACAGGAACTGCACGAAGGGGAAGTAGATCGAGATCAGCCACTGGCCCCGGATACGGGCCTGGCGGTAGCTGTCGCTGCGCTCGGCGAACCGCGCGCCGCCGTCCCGCTCGCGCCGGAAGGCCTGCACGATCCGCAGCCCGGACACCGACTCCTGGAGATCGGCGTTCACCAGCGACACCCGCTCACGGGCGAGTTCGTACGCCTTCACGCTGGCCCGGCGGAAGTAGTAGGTGGCGACGATCAGCGGCGGCAGCGTCGCGAAGACGACGAGTGCGAGCTGGAGGTCGATCACCAGCAGGGCGCCCATGATGCCGAAGAAGGTGACGACGGAGACGAAGGCGGTGACCAGGCCCGTCTGCAGGAAGGTCGACAGCGCGTCGACGTCCGTCGTCATCCGGGTCATGATCCGGCCGGTCAGTTCCCGCTCGTAGTAGTCGAGTCCGAGCCGCTGGAGCTGGGCGAAGATCTTCAGGCGCAGGGAGTACAGCACGCGCTCACCGGTGCGTCCGGTCATCCGTGTCTCGCCGATCTGCGCCGCCCACTGGACGGTCACCGCGAGCAGGCCGAGCAGGGCCGCCGCCCAGATCGCCCCGAGGGCCGCCGCCGTGACTCCGTCGTCGATGCCATGCCGGATCAGGACGGGCAGCAGCAGCCCCATTCCGGCGTCCACGGCGACCAGGCCGAGACTGATCAGCAGGGGGCGCCCGAAGCCTCGCAGCAGCCGCTTGAGGCCGTACGACTCCTCCGGACGCACCGCATGCGCCTCGTCGATGCCGGGGACGTCCATCGCCGGAGGCAGCGCCTCGACCTGGGCCAGCAGCTCGGGCGTGGCCGGGGACTCGGCGAGCGCCAGGTCCTTGGGCTCGCGGTCGCCGGTCCACAGCCGCGGGGTCACGCCGCGCTCGGCGTCGAACTCCGCGTCCAGTTCGTCGCGTACGGAGGTGTCCTCCCGGGGACAGGAGGGCTGGGCGTGACCGGGGGAGACGCCGCCGAGTTCGTCGGGGTCGGTGAGGAGACGGCGGTAGAGGGCGGAGCGCTCCTGGAGTTCGTCATGGGTGCCGATGTCGGCGAGGCGGCCCGCGTCGAGGACCGCGATGCGGTCGGCGAGGCCGAGGGTGGAGCGGCGGTGGGCGATGAGGAGGGTGGTGCGGCCCTCCATCACATGCTTCAGCGCCTCGTGGATCTCGTGCTCGACCCGTGCGTCCACCGCCGAGGTCGCGTCGTCGAGGACGAGAAGGCGGGGGTCGGTGAGGATCGCGCGGGCGAGCGCGACGCGCTGGCGCTGGCCGCCGGAGAGGGTGAGGCCGTGCTCGCCGACCTTGGTGTCGTAGCCGTCGGGCAGCTCGGCGATGAAGCGGTCGGCCTGGGCGGCGCGGGCGGCGTCCTCGATCTGCTCGTCGGTCGCGTCGGGGCGGCCGTACGCGATGTTGGCACGCACCGTGTCCGAGAAGAGGAAGGAGTCCTCCGGGACCAGCCCGATCGCGGCCCGCAGCGAGTCGGAGGTCAGCTCGCGGACGTCGTGGCCGCCGATGAGGACGGCGCCGCGCGTGACGTCGTAGAAGCGCGGGAGGAGGAGGGAGACCGTGGACTTCCCGGAGCCGGAGGAGCCGACGACCGCGAGGGTCTCGCCGGGGCGGATCTCGAAGCTGAGCCCGTCGAGAACAGGGCGCTCATCTGCGTAGCCGAAGGAGATGTCGTCGAACTCGACGGTCGCGGGCGCGTCGGCGGGCAGCGTCTTGGTGCCGTCCTTGATCGACGGCTCGGTGTCGATCAGCTCCAGGACGCGCTCGCTGCCCGCGCGGGCCTGCTGCGCGACCGTGAGGACCATGGCGAGCATCCGGACGGGGCCGACCAGCTGGGCGAGGTAGGTGGAGAAGGCGACGAAGGTGCCCAGCGTGATGTGCCCGCGCACCGCCAGCCAGCCGCCGAGCGCGAGCATCGCGACCTGGCCGAGGGCCGGGACCGCCTGGAGCGCCGGGGTGTACTTGGAGTTGAACCGGATGGTGCGCAACCGCCCCGCGAAGAGCCGCCGGCCGACCTCCCGGAGCTTCCCGGTCTCCTGCTCCTCCTGCCCGAACCCCTTCACCACGCGTACGCCGCTGACGGCGCCGTCGACCACGCCCGCGACGGCGGCGGCCTGGGCCTGGGCGTACCACGTGGAGGGGTGCAGCTTGGTCCGGCTGCGCCTGGCGATCCACCACAGGGCCGGGGCGACCGCGAGGGCGACCAGCGTCAACGGCAGCGACAGCCACGCCATGACGACCAGGGAGATCAGGAACAGCGCGAAGTTCCCGATGGTCATCGGGAGCATGAAGAGCAGGCCCTGGATCAGCTGGAGGTCGCTGGTGGCCCGGCCGACGACCTGCCCGGTGGACAGCTCGTCCTGCCGTCGCCCGTCGAGCCGGGTGATCGTCGCGAACATGTCGGTCCGCAGATCGTGCTGGACGTCGAGGGCGAGACGGCCGCCGTAGTAGCGGCGGACGTAGGTGAGGACGTAGACCGCGAGCGCGGCCGCTATCAGCAGGCCCGCCCAGACGGCCATGCCGCGGGTGTGGTCGCCGATGACGTCATCGATGATCACCTTCGTGATCAGCGGGACGATCGCCATGACGGCCATGCCGGCGAGGGAGGAGCCGAGGGCAAGGACGACGTCCTTGGGGTAGCGCCAGGCATAGCCCCACAGTCGTTTTGCCCACCCCTGCTGCGTCACCACGCCGGTGCCCTCCGTTCGTCCTGATCTACCGGAAGACACCAACGCGGACGGCGGGGGATTTCATCCCTCCGTGGCGCTCGGCGACCGATCAGATACGGACACGCAGCTGGTAGAAGCGCGTGGTCTGCGCGGCGTTCTGGTTGTCGTCGCTGACCAGCAGCACCTTCAGGCGGCCCTTCGAGTACCCCGTGACCGCCATGCCCTCGATGTTGTCGAGCAGCGGGTTCGGCTGGGGCTGCTTGGCGGTCGCTCCCAGTGACGGGCAGGTCACGATGTCGGTGAGCAGCGTCTTCTTGACCGGACGGACGCCGTCCTGGCCCGTGAGGTTCTCGACGCCGCTGGTGTCCGTGGCGTGGCGCGGGTCGGCCAGATACAGCCGGACGGTGTTGCCGACGCCGGCGGTGAAGCCGCGCTCCAGGACGAGGAGGCGGCCGTCGGGGGTCGCCTGGACCTCGGGGACGCCGAGGCCGGTGTCGGTGCGGTAAGCGTACTGGCGGCCGAGCTCGAAGTGGCCGCCCAGGGTCCGCCGCCAGGTCTGGAAGCGGACGATGCCCGCGCTGTCACCGGAGAGCGCGTACTCCATCGACGCGAGCAGGGTGCGGCCGCCGGGGAGCAGGGTCAGGCCCTCGAAGGTGCCGTTGGACACGGCGCGGCCCGCGGGGGCGACCTTCAGCGCGTCCGGCACGGGCAGACGGTCGAGGATCCTGCCGTCGCGGGAGTAGCGGCGTACGGAGGGCTCCGTCTCGGAGGAGATCAGCCGGGTGCCGTCCCGGTCGATGACGAGGCCCTCGGAGTCGAGGGCGGCGCCGCTCTCGTCGGCGAGCGGCACGACGGCCTTCGGCGCGAGCGTCCTGCCGTCCAGGCCGAAGAGGGAGGAGCGGTCGGAGAGGGCCGCGAGCGAGCCGTCGCGGTCCACGGCGAGCGCGGAGAAGTTGCCGACGAAGGTGCCCTCGTACGTCGTCTTGTCGAGCGCGTCGGAGAAGCGGTCGAGAGAGACGGAGGGGGAACAGGCGTGGCTGCCCTGCGCGTTGGCGTGGGCGTTCGCGAGGCCGGCGACGGTCAGGCAGGTGGCCGCCGCCAGGGCCGCGGTGGCGGTCGCGATTACGGTTCTCAGGCGCATGGGGGTCACCGTAGGGCGGGTCGGTGACGCGGGGGAGACCGGCTCGTGAAGCATGGCCCGCTTCCGGGTCAGCTCGTCGCCAGGTCCTTGTGAATGGCCCTGGCGACGCCCTGAATGGTCGTGATGCCGTAGTTCATGGTGCTGTTGCCGTGGGTGAGCACCGTCATCGTGTAGTCGTGGCCGCGCCCCTTGAAGGCGCCGACGCTGTGCACCCGCCAGCCGTTGGTGGCACGCTCCAGCCAGCCGTTCTTGACCGCCACGGAGACACCGGACGGCACGCCGTGCGGTGTTCCCCAGCGCTGCGAGGGGACGACCTGGCTCATCAGCTTCAGGAGGTAGCCGCGGGAGTTGTCGCTGAGCACCTCGTTGCGGGTCGTGATGAGCTCCAGCAGCCTCTGCTCGTCGGTGACGGTGATCTGGCTCAGGCCCCAGTAGCCCTTCGCGCCGGCCCTGGTCCGGGTCATACCGGCGGCGGCGAGGAAGCCCTTGATCTTCTTCATGCCGAGCTGCTTCCAGAGCGTCCTGGTCGCGGCGTTGTCCGACTTGACGATCATCGCCCTGCTGAGCGACACCTCGCGGTCGGTCAGATAGCGGTCGTCCTTCTTCGCGTCCCACAGCAGCGTGGCGAGCACGGTGACCTTGGTGATGCTGGCCGAGTCATAGGCGCGGGAGGGGTTCAGCTCGCAGGCGGTGTCCGTGGCGCGGTCGTGGAGGCCGACCGCGACGGTGCCCTTGCGTCTGGTCAGAGCGGCGGTGATGTCCCGCTCCAACTTGTCGGCGAGGCCCGCCTTGGCGGACGTACAGCTGACGTCGGCAGCGGCCGCGGCGGCGGGGACGACGGCGGCGATGGACGCCATGACGACACCGGCGCCCACGCTTGTCGCGACGACCGCTCTCGCACGTCTGGAACCGCCTGTTGACCGGGGTGACTTGGGCATCGACGACATGCTAGGTGAGCGGACCCGTCACACCGTGAATCTGGGCCCGGGGCCGGTGCGGCCGTGGCGGACCTCGTCGGGCCTTCCGGCGCGGGGGCGGTTCGGCCGGTCACAGCGGCCGTGCGCACCCGACCGGCTTCTCCCCGCCCAGTTGGACGTACAGGGCCGTCGACAGCGGGCAGCCGGCGCGCTGGGCTACGGACTTCGTCACCTTGTACTCCGGATTCTGCTTGCCCTTGCCGTCGCACGACGTCTCGCGCACCTGGCCGTCGCCGGAGTCGTAGACGCAGTCGCCGACGATCGTGCGGGGGCCGCCTCCGCCGCCGGGGTCGCCCGGGTGGGGCGGGGTGAGGTTGCGCATGCAGGCGTACCCCTGGGGGATCGCGCCGTCACCGTCCTCGTCGGAGGTCCGGCTCTGTTCGCTGATGTGCAGGACGAAGTCCGTGGTCCCGGGGCAGAGCGGTCCGTCACCCACCCGGCCGTCGTGCCGGGCCACGACCCGTGCCGCCGCCCGCTCGCCGGCACAGGGCACCTCGGTGAAGCTCGTCGTACCGAAGGAACTGCACTCGTCGACGCCGAGGAAGACCTCGCCGTAGCCGGCGGGCCGGGGCGGAGTGGTGACCTGCCGCCCGTCCTCGCTCGCGCTCGTGCCCACCCCGAGCCGTCCGTCCTCCTCCTCCGTCGCCCCCGACGCGCCCTGGCACCCCGTCAGCAACGCGACGAGCAGCACCAGCAACGCCCAGGCCGCCCCCACCGCACTTCTCTCACGCATCGCACTCCCCCCGGGTACCCCCGTCCAGCGTGGCCCGTCGCGGTGGGCGCACGCCAGACGTGCGGGGTCCTTTGCGTCGGTTGGGGGTGAGTGCGCCCGTTGTGTGGCGTACGCGCGCTACGTCCGCGGAGTCATACGGGTGCTACGTCCAATGGGTCATCCGGCGCTGTCAGCGCCGGTACGACAGGCCATGGCCGACCGGATACAGCACCCGCGTCGGATCGTCCGCCCGCTGCACCGGCACCGGCAGCCGCCCGCGCGGCGCCGCCCGACCGGCGATCACCCGTGCGGCCGCCCGCAGTTCGACGTCGGTCCAGGAGTAGGACGCCAGGAGGGCGCGGACGTCGGGCAGCTGCGCCACGTCGTACGGGTTGCGGATCGCCACCGCCACCACCGGCCTGCCCGTCGCGAGGAGCTGTGCGACCAGCGTCCGCTGGGAGCCGGCCGCCGTGACGTTGTACGTCCCCACCACCACCGCGTCCGCCTCGCCCGCCGCCGCGACGGCACGGGCGATGGTGGCGGCGGAGGGTGCCGTGCCGGTGGACAGGGCGGTCGCCGCGAAGCCCAGTTCGGAGAGGGCGGCGGCGAGCACACCGGTCGGCGGTCCCGTCGTACCGGACGGTGAGGCCGGGTCGGCGCCGACGACCAGCACCCTGGGGTGGGTCCGGCGGGAGAGCGGGAGCAGGGACCCCTCGTTGACCAGCAGGGTCGTCGTGCGCTCGGCGATGCGGTCGGCGGCCTTGAGGTGGGCCGGGGTGCCGACGTTCCGGTCGACACCGCCCTGGCTGACGTACGGCTCCTCGAACAGCCGCAGCTTCGCCTTCAGCCGCAGGACCCGCAGGATCGACTCGTCGAGGCGTGCCTCGGTCAACTCGCCGTCCTGGACGGCCTTGAGGACCGCGTTCCATGCGACGTCGAGGTTCGGCGGGTTGAGGAGCTGGTCCACGCCGGCCTTCAGCGCGAGAACGGGGACGCGGTCGTCGCCGTACTTCGTCCGTACGCCCTCCATGCCGAGCGAGTCGGTGACCACCAGTCCGTCGTAGCCGAGTTCCTCGCGCAGGATGCCGGTGAGGATAGGGCGGGAGAGGGTGGCCGGGTCGCCGGAGTCGTCGAGGGCCGGGACCATGATGTGCGCGGTCATGATCGAGTCGATGCCGGCGCGGACGGCGGCCCGGAAGGGCGGCGCGTCCAGGGATTCCCACTGCTCACGGGTGTGGGTGATGACCGGGAAGCCGTAGTGGCTGTCGACGGCGGTGTCGCCGTGTCCCGGGAAGTGCTTGGCGGTGGCGGCGACCTGCCGCCCGCTCTGGTACCCGGCCACCTCGGCGGCGACCATGCCGGCCACGGCGTCCGGTTCGGCGCCGAAGGAGCGTACGCCGATGACCGGGTTCGCCGGGTTGACGTTGACGTCGGCCACGGGGGAGTAGTTCTGCCGGATGCCGAGCGCCTTGAGCTCCTGTCCGGCGATCCGGCCGAGGGTGCGGGCGTCGGCGCGCGAGCCGCCGGCGCCGATGGCCATGGCGCCCGGGAAGAGGGTGGCGGGCTCGCCGACCCGGCAGACGATGCCGTGCTCCTGGTCGGTGGAGATCAGCACGGGCAGGCCGCGGGACTGGGTGAGGGACGCCCGCTGGATGCCGTTCGACAGATCGGCGATCTGGTGGGGGTCGCGGGTGTTGTGCGCCCAGGTGAAGTAGATGATGCCGCCCACGCGGTACTTCGCGACCAGCTCGGCGGCCGTGCGGACGCCGATCTCCTTGAGGTTGGCGTCGATGTCGGCCTGGTCGGGGGCGGTCGCGGAGTGGCCGTAGACCCGCATCACGAAGAGCTGGCCGACCTTCTCCGGCAGGGTCATCCGGGCGATGAGGGCGCGCAGTTTCCGGTCGTCGGGGGTGGCCGCCTGGGCCTGCCCGCCGAGCGCCAGCGCGGTGCTGACGCCCGCGGTGGCCGCGAGGACCGTACGTCTTGAGGGTGTTGCGGTATTTCGCGTGCTTTCCGTGCTTTCTGTGCTTCCCCTGCTTCCCGTGCTGGTGTCGGGCACGTGCGCTCCTTCCGGAGGTGGTGCGCTGAAGGAAACTTCCAGAAGTCACCAATAACCGGGAAGTTTCTGCCAGTCAAGGGAATGGACCGTAACCGAAAAGGGGCCGCCATCGGCGCAGTTGGAGGGGGGCGCGCCGATGACGGCGTGCTGCCGGCCGTGGCACGGCGGAGAGGGTGGTCAGCGATCGCAGCCAGCAGCGAGGGCCGACACCGCACCACGGTGACTCTCCGGCAGCTCGCGGGTTGGACGGGCGGAGGTGGGGCTGGGTTCCCCGGGATGGCCGGAACCGGCGAAGTTGGTAGGGCGGGGTTCAGGGTGACGCGTGGGCAACGGGGGTGGGCTGCGGGGAGGTGCCGAGGTGACGGGGTGAGGTCTTTGCGAGGTCCGGCGCGGGTCCATCCCATGGACGTCCCGGCGGGGCGGGCGATGTCCGGTCGATGATGACCGCATGCCCGAAGTCGACATCCCCGGTTCCAAGTCCATCACCGCCCGCGCCCTGTTCCTGGCGGCCGCGGCCGACGGTGTCACGACCCTCGTACGGCCGCTCCGCTCCGACGACACCGAGGGCTTCGCCGAAGGCCTGACCCGGCTCGGCTACCGGGTCGGCCGGGCCCCGGACACCTGGCGGATCGACAGCCGCCCGCAGGGCCCCGCGGTCGCGGAGGCGGACGTCTACTGCCGCGACGGCGCGACCACTGCCCGCTTCCTGCCCACGCTCGCCGCGGCCGGCCACGGCACCTACCGCTTCGACGCCTCGCCCCAGATGCGCCGCCGCCCCCTGCTCCCGCTGACCCGGGCACTGTGCGACCTGGGCGTGGACCTGCGGCACGGGGAGAAGGAGGGCCACCACCCGCTGACCGTGACGGCGAACGGTGTCGAGGGCGGGGCGGTGACGCTGGACGCGGGCCAGTCGTCGCAGTACCTGACGGCGCTGCTGCTGCTCGGCCCGCTGACCCGCGAGGGCCTGCGGATCACCGTCACGGACCTGGTCTCGGTGCCGTACGTCGAGATCACGATCGCGATGATGCGGGCGTTCGGCGTGCAGGTGCACAGGGAGGGGGACGTGTTCGTGGTCCCGCCGGGCGGCTACCGCGCCACGACCTACGCCGTCGAGCCCGACGCCTCGACCGCGAGCTACTTCTTCGCGGCGGCGGCCGTCACGGGCGGCGAGGTCACGGTCCCGGGTCTGGGCGAGGGCGCGCTCCAGGGCGACCTGGGCTTCGTCGACGTACTGCGGCGGATGGGCGCGCAGGTGTCCGTGGGCCCGGACGCGACGACGGTGCGCGGCACGGGGGAGCTGCGGGGCATCACGGTGAACATGCGCGACATCTCCGACACCATGCCGACGCTGGCCGCCATCGCGCCGTTCGCCTCCGGCCCCGTGCGGATCGAGGACGTGGCGAACACCCGGGTGAAGGAGTGCGACCGGCTGGAGGCGTGCGCGGAGAACCTGCGGCGGCTGGGGGTGGAGGTGGCCACGGGCCCGGACTGGATCGAGATCCGGCCGGGGACGCCCGTCGCGGACGACGCGGAGATCAAGTCGTACGGCGATCACCGCATCGTGATGTCCTTCGCGGTGACCGGCCTCCGGGCACCGGGTGTCTCGTTCGACGACCCGGGGTGCGTACGGAAGACCTTCCCGGACTTTCACGAGGCGTTCGCGGCGTTGCGGGCGCGGCTGTGAGGCGGGTGGGCGTGTCACCATCGGCGCCATGACCGCCTACCTCATCCTCCACGGCTGGCAGAACCACCGCCCCGAGGACCACTGGCAGCACTGGCTCGCCGACCGGCTCACCGAACTCGGCCACCAGGTCGTCTATCCGCCGCTTCCGGACGCCGACGATCCCGAACTGGACGTCTGGCTGGCGGAGTTGGGGCGCCACCTGGCCGGGCTCGACGCGGGGGCCGAGCGGGTGGTGGTCGCGCACAGCCTGTCCGCCGTGGTGTGGCTGCACGCCGCCGCGCGCGGAATGCCGGGGCTCGACTCCGTGGACCGTGTCCTGCTCGTCGCTCCGCCGTCCGGGAGTGTGCTGGCCCGGCACCCGGAGGTCGCCCGGTTCGCCCCGCAGTCCCTGGAGTTCACGCTCCCCGGCCCCACCCGCCTGGTCGCCGGCGACGACGACCCGTACTGCCCCGAAGGCGCCGACACCCTCTACGGCACACCGCTCGCCGTCCCCACGGACCTCCTCCCGGGCGCCGCCCACCTGGACCTGGACGCGGGGTACGGGTCGTGGCCGGCGGTGCTGGGGTGGTGCCTCGATCCGACGGCGCCGCTGGTGGTGCGGCCGGTGTGATCTTCGGGGGCGGCGGCGGGGGCTTCGGGGGCGCCGTTCAGGTGGATCTGGGGGCCGGGTGTGGGGCGTGGTCCGGTGGGCTGGGCTGGCGTCTTGATTCGGCGGTGCCGCTTGTGGTGCGTCTGGTGTGACTGTCGGGCCTTGTGGCTTCGGGGGGCGCCTGCCTGGGCGCTGGTGCGGGGCGTGGTGCGGGGTGCCGGGCCGTGTC
>NZ_JBHTRZ010000012.1:0-23208 GCF_042795335.1 Streptomyces sp. NPDC056479 | reverse complement strand
TCGGTCCGGGGGTGCCGCTTGTGGTGCGTCTGGTGTGACTGTCGGGCCTTGTGGCTTCGGGGGGCGCCTGCCTGGGCGCCGGTGCGGGGCGTGGTGCGGGGTGCCGGCCGCCGTGTCTCGGTCCGGGGGTGCCGCTTGTGGTGCGTCTGGTGTGACTGTCGGGCCTTGTGGCTTCGGGGGGCGCCTGCCTGGGCGCCGGTGCGGGGCGTGGTCCGGTGGGCCGGCCGCCGTGTCCCGATCCGGCGAGGCAGGTCATGGCGAGTCCGGCGTAGCCGTACCGTCCCGTAGCTCCGGCGCCGCCGTCCCGTCCCGTAGCTCCGGCGTGCCCGCACCCACGTAGGCCACCGCCAGCACGCACAGCAGCCCGCCTGTGATCAGGGCCGTCGCGCCGGAGGACCAGCCGGCGACCAGGCCGCCGCGCAGGTTGCCCAGGTGCGGGCCCGCCTGGCCGACGATCTGCTCGGCGGCCGTGACCCGGCCGAGCAGGGCGTCCGGGGTGCGGGTCTGGACGATCGTGCTGCGCGACACGACCGACAGGGCGTCCGCGGCACCGGCCACCACCAGCAGCCCGAGCCCCACCCAGGGGTCGGTCATCAGACCGAACAGGGCCAGCGCCGCGCCCCAGGTCCCCGCCCCGCACAGCATCACCAGGCCGGGCCGTCCCAGCCGCGTCACCGAGCCCGACAGGGCCGTCGCCGTGACGCCGCCGACCGCCACGGCCGACAGGAACAGGCCGAGGGTGCGCGGGTCGCCGCCGAAGCGTTCGGCGTTGACCAGCGGGAAGAGGCTGACCGGCATGGCGAGGACGGTGGCGGCGAGGTCGGTGACCAGCGCGCCGCGCACCACCCGGTGGCCGGCCAGGAAGCGCAGTCCGTCCAGGACGCCGTGCAGCCCGGCCCGCGAGGGCTCGCCCTCCGGCTGCAGCGTGGGCAGGCCGAAGGCGCCGTAGAAGGCGAGACCGAAGCTGAGGGCGTCCAGCACATAACAGACGCCGATGCCGAACCAGCCGAGGAACAGCCCGCCCAGCGCAGGGCCGAGCAGCATCATCGCCTGACCGGTGACCTGGTTGAGGGCCAGCCCCGCCGCCACCTGCTCCTTCGGCAGCAGCCGCGGCACGAACACGCCCGCCGCAGGGCCGCCGACCGCGCCGAAGCAGGCCCCGGCGGCCACCAGCGCGAGGATCCCGCCCACCGGTACGCCGCCGGTGAAGCCCTGCACCGCGAGCAGCAGCGCGCAGACCGCCTGCCCGACGGTCGCGATCAGGAAGATCCGCCGCCGGTCCCCGCGATCCACCCACGCCCCGGCGAACAGGCCCACGCACACCATGGGCAAGGCCTGCGCCAGCCCGACCGCACCGCTCCAGACCGTGCTGTGCGTCAGGTCCCAGACCTGGTACATGACCGTCACCATGGTCATGAAGCTGCCGAGCACGGACACCGTCCGCCCGATCAGCAGCCGTCGGAAGACGGGCGAGGTCCGCAACGGCGCTACGTCGATCAACGTACGCGCGAGGCTCACGACGGCAGGACAGGGCGGGGGGCGGTTTCGGGCACGAGGGGGGACGCTATACGGCGCCCGTCGCGGCGGGCCAGTGAATTACCGGCAGGAGCGGGCCTACGCCGACTCGTTCAGCAACCGCGAAAGGTGCTCCCGGCCCTGGTCCAGCAGCCCGTCGAGCGGCGCGGCCTCCTCGTACCACCGCTTCTCGTACTCCCAGCACAGCCAGCCCTCCCAGCCGTGCCGGGAGAGGACCTCCACGCACTCGGCGAGCGGCAGCACCCCGGCGCCGAGCGGCAGGGGGGTCGTGTCGTCGGCGGAGGCGATGTCCTTGACCTGGACGTAGCCGAGGTACGGGGCGAGGGCCGCGTAGCTCTCGCTGGGCTGCTCGCCGCCCAGCCAGGTGTGCATGACGTCCCACAGCGAGCCCACGTGCCGGTGCCCCACCAGACCGAGCACGCGGATCGAGTCGGCGGCCGTGCCGTGCGAGTCATGGGTCTCCAGCAGAATCCGTACGCCGATGTCGGCGGCGTACTCCGCGGCCGTACCGAGGCGCCGCGCGGCGATCGCGTCCGCCGACTGCCGGCTCTGCTCGTGATCGGCGCCCGGGAAGACCCGGACGAAGGGCGCACCGAGGTCATGGGCGAGATCGACGAGCCGGCGCATCTCCTCGATCACGGGCCCGTCGTCCCCGGGCGCGGCGACCCGCACGTACCCGGCGAGCCCCACCAGCTCGACACCGGCGGCCTTGAACTCGGCCGCCACGTCCGCCCGTTCGGCGGGCCCGAGCCCCAGATGCACGGGCTCCTCCGGATGCGTGCGCAACTCGACCCCGTGATACCCGCACGCGGTCGCGAGCCGCAGCACGTCGGAGAGGGGGAGACCGGGGACGCCGAGGGTGGAGAACGCCAGTTTCATGCATCCACCTTGCCAGGGAAACGGAGGGACGCACATCCGGCCGGACGATCGCGGGGTCAGGATGCCCCGCGCGGACTCTCCCCGCGCTGGAACCTTCGCATTCCGCGGCCGACCGCTCACGGAACGGCTTTTCCACAGTCGACGCCCGGGGTCCGAGGCGTCGCTATGATGCCGAAAATCACCCGCATGATGCCGAAACCGGCGGGGGCGTGAGCGTGCGAGGGGGAAGCATGCGGCTCGGAATCAGCGTGCTCGACGACGACGGCGGACAGCTTCGCGCTCTGCACCGTTTCCTGTTACGAGACCCCGACACCGCGGGCGAGACCCTCGTCCTGCGGGCGAGGAACGCGACACCGGGAGCCATGGGCTCCGGCCTGGACCTGATCGACGTCGTGCTCAGCAACGCGGTGGGTCTCGGCGGACTGCTCCTGGCCGTGGCGACCTGGCGCCATTCGCGGGTGAACGGACCGAGTGTCCAGGTGGAACGCGACGGCGTCACCGTCACCGTGCGGAGCGCCGACGCGGAGCAGATCGCACGGCTGGTGCGGCAGCTGACCACCCCGGCCACCGAGCCGGACGACGACACGGCGGCCCCGACGGCGTCCGGCCCCGAGGAACCGCGGTCATGAGCGAACTCTCGGAGCCCGCGCGCAGCAGAGCACTGCTGATCGGCGCGCACTCCTTCACCGACCCCGGCCTCGAACCGCTGCCGGCCGTCGCCAGCAACCTCACGCGGCTGGCGGAGCTCCTGCGCGACCCCGAGGTGTGGGGTCTGAAGGCCGAGCATGTGCACGTGCTCGCGGAACCCGACCGCGAACAGGCGCTGGGAGAGGTCGCCCGCCTCGCCGAAGAGGCCGAGGACACCCTGCTCGTCTACTACGCGGGGCACGGCTTCGTGCACGACCAGTCCAACGAGCTCTACCTGGCCCTCCCTCGCACCAACCCCCGGCATCTCTACAGCGCCCTGCGCTACCAGGACATCCGTGAGCCCCTGCTCGGCCCGCAGAGCCGGGCGCGCCGCAAGGTCGTGATCCTGGACTGCTGCTGGAGCGGCCTCGCCCTGAACGGAGCGATGTCGACCTCGGGGCTCGGCGGGATGTCCGACATCAGCGGTACGTTCGTGCTGACCGCGACCTCCGAGACCAGGACGGCGCTGGCACCACCGGGGGAGACGTACACCGCGTTCACCGGCGAGCTGATCGACGCGCTCGAACACGGGATCCCGGAGGCACCGCCACTGCTCACCATGATGACGCTGTACGAGCATCTGTACGGCGCCCTGGTGGCCAAGGGCCGGCCGAAGCCGCAGCAGCGCAACGGCAACACGGCGGGTGCGATCGCGCTGGCGCGCAACCGCCACCGACCGGCCGAGGAGGCGCCCGCCGAGGACACACCGGCCACGGACAGTGCGGCAGAGGCCCCCGCGAACATCCAGAGACGCCGGGCCCGCCTCAGACGCAGGACCGTCGTGATGGCGGTGTCAACGGCTCTGGTGGCCGCGCTCGGGACTCTTCCGCTGACACTGGACTCCCTCCTTGACGGGGCACGGAAGGGCGGATCGTCCGCCGACGCGGGATCGGGGGGCGCCGCGGACGCGAGGAACGACCTCAGCGTGGAGCTCGGCGTGAGCGTCCCGCTGAGCGGCGATTTCGCTGAGCTGGGAGAGGGAATCAAGAACTCGGCCGAGCTCGCGGTGGAGAAGGCGAACGAGGACGACTTCGTCCCGGGAGTCACCTTCAAGATCCAGGCCAGGGACGACAAGAGCCAGACGGCCACGGGGCGGGAGGTGGCCAGCAGGTTCGTCGCCGACTCCGGCGTCGTCGGTGTAGTGGGGCCGCTCGGCTCCGGCATCGCGGCGGATACGCAGAAATACATGTCCGATGCCCGACTGCCTGAGATCTCGCCGGCGAACTCCGCCCCCGACCTCACTCTGGGCGCGGACTGGCTGGCCGGCAAACGGTCCAGGCCGTACGACACCTATTTTCGCGTGGTGGCCAACGACATGGAGCAGGGGCCGGCCGCGGCCGACCATCTCTTCGAATGGGACGGACGGCGCAAGGCTTTCGTCATCGACGACAGACGAACCTACGGCCTGTCCTTGGCGGAGACCTTCAAGGCGGCGTTCCGTCAGAAGGGCGGAGATGTCGTGGGCGAGACCCATGTGGACCATGACCAGCGGGACTTCACGGAGGAGGTGAAACGGGCCCGTGCCGCCCGCGCCGACGTCGTGTATTTCGGCGGCGACTACGGTGCCGGGGCCCTGCTGAGCGAGCAATTGCACTCAGCCGACCCCGAAATCCGGATGGCGGGCGGTGACGGTCTCTTTTCCAGCGACTACATCTCCCGGGTGGGCAGCGTCGGGACAGGTGACATCTGCACCGTCGCCGGGGTCCTGCCGGACAAGCTCGAATCCGCCGCGTCGTTCATCGCCGACTACAAGAAGGCCGGCTATTCGGCCCCCTACGGCCCCTACGGGGGATACGCCTACGACGCCACCTGGGCACTGATACGTGCCTTCAAGGAGGGCGTGCGCATCACCGGAGACGAGCTGCCCACGACGGCCCGCGAGGACCTGCGGAAGGCCCTGCAGGCCGTCGAATTCGACGGAGTGATGGGACGGGTCGGCTTCGATCGCTACGGCGACGCCATCACCCGGCGAGTGCAGGTCTACGAGGTGCGCGACGGCAACTGGTCGACGACGTGACCCGGCAGGTCACTCCGGCCCACCTTGCAGATCCAGACGCCAGTCCTGGCCGTTCAGGTCCTGGCCGAAGGAGCGGTGGGGTTTCTCGGCGGTCAGGACGAAGCCGTGGCGCTGGTAGACGCGGCGGGCCGCGGTCAGGATGTCGTTGGTCCACAGGACGAGGTCGCGGTAGCCGACGCCGCGGGCGAAGTCGACGACGGCCGTGACGAGGCGGTCGCCGATGCCGAGGCCGCGTGTGTCGGGCTCGACCAGGAGCAGCCGCAGGCGGGCCGTGGCGGGCGCCTCGTCGCGTACGCACATCACGCAGCCCACCGGACGGCCGTCCAGCTCCGCGATCCACACCCGCTCCAGGTGGGGGTCGTGGTCCTCCGCGAAGTCGGCGACGATCCTCGCGACCAGCCCCTCGTAGTCGGCGTTGAAGCCGTACTCGGCGGCGTACAGCGCGGCGTTGCGCTGGACGATCCAGCCGAGGTCGCCGGGGCCGGGCTCGCGCAGCAGGACGTCCTCGCGGCGGGGAGGGCGGCCGTCGGACAGGATCGTGCGGACGGTCGTCATCGCCTCGGCGAGGCGTGGCCGGTCGGCGGCCGGCACGGTCGACAGCAGCGAGCCGACCGACTCGTTCGCCCGCTCCTCCAGGAGCTTGCCGGTCTCCCGGCCGCGTGCGGTGAGCGTGACGCGCCGGCGCCTCGGGTCCTGCCGGGAGGGGGTGCGCTCGATGAGCCCGTCCTGCTCGAACTTGTTCAGGATCCGGCTCAGGTACCCGGCGTCCAGGGACAGCTCGGTCCGCAGGTCGGCGGCGTCCGTCCGCGGGGAGTGCGCGAGCTCGTACAGGACGCGGGACTCGGTGAGCGTGTAGGGGGCGTAGAGGTGGCGGCTGTAGTCGAGCGCGCCGATGACGTTCGTGTAGAAGCGGTTGAAGGCGCGGATGTCGTGAACGGTCATGATCGTCGACCCCGTGGACTCTGCGGCAGCTGCCTGCCGATGATGCCGAATGTTTGACTCAGTCAGAGGTTCCGTGGGTCGAGCCTAGGACGTCCGCGCCTCGGCGGCCACCCCCCGGCGGCTATCCCTCGGCGGCGGGCCGGTAGACGCACACCTGCGCGCCGGTCTTGGCGCCGGTCGTGGAGACCAGTTCCAGCGGGCGCTTCCCGCCGTCGGCCGGGAAGATCGACTTGCCGCCGCCGAGCAGCAACGGCATGACGATGAGCTGCAGCTCGTCGACCAGCCCTTCCTGGATCAGGGTCCGTACGAGGGTGGGGCTGCCCATCATCGCCAGATCGCCGCCCTCCGACGCGCGCAGCTCCCGCACCCGCGCGACGGCCTCGGCGCCCGGGATGAGGGTCGTGTTGTTCCAGGTCAGGTCGGCGTCGGTGAGGGTGCTGGAGACGACGTACTTCTTGATCGAGTTCATCCGGTCGGCGAAGGGATCCCCGGCCCGCTCCGGCCACGCCGCGGCCATGGTCTGCCAGGTACGGCGCCCGAACAGCAGCGCCTCGGCCCTCCCGAGCCCCGCGTCGAAGGCGCCGCCGAGGACCTCCGCGTCGAAGTACGGATGCGACCAGCCGCCGTGCGCGAAGTCGCCGTCGGTGTCTTCCTGGGGACCGCCGGGGGCCTGGACGACGCCGTCGAGGCTGATGAATTCGGTGATCGCGATGCGCATGGGAGTCACTCCTGTTTCTCGCTCGGGTGAGGACGGCGGAGGAGACCGGGACGAGGCCGGAAACTCATCGGTGGGAGAGTCATAGACGCGGAACGGCAGATTCGGCAGGGGCTTCGCCGGAGGGATCTCGTCCGAGCCGTGGTTGACCTTGCCGCGACGTCACGCTCTCGACCGGGTGGCTGTCAGCACCTACCTCGAGGGAAGCACGAGGAAAGCACCATGACCACGCAGCGGAGCCACCGACTCGATCGGCCCCCCGTCGACCTCGTCCGCAGCGCGTTCGCCGCCCTCAGAACGTGGCGGTCCCCCAGATCGACGACATCTTCGCGTCGGACATGGAGACCTTGATGGGGCAGCTCAGCGGTTCGGGGGCGCCGGTTCCCCCGGATGCGTAGGGAGGGACTTCCGGTGGCCGATCGAACTCCCCTGCGGCAGGCTGGAGTTCATGGACCCGCAGCTTGAGGCAGCGCCTGCCGTCAAGGCTTCCCGTGAAGCCGAGGGCCTTCGCGGCTTCCGCCCGGCTTCCTGTCAAGCCCCAAGCCCCGCAACTCACGCCCGGCTTCCCCGCGCCCGAAGCCCCCGGCATACGCCGACTTCCCCCTACACCCAAGCCCCCGGCGACTCCCCCCGCACACCCAACTACACCCAACTACACCCAAGCCCCGGCTCCCCCACTTACCCCTTACACCCGAGGCCCCCCACCAGACCCGCGAACCATCAACTCCCCGCGAATGGTCGCAATCCCCCCGGGCGGCGGCTCCTCCCGCCCCATCGCGATCCGTCCGGCCCGTGCCCCCGCCTCCGACAACGGCAGCCTCACCGTCGTCAGCGAAGGCACCGTGTCGACGCTGAACGGCAGGTCGTCGAACCCGGCGACCGACACGTCCTCCGGAATCCGCAGCCCGGAATCCCGCAGGGCCGCGCACGCCCCCAGCGCGACGGAGTCGTTCGCCGCCACCACCGCGGTCAACGACGGGTCCCGGCGCAGCAGTTCAAGCGTGGCCTCGTAGCCGGACTGCCGGTCGTAGCGGCCGTACACCGTCCAGCGGGCGTCCTCCTCGATGCCGTGCGCCTTGAGTGCGGCGCGGTGGCCCTCCAGTCGGTGCCGGGTGGTCGTGCGCTCCTCCGGGCCGGCGATGTAGCCGAGGCGCCGGTGTCCGAGCCTGATCAGGTGCTCGGTCAGCTCGCGTCCGCCGCCGCGGTTGTCGAAGGTCAGGGCGAAGGCGCCGGAGTCCGGAGCCGGCGGCCGCCCGCACAGCACCACCCGTGTCCCGGCGTCCGTCAGCTTGCGCAGCTTGGCCGCGACGGCCGCCGCGTGCGGCGCGTTCTCCACGGCACCGCCGGTCAGGACGACCGCGGCCGCCCGCTGCCGCTGGAGCAGGGTCAGATACGTGAGCTCGCGCTCCGGCGAACCCCCGGTGTTGCAGACCACGGCCAGGCGCTCGCCGCCCGCCCGGCCCCCCGGACCCCCGATCTCCGACTGGATCGCGCTCGCCATGATCCCGAAGAAGGGGTCGGCGATGTCGTTGACCAGGATGCCGACCAGGTCGGAGGTGGCGGCGGCCAGCGCGCTCGCCGGACCGTTCAGTACGTAGTCCAGATCGTCCACCGCGCGCAGCACCCGCTCCCGGGTGGAGGCGGCGACGGGGTAGTTCCCGTTCAGCACGCGCGACACCGTCGCGGGCGAGACCTGGGCGCGGGCCGCCACGTCCGCCAGGGTCACCGTCATCTCGTCGTCCTCCGGTCGCGCATCTCGTCGTACCACCTGTCGTACATGCGTGCTCACCACGTGTTCACAGACAGGACCTGCCCCCTCGTAGACAGGCCATCCGCAGTCGCGGTTCCGTGTATGTCGAGCAGACCTTAAGGCCAAGAACCCCGGTTGTTCGTCCCCTCGAACAACTCAACCCCGTCACGGTCTTGTCTACACCGCTGCTCAGAGGCTAGCTTCTCATCAGATAGAAAGCGCTTGCTGTGACGCTCAGCAGGGTAGGGGCGTACTTGGCGCGCACAACCGCGTACGAATCGCGCACGAACGCTGCGTACGACACCTACGAAGGGAATGACGTGACACGCAAGACGGTGCGTATCGCCATGAACGGTGTGACCGGGCGCATGGGCTACCGCCAGCACCTGGTCCGCTCCATCCTGGCCATCCGCGAGCAGGGCGGCCTCGACCTCGGCGACGGCACCGTGCTGTGGCCGGAGCCGATCCTTCTCGGGCGCCGCGAGTACGCCCTGAAGGCGCTCGCCGAGCAGCACGGCCTGGACGCCGGGAACATCTCGACCGACGTCGACGCGGTCCTCGCCGACCCGACCGTCGAGATCTACTTCGACGCCCAGGTCACCTCCGCCCGCGAGGAGGCGATCAGGAAGGCGATCGCCGCCGGCAAGCACATCTACACCGAGAAGCCGACGGCCACCGGGCTGGAGGGCGCGCTGGAACTGGCGCAGCTCGCCGCCGACGCCGGCATCAAGCACGGCGTGGTCCAGGACAAACTGTTCCTCCCGGGCCTGCGCAAGCTCAAGCGCCTCATCGACGGCGGCTTCTTCGGGCGGATCCTGTCCGTCCGCGGCGAGTTCGGCTACTGGGTCTTCGAGGGCGACTGGCAGACCGCGCAGCGCCCGTCCTGGAACTACCGCGCGGAGGACGGCGGCGGCATCGTCGTCGACATGTTCCCGCACTGGGAGTACGTGCTGCACGAGCTCTTCGGGCGCGTGAAGTCCGTGCAGGCCATCGCCACCACGCACATCCCGCAGCGCTGGGACGAGAACGACAAGCCCTACGACGCCACCGCCGACGACGCCGCCTACGGCATCTTCGAGCTCGACGGCGGCGCCATCGCGCAGATCAACTCCAGCTGGGCCGTGCGCGTCAACCGCGACGAGCTCGTCGAGTTCCAGGTGGACGGCACCGAGGGCTCCGCCGTCGCGGGGCTGCGCAACTGCCGTGTCCAGCACCGCAGCATGACACCGAAGCCGGTCTGGAACCCGGACATCCCGGCCACCTACTCCTTCCGCGACCAGTGGCAGGAGATCCCGGACAACGACGACTTCGACAACGGCTTCAAGGCCCAGTGGGAGCTGTTCCTCAGGCATGTCTACGCCGACGCCCCCTACCACTGGGACCTCCTCGCCGGCGCCCGCGGCGTCCAGCTCGCCGAGCTGGGCCTGAAGTCCTCGGCGGAGGGCCGCCGTCTCGACGTACCGGAGATCCAGCTGTGACGATCCAACTCCCGGACTTCCAGGGGGGCATCAGGGCGTACGAACCCCGCCAGGAGCCCCTCGCCGTCACTCCCGGCTCGCCCTTCACCTCCCGTACGGTCTTCTCGGCGGCGCACGTCGTCGCCGACCCGTACGCCGACACGAGCCCCGACTCGCCCGCCGCCGTCGACTGGGACGCCACCCTCGCCTTCCGCCGCCATCTGTGGTCCCACGGGCTCGGCGTCGCCGAGGCCATGGACACCGCCCAGCGCGGGATGGGCCTGGACTGGGCGGGCGCGGCCGAGCTGATCCGGCGGTCCGCGGCGGAGGCCCGTGGTGTGGGCGGCCGTATCGCCTGTGGCGTCGGCACCGACCAGATCGCCGCCGGATCTCTCGTGGAGGTCCGCGCGGCCTACGAGGAGCAGCTCGCCGTCGTCGAGGAGAGCGGGGCGCAGGCGATCCTGATGGCCTCGCGGGCGCTGGCCGCGGCGGCGAAGGGCCCCGAGGACTATCTGGAGGTCTACGGCCATCTGCTGCGCCAGTCCGCCGAGCCGGTGATCCTGCACTGGCTCGGCCCGATGTTCGACCCGGCGCTGGAGGGCTACTGGGGCTCGTCCGACCTGGACGCGGCGACGGACACCTTCCTCGAGGTCATCGCCGCGCACCCGGACAAGGTGGACGGCATCAAGGTGTCGCTGCTGGACGCCCGGCGGGAGATCGACATCCGCCGGCGCCTCCCGCAGGGCGTGCGCTGCTACACGGGCGACGACTTCAACTACCCCGAGCTGATCGCGGGCGACGAGAAGGGCTTCAGCCACGCCCTGCTCGGCATCTTCGACCCGCTGGGTCCGCTGGCGGCCGAGGCGGTGCGCGTCCTCGACACCGGGAACGTGGCCGGATTCCGGGAGCTGCTGGACCCGACGGTCGAACTGTCCCGGCACCTGTTCCAGCCGCCCACCCGCTTCTACAAGACGGGCGTGGTCTTCCTGGCCTGGCTGGCCGGCCACCAGTCGCACTTCACCATGGTCGGCGGCCTGCAGTCGGCCCGCTCCCTCCCGCACTTCGCCCGTGCCTACGAACTCGCCGACGGACTGGGCCTGTTCCCGGACCCGAAGCTCGCCGAGGAACGGATGAAGAACCTGCTCGACCTGTACGGAGTGGCCCAGTGAGCACCGGGGATCTCTCGCGTTTCTCCATCAACCAGATGACCGTCAAGCAGCTGTCGATGCCCGAACTGGTCCAGGAGTGCGGCCGGTTGGGCATCGGTAACGTCGGGCTGTGGCGCGAGCCCGTCCAGTCGTACGGCCTGGAGGCGACGGCCAAGCTGGTCCGCGACGCGGGCCTGACGGTCACCACCCTGTGCCGCGGCGGCTTCTTCACGGCGATCGACCCGGCCGAGCGGGCGGCGGCGCTGGACGACAACCGCCGGGCCGTCGACGAGGCGGCCACGCTGGGCGCGGACGTCCTGGTGCTGGTCTCCGGCGGCCTGCCCGCCGGGTCCAAGGACCTGCACGGCGCGCGGGAGCGGATCGCCGACGCGCTGGGCGGGCTCGGCCCGTACGCCGAGGAGCGCGGAGTGAAGCTCGCCATCGAGCCGCTGCACCCGATGTACGCCGCCGACCGTTGCGTGGTGTCGACCCTGTCCCAGGCGCTCGACCTTGCGGAACGCTTCCCGGCTCGGCAGGTCGGCGTCACGGTCGACACGTACCACATCTGGTGGGACGACACGGCGCCGGCGCAGATCGCCCGTGCGGGCGCGGGTGGCCGTATCCACAGCTTCCAGCTCGCCGACTGGACGACCCCCTTGCCGGAAGGCGTGCTCACCGGGCGCGGTCAGATCGGGGACGGGGCGGTCGACATGCGGGAGTGGCTCGGGTACGTGGCGGCGGCGGGCTACGACGGCGCCATCGAGGTCGAGCTGTTCAACGACGGGCTGTGGGCGCGGGACGGGCGGGAGGTGCTGGCGGAGACGGCGGCGCGGTTCGTGGAACACACGGCCTAGCGCACGCGGTCCGGGGCGTCGACGGCTCACCAGCCGTCGGCGCCGGGCCGTCGGCGTCGGGGCGCGGCGGCCTACTTCCCGGCCGCCCGTTTCGTGAGCACCGCCAGCACGCCCGGAATAACCATCTCGACCGTCCGGGCCACCGGTCCGGCCGGCAGCCCCGTCTTCCGGGACACCGCGCCTGCGACCGGCTGCGCCTCCTCGGCCAGCAGCCCGGCCATGAGGCCGCCGGTCGCGAAGCCGCCCACGGTGGCCACGCCGGTGAGCGGGGCGTCGTGCGGCGTCGCCACGGTCTCCGCCTCGTCGGACAGCGCCGACACCGTCGTACAGATCACCTGCCGGGCACCGGACTCGTCCGTGCCCAGCAGCCGCGCGATGTCTCCGATCAGATCGTCGCCGAGCTCGTCGAGCACATCGTCCTGGAGGGATGTGAGGGGGTTTTCGTCTAGCTCTTGCATGTCTGAAACGCTACGTCTGCCCGGTTTTACCGGCACCCCGACGCGGATCGAGAATGCGCCGAAAAAAATCCTCGGAATCCGTACAACCCTTGCCCCGCCTTGCCGGTCGTACTTGGCATCAGGACTTCTCGGAGGGGGATCTGGGGGGATCGCGGGGGTTCTGAGGGAGGGGAAAGCCGAGGGGCCCGGTCGACGGACCGGGCCCCTCGAAACGTTCCCGGGGCTCTCAGCTCGTCGCCCCCGGCGCCGTCAGAAGAAGACCCCGCAGCGCAGCAGCACATTCGCGTACGGCTGTGCCTCCCCGGTCCGTACGACCAGCCGCGCACCGGCCGACAGCTCCTTCAGCCGCTCGTGCGGGACCAGCGCCAGGCCGGGAAACTCCCCCTCCAGCAGCGCGGCCGCCGCAGGGTTGGCGTCGCGGACCTCCTGCGCCGCCGTCGCGCCCTCCACGACCAGCTCGGCCAGCAGACCGTCCAGTACCTCGGCGAACGACGGCACCCCGGCCCGGAACGCCAGATCCACGACCCGGGGGCCGCCGGGTATCGGCATGCCCGCGTCGCAGACCAGGACACCGTCGCCGTGGCCCAGCTCGGCGAGGGCGCCGGCGAGGTGGCGGTTCAGGATTCCGGCCTTCTTCACAGGGCCTCGACCTCCGCCGCGGTCGGGAAGGACACCTGCGCGCCCTGCCTCGTCACGGCCACCGCACCGACCCGCGCCGCGTACGCCGCCGCCTCGGCGAGGGACTCGCCCGTCCCCAGCCGCCAGGCCAGCGCGGCCGTGAACGCGTCGCCCGCGCCCGTCGTGTCCACCGCGTCCACCTTCACCGACGCCACCCGTGTCACACCCGCCGCCGACGCCACCAGCGCCCCGTCCGCGCCCAGGGTCACGACCACCGAGCGAGGGCCCTTGGCCAGCAGGATCCGCGCCCAGTCCGCAGGCGACTCGCCCACCGCCGAGTCGCCGAGGATCACCTTCGCCTCGTGCTCGTTCACGATCAGCGGGTCGCAGGCCGCCAGCACCTCGGTCGGCAGCGGCCGGGGCGGGGAGGGGTTCAGGACGAAGCGGCTGCCGTCCGCCAGGCTGCGGACCACCTCCACGACCGCATCCAGCGGGATCTCCAGCTGGACCGACACCACCCGGGACGCCTGGAAGAGGCTCGCGGCTGCCTGTACGTCCTCGGGGGTGAGTCTGCCGTTCGCCCCCGGCGAGACCACGATGCTGTTGTCCCCGGACGGGTCCACCGTGATCAGTGCGACGCCGGTCGGCGCGCCGCCGACCAGGACGCCCACCGTGTCGACGCCGGACTCCCGCTGCGAGTCGAGCAGCAGCCGGCCGTGCGCGTCGTCGCCGACCCGTGCCAGCAGGACCGTCCGGGCCCCGAGCCGGGCGGCCGCGACGGCCTGGTTGGCACCCTTGCCGCCCGGGTGGACGGCCAGATCGGAGCCGAGCACGGTCTCGCCGGCCCCCGGCCGGCGCTCGACGCCGATCACCAGGTCGGCGTTGGCCGACCCTACGACCAGGAGGTCGTAGTCGTACATGAGATCGCTCCCCTGATAGGTCCCCGTAGTGACGTGCGGCGGGCGGTCGCCGGCAGTTCCATGCTGCTCCAACGACCGCCCGCCCGTTCGCCGTTCACCGATGTCGAGCCGGTCGTCAGCCGCTGAAGCCCGCCACGTTCTCCTTCGTGACCACCTTCACCGGCACCTTGACGGTCTGCTGGACCTTCTCGCCCTCGAGCGCCTTCAGGGCGTTGTCCACGGCGATCCTGCCGAGCTGGGTCGGCTGCTGTGCGACGGACGCGTACAGCGTGCCGCCCTCGACCGCCTTCAGGCCGTCCGGTGTGCCGTCGAAGCCGACCACCGAGACCGACTTGCCGGCCTTGGAGCCCAGGGCCTTGATCGCGCCGAGGGCCATCTCGTCGTTGGCGGCGATGACGCCCTGGACGTCCGGGTGGGCCTGGAGCAGGTTCGACATCACATCGAGGCCCTTGGTGCGGTCGAAGTCGGCGGGCTGCTGGGCGACGACCTGGATGCCCGGGTAGGCCTTGAGGCCGTTCGCGAAGCCCTGCGCCCGCTCACGGGCGGCGGAGGTGCCGGCCTGGCCCTGGAGGATCACGACCTTGCCCTTGCCGCCGAGCTTCTCGGCGATCGACTTGGCGGCGAGTTCACCGCCGGCGACGTTGTCGGAGGCGACCAGGGTGTCCGTCTTGGCGTTGTTGACCACGCGGTCCACGGCGATGACCGGGATGTTCGCCTTGTCGGCGGCCTTCACGGAGTTGCTCGCCGCGTCCGAGTCCACCGGGTTGACGATGATCGCGCCGACGCCGGAACTGGTGAAGTTCTGCAGCTGGTTGGCCTGCTGGGAGGCGTCGTTCTGGGCGTCCGTCACCGTCAGGTCCACACCCAGCTTCTTCGCCTCCGCCTCGGCGCCGGCCCGGATCTGCACGAAGAAGGGGTTGTTCAGGGTCGACAGGGACAGCCCCATCTTCTGGGTGGACGACGAGGAGGATCCGTTGTGCAGGAAGGAGGTCGCGCCCACGATCGCCACGGTGACGACCGCCGCGAGCGCGTACGTCCCCGCCTGCTTGCCCTTGCCCCCCGGCGAAGTACCGCCCGCCACCGGACTCGCCCCCGCCTTGCGGCGCAGCGTGTCGAACAGCACCGCCAGCGCGATCACGACGCCGATGACGACCTGCTGCCAGAAGGCGGACACGTTCAGCAGGTTCAGGCCGTTGCGCAGCACCGCCAGGATCAGCGCGCCGATCAGCGTGCCGGAGGCCTTGCCGGTGCCGCCCGCGAGCGAGGCGCCACCGATGACGACCGCGGCGATGGCGTCCAGCTCGTAGCCGTCGGCGGCCTGGGGCTGCGCGGAGGACAGCCGCGAGGCCAGCACGATGCCGGCGACGGCGGCGAAGACGCCGGACATGGCGTAGATGGCGAGCTTCTGCTTCTTCACCCGCAGCCCGGACAGGCGAGCGGCCTCCTCGTTGCCGCCGATCGCGTACATCGAGCGCCCGATGTAGGTCCGGCCCAGCACGAACGCGGCGATCAGGCCCATCACGACCATCACGAGCACCGGCACCGGCAGCCAGCCGCCGAGCGTGTCACCGAGGTGCGAGACGGAGTCGGGGAAGGCGATCGGGGAGCCCTCGGAGATCACCAGCGACAGACCGCGGGCCACCGAGAGCATCGCGAGCGTCGCGATGAACGGCGGGAGCTTGCCGTACGAGATGAGGAAGCCGTTGACCAGACCGGCCACGATGCCGGTCGCGACGGCCAGCAGCACCGCTATGACGACCGGCACCCCGTGCGCGGTCGCGCTCCAGGCGAGCACGGTGGCCGACAGGGCCGCCACCGAACCGACCGAGAGGTCGATGCCCGCCGAGACGATCACGAAGGTGACGCCGAAGGCGAGGATCGCGGTCACGGCCGCCTGGACGCCGACGTTCAGGAGGTTGTCGGTGGTCAGGAAGTCGCCCGACAGCGCCGACATGGCGACGACGAGGACGATCAGCGCGGTGAGCGCGCCGTTCTCGAGCAGCAGACGGCGCACGCCGCCGGCGGCGCCACCGGCGCCCGTAGAGCTCTTGAGCGTGTCAGTGGCCACGAGCGGCCTCCTTCTCGGACGTGGGGTTGCTGACGGCGAGGGCCATCACGGAGTCCTGGGTGGCCTCGTCGGCGGAGAGTTCGCCCGCGATCCGGCCCTGGGCCATCACCAGCACCCGGTCGCTCATGCCGAGCACCTCGGGCAGATCGCTGGAGATCATCAGTACGGCGGCGCCGGAGGCCGTGAGTTCATTGATGAGCTGGTAGATCTCGACCTTGGCGCCGACGTCGATGCCGCGCGTCGGCTCGTCGAGGATCAGCACCTTGGTGTCGGCGAGCAGCCACTTGCCGATGACGACCTTCTGCTGGTTGCCGCCGGAGAGCGTGCGCACATGCTGCCTGAGGCCGGCCATCCGCACGCCCAGCTGCCCGGCGATCCTCGCGGCGGCCTCGCGCTGGCCCTTGAGGTCGACGAGCCCCGCGCGCGTGGCGGCGCGCATGGTCACCAGACCGAGGTTCTCCTCCACCGACTGATCGAGCACCAGCCCCTGGCCCTTGCGGTCCTCGGGAATCAGCCCGACCCCGGCCGCCATGGCCGCGTTGACGTCGTGGCGCCTCAAGGAGGCCCCGGAGACCTTCACGGCCCCCTTGTCGTACGGGTCCGCCCCGAACACCGCCCGCACCACCTCGGTACGGCCGGCGCCGACCAGCCCGGCGATGCCGACCACCTCACCGGCGTGCACCTCGAAGCCGATGTCGTGGAAGACGCCGTTGCGGGTGAGGCCCTCGACGGTGAGCAACGCGGCTCCCCGGTCGGCCCGTTCGCGCGGGTACTGCTGCTCGATCGAGCGGCCCACCATGAGCCGTACGAGTTCGTCCTCCGGGGTGGAGGCGGGGACCTGTCCGACGGACCTGCCGTCGCGGATGACCGTGACCCGGTCGCCGAGGGCGGCGATCTCCTCCAGGTGGTGCGTGATGAACACGACCCCCACGCCGTCCTCGCGCAGCGTGCGCACGATCGCGAAGAGCTTCTCGACCTCCTCGGCGGTCAGCACGGCGGTCGGCTCGTCCATGATGAGCACGCGCGCGTTCAGGCTCAGCGCCTTGGCGATCTCGACCATCTGCAGGCGCGCGATGCCGAGTTCCCGCACACGCGCGCGGGGCGACACCTTGACGCCGACCCGCTTCAGCAGGACCTCTGCGTCGGCCTCCATCCGCTTGCGGTCGATCACTCCGAAGCGGCGCGGCTGGCGCCCCAGGAAGATGTTCTCGGCGACCGTGAGATCGGGTACGAGATTGAACTCCTGGTAGATGGTGGCGATCCCGAGCCGCTCGGAGTCCTGCGCACCGTGGATGCGGGTCTCCGCACCGCCGACCAGGATCCGCCCGGCGTCGGGCGTGTAGGCACCGGAGAGCATCTTGATGAGGGTGCTCTTGCCCGCGCCGTTCTCACCGAGGAGTACGTGCACCTCGCCCCGGCGCAGATCGAAGTCGACGCCGTCCAGCGCGACCACGCCCGGGAAGGTCTTCCGTATGCCCTCGATGCGCAGCAACTCGTCCGGGTCGCTCACGACGTGCTCCTTTGCACTGGGGTGGGGTTCTCGCCGCACGAGCGGCGTACGACGAGGCGGGCGGGGAGGGTGACGGACTCACCGGGGCGGCCCTCGATGCGGTCCACCAGGGCCCGTACGGCGGCCCGGCCCAACTCGCCCGTCGGCTGGGCGATGGCGGTGATCGGCGGATCGGTGTGCACGAACCACCGGATGTCGTCGAACGCGGCCAGCGCGAGGTCGTCCGGTACGCGCAGCCCACGCGCGCGTACGGCGTCCAGCGCGCCGAGCGCCATCAGGTTGTCGGCCGCGAAGACGACCTCGGGCGGCTCGGGCAGGTCGAGGAAGCCCTCGGTGACCCGCCACCCGCTCTCGGCCTGGAAGTCGCCCTGGCCTATGCAGGCGTCCGGGAGTTCGAGCCCGTACACACCGAGCGCCTCCCGGAAGGCCTCCACGCGCTCGCGTCCGGTCGTGGTCGCCGCCGGTCCCGCGATGATCGCGAGCCGCCGGTGCCCGAGCCCGTACAGATGCGCCACCAGGTCCCGTACGGCGGCCCGCCCGTCCGACCGCACGACGGGCACGTCCACGCCCGGGATCCACCGGTCGACGAACACCATCGGCGTCCCCGCCCGCGCGGCGTCCAGCATCAGCGGCGAGCCGCCGTCGGTGGGGGAGACGAGGAGGCCGTCGATACGGCGGTCCAGCAGGTTGCGCACATGGTGGTCCTGCAGGTCGGGCCGCTCGTCGGCGTTGCCGATGATGACGCTGTAGCCGAGCGCGCGGGCCTCCTCCTCGACGGAGCGGGCCAGCTCGGTGAAGTAGGGGTTCAGCACGTCGCTGATGACCAGGCCGAGGGTGTGGGTCTGGTCGGTGCGCAGCGAACGGGCGACGGCGTTGGGGCGGTAGCCCAGGGTCTCGACGGCGGCCAGCACGCGCGTGCGTGCCTCGGCGCTGACCGACGGATGGTCGTTCAGGACCCGCGAGACCGTGGCGACGGAGACCCCCGCCTCGGCAGCGACGTCCTTGATGCTCGCCATCGCCGCTCCACCTCCTTGTGGATGCTCGTGGAATCGATTACATCGACGTGTACGAAGGATTGGAATCGATTACACGGGGGTTAATCAAGCCCTCAACCACATCCCGAAACCGGATCGTGATGTCGCGGCCCGTTGCCGGGCGGTTCAGCCTGGAGGAGCGGGGGGCGTCCCGAGGGCCCTTCGTGGGCCGGAGCGGAGGAGCCATGACGGCAGCGACTCACGACGACGTACCCATCACCCTCGGCGGCGACGGCGTGGAGGTGCGCACCCGGTCCATCGGCGGCGGCATGTCCGTCGGCTACATCAGCCTGCCCGAGGGCACGGACATGGGCCCCGCCCTCAAGGGCCTGGCGGACGACGCCTGTCCGTGCCCGCACTGGGGATACCTGCTGAAGGGCCGGCTGCGGATGCTGACGCCCGAGGGCGAGGAGTACTACGAGGCGGGCCAGGCGTACTACTGGGGCCCCGGCCATGTCCCCGTGGCCCTTGAGGACTGCGAGTTCGTGGAGTTCTCGCCGACCGCGGAGTTCCAGGCGGTCCTCGACCATGTGAAGTCGCAGTCGGCGTGACGGCCGGAGGCCGCTTCGCCCGAGGGTTCCTCGCGTTGTCGGACCCGACCGGTAGCGTCGGACCATGTCCAATCAGGCGGGGGCCACCACAGACGAGCGACGCATGGCCGTGCTCGAAGGCGTCCTGGAGCGGATCACCTACGCCAACGAGGAGAACGGCTACACGGTCGCCCGCGTCGACACCGGAAGAGGCGGCGGCGACCTGCTCACCGTGGTCGGCGCGCTGCTCGGTGCGCAGGTCGGTGAGTCCCTGCGGATGGAGGGGCGTTGGGGGTCCCACCCGCAGTACGGCAAGCAGTTCACCGTCGAGAACTACACGACGGTGCTGCCGGCCACCGTCCAGGGCATCCGCCGCTATCTCGGTTCAGGCCTGGTCAAAGGCATCGGCCCGGTCTTCGCCGACCGCATCACCCAGCACTTCGGGCTGGACACCCTGAAGATCATCGAGGAGGAGCCCAAGCGGCTCATCGAGGTGCCGGGGCTCGGCCCCAAGCGGACCAGGAAGATCGCCGACGCCTGGGAGGAACAGAAGGCGATCAAGGAGGTCATGCTCTTCCTGCAGACCGTCGAGGTGTCCACCTCCATCGCCGTTCGCATCTACAAGAAGTACGGCGACGCCTCGATCTCGGTCGTGAAGAACCAGCCGTACCGCCTCGCGGCCGACGTCTGGGGCATCGGCTTCCTCACCGCCGACAAGATCGCCCAGTCCGTCGGCATCCCGCACGACAGCCCGGAGCGCGTCAAGGCGGGCCTGCAGTACGCCCTGTCGCAGGCCACCGACCAGGGCAACTGCTACCTCCCCGAGGAACAGCTGATCGCCGACGCGGTCAAGCTCCTCCAGGTCGACACCGGGCTCGTCATCGAATGCCTGGCCGAACTCGCACAGGTCCCGCAGGACGGCGGCGACCCCGGTGTCGTACGGGAGAAGGTGCCGGGAGCCGACGGTGCCTCGGAACCCGTCACCGCCGTCTATCTCGTCCCCTTCCACCGGGCCGAACTCTCCCTCTCCGCCCAGCTGTTGCGGCTGCTGCGCACCGACGAGGAGCGGATGCCGGGCTTTGGTGAGGTGGCCTGGGACAAGGCGCTCGGCTGGCTCAGGGGCCGTACGGGCACCGACCTCGCCCCGGAGCAGGAGGCCGCCGTCAAGCTGGCCCTGACCCAGAAGGTCGCGGTCCTCACCGGCGGCCCCGGCTGCGGCAAGTCCTTCACGGTCCGGTCCATCGTCGAGCTGGCGCGGGCGAAGAAGGTGCGCGTGGTGCTGGCCGCCCCCACCGGCCGTGCCGCCAAGCGCCTCGCCGAGCTCACCGGCGCCGAGGCCTCCACCGTGCACCGCCTCCTGGAGCTCAAGCCCGGCGGAGACGCGGCCTACGACAAGGACCGGCCGCTCCAGGCCGACCTGGTGGTGGTCGACGAGGCGTCCATGCTGGACCTGCTGCTGGCCAACAAGCTGGTCAAGGCCGTACCGCCGGGCGCCCATCTGCTCTTCGTCGGGGACGTGGACCAGCTGCCGAGCGTCGGCGCCGGGGAGGTCCTGCGGGACCTGCTCGCCGTGGACGGCCCGATCCCCGCCGTCCGTCTCACGCGCGTGTTCCGGCAGGCCCAGCAGTCGGGCGTGGTGACCAACGCCCACCGGATCAACGCCGGGCAGCACCCCCTCACCGACGGCATGAAGGACTTCTTCCTCTTCGTCGAGGACGACACGGAGGCGGCCGGCCGGCTCACCGTGGATGTGGCGGCCCAGCGGATTCCGGCCAAATTCGGGCTCGACCCGCGCCGGGACATCCAGGTGCTGGCCCCCATGCACCGCGGCCCGGCCGGCGCCGGCACGCTGAACGGCCTGCTCCAGCAGGCCATCACCCCCGGACGCCCCGATCTCGCGGAGAAGCGGTTCGGCGGCCGGGTCTTCCGTGTCGGCGACAAGGTCACCCAGATTCGCAACAATTACGAGAAGGGGGAGAACGGTGTCTTCAACGGCACCGTGGGCGTGGTCACCTCGCTCGATCCGGTCGACCAGCGCCTGACGGTGCTGACTGACGAGGACGAGGAGGTGCCGTACGAGTTCGATGAACTGGACGAACTGGCGCATGCGTACGCGGTGACGATCCACCGTTCACAGGGCAGTGAATATCCCGCGGTGGTGATCCCCGTCACGACAGGAGCATGGATGATGCTCCAGCGGAATCTGCTGTATACGGCGGTGACCCGTGCCAAGCGGCTGGTCGTCCTGGTGGGTTCGCGCAAGGCGATCGGCCAGGCGGTGCGCACGGTGTCGGCCGGGCGGCGCTGCACGGCACTCGACTTCCGGCTCGCGGGATCCGGCTTCTGAACCCGCTTACGGCCTCCGGCACGCCCCCCTTCTGACCTGCCGTTTCATGAGGCACCGAAAAAAATGATCGATCAAATGAGTCGTGAAGGTCACAGAGCACTTCCAGATGGGGAAAACAGCGGGCAGGATGACAGGTTGGCGGCACTCAGTGCCGCCGATAGGCCCAATGGTCGACCCCGAGTGCACTCTCCTGAGCCGAATGGGGGAGGGTAGAGACAGTCAGGGCAACCTCGAAGATGAGGCACAACGTCGGTGAGGGAAGACGTGAGCGACAACTCTGTAGTACTGCGGTACGGCGACGGCGAGTACACCTACCCGGTGATTGACAGCACCGTCGGCGACAAGGGCTTTGACATCGGCAAACTCCGGGCCCAGACCGGCCTGGTGACGCTGGACAGCGGCTACGGCAACACCGCCGCGTACAAATCCGCCATCACCTACCTCGACGGCGAGGCGGGCATCCTCCGCTACCGCGGCTACCCGATCGAGCAGCTGGCCGAGCGCTCCACCTTCCTGGAGGTGGCCTACCTGCTGATCAACGGTGAGCTGCCCACCGTCGACGAGCTCTCGACCTTCAAGAACGACATCACGCAGCACACGCTGCTGCACGAGGACGTCAAGAACTTCTACAAGGGCTTCCCGCGCGACGCCCACCCGATGGCCATGCTGTCGTCGGTCGTCTCGGCGCTGTCCACCTTCTACCAGGACAGCCACAACCCGTTCGACGAGACGCAGCGCAACCTCTCCACGACCCGCCTGCTCGCGAAGCTCCCGACGATCGCGGCGTACGCGTACAAGAAGTCGATCGGCCACCCGTTCGTCTACCCGCGCAACGACCTCGGCTACGTCGAGAACTTCCTGCGGATGACCTTCTCCGTGCCGGCGCAGGAGTTCGAGCTCGACCCGGTCGTCGTCGCCGCGCTCGACAAGCTGCTGATCCTGCACGCGGACCACGAGCAGAACTGTTCGACGTCGACGGTCCGCCTGGTCGGCTCGTCGCAGGCGAACATGTTCGCGTCGATCTCCGCCGGTATCTCCGCGCTCTGGGGCCCGCTGCACGGCGGCGCCAACCAGTCCGTCCTGGAGATGCTGGAGGGCATCCAGACGAGCGGCGGCGATGTCGACTCCTTCATCCGCAAGGTGAAGAACAAGGAGGACGGCGTCCGCCTGATGGGCTTCGGCCACCGGGTCTACAAGAACTTCGACCCGCGCGCCAAGATCATCAAGGCCGCCGCGCACGACGTCCTCTCCGCTCTCGGCAAGTCCGACGAGCTGCTGGACATCGCGCTGAAGCTGGAGGAGCACGCGCTCTCCGACGACTACTTCGTCTCGCGCAGCCTCTACCCGAACGTGGACTTCTACACCGGCCTGATCTACCGGGCCATGGGCTTCCCGACCGAGATGTTCACGGTCCTGTTCGCCCTCGGCCGCCTCCCGGGCTGGATCGCCCAGTGGCACGAGATGATCAAGGAGCCGGGTTCCCGCATCGGCCGCCCGCGCCAGATCTACACGGGCGTGGTGGAGCGCGACTTCGTTCCCGTCGAGGCCCGCTGACACCTGCCGGTGGGGGTGCCGTTCCCTCGGTGCCGCCGCTGGTTGTGTGCCCTGGTCTGCGGCTGCTTCGGCCGGGGGTCCGGGGGTTGCCCCCGGGTGGGCACGGCCACGGGCGTGGTGGAGCGCGACTTCGTTCCCGTCGAGGCCCGCTGACACCTGCCGGTGGGGGTGCCGTTCCCTCGGT
>NZ_JBHTRZ010000011.1:342473-430090 GCF_042795335.1 Streptomyces sp. NPDC056479 | reverse complement strand
AAACGCCCGGTTACATTCCGAACCCGGAAGCTAAGCCTTACAGCGCCGATGGTACTGCAGGGGGGACCCTGTGGGAGAGTAGGACACCGCCGAACTCCTTTTAGAGCTCTGGCTCTTGGGCATACAGCCCGAGGGCCAGAGCTTTTTTGCGTTGAGGTAGGGTCAGGGGGCATCGTAGGTACGTTTCCCACAGGAGGCCCCCGGGTGGAGGTCCAGGAGACTCGAGTCCAGACGGATCGAGTGCTCACCATCCCCAACATCCTCAGCATGGCGAGGCTCCTTGGTGTGCCCCTGTTCCTGTGGCTGATCCTCAGGCCCGAGTTCGGCGGGCCGAAGAGCGATGGCTGGGCCCTTCTGGTGCTGCTGCTGAGCGGCATCAGTGACTACCTGGACGGCAAGCTCGCGCGGCGTTGGAACCAGGTCAGCAGCCTCGGCCGGCTTCTCGATCCGGCGGCCGACCGGCTCTACATTCTCTCGACTTTGGTCGGGCTCACCTGGCGCGAGATTCTGCCGATCTGGTTGACCGCTGCACTTCTGGCGCGAGAGCTGGTTCTGCTGGTCATGGTGGGCATCCTCAGACGCCACGGCTATCCGCCCCCGCAGGTGAACTTCCTTGGGAAGGCGGCTACGTTCAACCTGATGTATGCCTTCCCGTTGCTGCTGCTCAGTGACGGAAGTGGGTGGATCCCGTCACTGGCTGCTATTTTCGGATGGGCGTTCGCCGGATGGGGTACAACGCTGTACTGGTGGGCAGGAGTTCTCTACGTGGTCCAAGTCCGCCGCCTGGTCCGAGCGGACGCCATGGCCGGGTGAACTCGCCGATTGAATCGGGCGTAGTGGCTCGATGGCCCGCGGTGGAAAAGTGCGGGACAATCTGGATGGGTGAAGTCGGCTAGACCGTCGTCTCTTCGAGGAGGACGCTTCCGACATGAAGGCCGTCGTGATGGCCGGAGGCGAAGGCACACGCCTTCGCCCTATGACCTCAAGCATGCCCAAGCCGCTCCTGCCGGTGGCAAACCGACCGATCATGGAGCACGTTCTTCGGCTGCTCAAAAGGCATGGGCTGAATGAGACCGTCGTGACCGTTCAGTTCCTGGCTTCGCTGGTCAAGAACTACTTCGGTGACGGTGAAGAGCTCGGAATGGAGCTCAGCTATGCCAACGAGGAGAAGCCACTCGGTACCGCCGGAAGCGTCAAGAACGCCGAAGAGGCGTTGAAGGACGATGCCTTCCTCGTCATCTCCGGCGATGCCCTGACCGACTTCGACCTCACCGAGCTGATCAACTTCCACAAGGAAAAGGGATCGCTCGTCACCGTCTGTCTGACGCGTGTGCCCAATCCGCTGGAATTCGGCATCACGATTGTCGATGAGGAAGGCAAGGTCGAGCGCTTCCTCGAGAAGCCGACCTGGGGTCAGGTCTTCTCGGACACCGTGAACACCGGCATCTATGTCATGGAGCCCGAGGTCTTCGACTATGTCGAGGCCGATGTTCCCGTGGACTGGTCCGGTGATGTCTTCCCGCAGCTGATGAAGGAAGGCAAGCCGATCTATGGGTACATCGCGGAGGGTTACTGGGAGGACGTCGGGACCCACGAGAGCTATGTGAAGGCGCAGGCCGACGTCCTGGAGGGCAAGGTCGACGTCGAGCTCGACGGCTTCGAGATCTCCCCGGGCGTGTGGGTGGCGGAAGGCGCCGAGGTTCATCCTGACGCCGTTCTCCGTGGGCCTCTGTACATCGGGGACTACGCCAAGGTCGAGGCCGGTACAGAAATCCGGGAACACACGGTCATCGGCTCGAACGTTGTCGTGAAGAGCGGGGCCTTTCTGCACAGGGCCGTCGTGCACGACAACGTGTACGTCGGGCAGCACAGCAATCTGCGTGGCTGTGTCGTCGGAAAGAACACCGACATCATGCGTGCGGCCCGGATCGAGGACGGCGCGGTCATCGGCGATGAGTGCCTGATCGGTGAGGAATCGATCGTTCAGGGCAATGTGCGGGTCTATCCGTTCAAGACCATCGAGGCCGGTGCCTTCGTCAACACCTCGGTGATCTGGGAGTCGAGGGGCCAGGCGCATCTCTTCGGCGCCCGTGGCGTTTCCGGAATCCTGAACGTGGAGATCACGCCGGAACTCGCTGTGCGTCTCGCCGGCGCCTATGCGACGACCCTGAAGAAGGGCTCCACCGTCACCACGGCCCGCGACCACTCCCGTGGTGCCCGGGCGCTGAAGCGGGCGGTGATCTCCGCTCTCCAGGCCAGCGCCATCGACGTACGCGATCTGGAGAACGTACCGCTGCCCGTGGCCCGGCAGCAGACCGCGCGGGGCAGTGCCGGCGGGATCATGATCCGGACGACGCCCGGGGTGCCGGATTCCGTCGACATCATGTTCTTCGACGGACAGGGCGCCGACCTGTCGCAGGCCAGTCAGCGGAAGCTGGACCGGGTGTTCGCGCGTCAGGAGTACCGGCGTGCGTTCCCGGGAGAGATCGGGGACCTGCATTTCCCGGCCAGTGTCTTCGACTCGTACACCGGGTCGCTGCTGCGGAACGTCGATACGACCGGGATCTCGGAGTCCGGGCTGAAGGTCGTCGTCGATGCGTCGAACGGTAGTGCGGGTCTTGTGCTGCCCAGTCTGCTCGGCAAGCTCGGTGTGGACTCGCTGACCATCAACCCCGGTCTCGACGAGTCCAGGCCCACGGAGTCGGCGGATACGCGGCGGTCGGGGCTTGTGCGGCTGGGAGAGATCGTTGCTTCCGCGCGGGCCGCCTTCGGGGTGCGGTTCGACCCGGTCGGCGAGCGGCTGTCGCTGGTCGACGAGAAGGGGCGGATCGTCGAGGACGACCGGGCCCTGCTGGTGATGCTCGATCTCGTGGCCGCCGAGCGGCGCAGCGGGCGGGTGGCGCTCCCGGTGACCACAACGCGCATCGCCGAGCAGGTGGCGGCGTATCACGGGACCCAGGTGGAGTGGACGACCACCTCGCCCGATGACCTGACCCGGGTCGGTCGCGACGAGACGACGATCTTCGGCGGTGACGGCAGGGGCGGGTTCATCATCCCGGAGTTCAGCAGCGTCTTCGACGGTACGGCGGCCTTCGTGCGGCTGATCGGGCTGGTGGCACGGACGCAGCTCACGCTCAGCCAGATCGACGCGAGGATTCCGCGGGCCCACGTGATCAAGCGGGATCTTGCGACCCCCTGGGCCGTCAAGGGACTGGTCATGCGCCGGGTCGTCGAGGAGGCCGGAGATCGCTTTGTCGACACCACCGACGGTGTACGGGTCGTGGAGACCGACGGGCGCTGGGTGATGGTGCTGCCCGACCCGGCCGAGGCGGTCACGCATCTGTGGGCCGAGGGGCCCGACGATTCGTCCGCGCAGGCCCTGCTCGACGAGTGGGCGGCGGTTGTGGACAGCGCGGGCCGCTGACGCAAGCAGCACACGCGCGTGTCGGACAGGTGTCCCCGAACGGGGCCTGTCCGGCACGCCGGTGGGGCCATTCGGCGGTACTGCTCGCGACGTGCGACGATGTGCGGCATGCCGCAGCAGCCCCCCGATCGGAGCACACCTACGCCCCCTGCACGCCCGGACGCGTCCATGTCGCTGCTCACCAACGTCATGGATCACAGCCTCGACGACGGGTACGCCGAGGCGGCCGCCCGTAAGGAGGCGGCGGGTGACGGGGGCATGCCCAAGACGCTCAGGGCGAAGCTGGGGCTTGCCGCCGGACTGGTGCTCGCGGCGCTCGTGGTGACCGTGGGAGCGGCACAGGCGCGTGTGGCGGCGCCCGTGGTGGCCAAGGAGCGCGAGGAGCTGATCGACCGGATCGACCGGGAGACGGCGACGGCGGACAAGCTGGAGAAGAGCGTCGACGATCTGCGCGCCGACGTGAGCGCACGGCAGCGCGAGGCCCTGAAGTCGACGGGCGGCGACCAGGCGGAGCTGGTGGGCATTCTGGCGGGCGCTGTCGAGGTGCACGGACCTGGCGTGAAGCTGGTCGTGAACGACGCCAAGGAAGCGGGCACGCAGGACGGCACCGACCCCCGGGGGGCGACCGGATTCTCCGACACCGGGCGGGTCCGCGACCGCGACATGCAGCGTGTGGTCAATGGGCTGTGGGAGTCGGGCGCCGAAGCCATCTCGATCAACGGACAGCGTCTGACAGCCCTGTCGGCGATCAGGGCCGCGGGTGACGCGATACTGGTCGACAACAAACCGCTGGTTCCGCCGTACACGGTGCTCGCGGTGGGGGACGGTGAGCGGCTGAGCACCAGGTTCCAGGACAGCGCCGACGGGCTGTACCTGCACGCCTTGCAGGAGAACTTCGGCATCCGGACCAGCATCTCCGTGCAGGACGACCTCCGGCTGCCGGCCGCACCGAGCGTGATCGTACGTACAGCACAGCCGAACACCGAGCAAACCGAGAAGGGCACATCGTGATCGCCGTACTGGGCCTCGTCGTGGGAGTCGTGGCCGGACTGTTGGTCCGGCCTGAGGTTCCGGCCGTCGTCGAGCCTTATCTGCCGATCGCCGTCGTGGCGGCTCTGGACGCCGTCTTCGGAGGTCTGCGGGCCATGCTCGACGGGATCTTCGACGACAAGGTCTTCGTCGTGTCGTTCCTGTCCAACGTGGTCGTGGCCGCGCTGATCGTGTTCCTGGGCGACAAGTTGGGCGTGGGCGCCCAGCTGTCCACGGGCGTCGTGGTCGTACTCGGCATCCGGATCTTCTCGAACGCCGCGGCGATTCGCCGTCACGTGTTCCGGGCGTGAGGCCGATGAGCAATCACGACGAGACTGCGGAGAACAGGCTGCGCAAGCAGCTCCCCGACGAGGTTCCGGCGGCCGAGACCGAGGACGCTCCTGAGAGCACGGACGCGTCCGAGGAGCGGCCGGAGGCCGGGCTGACCGGGCGGCAGCGGCTGGGGCAGGGGCTGTGGCCGCCGCGCGTCACCCGGGCCCAACTCATCGTCGCCCTGCTGCTGTTCGGCCTCGGATTCGGCCTGGCCGTCCAGGTCGCGTCGAACAGCGACAGCGACAGCGCCCTGCGCGGCGCACGTCAGGAAGATCTCGTTCGCATCCTCGATGAACTGGACGACCGTACTCAGCGTCTAGAGGACGAGAAGCAAGGTCTGGAGAAGCAGCGCGACGAGCTGGAGAACAGTTCGAACCAGGCCGAGGAGGCCCGTAAGCAGACGGTCGAGAAGGAGAGGCAACTCGGCATTCTGGCGGGCACCGTGGCCGCGCAGGGGCCCGGCATCACGATGACCATCGACGACACGAAGGGCACGGTCGAGGCGGACATGTTGCTCGACGCGATCCAGGAGCTGCGCGCGGCCGGCGCGGAGGCGATCCAGGTGAACGACGTACGCGTGGTCGCCGACACCTATCTGACGGATTCCGGCAACGGCGTCAGTGTCGACGGGAACAAGATCAACGCGCCCTATCGTTTCAAGGTCATCGGTAAACCGCAGGACCTCGAACCAGCGCTCAACATCCCTGGAGGCGTGGTGCAGACCCTGGAGAAGGAGCAGGCCACCGTGACGATCGAGCAGTCGGACAAGATCGTCGTGGACGCCTTGCGAGCGGCGAAGCGGCCTGACTACGCTCGGTCGTCCTCGCAGTGAACCGAGGGTGCATGGGGGACGACCGGGGAGGGCATGAGGTTGCGGGGGGTCGGCGCACCGAATGGGTGGTGCGTGGTGGAAACTGTCTGGTGGAGACGGACGTTGTGAAGATGTCCGGGTCGGTCAGAGAGTGCAGTCAGGGTTCGTCCTGCCCCACGGGCGGGTCTGTTTCGGTCAAGGGGAATCGCCCGTGAAGTTGTTTGCGAAGTTGTTCGGCAAGAGCGCGCGAGAGGGTAGCGACAACGCGACCGCTCGTCACCGCGCACAAGGGGACGATGAGGGCCAGCGCCCGCTGTTCAGGGACCAGGTGGCCGGACCGGGCGGCGACATTCCCGGAGGTCAGGGCGCGCCGTCAGTTGACCCTGCCCAGTCCGGCGGCATAGGTTTCGGGCAACCGTCAACCTCAAGTACGGGTGGAGGGTTTTCCCCGATGTCGGCCCTGGTGTGTACGAGGTGCGGTAACCGCAACGCGGAGAACAGCCGCTTCTGTTCCAACTGCGGCGCCCCGCTGCGAGGCGGCCCGGCGCCCGAGCGTCCGTCCGAGACGACCTCCACGATCTCCATCTCCGGTCTTGAGGCCTACGACGCCGAGGCCACCGGTCAGACGGCGATCCCTGCGCTGTCGCCCGAGGCCCAGGCGGCCGTCGACGCGTTGCCGCTGGGCTCCGCGCTCCTGGTCGTGCGCCGTGGCCCGAACTCGGGCAGCCGATTCCTCCTGGACGGCGATCTGACCACCGCCGGCCGCCACCCGCAGAGCGACATCTTCCTGGACGACGTGACGGTCTCGCGCCGGCACGTGGAGTTCCGTCGCGGTCAGGACGGCTCGTTCACGGTGGCCGACGTCGGCAGCCTGAACGGTACGTACGTCAACCGCGAGCGGATCGACCAGGTCGCCCTGAACAACGGTGACGAGGTGCAGATCGGCAAGTACCGGCTGGTCTTCTACGCGAGCCAGCGGGGCTACTGACCCTCCCCCGGAGCCCGTCCGGGGAGACCCAGGGAAGGTCCATGCTGAAAACACCGAGCGGCGGTGCCCGTCACGGCACCGCCGCCACGGACGGTCGGCTGATGAGCATCGGCACGGTGCTGAGCATGCTGCGCGACGAGTTCCCTGACATCACCATCTCCAAGATCCGGTTTCTGGAGTCCGAGGGCCTTGTCGAGCCGCAGCGGACCCCCTCGGGGTATCGCAAGTTCAGCGCGCAGGACGTCGAGCGGCTCGGTCACGTCCTGCGGATGCAGCGGGACCACTATCTGCCGCTCAAGGTGATCCGGGAGCACCTGGACGCCATGGAGCGCGGCGAGGCGGCACCACTGCCTGCCCTGTGCCGCCCGCGGGACGGCGAAACGGTCCTGGAGCCCGTGGAGGGACCCACGGTGGCTCGGATCGGACGGGCCGAGCTGCTCGCCGCGGCCGAGATCGGTGACCGGGAGCTCGCGGAGTGGGAGTCGTACGGCCTGATCAGCGCCCTGCCGGACGGCGTGTACGACGCAGAGGCGGTCACTGTGGCCGCGCTCGTGGCCGAGCTGGGGCGGTTCGGGATCGAGCCACGGCATCTTCGGGTGATGAAGGGCGCCGCCGACCGCGAGGCCGGGCTCGTGGACCAGGTCGTGGCACCCCTGAGGCGGCACCGCAACCCGCAGACCAGGGCTCATGCCGAGGCCCGTGCCAAGGAGCTGGCGGGACTCACGGTGAAGCTGCATGCCGCGCTGGTGCAGACGGCTCTCGGAGTGAGGCTGCCCTGAGCGGGGCAGGCCACGAGCAGGCCGGATCGGCCACCCGTTCCCGGCCCGACTACCCAAACGTCCCGAGCACGGCCTAGGGTTGCTGTGTGAACGAGCTCGATGTCGTAGGTGTCCGGGTCGAAATGCCCTCCAACCAACCGATCGTGCTCCTGCGCGAAGTGGGAGGCGACCGTTACCTCCCCATCTGGATCGGGCCGGGGGAGGCGACGGCGATCGCCTTCGCCCAGCAGGGCATGGCCCCCGCGCGACCGCTGACCCACGACCTGTTCAAGGACGTGCTGGAGGCCGTCGGCCAGGAGCTCACCGAAGTGCGCATCACGGACCTGCGTGAGGGCGTCTTCTACGCGGAGCTGGTCTTCGCCAGCGGCGTCGAGGTGAGCGCCCGCCCGTCCGATGCCATAGCGCTGGCCCTGCGCACCGGAACGCCGATCTACGGCAGCGACGGAGTGCTCGACGACGCCGGCATCGCGATCCCGGACGAGCAGGAGGACGAGGTGGAGAAGTTCCGCGAGTTCCTCGACCAGATCTCGCCGGAGGACTTCGGCACCAGCAGTCAGTGAGGCGGCGTGGGCGGCGCCCTGCGGACTTGCGGTCCGTGATGGTGCGGCCCACAGTCGGTTACGGCTCAAATGCCGGCATTTGCCAGCGGCGAGCGTGAGCGTCTTGAGGTCTGCCCCGAGCACATTCGGCTAGCCTTTCCCCGCGGTGGGGCGCGGGAAACCACTCCTAGGGTGATTATCACTCGGCGGGCCGAGTGTGGCGATCGTTGACGCACCCCGGGTGACTGCCTACCGTCGAGAAGGCAGGTCAAGGACGGAGGTCGGCGTGAGAAGCAGCGGCGACGGTACGGCTGGGGGTGCTCCCGAGCGCAGTCTCGGGGCGAGCGGCCCGTACCCGCTTCACGGCAGCGCGGATCACGCTTTTCAGCGACCGACGGCCGTGCCGAGCAGTGGTGGAGGGGCGGCGTCCATGGCGACCGAGGAGATCGGTTATCGCGGTCCGACGGCGTGTGCGGCCGCCGGGATCACGTACCGGCAATTGGACTACTGGGCGCGCACCGGCCTCGTGGAGCCGAGCGTGCGGCCCGCTCACGGGTCGGGGACGCAGCGGCTGTACAGCTTCCGGGACGTCGTCGTCCTGAAGATCGTCAAGCGCTTCCTCGACACCGGTGTGTCGCTCCAGAACATCCGCACCGCCGTGCAGCATCTGCGGGAGCGGGGCTTTCGCGATCTTGAGCGTATGACGCTGATGAGCGACGGTGCGACGGTCTACGAGTGCACCTCGCCAGACGAGGTGCACGCGCTGCTCCAGGGTGGGCAGGGGATCTTCGGGATCGCCGTGGGCGTGGTGTGGCGGGACGTCGAGAGCGCGCTGTCGCAGCTGCACGGGGAGCGGATCGACACCGGGGAGACGCTCATCGGCCACAACCCGACGGACGAGCTGGCTCGGCGGCGTAACCGGGCGGTCTGAGCGCCGGTCGTGGCGAGGAATTGTCGGGCCAGGGTGTTGTCGGCCAAGGCATTGTCAGTGGTGTGAGGCAGCATCAGGGGTGTGAGAAACGCGCCCACGATCCTGCATCTCGACATGGATGCCTTCTACGCCTCGGTGGAGCAGGCATCCAAGCCGAGCCTGCGCGGGAAAGCCGTGATCGTGGGCGGTCTCGGGCCCCGTGGAGTCGTGGCCACCGCTTCCTATGAGGCCCGGGTCTTCGGGGTTCACTCGGCGATGCCCATGGCGCAGGCGCGTCGGCTGGCGCCGAACGCCGCGTATCTCGTGCCGCGCTTCGGGATCTACCGCGACACCAGCGAGCAGGTGATGGCGCTGCTGCGCGAGCTGTCACCGCTGGTGGAGCCGCTGAGCCTGGACGAGGCGTTCGTGGATCTGGAGGCCGGGGAAACGGCCTGGGACGAGGCGTCGGCGCGGCTGGTGGGGACGAAGCTGCGCGCCGACATACGGGCCGCCACCGGGCTGGCGGGGTCGGTTGGGCTGGCCGCGTCCAAGATGCTCGCGAAGATCGGCTCTGAGCAGGCCAAGCCGGATGGGCTGGTGGTGATCGAGCCGGGGACCGAGCGGGCGATGCTCGGGCCGATGTCGGTGCGGACCTTGCCCGGGGTGGGGCCGGCGACCGGCGACCACCTGCGGCGGGCCGGGATCCATACGGTCGAGGAGATCGCCGAGGCGGGTGAGGACGAGCTCGTACGACTGCTGGGGAAGGCGCATGGGCACGCCCTGTACGCGATGGCTCTGGCCCACGACGAGCGACCGGTGGTCGCCGAGCGGGAGACCAAGTCGGTGTCGGTCGAGGACACCTACGACGTGGACATTCACGACCGGGTGCGGGTGGGTTTTGAGGTGCAGCGGCTGGCCGACCGCTGTGTGCGGCGGTTGCGCGGGGCCGGGCTGTCCGGGCGGACGATCGTGCTGAAGGTGCGGCGCTACGACTTCTCGACCTTGACCCGGTCCGAGACCTTGCGCGGGCCCACGGATGATCCGGCCGTGGTGCGGGAGGCCGCCGCGCGGCTGCTGGATTCCGTGGACACGACGGGAGGCGTGCGGCTGCTTGGGGTCGGGGTGAGCGGGCTGGCCGACTACACGCAGGAAGATCTGTTCGCTCAGGCTGCGGGGGTGCGGATGGAAGAGGCGGCGGAGGACGGTGAGGAAGAGGCCGCGGTGGCGCGACGGGCCGAGGGCGCGGCCGAGCGGCGGTGGCATGCGGGGCACGATGTGCGGCACGCCGAGTTCGGGCACGGGTGGGTGCAGGGGAGCGGGCTCGGGCGGGTGACGGTGCGGTTCGAAACGCCCAGGTCGGAGCCGGGGCGGGTCCGCACCTTCCGGGTCGATGATCCGGGGCTGGAGGCTGCCGAGCCGTTGCCTTTGGTGGAGGGCAGGCCTGGGAAGGGTGGGGGAAGCGGGGGGCCAGGGGCCGGTGGGGGAGCCGGTGCTGGTGCTGCTGATGGGGGTTTGGGGGCGGGGAGTCGCCTGTGATGCCCGGGTAGGGCGGTGGGGGCAGGCGAGGGCCATGGACCGCCCGCGGTGGGGTTCGGTTCGCCTTGGCGGGGCCTCACCCGAAGCGGGGCTTCCCCCGATGCATTTCGAGCACGGCGGACTGCCGGCGCGCACTCATGACCAGGCCAGCGACACGATCGCCCGCAGCTGTGCCCCTACCGGGGCGCTGACGTGTGGGTGGAAGTCGGCGTGCGGTGCGATGCGTGTGGCTGCGGTGGCTCTGTCCCGACTGGTGAGAGGCGGCCGTGTGGCGGCTGCCCGGGGTCAGGGATGCGGATGAGTGGTCCTGGGGCCGTTGTTGTCGGGGTCCTCCCTGCCTGCCAAGTTGCCGAAGTCCCGGTCGGGGGGTGGGGGCGAGGCTGCGACGTCCAGGCCGTAGTGGTGGTAGAGCTGGAGTTCTTGTTCCGGAGAGAGGTGGCGGCCCACCCCGAAGTCGGGGGCGTCCTTGATCAGGGTGCGCTCGAAGGGGACGTGGAGGGTGCCCTCCACCAGTTCGCTGGGCTCCAGGGGGACGAAGGCGTCCCGGGAGAACAGGCCGGTGCGTATCGCCGCCCATTCCGGCACTCCGGTCGCGTCGTCGAGATAGACCTCGTCGATCGTGCCGATCTTGGTGCCGTTGCGGTCAAAGGCCTTGCGGCCGATCAGATTGCGCGGATCGATGTCGGTCTGCACGGGCCCTCCACTTGGTCGCAACTCATCCGTAAGCACTACGAAAAGGCACATTGGGATGTGCGGCCACTCGAAGGGGCGTGCGTTGACCTCGCTGGTAGGCTTGCAGACGGCTGCTGACCCCGTGCGGGAGAGTCCTCCGGACACCACCGGAGGCGCCGAAGGAGCAAATCCTCCCCGGAATCTCTCAGGCCCACGTACCGCACGGACGAGGTCACTCTGGAAAGCAGGGCGGGTGCCGACGGCTTCCGCCCTCACCGACGGTGAAAGCCGGGAGCCCTTGGGCGCCCCGGTGAAGCTCTCAGGTTGAGATGACAGAGGGGGAGGCCGTCCGGGTACCCGCGCCATGGTGCCCCTCGAAGGTCGTGTCAGACCAGGAGGCCTCCGCAATGACCGCCCATCGCATTCCGCTCTCCGAGCTCGAGCAGGGTATTCCCTTCGAGCAGCGTCATATCGGTCCTGATCATGAGGCTCGGGCCAAGATGCTCGCCCAGGTCGGATACGGCTCGCTCGACGAGCTCACCGCCGCAGCGGTGCCGGACGTCATCAAGAACGCCGACTCTCTTGATCTGCCGGGAGCGCGTACCGAGCCCGAGGTGCTGGCCGAGCTGCGGTCGCTCGCCGACCGCAACCAGGTGCTGGACCCGATGATCGGGCTCGGCTACTACGGCACCTTCACGCCGCCGGTCATCCTGCGGAATGTCATGGAGAACCCGGCCTGGTACACCGCCTACACGCCGTACCAGCCGGAGATCTCGCAGGGACGGCTCGAAGCCCTACTGAACTTCCAGACCATGGTCGCCGAGCTCACCGGGCTGCCGACCTCCGGTGCCTCGCTGCTCGACGAGGGGACCGCGGCGGCCGAGGCCTTGGCCCTGTCCCGGCGCATGGGCAAGAACAAGAAGGGCCTGTTCCTGGTCGACGCGGATGTCCTTCCGCAGACCATCGCCGTGATCGAGACCCGTGCCGAGCCGACCGGTGTGGAGGTCGTGGTCGCCGACCTCAGCGACGGCATCCCGGCCGAGATCGCCTCGCGTGAGATCAACGGCGTGCTGGTCCAGTACCCGGGTGCCTCCGGTGTCGTACGGGATATCAAGGCCGTCATCGACCAGGCCCACGAGCTCGGTGCCCTCGTCACCGTCGCCGCCGATCTGCTCGCGCTCACGCTGCTGAAGTCGCCCGGTGAGCTCGGGGCGGACATCGCGGTCGGGACGACGCAGCGGTTCGGTGTGCCGATGGGCTTCGGCGGGCCGCACGCCGGATACATGGCCGTACACGAGAAGTTCGCGCGCAGCCTGCCGGGGCGGCTCGTGGGTGTGTCCGTGGACGCCGACGGGAACAAGGCTTACCGGCTGGCGCTCCAGACGCGTGAGCAGCACATCCGGCGGGAGAAGGCGACCAGCAACATCTGTACCGCTCAGGTGCTGCTCGCCGTGATGGCCGGGATGTACGCCGTCTACCACGGGCCCGAGGGGCTCAAGGGCATCGCGCGGCGGACCCATCGGTACGCCACGATCCTCGCCGCGGGGCTCACGGCCGGTGGGGTCGAGGTCGTGCACGGCTCCTACTTCGACACCCTGACCGTGCGGGTGCCCGCGAAGGCCGCCGAGGTCGTCGCCGCCGCCCGGCAGAACGGCGTCAACCTGCGCCTCGTCGACGCCGACCACGTGTCCGTCGCCTGCGACGAGACCACCGCGCGGGCCCAACTGGGCGCCGTATGGACGGCGTTCGGCGTCGAGGGGGACATCGAGGCGCTGGACGCGGCGACCGAGGACACCCTTCCGGACGCGCTGCAGCGCACCGACGACTACCTCACCCACCCCGTCTTCCACCAGCACCGCTCCGAGACGGCGATGCTGCGCTACCTGCGCAGGCTCGCCGACCGTGACTACGCGCTCGACCGCGGCATGATCCCGCTGGGCTCCTGCACGATGAAGCTCAACGCGACCACCGAGATGGAGCCGGTCACCTGGCCGGAGTTCGGGCAGCTGCACCCCTTCGCGCCCGCCGAGCAGGCGCAGGGCTATCTGACGCTCATCCGTGAGCTGGAGGAACGTCTCGCCGAGGTCACCGGCTACGACAAGGTGTCGCTCCAGCCGAACGCCGGGTCGCAGGGTGAGCTCGCCGGGCTGCTCGCCGTACGCGGGTACCACCGGGCCAACGGCGACGAGCAGCGCACCGTCTGCCTCATCCCGTCCTCCGCGCATGGCACGAACGCCGCGAGCGCCGTGATGGCCGGCATGAAGGTCGTCGTCGTGAAGACCGCCGAGGACGGCGAGATCGACGTCGAGGACCTGCGGGCGAAGATCGAGAAGCACCGGGACGAGCTGTCGGTGCTGATGATCACGTACCCGTCGACGCACGGTGTGTTCGAGGAGCACGTCGCCGACATCTGCGCGCAGGTGCACGAGGCCGGCGGGCAGGTGTACGTCGACGGCGCGAACCTCAACGCGCTGGTGGGGCTTGCCAAGCCCGGCCACTTCGGCGGTGACGTCTCCCACCTGAACCTGCACAAGACCTTCTGCATCCCGCACGGCGGTGGCGGTCCGGGCGTCGGCCCGGTAGGTGTGCGTGCGCACCTGGCGCCGTACCTGCCCAACCACCCGCTGCAGCCTGCCGCCGGCCCGGAGACGGGCGTCGGCCCGATCTCGGCCGCGCCGTGGGGCTCCGCGGGGATCCTGCCGATCTCCTGGGCGTACGTCCGCCTCATGGGCGGCGAGGGGCTGAAGCGGGCCACGCAGGTGGCCGTGCTGTCCGCCAACTACATCGCCAAGCGGCTGGAGCCGCACTACCCCGTCCTCTACACCGGGCCGGGCGGGCTCGTCGCGCACGAGTGCATCATCGATCTGCGGCCGCTGACCAAGGCGACCGGGGTGAGCGTCGACGACGTGGCCAAGCGGCTCATCGACTACGGCTTCCACGCGCCGACGATGTCGTTCCCGGTGGCCGGGACGCTGATGATCGAGCCGACCGAGTCCGAGGACCTGACCGAGATCGACCGGTTCTGCGAGGCGATGATCGCCATCCGTGCGGAGATCGAGAAGGTCGGTTCGGGTGACTGGCCCGCCGAGGACAACCCGCTGCGCAACGCCCCGCACACCGCCGGTGCGCTCGGCGGGGAGTGGGAGCACGCGTACGGCCGTGAGGAGGCCGTGTTCCCGGCCGGGGTGTCGGCCGCCGAGAAGTACTGGCCGCCGGTGCGCCGTATCGACCAGGCCTTCGGTGACCGGAACCTGGTGTGCTCCTGCCCGCCGTTGGACGCCTACGAGGACTGAGATTCACCGGATGAGTGAATGAAGGGCTCCGCCCCGGTCGTACGTGGCCGGGGCGGAGCCCTTTATGCGGCAGCAGAACCTGTGCGTACGGGGCGTTGTCAGTGGCGGGTGACACCATCCGGTCATGACTGGCGACTCTTTCAACTGGCATGAGTTCCTGGGGCGTTGGCAGGAGGAGTGGGTTCCGCGTGCGGGGGAGGACGAGGACGACCCTGAGGCCGTTGTGTCGCCGGGCAGGCCCGGGGCGGGCGAGGCGGTGATCGTCGCGGCCGAGGAGCGGCTGGGGCGGCGGTTGCCGCCTTCCTACCGGGAGTTCCTGGCCGTGAGCGACGGGTGGCACGTGGACGAGACGGCCGGGGTCTATCAGCTCGGCGGCGTCGCGGACATCGACTGGTTCCAGGATCCGTACGGCATGACCTCGCTGTACGAAGAGAATCTGGGCGACTGCCCGCGCGAGGAGGACGTCCTGCTGGCCGGGATGTGGCAACGGGCGCTGCGGCTGGAGACGGACTCCGACATGTCCTACGCCCTGCTCGACCCGGGCGACAGCGACCCGGACGGCGAGTGGGCGCTCTACGTCTACAAAGGCTGGAGCGGTGAACTGCCGGAGCGTTACCGGTCCTTCCGCGCATACATGGAGGCCAGGTATCGCGGTTTCCATGCCGACCGGGTGGAGAGAACCGACTTCGTGAACGCGACCACGCGGGCCCAGGACGCCCGTGTGGAGGAGGCACGTCTGCTGGCCCTGCGCGGGCGGTACGAGAAGGCCCTGTCGCTGCTCGAGGAGGCGCTGTCCTTCGGACGGCCAGGGTGCGCCGTCCTGCTCAGCCAGCTCCGGCATCTACTCGCTCCGCGCAACACCCGGGACTACGGCAACCTGGCGGCCGACCCGCGCTACCTGTCCGAGATTCTGCCGGTCGAGGCCATGACGCCGGCACGCGGCGAATGGCGGCTGGGCGGGGACGACCACTGGCTCGGGATGATGGCCGCCCGCGGGGTCGAGCGGAAGGCCGCCGAGGCCGTACTGAGTGGGATGCGGGACGGTGCTTATCGGTACGCGCCGCCCGGACCGTGGGGCCAGGCCGTCGCCGACGCCCGGGAGTCGGCCCGCTGGGGGGAGACCGACGCCGCGTGGCGGATGCTGCGGGACGCGCTCCCGCTGTGGGAGGCTCCCGGGCCCTCGCTGATCGCGCCGATCGGCCTGCTCGCCGATCCGGTCCTTGGCGCGCTGATCACCCCGGAGCGCGGGCGGGAAATCCTTGCGACACCGCGGGCCGGGGAGACGGGACCCGCTCCCGGTCCGGTGCCCGACCTCGACCCGCCGGGTCTCGCCTGGCTGACGGAGCCCGCGCCGAACCGGCGGCCGTTCGACGGATACCGCTGTGTCTGGGTCGAGGGGACCGACCCCGCCCGCCTGCCCGCCCTGATCGGCGAGGACGGCGCCGAACTGAGCGCGCCCGCTGATCCGCGCGAGGTGTCCTGGCGGGCACCCAAGCCGCATGAGCGGGAGGGGGTGGAACTCTGGGAGGACCGGGCCGTGGTCGCCGTCGGCCGCACCGACGGGGCGTGGACCTTCGCCTTCGACGGCCATTCCCCTCACCACCTGAACAAGCTGTTTCTCTCCCCTGCTCCGGCCGCCTCCTCGTCCGGTCGCGCGGTGGTGGTGTGGCGGGGCCCAAGTGGATCGTCCCCGGGTGACCAACCGGCCGCCTTCCACCTGTCCGTGGCCGAACAGGGCGAGGAGCTCTACGCGTTCACCGTGCGGGGTACGGAGATCCAGCGCTCCGGCGCGATACCCGAGGCCCTCGACCCAGCGCGGCTGTTCCGCCCGCTGGACACGGAACTGGACGGCGAGCTGCGAATGTTGGAGGCCCTGCACACCGAACTCGGGCTTTCTCTCCCGCGCTTCGCGCTGACCCGAGGCAGGCTCCACACCTTCACCACCCGGTCATGGACCAGGGCGCCACGCGAGGGGGAGGGGTACGCCTACCTCACCTTCGTGCGACACCGGCCGAGCGCCCCGTGAGGACAGGTCAGAGGATCCCGGATGCCTTGAGCACCGCCCGCGCCTCCGCGTCGTCGATCTGGAGGCGGAGGCGTTCCACTACCTCGATGCCCTCGAGCAGTGTCCCGCCGGCGCGTGAGCGGCGTACCCCGGTGTCCAGCTCGTGCCACAGCAGGGGGTTGGCGACGAGGATCCGTGGGTCCAGTTCCAGGCGGCGGCCGTCCGTGTCGCGCAGGGTCAGATGCGCGGAGACATCGCCGTACTGCCGTACGGTCACCAGGGCGTCCGTGCGTACCGCCTGACGTCGTACGAGGCCGCGTACCGCGAGCCAGCCCGGGCCCGCGGTCACGCGCTGCGGGAGCAGGATCGTGAAGAGCAGGGCGGTCATGACGAGCCACAGCATGGCGCGGGGCGGGGTCAGGGTGTGCTCGTCCCAGTCGACCACCAGGGTCATGGCGAGGAAGGTCAGAGCGCAGCCCGTGGCGAACCGGGCGCTGTCGTGCCAGTGGCGGTCACCGGTCGGGGTCGGGCGCAGTCTGCTTCCGTCCACAGTGCTGACGGTAGGACGCATCGGCGTTCGAGCGAACGGCGCTGACGGTGCTCTGACGCCTTACGGTTCATCGTTGACGCGATCCTGATGGGCGTGGCCGGTTCGGCCGCTGGGCACGCGTCAGCCGGTGTGCACCCGGGGCCTGCGGTCCCGATCGGGCTCGGCCTCCCGCAGCACTTCGCGGGTGACCGGGGCGACCTCGCCCTGGCCGAAGAGGAAGAAGCGGAGGAAGTTGGCGAAGGGGGTGCCCTCGGTCCACTCGAAGTAGATGTGCGGGATGCAGCCGGTCGTGTCGCGGACGTACAGCAGCAGTGCGGCCAGGGCGTTGGGGATGGAGGAGGACTCCAGGGTCAGGACGCGGTAGCGGTTGTGCATGACCTGGCCGCGTACGGTCAGGCCCGCCTCGAACTCGGACGGGTCGGTGACCGTGACCTCGACGAAGACGAAGTCCTCCTGCTGCGAGAGGTCGTTGTCGTAGCGGATCTGCTCGACCTTGTCGCGGTACTCCGCCTTGTCCCGGCTGTCGGGCTCGTTGGCGATGAAGCGGATCTTGCGGCTCGCTATGTCGCGGACGAATCGTTCCGCCATGTCGTCGAGCGTCACGCTGGTGACACGGAGCTCGAAGGCGCGCATCAGCCGCGAGAGCAGGGAGATCAGGATGATGCCGGCGATGAAACAGGCGCCGATCTTCACGCCGTCGGGGCGTTCGATGACGTTCACGACGGTCGTGTAGAGGAACACCGCCGAGATGACCGCGAAGCCGATGAACCACTTGCGCTGGCCGGCCTTGCGGGCAGCGATGGTCACGGCGATGGCGGCGGAGCTGATGAGCACCAGCACGCCGGTGGCGTAGGCGCCGCCCTGGGCGTCGACGTCGGCGTCGAAGATCCAGGTGACCAGGAAGGCGACCAGGGTGAAGACGATGACCATCGGGCGGACGGCCCTGGCCCAGTGCGGGGCCATGCCGTAGCGGGGGAGATAGCGGGGCATCAGGTTGAGCAGCCCGGCCATGGCGGAGGCGCCGGCGAACCACAGGATGGCGATCGTCGAGACGTCGTAGACCGTGCCGAAGGCGTTGCCGAGGTACTCGTGCGCGAGGTAGGCCAGCGCACGGCCGTTGGCCTCGCCGCCCGACTCGAACTCCTTCTCGGGGATCAGCAGGGTGGTGATGAAGCTCGTCGTGATCAGGAAGCAGCTCATGATCACGGCGGCGGTGGTGAGCAGCTTCTTGGTGTCCCGGATCCGCCCCTTGGGGTTCTCCTCGGTCTCACCCGGGTCGCCCTTGACGTGCGGCATCACGGCGACGCCGGTCTCGAAGCCGGAGAGGCCGAGCGCGAGCTTGGGGAAGACGATCAGGGCCACGCCGATCATGACGAAGATGTTGCCGTGCTCGGCGGTGAGGGCGCTGGTCCAGTCGGTGACCACGTGTCCCTCGGTGATGACGTGGTAGAGGCCCGAGACCACGACGACGGCGTTGAGCGCGAGATAGATGCCCACCAGGACGACCGCGACGCCGATCGCCTCCAGGAAGCCCTTGAGGAACACCGCGCCCAGCAGCGCCACCAGGATCAGGGTGATCACCAGTTGCTTGTCGTGCAGGGCGCTTTCCAGGTGCGGGTTCTCGATCAGGTGGGTCGAGGCGTCGGCCGCGGACAGGGTGATGGTGATCAGGAAGTCCGTGGCCGCGAAGCCCAGCAGGGTCAGGACGAACAGCTTGCCCTTCCAGAAGGTCAGCAGCCGCTCCAGCATCGCGATCGAGCCCTGACCGTGGGGGCTCTCTTCGGCCACCCGGCGGTAGACGGGGAGGGCGCCCGCCAGTGTGACGATCACGAGCACGATGGTGGCGATGGGGGAGAGCAGACCGGCCGCGAGGGCCGCGATGCCTGGCTGATATCCGAGGGTCGAGAAGTAGTCGACGCCGGTGAGGCACATGACCCGCCACCAGGGCTGGCCCTCGTCCACGGGCTCCTTCTCGGGCTGCGCGCCGCCCTTGGCACCGTGACCCTTGCCCATGTCGGACAGGCCCTCCAGCATCCAGGCGCGCAGGCGACTGGGAGGAGAGTGTTCGGTCGTGGCCATCGGCGTGCTCCTGATGTGCGGTCGGTCGGCAGGGCGATTCCGGCCATCACGCGGACGGCGGCACCAGCGTATGCAGAGAGTTACGCCCGGGCCCACGGATGGAGGGGCTGGGGGCGTCAAGCTTCCGTTAAGACTCGCCTTGTCTTTGTTGGCTGCACGTCAAGATGTGTGCTCTGGTACGCGTTCGTCATGGGTTGGGCTGTACGGGGGACGGGTGGCGGGCCGGAGAGATGAACACCCAGCGTCATCATCGTGCGTCTGCGCTTGCGGGCATGTGGCGATCACGCGCTGAGCCGCTCCCGAGGCACCGGGCTGCCTGCCGCGTAGTGGACGTACTCGCGCCCCAGACGGAAACCGGCGGTCCCCGCGAGGCGCCCTTCATCCTGACCGGCTCCGGCTGTCAAGAGAGTGTCAACGTCCACGTCGGGGGCGCCAGGGATGCGTCAAGACTCCTGCCCAGGGGCGCGCGGAGCGGTTCCCTGAGACCTGATGAACGAAGTACCGCGCGGACGGCTGAAGGTCTACCTCGGGGCGGCCCCGGGGGTGGGCAAGACGTACCGCATGCTCGATGAGGGGCGGCGCCGGGCCGGCCGCGGGGCCGATGTGGTCGTGGCGTTCGCCGAATGTCATGGACGTATCCGTACCGAGGCAATGCTCGACGGCCTGGAAGTCGTGCCGCGCGCGCAGTGCCACCACCGGGGCGGGGAGCTCGAGGAGATGGATCTCGCCGCGGTGCTCGAGCGGCACCCGCAGGTCGCGATCGTCGACGAGTTCGCCCACACCAACGTCCCCGGCGGCGGGCGCAATCCCAAGCGGTGGCAGGACATCGAGGCGCTGCTCGCCGCCGGCATCGACGTCATCACGGCCGTCAACGTCCAGCACCTGGAGTCCCTCAAGGACGTGGTCGAGAAGATCACCGGCGTGCCGCAGCACGAGACGGTGCCCGACGAGGTCGTACGCCGGGCCCGGCAGGTCGAGCTCGTCGACATCCCGCCCGAGGGGCTGCGCCGGCGTATGGCACACGGGAACATCTACGCGCCCGAGAAGATCGACGCGGCCCTCGCCAACTACTTCCGGCCCGGAAACCTCACCGCGCTGCGGCAGCTGGCGCTGCTCTGGGTGGCCGACCGGGTCGACGAGGCCCTCAACAGCTATCGCGCGGAGCATGCGATCGGCGGGGTGTGGGAGACCCGGGAACGGGTCGTGGTCGCGCTGACCGGCGGCCCGGAGGGCGACACGATCATCCGGCGGGCGGCCCGTATCGCCGCCCGGTCGGCCGGCGGGGACCTGCTCGCCGTGCACGTCACCCGCAGCGACGGTCTCGCTGCCGGGGCCTCGCACGCCTCGCTCGCCCGTCAGCGCCGGCTCGTGGAGGACCTGGGCGGCAGCTACCACCAGGTGGTCGGCGACGACGTCGCGACCGCGCTCGTGGAGTTCGCCCGCGCCGAGAACGCCACCCAGCTCGTCCTCGGGGCCAGTCGGCGCGGCCGCCTGGAACGGTTCGTGACGGGCCTCGGGACGGGGGAGACCGTCGTCGCGCTCTCCGGCGACATCGACGTCCACCGGGTCACCCACGAACGGGCCGGCCGAGGCACTCTGCTGCCGTCCCGTCGCCGTACGCTCTCCACGTCCCGACGGATCGGGGGACCGGTCGCCGGACTCGTGCTGCCGGTGCTGCTCACCCTCGTCCTCGCTCAGTTGCGCGGCACCCTCAATCTGACCAGCGAGGCCCTGCTGTTCCTGCTCGCGGTGGTGGGCGTGGCCTGCATAGGCGGCGTGGCCTCGGCGGTGATCGCCTCCGTCACGGCGTCGCTGCTGCTCAACTACTGGTTCATCCCGCCCATAGGGGAGTTCACGCTCGACGACCCCAACGCCCTGCTGGCGCTGGCCGTGTTCGCGGTGGTCGCGGCCACGGTGGCCGCCGTCGTCGACCGTTCCCTTCGCCTGTCCCGGCGGGCCGCCCGCGCCACCGCCGAGGCGGAGACCATGTCGTCCCTCGCGGGCAGCATCGTGCGCGGCGGCCAGACGATCCCCGCGCTGCTGGAACGCACCCGGGAGACCTTCGCCATGGAGTCGGCGGAACTGGTCGACGAGCCCCCCGACGCCGACGGTGTCACCGCGGTGCCGGCGGGCCCGGGTGCCTACCTGGCGCTCCAGGGGCGGGACATGTCGTCGTCCGAACGGCGGGTGCTCGCCGCCTTCGCCGCACACGTCGGGTCCGCGGTGGAGCGGGCCCGGCTCGCCGAGGCCGCCGCCGAGGTCGAGCCGGTGAAGGCCGCCGACCGGATGCGTACGGCACTGCTGCGGGCCGTCGGCCACGACCTGCGCACGCCGCTCGCCGCGGGCTGGGCTGCCGTAACGTCCCTGCGCAGCCGGGACGTGCAGTTCTCCGCCGAGGACCGGGACGAACTGCTCGCCACCGCCGACGAGTCCATGGCCAAACTGAACCGGCTGGTGGAGAACCTGCTCGACCTCAGCCGCCTGGAGGCGGGCGTACTGAAGCTGAACCTTCGGCCCACCGCGCTGGAGGAGGTGCTGCCGGCGGCGCTGGTGGACATACCCGGCGTCGAGGTCGGGGACGTGGAGGAGTTGCCCCCGGTGCTTGTCGATCCGCCGCTGCTGGAACGCGTGATCGCCAACCTGGTCGCCAACGCGGCACGGCACAGTCCGCCAGGGACGAAGGTGTGGGTCACCGCCAGCGCGTTGGCGGGGCGGGCCGAACTCCGGGTCGTCGACCGGGGGCCGGGGCTTGAGGCGACGGGACGGGAGCGGCTCTTCGAGCCGTTTCAGCGGCTGGGGGACACCGACAACACGACTGGGCTGGGGTTGGGGCTTGCCCTGGCCCGAGGGCTGACCGAGGCGATGAACGGCACGGTGTTTCCGGAGGACACGCCCGGCGGTGGGCTGACGATGGTTGTTTCGTTGCCGTTGGTGGGGGATGCGGTGGGCGTGGGAGCGTAAGGGGGGTGAGTGCCGGGTGGCGGGTGCGGGTTCGTTGTGGCTGATCGCGCCCACGCGGCGGAGCCGCACATCGATGCAGCACCTGCGCCCCAGAGGACATGGTCGTACCCGGTGTCAATCCAGATCGGAGAGTTTGAAGACGGCCGCAGCGTTCTCATGGTCGAGCCGCTGCGAGACTCGCCGTAGCGCCGTCTCCCCACATGTCATCGTGCCGTGAGCCAGGGACTTCTGCGCGTCCTCGTGCAGGCGGTGCCACAGATCCGGGTTGTTGACGAGGACCTGCGGGTCGATCTCGACGCGATCGCCGAAGGCGTCCCGCAGCAGCAGCCGTTGGGAGACTCCGTCCAGGCAGCGCACCGACACCAGCAGGTCGGTGCGGACGCGCCGGGTGCGCAGCAGCTGGCGGGAGGCCAGCCAGCCCTCGCCGGCCGAGACACGGGCCGGGCAGAGCACCACGAAGAGCAGGACCGCGAGCGTGAGCCACAGCGTGGCGCGCCCGGAGGTGAGAGTGTCGGCGCCCCAGTCGATCAGGAACAGCAGGCCCAGCAGCACCGTCGCACAGCGCACCGAGTCCCGCACATCGCGCGCCCAGCGGCGGTCGTGCGCCGTCTCCTCAAGGGCCCTGGCCCGGTCCCCGATCAGGTCGTCCTCGCGCGCGTCGTTGCGGTGTTCCATACGGCCGACGCTAGACATCGTGCGAGCCGGAGCAACGCACCTTGATGGGACTCTGACGGGGGCCCGAAGGTTCTTGACGCCGCCGCAGCGATCCCCGCCCCTCGCGCGCGTCGCGCACGCGTCAAGGTGCCGTCAAGGACGGCCACTCGGGCGCGAAGAACGCGCTAGGAGCGGCAGGACACGCCGGGATCCGGACAGAACCTTGGTCAGTCGCGCGCGCCCCTCGCGCGTGACGGCTCGTCCGTACGAAGGAGCACGCATCCCATGTCCGTCCTGACCACCGCGCCCGGGGCGACCCCCGCCGATGAGGAACCGCCGGATACCGGCGAACGGCACCGGCTCACCGCCGTCACGGGCCTGGCCGCCCTGTCCCTCGACGCCATGGCGTCGGTGGCCTACGGCCCCGAGGCGATCGTGCTGGTGCTGGCGGCCGCCGGTGCCCACGGACTCGGCTTCACCCTCCCGGTCACGCTCGCCATCGCCGCCCTGCTGGCGGTGCTGGTCGCCTCGTACCGGCAGGTGATCGCGGCCTTCCCGGACGGCGGCGGCTCCTACGCCGTGGCCAAAACCCACCTGGGCAGGCGGACGAGCCTGGTCGCGGCGGCCTCGCTCGTCCTGGACTACGTCCTCAACGTCGCCGTCGCCGTCACGGCCGGTGTGGCCGCCCTCACCTCCGCCTTCCCGGCCCTCTACGACGACCGGCTGTGGCTGTGCCTGGCCGTGCTCGCGCTGATCACGGCGGTCAACCTGCGCGGCATCGTCGAGTCGGCGAAGGCGTTCATCGCACCGACCGTCGTATTCGTCGGTTCCATCCTCGTGCTGATCGTCGTCGGCCTCTTCCGGTCGGCGCCGGTGAGCACCGAGGCCGCCGCGGGGCACGCCTCCGTCCTCTCCGACAACGCGACCACCGTGGGCGCCCTGCTCCTGCTGAAGGCGTTCGCCTCCGGGTGCTCCGCCCTCACCGGCGTAGAGGCCATCGCCAACGCCGTCCCCTCCTTCCGCGTCCCCCGCGCCAAGCGCGCCCAGCACGCGGAGATCGCGCTCGGCGCCGTCCTCGGGGTGATGCTGATCGGCCTGTCGGTGCTGATCTCCCGCTTCCACCTCCAGCCGGTCGAGGGCGTCACCGTCCTCGCCCAGCTCGCGGACGCCTCGCTCGGCCACAACTGGGGCTTCTACGTCATCCAGTTCGCGACGATGATCCTGCTGGCCCTCTCCGCGAACACCTCGTTCGGCGGCCTGCCGGTGCTGCTGAAGCTGCTCGCCCGCGACAACTACCTGCCGCACGTGTTCGCGCTGAAGGCCGACCGGCAGGTGCACCGGCACGGCGTGCTGGCGCTGGCGGCCGTCTCCACCGCGCTGATCGTCTTCTCGGGCGGCGACACCAACACCCTCGTGCCGCTCTTCGCCATCGGAGTCTTCGTCGGCTTCACCATCGCGCAGGTCGGCATGGTCCGTCACTGGCGGCTGGAAAAGGGCCCTGGATGGCGGGGGAAGACCGCGCTCAACGGCTTCGGCGCGGTGCTCACCGGCGTCTCGGCCGTCGTCGTCACCGCGAGCAAGTTCGGGGAGGGCGCCTGGCTGATCGTGATCGCCCTGCCCTTGCTGGTCATGGCCTTCGAGACCGTGCACCGCGCCTACACCCGCATCGGCGAGCGGCTCGGCCTCGGGCGCATCCCCGAGCACCCGCACCGCGACCGCTCGGTCGTGCTCGTGCCCGTCTCCTCGCTCTCCCGGCTCACCTGCGAGGCGCTCACCGCGGCCGCCTCGCTCGGCGACGAGGTCCGGGCGGTCACCGTCTGCCATCCCGACCCCGAGGACCGGGCCGCGCTGTACGCCCTGGAGCTCTCCTGGGCCGAGTGGGACCCCGGTGTTCCCCTGGTCCGGCTCACCAGCGAACGGCGCTCCCTGGGCCGCCCCATCGCGGCGTACGTCCGTGACGTCATGGCCTCGGAGCCGGCCACCCGGGTCACGGTGCTGATCCCGGAGGCGGAGCCGGAGCGGCTGTGGCAGCGGCTGCTGCAGAACCAGCGGGGCGCGGTCGTCGCGCACGCCGTGCGCCGGGAGACGGACGCGGTGATCTGCCGGTTGCGGTTCCGCTTGCGCTGACTTCGGCGCGCCTGCGACCTGCGGTGATCGTCTCGCCGTCAGAGTTCCGTCAAAGGCGCGCAGTGGGCCGTCAGGGAGCCGTCAACGGCGCTCGATTCCGGCCACGAAGGCTGTTTCCTCGAACCGTCCCTGTCCGACCGAACCTCACTCCAGGAGTTCACGATGGCCGATCTGGCCTTCGTCGTCATCACGATCGCGTGCTTCGCGCTGGTGGCTCTCGTCGCCAAGGGGGTGACCAAGCTGTGACTGCCGAGAACATCGTCGGCCTCGTCGTGGCCGTCGCCCTGCTGGGCTATCTCGTCCTCGCCCTGATCTTCCCGGAGAGGTTCTGAGACAAGAAATGGGTCCCGTACTCGCAGGCGTACTCCAGCTGCTCGCCCTGATCACAGCCCTGGCGCTCGCCTACATCCCGCTCGGCAACTACATGGCCAAGGTCTACACCTCCGACAAGCACTGGCGTGTCGAGAAGTGGATCTACAAGGGCATCGGTGCCAACCCCAACACCGAGATGCGCTGGACCGCGTACCTGCGCGGCGTCCTCGCCTTCTCGGCCGTCGGCGTCCTCTTCCTCTACCTGCTCCAGCGGATCCAGGGCGTGCTGCCCGGTTCGCTCGGCTTCTCCGCGATCGACCCGGACCAGGCGTTCAACACCGCCGCGTCGTTCGTCTCCAACACCAACTGGCAGTCGTACTACGGCGAGCAGGCCATGGGCCACGTCGTGCAGACCGCCGGTCTGGCCGTGCAGAACTTCGTCTCCGCGGCCGTGGGTATCGCCGTCGCGGTGGCGCTGGTGCGCGGGTTCTCGCGCTCGCGCACCGGTGAGCTGGGCAACTTCTGGGCCGACCTGGTGCGCGGCACCGTCCGCATCCTGGTGCCGATCGCAGTGATCGGCGCGATCATCCTCGTCGCCTGCGGTGCCATCCAGAACTTCTCCGGTATCCACGAGGTCGGCCAATTCTTCAATGGGCACAGCGTGGGCGGCCAGCAGCAGTGGAACGGCGGCGCGGTCGCCTCGCAGGAGGCCATCAAGGAGCTCGGCACCAACGGTGGCGGTTACTTCAACGCCAACAGCGCCCACCCCTTCGAGAACCCCACCCCGTTCTCCAACCTCTTCGAGATCTTCCTGATCCTCGTCATCCCGTTCGCGCTGACCCGCACCTTCGGCGTCATGGTCGGCTCGGTCAAGCAGGGCTATGCGATCCTCGCGACGATGGCCACCATCTGGCTGGGCTTCACGGCCCTGATGATGTGGACCGAGTTCGCCCACCATGGCCTGGCGTTCGACCTCGCCGGCGGGGCGTACGAGGGCAAGGAGGTCCGCTTCGGCGTCGGCGGCTCGTCGATCTTCGCGACGGCGACCACGCTCACCTCGACCGGTGCGGTGGACTCCTTCCACTCGTCCTTCACCGGCCTCGGCGGCGGCATCACCATGCTCGGCATGATGCTGGGCGAGATCGCGCCAGGTGGTACCGGCTCCGGTCTCTACGGCATGCTGATCATGGCGATCATCGCGGTGTTCATCGCCGGTCTGATGGTCGGCCGTACGCCCGAGTACCTGGGCAAGAAGATCGGCTCCCGCGAGATCAAGCTGTCGGCCTGCTACATCCTGATCACACCGGCGCTGGTGCTCGTCTTCACCGCCCTCGCGATGGCGCTGCCGACGCCCGGGAACTCCATGACCAACAGCGGGGCGCACGGATTCTCCGAGATCCTGTACGCCTACACGTCCGCCTCGAACAACAACGGCTCGGCCTTCGCCGGTCTGAACGCGGACACGCAGTGGTTCAACAGCACGCTGGGCCTGTGCATGCTGCTCGGCCGCTTTGTTCCGATGGTGTTCGTGCTGGCGCTGGCCGGTTCGCTCGCCGAGCAGAAGCCGGTTCCCGCCACCGCGGGCACCCTGCGCACCGACAAGCCCCTGTACGCCGGGCTGCTCGTCGGAACGATCATCATCATCACCGGTCTGACGTACTTCCCGGCCCTCGCGCTGGGACCGCTGGCCGAGGGGCTGGCGTGATGACCACCCGCATAGAGAAGCAAGAGAACTCGATGTCCACAGCCACTCCGACCCGGGCGCCGCACAGCGACGTACCCACCGGGCACAAGTCCCCCGAGGGCCGTGTCGGCGCGGGCCTCTTCGACCCGAAGCAGCTTCTCAAGTCGCTGCCGGAGGCCTTCCGCAAGCTCGACCCACGGGTGATGGTCAAGTCCCCCGTGATGTTCGTGGTGTGGATCGGCTCCATCCTGACCACCGTCTTCTCCTTCAAGGACCCGGGCGACTGGTTCGGCTGGACGATCAGCGCCTGGCTGTGGCTGACGGTGATCTTCGCCAACCTCGCGGAGGCCGTCGCCGAGGGCCGCGGCAAGGCGCAGGCCGACACCCTGCGCAAGGCCAAGACGGACACGGTGGCGCGCCGGCTCAACGGTTCTGCCGAAGAGCGCGTGCCGGGCACCGAGTTGAAGATCGGCGACCTGGTCGTCTGCGAGGCCGGCGACATCATCCCCGGTGACGGAGACGTCATCGAGGGCGTCGCGTCCGTCGACGAGTCGGCGATCACCGGTGAGTCGGCCCCCGTCATCCGGGAGTCCGGCGGCGACCGTTCGGCGGTCACCGGCGGTACGAAGGTCCTCTCCGACCGCATCGTCATCAAGATCATGACGAAGCCCGGCGAGACCTTCATCGACCGGATGATCAGCCTGGTCGAAGGCGCGGCAAGGCAGAAGACGCCGAACGAGATCGCGCTCAACATCCTGCTGGCGTCCCTGACGATCGTCTTCCTGCTGGCCTGCGCCACGCTGCCGCCGCTCGCGAACTACGCGGGCACGGACCTGACGCTGGTCGTGCTGGTCGCGCTGCTGGTCTGTCTGATCCCGACCACGATCGGTGCCCTGCTCTCCGCGATCGGCATCGCGGGCATGGACCGTCTGGTCCAGCGCAACGTGCTGGCCATGTCGGGCCGTGCGGTAGAGGCCGCCGGTGACGTCTCCACGCTGCTGCTCGACAAGACCGGCACCATCACGCTCGGCAACCGCCAGGCGTCCGAGTTCGTGCCGGTGACCGGGACGACCGACGCCGAGGTCGCCGACGCCGCCCAGCTGTCGTCGCTGGCCGACGAGACACCCGAGGGCCGCTCCATCGTCGTACTGGCGAAGGAGAAGTACGGCCTGCGCGAGCGTCTCCAGGGCGAGCTGTCCGGTGCCGAGTGGATCGCCTTCACCGCCCAGACCCGGATGTCGGGTGTGGACGTCGACGGCCGCAAGATCCGCAAGGGCGCCGCCGGTTCGGTCATCGCCTGGGTGCGGGAGCGCGGCGGCACCATCGCCGAGGACGCGGACACGATCGCCAACCGGATCTCCGAGGCGGGTGGCACTCCGCTGCTGGTCGCGATCGAGGACGCCGACGGGGCACGGGTGCTGGGCGTCATCCACCTGAAGGACGTCGTCAAGGACGGCATGCGCGAGCGGTTCGAGGAACTGCGCCGTATGGGCATCAAGACCGTCATGATCACGGGTGACAACCCGCTGACCGCCAAGGCGATCGCCGACGAGGCGGGCGTGGACGACTTCCTCGCGGAGGCCACTCCCGAGGACAAGATGGCGCTCATCAAGCGGGAGCAGGCCGGCGGCAAGCTGGTCGCGATGACCGGTGACGGCACCAACGACGCCCCCGCGCTCGCGCAGGCGGACGTCGGCGTGGCGATGAACACCGGTACGTCGGCCGCCAAGGAGGCCGGCAACATGGTCGACCTCGACTCCAACCCGACCAAGCTCATCGAGATCGTAGAGATCGGCAAGCAGTTGCTGATCACGCGCGGTGCGCTGACCACGTTCTCCATCGCCAACGACGTCGCGAAGTACTTCGCGATCATCCCGGCGCTGTTCGCGGCGGTCTACCCGGGCCTGGACAAGCTCAACGTCATGGGCCTGTCCTCGCCGGACTCCGCGATCCTGTCCGCGGTCATCTTCAACGCGCTGATCATCATCGCGCTGGTGCCGCTGTCCCTGAAGGGCGTGCAGTACCGGCCGGTCAGCGCCGACAAGATGCTGCGCCGCAACCTGACCATCTACGGTCTGGGCGGCCTGGTCGCGCCCTTCATCGGCATCAAGATCATCGACCTCCTCATCTCCCTCATCCCCGGGATCGGCTGACCGCCATGAACAACTCCGTATCGAACACCGCCCGGTTGCTCGGGGCGGGCCTGCGCGCCCTCCTCGTGCTGACCCTGGTGACGGGTGTCATCTATCCGCTGCTTGTCACGGGTGTGGCCCAGGCGCTGTTCAGCAACAAGGCGAACGGCTCCGAGATCAAGGCGGACGGCAAGGTCGTCGGCTCCTCGCTGATCGGACAGGCCTACAACCTGCCGCTCAAGAAGGGCCAGGAGACCCCGGATCCCGACCTGCGGTGGTTCCAGGGCCGCCCGCGGAACGGCCTCGGCACCAACAGCGTCAACACCCAGTACAGCCTCATCCTGTCCGGCGCGACCAACCGGTCCGGCGACAACGAAGAGCTCATCCAGTGGGTGAAGGACGCCAAGGCGGCGGTGGTCAAGGACAACTCGACCGCCGACTACAAGGTCAAGCCCTCCGAGGTGCCCGCCGAGGCGGTGACGTCCTCCGGCTCCGGCCTGGACCCGGACATCTCCCCGGCCTACGCCGACCTCCAGGTCCACCGGGTCGCCGATAAGAACGGGCTGTCCGCCGGCCAGGTGCAGAAGCTGGTCGACGAGCACACCGAGGGCCGCACCCTCGGCTTCATGGGCGAGCCGCGCGTGAACGTCCTCGAACTCAACATCGCGCTCAAGGCTCTCGTGGCCAAGAGCTGATGGCGTTATGCGATCCGCGCGGGAGTCGGCGGCCGGACCCATCCGGTTCCGCCGGCTCCCGCCGCCATGAAGCCGGTTGCCGACGTGCAGGACAGGAAGGCGTACACCCATGACCCGGGTGCTGGTGGTGGAGGACGATCCGCAGCTGGTGCGGGCCCTCGTGATCAACATGCAGGCACGCAAGTACGGCGTGGACGCGGCGCCCGACGGTGCCACCGCGCTCAGACTCGCGGCCGCACGCCAGCCGGACGTCGTGATGCTCGACCTCGGTCTTCCCGACATGGACGGTGTCGACGTCATCAAGGCGCTGCGCGGCTGGACCCGTGTACCGATCCTGGTGCTGTCGGCGCGTCGGGCGTCCGACGAGAAGGTCGTCGCCCTCGACGCGGGAGCCGACGACTACGTCACGAAGCCCTTCAGCATGGACGAGTTGATGGCCCGGCTGCGGGCCTGTGTCCGCCGTACCGAGGACACTCCGCTCGGCCCCGGGACGACCCTCGTGGAGACGGACGGGTTCACCATCGACCTGCGGGCCAAGAAGGTCGCCCGCGGTGATCGTGACGTACGGCTCACACCCACGGAATGGCACCTGCTGGAGATCCTGGTCACCAACCCGGGCCGGCTCGTGACACAGAAGTATCTGCTCCAGGAGGTCTGGGGGGTCTCCCAGAGCAGCAAGACCAACTACCTGCGGGTCTACATGGCGCAATTGCGGCGCAAGTTGGAAGCGGACCCGTCCCACCCCCGTTACCTCATCACCGAACCCGGCATGGGTTACCGCTTCGAAGGGTGAACATGGCACGCGGCAAGCTTCGGATCTACCTCGGCGCGGCACCGGGCGTCGGCAAGACGTACGCGATGCTGTCCGAGGCGCACCGGCGGGTGGAACGCGGCACCGACTGTGTGGTCGCCTTCGTGGAGCACCACGATCGGCCGCGCACCGAGGTGATGCTGCACGGCCTGGAGCAGATCCGGCGCAAGGAACTTCAGTACCGGGACACCTCCTTCACGGAGATGGACATCGACGCCGTCCTGGCCCGCGGGCCCAAGGTGGCGCTGGTCGACGAGCTCGCCCACACCAACATCCCCGGCTCCCGCAACGCCAAGCGCTGGCAGGACGTGGAGGAGTTGCTGGCGGCCGGGATCGACGTCATATCGACAGTGAACATCCAGCACCTGGAGTCGCTGGGCGATGTCGTGGAGTCCATCACCGGCGTACGGCAGCAGGAGACCGTCCCCGACGAGGTGGTGCGCCGCGCCGACCAGGTCGAGTTGGTCGACATGTCGCCACAGGCGCTACGGCGGCGGATGGCGCACGGCAACATCTACAAGTCGGACAAGGTCGACGCGGCCCTGTCCAACTACTTCCGCCCGGGCAATCTCACCGCTCTGCGCGAACTGGCCCTGCTGTGGGTGGCCGACCGGGTCGACGAATACCTCAACGCCTATCGCAGCGAGCACGAGGTCTCGACGATCTGGGGTTCGCGCGAGCGGATCGTGGTCGGGCTGACCGGCGGTCCGGAGGGGCGCACGCTGATCCGCCGGGCCGCGCGGCTCGCGGAGAAGGGCGCCGGCGGTGAGGTGCTCGCCGTCTACATCGCCCGCAGCGACGGGCTGACGGCCTCGTCGCCGAAGGAACTCGCCGTCCAGCGCACCCTGGTCGAGGACCTCGGCGGCACCTTCCACCACGTCGTGGGCGACGACATCCCCGTGGCCCTGCTGGACTTCGCACGCGGGGTGAACGCCACCCAGATCGTGCTCGGCGTCTCCCGCCGCAAGAGCTGGCAGTACGTCTTCGGGCCCGGCGTCGGCGCCACGGTCGCCCGGGACTCGGGCCCCGACCTCGATGTCCACCTGATCACCCATGACGAGGCGGGCAAGGGACGCGGACTGCCCATGCCGCGCAGCGCCCGGCTAGCCCGGTCGCGGATCATCTGGGGCTGGCTGGTCGGCGTGCTCGGCCCGGCCGTGCTCACCGTGCTGCTGACCCATGTCGCCCCCGAAGTCGGCCTCGCCAACGACATGTTGCTGTACCTGTCGCTGACGGTGGCGGCGGCGCTGCTCGGCGGCCTGCTGCCGGCCCTGGCCTCCGCGGTGGTGGGCTCACTGCTGCTGAACTGGTTCTTCACCCCGCCCGTCCACACGCTGACCATCGCCGACCCGAAGAACATCGTCGCCATCGCCATCTTCGTCGGGGTGGCGGTGTCAGTGGCCTCCGTCGTGGACCTGGCGGCCCGCCGCACCCACCAGGCCAACCGCCTGCGCGCGGAGTCGGAGATCCTGTCCTTCCTCGCCGGGAACGTGCTGCGCGGAGAGACCAGCCTGGAGGCGTTGCTGGAACGCGTCCGCGAGACCTTCGGCATGGAGTCGGTGGCCATGCTGGAGCGGGAGAGCGACGTCGACCCGTGGACCTGCGCGGGCAGCGTGGGCCCCCGGCCCTGCCAGGACCCCGACGACGCGGACGTGGACGTGCCGGTCGGCGACCACCTGGCGCTCGCGCTGACCGGCCGGGTACTGCCCGCCGAGGACCGCCGGGTGCTCGCGGCCTTCGCCGCGCAGTCGGCGGTCGTGCTGGACCGCCAGCGTCTGCGGCGTCAGGCGGACCAGGCCAAGGAGTTGGCGGAGGGCAACCGCATCCGGACGGCGCTGCTCGCCGCAGTCAGCCACGACCTGCGTACCCCGCTCGCCGGGATAAAGGCGTCCGTCTCCTCGCTGCGGTCCGACGACGTGGCCTGGTCCGAGGAGGACGAGGCCGAACTCCTCCAGGCGATCGAGGAGGGCGCCGACCGGCTCGACCTCCTCGTCGGCAACCTGCTGGACATGTCGCGCCTGCAGACCGGCACGGTCACCCCGCTGATCCGGGAGATCGACCTCGACGAGGTGGTGCCGATGGCGCTGGGCGGGGTGCCGGAGGGCAGCGTGGAGCTGGACGTCCCCGAGACGCTGCCCATGGTGAGCGTGGACAAGGGGCTGCTGGAGAGGGTCGTCGCCAACGTCGTCGAGAACGCCGTCAAGTACAGCCCGCAGGACGTACCCGTACTGGTCTCCGCGAGCGCCATCGCCGATCGGGTCGAGGTCCGGGTGGTCGACCGCGGGCGGGGCGTCCCGGACGAGGCCAAGGAACGCATCTTCGAGCCCTTCCAGCGCTACGGCGACGCCCCGCGCGGCGCCGGAGTGGGGCTCGGACTGGCGGTCGCCCGCGGCTTCGCCGAGGCGATGGACGGCACGATCAGCGCCGAGGACACACCCGGGGGCGGGCTCACCATGGTGCTGAGCCTGCGGATGGCGCCGGGGCGCAGGCCGGGGGAGCCGGAGTTGCCGGCGGCGGTGGTCTCCTAGCCGGCTCCGGGCTGCGTCATCCCTTATGGCACCGCCCCTCGGGGTCACGCCCTTCGCCCGGCACCGTCTCCTCCGCCAGGTCCCCGGGGTCAAGGCGCAGGCGCCATGCGTTGCGGCGGTGTACGGCTGCCAGGTCCGTCTCCAGTGGGGACGGGGGTATCGCCAGCACCGGGCAGCCGGCGTGGGTGAGGCAGTAGCGGGTCACCGAGCGGTGGCAGGCTCGGTGCCAGGGGCTGCGGCGGCCGGCGCCGACGACCAGGATGTCGTCGGCGCGGTCGGCGACCTCGACCAGGGCCAGTCCGGGGGTGCCGTGCGCCACCAGGGCGTACATCCACACCCCGGGGCCGGTCTCGCCGAACACGTCCTGCAGGACACCGACGAGCCGCTCACGCGCCATGCGCTGCCACTCGTCGGCCGGCAGGCCCGCCGCCGGACCCCGCCGCACGGCGAGGTCCCCGCCCGGCGGCTGCCAGGCCAGTACCGGCCACAGCTCGGCGTTGCGGCGCCGGGCCTCTTCAGCGGCTCGGGACAGGGCGGTGAGGCTGCCGAGGGAGCCGCTCACGCCCACCACGACCCGTGCGGTCGCATGGCCGTCGGAACCAGACATGAGTCCACCGTTCGTCGTGCTGTGCGGTCCGTGACGCGCAGCGCCCACCGCGCGCGGTTCTCGCGGGAAGCCCTCGAAGGGCCGCTTCCATGACACCCCCGCCACAGGCCCGGGGCCAGCCTCAACGGCTCTTCTTGGCGCACCTCTGACGGCGTCTTCGGGGAGCTGCCGGGCCCTGTGTCAGCATCCCGTCAGCGTCCGGCCGATCGCCGTCAGCATCGCGTCATGAGCTGTCCGGAAACAGGGGTCACCGGGCATAGCGTCAGTTGCAAGCCCCGGTCCGCCTCCCCGCGTCCGGGGCGTCGAGCAACCCGTCCGACGCAACGTCGGATCCACCGGAGGCACCCCATGGCAGACATCCTGTACGACGAAGACCCGGAGCCCTCTGAACGGTTCCCGGCCGGTCCTCTGTACGTTCCGGTCCGGTCGGGACACGCCGCCTGTGCGGCCCGGCTCTTTCGTACACCGATCGGTGACCGTACGGCCGTAGGGTTCACCTCCCAGCGGAAACTGACCGCGACCCTCGGTTCCGACCAGCCCTGGATCCGGCTCGCCGAGCCCGCCCTGCGCTCGCTGACCGCACCGCTCGGCGTCACCACCGTCACGGTGGACCCCCAGTTCTGTGCCCCGGCGCCGACCGCCACCACCGCGTCCGCCCGGGAGAACGTCCGGCACTCCGGTCCCCGATTCCGTGAGAGTGCCTGGGATCCCCAGGCCGTCGGAGCCCTGCGCGTGACCGGCGCCGCCGCGCTGATCTCCGCGCTCACCATGTGGATCGGCTGAGGGGGAAGACACGATGACCACCATTCACGAACCCGCTGTCACCACCGCGTCCGACGCCCTCTCGGTGTGGCCGGCCTCGGCCGTCGAGCCCCGTGAAGGCGAGATCACCGTCGCTGGAGTGCCGCTCGCCGAGGTCGCCGACCGTTTCGGCACACCCGTCTACGTCATCGACGAGGACGAGGTACGCGAGCGCTGCCGCACCTACAAGCACGCCTTCCCCGAGGCCGAAGTCCTGTACGCGGCCAAGGCGTTCCTGTGCCGGGCGATGGTCCACTGGGTGGACGAGGAGGGCCTGGGCCTGGACGTCTGCTCGGCAGGCGAGCTGGAGCTCGCGGTCATCACCGGCTTCCCGCCGGAGAAGATCGTGCTGCACGGCAACGCCAAGTCGCCGCGTGACCTGGAGACCGCGCTGCGCCTCGGGGTCGGCCGTATCGTCATCGACAGCCCCTCCGAGATCGCCCGGCTGGCCGCGGCGGTCGGGCCGGACGGTCACCAGAAGGTGATGGTCCGCGTCGTGCCCGGCATCAGCGCCGGCGGCCACGAGAAGATCCGCACCGGCACCGAGGACCAGAAGTTCGGCCTGTCCATCTCCAACGGCTACGCCCAGCACGCCATCGCCCGGATACTGGACCAGCCGCAGCTCGAACTGACCGGCCTGCACTGCCACTTGGGTTCGCAGATCACCAGCGTCAAGCCCTACCTGGCCGCCGTACGCCGTATGGTCGGCCTCATGGCCCGGCTGCACGAGCAGCACGGCCTGGTCCTGCGCGAGCTCGACCTGGGCGGCGGCCACGGGATCGCCTACCGCCCGGGTGAACCCGCCCTGGACCTGACCACGCTGGCCCGCAAGGTGCGTACCGAACTGGTCGAGGCGTGCACGGCCGCCGGGCTCACCGTGCCCCGGCTCATCATCGAGCCGGGACGGGCCATCGCGGGCCCGGCCGGGATCGCGCTCTATCACGTCCTCGCGGTCAAGCACACCGGCGCGCACACCTACGTCGCGGTGGACGGCGGCATGAGCGACAACCCGCGGCCCGCGCTGTACGGAGTGCGCTACGCACCCCGTCTGGTGGGGCGGCACAGCACCGCCGCCCCGGCCCCGGTGACCGTCGTGGGCCGGCACTGCGAGGCGGGCGACATCCTCGCCGCCGACGTCGAACTCCCCGACGACATCCGTCCCGGAGACGTCCTCGCCATTCCGGCGGCCGGCGCCTACCACCTGTCCATGGCCTCCGGCTACAACATGGTCGGCCGCCCGCCGGTGGTCGCCCTGGACGACGGCCAGGCCCGGCTCCTGATCCGCCGCGAGTCCCTCGAGGACATCCGCAGCCGCGACGTGGGCCTGTAGCCGACCTCCTAGGCTGCTTTCGTAAAGTTCGCCGCTCAGTCCGAATGTTTCGCTCAATCCAACCCTCGGGAACCATGCAGGCTGTGATGCCTGACGGCACATTCACCGCGTTCAAGGGGTTGCCACCGTTTAGTAGCTGTCTCTAGGGTGCGGCAGCAACGCAGCTTTCTGGATCTGTTCCGAAACTTTCGATCCAGCGGACGGTGGCCGTGGGTGCGCCGTCCCGTACCCAAGGAGCGCATGATGGGCGACCCGGGACTGTCCCGCCGCGGATTCCTGGCGGCCTCCGCCGCGGCCGGTGTGGGCATGACGGCACTGAGCGGATGCGGCGGCGACTCGGACGGAGGGTCGTCGGACGGTACGACCACCATCGAGTGGTGGAACATCTCCACCACCGAGCCGACCAAGGGCGTCTGGGCGGCGCTGGCCAAGAAGTTCGAGGCCCAGAACCCCAAGGTCAAGGTGAAGATCGTCCAGTTGGAGAACGACGCCTACAAGTCGAAGATGACGGCGCTCATCGCCTCCGGGAAGCTTCCCGACATCTTCCACACCTGGGGCGGCGGCGTCCTCAAGCAGCAGGTCGACGCCGGACTCGTCGAGGACCTCACCGACCGCACCAAGGACTTCGCCGACGGCCTGCTGCCGGTCGCGAAGGAGCCGTATCTCCTCGACGAGAAAGTGTACGGCATCCCGTTCGACATCGGCATGATCGGCTTCTGGTACAACAAGGCGCTCTTCAAGGACGCGGGTGTCACCGAGCCGCCGGTCACCTGGAGCGGTTTCCTCGACGCCGTACGGAAGTTGAAGGCGAAGGGCACCACCCCGCTCGCCCTCGCGGGCAAGGAGAAGTGGCCCGGCATGTACTACTGGGCCTACCTCGCCATGCGCACCGCGGGTGCCTCCGCACTGCAGAAGGCCTACGACGACAAGGACTTCACCGGCGACGCCTTCGTCCAGGCCGGTCAGCACCTCCAGGAGCTGGTCGACCTCCAGCCGTTCCAGAAGGGCTACCTCGGCGCCGCCTACTCCAGCCCGACCGGCCAGGCCGCGGCCGTCGGCAACGGCAAGGCGGCGATGGAACTCATGGGGCAGTGGGCCCCGGTCGTCCAGGCCGACGCAGGCAAGGGCCTCGGCGACGACCTCGGCTTCTTCCCGTTCCCCGCGGTCGAGGGCGGCAAGGGCACGATCACCGAGGTGTTCGGCGGGGGCGGCGGACACGCCCTGCGCAGCGGGGCTCCACAGGCCGCCGTCGACTTCCTGAAGTTCTTCGCCTCCGAGGCCACAGACCTGGAGCTGGTCAAGAAGACCAGCGCCCTCCCGGTGGTCCCGGCGGCCGAGAGCGCCATCACGGACCCCAACATCAAGGCCGTGCAGGCACAGTTGAAGGCCGCGACCGGCTTCCAGCTCTATCTCGACCAGGCCTACGCGCCCGCCGTCGGCCAGGAGGTCAACGACAGCGTCGGCGCGCTCATCGCCGGGTCCAAGTCCCCGCAACAGGTCGCCGAGTCGATCACGAAGACCGCGAAGGAAGAGCAGTAGCCGGCGATGACCTCCACGTTCCTGCCGGACAAGCGGACCGGCCCCGGCGTCGAACTCCCGCCCCCGCCCGCCGGCACGGCCCGGGGGCGGGCCCGGCGGCGCGTGCTGAACTGGCTCACCGCGGTCGGCTTCCAGGTGCCCGCCCTGGTGCTCTTCCTCGTACTGGTGCTGCTGCCGATGCTGTTCGCGCTGTACGCGGCCTTCTTCCGCTGGGGCGGCTTCGGCATGCCGTCCGACTACATCGGCGCCGACAACTTCACCCGGCTCTTCGACGACCCCGTCTTCCTCGGGGACCTGTGGCGGTGCCTGGTCCTCGTCGTGCTGTCGCTCGCGGTCCAGCTGCCGTTCGCCCTCGCCATGGCCGTACTGCTCAACCAGAAGGTTCGCGGCCGGGCCTTCTACCGGATGCTGTTCTTCGGGCCGTACGTCCTGTCCGAGGCCATCACCGGTGTCCTGTTCGGCATGATCTTCGCCCCCGACGACGGCCTCGCCGACCAGATCCTCGGCGGCATCGGCCTCGACGGGCTCGGCGGCGAGTGGTTCGCCGACCCGTCCACCGTGATGGCCACCCTGTTCCTGGTCATGACATGGAAGTACTTCGGCTTCCACATGATGCTCTACCTGGCCGGACTCCAGTCCATTCCCCGGGAGTTGACCGAGGCCGCGCTGATCGACGGCGCGAACGCCTGGCAGCGCTTCCGCAGTGTCACCCTGCCGCTGCTCGCGCCCACCCTCAGGATCAGTGTGTTCCTGTCCGTCATCGGGGCCATCCAGCTCTTCGACCTGGTCTGGGTGACCACGGCGGGCGGCCCCGACCATCACTCCGAGACCATGGCCGTGACCATGTTCCAGTACGGCTTCAAGCGCTACCAGGTCGGCTACGCCAGCGCGATCAGCGTGGTCATGTTCGGCATCAGTCTCGTCTTCGCCCTCGCCTACCAGCGGTTCGTGCTCCGCCGCGACCTCGAAGGAGCCGCCACGACGATGCGGGGAGGCGCCAAGTGACGGCCAGGTCCGGCACGAAGACCGGCGGGAAGACCAACAGGAAGAGTCTGCCGCTGCATGTGATCCTCCTGGTGGTCGGCGCGGTCATGGTCGTGCCGCTGCTCTACGCCGTGCTGTCCGGCTTCAAGTCCACCGACGAGCTCTCCCGCAACCCGGTCGGGCTGCCGGAGTCATGGGTGACCGGCAACTACACGGACATCCTCGGCTCGGAGGACTTCTGGCGCCTGATCGGCAACAGCACACTGATCGCGGTGGGTACGACCGTGCTCGTCGTGGCGGTCTCCGCGCTCTCGGCATTCTCCTTCGCGCGGTTCGCCTTCCGGGGGCGGGAAGCGCTGTTCACCCTCTTCACGATGGGCCTGATGTTCCCCTTCGCGGTGGCGGCGCTGCCCCTGTTCCTGCTGCTGCGCTCCATGGGCCTGCTGGACAACCCGCTCGGCGTGATCCTTCCGCAGGCCGCCTTCGGACTGCCGATGACCATCATCATCCTGCGCGGCTTCTTCCGGGAGATCCCGGGCGAGTTGGAGGAGGCGGCCACGCTCGACGGATGCAGCTCCTTCGGGTTCTTCTGGCGGGTGCTGCTGCCCATGGCGCGGCCCGCGCTGGGCACGGTCGCGGTCCTCGCCGTCGTCACCAGCTGGAACAACTTCTTCCTGCCGCTGCTGGTGTTCACCGACTCCACCTGGTGGACCATCCCCATCGGCGTCCAGCAGTTCCAGGGCCAGTACTCCGCGGACTACGCCCGCGTCTTCGCCTACCTGGTGCTGGCCATGGTCCCCGCGCTCGCCTTCTACTCGGTCGCCGAGCGCCAGCTCGTCGGCGGCCTCACCGCCGGCGCCACCAAGGGATGACGCGCGCGGGCGGACGTACGGCTACCCACACATCCGCAACGTGAGGAGTCGCACCATGCGCAAGAACCGTCTCAGACTCGTCGGCGCCGTCGCCGTCGCCGCCGCCCTGGTCGCGGTCACCGTCCCGGCCGCTCAGGTCCAGGCCCAGGGCAAGCAGCCCACCCTCGCCGACCTCGCCCAGCGCCACGGGCGCTACTTCGGCAGCGCGACGGACAATCCCGAACTCGTCGACGAGCCGTACAAGAAGCTCCTCGGCAGCGAGTTCGACCAGATCACGCCCGGCAACGGCATGAAGTGGTACGCCACCGAACCCCAGCAGGGCGTCTTCGACTTCTCCAAGGGCGACGAGATCGTGGACCTCGCGCGCGCCCACCACCAGAAGGTGCGCGGCCACACGCTCGTCTGGCACAGCCAGTTGCCCGGCTGGCTCACCGCCCGCGAGTGGACGGCGACCGAACTGCGGGCCGTCCTGAAGAAGCACATCCAGACCGAGGTACGGCACTACCGCGGCAAGATCTACGCCTGGGACGTCGTCAACGAGGCGTTCAACGAGGACGGCACGTACCGCGAGACGGTCTTCTACAGGACGCTCGGCCCCGGCTACATCGCCGACGCCCTGCGCTGGGCCCACCAGGCCGACCCGCGCGCCAAGCTGTACCTCAACGACTACAACGTCGAGGCGACCGGCCCGAAGAGCGACGCCTACTACCAGCTGGCCAAGGAGCTGAAGGCTCAGGGCGTCCCGCTGCACGGCTTCGGCCTCCAGACCCATCTGGCGCTCCAGTACGGCTATCCGACCACGCTCGAGGACAACCTCCGCCGCTTCGCCCGCCTCGGCCTCGACACGGCGCTCACCGAGGTCGACGTACGGATGCAACTGCCCGCGACCGAGGAGAAGCTGGCCCTGCAGGCGGACTGGTACCGGGACATGACCGAGGCGTGCCTGGCGGTGCGCCGATGTGTGGGGATCACGGTCTGGGACTACACGGACAAGTACAGCTGGATCCCGGCGTTCTTCCCGGGGGAGGGCGCGGCACTGCCGTGGGACGAGGAACTGCGGCCCAAGCCGGCGTACTTCGCGCTGCGGGAGGCGCTGAGGTAGGCCGCCGTCGGCCGTGTGTCCCGGGCGTCGGTACGAGGGTCGCCCGGGACGCACGGCGCATTACGGTGCGTGAGCGACCCCGGACACACGTCGGGGCCGGCTCGCAGTGAGAGTCTGCGACCGGCCCCTGGAGTACTCCGGGCGTCCGTCGTGCCGCCCGGTGGTGCAGGGCCTTCCGGCGTGGTCCGCCGGCCGGCACTACGCGGCGGTCATCACCTTGCCGGTGCCCACCGGTCGGTGCGGGGCGATGATCTGGCCGTCGGGCAGGAGCTCACCGGTGTCCTCGAACAGCAGAACGCCGTTGCACAGCAGGCTCCATCCCTGCTCCGGGTGGTGCGCCACGAGACGGGCGGATTCCCGGTCGGCGGAGTCGGCTGACGGGCACGGTGACTGGTGCTGGCACATGGATGGGATCTTTCGCTCTGTTGTGATCTGTGAGATGGCTGTTTTGTCTGTCTCGCGGCGTGAAGCCTCGTTCATGGCCGCTCCCCCGTTGTGATAAGTCGGTCGGAACCCAGTGTTGCCCCACAGGCGTCAATCCGCAGGGATTTCGACGCACCGCTTTCTCACAGGTTGATGACGCATCGCCCGCGCGGACGGTTCATCCCAACTCCACTGTCACTTTGGATGGTTCGCGGTGGTCGGATGGGGCTAGTCCTTGCGGGTCAAGGGCTCCTGAGGGCTCGTTCGAGCGCATTGTCGCTCGGGCGAGCGATATTTCTATTCGGCCCGTTCGAGCGGCCTTCTTGTTGTCCGGTTCGAGCCTAATCCCATTCCCCGAACACGGACGTACCCCGCCACCCGGAATTGGGCGGCGGGGTACGTGGGTACTCGCGTGGGTCGTGCCGTCAGGCGTGTGCTGTCAGGCGTGTGCTGTCAGGCGGGGGAGCCGAGAAGCGGGGGCATCGGTGGCAGCGGGGCAGGGGTCGCCCGATGGGTGAGCACCGGGAGCAGATCGGCGACCCGGTGCGGCACATGGGGTGCGATGCCGGGCGGGGCCGGGGCCAGCGGCACGAGAATGTCGGCCGGCTCCGGGTGTCCGGTGGCGCCGTCCGCGGTGGGGTCGCCGTGCAGCCAGAGGGCGAGCATGTAGAGGCCGGGGAACGACAGCAGGCGCGGCTGGCAGGGCTGCGGGAGTGTCTCCGCCTGGCGCAGCGCGCGCTCGGTGGAGGCGATGTAGGGACCCTCGAAGAAGTGCGAGAAGGTCCAGCCGTCGGGGGTCAGCCGGGTCTCGGCCGCCGCCACCGCGCGGTCGCCGCACCGGATCAGAAAGCGCCAGCCTGCCAGGCGGGTCGCGGACACACCCGCCGGGGTGAACTCGTCCAGGACGTGGACGGGCAGCGGGAGTTCGGGAGTGGCGGGCCCCTGGGCGGCGCGCAGGGAAGGCGTTCGGGCCTCGCTGACCGCGGTGGGTGAGCCGAGTGCGGTCAGGACGGAGCGAAGTGCGGGCGCGGGAGCCGGGGGGACATGCAGCGGCATGGTGGGTCGCCTCTCATTCGACAGGCACGGTGGCGCGAGGGCGGGGCGGGGGCGGACGGCGCTGTCAGCTCACGGAGGTCAGAGAGGCGGGAGGCCGGGTCCGGGTGCAAGGGGGATGAGTGAGCCTGCCGCACGTCACCTGGACGGCAGGTCTGGGACCGCGGGTGCCAACCCTCTGCCTTGATTGCGAAGTTTATACGACGAGTGTTCAGACGATGTTTCGTCTAACCGATTTCGGTGCACTCGGCAAGGAGTCAATCGGCCGCGGAAATGCGGGAATCATCCCGATTCCCGGCCGGTGTGGTGGCGATGACCTCGAAAAACACCTCGCGTGCGGTCGGCCAATTCTCGTCGGCGTTTTTCACGAGAGCCTCTGAGCCGCCCGAAACTGCAGACTGCCTCATGCCCGCTGAATGTGCCACCGGTCACATCCGACAGAGTAGCGGGCCCCGGCTTCGCGCGGGACGTTATCGATCGCTTCGGCTGGGCATCATCCAACCTGACCCGGGAGACCGGGCGGCCGGAGCTCCGGCCGCCCACCCATCCGAGGAGGGAAGCTTCGATGGGGGAGAAGGTCGTGGCAGGTCGCTTCGATCTGTCCGATCGGCAGCGCTACCGCGAGAAGCTGCGGCAGTGCCTGACGGGCCTGGAGCGACTACTGGCGGAGAAGCGGTTCGATCGTCCCAAGAACCTCATGGGGCTGGAGATCGAATTGAATCTCACCGGCTCCGACGGCATGCCGAAAATGTTGAACGGACAGGTGCTGGAGCGCATCGCGAGCCGCGATTTCCAAACAGAACTCGCCATGTTCAATCTGGAAGTAAACATCGCCCCACATCGATTGCAGGGGCGGGTATTCGACCGGCTGGCCGAGGAACTCCGTACGTCGCTGGCATATGCCGACCGAAAAGCCGGCGAGCTCGACGCGGGAATCGTGATGATCGGTATTCTGCCGACGCTCGACCGCGACGACCTGGTCTCCTCCAACCTCTCCGACGTGGATCGCTACGTCCTCCTCAACGACCAGATCGTGGCCGCCCGGGGCGAGGACTTCACGCTCGACATCGACGGCGTGGAGCGCCTGACCTGTACGTCGAAGTCCATCGCCCCCGAAGCCGCCTGCACCTCCGTGCAGCTGCACCTCCAGGTCACGCCGGGCCGTTTCGCCGACGTGTGGAACGCGGCCCAGGCGGTCGCCGCGGTGCAGGTTGCCATCGGCGCCAACTCGCCCTTCCTCTTCGGGCGTGAGCTGTGGCGCGAGTCCCGCCCGCCGCTGTTCCAGCAGTCCACCGACACCCGCCCGCCCGAGCTCCAGGCGCAGGGCGTGCGGCCGCGCACCTGGTTCGGGGAGCGGTGGGTCTCCTCGGCGTACGACCTCTTCGAGGAGAACCTGCGGTACTTCCCGGCCCTGCTGCCGATCTGCGACGACGAGAACCCGCTCGAGGTCCTCGACGCCGGCGGCGTACCGACGCTCGCCGAACTCGTCCTGCACAACGGCACCGTGTACCGCTGGAACCGTCCCGTCTACGGCATCGCCGACGGCGTCCCGCACCTGCGGGTGGAGAACCGTGTCCTGCCCGCCGGGCCGACCATCACGGACGTCATCGCCAACGCGGCCTTCTACTACGGTGTCGTCCGTGCCCTCGCCGAGGAGTCGCGGCCCGTGTGGACCCGGATGCCCTTCGAAGCGGCGGCCGCCAACTTCGACGCGGCGTGCAGGCACGGCATCGACGCCCGGCTGAGCTGGCCCCGGCGCGGGCGGTACGGCGGGACCGCCGAGGTCGACGCGGTGAGCCTGGTCCGCGACGAACTGCTGCCGCTGGCCGAGGCCGGCCTCGACGCGTGGGGCGTGGAGCCGGCCGACCGGGACCTGTATCTCGGTGTCATCGAGGAGCGTTGCCGCAGGCGGATGAACGGCGCGTCCTGGCAGGCGGCCACCTTCCACCGGGCACTGGAGTCGGGGCTGTCCCGTGAAGCCGCGCTGGCGGCCACGACGCGGCGGTACCGCGAGCTGATGCATCGGGGCGATCCGGTGCACATGTGGCCGGTGGGGCTGCTGGAGCCGGTGCCGCTGGGGTGACGCCGGGAGGCGGACCGCGAACCCTCGTCAGCCCCGTACGCCGGGTGAGGCGGCCGCCACGATCGCCTTCAGGATCACCGATTGGATCTGGGCCGGATCCGTCACCTCATGGCCCGAGCCGCCCGTGGCCTCGGCGATGCGGTTCGCCTCCTCGCGGTCGGCGTCGGGGCCGACGGCGATCATGATGAGCGGGACCGGGCGTTCGGGGTCGGTGAGGCGCTCGAGTCGGGTGATGAGGCCGGCGCGCGAGACGCTGCCGGGGTCCTCGTTCACCCCGTCGGTGAGGACGACCAGCGCGTTGAACCTGCCCTCGGCGTAGCCGCCGGTCGCCGCCCGGTACGCGGCCAGCGTGGTGTCGTACAGGCCCGTCGCGCCGTTCGGCACCGGCGCCAGATCGGTGAACGCCGCCGACAGCCGGTCGCGCTGTGTGCCCGTGCCCTTCCGGTCGCCGAGCCGCTCGGTCGGCACCAGGACGCGGTAGTCCTTGTCGCCGTCCAGCTTGGTGGAGAAGTCCCAGAGACCGACCTCGTCCTCGGCCGTGAACGTGGCGAGCGCCTGCGACAGCGACGCCTTCGTCACGTCCATACGTGACCGGCCGCTGCCCGGCACCGGTTCGGACATGGAGGCGGACGCGTCGACGACCGTGGTGATCCGCGCGCTCTGCACGGTGATCGTCCACACCCCGAGGGTCTCCTGGAGCGCGACCGCCGAGGCCGGCCGGCCCGCGGGCTCCGCGTACGGCTGCGGACCGCTGCCGCCGGCCCGGGTCACCAGCGCGTCCGGCACCTCGTCGTCGGAGGTGCGGAAGCCGTACCGCTCCAGCAGCCGCAGCTGCCGGGGATCACGCAGGTAGCTCATGAAGCGGATCGCGGCCCGGCTCTCGTCGGTGGTCAGACCGGTCTGGTCGAGCAGGGCGTACGGGTAGTCGAGCCGGGGCGAACCGTCCTTCGGATAGAAGAAGTCCAGGCTGCCCCCGCCGTCCGCACCGGAGTTGTACGTGTACGCCGCCTGCTCGCTGACCATCAGCGCCTGGTTGCGCTTCGGATTGCCCTGCTCGGTGCCCGAGGAATCGCGAGGCAGCGATTCCAGGACCTGGCCGTCGCTGTCGGAGACCCGCTGCGACAGCGCCTTCATCATCGCCGCGGCCTGTGTACCGCCGCTCTCGACCCCGCCGGCGGCCGTGCTCAGCCGGGCGAGGGCGAGCAGCCCGGTCGCGCTGCGCGCCGGATCGGCCGCGCCGAGCCGGACGGAGTCGTCACGCAGTGCGGCACCGGCCAGCCCCAGCCAGTCGTACGTCTTCTTCGGCCACCCGAGCGCCTTCGCGGCCGTCGGCACCATCGCCACCCCGACCGGTGAGGAGGCGACATGTCCCACCGTGGAGACGTCGGCCGTGCCGCCGTCCGCGGTCGGCCGCTGGAGCCACAGTTCCGAGTCGGGCACCCACACCTCGGCGCCGGGGTCCTGGCCCGCCTGGAGTGTGTCGGCGACCTCGTACGACTCGCGCGCGCTCACCGTCACGGCGACGCACCGCCCGTCGGAGGTGAGGTCGGCCTGCCGTGCCCGCTTCGCGGCGGTTTCGAGGGCGGGGGCCAGGTCGGGCGAGGCGGCCAAGGTCAGTCGTACCGCGTCGTCCTGGCAGGAGGAGCCGAAGGAGAGCAGCCCGCCGCGGACCGCGGCCGCGGTGCCGCCGGCGACGGTCAGGACGAGGACGGTCGCGATGGCCATCGGACGGCGGCGTGCGCGGCGACGGGGATCGCGGCGACGGGGGCCGCTGCCGCCCGCCGCATACTGATCGGGCAAGCTGTGACGTCCCATGTCGGTCGTGCCCCTCCCTGTTGCCTGCTGAACCACGTGCCGGAATCCGGCCGTATGGCAGGCAGAGGGGGCGGTACGCCCCGTACGGCGCCCGTCCCCCCAACGGCCTGTCGCGCACGGTCTTCGTCAATGCTTTCGAGACCCTAGCGGGGCGACGATGAGGATGAGACGGGATTACTCAACTGGAGGCAGGAGTGCAGGGCGAGGCAGGGGCCGTGGCCGATTCTTTTCCGCATGAGCGGCCCTCACGACGGATCTTCCGGGATGAGACGCTGCTCGTTCTGGGGCTTTCACTCGGTGCGAGTGGTGTGTCCGCCCTGATCAGTTTTGTCGGGTCCGTCACCAAACCGGGAGGTCTGAAGGACCAGGCGGCGACCCTCAACGCCTCGGCCGCACCGGGCCGTCCCTGGCTGGATCTCGCCTGGCAGCTGTTCGGGATCACCACCGCGCTGGTGCCCGTGGCGCTGGTCGCGCACTTCCTCATGCGCGAGGGCTCCAGCCTGCGCACGCTCGGCTTCGACCGGACCCGGCCCTGGCCGGACCTCGGCCGCGGGGCCGCGATCGCGGCGGTGATCGGCAGCACCGGAATCGCCTTCTACCTGGCCGCCCGCGGCCTCGGCTTCAACCTCACGGTGGTGCCCGAGGCGTTGCCCGACGTGTGGTGGAAGTACCCGGTGCTGATCCTGTCGGCGATCCAGAACGCGGTCCTCGAAGAGGTCATCGTCGTCGGCTATCTGCTGCGCCGGCTGGGTCAGTTGGGCTGGACGCCCGGCACCGCGCTGGTGGCCAGTTCCGTACTGCGCGGCTCGTACCACCTCTACCAGGGCATCGGCGGCTTCCTCGGCAACATGGCGATGGGCGTGGTGTTCGTCTACCTGTACCGGCGGTGGGGCCGGGTGGGGCCGCTGGTCGTGGCGCATTCCCTGCTCGACATAGGGGCGTTCGTGGGCTATGCGCTGCTGGCCGGGAAAGTGGACTGGCTGCCGACGGCGTGACGTGAATCGAAGGGGGCGTACGACGATCTCGTACGCCCCCTTCGTCATGCTCGGGCCCGATGCGCGCTACGCGATCAACTCGCCCTCGATGACGGTCACCGCGCGGCCGGTCAGCAGGGTGCGGTCGCCGCGGAGCTCCGTGCGGACGTGGCCGGAGCGGGGGGAGGCCTGGAGGCCGGTGAGCTCGGCCCGGCCGAGGCGCTCGGACCAGAAGGGGGCGAGGGCCGTGTGGGCGCTGCCGGTGACCGGGTCCTCGTCGATGCCGACGTTCGGGAAGAAGCAGCGGGAGACGAAGTCGTAGCCGCGGGTGGGGTCCTCGGCGCGGGCCGTGGCGATGATGCCCCGCTCGGAATGGGCGCCGAGGGCCTTGAGGTCCGGGGCCAGGGCGTGGACCGTCTTCTCGTCGGCGAGTTCGAGGAGCAGGTCGCCGATGTTCGGGCCGGTGTCGAAGGCGACGAGCGGCTCTGCGCCCAGCGCCTGACCGACCCCGTCAGGGACCTCGACCGGGGTGAGCGGGGCGGTCGGGAAGTCGAGCGTGATCGACCCGTCCTCGCGGGGCGTGGCGACGAGCACACCACTGCGGGTGGCGAAGCGTACCGGCCCTTCGTGGGCGCCGGTGCTGTGCAGCACATGGGCCGTGGCGAGCGTGGCGTGCCCGCACATCGCCACCTCGGTGACCGGCGTGAACCACCGCAACGCCCAGTCGGCCTCCCCGCCCTCGCCCAGCGGGTGCGCGAACGCCGTCTCGGCGTGGTTGACCTCCAGGGCCACGTTCTGCAGCCAGTCGTCCTCGGGGAAGCCGTCGAGGAGCAGCACCCCGGCAGGGTTGCCGCCGAAGGGGCGATCGGAGAAGGCATCGACGATTCGAATCCGCATGCCGCCGACGGTAGGGGGCGCGGGGAGGGGGTGGCCAAGGCCAATTCGGGGGTGCTGGACCGATTTCGGGGCGCCGGGGCTGTGGGTCGATGACTGAGCGCCAGGTCGTTTCGGCAGGTCAGTCGCGACGAGCGAGCTTCATCGCGGAGACCAGCAGAATCATGGCCAGCAGGGGGATGAGGATCCGGTCGGGAAACACGCCGAGCAGCAGTCCGCCCAGCAGCGCGCCGGCGATCGAGCCCGCGGCCATGGTCGCGGTGAAGCGGAGATTCGCGTCGAGGACGGCGAAGCTGCCGTCGCGGCTGTAGCGGGCGAAGGCCACGAGCATGGTGGGCAGGGAGATGAGCAGGGAGAGGCTTCCCGCGGTTTTGATGTCCTCTCCGAACAGCAGCACGATCGTCGGGATCAACAGCTCGCCTCCCGCCACGCCCATGATCGCCGCGACCACACCGATGCCGAATCCGGCCACGACGCCGCACGGCACCTGGGCCCACAGCGGCAGCGCGAGCGTGCCAACGGTGGTGATGTGCGTGACCACCAGGGCGGCGGCCATGAGAACCATCAAGGCGGCCAGCACCTTGTAGAGGGTGGCGCTGCGCATGCGCACCGCCCAGGACGCCCCGGCCCACGCTCCGAGCAGGCTGCCGGCCAGCAGATTGACCGCGACCGGCCAGCGGGGGGCCACTTCGGCCGCCGGGACTGCTGCCAGCCGAGCGGGCAGCGCCGTCACGACCACGACCAGGCTCATGGCCTTGTTCAGGATGACCGCGGAGAGCGCGGCGAACCCGAACAGACCGATCAGCAGCGGCAGGCGGAACTCCGCACCGCCCAGCCCGATCATCCCGCCCAGCAGGCCGATGGACGCTCCCGCGCCGAACACCATGGGGATGGAGCGCGTGGAGCGGAGAGGAACGAGGGGCTCGGCGGTCATGACGGGCATCCTCGCTGCCGGCCACCCGTGTCTGCCACCGCGTGACCCCATCTTCGGCCAAAGGCACCTACGCCCTGCTCAGGATTCGTCCAGTCCTCCGAGCGCGGCAGAACGACATCTCGGTCTCGGAAGACTCTTGCCTAGCGAACTGTTCCGATATATCGTTGAGGCATCGCGACAGATCAACGATGGAATGGAGTGATTGCGATGCGTTCCCATGGATACGAGCGTGGGCATGGTGGACACGGTCAGCACGGCCGAGGTGGCTTCGAGGGGCTTCGCGGCGCCTTCGGGCCGTTCGGGCCCGGTGGTGGCCCCGGTTTCGGCGGACCTGGATTCGGGCCCGGACCTTGGGGGTCCAGGGGCCGAGGGGGGCCTCGAGGGAGGGCGCGGCGCGGAGACGTACGCGCGTCGATCCTCGCGCTGCTGAAGGACCGCCCCATGCACGGCTACGAGATGATCCAGGAGATCGCCGAGCGCAGCGGCGGGGCGTGGAAGCCCAGCCCCGGCTCGGTGTACCCCACCCTCCAGCTGCTGGAGGACGAGGGCCTGATCGCCAGCGAGAGCGAGGGCGGCAAGAAGCTCTTCTCGCTCACCGACGCGGGCCGCGAGGCCGCCGAGGCCGGCCCCGAGGCGCCCTGGGAGGAAGCCTCCCGTGGTGTCGACTGGGAAGCCCTCGGCGAGATCCGCCAGGCCGGCTTCGGTCTGATGGAGGCCTTCGGCCAGGTCTGGAAGACGGGCAGCAAGGAACAGCGCGAGAAGGCGCTGACCGTCATCAACGACGCCCGCAAGAGGCTGTACCTGATCCTCGCCGACGAGGACTGAACGGCACCGGCGGCCTCCCCGCCGTAAGTGAAGGCGCCCCGTGGAGCATTCCGCGGGGCGCCTTCGTCCGTGCCGCGAGGCCGGTCAGGTCACCAGGCCCGCCAGCTTGCGCAGCGACACGTTCAGCGCCGCCGTCGCCGAGTCCTTGAGCTTGCCCGCCATCAGCGACACCGCCGCGCCGGTGAACTCCCCGTCGATGCGCACGGTCGTGGAGGCGCCGTCGCCATCGGGGGTGAGCGTGTAGCGCGTGGCCACGGTCACGGCCATCGGGCCCTTGCCGCGGATCGCCAGCACCCGCGTCGGCTCCAGTTCCTCGATGGTCCACTCGACCTCGGCCGGGAACCCCATCAGCTTCATGTTCTCCTGGAAGGTCCCGTCCACTTCGAGGGCCGTGGGGCCGCCGCCGGGGAAGCTGGTGTGGGTCGCGTTCCACTGGCCGTACGCCGACCAGTCCGTCAGCTGTGCCCAGATCTTCTCGGCCGGTGCCTCGATGCGTTCCTCCGCGCTGACTTCGGCCATGCGACCACCCCTTCGACTCGCGCTACGGTGTCGCGGAACGTAGCTGCGGGGCCCGAAACATTCAATACTGATGAACCGTCAGAATATGTGGAGACGCGAGCCTTCAACCCGCTGGCTCGGTCCACCGGCCGGGACGCACCCGCAAGTCGGCGCGCGCCCCTCCGGGTGGTTCGGCGTGATCTCATCCGTAAGGAGGAGATTTCGGCCGACGGAGTCCACTCACCGTGGGACGCGAAAATGCTTCCCCTTGGCGATGCCTCGCCTTGACGGGACTGATGGGGTAGGGGATGTGCAACCCCGTATCCCCCGGCAGTCGGATCAGGACGAGGACTGCCGGCGCCCGGACGCCCCGGCGGACGATGCCAGGCTCAGCGACGAACTGGCAGCGGTGGTCTCCGGTGCCCGCCGTCGAGCGGTCAGAGACGGGGACCGGCAGATCGACACGGCCCATCTGCTGCACTCGCTCCTGGAACACGACCCGGGCGTCTACGCCGTCTTCGGTGAGGGACCGCAGATCGCCCGCCTGCTCGGCTACCTCGTGCAGCGCAGCATCGGCTACGGCCTGCGCTGGCAGGGCACCGTCGAGGACTCCGGCGCGGTCCCCGTGGTGATGCACGGCGAGGGCTTCTCCCCGCTGGCCGCGAGCGCGATGCAGCACGCCTGCCGACGCGCCGCCCAGCGCGGCGACGCCCAGGCCCGCGGCATCGACCTGCTCGCGGCGATCGTGCTGGACCCCCAGGCGCGTGCCGTCGAGGTGCTCGCCCGCGCGGGCATCGACGCGAACGCCGTACGCGCCCGCATCGACGAGCATCGAGACGAGTGCGTCGGCGGCGGCGAGACCGCCCGATAGCCGTCCGCTGTCGGCTTCCGCAGCCCGGCTGCTGATCCGGTGCTCGACACGCTCTGTCCCGCCGACCGGCACCAACTTCTCCGCCGATCCGGCGTGTTGGGGTGAACGCGCGCGCTGTCACACGGCCGCGACGTCACATCGTGCAGAGCCGGCATCTATAGGCGGACTGTCGGTCCGATGTCGGCGGCTTGTCGGCAGGGCCTGGCACGTTTTCAGGGATCCCGCCGGGTGTCCGCCCGGCAGGCGTGCCACACGTGCCACAGAGAAGGAATCACCATGACCCCTGACATCACGATCATCGGCGCCGGACTCGGCGGCCTCACCCTCGCCCGCGTCCTGCACGTCTACGGCATCGCTGCCACCGTGTACGAGGCGGAGCCCTCCCCGACAGCGCGCCACCAGGGCGGGATGCTCGACATCCACGACTACAACGGCCAACCGGCGCTGCGGGAGGCGGGCCTGATCGACGAGTTCCGCGACCTCATCCTGGAAGGCCGCGAGGCGACCCGGGTCCTCGCGACGGACGGGACCGTCCTGCTCGAGGTGCCCGACGACGGCACGGGCGGACGCCCCGAGGTGCAGCGCGGCGAGCTGCGGCAGCTCCTGCTCGACTCACTGCCGGCCGGCACCGTCCGATGGGGCCACAAGGTCAGCCGTACCCGTGCCCTGGGCGAGAGCCGCCACGAGGTGACCTTCGCCGACGGCACCATCGTCGCCACCGGTCTGCTGGTCGGCGCGGACGGCGCTTGGTCACGGGTCCGGCCGCTGCTCTCCGACGCGGCACCCGAGTACAGCGGCAGGTCGGTCGTCGAGACCTACCTCTTCGACGCCGATACCCGGCACCCGGCCGGCGCGAAAACGGTCGGCGGCGGGTCGCTGTTCACGCTCGCGCCGGGCAAGGCGATCATGGCTCACCGCGAGAGCGGCGGCACCCTCCACACCTATGTGACGCTCGCCAAGCCGCAGGACTGGTTCGCGCAGATCGACTTCACGGATTCCGCCGCGGCGATCGCGCGGACAGCGCAGGAGTTCGACGGCTGGGCACCGGAGATCACCGCACTGATCACCGACAGCGACACCGCACCGATTCTGCGCCCTCTCAACGCCCTGCCGATCGAGCACCGGTGGGACCGGGTTCCGGGGGTGACCCTGCTCGGCGACGCCGCACATCTCTCGATCCCGAACGGCGAAGGCGCCAACCTGGCCATGTACGACGGCGCCGAGCTCGGCAAGGCCATAGCCGCGCACCTCGGCGACGTCGAGACCGCGCTCGGCGAATACGAGCAGGCCATGTTCCCCCGCAGCGCCGAAGCCGCGGCCGACGGCGCGGAGCTCTACGAGCTCATGTTCGGCGACAGCGCACCCCACGGCCTGATCGACATGTTCACCGGAGACAAGACCATGGCCGGTGATGTGCCGCGCGGTGAATCACGCGCTGTGTGAGGGCCGGAGCGTCCACGGATCGAGACAGGTGTCATTGGGGATGACGCTCCTGTCGTCGCCTGTCATCATGTGTCGGTGCGCAGGTCTGAGAGCGGTCACGTCGGCCGAGGCAAAGGTGTCGGGCTCGGTCTGGCGATCGGGTCCGCGGTCGCCTTCGGAGGTTCCGGTGTCGCGGCCAAGCCGCTGATCGAGGCAGGACTCGACCCGCTCCACGTGGTGTGGCTGCGGGTGGCCGGCGCCGCCCTCGTGATGCTGCCGCTCGCCGTGCGCCACCGTGCGCTGGTGCGCAGCCGACCCGCACTGCTCGCCGGGTTCGGGCTGCTCGGGGTCGCGGGTGTGCAGGCGTTCTACTTCGCCTCGATCTCCCGCATCCCGGTCGGGGTCGCGCTGCTCGTCGAGTATCTGGCGCCGGCGCTCGTCCTCGGCTGGGTGCGGTTCGTGCAGCGGCGGCCGGTGACCCGCGCCGCCGCCGTCGGCGTGGTCCTCGCGGTCGGTGGCCTCGCCTGTGTCGTCGAGGTCTGGTCGGGTCTGAGCTTCGACGCCCTCGGGCTGCTCCTCGCGCTCGGCGCCGCCTGCTGTCAGGTCGGCTACTTCGTCCTGTCCGACCAGGGCAGCGACTCCGGCGAGGAGGCCCCCGACCCGCTCGGCGTCATCGCGTACGGCCTGCTGGTCGGCACCGCCGTACTGACCGTCGTGGCCCGGCCCTGGCGCATGGACTGGTCGGTCCTCGCGGACACCGCCGACATGAACGGCACCCCGGTCGCGGCCGGCCTGCTGCTGGCCTGGATCGTGCTCCTCGCCACGGTGATCGCCTATGTCACCGGAGTGGTCTCCGTGCGGCGGCTGTCACCGCAGGTCGCGGGAGTCGTGGCGTGTCTGGAGGCGGTCATCGCGACCGTCCTCGCCTGGTTCCTCCTCGGCGAGCACCTCTCGGCGCCGCAGATCATCGGCGGCGCGGTCGTCCTGGCCGGTGCGTTCATCGCGCAGTCGTCCGCGCCGGCCAAGGTCTCGGCCGAACCGGTGGCGAGCGGTGGCCCCGAGCGCGAGTTGTCCGCCCGCGGAAACGTCGCCTAGGCTGCGCAATCATGCCTTCGACACTCGTTCTTCCGCCTCCGGCCGCCTGAGGCGGGCCCTCCGGTACAACCGACCCGGCGCCACGCCGGGCGGAACGGTGCTGCCCGCAGACGAAGTCCACGGACCCCGCTGAGCCGGGCTCCTCCCAGAACTTCTGCATGTCTGCGGAGAAACAACTCGTGTCGAACACCTCTGTCTCCGGCCTGCCCATCGGGCGAGGCCTCATCTATCTGATCATCGCCGGTGCCGCCTGGGGCACCGCCGGCGCGGCCGCCTCACTCGTATACCGGACCAGTGACATGGGACCGATCGCCCTCTCCTTCTGGCGCTGCGCGGTCGGCTTCGTACTGCTGGTCGCCGTACGGCTGCTGCGTCCACGTCCTCGGCGCACCACGTCCGAGCCGCTCGCCCGCAAGGCGCTGCGCGCCGGGGCCACCGGGGTCGGGCTCGCCGTGTTCCAGACCGCCTACTTCGCGGCGGTGGACGCCACCGGACTCGCCGTGGGCACGGTCGTCACCCTCGGCGCCGGTCCCGTGTTCATCGCGCTCGGCGCCCGGCTGACGCTGGGGGAGCGGCTCGGACGCGGGGGCGCGGCCGCGGTGGCCGGCGCGCTCACCGGGCTCGCGGTACTCGCGCTCGGCGGCGACGGCGCGACCGTACGGCCCTGGGGCGTGCTGCTCGCGCTCGTGTCCGCGGCCGCGTACTCCGTGATGACCCTGCTGACCCGCAAGTGGGGCCGCGACGGCGAGGCCGACGCCGGCGACACGTCCGTGTGGGCCTTCGCGGTCACCAGCCTGTGCCTGCTGCCGCTCGCCCTCGCGGAGGGACTCGTGCCGCACACGGTCGATCCGCTCCGCCTCGGCTGGCTGCTGATGTACATCGCGGCGATCCCCACGGCCCTCGCCTACGCCCTCTACTTCGCGGGCGCGGCCGCCGTGCGGTCGGCCACCGTGTCCGTGATCATGCTGCTGGAGCCGGTCAGCGCGGCGGTGCTCGCCGTCGTGCTGCTCGGGGAGCACCTGACGACGCCGACCCTCGCCGGCACCCTGCTGATGCTCGGCTCGGTCGCGGGCCTGGCGGTGGCGGAGACGCGCGGGGCACGACGGGAGCGGGAACGGGAGCGGGAACCCGTGCCGGCGTGACGTCGAGGGGTCCGGCACCGCGCGGTGCCGGACCCCTGGTCCGTCCGGCAGTTGGGCATCGGCTCCTCGCTCAGGCCGGGCGGCGTCGCAGCATGTGCTCGCGCGCCGCCCCGTCCCGCGGTCCGGCCCGCCCCGCCAGCTTCTCCGCGATCCGGCCCTGAACCTCCTCCGACCGTCTGCCCCCGAACTTGAACTTCGCGCGCACGCCGGTCACTTCGAGCCGCAGCCCGCGGATACCCGACAGCAGCCTGCCGTACGGCACCTCCCCGACCGCCACCTTCGCCGAGCCGCCCTCCGGCTGGAAGTGGCCGACCTGGCGGTTCAGCAGCTCGGCGTTCTCGGCGGGGTCGTCCACGACATGGGCCCGGCACCGGAGTTGGACCGCAGCGTAGAAGCTGGTCGGTTCGCCGTGCTCGGACGGCTGGTCCGGTGCCGCCTGCCAGGGGCCGGGCACGTACACGTAGTCGTCGAGCACGCTCAGTACGACCTCGGGGTTGGCCAGCAGGGCCGGCCATATCGGGTTGGGGCGGGCCAGATGTGCCAGGGCCTCGCCGCGCCCGGCGTCGTACGTGAAGTGCAGCGGCTGGACGTGCGGTGGTTCGCCGTCCAGCCCGTTGACCACGAGCTGCCCGAAGTCGTGGACCTTCAGCCACTGCTGCCACTCGGCGTCTTCGTGGGGCGCGTCCCAGGGGTGGATCAGCATCACAGGGCCTTGAGGTAGTCGGGGAGGTCGGTGCCGGGGGCCAGGTCGGGGTCGTCGAGCGGTGTGTCGTAGCCCTTGCGCAGCGGGACGACGCCGGCCCAGTGGGGGAGGGCCAGGTCCTCGGGCTCGTCGTTGACGCCGCCGGTGCGGAGCTTGGCCGAGACCTCGTTCAGGTCGAGGCGGATCACGGCGGTCGCGGCCAGTTCCTTCTTGTTCGCCGGCCGGGAGTCACCGGAGCGGCCCGCCACCACATGCTCGACGAGCGCGTCCAGGGCGATGCGCTTCTCCTCCGGGTCCGTCACGTCGTAAGCGGTGCCGTGCACGACCACCGAGCGGTAGTTGATCGAGTGGTGGAAGGCCGAGCGGGCCAGGATCAGCGCGTCGACATGGGTGACGGTCAGGCACACCGGCAGCCCCGGGTCGGCCTTGCCGGTCATCCGCAGCGGGCGCGAGCCCGTCGACCCGTGCACGTAGAGCGTCTCGCCGACCCGGCCGAACAGCGTCGGCAGCACCACCGGCGCGCCGTCGCGGACGAAGCCGAGGTGGCAGACGTAGGCCTCGTCGAGGATCGCGTGGACCAGTTCCTTGTCGTACACCGCGCGCTCCGCGGAGCGGGTGGGGACGGTGCGGTCGGTCGGCGTGTAGGTGCCGGGCTGCGACGTCGGTTGCGGGGTCCCCTGCATTGCCTTCTCCATTGCACTAGTACATAATGTTGTTTGTGCTAGGAGAATATCGGATCGAAGGGCGGCGTGCAGCCGAGATCTCGGCGAGCATCGAGCGCGCGGTCGGCTCGGGAGAGCTGGAGCCGGGCCAACTGCTGCCGCCCATGCGGGAGTTGGCGACCGACCTGGGAGTGAACCCCAACACGGTCGCCGCCGCGTATCGCATCCTGCGGGAGCGGGGAGTGATCGAGACCTCGGGGCGCCGGGGGAGCCGGGTGCGGCCCAGGCCCGCGACGACCGGGCGCGAGTCGGTCCGGGTGCATGTGCCGCAGGGCGTCCGCGACGTGGCGAGCGGCAATCCCGACCCGGCGCTGTTGCCGTCGCTGGCGAAGGCCTTCGCGGCCGCGGGCGAGCATGCCGACCGGGAACCGGTGCTGTACGGGGACGACGCCGTGGAACCGGAGCTGGCGCGGATGGCGCGGGCCCGGCTGGACGCCGACGGCGTGCCGGACGGTCCCCTCGCCGTCGCCTCGGGGTCGCTCGACGCCATCGAGCGCGTCCTCGTATCCCGACTCAAGCCCGGCGACACCGTCGCCGTGGAGGATCCCGGGTGGGGGAGCCTGCTGGATCTGATCCCGGCGCTCGGACTGCGTATCGTCCCCGTGGGGGTCGACGACGAGGGACCGCTGCCCGAGGACGTGCGCCGAGCCCTCGACTCCGGTGCCCGCGCCCTGATCGTGACCGACCGCGTGCAGAACCCCACCGGAGCCGTGGTGAGTGCCACACGCGCGCGTGCCCTGCGCTCCGAGCTGCGACGGCATCCGGAGATCCTGCTGATCGAGGACGACCACGGTCATGGCATCGTCGACCTGCCCGTCCACCCCCTGGCCGGCACCACCCACCAATGGGCCTTCGTCCGCTCGGTCGCCAAGGCCTACGGCCCCGACCTGCGGCTCGCCGTCCTCACCGGCGACCGGGTCACCCTGGACCGGGTGCGTGGACGGCAACGGCTCGGCGCCGGCTGGGTGAGCCGGCTGGTGCAGCGGGCCGTGGTGCGGCTCTGGGCCGACGGCGCGGTGGACCCGGCGGCGGTGGCGCAGACGTACGGCCGACGCCGTGCCCTGCTCATCGAGGCGCTGGCCGAGCGAGGGGTCGCGGCACAGGGTCGCAGCGGCCTCAATGTCTGGATCCCGGTACCCGACGAGACCGGCGCGGTGGCCCGGCTGCTGCACGCGGGCTGGGCGGTCGCGCCGGGAGCGCGCTTCCGCACCAGCGCGCCACCCGGGATCAGGGTCACCACCTCGACGCTCGGCGAGGCCGAGGCCGGTCCGCTGGCGGACGCGGTGGCGGCGGCGGTGGGCCCCGGACCGGCGGGAAGCTACGTGTAGCCCACCCTTCTCAGGAGCGGCGCTTCACCTGAGTGAGTGCCGCCCCCACAAGGACGATGACCGCCCCCACCGGCGTGGTCCAGCGCAGAGACTCGCCGAGGACGGCGACCCCCGCGGCCGTCGCGATCACCGGGATGAAATAGGTGACCATCTGTGCCGTGGTGGGTCCGACCTCGGCGACCAGCCCGTACTGGATCAACACGGCGAGCCCGGTCCCGAGCGCGCCCAGGGCCACGATCGCCAGCACCGGCACGAGCGAGAACCGGGTCGGTATGGAGGTGAACAGGGGCGTGACGACGGCCAGTTGCCCGGTCGCCAGCAACAGCTGCGCTCCGGTCAGCGACAGATGTGTTTCACCGGACCCCGCCAGCGTCCGGCGGATGTATATCCAGCCGATCGGGTAACTCAACGAGGCCAGCAGCGCCATCGCCGTGCCCGTGGCGTCCAGTCCGTGAAAGCCCTGCCATGCCCCGAGCACCGTCAGCACACCCAGGAAGCCGATCCCCAGCCCGGCGACCCGGACCCGCGTCGGCCGGTCCTCCGACAGTGCGACCAGCGAGAGGACCATGCCCCACAGCGGCGAGGTCGCGTTGCAGATGCCCGCGAGTGTGGACGGGATCGTCAGCTCGGAGTACGCGAAGAGGGAGAACGGCAGTGCGTTCAGCAGGAACGCGGCGACCGTCAGATGCCCCCAGGTCCGCGCCCCGCGCGGCAGCCGCTCCCGCTTCACCGCCATCGCGGCCGCCAGCACCGCCGTACCGAACACCAGCCGCCCCAGCGTGACCTGGAAGGGGGCGTAGCCGTCGGTGCCCACCTTGATGAGCAGGAAGCTGAAGCCCCAGATCAGCGAGAGGGCGGCGAAGCGCAGCCGCCAGTCCAGGCGGGCGCGGGGGCGAGGGGGCGCAGGAGTCGTGGCTGCGGCCGCGTCGCGCGAGGCGGTGGCGGTGGTCATGGCAGCAACGATGCGACAGAAAACCTCGTAGCACAATCGAGTTTTTGCGGCCGATATCTCGTAGCATTGCTTACATGTTGAACCTGGAGCGCCTGCGCACCCTCGACGCCCTCGCCCGGCACGGCTCGGTCAGCGGCGCAGCCGAGGGGCTGCACATCACGACGTCGGCCGTCTCGCAGCAGATGTCCAAGCTGGAGCGGGAGATCGGCCAGCAGCTTCTCGCCAAGAACGGCCGGGGCGTGCGGCTGACGGACGCGGGCCGGCTGCTCGCCGACCACGCCGCCCGCATTCTGTCGCAGGTCGAACTCGCCCAGTCCGACCTGGAGGCGCAGCGCGGGCAGGTGGTCGGTGAGCTGCGGCTGGTCGCGTTCCCCACGGCGCTGCGCGGACTGTTCCCCGCCGCACTCACCGCCCTGCGCGCCGACCATCCGGCGTTGCGTCTGAGCTCGCGCGAGCTGGAGCCCGAGGACGGGGTGGCCGCGGTGATCAGGGGCGACGCCGACCTGGCCGTCGTCCTCGACTGGTACAACAAGCCGCTGCCCATGCCGGACGGGCTCGCCAAGGCCGCGATCCTCGACGACCGGGTGGAGATCGCCATGCCCGAGGGGCATCCGCTCGCGGATCGGCCCGGGGTCGACCTGGAGGACTTCGCGGACGACGAATGGGTCGCCTGGCCCGAGGGCGCGTTCTGCCACGAGTGGCTGCTCTACACGCTGCGCAGCAAGGGCATCGAGCCCCGGATCGCCCACCGCGCCGAAGAGCACCACACCCAACTGGCGCTGGTCGCCGCCGGGTTGGGTGTCTGTGTCGCGCCCCGGCTGGGACGCGACCCGATGCCGTCCGGAGTGCGGGCCGTGCCCGTGCGCAACCGGGTCCACCGGTACGTCTACGCGGTGTGGCGCGCGGACGGGGACCGCCGCCCGTCGATCCGGGCGGCGGTTCAGGCCTTGCAGGCGGCGGCCGAGGAGGTCGGCTGACGGCCCGCAACCAACGGGACGGTCACCGCGACCCCAGCTTCCGGAAGTCCCACGACACGATCTTCTCGGGCGTCAGCCGTATCCACGCGTGGCGGCCGTCGTGCGGCATCTCGTCGATGGCGAAGTTCTTGCGGGCGAACAGCGTCTCGGGGACGTCGAGTTCGGCGCGCAGCTCGCCGACGCGCGGGATCTCGCCCACGAACTCCACGGTGCCGGACAGCTCGACGCCGCGCAGCTGCTCGTAGTCCTCACCCGTGTCGATCACGATCGCGACCCGCGGGTCGCGCCGCAGATCGGTCCACCGCTTGCTGCGGACCACCGAGTACAGCCACAACGAGTTGCCGTCCCAGGCGAACCACAGGGCGCTGACATGCGGAAACCCATCCGTGGACACCGTGGCCACCCGGCAGGTGCGCTGCGTGGTGAGGAATTCGTCCAGCTCACCGGGCGTCATCATGATCTTCCGGCCCCGGCGCTGAGTGACGGTCATACGGCCCCCTCTTCTCTCACGTCGTGCCAGAGGAGAGATCCTCTGACATCACGTCAGAAAAGGATGAGTCGTCTTGCGTCCACACGCAATGGTGGCTCCGTTCCTACGTGTTGGTGGTTCCGTCCGCACGCGATCGTGGCTACGCTCGCCCGCCCACGCCGCCGTCGGGCACAGGGGGATCCATGCCGTCGTACGACCGACTCAGCGCACTCCTCGACCCCGCCACCACCGTCCTGCTCACCGTCGAATGCCAGCAGGGCGTCGTCGGCCCGGACAGCGCATTGCCCGAACTCGCCAAGGAGGCAAGGGATTCAGGCGCCCTCGCCAACGTGACCCGGCTGGTGGCCGCGGCCCACGAGAGCGGCGTCCAGGTGATCCACGCGATCGCCGAACGTCGTCCCGACGGCCGCGGCGCCAACCACAACGCCCGCCTGTTCCGCGCCACCGAACGGCTTCCCGTCCAGCAGCTCTCCGGTACCGAGGCGGTACGCGTCGCGGCGCCGATCGAGGTCGCCGAGCAGGACTTCGTCGTACGGCGTCTGCACGGCCTGTCCCCGATCCAGGGCACCGACGTCGACGCCCTGCTGCGCAACCTCGGCTGCCGGGCGCTGATCGTCACCGGGGTATCGGCCAACGTCGCGATCCCCAACGCCGTCTTCGATGCGGTGAACCGGGGTTACGTCGTGGTCGTGCCCCGGGACGCCATCGCCGGGGTGCCCTCCGACTACACCCCGGCGATGATCAGCCACACCCTCGCATTGGTCGCCACGGTCGCGACCACGGACGAGGTCCTGGGCTGCTTCGAGCGTCCGCGCCGGGTCAGGCCAGCGTGATCGAGTCGCCGGAGACGCTGATCTGCTTGGCGGCCAGCGGCTGGGTCGCGGGCCCCTTCTTCACGCTGCCGTCCAGGACGGAGAACTGGCTGCCGTGACAGGCACAGGAGAGGGTGTCCTCCTTGAGGTCCGTCATCGGGCAGTTCTGGTGGGTGCAGATCGTCGAGAAGGCCTTGAAGTCGCCGGCCGCGGGCTGCGAGACGACCACCTTCTCGTCGCTGAAGACCTTGCCGCTGCCCTCGGGGATGTCGGCCGTCTTCGCGAGCGCGGCCCCGCCGGCGCCGGCATCCGCGGACGAACCGCCGTTCGCTTCGGTGGTCGCGCCGCCTCCGGCGGCACCCTGCTCGGTGGACGAGCCCGACGCCTCGTCGTCCGATCCGCACGCGGTCAGCGCGACGGCGAGCCCCGCCGCGCCGACCGCCGCCACGACGGCACGGCGGCTGGGTTTCGACACCGGCTGAACTGATTCGCTGGTCATGCTGACGTTCCTTCCGGTTATTCGTGATCTGCCGAGAGGTACGGTCCTTTCGGACCGGCTGTTCAGACGATGTCGAAATCCTGACCCGGTCCGGCCAGGAGGTGGGTAAAGCGGAGCTGTCGGTTCACTGTCCGCGGCTGTCGGTTTGCTGTCGGCGCCGACGCAACGCCGCCCGCCCGGGCCGCCCCCGGCGACCTCCCCGCGCCAGTAACCTGGGGCGATGCTCAAGGAAGTCATCGCGACCCGCTACATCACGCCCCTGCGTGAGGGCGGCTCGCTGCCGGGGCTCGTCGAGGCCGACGACTTCGGGACGTACGTCATGAAGTTCACCGGTGCCGGCCAGGGCCGCAAGACGCTGGTCGCCGAGGTCGTCTGCGGTGAACTCGCCCGCAGGCTGGGATTCCGGGTGCCCCGGCTGGTGACGATGCGGCTCGACCCCGTGCTGGGGCTCGGCGAACCCGACCAGCAGGTGCAGGAGTTGCTCAGGTCCAGCGGCGGCGCCAACCTCGGCATGGACTTCCTGTCCGGGGCGCTCGGTTTCGACCCCCTCGCCTTCGAGGTGAGCCCCGAGGAGGCCGGCCGGGTGCTCTGGTTCGACGCCCTGGTCAACAACGTCGACCGGTCCTGGCGCAACCCCAACCTGCTCAGGTGGCAGCGCGAGCTGTGGCTCATCGACCACGGCGCGACCATGATCTGGCACCACAACTGGCCCGGAGCCGAGGCCTCCGCCGCCCGCCCCTACGACGCCTCGGACCACGCCCTGTCCGGCTTCGCCCCCGACATCGCGGGCGCCGCCGCCGATCTCGCGCCACGCGTCACCGAGGACCTGCTGACCGAGGTCACCGTCGAGATCCCGGACGCCTGGCTGGTCGGTGAACCCGGCTTCGACACACCCGACGAGCTTCGGCGAGCCTATGCGCGGCCCCTGCTCGCCCGAGCCGCCTTCATCCACGAGCGCGTCACCGGAATCGAGGAGGGCAAGTGAGCGAGCGCCACATTCACATGGCCGGCCATGTGGTCGAACGCCACATCATCCGGGGCAGCGAGGCAAATGACCGGGACGTCTTCGAGTACGCCCTATTGCGCGTCGTACCTCGTATCGAGCGCGGCGAGTGCATCAACGCGGGCGTGCTGGTGTACTGCCGGGCGAAGGGCTACGTAGGTGCCCGCACCCACCTCGACGAGGCGCGGCTGCGCGCCCTCGACCCCGACGCGGACATGGCCGGCGTCCGGGCCGCCCTCGGGGCCGTCGAGAATGTCTGCGGCGGCAGCGAGGCGGCGGGGCAGGCCGGGGGCGACGACGCCGGGCGGCGCTTTCGCTGGCTGATCGCGCCCCGCTCGACGGTCGTCCAGCCGGGGCCCGTGCACACCGGACTCACCTCCGATCCGACGGCCGAGACGAAGCGGCTGCTCGAGCTGTTGGTGAAGTGACGGATCAGGTAATGGATCACATGCACGTGGTGAGCGTTGACACCGCGTGCCAGGACTTCTAGCGTCACGTCCATCGAAGGTACTAAGCGGTCGCTCACCGAGGAGAGTCTGATGTCCACCACTGATCAGCGGGTCGCCGTAGTCACCGGCGGAGCGCGCGGGATCGGCGCCGCCACCGCCGTACGGCTGGCCGCCGAGGGCCGCGCGGTCGCCGTGATCGACCTCGACGAGGCCGCCTGCAAGGAGACCGTGGAGAAGATCACCGCGGCCGGCGGCAAGGCCCTCGCGGTCGGGTGCGACGTCTCCGACGAGGCGCAGGTCGAGGCGGCCATCGCGCGGATCGCCGAGGAGCTCGGCGCCCCGACGATCCTGGTCAACAACGCGGGCGTGCTGCGGGACAACCTGCTGTTCAAGATGAGCGTCGCCGACTGGGACACGGTCATGAACGTCCACCTGCGCGGCGCCTTCCTGATGTCCAAGGCCTGTCAGAAGCACATGGTGGACGCGGGCTTCGGCCGCATCGTCAACCTCTCCTCGTCCTCCGCGCTGGGCAACCGCGGCCAGGTCAACTACTCCGCCGCCAAGGCCGGCCTGCAGGGCTTCACCAAGACCCTCGCCAAGGAGCTCGGCAAGTTCGGCGTCACCGCCAACTCCGTCGCCCCCGGCTTCATCGCCACCGAGATGACCAAGGCCACCGCCGACCGCGTCGGCATGGGCTTCGAGGACTTCAAGGCCGCCGCCGCCACCCAGATCCCGGTGGCCCGGGTCGGTGAGCCGGAGGACATCGCCAACGCCATCGCCTTCTTCACGGGCGAGGCGGCCGGCTTCGTCTCCGGCCAGGTGCTGTACGTCGCCGGCGGACCGCTCGACTAGGGCTGAGGGAGACACGGACATGACTGCACTGCCTGAACTCTCCGGCAAGGTCGCCCTCGTCACGGGCGCCAGCCGCGGCATCGGCTACGGCGTCGCCGAGGCGCTCGTCGCGCGCGGTGACCGCGTCGTCATCACCGGCCGCACCGAGGACTCCCTCAAGGAGGCCGTCGAGCAGCTCGGCGCCGAGCGCGCCGTCTACGTGGCCGGCAAGGCGCACGACGAGGCCCACCAGGCCGTCGCCGTCGAGCGCGCCATGGAGGCCTTCGGCCGGGTCGACTTCCTGGTCAACAACGCCGGCACCAACCCGGTGTTCGGGCCGATCGCCGACCTCGACCTGGGTGTCGCGCGCAAGGTCTTCGAGACCAACGTGATCTCCGCGCTGGGCTTCGCGCAGAAGACCTGGCACGCCTGGCAGAAGGACAACGGCGGCGCGATCGTCAACATCGCGTCCGTCGCGGGCATCGCGCCCTCGCCCTTCATCGCCGCCTACGGCGTCAGCAAGGCCGCGCTGATCAACCTCACCCAGCAGCTCGCGCACGAGTTCGCGCCCAAGGTGCGGGTCAACGCGATCGCGCCGGCCGTGGTGAAGACGAAGTTCGCGCAGGCCCTGTACGAGGGCCGGGAGGAGGAGGCCGCCGCGGCCTATCCGCTGGCCCGGCTCGGGGTGCCCTCCGACATCGGCGGCGCCGCCGCGTTCCTCACCTCGGACCAGTCCGACTGGGTCACCGGGCAGACGCTCGTCGTCGACGGCGGCATCTTCCTGAACGCGGGCGTCAGCTGACGCAGGGGATACCCGATACCGCCGTCGACACGGGCGCCGCTGGACATCAGCGGCGCCCGTGTCGACGTATCAGAAGATCACTAAACGTTGACAACGTAGTCACCCGAAGAACGAACAAGTGCTCTATGAGACAGGAGGTCCAACGGCCGGAACACTGCGGTATCGTCTGCCGACCCTTGGTATGGCAGATCGAGGAGCGTGCGCGTGTTCAACCGGATCCGACGCCTGCGGCAGGTGGCGGCCATCGCGTCCATATCGTCCCTGGTGGCAGGGTGCGGTGTCCTCTCGTCCGATTCGACGGAAGAGGAAGGGCCGATCGTCGTGGGAACGACCGCGGCCCCCAGCACCCTTGATCCCGCCGCGTCCTGGGACAGCTCCTGGGAACTGTTCCGCAACATTTATCAGACACTCCTCAGTTATCCCTCGGGCGCGACCGCCCCCGAGCCGGACGCCGCCGAGAGCTGCAGGTTCACCGACACCTCGAACCTGAAGTACGAGTGCGAGCTGCGCGAGGGCCTCACGTTCTCCGACGGGCACGCCCTCGACGCGAAGGCGGTCAAGTACTCGATCGACCGGATCCGGAAGATCAACGTCAACGGCGGCCCCGCCGGTCTGCTGGGCAGCCTCGAACGGGTCCAGGTGCTGGGCGACCGCCAGGTCGTCTTCCACCTCAACAAGGCCGACGCGACCTTCCCCTTCGTGCTCGCCACGCCGGCGATGTCGATCGTCGACCCCGAGGACTATCCGGCGGACAAACTCCGCGAGGAGGGCTCGATCGTCGGGTCCGGGCCCTACACCCTGTCGTCGTACGACGAGGGCAGCAAGGCCGAGCTCGTCAAGAACGACAGCTACGAGGGCCTCGCCGAGCGCAAGAACAGCGCGGTGACCATCCGCTACTACCAGGACTCACCCACCATGGTCTCCGCGCTGCGCGACAAGAAGCTCGACGTCGCCTTCCGAGGCCTCGCCGCGGACGACATCGTCGACATCCAGGCCGACGACGACGATGAACTCCAGCTGATCGAGGGCTCCGGCACCGAGATCAACTACCTGGTCTTCAACCCCAAGGACCCCATGGCGGGCAAGACCGCCGTGCGCAAGGCCATCGCCCAGGTCGTCGACCGTCCGGCCATCGCGCACAAGGTCTACAAGGACACCGTCGAGCCGCTGTACTCCATGGTCCCCAAGGGCCTGACCGGACACACCACGGGCTTCTTCGACGACTACGGCGAGCCCAGCACCGGCAAGGCCCGCGAGCTCCTCACCGACGCGGGCATCACCACGCCCGTCCCGCTCAACCTCTGGTACACCAGCGACCGCTACGGCTCCGCCACCAAGGCCGAGTTCGAGGAGCTGAAGAGCCAGCTCGAGGACTCCGGGCTCTTCAAGATCACCCTCAAGAGCCGCCCCTGGAAGACGTACGTCACCGGCTACCAGAAGGGCGAGTACCCGGTCTTCGGGCGTGGCTGGTTCCCCGACTTCCCGGACGCGGACAACTTCATCGCACCGTTCGTCGGCGAGCAGAACGCGCTCGGTACGCCGTACCTGGTGCCGAAGATCACCGAGACCCTGCTGCCCAACTCCCGCGCCCAGAGCGACCGGGCCAACGTCGTCAAGGACTTCGAGGACGCCCAGCGCATCCTCGTCGACGACGTACGGCTGCTGCCGCTGTGGCAGGGGCGGCAGTACGTGGCCGCGAGCGCGGAGGTCTCGGGTGCGGAGCGGGCGCTGGACCCGTCGACGATCATGATGGTGGGCGAGTTGTCCCGCAAGACCAGCTGGTAGGAAGCCCCACCGGCGGGGCGGCTGTCGGGATGTGCGGTCCGCGGGGTGATTGTCAGTGGTCGCCTGTAGGTTCTGAGACCTGGAAGCGACCGCTGGTCGTGGACCGCACATCGTCTGCCGTACAGCGTAAGGAAGTTGACGTGACCGACACCGCCATGCTGCCCGAGTCCTGGCGCGGGGTTCTGGGCGACGAACTGCAGCAGCCCTATTTCAAGGAGCTGACGGAGTTCGTCGAGGAGGAGCGGGCGAAGGGTGCCGTGTATCCGCCGCGCGAGGAGGTCTTCGCCGCGCTGGACGCCACGCCGTACGAGAAGGTGAAGGTCCTGATCCTCGGCCAGGACCCGTATCACGGCGAGGGACAGGGGCACGGCCTGTGCTTCTCGGTCCGTCCCGGAGTGAAGACGCCGCCCTCGCTGCGCAACATCTACAAGGAGATGAAGGAGGAGCTCGGCCACCCCGTCCCGGACAACGGCTATCTGATGCCGTGGGCCGAGCAGGGCGTCCTGCTGCTCAACGCGGTGCTGACGGTGCGCGCCGGCGAGGCGAACTCGCACAAGGGCAAGGGCTGGGAGAAGTTCACCGACGCCGTGATCCGGGCGGTGGCCGACCGGCCCGACCCCGCGGTGTTCGTGCTGTGGGGCAACTACGCGCAGAAGAAGCTCCCGCTCATCGACGAGACACGGCATGTGGTCGTGAAGGGCGCGCATCCTTCGCCGCTGTCGGCTAAGAAGTTCTTCGGCTCGCGTCCGTTCACGCAGATCAACGAGGCGGTGGCCCAGCAGGGACACGAGCCGATCGACTGGCGGATCGCGGATCTGGGGTGAGCGGTCGCCGGGGCTGATCGCCGGGCTGGTCCGGGCGGGTGCTTCGGCGGGCTCTCGGGCGACCCGGTCCACCCCCGTGTCGGCCTGTCCTCGGCCCGGACCGGCCTTCACCTGGGCCGGTCCCTCGCCGGACCGGCCCGGTGGTCGTACGGAGCCGCCTGACCGGGAATGCCGGTGAGGGCGGTTAGCGTCGTGGGGCACCAGCCGACGAGGGCCCGGAGGACGCGGTGGCGGAGCGACAGGAGCAGACGGCGCCGGACGCCGTGCTGACGCGGATCGGGCAGGTCGTGATGCTCCATCACGCCGGGGACCGCGAGGAGGCCCGGCACCGGCTGCTCGACCTGTGGACGGAGCTGGGCGAGGACGGCGATCCGCTGCACCGATGCACGCTGGCCCACTACCTGGCCGACACCCAGGACGATCCCTCGGACGAACTGGCATGGGATCTACGGGCGTTGACCGAGGCTCAGGGGGCGGGCGGCGCGGTCGGCGTGCTCGCTCTGTTTCCCTCGCTGCACCTGAATCTCGCCGCCGACTACGTCAAGCTCGACCGCACGGAGGCCGCCCGTGTGCATCTTCGGCGAGCTCGGGGTGCGGCGGGGGTGTTGAGGGACGACAGCTACGGGGACGGGGTGCGGGCCGAGATTCGGCGGCTGGAGGGGTGGTTGGGGGACGAGGTGTAGGGCACGCCTTTCCAGTACCGGCGCACTGTCTGCCCCCTCACCGCCCGTACGTCTGGTCGCAGATCCTCGACTCGGGGCTGCCCGCCGGCCAACCGCCGTACTTCCGGCCGAGCGCACAGACGTCCGGGTTCCCCTGGACCTCCTTGGGGAGCGACTTCGACACATCGGGGACGGGCATGCTCGGCCGTTCCGGGGTATCGGGGGCGGGCTCGGAGTGCGGGCGCCGGGGGTGTTCGTGGTGGCCGTGAGGGCCAGAGGACCGGCGCGTGGGCGGCGCCTGTGGTGGGGTGGTCGGCGACGCGGAGTGTGCGGCGGACGGCGTGGGTTCCGGGCTGGGGGACGGGCCGATGAGGGCCAGCGCCTCGCGGGCCGGCGCCTGCACGACCTCCGGGGCCGTATGCCCGCTGGGCCGGGGGACCGACGGCTGGGACGGTGCCGTCGGGGCCCCGGGGGCCGACGGGCGCTGGACCGTCGTACAGCCGGACAGGGCCGAGACGGTCACGGTGACCAGGAGCGTTGCGGTGGTCGTCGTTCGATGCACCCGCGCAACTCTGCTGGGTCGGGCGGCCGTTGGGACAGCGGACGAGCAGAGGTTGATCCACACGGGTGATCTCCGTCCCCGTACGGGCGGTGCGGGCCCGCCCCCGCTGACGTCAGTCGCCCGTGGTGCCGTCGACGCGCTCGCGGATCAGGTCGGCGTGGCCGTTGTGGCGGGCGTACTCCTCGATCATGTGGGTGATGATCCAGCGCAGGTTGAAGGTCTCGCCGGACCGGCTTCTGCCCTTGGAGCGGTCGTCCAGGCCGTGGCCCGCCGCGTTACGACGAGCGTTGTCCACCTCGGCCTGCCAAGTGGTGTACGCCTCCTGCCAGGTGTCGGCATCGGTGAAGTGGAAGTCGCCGTCGGGGTCCTCCTCGCTGGAGTAGAGCACCCCGAGGTCCTCGTCCAGGAGAACCTCGTGGAACCACCAGCGCTCCACCTCCGCCATGTGCCGCACCAGCCCCATCAGGGTCAGCTCGGACGGCTCCACGGACGCGATCCTGAGCTGGGCGTCGGTCAGGCCTTCGCACTTCCACGCCAGGGTCTGCCGGTGGTAGTCCAGCCAGCCCTCCAGCATGGTGCGCTCGTCGGCGGTGGTGGCGGGCTCATGGCGTTCGATCGTCATGCCGGCATCCTCGCTCAACTTCCCTGCCTTCACCAGCAGTTTTACGACTGCCGGAGCCCCGGGCTCACCGCTCGAACATCCCGTCAAGGAGCTCGCGCAGCCCCGCCCGTACCTCCTCCAGGCTCGGCACCTCCGCGTTGAAGGACCCGGCCACGCAGCTGAACATCAGCCCGTCCGCCCACGCGACCAGGGACAGCACGTGCCGGGCCGGGGCCGTCGAGCCCATCGCGGTCATCAGGGCGGTGAGCTGGTCACGGAAGCGGGCGCCCGTCGCGTCGAAATAGGCGCGCAATTCGGGGCGGCGGGTGGCCTCCAGCGCCAGTTCGTAGCGGGCGAGGGTGAGTTCGCGATTGCGGGTCAGGGCGCGGTGCGTCGCCAGCGCCAGGCCGTCGACCAGTGAGTCGAGGCCGCCCCGTGGGTCCGGCATCTCCTCCAGCGCCAGGACCCGCGCCTCACGCTCGGCGAGCCGCCGCACCGCCACTTCGAGCAGCGCCTGCCGGGTGCGCGCCAGGTTCGACGTGGAGCCCTGGGGCAGCCCGGCCGCCTCGTCGACCGCCCGGTGCGTGAGCCCCCGCATCCCTCGCTCCGCGAGCAGCGCGAGGGCGGTGTCGGCGACGAGATCGGCGCGCGCGGCGCCTGCGGAGCGTACGGACATGGAGATCAACCTACCTCCTGCACTACGCCTGTAGTACAGTCGAGACGCAGTGGTACTACATCTGTAGTCACCTCTCTGCTCAGCTCAGGAGGAGCCATGGCACAGTCGAGGCGGGCCGTCGTCATCGGCGGCGGCATCGGAGGCCTGACCGCGGCGGTCGCACTGCGTCAGGGCGGCTGGGACGTCACCGTCCTGGAACGCGCCCCGTCCCTGGAGCCGGTCGGCGCGGGGATCTCCCTAGCGCCCAACTCCCTGCGCGCGCTGGACGTCATCGGGCTCGGTGACGAGATCCGCGACCTCGCGGCCTGGCAGGGCGACGGGGGACTGCGCACCCCGTCCGGGCGCTGGCTCTCACGCACGGACGCCGCCGCCGTGGCCGAACGCTTCGGCGGCCCCCTCGTACTGCTGCACCGGGCCACCCTCGTCAACAGCCTCGCCGCCCGGCTCCCGGCCGAGACCGTCCGTACCGGGGTCGCCGCGAGTCTGGCCGACCCGGGCGACGCCGAGCGACCGGCACGGGTGAGCACGCCGGACGGCGATCTGGAGGCCGACCTCGTGGTGGCCGCCGACGGCATCCAGTCCGCCGTACGCCCTGCGCTGTTCCCGCGTCACCCCGGAACCGAGTACTCCGGGTTCACCACCTGGCGGGTCGTCATCCCGGTGCCCGGCGTGGAGTTCGCCTCGCACGAGACCTGGGGCCGGGGTCGCATCTGGGGCTCGCACCCGCTCAAGGACGGCCGTGTCTACGCGTACGCCGCTGCGATCACGCCCGCCGGGGAGCGCGCCCCCGACGACGAGAAGGCCGAACTGCTGCGCCGCTACGGCGACTGGCACGACCCGATTCCCGCGATCCTCGCCGCCGCCCGCCCCGAGGACGTCCTGCGCCACGACGTCCATCACATCACCGAGCCGTTGCCCGCCTACCACCGCGGCCGGGTCGCCCTGGTCGGCGACGCCGCGCACGCCATGCCACCGATGCTGGGGCAGGGCGGCAACCAGGCCATCGAGGACGCGATCGTCCTCGCCGCCCACTGCGACGACCTCGCCGCCTACACGGCGGCCCGCCTCCCGCGTACGACTGCCATCGCCCGCCAGGCCGCCCGGGTCGGCCGCCTCAACCTGATGACCGGCCGTGCCGGGATCGTCGTACGGAACTCGGCGCTGGCCGCGCTGTCCAAGGCGGCTCCGCTGCTGTTTCTGCGGGGCTTCGAGGGCATCGCCGACTGGCGGCCGCCGCAGGCGCCGTATGCTGCCGGGAAGAGGACGGCAGGCAACCGCTGGAGGAGATCACCCCGTGAAGGTCGGCTGTATCGGACTCGGTGACATCGCGCAGAAGGCATACCTGCCGGTGCTCGGCGTACAGCCCGGGGTCGAACTGCATCTCCAGACGCGTACGCCCGCGACGCTCGACCGGGTCGCCGACGGCCTCCACCTCCCGGCCGGGCAGCGGCACACGGATCTCGACTCGCTCCTCGCCCAGGATCTCGACGCGGCCTTCGTGCACGCGCCCACGGTCGCGCACCCGGAGATCGTGACCCGGCTGCTGGAGGCGGACGTGCCGACCTATGTCGACAAGCCGCTCGCCTACCGACTCGCCGACTCCGAGCGGCTCGTGGCGCTCGCCGAGCAGCGGAACCTCAGCCTCGCCGTCGGCTTCAACCGGCGCTACGCCCCCGGGTACGCGCAGTGCGCCGACCATCCGCGCGAGCTGATCCTGCTGCAGAAGAACCGGATCGGGCTCCCCGAGGAGCCGCGCGCGATGATCCTCGACGACTTCATCCACATCGTGGACACGCTGCGCTTCCTGGTGCCCGGCCCGATCGACGACGTGACCGTGCGTGCCCGGGTCGAGGGCGGGCTGCTGCACCACATCGTGCTCCAGCTCGCCGGGGACGGCTTCACCGCGCTCGGCGTCATGAACCGGCTCAGCGGCTCCGCCGAGGAGATCCTGGAGGTGTCCGGGCAGGACACCAAGCGGCAGGTCCTCAACCTCGCCGAGGTCGTCGACCACAAGGGCCAGCCGACCGTGCGCCGGCGCGGCGACTGGGTCCCGGTGGCCCGGCAGCGCGGCATCGAGCAGGTGGTGCTCGCCTTCCTCGACGCCGTGCGCGCGGGCAAGGTGCTCAGCGCCCGGGACGCGCTGGCGACTCATGAGTTGTGCGAGCAGGTGGTACGCGCGGTTCAGGAGCGGGCCGCCTGAGCCGGGGCCGCAGGGTCCGGATGCCCTCGCCCGCGCACCAGGCGGCGACGATCAGCAGCGCCGCCTGCGCCACCCAGTCGCCGAAGCGGACGTACGGCGTGACGCCGCCGGCCAGCGGAACCTCGTAGACCGCGCTGGTGCTCTCGCTCGTACCCAGCCAGGAACCCACACGCTGCCCGCTCGGCCCGTACACCGCGGAGACACCGGTCAGCGTCGCGTGCACCATCGGGCGGCCGGTCTCGGCGGCGCGCAGCGCGGCGAGCGAGGCGTGCTGCTCCGGGGCCCAGCTCTGCTGGAACGTCGACGTCGCCGACTGGGCGATCAGCACCTCGGCGCCGTGGTCGGCGAGGTTGCGGCTCATGTCGGAGAACGCGGACTCGAAGCAGACCATCGGGCCGATGCGCAGCCCGTGCCCGGCGTCCATCACCACCTGCTCGGTGCCGCGCCTGCGGTCCTCGGCGGCCGCCTTGCCCACGGAGGTCGCCCAGCCCAGCATCGAGCGCAGCGGTATGTACTCCCCGAAGGGGACCAGCCGCATCTTGTCGTAGCGGGCGCCGGTCGGGCCGTCCGGGCCGACCAGGATCGAGCTCTTGTAGATGCCGGGCTTGTCCGAGCGCTGCGCATCCACGTTGACCAGGATGTTCGCCCCCGTCTCGCGCGAGAGGGCCGCGAGCCGGCGCGCGAAGTCGGGCCGGTCGTCGAGGTCGAAGCCGACGCTGCTCTCGCCCCAGACGATCAGGTCGACATCCTGACCGGCCAGCTCCCGGGTGAGCTGCGCCTCCCGGTCGAAACGCCGGTCGGCCGTACCCCCGCCCTCGATGACCCCGGGCTGTACGACGGCGATCCGGACCCGCTCCTCGACATCCGGGCGCGGGGACCAGACCCAGGCGGCCGAGGTGGCGACAGCCGTCGCGGCGATACCGGCCACGGCAGGGACGCGGGACGCGCGCACCGTCACCAGCACGGCGACCGCGACATTGACGGTCACCACCAGGAAGCTGATCAGCCACACCCCGCCCACCGAGGCGAGCCGCAGCGCCGGCTCCACCTGCCACTGGCTGGATCCCAGCACGCCCCACGGGCCGCCGAGCCCCTGCCAGGAGCGGACGAGCTCGACCATCAGCCAGCCGGACGGCAGGACGGCGAGCGCCGCCGCGACCCGGCGCGGGGACGGGCTCGACGAGGCCAGGAACCGCCGCACCAGCCAGCCCCACGGGGCCCACAGCGCGCCGAGCAGGGCGGCGATGATGAACGTAAAGACATGCAGGTTCGGCAGCAGCCAGTGGTGCATCGCCAGCATGAAGCCGAAGCCGCCCCACCAGCCCTCGCGCAACGCCCGCCGTCCGGTCGGCGCGGTGCGCAGCAGCGCGATCCACGGGACCAGGGCGACGTAGGCGAACCACCACAGCGCGGGCTGGGGAAAGGCGAGCACCGGCAGCGCACCGGCCAGAGTGGCGGCAATCGCGCGCCGCCAAGGCGAGGCGAGCCAGCGGCTGATCGTCTTCATGCGGCGCCTCCTACCCCGTGGTCCTTCCAGTGTGCTCACAGGCACTGACAGTGGGACAGTGGGCGTCCGCTCAGTCGATCATCGCAGGCGCGGTCCGCTCGGGCAGGCGGCGCCATTTCTCCTGTACGACCACCTCGCGCAGCCGCCAGCCGTCGTCGGTGCGCAGCAGTCCGAAGGCGTAACGCCCGCCGCACACGAAATCGGGCGCCGGGGCGCCTTCGCCGTCCCCGGCGAACCTCATCGGATTGACGTAGTCCGCCTGCACCCTGGCCGTGTCCCCGGTGTCCTGCTCCAAGATCCCGAAACGCACCCGCCGGTTGACGATGAGGTGCTGGCGCATCGAGAACACCCGCAAACTCTCCGCAAGCCACGCGGCGATACTGCCCGCGTCCCCCTCGATACCGCCGGCCGATCGGTAGTCCGCCCGTCCGTCGGACGTGAACAGGCTCCGGTACGCCGCCCAGTCGCCGTCGTCCACGGCGACCGCATAGTCGGTGATCACTCCATCGACCGCCAACCGATCCCTCAGGGTGGCGAGTTCCGCACGCTGCGTCATCGGCTCAGTGTTGGGCATGCGGTGGGCGGAGCCAAGAGGGCGGACGGGGGTATTCGGGGGGTGCGGGTGGGGTTTGAGAGCGGTATGCGCCGGGCTTGGTGCTGTTTGCTCGCTGCGCGGTTGTCCCGTGACGGGTGCGGCACCGTGTGTGGACAGCGTTGACCATGCCCGCGAAGTCATCGTGCGAGCAGACGGGTAGCGGACGGGCGCCGATCTGCCGTTTCGCTTGGCTACTTGAACATGCACTGGAAACGGCCCAAGCCCGTGTAATGCCAAGGACCCAAGGACGGTCGGCCCGATGGCGGATACCCGTGGAAAGGCTACGGAGTGGCCTACTTGGCGTAAGGGTAGGGCACTATCCGGACGTGCCGTACCGTCGGCCGGGAGTGGTGGTACGTGAACGCGGAACTGTGGCTCGGCCTGTCGGGCACACTGACAGCCACCGGTGGGTTGTACTACGCGTGGCGCGCACTGGACCCCGCCGCCGTCGAACAGTCTCGGGCGTCCTTCGTCAAGGAACGGGACGACCTTCGCGCACGGTTCGTTCCGCTGTGCGAGATGGCTGCCGACATGCACGTTCTCGCCCGCCCTTCGTTGGAGCGGATCGACGGTACCTCTTTGTTGTGGGAGAGGGCCATGCGTCCGCCGACTCCCGTCCCGCTGTCGGCAGTGGAGGTGGAATGGCAGGATGCTTCGCCACCGGACATGCCGTCCTTGCTGCACGCGGCACGGCGCGGTTTGCCGAGGCAATCGAAGTCACATCGCTACGAGACCTATTCCTCGGCCATGGGGGCACTGGCTCGTCCCACCCTCTTTGAGGACCGGCCGTCCTTTCGCCTTGTACGTGCCGACTGGTCTGATCTGCGAGGACCCCGACTGCTCTTCGGCAGCGGCCAGTACTTCGACCTCATCGACCAGAACGAGGCTGTCGCGCACGAATTGGCTCTGGCTACGCGGCGGAAACCGGAAGACAGACCGCCCTGGCGAGCGGTGCCCATGCGCAGGCTCCTGGCTGACGATCCGCTCTTGCTTGCGGAACGTGTGGTTCTGCCATCTGTCGCCACACTGACCCTGCGCCGTACCCAAGATGGAGAGGGCTCGTTCTTCCTCCTCTACAGAGAACCAGGGCGCGTTGCCACAGGAGAGGGCACATACGGGCCGATCCCGGCCGGCATGGTCCAGCCCGCCTCGTTCTCGCCGCTCGCACACCGCCAGGACCTGAACCTCTGGCGCACCATCATGCGCGAGTACAACGAGGAATTGCTCGGGGCGCCAGAGGCCCGGGGAGACGCGGGTACCGAAGTGGACTACGGTCAGCCCCCTTACAGCCTGCTCAATGCTGCCCTGGCCGACGGCTCGTTGCATGTGTGGTGTCTGGGCATGGCTTTAGAGCCACTGAATCTTGCTGTTTGCCTTCTCACCATCGCCGTTTTCGAAGCGGACACCTTCGACAGGATCTTCGCTGAGGCCGTCGAACGCAACGAAGAAGGGGTGGTGATAAGCGGGTCACGTTCCAACGGCACCATCGTGGGTCTGCCGCTCAACGCCGCCAGTGTCAATGATCTCCCGACGAACCGTATGTCGCCGCCTGCCGCTGGATTGCTGCAACTGGCGTTGCGACACCGGGACTTTCTACTGTCCGATCCCGGCGGCTTCCAAGGTTGACGTGGATGGGTGCGGCAAGGCCGCGGGCGAACACCGCCCTCGCGCATGGATCTTAGGTACGCGGCCCCGGGCCTCAGGCCGCCTTGATGACCTCACTGCGGATGGCGGCCGCCCACTCGACCACCAACAGCTCGTACTCCGCGCGCTCTTGAGCCGACAACGAGCCGCCCGCGCGCAGCCACAGGGCGCGAATATCCTCGTTCACCTCGGCAGCAGACCGCACGGAACCAGGGCCTAAGGAATGGGGGGACATGCGGACAAGCCTAGGGGCAAGGACTGACAGCGCGCTACCGGACGGCTACGCAGAACGTATGTGATTGGTCACGGATTTCGGGGTGGGTGTCACCAAGGGCCTCACTGGGGCCTTGTTACTGACTCGTTGGTCAGTGGGGCAAGGATCTTCAGTCGGTCCAGACGACCACGCACTGACCTCGGCTCGCAGCCCCGCCGTAGAACTCCCGCATCGCTTCGAAGTGCTGGACGAGGTACTCCCGTACGTCGCCGTTGAATCCTCGGCCGAATCCGCACGCGGCTGCCGCCTCGTCGTTGGTGGTCGGCAGGTTCCACAAAACGTCGTCGAGGTCGATCGCGTCGAGGGCTCGGGCGATGTCCCTGACGGCGGTGGGGGCGAGGAGCTGAGGTGGGCCGTCGAAGCCGTCGTACACCTCGGGGTGGTCGAGGAAGCCGATGTCTCCGCCGGGGTCCCCGGAGATCGCCCGGCCGAGCAGAGTCATCAGGGCGGTGGCGGTTCGCGTCGCGCGGCAGTAGCGGATGAGGCCCCAGGTCGCCCAGTCCGTGTCGAGGAGATCCTCGGCCGGTGGGTTCCACCCGGGCGCCGACCCAGGTGAGTCGAGCGCCGAGGCGCGGCACCGCTCCAGGTACTCCCGGGTGACGCGGGCGAATTGCTGGGTGAGGGCCATGCTCCGATCGGATCGGGGGTGCTAACCCGCCGACTCCGCCGCGTGCGGGCTCAGGACACCCGCTGCCACCAGGACGATGATGACGATGCCGAGTGCGATGCGATACCAGACGAACGGCATGAAGCTCTTCGTGGAGATGAACTTCATGAACCACGCGATGACCGCGTAACCGGACACGAAGGCGATCACCGTCGCGAAGATCGTCGGACCCCAGGAGACATGGTCGCTCTCCATCGCGTCCTTGAGTTCGAAGAGACCCGAGGCGAGGACGGCCGGGATCGCGAGGAGAAAGGAGTAACGGGCCGCTGCCTCGCGGTTGTAGCCCATGAAGAGGCCGCCGCTGATGGTCGCGCCGGAGCGCGAGACGCCGGGGATGAGCGCCGCGGACTGGCACAGACCGAAGATCAGGCCGTCCTTCACGTTCAGGTCCTCGAGCGACTTGCGCTGCTTCGGCGCGCGGTGCCGGCCGCCCGACTCGTCGCGGGCCGCCAGCCGGTCGGCGATGCCGATGACGATGCCGACGACGATCAGCATCGTCGCCGTGATCCGCAGATCGCGGAAGGGGCCCTCGATCTGGTCCTTGAGCGTCAGGCCGAGCACACCGATCGGGATCGAGCCGACGATCACCAGCCAGCCCATCTGGGCGTCGTGGTCGCGTCGCATCTCCTTGTTCGTCAGCGACTTCAGCCACGCCGTGATGATCCGCCCGATGTCCTTGCGGAAGTAGATCAGTACGGCGGTCTCCGTACCGATCTGCGTGATCGCCGTGAAGGCCGCACCGGGGTCCTCCCAGCCCGAGAACGCCGCGGTCAGCCGCAGATGCGCGCTGGAGGACACGGGGAGGAACTCGGTCAGCCCCTGGACGAGTCCGAGGATGAGCGATTCAAACCAAGACATGAAGTTACGGAGTCCAAGTGCTGATCGTGGCAAGGGGTGACGGGGGACACCTCGTCGGCGGCGCAGTGATCGCGAGTGTCGAGGGCAGCGTAGCGTCCCCCGATTACAGGTCCGGCACAGGGGGCTCGGCAGGCATTCACCGACCCCGGCCATATCGGTGTTGACCTGCGGCAGGGCGCCGCTTACGTTGCTGCGAGCGGAAAGCGCTTGCTGTCCGGACGGCCGGCCAGCCGTCTGTCGGTTGCTCGTGTCCCGTGTCCCGTGCCCCATGTCCCGTGTCTGTGTCCGTGTCCGTGTCCCGGAGGAGTCTGATCACGTCCATGGCTTCATCCGAGTCCGCCCCGCTCGTCGGCCGTCCCGTCAGGGTCGCCGTGATCGGCACCGGCGCCATCGCACGTGACTCCCATCTGCCCGCGCTGGCGAGGCTCGCCGCGGAGGGCGAGACGGAAATCGTCGCCGCCGTCGACCTCGACCCGGCGTCCGTCCAGTCCTTCCGAGAGGCCGCCGGCGGAGCTGTGCACGGCTGCACCGATCTCGACCGGATGCTTCAGAAGCAGCGGCCCGACCTGGTCATCATCTGCACGCCGCCCACGCTGCACCGCGAGCAGACCGTCGCGGCACTGCGCTCCGGTGCCTGGGTGTGGTGCGAGAAGCCGCCCGTGCCGAGCCTCGCCGACTTCGACGCCATCGAGGCGGAGGAGGGCAAGGACGGCGGCCCCTACGCCTCTATCGTCTTCCAGCATCGCTTCGGCTCGGGCACCCGGCACGTACGGCGCCTGCTCACCGACCGGGCCATGGGCCGCCCGCTCGTCGCGCACTGCCAGACCACCTGGTACCGCGACACCGCCTATTACGCCGTGCCCTGGCGCGGCCGCTGGGGGACCGAGGGCGGCGGTCCGGCGATGGGGCACGGGATCCATCAGATGGATCTGCTGCTCGACCTGCTCGGACCGTGGAGCGAGGTGCGCGCCATGGCCGGGCGGCTGGTGCACGACGTCGAGACCGAGGACGTCTCGACCGCCCTCGTACGCTTCGCGAACGGTGCGATGGCGACGGTCGTGAACAGCGTGCTGAGCCCCGACGAGGTCAGCCGAATCCGCATCGACTGCGAGCGCGCGACCGTCGAACTCACCCACCTGTACGGGCACCGCAACGACAGCTGGCGCATCACGCCGGCCCGGGGTGTGCCGGCCACCGAGGCCGCGGCCTGGCAGGACTTCGGCGAGGACGTGCCGAGTTCCCATCTCGAGCAGTTGCGGGAGCTGGTCGCGAGCATGCGCGCGGGGGAGCGGCCGCGTAGCAGCGGCTGGGACGGGCGTACGAGCCTGGAGCTGATCGCTGCCCTGTACAAGTCGGCGTTCACGGATGCGACGGTGCGGGCGGGGGAGATCGGCCCCGGTGATCCGTTCTACTCGGCGATGCACGGAGGCACACCGGGCTGGGCACCCGCCGCCGGGGAGGCCGCCGCGTGACCGGGCTGCGCATCGTCCACGCATACGGCGACCGCATCGCTGTGACCGATCCGGTCACCGGCGTCGAGCTGCTCGCCTATGTCTACCGGCCGGAGGCCGCCTGGGAGGCCCCGAAGCCGTACGTCCACCCGATGCGGACCCTCGCGGGCGATGTCGTCACCGACCACCGGCCCCACGACCACCGCTGGCACAAGGGCCTGTCGCTCACGGCCTCGCATCTGTCCGGGGCGAATCTGTGGGGCGGCAATTCCTACGTCCATGGACAGGGGTACCTCGAACTCCCCGAGCGGGTCGGGTCGATGGCGCACGTCGCCTTCGACGAGGTCTCCTCGGACCGTGACCGGGTCGTCATCGCCGAACGGCTGACCTGGCATCCGCGCAGCGGTGAGCTCTGGGCCGAGGAGCGGCGCCGGATCGAGGTGCACGACGTCGAGCCCGAGTCCGGCTCCTGGGCCCTGACCTGGACGAGCGCCGTGACGAACCGCCGTGATGAGCCGCTGCGGTTCGGCAGCCCCAGTACCGCAGGACGTGAAATGGCCGGCTACACCGGTCTGTTCTGGCGGGGCCCACGCGCCTTTCAGGGCGGCCGGATCACCACCCCCGACGCCGAGGGCCCCGGCCTCATGGGCGAACAGGCGCCCTGGCTGGCCTACTCCGGCGAGCACGACGGGGCCGACGGCCACGCGACCCTCGTCTTCGCGCACGCCCCCGAGAACGACCACGCCGGCGCCCGGGGCACCCACCCCGCCCACTGGTTCGTACGCAACGAACCCTTCGCGGGCGTCGCTCCCTCCTGGGCCTTCCACGCCGAACTGGAACTCCCGCCCGGCGACACCCTCACCCGCCGCTACCGGGTCGTCGTGGCCGACGGGGCCTGGGAGCGGGAGGCGATCGTGAAGTACCTGGAGACGCATCCCTGGTAGACGCCGGGTGGTGGGCACGTGCGGTGATCGGCCGCCCTCCGCTCGACCCAGCTCGCCCGCCTCAGGTCCGCCGACGCACACCGCAGCCCGGGATCACGCCGCCGTCGGCCCCGACACCGACCATCCGGACGCCTGAGGGTGTGCCCTGAGGTCCTCGTGGCGTACCGGGTCGCCGCAGGCCCGGCAGGTGACGATCGCGAGCAGTTCGTTGCCGCAGCTGTGCTCGATCACCATGGGGCGGTCGTCGTCCTGGCGCAGGTGCCGGTCGCCCCAGGTCATGAGGGTCATCAGGACCGGTTCCAGCTCCAGCCCGGCCGGGGTGGGCCGGTACTCGAAGCGCTGTGGGCGCTCGCTGTAGGCGCGCTTGGTCAGGATGCCGGCGTCGACGAGGCGGCGCAGCCGGGTGGCGAGGATGTCGCGGGGGGCGCCGATGTTGCGGACGAGCTGGTCGAAGCGGCCGTTGCCGAGGCACACCTCGCGCAGGACGAGCAGGGAGTACTTCTCGCCCACGAGCGCCAGGGCGTCGGCGATGGAGCAGGGGCGCGGGTCTTTGGGGGCGGCCATGGCGCTCAGTCTAGGGGGCCGGTTCGACTTTCCAACCTTGTGGGTTTGTTTTTCCAACTCGCCGGGCTAGAGTGAGTTCGAATTTCCTACTCACCGGTAATCGTGCCGGTCCCGGCACGAGCCCGTCTGCCGGTCATCGCCCGGCGGCCAAGGAGGCCCGCACCATGCGTGACGCAGTGATCGTCGAAGCCGTTCGCACCCCTATAGGCAAGGGCAAGCCCAATGGCTCCCTGGCACACGTCCACCCCGTCGAGCTCCTCGCCCACACCCTGCGCACTCTCGTCGAGCGCTCCGGTGTCGACCCGGCGCTGATCGACGATGTCATCGGCGGCACCGTCGACCAGGTCGGCGAGCAGGCCATGAACACCACCCGCTACGCTGCCCTGTCGGCGGGCTTCCCGGAGTCCGTCCCGGCGACCACCGTGGACCGCCAGTGCGGCTCGTCCCAGCAGGCCGTGCACTTCGCGGCCCAGGGCGTGATCTCGGGCGCGTACGACCTGGTCGTCGCCTGTGGCGTGGAGTCGATGAGCCGGGTGCCGATGTGGTCGAACGTGCCGCCCGGCAAGGACCCCTTCGGCCCCGGCATCGCCGAGCGCTACCCCGAGGGCCTGATCCCGCAGGGCGTCAGCGCCGAGCTGATCGCCGCCAAGTGGTCGATCACCCGCGAGCAGATGGACGCGTTCGCCGTCTCCTCGCACCGGAAGGCGGCCGCCGCCTGGGAGCAGGGCCTGTTCGACGCCGAGGTCGCGCCCCTGGAGGGCGTCTCGCGCGACGAGTGCGTACGACCGGGCAGCACCCCCGAGATCCTCGCCGGCCTCAAGCCCGCGTACTACGACCCGGCCTTCGCCGAGCGCTTCCCGCAGATCGAGTGGAGCGTCACCGCGGGCAACGCCAGCCCCATCAACGACGGCGCCTCCGCCGTGCTCATCACCTCCAGCGAGACGGCCGCCCGGCTGGGCCTGCGCCCGCTGGCCCGGCTGCACAGCTTCGCCGTCACCGGCTCCGACCCGATCCTGATGCTCACCGGCGTGATCCCGGCGACGGAGAAGGTGCTGCGCCGGGCCGGCCTGACCCTCGACGACATCGACCTGTTCGAGGTCAACGAGGCGTTCTCCAGCGTCGTACTGGCCTGGCAGCAGGAGACCGGCGCCGACCTCGGCAAGGTCAATGTGCACGGCGGCGCGATCGCGATCGGGCATCCGCTGGGCGCGAGCGGCACGAGGCTGACGACGACGCTGGTGCATGCCATGCGTGAGCGCGGCGCCCGTTACGCCCTGCAGACCATGTGCGAGGCGGGCGGACTGGCGAACGCGATGATCGTCGAGTCGGTCTGAACAGTCCGGTCTGAAAAGCCCGGTCTGAAAAGCCCGGTCTGAAAAGTTCGGTCCGAGAGTGAGCCTGACCGGGCCGGATCAGCGGCGGCGCAGGTGGTGGCGCTTGCGCCAGGCCACCACCGCGCCCGCGAGTGCCGGCAGTGCGATGGCGGCCACCGCGATCAGGAACACCGGGGACGTCGGCTGCGAGGCCCGGGCGCCCGCGACGACGTACGCGGCGATGTTCGGGATCGACCCCAGTGCCGTCGCGAGGAGGAAGGGGAAGTAGCCCATGCGGGAGACCGCGGCGGCGTAGTTCGCGGCCCAGAACGGCACCCCGGGGAACAGCCGCACCGCCAGCATCGACCGGAAGCCGTGCTTGCTGAACTGACGGTCGACCGCCTTGAGCAGCCGGCCGCGCAGCAGCGGACGCAGGGCGTCCTGGCCGAGCATCCGGCCGAGCGCGAACGAGATCGCCGCCCCGAGCACGGTGCCGGCCATGGCGGCGCCCATGCCCAGCGCCGAACCGAAGAGCGCCCCCGCGGCGAGGTTCAGCAGCGGCCGTGGCACGAACGCCACCGTGATCAGCCCGTAGGCCACGGCGAACAGCACCACCGCGACGGGGCCGCCGACCTGGGGCGGCCAGCCGTGCGCCAGGAGCTTGTGCGGCTCGAAGAGCAGCACGGACGTCGCGGCCGCCGCGAGCAGGACCAGGAGCAGGGACAGCCGTGACCACGGCGAGAGCAGCGCTCTCGAGCAGCGCGTGGCGAAGCCTGCGGGGGCGGGCACCGGTACGCGCGTGGAAACGGCGAGTTCCTTGGCGGCGGCCTGTGCTGCGGCCGTGGCGGTGCCCCCAGAGCGGGTGGTGGCATCGTCGAGCATGCCGCGACAGTAACCGACGAAGATGTGTGATCGCCGTATGGTTCGTCTCATGGGCGTCACAGGAACGGGAACACTGGAAGTACCGCGCAGTGTCCTGGCCGACACGGTGCTGGAGCGGCTCGTCGCCGCCTACGGCGCGGCGGCCGACCCCGAACGCGCCGTGTCCATGGGGGCGTACATGAAGGACGTGACCCCCTTCCTCGGCCTCACCACCCCCGCGCGCCGCGCCCTGTCCCGCACCGTCCTCCAGGGGACACCGCGCCCCGACGAAGCCGACTGCACGGCCATCGCCCTGCGTTGCTGGGAGCTGCCGGAGCGCGAGTACCACTACTTCGCCGTCGACTATCTCCGCCGCCATGTGGGGCGCTGCTCCTCCGGTTTCCTGCCGGTGGCCCGGCATCTGATCACGACGGTCTCCTGGTGGGACACCGTCGACCTGCTCGCCGCCCATGTCGTGGGCGGGCTCGTCGCAGCCGACCCGAAGCTCACGGCGGACATGGACGCCTGGATCGCGGACGACGACCTGTGGGTGGCCCGCACCGCCCTGCTGCACCAGCTGCGCTACAAGGATCGCACCGACACCGAGCGCCTCTTCGCCTACTGCCTGCGCCAGTCCGGCCACCCCGACTTCTTCATCCGCAAGGCCATCGGCTGGTGCCTGCGCGAGTACGCCAAGACCGACCCGGACGCCGTGCGGGACTTCCTGGCACGCGAACGGGGGCGGTTCGCGCCGCTGTCGGTGCGGGAGGCGCTGAAGAACATCGGCGCCTGACTCCGATACCGCCCCTGAAGTCCCGTACCGCTGAAAACCATTCGACGTCGGGCAAAGCGTCGGCAATGATCGACGTCATGTTCCGGCACGCCTTCGTCCTCGCAGCATCCGCAGTCGCGGATGCTCCGAAGGCTGCCGTTCCGGTCCTCCTGGCCGCAGCCGACGGCGCCCGAAGCTGACCCTCTCCGGACAGTCCGGCGGACCCCGCAGGGGGAGGGTCGGCAAGTCCTTGGGGTCCCCATCTCCTTCGCAGAGACTTCTGTAGAGACTTCGAGGTACAGCCATGTCCAAGACGGCATACGTGCGCACCAAACCGCATCTCAACATCGGCACGATGGGCCATGTCGACCACGGCAAGACCACGTTGACGGCCGCCATCACCAAGGTCCTCGCCGAGCGGGGCTCGGGCACGTTCGTCCCCTTCGACCGCATCGACCGCGCGCCGGAGGAGGCCGCACGCGGCATCACCATCAACATCGCGCACGTCGAGTACGAGACCGACACCCGCCACTACGCGCACGTCGACATGCCGGGCCACGCCGACTACGTCAAGAACATGGTCACCGGCGCCGCGCAGCTGGACGGGGCGATCCTCGTCGTCTCCGCGCTCGACGGGATCATGCCGCAGACCGCCGAGCATGTGCTGCTCGCCCGGCAGGTGGGCGTCGACCACATCGTCGTCGCCCTCAACAAGGCCGACGCGGGCGACGAGGAGCTCATCGACCTCGTCGAGCTGGAGGTCCGCGACCTGCTCACCGAGCACGGCTACGGGGGCGACGCCGCGCCCGTCGTACGGGTGTCGGGGCTGAAAGCGCTGGAGGGCGACCCGAAGTGGACGGCGTCCGTCGAGGCGTTGCTCGACGCGGTGGACACCTACGTTCCGATGCCGGAGCGCTATGTGGACGCGCCGTTCCTGCTGTCCGTGGAGAACGTGCTCACGATCACCGGTCGGGGGACGGTGGTGACCGGGGCCGTCGAGCGGGGGACGGTGCATGTCTCGGACCGGGTCGAAGTGCTCGGGGCCGGGCTGGAGACCGTGGTCACCGGCCTGGAGACCTTCGGCAAGCCGATGGACGAGGCACAGGCCGGCGACAACGTGGCGCTGTTGCTGCGCGGGGTCCCGCGGGACGCCGTCCGGCGGGGGCATGTGGTCGCGGCGCCGGGGAGCGTGACGCCTCGAAGTCGGTTCTCCGCGCAGGTGTATGTGCTCTCGGCCCGCGAGGGCGGGCGCGCGACAGCTGTCACCACCGGCTACCGGCCGCAGTTCTACATCCGTACGGCGGATGTGGTCGGGGACATCGACCTCGGTGAGGTGGGTGTCGCACGGCCCGGGGAGACGGTCGCGATGACCGTCCAGCTGGGGCGTGAGGTGCCGCTTGAGCCGGGGCTCGGATTCGCCATCCGTGAGGGTGGCAGGACCGTGGGGGCGGGGACCGTGACCGCCGTCGTGTGAGGCGGTGCGGTCCGTGGGGGACCGCGGGTCCGGTCGTGGCCGGCCGCGCGGTCCCCCACGCCCCTGGTCAGGCGGGCCCCCGGCACAATGGGAAGGTGAGCGAACCCATACCCGTCACCCGGTCCGTCGACTACGGCATCGCCAAGCTGATGCCCGATGTCGATCGCGAGAGGGCGTGGTTGCTCACCGTCGACGGGGCCCCTCAGTCCTACGTCGATCTCGACGAGCCGACCCATCTGGAGTTCGAGTACGCGCGCCGCCTCGGCCATGTGCTGGACACCGTCGCCGAGGCGGGACGCGCGCTGGACGTGCTGCATCTCGGGGGCGGCGCGCTCACGCTGCCGCGCTATCTGGCCGCGACCCGGCCCGGCTCGCGGCAGGACGTCGTCGAGGCCGACCGCGGGCTGCTGGAGCTGGTGGCCGAGCAGCTGCCGGTGCCGGACGGAAACGGCATCCGGCTGCACGCCGGGGACGCGCGTGCCTGGCTGGAGACCGCCCCGGACGACTCGGCCGACGTGCTCGTCGCCGATGTCTTCGGCGGCTCAAGGGTGCCGGCGCATCTGACGTCCGTCGCGTACGCCCGTGAGGCCGAGCGGGTGCTGCGGGGGAGCGGCGTCTATCTTGCCAACCTCGCCGATGCCGCGCCCTTCGCCTTCCTGCGCTCCCAACTCGCCACATACGCCACGCAGTTCGAGGAGCTCGCGCTGATCGCCGAGCCGGGTGTGCTGCGCGGGCGGCGGTTCGGGAACGCGGTGCTGATCGCCGCGCACCGGCCCGTCGACACAGCGGCCCTGGCCCGGCTCACCGCCTCCGACGTCTTCCCGGCCCGGGTCGAACACGGCGCCGGCCTGCGGGAGTTCATCGGCGGGGCGCGGCCGGTGCGGGACGAGGACGCCGTGCCGTCACCCGAGCCCCCCGACGGGGCTTTCGGCATCGGTTGAGGCGGGTTTGCCGCCGGCGGTCACCTGCTTCGTACGACGCCGTAGATTCCGTACGTCCGGGACGCACAGGACCGCCGCCGTGACGACCACGACCAGCGCGGCGCATCCCCACAGGGCCGACGTGCGTCCGAACGCCGTCTCCGCCGGGCCGGCGAGAGCCGTCGCCAGCGGGACCAGGGCGACCGAGCCGAACCAGTCGTACGCGGCGACCCTGGACAGCTTCTCCTCGGGTATCTCCTGATGGAGCGCGCAACACCTCGCTGAACGTATCCTCTCTGCCCGTGCCCTGAACGGTCTCTCCCGACCCGGCAAGCAAGCAGGCTACTGCTGCTAGACAGCCGTTTGGTCATGGCCCGGAGAGTCGTATAGAGCCGTTAGGTCTGGCCACAGAGCCCGCGGCGCAGATCTCTTGGCACCACGCCGGACCGTGTGTGCCGCGCTCATGAACGGTACGTATGGCTGCCCGCCAGCCAACCGACACCGCGTCAGGAAGTTGATTCGTGTCACACGGCACATACCACTTCGCCGTATGGTGCGAGACCCGCCCGCATAAGGTTCGTGCCAGAGCCTGTGATCAGGGGAGGGTGCAGGTGCAAGTCCGAGACCGAATGCTCCGGTGGTTTGTTGGCGTTGAAGTACTTCTGGCCGTGTTGTTGGCACTGTCAGGGAACGCCGCCACCGCCGAAGATCGCTGGCCCGGACCGCTGGACAACCTGCGGCAGGACGCATGGTGGTGGGTTGGCGGATTGGTCACGACCGCGATGGTGCTGGCAGTTACTTCGAACTGGTTGCAACGGCGCACGCCAGTCCTGGATGATCCTCCACCTCCGCCGCCGACGCCCGTTCCGGACTGGTTCGTCGACCGATCCCAGACCGGTGAGACGGCGGCAGCCGTGCGCCAAGATGGCCACGCGGTGGGAATCACCACATCCTTGTACGGAGCGGGCGGCTTCGGCAAAACAACTCTGGCCACCGCCGTGTGCGCAAATAGGCATGTGCGGCGCCGATTCCGGTCCCGGATCTATCCCATCACCATCGGCCGCGATGTGCGCGGTCGGGCGGCAATCGCGGCCAAAGTTGCCGAAGTCACACGGTTCATCACCGGTGACACCACCGAATTCCAAGACCCAGACATGGCCGGTGCTCATCTCGGTCGGCTTCTCGATCAGCGTCCGCGTACCCTGCTGGTGCTCGATGACGTGTGGGAGGCGGAACAGCTCGCGCCCTTCCTCTTTGGCGGCCGCCAGTGTGTACGCCTGGTCACCACACGCAGCCCTGACCTGCTGCCTGCCAATACGCGGCGCATCCAGGTTGACCAAATGTCACTTGCCCAGGCACGGACCATGCTCACATGGGGCTTGCCGCAACTTCCTGAGTCTCTTGTCACGGGGCTGCTCCAGGCCACTGGTCGCTGGGCCTTGCTGCTACGCCTGACAAACCGTCTTATCGCTGAACAGTGCGCTTCCGGGGCCGACCTGATTGCCTGCGCTGAGCGCACTTTGTCACGGCTACACGCACACGGGCCTACGGCTGTGGACGATCCAGCTGCCGTTTGGGACTTGGACGACCCTCGGCTGCGGAGTCAGGCTGTCAACGCCTCTATCCAAGCTGCTGTCACGCTGCTACCACCCGGAGGTGAAGACCGCTTTGCTGAGCTTGGCATCTTTGCCGAGGACGAGCAGATACCGATGTCAATCGTCATTCTGCTCTGGCAGGCGACGGCAGGGCTGACAGAAGACCAGACGCGTGTCTTGAGTCGTGATCTCGAGCGCTTATCCCTACTCACAGTCGACCCGCATGACGGCGGCAGAGTCAGCCTGCACGACGTCATCCGCGACTTTCTTCGGAACCGCCTCGGATCGTCCGGCCTGAACCGTACTAATGGACTTCTGATCGACGCGGTCGCTGCCACGCTAGCTCCTGCCCAGCCGCTGACAACCGGTCGCGCGTTAAACCCCGAGCAGGCTTGGTGGCAGAACGCGGATGGATATCTCCTCGACCACCTCATTGACCACATGATCGCTGCTGGCCGCACCTCACTCGCCGAAGCTGTGGCAGGTGACGTGCGGTGGGTCGAGACCCGCTTGACCCATCGCGGGCCCAATGCACCATTAACTGACCTCGCCAGCATCGGTACCCCCTACGCCAGACCACTCGCCCAGAGCCTCGTCCATGTTTCCCATCTACTCCCTCCCATCGATCCCCCCTCAGTTCTCACTGGCGTCCTTCACACCCGCCTCGACAGGCACCATTGCTGGCGTGACCAGATCGCCGCTCGCCGGCGGGACACCACACTGCATCCCTGCCTCGTGAGTCAGTGGCCCCTACCTGACAGCTCCCACGGTGCCCTTGAGCAAACGTTCGCCGGTCACGTGGGTCGAGTGTGGTCAGTGGGGGTTTGTCCTGCTGGGGCCTGGCTGGCTACCGCTGGCGATGACGAGACGGTGCGGATCTGGGACCGCAACACGGGAGCATGCACGGCCACCCTCACCGGCCACGCGGGCCGAGTCTGGTCCGTCGCGTTTTCTCCGGACGGCGCCTGGCTGGCTACCGCTGGCGATGACAAGACGGTGCGGATCTGGGACCGCAACACGGGAGCATGCACGGCCACCCTCACCGGCCACACAAGGGCGGTCAACTTCGTGGCCATTTCACAGGCTGGCGCCTGGCTGGCTACCGCTGGCGATGACGAGACGGTGCGGATCTGGGACCGCAACACGGGAGCATGCACGGCCACCCTCACCGGCCACGCGGGCCG